>NZ_JAKILU010000015.1 GCF_023283485.1 Shewanella glacialipiscicola
ATGCCTTAGGCGTTGACGATACTGATGATATCGATGCCTTACTGGCTGATTTTGATAAGCCGACACCCGCTTATGTACCTGAACCTGAAATCACCGAGCCTGATCTTAGCGCTGAAATTGCTGCTGAGTTAGATGCAGAGCTTAATGCCTTTGGCGTTGCCGATACTGATGATATCGATGCCTTGTTGGCAGATTTTGACAAGCCGACACCTATTTCTGTACCAGAATCTGAACCAGAAATCACCGAGCCTGATTTTAGCGCTGAAATTGCTGCTGAGTTAGATGCAGAGCTTGATGCCTTAGGCGTTGACGATACTGATGATATCGATGCCTTACTGGCTGATTTTGATAAGCCGACACCCGCTTATGTACCTGAACCTGAAATTACCGAGCCTGATTTTAGCGCTGAAATTGCCGCTGAGTTAGACGCTGAACTTGATGATTTAGGTGTTGATAATAGCGATGACATTGACTCCTTATTAGCAAGTTTTGAGACCAAACCTGAAATTGATCTTGATACCACTGCTGAGTTTCAAAACAGTGTCCAAGACGGTTCGCAAAACGTTACTCAACACGATGTTACTGATGATGTTAAAGAGAGCATCGACAACGAAATCAACGCAGTCATTGCCGCAGAGCTGCAAGCTTCGTTGCCTGAAGATTTAACCGATGAAGAAGATTTAGATGCGCTTTTAGCTCAGTTTGAATTACCAGAGCAATCAGAGGCCGATGCAGACGAAATTAATTTTGATCTCGAAACTGCAGAAATAACGCCTACTGACACCGATGATACTGATGATTTACTTAAAGGTATTGGTGCTGGGCATGACTTAAATGGTACTGACGATACGTTTGAACTCGATGATGAACCTCAAGTGAGTCTAACGACTACTGGGGTAGCCGCAGCCACGGCCGCTGCATTAATCATTGCTAAAGATAAAGAATCATCATTCTTTAATGATTTAAAAGCCAATAAAAATCCAGATCCTCATGTACTCGATTGGGATTCAGAGCTTGATTTTGCCCCTAAAGTTAACCCTGTAACGCCTCCAACAGATATTGAGGATAATGATGTCGAGCTTAAAATCGATGCCATTACCCAGACGACTGAAGAAAAGCCTATTAAGGCTACACGCAACGATCTTGATTTCAGTGAAGATTTTAAACTCGATACTCAAAAAGAGCCGGACGAGTTAGATTTTGAGCAAGGGTTTGATTTAAGTGACGATAACGTACTCGCCGCCTTTACGGCCAATGTCGATTTTGATGAAGACGAAGATGTACTGACGTCGGAAGACAGCTTTTCCCTTATCGATGACCATAATCTTACGGTCGATGAAGCCTTGGCCGCGCTTGACGCCCAAGAGTCGCGTAAAGCACAGCAGAGGTTTGTGCCAGAACACGATTTAACTCATTTCCAAAATGAAAATGGTTTTATTGATATCGATAAGTTATTAAATGATGCCAATGAAGAAGGCTCTGATACTGATCAGTATTCGGAAATTGACGTTGAAATGAGTGATGTCGATGCGTTAATCGGTGATGCGGCGATGATTGATGTGGATGACGAGGAAAACTCAGTTAGTGCAAAGCTTGATTTAGCCCGTGCTTATATTGAAATTGACGACAGTGATAGCGCTAAAGCCTTGCTTAAAGAAGTCAACATTGATGGCAATGCGCGTCAGCAAGAAGAAGCGCAACGTTTACTGAAGGATATCACCTAAAGCAGTTTCTCTTTCAGTTTCGATTAAACGGCGCTAACAGCGCCGTTTTTTTTAGTTAATGCTGTGATAAAATGCGCCGCTAAATAATAGTCACAAGTGAGGATAAGTGAATGCGGATTGCATTAGGTATTGAATATGACGGTAATGGCTATTTTGGCTGGCAACGCCAAACCGACGTCGATTCAGTACAAACGCAATTAGAACGCGCGTTATCGATAGTGGCCAATGAGCCTATCGGCGTATTCTGTGCAGGCCGAACCGATGCGGGGGTTCATGCTACTGGCCAAGTGGTGCATTTTGAAACAAATGCAATTCGTAACGAAAGCGCATGGACCCTTGGGGTGAATGCTAATCTGCCTGATAATATTGCCGTACGCTGGGTGAAAGAGGTGGATGATAGCTTCCATGCCCGTTTTTCTGCCACGGCTCGTCGCTACCGTTATGTGATTTATAATCATCAATTTCGCCCAGGAATTTTGCGTCAGGGCGTCAGTCATTATCATGGCGATATCGATGCTAACAAAATGCATCAAGCGGCGCAGTTATTACTCGGTGAACATGATTTTACCAGTTTCCGTGCTATGCAGTGTCAATCTAAAACGCCATTTCGTAATGTGCATTGCGTAAATGTGACTCGCCAAGGTATGTACGTGATTGTTGATATTGCTGCTAATGCCTTTTTGCACCACATGGTGCGTAATATTGTGGGTTCGTTATTAGAAATTGGTTTAGGTAATCAGCCTTTAACGTGGATGACAGAGCTATTAGCGCTAAAAGATAGAAAACAAGCGGCAGCAACGGCAAAACCTAATGGGCTTTATTTAGTTGATGTGACGTATCCAGAGCAATACCAATTACCTAAATTGGCTCTAGGGCCACTGTTTATGTTGGATTAAGATTACCGCTCCACACTCAAGCTTTATTGCAATAGATTGTAAGGCATCGAATACGAGGATGTACCGATATGCTAACAGTACCAGCGTCAAATGCAGAACTTAATCAGTGGCTTGATTATTTATTATCCATTCATCCCACTGAAATCGACATGGGCTTAAGCCGTGTTTCGCAAGTGGCGCGCCGCTTAGATCTACTGGCATTGGGTCAGGCTAAAGTGGTTACTGTGGCTGGCACAAATGGTAAAGGCACCACTTGCGCTATGTTAGAACAAATTCTGCGCTTATCGGGTTTAACGGTGGGCGTGTACAGTTCGCCGCACATGCTCAAGTATAATGAGCGAGTGCGTATCAATGGTGAAGATGCGCAAGACCGCGCTTTTGTGGCGGCTTTTGAGCAAATTGAAGCGGCGCGCGCCGAGATTTCTCTGACCTTTTTTGAATACGCTACGCTGGCGGGATTAATCATTTTTAAAGCCGCAAAGCTCGATGTGGTGATCCTCGAAGTTGGATTAGGAGGGCGTTTAGATGCCACCAATATCATTGATGCCGATATCAGCGTGGTCACATCGGTGGATTTAGATCACGAAAGTTATCTTGGTAATACCCGTGAACTCGTGGGCCGTGAAAAGGCGGGGATTTTCCGCGCCGGTAAACCCGCTATCGTGGGGGAGCCTAATTTGCCATGCAGTGTGAATGATGTCGCTAACGAAGTTGGCGCAAGCTTGTACCGTGTTGGTCATGAATTTAGTTATCAGAATAATGGCAACTCATGGGATTTCTTGGGGCAAATAAGGCAGCTTAATCAATTAACGTTACCTACCTTGCCCTTGCCCAATGCGGCATCGGTACTGGCGGTGATTGAACATGGCTGGCCTGATATTTCGGCGGATATTATTGATAAAGGTATTAGTTCGGCTCGTTTAACCGGTCGATTAGAGCGAGTGAGCGAACAGCCTTTGGTGGTGCTTGATGTGGCTCACAATCCCCATGCGGCTCGATTTTTAGTGCAACAGCTACAGCCGATAGTTGCAGGTAAACGTGTATTTGCGCTATGTGGCATGCTTAAAGATAAAGATATTACGGGCGTGCTATCGGTGGTTGAACCCTTAGTTGACACTTGGTATTTAGTGAGTCTGCAAGGTGAACGCGGTGCAAGCGCGGCACAATTACGTCAAACCTTAGCTGCAGATAGCAAAGCGATTGAGTTTGAGGGCATAGATGCCGCCTGGTCGGCACTAAAAGCGCAAATAACCCCAGATGATGTGGTAATTGTGTTTGGCTCCTTTTACACTGTGGCAGGTTTTAAGTCTCAATTTAAGCAGGAAGTGCGTTTTGTCTAGCCAGTTTCATAATCGTTTAGTTGGCACTGTAGTGCTGGTTGCGCTTGGTGTGCTTTTTTTGCCAGATATTTTGGATGGCAAAATAGATCGCCAAGAAGAGCAATTTTCAGAAATCCCTTTACGTCCAACTGTGATTGAACAGCAAAAAACCGACGATATGTTTGAGGTTTTATCGGTTGATGATGTGCCTAGCTCAAAGGAACCTGAGTTAGCGGCTGATGACCAAACTCATGCGGATAATCAGCTGGCGACAGCCGTCAAAGAGACCGCTAAGCAAGACGTTAAGGCTGAAGTCCAGCCTGAGGTAAAAAAGTCTGAGGTTAAAAAAGAACCACCTAAGGCAACCGCTAAAGCTGAACCGGCCAAAAAGCCTGAGAGAAAACCGGTTACAGTAGCAAAGGTTGAAAAACCTAAAGTTGAAACGCCTAAAGCGAATACGGCAAAAGAGGCCACGGTTAAAACGGTCAATCCTGACAAAATAAAAAGCGGTTTTACCTTGCAGTTAGGTGGGTTTAATAATGCCGCTAATGTTAAAACCTTAGTTGCGCAGCTGCGTAAAAGTGGTTTTAAAGCTTACACTATCCCAGCAACACCTAAGGATGGCGTATTGACTAAAGTTTTTGTTGGGCCAGATGTGTCCGAAGCCAAACTGAAAAAAATACAAGCTGAGGTTGAAACCCTCACACGGCTTAAGGGCTGGATAGTACCTTTTAACCCCTTAGAGTCTTAATGGCGATACTACACCTGAGACTGTAAATGATTTATTTACCTCGCTAGGGGTGAGAATCGTTTCAGTCTCTGGTAGAATCGCGCCGTCTTAAAGCCCATGTCGGAAAGCCATCTCAATGGTTTGGATTGATTACGCTATCATATTCGTCATCGGATTATCGACTCTCATCAGTCTGATCCGAGGATTTGCCAAAGAAGCCATGTCGTTAGTGGTATGGTTTGCAGCATTCTTTATTGCCAGCCAATTTTACCTCGATCTTGCCGTTCATTTAACGCAAATGAGCGATGAGATGCTGCGCAATGGCGTTTCCATTGCCATTCTGTTTATTACTACCTTAGTGCTCGGCGCTCTAGTTAACTACATTCTTGGACAACTGGTTGTTAAAACCGGATTATCTGGCACTGACAGGCTTTTAGGCCTTTGTTTCGGTGCCATTCGCGGCGCCTTGATTGTGAGTGCTTTACTGTTTTTTATGGATGCTTTTACAGGCTCACCCAACACCCAATGGTGGAAGGACTCTGTGCTAGTGCCCGAATTTGGCGTGGTTATTCAATGGTTTTTTAACTATTTGGAAAACACCTCCAGCTTTGTACCCAAACTATAAGAAATAAAATTAATTAATCCTAAATGCTGAAAAACGCTGTCGCTTGGGAATTTATGTTACGCATGTTTAAGGGCTGATGCCTATTACATACACGCGCCATTTAGATAATGACCTCGATGTTGTTATTTGAATAAGCAGAAACGTGACCGAATACCTGAGTGATAAATAACGTCGTATTTAAACCGAAAGGTAAAAGTATGACCTTATAACCTGCTTATATTTCAGCATAAAAGGCATAGAACATCTTACAATGAGGAAGCTTATCCATGTGTGGTATCGTCGGAATAGTTGGCCAATCATCGGTTAATCAAACCATTTATGATGCACTGACAGTGCTGCAGCACAGAGGTCAGGATGCGGCAGGTATTGTGACCATTGATCGTGGTGCTTTCAGGCTGCGTAAAGCCAATGGTTTAGTCAAAGACGTTTTTGAAGTCAAACACATGCAACGCCTACAAGGTAATGCTGGTATTGGCCATGTGCGCTATCCAACGGCGGGTAGTTCAAGCGCATCAGAGGCGCAACCTTTCTATGTTAACTCGCCATTTGGGATCTCTTTAGCCCACAACGGCAACTTAACCAACACAGTTGAATTAGCCGAAGGGCTGATCAAAAAACGTCGCCATGTTAATACTACTTCAGACTCTGAAGTGTTATTAAACCTATTGGCTGATGAATTACAAAAAACCACTAGCTTAACCCTGACTTCAGAAGAAGTATTTGATGCGGTTGCTAACGTGCACCAGCAAGCTCGCGGCGCTTATGCGGTAGTGGCGATGATCATTGGTCAAGGCCTTGTCGCGTTTCGCGATCCCTTTGGTATTCGTCCTTTGGTGTTAGGTAAGCACGAAACGCCAACAGGTACCGAATACATGGTCGCCTCTGAAAGTGTTGCCCTTGATGCCGTCGGCTTTGAAGTGATGCGTGATGTAGCGCCGGGTGAAGCGATTTATGTGTCTATTGATGGTAAGCTCTATACTCGTCAATGTGCGGCCGATCCTAGCTATGCACCTTGTATTTTCGAGTTTGTCTATTTTGCCCGTCCAGATTCGACCATCGACAAAGTGTCTGTGTATGCAAGTCGCGTCAATATGGGCGCTAAGCTTGGCGAGAAAATTAAGAAGGAATGGTGCGATCACGATATCGATGTGGTTATTCCTATTCCTGAAACCTCTTGCGATATCGCGCTTGAAATTGCCCGTTGCATGGATTTACCTTATCGACAAGGGTTTGTTAAAAATCGTTATATTGGCCGTACTTTCATTATGCCGGGTCAACAGGAACGTAAAAAGTCTGTACGCCGAAAACTCAATGCTATTAATACCGAATTTTACGGTAAAAATGTATTGTTGGTGGATGACTCGATTGTTCGCGGTACGACCTCTGAGCAAATCATTGAAATGGCACGTGAAGCGGGTGCTAAGAAAGTGTATTTTGCCTCAGCAGCTCCAGAAATTCGTTTCCCTAACGTGTACGGCATCGACATGCCAACATCAAACGAGTTAATCGCTTATGGGCGTGATGCTGATGAAATCGCTAAATTAATCGGTGCCGATGGCATTATCTTCCAAGATTTACCCGACTTAATTGAAGCGGTAAGAATGGAGAATCCAGCGATTAAACGTTTCGAAACCTCAGTATTTGATGGACATTATATTACTAACGATGTCGATCAAGCGTATTTAGATCACTTAACGCAGCTGCGTAATGATGATGCTAAAGTGGATCGTAATAAAGATATCGGCACTAACCTAGAGCTGCATAACGTCTGTCATCCATAATAAAGACAAGCGTTTGAGCAGGAGTCGTTAGCGTATCGATACCATAAGCCAGTGATTTTTTCACTGGCTTTTTTTATTGACTCTGATTACCCCAAAAACCATAACAGCATCCACACACCAAATAAGTAGCTCAAGCTATAACGCGTCACCTGATGCCTTAGCAGTAGCGATAAACTCACCGCAATCGGTAGCAATAACATCAATCCCCATGCTAGTGGTAAATCGATAATGTTAACCTGTCCAAACCATCGGTTAGCAAGCAGGCTAATCGCGAGTAACATTAAACTGTAAAATAGCAGTAGTTGGTTGAATCTTAACGTTAATGCAGGGCTGAATGTCATCTTTTCTCGTGCGTGTATCGTAAACTGTCTCATAATCACTCCCGTTGAATTCATTGTACTTTAGTCGTTGTTGAGAACTATTATCAATTGAATTTACAGTTGAGGCGGTTTTTAAATGAACGAGTTTGATAGAAATTTGCACTCAGCTCATGTTTGGGCTAAATTGTACTGTAATTATATCCAGTGCTTGGTGTTTGTATGATCCTCTATATCGCAGAAAAACCTAGCCTAGGGCGGGCCATCGCCGATGTATTGCCTAAACCTCATAAAAAAGGCGATGGATTTATTGAAGCCGCCAATGGTGATTGTGTGTCTTGGTGTGTGGGGCATTTGCTAGAACAAGCCGAACCAGATGCCTACAATCCTGAATTTAAGTCTTGGAAGTTCGAGCATTTACCGATTGTGCCAGACAAGTGGCAATTGAAACCCAAAGCTGCAACTCGTAGCCAGCTCACAGTGCTTAAACGATTAGTTAAACAAGCCAACACGCTGGTCAATGCGGGCGATCCTGATAGGGAAGGGCAGTTGTTAGTGGATGAAGTGATTGCCTATCTTGGGGTGACGGGCGATAAATTGCATCAAACCCAGCGCTTACTTATCAGTGATTTAAACCCCCAAGCAGTAAAACGTGCGCTGACACAATTACGCAGTAACCGTGAATTTATTCCATTATCAACCTCAGCTCTTGCCCGTAGCCGCGCCGATTGGCTCTATGGAATGAACATGACGCGTGCCTACACTATCCAAGGTAAAAAGGTCGGTTATCAAGGCGTGTTATCCGTTGGTCGAGTGCAAACCCCCTTACTTGGGCTGGTGGTGCGCCGAGATGAAGAGATAGCCAATTTTCAATCTAAACCTTTCTATGAAGTGTTGGCCCATTTGGCGACACAAAAGCAAGAAACCTTCAGCGCAAAATGGCAACCCAGTGAGGCCTGTTTACCTTATATGGATGAAGAACGGCGAGTGTTAGTCAGAGGTTTAGCACAAAATGTGGTGAGTCGGATTAGTGATAAATCTGCTGTCATTACACAATTAGTCTCTAAGGATAAAAAACAGCATCCACCGTTACCTTATAGTTTGTCTGCGTTGCAAATTGATGCGGCAAAACGCTTTGGTATGAGTGCTAAGGATGTACTTGATACCTGCCAGAGTCTGTATGAACGGCATAAACTGATCACTTATCCACGATCCGACAGCCGTTATTTGCCCGTTGAGCAACATGGTCTCGCACCTTTAGTATTAAAAGCGATTAGTGGTGGAGCCGCTGAACTATTACAACAGGTTGACGCGCCCGATCATCGCCTTAAATCCAAAGCATGGGATGATAAAAAAGTTGATGCTCACCATGCGATAGTGCCTACAGAGAAAACAGCTAATTTATCGAGTTTGAGTCTACGGGAAAAACAGCTATATCTGCATATTGCTCGTCAGTACTTAGCACAGTTTTATCCCGCTTATTGTTATGGCGAAACCACAGTGCAAGTGACTATCGAGGGTGGATTATTTAATACCAAAGCGCGTCAGGACAAATCTTTAGGCTGGAAGCAACTCTTCGCCCGCCAAGAATCTCATGGCAATAAACCTATAGAAAAAAAGCCAGCGGAGGAAAGCACCAGCAAAGACGATGATGACAATGACGAGTTTATCGGCCAACTGCCGCCCTTAACATTAGGGCAATTGTTGCATTGCACTCGGGGTGAACTGCTTGAAAAAAATACGCAGCCGCCTAAAGCCTTTACCGATGCAACTTTACTTGGCGCTATGACTGGGATTAATCGTTATGTGACCGATGCTAATATTCGTAAAATTCTCAAAGAAACCGATGGCTTAGGCACTGAGGCCACCCGTGCGGGTATTATTGAATTACTATTTAAACGCAGCTTTTTACAGCGTTTGGGTAAATCTATCGTATCAACTGAAGTGGGTAAAGGGTTGATAAACAGTTTGCCCGTCAGCGCAACGTCACCTGATATGACAGCACTATGGGAGGCGAGTTTGAACAGTATTTGCCGTAAAGAAACATCCTATCAAGCCTTTATGCAGCCACTACTGGACACACTATTTACCCTTATCCAAAATGCAGGGGCGCAGCTGCCTACCGCGCTTAATGGCTTAAAGGGCCAAGGCTATGGTAAATCTACGAGTGGTAAATCGGGTTATCGCAAGTCGACTTATCGTAAAGCGTCAAATGGGTCAAAAATAATTGCCACTAAAGCCAGTGGTGCTAAAGGCTCTGGCATTAAAAGCCGCACCGGCAAGCCGCTTGCTGTATAGGCTTGATTATTTTAACTCGTTAAAATGTAAGGGATTGATGACTAGCTGATACAGGTATATTGGCTGGTTAAGTTTTTCTGGTGCACGACATAGATATTAATAAATATTCAATTAGCTTATTCAGTGAACCATTTTAAAACCGTTATTAAAGATAAAAAAAGAGTAAACCAATACGGTCTACTCTTACGGAAATAAGTCGTTGTAAATTGGCAAAATCACTCAATTGATGTAGAGCCAGAGCATCATGCCAGCGCTATCTTAATTAACGCTTAAAAACGAACATTGAGTTTTACCTTAAGCTTTGGCCTCGATTTAAACTAATCAGTTTATCGAGTATTCGTTCGCCATCCATGCGAATGCCATTGTGTTCATATTCAGATGTTAACCAATATTTGAGCCTACCGACTTGCTGGGCCGTTTCTAGACTGTATTGCATCTCTACGAACATATCTTCGCTGTATATCGCCGCCGCGACTGGCACACGATTTTTTGCTAGCTGCTCAAGATTATAAAGTGCTGGCCAATCTGCTTTATGGGCCAAGATTTCTGCCGCTGCCTTTAAAGGCATTAAGTGGCTAAATTGGTCAAACATCCATGGGTAAATCATCTCACCGGTAAATAACAACGCTTTGCCAACTTGATAGTTAAAGGCTGGGAAGTTTTTTCTAACCCTGTGCGCCGCCCATTGTGAGGCGGAGTGTTGGCAATAGATGGCTTCGTGCAGCATAGCAAAAATAGGGTTAGTGTTGTAATCGAGCAGCTGGCCGAAGTGATTTAAAAACAAGGGATTGACCTCAACCCCAGATGCAGTGTCAATCAATGCTTGTTCAAGTAGGTAATAAACCGATTCTGGTCCTTGCTCCATACCAATATTGATACCAAGTAGCTGCAACATTTCAACCGTAAGCTGTTCTCCGGTGGCTAAATACACTTCATGTTCACATAAATGCTTTGCTAAGCGTGTGGCCAAGTGTTGCGCATCGTGGAAACGCTGAAAAAACTGCTTGTTTTTGGCCAGTACTCGTTGATAGGTCGCGAGATAAACGTCATCGGCGCTGCGGGTAAGCGACGGTATGCCGCCGGTAATATAGGCTTCACTAATGCCTTGAGGCGCCGCGCTTAAATAATGTAAAACGCAAAATCCTCCAAAACTTTGGCCTAGAATTGCCCATTTATCGGCGGGACAGAGTTGTGCTCGAATGGCTTCAGCATCGCGTACTATATTATCTGCACGAAAATGGCTAAGGTAATCTGCCTGCGCGACCGGATCTAAATGCTTTAAACTGAGGTGGTTGATGGGCGTTGATAAGCCAGTGCCCCGTTGGTCGAGTAATAAAACCCGATACTCTTTTAAGGCGCGGCGGATCCAGCCGCTGTTACTGGCAGGACGCATGGCAGCAAACCCCGGACCACCTTGAAAAAACACCAGATAAGGTAACTTTTTGTCTTTATTTTCTAGGCTACAGAGTTCTCTGGCAAATATTTGGATTTGTTCTGCGATAGGATGTTGATAGTTTAGTGGCAAGGTAAAAGTGTGCTTTTTAGCCAAAACATCAGCAAGAATAATATCGGGTTTCATCAGGTCACCTTAATGGCTGAGGATGCTGTATTGTATTTAGCAGATTGTATACAAAACAGTTTATGCTGCAAGCTAGGATTATTTGCTTGGCTTCGGGTTAAGATCAACTTTTTCAATCCTAATTTGAGCCATGATGAGTGGCTTAGCGTAATCTATCGCTTATGGATAACACGAGATTGAAGCTATGAAATATCAGATTATTCCAGTGACACCTTTTCAGCAAAATTGCAGCCTTATCTGGTGTGAGAAAACCAAGCGTGCAGCGGTTGTTGATCCTGGGGGGAACATAGATAGGATCCAAAACGAAGTCGTCAAGCTCGGCTTAGTTCTCGAAAAAATTCTGCTTACTCATGGCCATATCGATCACGTCGGCGGCGCTAAAGCGTTAGCTAAAGCTGCAAATATTCCAATTATCGGCCCGCATATTGCCGATAAATTTTGGATTGAAAACTTACCTAAGCAAAGCCAAAATTTCGGTTTTCCCCATTGCGATGCCTTCGAGCCCGAGCAATATCTACAGGACGGCGACATCGTTAATCTGGGCGAACAACGTTTGTCTGTACTGCATTGCCCTGGGCATACGCCGGGACATATCGCTTTTTTCTCTGCTCAATCTCAGTTAGCTTGGGTCGGCGATGTTTTGTTTAGAAGCTCGATTGGTCGCACTGATTTCCCCCAATCGAACCATCAGGATTTAATTCACTCAATCACCGAGAAGCTTTGGCCTTTGGGCGCAGAGGTAGCATTTATTCCAGGCCACGGTCCTATGTCCACTTTTGGTGAAGAACGCGAGCATAACCCCTTTGTAGCAGACCAACTTTTGCGTTAATACAGCACAGTGTATTGAAAATAAATATCACAATTTAGAATGTGCTCTCAAACATACTTTTTTTTGCAACAATAAACACACATTTCGTTCCTCTATATTGTATTTTACCTCTAGACTCACATGAGTGATTGCGTGTGTCTACTGAGGTGTTTATGAAAACAAAAACAATGATGAGTGTGGTATTTTCGACGATAGTCGCCAGTGCCGTGATTACTGCGGTGCTGAGTTTTAATCTTAAATCAAAAGTTGACTTATTTAATGACGCGGCAAGTATTCGATATCAGTCCTATCAGGTCGCTGATGAGCTAAGACAAAGTTCAGATGACTTAACTCGCTTTGCTCGTACTTATGCCGTTACGGGTGATGAAAAGTACGAAAAAATGTATATGGATATTTTAGCTATCCGTAATGGTGAAAAACCAAGGCCAGAAAAATATCACCAAATTTATTGGGATCTGGTGCTTAATTATGGTGATAAACCCAAACCAGATGGCGCCAAAGTTGTATTGAAAACCAAAATGCAAGCTCTTGGTTTTTCAGATGAAGAGTTTCGTTACCTTGAAGAGGCTCAACAAAATTCAAATGCTTTAGTGGCTATCGAGCTGAAAGCGATGAATGCAGTTAAAGGCATTTTTCTCGACCCTAATACTCAAGCGTATACTGTAAAAGGCGATCCTAATATCGTGATGGCGAGGGAGTTATTGCATAGTGAGCAATACCATAAAGAAAAAGCCAAGATTATGACTCCAATCGATAGCTTTTTTAGTGCCTTAGATAAGCGTACCGAAGGAGAGGTCGTCCATCGGCTGGATAATCTTCATGCTGCGTTGAATTGGGTCCAATTAGTGTTGTTACTTGTTATTTTAGCGGCAGTTAGCGGTTTTGTGATAGTGAAGAGTCGCATCGTTACTCCCTTAGTACAAATGTGTCGTGAGTTACTGGATATCCAGCAATCTAAAAATCTTGCACGGAGAATTACTGTGACGACTCAAGGTGAAATCGGTGAAATTGTAAATCAAATCAATTTGTTTATAGCTTCACTTGCGAATTCATTATCGACGACTGACAGTATTGCAAAAGAGGTTGCTGACTTAGCTAAACAGACTAAAGCATCGATTCAAATTTCCCGTGAAAGTTCAAATCGCGTGGCAAGAGAGCTGGACGCTAGCGCGAGTGCCATGGAAGAAATGACCACAACACTGGTTCATGTGAGCGAAAGCACTTCCAATGCTGAAAGCCGAGCGGCTGAAAACGAAACTCATGTCACTGTGGGTCAGCAGACAGTATCGGAAGCACTCAAAGCGATGTCAGTATTAGAAGGTGCATTCACCAACACCCAAGACTCTATGTTGCATTTGGTCAATGAAAGTACCCAAGTTAGTAATGTGTTGAGTGTGATTAAGGCTATTGCCGAACAAACTAATTTGCTGGCACTGAATGCGGCGATTGAAGCGGCACGTGCTGGTGAGCAGGGACGAGGCTTTGCGGTGGTGGCTGATGAGGTGCGATCATTAGCCCAGCGCACTCAAGATTCAACCAAGGAAATCGATGACATAGTTGCAAGTCTTCAAAATCGGACTCATCAAGTGGGCACATCAGTTACTCAAGCCGCGACATTAATGCAAAAGGCTGGGGGTGAACTACAACGTATCGTCATCGTTTTTGAGGATATTCGTTCTAGCACTGAAGCCATCCATGGGCTCAATACTCAAGTGGCCGCCTCGACCGAGGAGCAGTCATTGGTGTCTAAAGAAATAGCCACGAGTATGATAGTGATCCGTGATAATTCCCGCGAGGTATCACAGATTATTGAACAAATTGAGTCAACCTCTATTTGCCTCGATAATCAATCACAAATGTTGCGTACTAAAGCGGGAGAATATCAGTTTTAGTTTAGCTGCGGCTCAGTTGCGATAAACAAGAATTATAGTTCCCCCCTTAAGACATGGATGTCTACCCCCTTCACTTGATGCACTTTCACACTGATTTTTGACATCAATACTTTTGTGCTCTATTACTCCTTTCAATACGTACACGCCTTTGCTAACTTGGTTATTCAGCGGCTTAATGTAGGGACACGGCAATTTCTCACAATGGCTTAATTTTGTGAAAATACTGATTGTGAATACCTATCGTATTGAGTTTTTACCTATCCTAACCCAATGGAGCCCGTGCAAATGGATCACCAAATCGAAGGTTTATTAGAGCATTGGTTACCGCTTGCAGATGATGCTTGGGTACTGGCAGTCATCACTCACATTCAAGGCTCTGCCTACCGTAAACCAGGTGCCATGATGTTATTTCATGAATTTGGCCAAGGCGCAGGAATGTTAAGCGGAGGATGTTTAGAGGCTGATTTACGCCGCCATGCGCAAAAAGCCATGCAAACTAAGCAAGTGATGTGCGTGACGTATGATGCTAGCGATGAGTCCGATGCCAGTTACCGTCTTGGTTGTGGCGGTATTGTCGATGTTATGTTGGTGCCATTACTGAAAGAAAATCATGATTTAGGTTTAGTTGAACTGGTAAAGGCATTTCGTCACGGCCAATCGGGCTTTTATCAATTGCCCTTAGTGAGCGCGGGCTTTGATGCTCGGTTGTATCAAGCGGCCTTTTACCCAGCAGAGTTAACGCCTTTTCCTGCCAGTGATTATGTGCGCACGGGTATCTTTAACCAAGAAACGGGTGAGTCGTTAATTATCCCCCTAAGGCCGAGGTTTCATCTTGGGATTATGGGCGGTGGGATTGATGCCAAACCCCTTGCCGCGATAGCGTATTCTTTAGGCTGGCAGGTGACGGTTATTGATAGTCGTACTGCTTATGCTAGAGCGGCAGATTTCCCCCATGCACACATTATCAAACAACCCATTGAAGATATTGCGGCTAGCGTTATCGCATCACTCGATTGCGTTGTAGTGATGAATCACAACCTTGGGTTAGATGCAGCGGTATTAAAGGTCATTCAGCCTTATGCTTTGGCATATATTGGATTGCTTGGGCCAGCCCATAGACGCGATAAAGTGCTGGATATAGCAGGACTTAACACTCAATCTTTTTCGGGAGTGTTTTCAGCGCCTGCGGGACTGGCCCTTGGCGGCGAATTACCCAGTAGTATTGCGTTAAGTATTTTGGCTCAATGTCATGGTGTGCTTCACGGCGCAACGTTAAAGCAATTAGTTGAGGTTATGCGTTGATAACACCCACAATACCTCTGGAATCTTCGCCTAAGCGATTACTTATCGTGGTACTTGCTGCGGGCCAGAGCCAGCGTTTTGAAGGGGTAAAGTTAGCGCAACTTATTCCTTCACATTATGCTTTTAGCACAGAAAAATTGCCTATCATCAACTGCCATATTGCCCGCTTGCAGCAACTCGATGGCCTCACTTTAGATAGGGCGCGCCCAGATGCTCATTCGCCTCAAGTCGCGCCTTTACTCATTATACTTGGCACTCATCATCATATATTACAGCCATTATTAGCTGAGCTTAATTCCCGTCAGCCATTTGATGTAGTGATTAATCAGCAGTCGCATACGGGCTTAGCATCCTCTGTTCGTTTGGCGGCAAGTTACGCGCTGGAACAGGGCTTTGATGGCATGTTGTTAACACTGGCCGACCAAGTTGCGCTGGACGTTGATGATTACCAGCAATTGATTTCGATGTGGCATCAAACAGGTAAAGACGTTGCTGCTTACTATTTAGATGATGTCGGTGTACCTGCTATTTTTAATGCCTCAACATTGCCGTTACTCACACATTTGAGTGGTGATCGCGGGGCAAAACCTATCTTAAAACAACAAGAGAAACTGGGCGCGTTAGTGACAATACCCCTCCCTCGCGCCGCCATTGATATTGATACCCAAGCCGATCTTGCGTCGTGGTTGGCACTTAAGGAGTGAGTTATGGCAGAAGTTTTATCAACCAAAGCAGTCGTCAAGGAAGCGAATACCGCCGCTTCCACCCAGACACTTTCCACCCAGACACTGATCATCAACGGGAAATCATTTACCTTAGATGCCGATCCTAAAATGCCAATCCTTTGGGCGTTACGGGATATTTTAGGGCTCACGGGTACTAAATATGGTTGTGGAGCTGGGCTATGCGGTGCTTGCACTGTGCATTTAGACGGCCAACCCGTACGCGCTTGCTTAACCAGTTTGGGGCAGGCGCAGGGTAAACAACTCACTACCATTGAAGGACTTGATAATCAAAAGCTTAAAGATGCATGGGCTGAGTATAACGTGCCCCAGTGCGGCTATTGTCAGGCAGGGCAATTGATGTCAGCTGCGGCGTTAGTAGCGCAGCATCCGAAACCTTCTGAAGCACAAATCAACTCGGCCATGTCGGGGAATATCTGCCGCTGCGGCACATACCCGCGGATTAAAGCGGCACTGCAAAACTATGCCAAACAGGAGGACTAATATGAGTACTTTTACTGCCGTAGAAAATATCAGCCGCCGCGATGTGTTAAAGCTGTTTGGCGCAGTGGGTGGCGGATTAGCATTAGGGGCGAGTGGACTAACATGGAGCCCCATGGCGCTGGCGCAGGATAAAGAAGCGCGGCTAAATTTATTTATTGCCATTGGTGAGGACGACAAAGTATATCTCACCTGTCATCGCTCAGAAATGGGGCAGGGGATCCGCACTGGTATTTTGCAAGTATTAGCCGAAGAGTTAGAAGCGGATTGGGATAAAATCGTCCCTATTCAAGGCTTAGCCGATAAACGTTATGCCAGCCAAAATACCGACGGTAGCCGCAGTATTCGCGAAAATTACGACCGTATGCGTCAGATGGGGGCGATGGCAAGAGCCATGCTAGAGCAAGCCGCCGCCGCGCGCTGGAAAGTCCCCGTGAGCGAGGTGCATACTGCTCACCATAAAGTGCTGCATGTTAAATCGGGCCGCTCGGCTAAGTTTGGCGAGTTAGCGTTAGCGGCGTCTGAGCAGGTAGTTCCCGCTGTTGAGTCGCTAACCTTTAAAGACGTTAAAGATTTCAAACAGATTGGCGCATCACGCCAAATTGTTGATATGGATGCCATGTTAACTGGGCGCGCAATTTATGGTTACGATATCAAACTCGATGGCATGTTCTACGCTAGCATCATGCGTCCGCCTGTGCTTGGGAGCGATGTGGCAACCTTGGATGATACTGCGGCGCGTAACGTGGCAGGAGTATTGGATGTGTATCGTTTGCCCGCCGCTAAGGGCGCGCCCGCGTTCCAGGCTTTGGGCGGCGTAGCTGTTATCGCTACAAATACTTGGAGCGCCCTTGAGGGCCGCAAAGCATTAAAGGTCACTTGGACTGCGTCCGATAATAGCCAGCATGATTCAAGTCTTTATTTGCAAGAGCTCGTCGAGCGGGTGCAGCAAAGCGGTAACGTTGTGCGTCAATATGGTGATGAGATTAAAAACTGGCCCGAGGCGAATACGCTAAAGGCGGTTTATACCGTGCCTTATTTAATTCATTCCTCCATTGAGCCGCCTGTAGCGACTGCCCATGTCACTGATAAGGGCTGTGAAATATGGGCATCGACCCAAACGCCCCAAAGCACACAGCAAAATGTGGCTGCAGCGTTAGGCATGGAAGAAGAGGCGATTAAAGTAAATGTGACTCTGCTGGGCGGCGGCTTTGGGCGTAAATCTAAACCTGACTTTAGCGTTGAAGCCGCGCTGTTATCGAAGCAATTTAAGCGCCCCGTTAAAGTGAGTTGGAGCCGCGAAGATGAAATCCAAAATGGTTATTACCACGCCATCAGCGCGCAGTCCTATCAAGCGTTGTTCGATGCCAACAATAAACCGAGCGCTCTTTTAGCCCGTACCGGATTCCCGTCCATCAGTTCAACCTTTGCCGAAGGGGTGGAATATCCTTCTGGTGGCGAGCTAGATTTAGGCTTTGTCGATGTACCCTTTGCTTTGCCGAATTTAAGATACGAAGCGGTAAAAGCGCAGGCGCACAGCCGCATAGGTTGGATGCGCTCTGTGTGTAATATTCAACATGGTTTCAGTGTGGGCAGTTTTGTCGATGAAATGGCTCACCGTTCTCAGGTTTCTTGCCCGCAGATGTGGCGTAACCTGTTAGGTGAGGCAAGGCGTGAAACCTTTACCGACCAGCAGTTTAAATACGGCAACTATGGCGAAGAGCTTAATCGTCATCCCGTAGATGTGAGCCGCTATTTAGGGGTAATCGATGCGGTTGAAAAAGCCCAAGCTAAAGCGCCCAAGGCAGGTAAAAATCAGGGCTGGGGTTTTGCCGTACATCGCAGTTTTGTCAGTTATGTTGCTGTGGCTATGCTGGTGGAAGTGAGCGAGGATAAACAGCTTAAAGTGCTGAATGCCATCGCTGCCATCGATGCGGGCACGATAGTTAACCCCGATAGGGTAAAAGCCCAGACTGAAGGCGCGATAGTGTTTGGTCTGAGCTTAGCCTTGATGGGCGAAATCACTTATAAAGAGGGTAAAGTGCAGCAATCGAATTTTCACGATTATCCTTTACTGCGCATGCCTCAAGCACCGGATATCGAGATCATAATTATTGAATCTGATGCGCCGCCAGCAGGTGTGGGTGAGCCAGGTGTGCCGCCCGTTGCCCCGAGCTTAACCAATGCGATTTTTGCTGCCACGGGACAAAGGATCCGCGATCTTCCCGTTAATAAGCTGCTTCGAGTTTAAGTACTGCAAAGCAATATAAGTGAAACAGCCGAACAAAAAAGCGTCTAAAAAGCGCTTTTTTTGTTTTTTTACTACAAAATATTTGCTTGTTAGTTATTTTGCAGGCATTAATGCGGAAAATTTGTAATAGATCAGGTTTTTGTTACCGTAATAGAGGTAATTTAACCAATGTGTTTACCCACGCGAGCTTAAGACATGAGTTTCAGAGCAGCCAAGGGTATGAACTTCCGTGATTGAATAAAAAAGGGGTCATCCATGGAAAATCGTTGGCAAGTCGCTATTTCTGCCGGCCTATTGGCTGCAATTTGGTGTGGCGTCGCAGATGCCTTTCATCTGGTTACTTGGATTGGCTTTTTAGGTTGCAGCACTTTTTTTGCGCAACCTAAAGCGGGCTTTCAGGGCGTGATGATGGCGTGGTGTACCAATCTGTCGGGTGTATTTTGGGCTTGGCTCATTATTGCGGGTAGTAGCTTTTTTATCTCGCCGGTATTTGGCCATATTTTTACAGGCATAGCCACATCGGCTATGTGCTTACAGGCAAGCTATCAAAAGCTTAGTTTTATTCCTGGTGCCTTTATTGGCTGTTGTATTACGTTTGCGATGGCGGGTGATGTCGCTAATATAGTGCCATCGTTAATCATCGGTGGTTTATTAGGGTATAGCATGAGTCTGTTAACGGGTCAGTTAGTTTACTTGACACAAAAATGGTCAGCAGCCAAAGATAATTCCGTGTCGAGTGCGGATTAACATTATCTTTATTCGGAACTCATAACAGGCATTTCTATAGTAGCATTCTGAGTTATAATGCTGATTTAGCGCCAAATAGTATTTTGTCCTTAGGAATTATAACAATGAAACAAATCCAGTTTCGCACCATTGATGCAATATTAATAAAATTCAGTCTCAACGGAAAGTTTTGGGTTGTGTGTTCTATGGTGGCCTTGATCACGGCCAGTGTGGCGCTGGTTAACTATCAACATGCACAACGCAATGTTGAGCAAGCCTCTATTGCCCGAGTTCAAGCGAGTGTTGATGCCTTAGCGCAAGTCGCTTCAATGCAAAAATTAGATGCAGGCGCTTTAACACAATTTGCCAGTCAATACGGCTTAACCGTGACCTCAAGGCAAAGTGAGGCGCAGCGCCAAGGGGATAACGTGACGGCCACTGCCAGCGTGTCAGGCACACAAGCCTTACAACTGACGCAAAATACCCATGAGTGGGAAGCTGATGCGCGTAGCGATGCTAACTTTATGCTTTGGTTGGCTTTATTGGGTTTATTGCCTTTATTCCAACTGAGTTATTGGATCTCCACTTCTTTGGGTGGCGGATTGTGGGACATGTACCTAGCCATCAAACGCTTAGCCGATGGTGACTTGAGCTTTAGATTAAACTTCTTTGGTACAGATGACTTTAGTTTGATTGCCCGTGAAATTGATCGCTGCGCGGATAACATGAGTGAAATGGTATCGGCGATTGGTAAGAATGCTAAGACCTTATCATTAGCGGCGGATGAATTTAATCAACAGGCGGCCACCAGTGAAAAACTGATCAGCAGCCAACATCAATTCCTCGATTCAGTTGCTGTGGCAATGGCACAAATGACGTCGGCCATTGAAGAAGTCTCTATTAATGCCAGTAATACGTCACTGCAAACCAAAGAAAACTCAATGCAAATATCAACCAGTCAAGAGCGTGTTGCCAACACGGTTAACAGCATTGGCTTGCTTTCAACTAAAATTGGCGCGGCATTTTCGTCAGTAGAACAGTTATCGAAAGATGCGGCGAGTATCGATGCGGTTGTGACTACGATTAATAGTATTTCGCAACAAACCAACCTGTTAGCTCTAAATGCGGCGATTGAAGCGGCACGTGCTGGCGAACAAGGGCGTGGTTTTGCGGTTGTCGCCGATGAAGTGCGTACCTTAGCGGGCCGAACTCAGCAAGCGACGGTAGAAATTCAATCGATGATTGAAGGTTTGCAATCCGGCACGACTCGTTTATCGAGTATTACGATGGAAATTGTCGATCAAGCAGACGAAGGCCGCAGCGCGATTATTGAAGTCGGTGACGATGTTCAAGGCATGGCACAATCTATCAATGCCGTATTTGACATGAGTAGCCAAATTGCCGCCTCGGCAGAAGAGCAAAGCATGACTTCTCGCGATATTGCAGGGCAGTTAAATGAAATTCGTCATCAATCGGAAATCATCAAGCAAACTTCTCAGCGTAGTGTCACTTTAGCTAACGATTTACACCATGCATCGGTCGATTTAGAAGGCATTTTGCAGCAGTATCACACGAGCTAATTTTTCACCCTTCAAGGTGGTGAGTCGTCAGCATTGCCAGTTTCCAGCGTTGGTAATAGAGCCATAACGCCCGATACAGAGTCTCATATTAAGCATTAGCGTATCATCTGAAAATGGTGGAAATCTTGGATTTCCGCCATTTCATTCTCGAAATACCTCAAAAGTTAGCTATATATTGCTAGTTGCGCAGTATTCATTGTCATTGTTTCCACTATGACTCGCCATAAACTCGTCCCTGAGGGCTCGACGACGGCATCCATGCCGCCAACGGTCACAGTTGCATCAATGCCAATCCTCACTAACCCTATCGCTGTTCGATTAGCTAAAAAGCTATTGCCTCAATCCGTGTTTCGGCTCGTTAGCTCAATCGAAAATCCCCACTCCTGTTGCCATACAAACTCTTATCTATTTGCCTATGTTTGGCCCTACCATAAATCGACTAATAATGTGTGGGTATACAGTCGTATTTAAATTTAGATAGTTAGGTGGGGATTTGAATGCAGAATCAGTGCGCACTAACTCCATCAGCAGCAAACAAAACTCTATAAAATCAGGTGACTATAATAGCTGACTTTTAGTTAATAGGTTTGGAAAACGTGCATGCGCGTTTTTCCAGATGGTGTATTTGGTAGAAAGCTGATAAGTTCTTTGCATACAGATAGTTAACCGTGCGCGTTTTCACTGATCCAACGAGGTAAAAATGGACGTTCTAGAATCCTTCCATGAAGAAGAATGTCTTGACTTTGAGTTGATGGAAAGGTTCTCAGAGTTGTTGCTGAATAAATTAACTCAATGGGCAAATAATGAGATTTTCCATCCGATTGGTGGGGAATTAACCACAAATACTCCTTTGAAAGACTCTGTTAACGCAGCAGCTATTGTAAATAAGTTATCCCCCAAAAAACCTACAATCATCATTCACTTTGGAATGATTAAAGAAATCTATCGTGATGCCCTAACATTCCCAATTTACTCTGAAAAACTAGCAAGTAATACTCATAATTTTAAAAACAAAAATTGGGATGCTTTTAAAGGAGCCAGATTTAAATTTGAATCTGGTGTACCTGATTTAATGGAATATGAAATTAGTCATATATGCGCATTATTTTCCTCGGTTTGGCTGGAGGTTTTCGAAGAAAAAAGCAGTAAAAACCCATCATTAAAAAATGAAAAACGGTTAAGTTTACTCAGGAGAACAGTACCAGTTAGATTTTTAATGTTTGAGCTTATGTTATCTTGGGTATTTTTCCATGAGCTTTCTCATCTAATTCAATGTCATTACAAGCTTAAAGAAAATACATCTAATAATTTTGAATTTTACGAAATAAATAGCGAACCTTCCGAAATTGATATTGGGGGACAATCAAGAGAAATCCTTGCGGATATTGAAGGGCTAGATCTTACTATACGATATATGGAGAGAGAAGGTTTTTGCGGGCCGAATTCAATGTATTTGTTACTTTGTTCAGTTACTTGCATGTTTAATAGGTTTTGTGAAAAGAGTTATTCTGAGGAGTTTCATGAGGTGAAAGGCGTACATCCTCACCCTGTAATAAGAGATGATTTTATGCATGCTTACTTCTGTGTTTTGCTAGGAAAAACTACGCCACTCGTGTGGAAGTATAGTATTAGAGAATCAATTCTAATGGGATACGCATATCTTACTATACGTTCAGGGATGGCCGCTTGTCTGTTTTGGGCAAATAAATACCAAGAATTTGATGGTCATGATTACCCATCGTATATGACGTTGCAAATGAAAACTAGAACAGATTCGGCTGAAAAGTATAAGTTGCATCTTGGCGGCCTAGCCCATGAACAATTAGAGGCTATTTGTGGCGGACATTTGTACAAAAATACAATTACCGACCAATTATTTGGGGAAGAGTTTTTTAAGCATAAAATAACCTAACAAACACAATCAGAGGAACGGTTTTAAGCTGCTTTCGCTTCGCTACATCAACTTAAGACACGTCTGCTGTTGTGAGCGTTAAATGTACAGAGAGTAATCATGTATACCGGATATTGGATTGACGATAATTACATTTGGGGGCCTGAAGAATCGGGCAAATTCTGGATCGACGATGGTTGGATCTGGGGGCCATACAATTCTGGAAAGTGGTGGATTGAAGACAACTGGATTTGGGGTCCAACTGATGGTGGTAAGTTTTGGATAGACGATGGTTATATTTATGGCCCCTCCAATACACTACCTTGGCTTAAAAAGTAGGAGCTCAAATGACTGAGTGGGTAAATGTTAGGTCTACGGCTATACGCCGTATTGGATATGACTCAGATTCAATGCGCATGTATATCGACTTTGAAGATAGTGACCCTGTCTATACATTTTGCAGAGTTCCTGAGCGTGTATTTAAAGAGTTCGTGAATGCTCGCTCAGTTGGTCAGTATTATCATCAATATATAAAAGATCGCTACGATTGCTAAAAACATTTAACAGGGCCAAGCACATCGTGCAATGCAATAAACGCATTGCACTGGACGGCCTACACTACGTTTCGGCTGCCCGTGTTGGCACCGTTATCTCCAGAGAAATTTTAATCTGAAACTGACGAGTTAGAGCAAAGGAGCTATCACGCTTTTGTCCAGAAGTAAGCTACGTTCAGTATCAAATCTGACTCATTGACTATTCATCGAGCGACAAAGATAAAATATATTTAGCCCATAAAAAAACATCGGCCTAAGCCGATGTTTTATATCTACTAAGATGGTCTAACGTTAGCTGATTAAGCCTCTTTAAACGTACTCCAGATGGGCGCGTGATCTGAGGGTTTTTCTATGCCGCGCAGATCGTAATCGACATCGGATTCAACTAAACGCGCCGCCAGTGCAGGCGTGGCTAAAATCACATCAATACGTAGGCCACGGTTATCATCAAAACCTTTGCTGCGGTAATCAAACCATGAATAACGCTCAGTGCGCTCTGGGTGTAATTGACGGAATGTATCGACTAGTCCCCAGTCCTGCAAGGTTTTCAACCATTCACGTTCTTCTGGTTGGAAGCTACATTTGCCGGTTTTTAACCAACGCTTACGGTTAACTTCGCCAATCCCGATATCTAAATCGGTCGGTGAAATATTGATATCACCAATAATAGCAATGTCTTCATCGTTGCTGTGGTTGGTCTGCAAATATTGCATTAAATCCTGATAAAACTTACGTTTAGCCGGATATTTTGTGGGGTGATCTATGCTTTCGCCTTGGGGGAAATAGCCGTTAAATACCGTCAGCGGGCGGCCATTTTCTTGGGCAAAGGTGCCAATGATCATGCGGCGCTGCGCTTCTTCATCATCGTTTGGAAAGCCTTTTTGGATTTTAATTGGCACAGCCTTCGATAGCATAGCCACGCCATAATGGGCTTTGCCGCCGTGGTAATGCACCTGATATCCCATGGCTTCGACGTCGGCTAATGGAAACGCCTCATCGTGCACTTTGGTTTCTTGCAGGCCGATAATGTCGGGCTGGTGGCTATCAATCAAGGCTTGTAATTGATGCAAACGGGCACGCAGACCATTGATGTTAAAAGACACTATTTTCATTAAGGCAGAACTCGCTTAAAGGGTTTTACTACCACACTTTGGTAAACACCCGCGGCAAAATAAGGGTCAGCATCTGCCCAGAGTTTGGCGCTCTCTAACGAGTCAAAGTCTGCAACGACCAGTGAGCCGCTAAAACCTGCATCACCTGGGTTCTCGCTGTCAATCGCAGGGTGTGGGCCCGCAATCAGTAAACGGCCTTCATCGGCGAGGGCTTGCAGGCGCTCTAAATGAGCGGGACGCGCGGCTAAACGCTTTTCTAAACTGTTATCAACATCCTGAGCTGAAATCATATACCACATTATTTGAGTTCCTTTCTTTGGTCTTCTGGAAGGTGTTTATACAGATAAAATACGGTTAACACAGTATTGGCTAAGGTTAAGGCGGTTAAACCAAACACTTTAAAATTAACCCAAGTTTCTAACGGCAAACTAAAGGCAACATAGATATTGACTAGGCCACAAATTGCAAAAAACACTACCCAATACCAAGTGACGTGGGCCCAAATGTTATCGTCGACTTGCATTTCTTTGCCTAACATCGATTTGAGTATCGATTTATTCAGTAACTGACTGACGCCTAAGGCAATAGCAAACAAGCTATAGATGATGGTGACTTTCCATTTGATAAAGGAATCATCGTGAAATACTAATGTTAGCGTGCCAAACACGGTCACCATGACGAAGGTGATGATGTGCATTTTTTCGAGCTTTTTGTATAGCGCGTAAGTCACGATTAATTGAAGCGCGGTGGCTGCGATTAATGCGCCGCTGGCGATATAAATATCGAAAAATTTATAGACAGCAAAAAAGATGACGAGGGGCAGGAAATCAAGCAGTTGTTTCATAAGTAATCGTGTTAAAGAGACATGGGCTTGAGTGTAGCATGCGCAACATGAGGGAAAAAGCACTCAGGGTCTAGGATTGCGATATTGCCGATTAAACGGGTCTTGTTGCTAGTGTTTTTAATCGCACGTTCGCAAGCACTATCTTGACGAATGATAGCAAAGCGTATTAATAAAGCGCGCTATTTTAAAGAGGATCTTGATTGCTTAAATTTATCGATGCAAAACCATTTACATGATGTCACATCGATGAATTAACCCACCTGAGCTTGGGGTGGTCTCTGTGGTAAAATATTGATTTTATTGCCTTAAATAAAAATAACCGGTAGAGGCGCGGAGCTTATCCTCAACTTCAACTTAAATAGGTTGTTTAGCGTAAATCGACAAACGCGCCCGTCAGTTTACGCACGAAAGGTAGCACTATTAATAAAGTTGGAAAAGCCACTGCCCATGAAATTAACCAAGCACCGAGCCAGAGTTCGGTAAATTGGGACACTGCACCAACGCCATTGAATGTGCTGATCCCTGAAACAATGCAGCTCATAAGAATCGAAAGAAAAAATGGCATTACGATTGTTGCATATTTTGCAGGTAATTTAGGTGTGCCTATAAATGTCCGTGGTGCAACATTAGATAAAGGTTTAGACATGGTGATTAAAGCCTTAATGGGAGATGTATCAAATAAATGAATAATGGTTGGTAGCAGTTGTTAGCGATTCGTTTTGAGCAATAAAGCGTAAAGAATGAGTCTATTAAGGACGGTGTAAAGCTACAATCTGCGCGGGCGTATTTTAGAGAGGTACTATAGAAACAGCAATCAGAAAGGGCAATTTTTAACACCAGTAAGGGCCAAAAGTATTCTTAGCCCTTATAGCAATCACATTTATATCTAATCAGTTCAAGGCCTCACAGGTATTTTAATCCGAGACGCATTGACACAGAAATGGTTATTTCCTTTTAAGTCAATGCAACACGGATGCCTGCCAGGTTCCCAAAGGGCAACTAGGTAGGCTTAGTATAGATAACCATATCGCTAACTTAAGTTGCCGCCTTCATCGCACGGGTAAATGTTGCGAGTGCTGCAAGCAATGTGGCTTCATTGTGTTGGTGAGCCTCAATTATTTTTACTACGGCAGAGCCTGAAATCGCCCCAGCAGCACCAGCTTTGATGGCGTCGCTCACTTGTGCTGGCTCGGCAATACCAAAACCGAGCAGCGGTGGCGGCGCGTTAAAGGCTTTCAATTTAGATAGAATTTCTTCTATTGGAACACCTGCTTTGGTATCTGTGCCTGTCACGCCTGCACGGGATAGCAAGTAAGTGTAACCTTCACCACTGGCGCTGACCTGTTGTAATGTATCGGTATCAGCATTGGGCGGTGCAATAAAAATGGGCGCAATACCATGTGTTTTGGCGGCGTCAATAAAGGGCGCCGATTCTTCCACTGGCACATCGGCAATAAGCACTGAATCCACACCCGCATTTTTCGCTTTGGCATAAAAGCTATTGATGCCGTTGGCAAAGACCAAGTTGGCATAAAGTAGCAAACCTATTGGTAGTTCAGGATATTTAGCCCGAATTTGCGCCAGTAATTCAAAACACGCCGTTGGAGTGGTGCCCGCAGCTAAAGAACGTAGATTGGCGCCTTGGATCACTGGGCCATCGGCCAAAGGGTCTGAAAACGGAAAACCTAGCTCTAAGGCATCAGCGCCATTTTGTACTAAGGTGTCGATGATTTTAAGCGACAGTTCAGGGCTAGGATCGCCAAGGGTGACAAATGGCACAAAAGCACCACGACCTTCGGCTTTGAGTTTGGCAAAGGTGGCTTGATAACGGCCAGTGTTGGTTAATGTATCACTCATGTTCGTTATACCTCTTTACCATTCAAAATATCAGAAACAGTGAAAATATCTTTATCGCCACGGCCAGAAAGGTTAACCACTAAAATGGTTTCTTTAGTGCACTCACGTGCCATTTTCACTGCATAGGCGATAGCGTGCGCTGATTCTAATGCGGGGATAATACCTTCGCAGCGCGCCAAAAGTTGGAAAGCGTCTAAGGCTTCATCATCCGTTGCTGACTCGTATCGGGCGCGGCCAGTCGCATGAAGATGCGCGTGCTGTGGGCCAACTGAGGGGAAGTCTAATCCGGCTGAAATCGAGTAGGATTCTTCAATTTGACCTTCACTATCTTGCATTAAAGGCGCTTTCATACCGAAGAAAATACCAGTTTTACCGTGTTTGAGCGGTGCGCCATGCATTGGTGTGTCAATACCTTTACCTGCGGGTTCAACGCCAATCAGTTCAACACTGGGCTCATCAATAAAATCGGCAAACATACCAATGGCATTAGAGCCGCCGCCGATACAAGCAATAACCGCATCGGGTAAGCGTCCTTCACGTTCAAAGAGCTGTCTTTTGGTTTCTTCGCCAATAATGCGTTGAAATTCACGCACTATGGTTGGGAACGGATGTGGCCCTGCGGCCGTGCCTAATAAATAGTGGGCTTTTTCGTAGCTGCCAGACCAATCGCGCATCGCTTCGTTACAGGCATCTTTTAAAGTGGAAGAACCTGACGTCACTGGGATCACTTCTGCGCCCATTAAACGCATTCTAAAGACGTTAGGTGATTGACGCTCTATATCTTTAGCGCCCATATACACCTTGCATTTAAGGCCCAATAAAGCACAGGCGAGGGCGGTGGCAACGCCGTGTTGTCCGGCGCCCGTTTCAGCAATAATCTCTTTTTTACCCATGCGTTTAGCCAGTAAGGCTTGCGCTAGCACTTGGTTAGTTTTATGGGCGCCGCCGTGGAGTAAATCTTCCCGTTTGAGATAGATTTTAACCAGTGGGTTAGGACTTAAATTACGCGTTAAAGTCAGCGCCGTTGGACGGCCGGCATAGTTTTTGAGTAAATCATGTAATTCGGCTTTAAAGGCTTCATCTTCTTGTGCTTCCACAAAGGCGGTTTCTAATTGCTTAAGGGCTGGCACTAAAATTTGTGGCACATACATGCCGCCGTATTCGCCGAAATAAGGGTTAAGCTTTAACTTTGACATACCTGTTTCCTTATCTTATCAATCTGTTTGCCAGTGGCTTGGATTGAGCTGTTATTTAATTGAACTGTTTTCAATGGGCCATTGGTATTAATAGGGTTATGTTTCTATATCTAGTATTAAAGTCATCCAGGCTTTTTAAAAGCGCTAGGTTAGAGACGTAAATGGGTAAAAGCCGTTTGGATCAGTTGCGCCGATTTAATACCTGCGGTGGTTTCTAGGCCGGAATTAAAATCTAAACCGTAAAACCCTTGCGTATTAGCACTCGTTGCATTGTCGGCATTGAGTCCCCCCGCCAGCATGGCATGGGACTTTTGCGGAATGTTACTTTGCCAGTTAAAGGCTTTGCCAGAGCCACCAAATTGGCTAGCAGTTTTACTATCAAAAAGATAACGCTGCGCGCCCTTAGGCAGTAAACCTATCTCGCCAGTTTTTGCATCAACACTGACCGCTTTCCAAATTTGGGTGGTAAGTCCCGCATGTTGCAAATGTTCGGCGAGCTCGGCTATTTCAAGTTCGGTTTCTGCGCCGTGCAGTTGCACTGCAGATAATTGCAAACGAGTGGCAATATCACAGATGGTGCTGGGCGTAGCATTTACAAACACGCCAACAAATTCAATTGCTGGCGCATCAGATGCGTGGTACTCGCTGAGCAGTTGCTCTGCGTGATTAAGCGTTAATGCGCGCGGCGATTGTTCAGCAAAAATCAGTCCAGCATAAACCGCGCCTGATGTTGCCGCAGCGCGAATATCTTCCACGCGGGTGAGACCGCAGACTTTATTGTGACCGAAGATCAATTTACGGCAGGCTAAGTCGATATCAGCCTCGGCCATAATCGAACTGCCAACCAGAAAACCATCAACCAACGGGCTCAAACGGCGCACTTGCTCATTGTTGTAAATGCCTGATTCGCTGATCACCACGCGGTCGCTGCCAATGTGTGGCGCTAAGGCTTCTGTGGTGGCAAGATCGGTACTCAAATCTCTTAAGTTACGGTTGTTGATGCCAATAATCGGCGCATCTAATACGATAGCGCGCTTAAGTTCTTCTTCGTTACTGACTTCGGTCAGTACATCGAGTTGGTACTTTGCCGCTTCTTTCGCTAGACGTTGATATTGCTCATCATCAAGTACAGACAGCATTAACAAAATAGCATCGGCGCCTTGGTGGGCGGCGAGTTTTATTTGGTATTCATCTATAAAAAAATCTTTACATAGAATGGGTTGGCTTACCCGAGCACGCACTTTCGGGATATAGTCCATATCCCCTTGAAAGAATTGCTCATCGGTTAACACCGAAATACCCGCCGCATATTTGCCGTAAATATCAGCAATAGCTTCAACATCAAACACATCACGGATAAGCCCTTTAGAGGGGCTGGCTTTTTTACATTCTAAAATGTAGCCCGCTTTAGGCGTTTTGAGCGCGTCAAATAGACTGCGATCAGACACCTTAGGTGACAGGCTCGCCTCGGGAAAGCGGAGTTTTAGGGCGGCAATATGGGCCGCTTTGGTATCAACAATACGAGTTAACACGTTGCCTTTTTGCACAGTGTCTAGTGATGACGGCATTCTAACATCTTGAATATCAGCTTTAAATTCTGGATTCATTACTGCGTTTTCCTTTGTTTCACTGCTGACTTTTGCGAGCTGACTTAACAATTCAAAGGCTTTGCCACTTTGGATGGTAGCGAGTGCCAGTAAAGTGCCCGCTTTAACTGAATCGGCAATACCGCATATATATAAAGCACAACCCGCATTGATAGCGACTGCATTGGTATGGGCATCTGTGCCACGGCCTTTTAAGATTGCCTCGGTAATCAAAGCATTTTGCGCAGGCTCGCCACCTTCTAAATCAGTTATGTGTGCTAAAGGCACACCTAAATCGGCTGGTGTGAGTTGATACTCAATAATGTCGCCGTCTTTTAACTCAGCAACTTGGGTGTTGCCGTGCAGCGCAACTTCATCTAAACCGCTGCCGTGCACTACCATAGCGCGTTTTGTGCCAAGCGCCTTTAATACTTTCGCAATCGGTAAAACCAACTCAGGGCTATATACGCCAAGTAACATAAACTCAGGTCGTGCGGGATTAATAAGCGGCCCTAACACGTTGAATAAAGTGCGAGTTTTAAGTGCTTGCCTAACCGGTACTGCATGTTTTACACCGCCATGGTAGTGGGGTGCAAAAAGAAAACACAGATTCAAGGCTTCAAGGCAACGACTGGCGGTATCTGGCGACATGGTTAAGTCAATGCCAAACTGCGCGAGTAAATCTGACGATCCCGATTTACTCGATACACTACGATTACCGTGTTTAGCGACCTTAGCGCCTGCCGCAGCGGCCACAAAGGCGGCGGTGGTGGAAATATTTATGGTATTAAAACCATCGCCACCGGTGCCAACAATATCAATAATGCCGTTATTCAGCGTGCCGTTAGCCTGTGTTTGGTTGTTAGCTTGGGCGGTATTAAACTCAGGGCAAGGGAAATATTTGGCCGCGGCGCGCATGGCATCGGCAGCACCGCTGATTTCATCAATGGTTTCACCGCGCATTTTGAGCGCGACTAACATGCCTGCCATCGCGGTTTCGCTCATTTCGCCACGAATTAACGCGCCAAATAACTCGGCGGTTTGCTCACGACTTAGGCTGTTACCTTGATACAAAATATCAAGCAAAGTTTGAATGTTTTTTGTGCTCATACATTTGCTCCTACGGCGACGTCTTGGGTTAGAAATGCCAAGGTTTGAATGAGCAGTGTGCTACCTAATGTGGTGAGAATCGATTCTGGATGAAACTGAAACCCTACGGCTCTGTGCTCTGAGTGTAAAATAGCCATCGGCATATCTTCTGTAGTTGCTATGACTTGTAAGCAATCGGGCACTTTGGTGGCGACTAAGCTGTGATAGCGGGCAACGGGTAAAGGAGAAGGTAAACCGGCAAATACGCCAGTGCCATTATGGAAGGTAGGGCTTGCTTTGCCGTGCACCACAAAAGGTGCGCGCGCTACAGTACCACCGTAATACTCCACCATGGCTTGATGGCCAAGGCAGATGCCCAACATCGGCACTTTTCCCGCGACTTTGGCAATCAGCGCCATCATAGATCCCGCTTCATGGGGCGCGCCAGGGCCAGGTGATAACACTAAGGCCGCAGGTTTGGGCTCATTAAGCAGTTTTTCGGCAATATAGTCGGCGGCAACATCGTTGCGGTAAATCACCACTTCACAATTTAGGCTGCGGAATTGATCCACTAAGTTGTAGGTGAAGGAGTCAAAGTTATCGAGTAGATAGAGTTTCATGTTCGGCTCCTATTTATATTGCACTGAAGTGGATGGTGTCGACTCATCATTGACTGGCAGTCCCGCGCCCATTTTTATGGCTGAGATTACCGCTTGTGCTTTTTGACGGGTTTCGTCAGCTTCACTTTGGGGATCTGAATCAAACACCACGCCCGCGCCCGCTTGAATAAAAGCAGTGCCGTTTTTAACAAAGGCGGAACGGATCACAATACAGGTGTCCATATCGCCAAGGGCATTAAGGTAACCCACAGCGCCGCCGTAACTTCCGCGACGGGCCTTTTCCGCTTGGCGTACTAGTTGTGAGGCTCGCACTTTTGGCGCGCCGACTAAGGTGCCCATATTCATACAGGCTTGATAAGCATGCAGCGCATCTAAGTCTTGGCGCAGTTGACCTGTCACGCGGCTGACAAGGTGCATCACGTGGGAATAGCGGTCTACTTTCAATAATTCGGCGACTTTACGACTGCCGCTTTGGCTGATACGGGCGATATCGTTACGGGCTAAATCGACCAGCATTAAGTGCTCTGACAGTTCTTTTTTATCTAAACGCAGCTCAAGTTCAATGCGGCTATCTAAGTCGAAATCAATCTCACCTGTGGCGGTTTTACCGCGTTTGCGGGTGCCTGCAATCGGATACACTTCGACCTGATTACTACTGGCATCGTATTTGAGGGCGCTTTCTGGTGAGGCGCCAAAGAGTGTAAAATCTGGGCCTCTAAAATAAAACATGTAAGGGCTTGGGTTTGTCAGGCGCAGGGCGCGGTAAGCCCCTAAGGTATTTGGGCAAGGCAAACTAAAGCTGCGCGATGGCACTACTTGAAAAATATCGCCAGCAATAATGTGCTCTTTTAAATCGACAACTGTTTGCTTAAACACCTCATCGGAGATATTGACTTGCTCAGTTGCGTTGATGGCGACGAGCATTGGCACATCGCTTGGTAAATTAGCCAAGGTTTTACATTGGATACTTAAGCTTTGTACTCGCTCATTTAGTGCGGTGGTGGCAGCAGCATATTGAGCTGAGTCGAGGCTAAAATTATGGGTAATAATATCGGCTTGTTTTAGCTTATGGTCGATAAGAATTAAGGTTTCGGCGAGATAGAATAAATAGTCTGGGCAATCATTATCGCTGTTTGGTACCACTGGCAGTGGTTCAACGGTATCAATTAAGTCATAGGCCAGTACGCCACCTAAAAATAGATCCTCAAAGGCAGGCTTGGTTTGGCTGTCAGTATGGGCGCCACAATCAATCTGCTGGATAAACATCCGCAGACCATCAAGCGGCGAGGTCGATTTTAAGCGCGCATCTTCATCTTGTAGCTGTGTATCTTTTTGCAGCGTTACGATTAAGGCTAAATTATCACGCACCACATGAGCGGTAGTACTGAAAAAAAGCGCGATAGAATCGAGTAAACTTGCGCCGTTATTAGTCAATGCACTAAAGGTCAGCTGATAACCATCGCAGCGGATCATCATGGCTGCATGAGTCATCAACATACTTTTTAAGTGATCTTTACTGTCGATTTCAGCCGACTCCAACAGCATAGTGTGTGATGCATCTTGAGTAATGCGTTGGTATAAACGCAATGGATCGCTGTGATAGGTTAATGGCGCTTTTAGTGTACTTGAGCGTGCGAATGTCTGTTTTTGCATATTCATACTCTAGCTACCTTATAAAATGTCTTAAACGTCATGGCGTTGTCTCTATTGCTAATTTTATTACCCGAGTTTGCCGACATTTTTCGCACCTAACAAAAAAGCCCGCATTTCTGCGGGCTTCTTGTTGGTTCTGTTCACTTTCAAATGAGCACAGAGCTTCACACTACCCGCTAAGTTGGGAAGTGCCACCACCAAATGATGTTTAATGAAGCGTTAATGTGTGTCATTCAAAGGAGTCTCACTAATTCGTAAATTGATGTATAGAAAGCCTTAGCTAGGAGCGAATGTCAATTGAATATTTTTCATTTTCGTAGATTTGTTGACTTTAATGCTGCAAAAAAATTAATCAGCACAACCATAAAATGCGAGATAACAGCGCATTGATTAACAAATTCACGTACAATAGCCCTATGAATACTCAAAGCATATTGGCTGATCTGCACAGCCACACGACCGCATCTGATGGTCTATTAACACCGTCTGAATTGGTGGCGAGAGCCCTTGAAAAGGGCGTGCAGTTGTTTGCTATTACTGATCACGACACGGTCGCAGGTTTACCCGCAGCCCGTGCTTTTAATCAGTTGCAAGCAGAACCCTTAAAGTTGATCTCGGGTGTCGAAATCTCAACTCGCTGGAACAGCTACGATATCCATATTGTGGCGCTTAACTTCGATGCAGAGAACCCTGAGTTATTAGCATTTTTAGAAAACCAGCGCGACTTACGTGAATTACGCGCCCAAGAGATTGGCCACAGATTAGCCAAAGCGGGTATTGAAGGCGCTTACGAAGGCGCTAAAGCTATTGCGGGTGATGCAGCGTTAAGTCGTGGGCATTACGCGCGCTGGATGGCTGAAAATGGTCATGCAGTGGATATGCCCAGCGTGTTTAAACGCTATCTTGCTCGCGGTAAAACCGGTTACGTACCCAATAATTGGGGTGATATGGCGAGCGCCATCGACATTATCCACAACGCAGGTGGATTAGCCGTGTTAGCCCATCCCAGTGGTTATAAGTTATCGGGTAAGTGGCTTAAACGCTTAGTGCGTGAATATAAAGAAGCGGGTGGGGATGCCATGGAAGTGATACTCGGCCAGCAAACATTAGATGACAGGGCTAACCTTGTGGCCCTGAGTATACAAAATCAATTACTTGCATCGATAGGGAGTGATTTTCACTTTCCAAGTAATTGGATTGAATTAGGTAAAAATCTGTATCAGCCCCAAGGTATTGATTGGGTCTGGCAATCGGAATTCTGGGTGGAACGACCATGAGTCAATTTTTTTATGTACATGAAGTAAATCCGCAAACGCGCCTTATCAGTCAAGCCGTTGCCGCTTTAAAAGCAGGCGGTGTGATTGTTTATCCAACCGATTCAGGTTATGCATTAGGCTGCTTGATTGGTGAAAAAGACGCGATGACGCGCATGGCACGAATTCGTCAAATTGAGAACGATCATGACTTCTCTTTGATGTGCCGCGATTTATCTGAATTAGCGACCTACGCCAAAGTGGACAATCAGGCGTATCGCATCCTAAAAAGTTGCACGCCTGGGCCTTATACGTTCATTTTTAAAGCGACTAAAGAAGTGCCACGTCGTCTACAAAATGACAAGAAAAAGACCATAGGTATTCGCGTGCCTGACAATATTATCGCTCTGGCACTGCTTGAAGCCTTAGGCGCACCGCTAATGTCGACCAGTTTAGTGATGCCGAATGCAGAATTTGCCGAGTCTGATCCTGAACAAATTCGCGATTTGCTCGAGCACCAAGTGGATGTGATTATCCACGGCGGCTATTTAGGTGAAAAACCGACGACTGTGATTGATATGTCTGAAGATGGCGCTGAAATTTTGCGTGAAGGCGCGGGAGATATCACGCCTTTTCTCTAAATCTATCGCAATTGATTTATCGCTAATTGGCGTAAGTGAATGATGCGGCGAGTGGTAGTAAATATTTGACAGTTTTATCGCCGCAGGTTTACAGGTATAATCGCGCGTTTGGCGTGAGTCTAGGTTGGATGACGCACTGTTAACGGAGCAAAATAGCGGATGCAGGGCACGCAACAGAGTTTACCCTTAGCCGTTATTCGTGGTCAGGCAATGACCGAAATGCCGCTGGATTTGTTTATTCCACCGGAGGCGTTAGAAGTCTTTCTTGAGTCCTTTGAAGGGCCGTTAGATTTACTTTTGTATTTGATCCGTAAGCAAAAGCTAGATGTTGTCGATTTACCTATTCAGCAGATTACCGCGCAGTATTTAGAATATATTACGCTGTTGACTCAGGCTCGAATTGAACTTGCCGCCGATTATTTAGTAATGGCGGCAACGCTTGCCGAGATTAAATCCCGTTTGCTGCTGCCGCGTATGGTGGCTGAAGATGAGATTGAGGAAGACCCTCGGGCGCAGCTTATTCGGCAGCTTAAAGCCTATGAAGTGATTAAAGAAGCATCGCAAAAAATTGATGACTTACCACGGCTCGAGCGGGATGTGTTTCAAGCTAAAGCGGTGGTAGCAGCTGATATTAAGCCATTAATGATCCCGCCAGAAGTGTCGCTATTTGACATTGCCCGCGCCTTTGCTGACGTACTTAAGCGTATCGATGCCAATGAAGATCATCATGTTAAGCGTGAACAGTTATCGACCCGTGAACGCATGAGCCAGATTTTAGCCATGTTAAATGCTGAAGACTTTACCGCATTTGACCGTTTGTTTACCGTAGCAGAAGGGCGTGCAGGCGTGGTCGTGACCTTCTTAGCGCTAATGGAATTAGTCAAAGAATTATTGGTTGAATTGTACCAAACAGAACCGTTTTCAACTATTTACGTTAAGGCCTATTAATTGATGCAGATAAATCCTATTCAATTAAAACAGCTTATTGAAGCGAGTTTGTTTGTATTGGGGAAACCCTTGTCGGCGAAAATGTTGAAAGACACTGTGTTAGTGGATTTCTCTGTTTCCAGAGACAAAATAAAAGCTGCATTGGATGAGCTGCAACAGGATTATCAAGACCGAGGTGTGCAACTTGTGAAAGTCGCTGGCGGTTATCGCTTCCAGACCTTAGAGGTGTTGAGTCCTTTTTTGCAGCCCCTGTGGCAAGAAAAGGCGCCTAAATATTCGCGTGCGACATTAGAAACCTTGGCGGTGATTGCTTATCGTCAACCTGTGACTCGCGGCGATATTGAACAGGTGCGCGGTGTGGCCATTAGCAGCCATATCATAAAAAGTTTGTCAGATAGACATTGGATTAAAGTAGTTGGGCATAAAGAAGTACCGGGGCGACCCGCGTTATATGCCACTACCTTAGAATTTTTAGCATATTTTGGCTTAGATACCTTAGCGGATTTACCGCCGCTATCGGACACTGAGTCATTGCAGGCGGTTTTTTCAAGCTTGAAATTAGCGCCAGAACAGTCAGAAGAGCAAAATACTAATGAGTGAAAAGTTGCAGAAAGTCTTGGCCCGTGCAGGCCATGGCTCCCGTCGTGAGATGGAGGCATGGATTGCTGCAGGCCGAGTTAGTATTGATGGTGAAATCGCGGGCCTTGGGGATCGTATTGAAGCCGATGCCAAAATACGTATTGATGGCCGCGCGATTTCGTTAAAGTCTGCCGAAGATGTGATTTGTCGTGTATTGGCATATCACAAACCTGAAGGCGAAATTTGTAGTCGTAAAGATCCAGAAGGCCGTCCAACGGTATTCGATCGTTTACCTAAAGTGCGTGATTCACGCTGGGTAGCGGTAGGCCGTTTAGACATCAACACCTCAGGTTTATTGTTGTTTACCTCAGATGGTGAATTAGCTAACCGCTTAATGCATCCATCGAACGAAGTGGATCGCGAATACGCAGTGCGTACCTTTGGTGAAATCCCTGAAGCGACAGTACAACGTTTACGTACTGGCGTGATGTTAGAAGACGGCCCAGCGCAGTTTGATAGCATTAAGCCTGCGGGCGGCGAAGGCATGAACCAATGGTGGCATGTGTGTTTACGCGAAGGTCGTAACCGCGAAGTGCGCCGTTTGTGGGAATCCCAAGAAGTGCAGGTGAGCCGTTTGATCCGTATCCGTTATGGTATGGTCGAATTGCCAAAATCACTGCCACGTGGTGGCTGGGTTGAATTGCCAATGGAGCAAGTAAACTACTTGCGTAAATTGGCAGGTTTAGAGCCAGAAACCCGTACTATGCTTGCCGCTGATAAACACAGTGTGGCCCGTGCACAAGTAAAAAGTGCCAAAATCCGCCGCGCTGTACGTAAGCATAAAGTGACTGGAACAGGACAACCTAAGCCAACGCGTCAGCGCAGCTAAGTGGTTTAACCTAAGCTGTTTTGCTCATGTTCTACTCATGTCCTGATATAGGTTAACGCTTATTTCAGCTAAAACGCTCGATGAACCTCATCGGGCGTTTTTTATTTTGCTTATTCTTATCTTGAGTGCAGGTTAACTTACCGATTACTCATCAAAAAATCGACAAAGGCACGGTCTGCTTGACTGACGGGGCGCTGTTTTTTCCATGCGATATGTAGGTTCAAAAATACCGGCGGATCAAAAGGTTTAGCTAATATGTCATCTTTGGCACTTATCGCCATTTCAAGTACGCTAGTAATGCCAAAACCTTGAGAAACTATCTGTTTAATAAGATTAATAAGATTAGTCTCAAAAGCAATATTAGGCTTTTTCCCCAGCTCTTTGGCTTGAGATAAAATCCATTCACGGTGGAAGTAACCTGTTTTGAACATCACTAACTCATGGTCAAAAAAGTCATTTAAACTCACGGCACTATGTTCTGCTAAAGGATGTTCGGTCCCCATCGCGATCACCATTTGCTCACGGATCAGCAACTGACTATCTAGCTCAGGTTGCAGATCTTGGGCAGTAATAATAGCAATATCCACTTCTTCCTGTTGCAGCATGCGCAGCGCATCGCGAGTGCCGCCTTCAAACAGTGACAGTTTTAGCTCTGGGTATTTATGCCGAAAAGCCATTAAACGCGAAGGAAGATAGAAAGAGCCCAACATACCCGGTACAGCAATGCGGACTTCACCTGAGGTCAGGTTGGCCATTGCCTTAATTTGCGCTTCGGCTTGTTTCAATTGCTTAAGGATGAGTATGGCGTGTTGATGCAGCACTAAACCTTCGGCAGTGAGTGCGAGTAATTTATCATGCTTATTACTAGTACGGTTGACTAATGTCACGCCCAGAGCGACTTCTAAGCGCTTGATACTTTGGCTTAAAGCCGGTTGTGCCATATTCAGTTTTTTTGCTGCTAAAGTAAAACTACCGGTACTGGCTAGGGCATCTAAATGTTTGAGTTGGCGAATATCCATCAATTGGGCTCATACTGGTTAGTCTGTGGCAAGGATCGTTATTTGAGTCGGCTTATTTATAATTAAGATATATAACAATAATCAATGATTATGATAGATATTATTTATTATTGTTATGTTAAGTCCAGTGATAACCTTTGTCTACCTTATGAGTGATGCTTTGTCGAGGCTCCTGTGCAAGCCGTGTTAGATACTATGATTGACAATAAACAACGTGATAGCCGATTGATGTGGGCGCTGTGCGTAGCCTCTGTGGTGGTATATATCAACCTGTATCTGATGCAAGGCATGCTGCCGCTGATTGCAGAGCATTTTGTGGTATCGGGCTCTAAAGCGACGTTGATTTTGTCGGTGACCAGTTTTTCCTTAGCTTTTTCATTACTCCTGTATGCGGTGCTGTCGGATCGTATTGGTCGGCATACGCCAATTATTGTCAGCTTATGGCTGTTAGCGCTGTCTAATTTATTGCTAATTTGGGCGCCGGACTTTAACGGATTAGTGTTGGTGCGATTATTACAAGGTGGATTACTTGCTGCAGTGCCAGCCATTGCTATGGCGTATTTTAAAGAGCAATTGTCAGCCAGTACCATTCTTAAAGCCGCCGGTATTTATATTATGGCAAATAGCATAGGCGGCATTATTGGGCGTTTACTTGGCGGTGTGATGTCGCAGTATCTCTCTTGGCAAGAATCCATGTGGTTGTTGTTTTTAGTAACACTTGCGGGCGTTGCTTTAGTTAATTATCTATTACCGTCAGTGGCTAATGCACAGGCGATGTCGCAGAATAAAACCGCGCCATCCTTATCAAAATGTGCTCGCTTGATACAAGATTATTACGGTTTTAGCCATCATCTTACCGATGCACAAATGCGCTTAGTGTACGCAATTGGTGGCTTGACCTTTATGATGATGGTGAATCAATTTAGTTTTATTCAGTTGCATTTAATGGCGTCTCCCTATGAATGGAGCCGTTTCCAAGCGACATTGATTTTTTTGTGTTATTCCAGTGGCACTATGGCCTCGTATTTTACTGCTAAATGGTTAGCTAAATTTGGCCAGCATAAGCTGTATCAATGGTCTTGGTGCTTGATGCTTACAGGTAGTTTACTGACCCTGTTTGATACCTCTTTGACCATTTGTTTAGGCTTTTTAATGACCGCTTGTGGATTTTTCTTGACTCATAGTTGCTGTAACTCCTTTGTGGCAATGCGTGCTAATCGCGACCGTGCTAAAGCGACCTCACTCTATTTATGCTTTTATTACCTCGGCGCGGCGATGGGTGGCCCGTATTTGATGATGTTTTGGCATGAGGCGCAGTGGCGCGGTGTGGTGATGGGGTCGTTAACCCTATTAGCCTTAATTGCTTTAGCTATCACCCGTTTGCACTATCATCAAACCCATGTCAAACAGGCATTAGTCGACATTGATTAGTGGATTCATACCCAGTCAATGTTGTTAAACCAAGGCCAACACTAATCTGTTGGCCTTAGTATTTTAGTGCCGCGTTATAGAGGTTTTATCTTCATTTACCTTTTGGTGTATAAAGGTTTTGTGATTCATCCTGTAAACTCACGCTCTAACAGGGTGATATTGCTATCCCTTTAGTGCATTTAAGGGCTAAAGCGATTAGGCTGAGTTTAGATAGCGTGGATAAACGTGATGCAAACCAATACCGTTCGCTAAAATCAGCATCACTTCTTTAAGATGCAGTTTTATATACGGTTTCAGGTATGATTTTAGGTCGTTAGATGCTGCGCTATGTGAGCGGCGCGATATGGATAAATAAGGGGTAATAAGTTTGGCAATTGAACATAATGAGATGGCGGGTAGTTTAAGCGCACTGCAATGTCGCACCAACTTCACCATCAAAAATATTACTGAATATATGCTCCCCGATACCAAAGAGGCTTTCTATTTACACCTCGACGGTAAAGTCCCTAATTTGATTATTCGTCCAGCCTTTGAAGTTTTTTCTGGCGAATTTGCCACTATTGCAGGCGTACATGCTAAATATGATTATTTTCATAATGCGCAAATGACGCGTTTCCCTAAGCGTTTACATAAGAGCCTGACTGAAATTCACTATGGTTTAGCATTTAGCTTTGACACCGTTGAAGCGGTGCAGCTTTTTATTACAAGGCTCAGTGCGATAGTGAAAGGCGCTTAACCCCTAAGCTATTTAGCATTTTATGTTGAATTTAAAGATTAGGTTTAATTTGAAAATTTAGTTCAGCGCAGTAATACCGGTTGTTGTCGAAATGTTCAGTTAGGCCCAAGGAGGCCTGCCATGAGTATGAATATGCATGTCGTCACGGCAAGCTTAGGGTGTTTGTTACTGTTAGTGGGTTGTACAGAACACGCGCCTAGAGTGTTTGGCACTGTTGAGCGGGACAGACTGACACTCACGGCCCCTGTGGGTGAACTCATAACTCAAGTGAATGTAGTTGAAGGTCAGCGGGTTAAAGCGGGTGAAGTGTTACTCACGCTCGATGCCACAGCCGCTAATGCGCGCCTTGCCCTGCGCCAAGCTGAACTTGAGCAAGCTAATGCTAAGCTTGCTGAGGCGATTGCCGGCGCGCGTTTAGAAGATATTAAAAAAGCCAAAGCAGTGCTCGATGGTGCCAATGCCAGCGTTAAAGAAGCACTGCGCGCCTTTGAACGAACTCAGCGTTTGTTTGCGACTCATGTACTCAGTCAAGCTGATTTAGATACTGCCCGCGCGGCGCGTGATACTAGTTTAGCCAAACAAACAGAGGCGGAGCAAAGTCTGCGTCTGTTAGAAAACGGCACCCGCAGTGAACAACTTGATCAAGCAAAAGCTGCCGTAGCTGCTGCTAATGCAAGTATAGGTTTGGAGCAAAAAGCCTTAGCTGATTTGACCTTAGTGGCAGCGCGCGATGCGGTTGTTGACACTTTGCCTTGGCGAGTGGGCGATAGAATTGCACCGGGCACTCAGTTGATAGGCTTGCTCGCGAGCGCTAACCCCTATGTTCGGGTGTACCTACCCGCGACTCAGCTCGATAATGTGAAGGCGGGCACAAACGTTAATATTCTTGTTGATGGCCGTGAAACGCCGATTATTGGCACGGTACGTAATATCCGTAGTCAACCCGCTTATACCCCATTTTATGCACTCAATGAACGTGACCGCGCGCGCTTGATGTATTTGACTGATATTACTATTTCGGCAGAAGGTCAGGACTTACCTACGGGTATGGCATTAGAAGTTGAACTGCCATGAGTCACAGTGACTTTGCGATTGAGACCCACGGCATGACCCGCGCCTTTGCTGGCGTCAATGCAGTGGAAAACCTCGATTTAGCCATTCCCAAGGGGACGATTTATGGTTTTCTTGGCCCTAATGGTTGTGGTAAATCCACCTCCATTCGTATGTTGACTGGACTGTTAAGCCCTACGTCGGGGGATATTCGGGTTTTGGGGGAAACCTTACCCGGCGCTGAGGAAAAATTACGCCGTCGTATCGGCTATATGACGCAAAAATTCTCTCTTTATGACAATCTTTCGGTGCGAGAAAACCTTGAGTTTGTAGCGCAAATTTATGGGTTGAATCGTAAGAATGCCAAGTTGCGCATCGCTGAGTTACTCACGCTTTATGATTTAGGTGGACGTCAGAAACAAATGGCAGGCTCAATGAGTGGCGGCCAAAGACAGCGTTTAGCCTTAGCCGCTGCAACCTTACATCATCCTGAGTTACTGTTTCTTGATGAGCCTACGTCAGCAGTCGATCCTGAAAATCGCCGCGAGTTTTGGGAGCGTTTATTCGATCTCAGTGCCCAAGGTACGACCATACTGGTCTCGACTCATTATATGGATGAGGCCGAACGTTGCCACGGTTTAGCGATTTTAGAGCGGGGAATAAAACGTGCTGATGGCTCGCCGCAACAATTAATGGCGGCGATGGGCGCTAGAGTGATTGAAGTCTCTGGTGATGATTTGCGTACATTAAAACAATCACTTATAACCGAGTCTGCCATATTGTCGGCGGCGCAAATCGGCAGTCGTCTACGGGTGTTAGTGCGCAGTGATATTGCCGATCCATTAGCGTGGCTCAAGCCAAGGGTCGCAAACCGTGCAATGGAAGAAGTACGCGCCAGTTTAGAGGATGTGTTTGTAACGTGCACAGGTGAGCGTGTGGGTGCTAACTCGACTCTTGAGGCTGACCATGTGGCGTAGAATTTTTGCAATTGTTGTCAAAGAGCTGCGGCAATTGTCTCGGGATCGCATGACCTTTGGCATGATAGTGATGATCCCGCTGGTGCAACTCATGCTGTTTGGTTATGCCATCAATACCGATGCGCGTCATCTGCCAGCCGGTCTAGTTAATTTAAGTGATTCCGCTTATAGCCGCGCACTGGTTCAGGCGGTTGAAGCAACGCAGGTGGTGGATTTTCAGCAGCGTTATGTCAGCGTAGTTGAGGCTGAGGCGGCAATTACTCGCGGCGAAGTGAAAGCCGTATTGTATTTACCTGCCGATCTCGATGAGCGTTTAGTGCGCCACCCCGCTTTTGCTGGGCAGGCCTATTTAGCACAACCTATCGGCCAATGGCTGGTGGATGGCTCAGATACTGTCGTTGCCGCAACATTCCGTAGCCTAAGACAAATGCCGCTGGATGAAGTCGCAGGTAGAGCGTCAAAAAGTAGTACGCCGAGTTTTGAAGTGGTGCAATATTTCAACCCCGAGCAACGCTCAGTGGTCAACATAGTGCCTGGTCTTTTGGGGGTGATTTTAACCATGACCATGGTGATGTTTACCTCTGCAGCCATAGTGCGTGAGCGTGAGCAGGGTAATATGGAGTTTTTGATCACCACGCCCGTGCGGCCGCTTGAATTAATGCTCGGTAAAATCGTGCCCTATGTATTGGTTGGCTTTGTACAAGTCATCATTATTTTGAGCGCTGGGCATGTGTTGTTCGATGTACCCATTCGTGGTGGGCTCGATTCTATTGCCCTTGCCGCCATGTTGTTTATTTGTGCCAGTTTAACCTTAGGTTTAGTCATCTCAACCATTGCCAAAACTCAGCTGCAGTCAATGCAGATGACGATATTTATCCTTTTGCCATCAATATTATTATCGGGATTTATGTTCCCCTACGAGGCCATGCCCATCGCGGCGCAGTGGATTGCTGAAGCCTTGCCTGCAACACATTTTATGCGTATGTCACGGGCTATTGTACTGCGCGATGCCCAAGTGATGGATCTACAATTTGATGCCCTGTGGATGATAGGTTTTACCTGTATAGGTTTGTTTATTGCAAGTTTACGATTTTCAAAACGCTTGGATTAGCCTAATACGAGTTTTATTCTCAAGCATAAAGGTTTGAGTGTTGATGTAGCGCAAACTATCACTAAAAAGTGGTACTAAGTTATTGAAATTGATGTTGCTTAATTAGGCATTACTTTACACTTCAATTAGGACTATTGCCGCCATCATGCTTAGTAAAGAGAATATATTATGCCGCCAATTCGTTGTCATAGTGCGCTCAATGCCGTTGCTCTAATTCAAAGCGGCGAGACGCTATGGACGCACTCGATGGGCGCGACGCCCCGAATTTTATTAGATGCTTTAGCCAAGCACGCTCTCACCAAAGATAATCTCACCCTTTTACAGCTACATACCGAAGGCGCCGAATCCTTAAGTCATCCAAATTTAAAAGGGCATTTACGCCACCGCTGCTTTTTTGGTGGGTTGCCAACACGGGCATTATTGCAAAGTGGTGATGCGGATTATGTGCCGATTTTTCTTTCAGAAGTGCCAAAGTTATTTCGCAGTGGCGAACAAAAAATTGATACTGCGATGATCCAAGTTTCGCCGCCCGATAAGCACGGCATGTGTTCTCTGGGGATTTCGGTTGAAGCCACGCTCGCGGCTTGCCAAGTGGCGGGTAAGATCATCGCCCATATTAATCCACAAATGCCACGTACCCACGGCGATGGTTTTATTCATATTAACCGCTTTGCCGCTGTGTATGAACAAAGCGTGGCTTTGCCGATACATTCCTTTGCAACGGGTGATACCGTGAGTTTGGCTATTGGCCAACATGTTGCGCAACTGGTGCGTGATGGGGATTGTTTGCAGATGGGTATTGGCGCAATCCCCGATGCTGTGCTGTCCTGTCTAACCGGGCATCGCGATCTGGGAATTCATACTGAGTTGTTTTCGGATGGAATATTGCAACTGGTTGAAAAGGGTGTGGTGAACAACAGTAAAAAACGTTTTTATCCTGGCAAATTAGTCACAGGTTTTGCTCTGGGCAGCCAAAAGTTATACGACTATGTTGATGATAATCCAGCAGTGATTTTTATGGATATTGAGCAAGTGAATGACACGGCTATTATTCGTAAAAACCCGAATGTGATGGCGATTAACTCGGCGCTGCAGGTCGACCTTTCTGGCCAAGTGTGCGCTGACTCCATCGGGGCTAAAATTTATTCTGGCGTTGGTGGGCAGATGGATTTTATTCGCGGCGCCGGGTTATCAGAAGGCGGTCGCTCGGTGATTGCGCTACCAAGTACAGCAGCGGGCGGCAGTATTTCCCGTATTGCCACCGTGTTATCACCTGGCGCTGGCGTAGTTACAACGAGGGCACACGTGCATTATATTGTGACTGAATATGGCGCCGCCAATTTACGTGGCCGTTCATTGCGTGAACGAGCACAAGCGCTCATTGCCATCGCTCATCCCGATTTTAGGGAGCAACTGAGCAAAGAGGCGTTTGAAGTTTGGGGGTTAAGAGTTTAGTTTTGATATGAAAATGGATGATAAATATCATTCTGTTACATGCCTCTGCATCTGAATCAGTTTTGGCCTATTCTTATAGTCTAAATCAAACTTAGCAGTGAGATTTTCGATGAAAATGCCTGAAGCGAGCTTTTTCGAGTGGCAAGGTCAATTCAATTCTGAAACTGATTGCTTAAATCACATTAAGAAAATGAGATGGCCTAATGGTTTTATGTGCCCTAGATGCGGTTGTGAGCATGCCTATGAGCTTACCACTCGGCAGTTATATGAATGTAGTCAATGTCATAAACAAACATCGGTAACGGCAGACACCTTATTCCACGGTAGTCGTATCCCTTTAACCAAATGGTTTTGGGCTATCTACTTTTTAGGCTCGGATAAAGGCAGTATTTCTGCATTAAGGTTGAGCAAACTCATAGACGTTAATTGGCGAACCGCACGCTTGGTATTAAGTAAGCTGAGAACGGCGATGGGCCATAGGGACAGCCTATATAGACTATCAGGCGTCATTGAAATTGATGATGCCTTGGTGGGTGGCAAAAGGAAGGGCAAACGTGGGCGTGGTGCTGCAGGCAAAACACCCGTTTTAGTTGCCGTTGAAAGCAAAGGAAAAAAGGCAGGTTTTATTGCTATGCAGGCCGTCAATCGTGTTTGCCATGATAACGTTGAACAGTTTGTTGCTAAGCATTTAACGATACAGCAGGAAGTGCATAAAGACGGTTTACCCGCATTGAATATTATCGATAAGACTCAACAACATGAAGCAAGGGTCACGCCCAGTGAGCTTGTTGATGAATGGCTGCCTTGGGTTCATATTGCTATTGGTAATTTGAAGGCATTTTTGCTGGGGACATTTCACGGTGTCACAGGTAAGTTTCTTCAAGAATACCTTAATGAGTTCTGTTATCGGTTCAATCGCAGACAGATGGAGCGAGAGATACCTAACAGGTTGTTGAATTTAGCCATAATTCATGCGCCAGTACATTCTCACTGAGTCAAGTACATAGGCATGTTCTGTTATTTTAATTGCCTACAGTGACCTATGATCAAATCATTTATTACACAGCAATTTACCATGTTGTCGTATTGATTAATAAGTATAAAAGGCATTGATTGATAAACATAAAACGGAATTGAAAAAGGCGCTTAATGCGCCTTTTTTGTTTTCCGTAAATCAACACTATTAAATTTGATAGCTGATATGTTGATGGAAACGTATGACTAAATCTTCACGTTCAGGATCAACGCCGATATCGGCGGCAAAGGTTTTCAGCGCGGTTTCTACATTATTCATAAAGCGACCAAAACCAGCATCATCAGCATCTTTAGTGCCAGCCACTATGATAAAGTGCGCGGCTTCAACTAAGTTATCAGCATCCCAATGGCAAATAACTTGTTGCTCAAGCGCATTAGGATCGAACCCTATCATCTGTACTTCAGTTTTGCTGTCGAGCTTTTCAAACTTACTGTTACGTACCAGTGGCGTTAAACCATTGGCAATCATCGCCAGTCGAGTCAGTTGTCTACTGGCCGCCGCTTTGAGGAAGCTGTCTTCAAGATGTTGGTATAAAGGCGTAAAGTCAGTCGCGGAATCAGGCAATAATCCCTGCTTTAATCTACGACTCAGTGGCAAGCTGACCGTTACATACGTCAGTGAACTGACGTTTTCTGGTAACTCGCATTTTCTTGCTTTATATCTTGGCTCAATTGCGCGCAGCTTATAACCATAGGTTTCTTTATAGCCTTTGGATTTTGCAAAGAGGTCGTAAGATAAGTGCTGATGGTCACGAATCTTCACCTTGAGCTCGCTGATTGGCAGCTTTGGCATCAGTTGATTAAGAAATTCACGCACTCGAGAGTGAAAACTAGCCGAGTTACTGCGAATATCCTCACCAGTCGCTAAAAATACAATGCGCAATTTACGGGCGCGGTAGTTTTCTTGCGTAAATAAATTTTGAGCTTCGTGGTAGGCCGGATTGTAGAAAAATAGAATTTGTTCAGTAGTTTGGAAACAGTACGCTTCGGTATGAAAACGCACAACAGGCAGTTTATCGTTAGTGATCACGTGGACATTACGTAGATCGTGTTGTTCTGCCAAATTAAATACCAAACGGCTTAAACTTTGGTAACAAGTTTGATAGTCGGGATATTGACTCAGTAATGCATCCGTCACCTTAATTTCGGCGGTGATGAATTGTTTGGTACGGGCTTCCTTGGGTAAGTACACTTTTTGCTGATGGCTAAGGGACATATTGACTCCTTGTTTTAGTTAACCATTTGCTAACACTAATTTTACTGTTTATCTATAGTGTTAGTTTTGCGTTAGAACACATTTTTATCAGTTGAACATGAGTTTAGTTAAGCAAGCTGTTTATTAGCTTAAAAATACCGCTATTTTATTGAATTAGCGCACTTTCTATCCAAGGTTGCATCCAAGTGGCAATTTTTGCTTGGGCCTTTTCGTTAGGATGAATGCCATCCCGCTGCATTAACTCTGGATAGGGCGCGATATCTTGCATAAAGAAGGGAATTAAGACGATATTCTGTGCTTTGGATATGTCTTGATACACTTGGGTGAACTTTTGGGTGTAGCGAGGGCCATAGTTAGGCGGTACCATGACTTCGGTCAGTAGCACTTTTGCTCCGCTATCTTTAGCCAGTGTAATGATTTTGGTTAGATTATTTTCAAGTTGTGTTGGGGGGAAACCACGTAAACCATCATTACCGCCCAGTTCAACGACCACAATGTCAGGGGTAACGGAGTCGAGTAAAGCGGGTAATCGGCGTAGGCCGCCCGCTGTGGTTTCACCGCTCACAGAGCCATTTATAAACTGATGTTCGGGTAAGTTTTTTTGCAATAACGTCACCCAACCTAATTGCTCTGCCATGCCATAGCTGGCGCCTAAGCTATCGCCAAGGATCAGTACTTTTGCCGCATGAGCTGGGGCTTGCATCAATGCACTCAAGAGAATAAATGCCACAAGGGCCTTGGTTCTCGATTTAAACCTTAGTGGTTGATACCAGAACGATTTATATGAGAAGGATTCTATGTCTAACGTCATCTTAAAAAACAGTGCCATCAATGTTGTTAACCTCGAAAAATCAGTGACTACCCAAGAAGGGACGCTCACTATCCTCAATGGCATTAACTTAGATGTCAAGCAAGGTGAGAGTGTTGCGATTCTTGGACCGTCGGGTTCTGGCAAATCTACTTTACTAGGGCTGCTTGCGGCGCTGGATACGCCTACCTCTGGTGAGATTTGGCTTGATGGTGTGGCATTATCAAAGCTCAATGAAGAACAAAAAGCGGCATTACGTAAACAAAAGGTCAGCTTTATTTTTCAATCCTTTATGTTAGTCGATACCTTAACCGCGCTTGAAAACGTCATGCTACCTGCCGAACTCGCCGGTGTTCGTAATGCTAAAGATAAAGCGCAAGCCATGTTAACACGCGTTGGCTTATCCCATCGTTTGACCCATTTACCTAAGCAGCTTTCGGGTGGCGAGCAACAAAGAGTTGCGATTGCCCGCGCTTTTATTTGTGAACCTAAAGTGCTGTTTGCCGATGAACCAACAGGTAACTTAGACAGCGTCAACGGCCATAAAATTGCCGATATGTTGTTTGAGCTTAATCAAGAAAGCCATACCACTCTCATCCTTGTTACCCATGATCTGCTGCTGGCTAAACGTTGTCAGCGGCAGTTGGTGATGGATAACGGTCATTTACAGGAAGATAACTCAGCTTCTTTACGTGACGCTGAAACCCTCGCTGACACTAAGGAGGCTTAATAATGGAGTTCAGTCTGGCATGGCGCCTATTTAAACGTGAGTTACAGCAAGGTCAGTTGTTATTGATTATTCTGGCGATTACCCTTGCGGTATTGTCTGTAAGTGGATTAGCGCGGGTAAGCGAGCGCCTACAAGTGGCGATTACGGGCCAAGCCACAGAGTTTATTGCCGCTGACCGTATTATTGACTCACCGGTTAAAATCGACGCGGCGATTCTCGCCAAGGCGGATGAGCTTGGGCTTAAGCATGTTACTAACATGCAGTTTAATTCGATGGTTTATTCGGGAGATAAGTTTCAATTAGTGACAGTGCGCGCTGTAGAGGCGGGTTATCCACTTAAGGGCGAAATTGAACTGATAAACGGTAAAACTAAAGCGTTACCCCAAGCTGATGAAATCTGGTTTGAGAGCCGCTTAGGTGGACTGTTGGGTTATCCCAAGTCCATAGAGTTAGGTAACAGTGAGTTTGTGCTCAGTGATGAAATTAGCCGCTTACCCGATGCAGGTTTTAATCCTTTTGCTTCTTCGCCCGTTGTATTAATGCGCATGGAAGATGTGGCGAAAACCGGGGTGATCCAACCGGGGAGCCGCGTCACTTATTTGTATCAATTTGCGGGCAATGAAGCCTCGCTTATCGCCTTTGAACAAAGCGTTAAACCACTGTTAAATAGCACCCAACGTTGGGTTGATGTGCAATCTGGCGACTCGCCAATTGCCGAAGCTGTAAAACGCGCAGAGCGCTTCTTGCTATTGGCGAGTTTAATGGGCATTGCACTAGCCTGCGCTGCGATAGGTATTGCCGCCCAGCGTTATTGTCAGCGCCATTACGATGTCGTTGCTATGCTAAAAACCTTTGGCGCTTCGGCAAAGCAAATTCGCTTACTGTTTGGTATGCATTTATTGCTGGTGACTTTGCTGGGTATTGTGCTTGGTTTAATCGGTGGTGTGTTGTTGGATTTGGGGATTAGTCATTTACTACCCGCTGAAATAGCGGCTTATTCACCGCCACTGACGCGGCCTTTGTTGCTTGGCGTCGGTACAGGGCTGATTAGTGCTTTCATGTTTTCGGCCTATCCATTGATGCGTTTATTGGCCATTCCACCACTGCGAGTACTACAGCGTCAGTTAGAAGGCTTGCAGCTGGGTATGTGGTTACACTTATTGCTGAGTCTAAGTGCGATGGCACTGCTGGGATATTTGTACTCGCAAAGCTGGGCCTTGACGCTGACGGTGGTCGCCGCTGCATTGTTGCTTGGAGTATTACTCGGGTTACTAGGGTGGGTGATGATCCGCTTGGGCCATAGTGTTGGGATGAAAACCACTAATCCACTCCAGTTAGCTTTAGCGGGATTAAGGCGTCGTGCACGGCAGAACGTGCTGCAATTAGTCGGTTTTAGTGCCGCCTTAGTATTGCTATTGACGATTTTGGCCTTAAGGCAAGATTTGCTTAATGAATGGCAAAAACAGTTGCCAGAGAACGCACCTAACTATTTTCTAGTCAATATCGCCCCCGATGATGCCAAACCCTTAAATGATTTCATGACGGCTAAGGGGATAGAGGCAACGGATATTTACCCAGTGATCCGCGGCCGTTTAACCCAAATCAACGGTGAGGCGTTGATTTCGAATGAGCAGTCTGAAGCGGGTGAAAAGGGCAGAGTTGGTATTTCCCGTGAGCTCAACCTAACATGGCGTAATAGCTTGCCAGCCAATAATGAACTGCTGGAAGGAGATTTTAATCAAGCTGCCGATGAGGTATCAGTAGAATCAGGTGTCGCGGATCGTTTAGGCATTAGCATTGGTGATAAACTCACTTATATTATTGATAATCAAGAACTCACAGTAAAGGTCGCCAGTATCCGTGCGGTGCACTGGGAAACACTGCAACCGAACTTCTTCATGATTTTCACCCAAGAAGCCCTTGCGCCCTTTGCTTATACCTCAATGGCGAGCTTTTATTTAAATGAAACGATGAATGTTGATGGTACGTCTAAAGATGCGGTGATCCTCGCGCTTATACAGCAATTCCCGACGATATCGATTATCGATGTGGGCGCTATGGTGGCACAGTTGCGACAGATTATTGAGCAAGTGTCATTGTCGCTGACCTTAGTGCTAGCACTGGTCCTATTGGCCAGTGCCTTAGTGTTGATTGCACAGACTGAGGCTGGCATGGCAACTCGGCAGCGCGAATTGGCGGTGCTGCGAACCTTTGGGGCATCGGGTTGGTTATTACGCAGTGCAACCGGCTTAGAGTTTGCTTTGCTAGGGGGCATTGCAGGCGTGTTAGCGGTGATTGTGGCTGAATTTGCTTTGTATCTACTTAAAACTCAAGTGTTTGAGCTTAATGTATATATGCACTGGCCATGGTGGGCTATTGCGCCACTGTCAGGCGCTTTGCTGGTAGCATTACTGGGTATGTGGCGTTGCCGTCAATTGCTTAATCAATCCTGCGCGGAGTTATTAAAATCAGGTAGTTAACTGTGATGTGTAAATAGTGAAATAAATAAAAGGCCCTAAGTTATCATTACTTAGGGCCTTTATTTAAACGGATATAGGTAGAACTAACGCTATACTATTAGCTAACCCATTACATTATGAAGCTCAAATAGCCCTGCAATATAATTAAGTTAACAATGTCAATAAAGAAGGCGCCAACAATAGGTACCACCATAAATGCTTGCGGTGAGGGCCCAGTTCGTGACACTAATGCGCCCATATTCATTACCGCCGTAGGCGTTGCCCCCATGCCAAAGCCACAATGTCCACCAGTAATAACGGCTGCATCATAATTCCTACCCATGACTTTAAACGTCACAAAATAGGCAAAAAAGGCCATCACGGCGGTTTGCACCAATAAGATAATGAGTAGGGGAATGGCTAAATCAAAAATTTCCCATAACTTTAAACTCATCAATGCCATAGACAAAAACAGTGATAACGAGACAGTACCAATTACATCAACACTTTCAGTATGAAGTTTATAACCACGGGTAAGTTCAGTAATGTTGGCGATTATTACCCCAAAGAAAAGGGCATACACAAAATCAGGCATTTTTAACCAAGCGACGTTAGATTGAGCAATCCAAGTGGCAAACCATTGAGCCCCTGTAATACACAACAAGAGTATAAATAAGGTTTCAATAATGGTTTTTGCCGTCACATGATCCTCTTCTAGCTGATCATAGGTGACTAAATGCGGATGTTCGGTATGATTTTTACGGCCAATGCCATAAGAAGAAACGAGATTATGTTTACTAATTAATCGCTGAGCAACAGGTCCACCAATTATCCCTCCCATGACTAAGCCAAAGGTTGCGGCAGCCATTGCAAATTCTAAGGTATTGATACCGTAACTATCGGCGAATGTTTGTGACCACGCAACGCCGGTGCCATGGCCACCAGAAAGTGTAATAGAGCCCGCGATAAGCCCCATGATGGGTTCAAGCCCTAATAGGCTGGCTAAACTAATACCTACTGCATTTTGAATAACGATATAAACCGACGCGACCCCCAAAAAGATGAAGACTTTTTTCCCACCACTGAGTAACAGTTTGTAGTTTGCAGAGAGGCCGATAGTGCTAAAGAACATCAGCATTAGGGTATTTTGCATTGAAAGGGAAAATACGAGAGTTATATTTTGGACATGCAGTATGGCAATCACGGCGGCGATAACTAACCCACCGACAATCGGTTCAGGGATATTATATTTTTTAAAAACAGGCACATGGCGATTGATAGAGTGGCCAATAAACAGGACGAAAATGGCAATTAAGAAAGACTCTAATTCGCCAATCGTATAAATCGTGTGCATAAAATTCCTTACAAATTTTTTGTGGGAATGACTCAATGCATAAACGCTATGAGACTGTCCCATCTAGTTATTAAGTACCTGCTAATACTTGGTGTTAAACGCTTGGTCGTAAAGACGGATCCTGTCAATCTCCTAGTGATGGAGAAGGATGAATAAGCGCGAATGTGAGCCGTATCGGGTTTACAGATCAGCATCGCCATATCAACCGATACTGAGGGTAAATTATGGGCATTAAGAGAGCCAATAACGGTGTTGCTGGGGTCAATACTGAGTGCTTAAAGAAAGGCGTTATGTGTCCATTTCTACGAACAATCGCAGAGGATTCTAACAGGATTTTTTTTATTTGTCGTTAAATCATCTTATAAATCATGATGTTGATAAAATGTTTTGTGACTGTTATGTAAAAATCCATTTATTAATTGCCGTGTGGGAGTTGTTTTTTATGGCAATAACGTCTTGTTAATTCTCTATTTATGCTAAGTACAGTTTGAATAATACAACGCTGCTCTACAGGTGAGTCATGAGCTTACAACGTCCATTAATGCAGGCTCAAGTTCATTAAATTGAAATTTAAAACCCGCCTCAAGCGCATGTTTGGGTATCACAAACTGTCCTTCTGTGAGTAACTCTGACATTTCGCCCATCGCTAATCGTAAGGCTAAAGGGGGCGTTGTAATGAGTGCGGGACGATTTAAAGCTTTGCCTAAAGCCTTGGCAAACACAGCATTACTGACAGGGTGTGGGGCTGTGGCATTAAATACCCCTTGGCAATGTTCTTGAGTGAGTAAAAATTGGATAAGTGAGACTAAATCGCTAACATGTATCCAGCTCATACCTTGGCGTCCATGACCTATTGGACCACCTAGGCCAAGCTTAAAAGGGGGTAACATTTTATCTAAAGCGCCGCCTTTACCCAGTACAATCCCGATACGAATAATACAAATACGGGTTTGTTCTGAGCTTGCCTCTTGCGCGGCTTGTTCCCATTTTTGACAGATGTCATGACTGAACTCGGCATGGGCTGCACTTGTTTCATCGAGCAGTTGATCATCATGTCGGCCGTAATAGCCAACAGCTGAACCGCTCACCATGACTTTAGGAGGGTTACTACTCTGCTTTATAAGCTGGGTTAATTTTGCCGTAATATCCCAGCGACTATCACAAATTCGCTGTTTTTGCGCCTTACTCCAGCGCTTAGCCACAATGGGTTCACCAGCGAGATTCACTATGGCATCAAGATGATTTAAGTGACTCAGTTCATCAAGACTCGTAAGGTAATGATGCTGATGACCCAAAACTTTTTGTGTTTGCGACACTGAACGAGTCACTAATGTCAGCTGATGATGTGGCGCTAATCGTTCAACAAGTTGACGCCCAATAAAACCGCTTGCGCCAGTGATCAGTATATTCATGTAACGTCTCTTATCTGTGAGCTTGAGGGTATATACCGTGTTATGGCCTGAAGCGATCACTTAGTTGGTATTTTTTACACCATTATTTTTGATAACATAATTCCATCGAGACAGAATCGGCAAAACGCAGGGCGTGGGGTTTATCGATTTCAACACTGGCAAACTCAACCCACTCGTGTTCGCTAGCGATAGCTAACGCTTGACTGGTAAGGTTTTCCAGTAATGAAAAACGGTTATGCTCAATCAGTTCGATGATTTTTTTAGTGATAGTGCGGTAATTGAGTGCATCTTCTACGTTATCGCTATTACGGGCTTGCGCGGCGCAATAATGGATCACAACATTGATGATCACGTCTTGACGATTTTGAATTTCATCATCTTTAATGCCGATAAAAGTGCGTAGTCTTAAATTTTTAATGCGTATAATCGCTGTTTCTGGTTTCATAATGGCAAATGACTATCTTAAGCTAAGGTGGCTGGGGTTTGGTTCTTACTCAGGTTAGCCTAACAATTTTATCTCAGAACAAGAAGGATTTTTAATACATGACACAACCCAATGCGCCCTTTGCTACTTATCGTGGCTTTGCGGTTATGGCCTTTGTAGTGATTATTTTGGCAGGGATTAAGACAGCGAGCCCCATTGTAGTACCGTTTGTACTGTCGAGCTTTCTGGCTGTGGTCTGTAATCCCGCCATTGGTTTAATGACCCGATTTCGTGTGCCTAAATGGCTTGCTGTAATACTGTTGATGGGTTTTATTGTGCTAATGGGCTTATGGTTAGCCTCGGTTGTTGGCAGTTCTATTAACGAATTTTCAACGCAATTGCCCCAATATCGAGTGCAATTAATCGAGCAATTTGAATGGATATTGAAAAAGTTAGATAACTTCAATATTCGTATTTCTAAGGATCAAGTCTTAGCCTATTTTGATCCTGGCATGGCCTTATCAATGACGACGAACATGCTGTCGGGTGTTGGTAATGTAATGGCGAATTTATTTCTGATCATTCTGACGATTGTGTTTATGTTGTTTGAGGCGCAATCGCTGCCTAAAAAATTACATTTGGCACTGGACGATCCCGATATGCGCTTACAGCAGATTGAGCGCTTTTTACAATCGGTTAATCAGTACATGGTGATCAAAACCTTAGTGAGTTTAGCTACAGCTATTATAGTGGGAGTGGGGTTGTCTATCATCGGCGTTGATTATGCGCTTTTATGGGCTGTTATCGCTTTTTTGTTTAATTACATTCCTAATATTGGTTCAATCATTGCCGCCATTCCTGCGGTGTTGTTGGCATTCATTCAGCTTGGCCCCGCAGCAGCGGGCGCGACCACACTGTTGTATGTGGGTGTCAACATGGTGATGGGCAATATGATTGAGCCTAAATTCATGGGCCGCGGTTTAGGGTTATCGACCTTAGTGGTGTTTTTATCGTTAATTTTTTGGGGCTGGTTATTGGGCTCGGTCGGCATGTTGCTGTCAGTGCCGTTGACTATGGTGGTAAAAATAGCCCTCGAATCGAGTAAAAGTGGTAAATGGTTAGCTATTTTATTATCGGACAATATCGAAGATGCCTACACCGCTAATAATCGGGTAAACGACACTTCGGCTGGTGATGAAGCCGATATCAGTACAAATGAGAGTAAGTAAGAAAAGATGCAAAGTTTTATACAAGCGTTAGCGACAATTGAGTTGGGTAGTGATGCGGTGCGCCTTTTCCACGGCCGCGGCGGGTATTATGCGGAGTGTGAACACCTCTGTTTAGATTGGTTTGCGCCAGTATTATTGCTGACCAGTTTTACTCCCTTAGAAGAAAGCGATTTAGCCGTTTGCCAGCAGGCCATTACGGAGCGTTGGCAAGTCATATGTCCTGATAACCCATTGAATCTTGTTTATCAATATCGCAGCGGGGGAGAGACGCACACCCAATTATTGCAGGGTGAAGTACCTGAGCCACACATTGTCAGTGAAAATGGGGCGCAATTTCAGGTACATCTAATGCGTGGACAAAACCACGGTTTATTTCTCGATATGGCTAATGGTCGCGAATGGGTTCGAGCGAATGCTCGCTATAAAAAAGTGCTTAATTTGTTTGCTTATACTTGTGGCTTCTCGGTCGCAGCATTGCAAGGTGGCGCCGATGAAGTGGTCAATATCGACATGAGTAAAGGTGCATTAAGTATCGGAAAACAGAATCATTTGCTAAATGGTTTTAGTGCGGGCGCACGTTTTTTACCCCATGACATTTTTAAATCTTGGGGCAAACTGAAAAAGCTTGGTCCCTATGACATCATAGTGGCTGATCCGCCGAGTAATCAAAAGGGCAGCTTTGTAGCGACCAAAGATTATGTGCGTTTAATTCGGCGGTTACCTGAGTTACTAGCCCAAAATGGTGAATTGTTGCTCTGTTTAAATGCGCCTGAACTCGATACTGCGTTTTTACGTCAACAAGTGGCTGATGCAGCGCCAACATTAGAATACATTACGCGACTGGATAATCCGCCAGCGTTTATAGATGTGTCCCAAGATAAGTCACTTAAGGTACTGCGCTATTGCAGGTCTGCTTCTGTTTAATAATATATTTAACTTTAACGGCCAGTATTTACTGGCCTTTTTTATGGGGCGAGCATACTCAGCAGAATATTAAATCAAGGTTGTAGGGGGGGAAGTCGTCATGATAATCATCAGTCGGCCCTACATTAAGTCTCGTTTGGTAGCATGCTTAGTATACAAAGATGAGTATTTTCAAGAGTGAATGTAGGTAATTGGTGAAAGTATTTCATTTTCTAATACGGCATTAAGCGCTTTTGGCGATAAATTACACTTAAAACCTATTTTATACAAAACGAAACTGAAAGTTTTCTGTAATTACTGTTTATGCTTTGATATACTGCTGTGCACGGAATATCCCTTTACTCAAAGGCAAAATGTCAGCATAGAAGGACATGCCTCTGCGACCTTACCCAATCAAGCTGGAGTTGTTATGGAAGTTCATGAATACGAAAATGCTTATTACCAAGTGAAAGACGATGTACTTGAGTCTTTACCTACACAAAGCGAAGAATAAGTCATTAAAGCATCATCGATTGCTATTACGTTGATGGTACTTATGAGTCGAAAGTAACAAAATAAACATATTGAAATAGCAACCTTGAGGTTGCTATTTTTTTGCCAAAATAGAGAGTAAACTAATTTAAAAATGCCGAAAGAGACTTTAAAGTGGCTTTTTTTCAATTGGTTAGCCGTTAACTTTGCGTTTTTCTGGCATGAGTTCGACAATAAGCCATTTGCCGCCGATTTTGTGTAGGCGTATGGTTCTATCATCAATCCAAGGTTGGCCGCCTTTCAGCCCTGTCATCTTCACGATCACCATGACGTCTTGAGTAAATCTGCGGAAGAAGTCGATATCAATATCATAAATTTCCATTTCGACATTGGTCATCGACAGACTTAGCATATTGCGCTGCACAGCGCTGGCAATATGATAATGGGTCAGCACTTGTTTGATTGGATCGTCAACATATTGCTTAGCTTGCTCTATATCACGGTCGAGATAAACCGCCTTAAAAAAGCCCAAGCTCACCTCTTCTGGTGTGAGTTGATATTCCTCTTTAGTTGCGTTATCACCACAGCCAACAAGAAACAATAAAGAAATAAAGAATAGTATTCGCATAAGTTTTATTTATTGGAATTTGTTTTGAGTATCGCGATTTTAGCTTGAATGTACAAGTGTTGTACTCATTGCCTATCGATGAGGAAATCAGTTGACTCAAGCATTATAGCTGTGGCATATAGTAAGGAACGGTTTAAAAAGGTTATCCACAAAAACTGTGGAAAACTATGTTGAAGACTTCAGTGATACTTTGTAAGTTACTGATATTGTCTTGCTTTATATGCTGGTTAAAAAGTGACGCATTTACTATTGTCGCGTAAACTCCCATTCAGTTGTGGATATTTTTCTAAGTTCACTTACCTTGTACATGTTACTTCTTCTAATTACTCTCGCATTTTTATCTCCAATATTTACTCTCTAGGTTTATCTGTTATGCCATTTACGCATTTGTGCGGGGTGTTAACGCTAAACGTAAATATAAAAAAAGCACGGGTATTAACCAGTGCTTTTAGTCAGTTTTTGCTATCAATATTGAGCAGTTTTAGCCTTTGGCGGCATCGTTTTGCGCTGCTTGTATCGCGGTTAAGGCGATAGTGTAGACAATATCATCGACTAGCGCACCGCGCGACAAATCGTTCACGGGTTTACGCATGCCTTGCAGCATAGGACCAATACTGATTAAGTCAGCGCTTCGCTGTACGGCTTTATAAGTCGTGTTACCAGTGTTGAGGTCTGGGAATACGAAAACAGTAGCTTGACCAGCGACTGGGCTATTCGGCGCCTTAGAGCGGGCAACATTTGGCATAACTGCCGCATCATATTGCAATGGACCATCAATGATAAGATCTGGGCGTTTTTCTTTAGCGATACGAGTCGCTTCCCGTACTTTATCGACATCAGAACCTGTGCCAGAGTTACCCGTTGAGTAACTGATCATCGCGACTCTTGGCTCGATACCGAACGCTTTAGCTGATTCTGCCGATTGGATAGCAATATCGGCAAGTTGCTCCGCGGTGGGATCGGGGTTAATCGCACAGTCACCGTAAACGAGTACTTGGTCTGGCATTAACATAAAGAAGATAGATGAGACTAAGCTTGAACCCGGCGCTGTTTTGATCAATTGCAGCGGTGGACGAATAGTATTGGCCGTGGTGTTAACTGCGCCAGAAACAATCCCGTCGACTTCGTCTTGAGCTAGCATCATAGTGCCAAGCACCATATTGTCTTCTAATTGCTCCCTGGCAACGACTTCAGTCAAGCCTTTGCTACGACGCAGTTCTAACATAGGCTCTACGTAACGGTCGCGTACTTCTTCTGGGTCGATAATAATAACGCCTTCACCTAACACCACATCTTGCTGTGCGGCGATACGTAAGATTTCATCTTTTTTACCTAAAAGCACACAGCGAGCAATACCACGTTCGGCGCAAATTGCCGCTGCTTTAATAGTACGCGGCTCATCACCTTCTGGCAGTACTACAGTCTTGTGGGCTGCGCGTGCAAGTTCGGTGAGTTTATAGCGAAAAGCTGGTGGCGATAGGCGGTGCTCACGGGGTAAATTTTTGGTAACGCTTTCAATCCATGTTTGATCAATGTGGCTGGCAACATAATCCTGCACGAGATCGACACGTACCGCATCATCAACAGGTACTTCGTGATCAAAACGTTGAATATTAAGCGATGTTTGCCAAGTGTTACTGTCAATTAAAAAGACTGGTAAGCCAGTTTCAAAGGCTTGCTCACACAGTTTAAGAATTTCAGGCTCTGGCTCATAACTACCCGTTAGCAGCAGAGCGCCAATCTTGACGCCATTCATGGCTGCAAGGCAGGCAGATACTATGACATCGGAGCGATCGCCCGAGGTGACAAGTAATGAATCCGTTTTAATATGGGTGACCATATTAGGGATGCTGCGCGCACAGAACGTCACTTTACGCAGGCGGCGGGTATGCATTTCACCGGCATTAAGAATGCGTGCACTTAAATGTTTGGCTAGATCAGAGGCGCGCGGTGCGACCAGATCAAGATTGTACGGCACGCTACCTAAGATACGCAGTGGGCTTTTACCAGGCAGTTGAAACATACTGGTGCTATCTGTGTATTGCATGCCTTGACTATCAAAGACTTCAGATAAGTCAGGGCGAGTGCGACCTTCTTCATCAACCGGTGCGCCAATCTTGTTGATTATAGCGCCAATCAGGCGTTTGTTGTTTTTTCCACCCCAAGAGTTATAGGCAATTTCGAGGCGATTCATTAACTCTGTTGAAGTATCGTTACCCGGTGTTGCAATAAAAATGACATCGGCATCCATGGCTTTGGCGATGGCATAGTTCACATCGTCAGCAAAGGGATGGTTACGGGTTGGCACTAAACCTTCGACAATTAATGTTTCAGTATTACTGGCGCAATCGGCTGCACGGGCAATGATTTGTTCCATTAATACGTCGGTTTGGTCGGCACGAATTAAGGCCTCCGCATGAGCCATGTCAAAGGGTTCTAGCGGATTAACCGTCGGCGATTTACTGAGAATAGTGGTTGAGCGTTCAGGGCCGATATCGTTAGGTCTAAGCTGGGAAATGGGTTTAAAAAACTGAACCTTAACCCCGTGGCGCTCCAATGCGCGAACCATCCCAAGGCTTAAAGAAGTTAGGCCTACGCCTATACCAATGGGAATTAACATAATATTACGAGACATAAAAACCTCTAGTTTCGACGTTTTTGGGCAGAATAGTTTCTGCAAATTAGCTTATGAATACATGAGTTAAGCGCTAAGCCGTATGAATTATAAGGCTTAGCTCTATTTTATTGATTGATTAGTTTAATTGAATCTTCAGCGATAACCCATTCTTCATTTGTTGGGATCACCATGGCAATCGTGCCTTTATCTTGAGTAATAATGCCTTTCTTGCCAAAACGGGCCGCTTTGTTACGTTCGCTATCGATATGGAAATTAAATATTTCCAGCATGTTTAATACTTTTTCACGAATTAAATCTGAGTTTTCACCAATACCACCTGTGAACACTACGGCATCTAAACGCCCAAGTGGCACAGTATAAGAGGCAATGTATTTGGCTAAACGGTAACAGAAGATTTCTAAGGCTAATGTCGCACCTTTATGGCCGTCAGCGTAACCTTCTTCGATGCCGCGGCAATCGTTAGTCAGCTCAGAAATACCTAGCAGACCACTTTGCTTGTTCATCAGGTTATTGACTTCTTCTAGGGTGTAACCCAGTTGATGTACTAAATGATAGATAATTGAAGGGTCTATATCGCCACAGCGTGTGCCCATAACCAAACCTTCTAATGGGGTTAAGCCCATAGAAGTGTCAACACTTTTGCCGCCTTTAATCGCTGTTACTGATGCGCCGTTGCCTAAGTGAGCACAGATAACGTTAGTATCTTCGATAGGCTTATGGAGCATTTTTGCTGCTTCACGGCTGACAAATAAATGGCTGGTGCCATGCATGCCATAACGACGGATGCCGTGCTCGCGATACAATTTGTAGGGAAGGGCGTAAATATAGGCGTGGTCTGGCATGCTTTGGTGAAAAGCGGTATCAAATACTGCAACCTGTGGCAATTTAGGGAAAGAGGCAATAGCTGCGCGGATGCCAATGAGGTGAGCAGGATTGTGCAGTGGTGCTAATGAGGCACAATCTTCGATACCTTTAATCACGCTTTCATCAATGATCATAGAGCGCGTAAATTTTTCGCCGCCGTGAACGATACGATGGCCAACTGCTTGAATTTTTGCGGCTAATTCTGGTTGCTCTGCAAGAATTTTATTAACAATGTATTCAACCGCTTCACGGTGAGCTGTAAATGCACCTAAGGCAGCTTCGTGTTTTTCGCCGTCGATTTTCCATTTAATACGAGAGTTTTCTAAGCCAAAACATTCAGCTAATCCGGATATTTTATCGTCACCTGTTTGTGCGTCAATGACTGCAAATTTGAGAGAAGAGCTACCGCAATTGAGAACTAAAACCAGTTTATTAGACATGTGTAAACCCTTTGCTATTGTATTTAAAATAACGATTCAAAAAAGTCAGGATCTGCAGTGTTTTTTACCGTAACGGTCTGGGGCGATTTGCCAGATTGTGCTATGGTAAAGCAGTGTTCCAATTAATTGTTGTAGGTGTCTAACGTTGAGTATTAAGCATTGAGTATCAAAATTCTCAAAACTTTAGGGGACGGTCATCGCTATATGAAGACTTGGCCCATGGCTAGACAACTGGGTTTTTATTTCCCTGAGTATCGGGTTGTCCGAGCCACTCAGTTAGCCATACTAGTCATGCCAGTACTGGCGATTTTTGTGAGCATAAGCCAGCTATATATCCATGGTTGGGCATTTCTGCCCCAAGCGGCTACGCTCGGTTTATTCTTTGTTAGCCTGCCGTTACAGGGCTTATTGTGGTTAGGCTGGCGTGCGCGCCATCCTCTACCGTTATCATTGTTCGACTGGAGCAACCAGCTCAGTGCTAAGTTGTCTTCCATGGGGATCAATTGCCAAACCTTAGGTGCTAAGGCCTGTTATCTTGATATGGCACTGATTTTAAAAATAGCCTTTGAACGTTTAGATAGCAGTTATTGGGAAGAGCTTTAAGCCTTATCCATATGAGCTATTTTGTCATCGTCAATTAATAAATCGCGTTAATCCCTTGTTTTACAAATACCGCTTTGATTTTTTCCATGGTTTCTCGACTCGGAGGCGATACTCCATCGAGTTGGTAGCGCTCACCCATGGCTTCCCACTTGTGTTTACCTAATTCGTGATAGGGTAGTAACTCTACCTTTTCAATGTTTTTCATCGGTTTGATAAACTCTGCCAGTTGTAATGCCGATGCTTCATCATTGGTAAAGCCATCTAATACCACATAGCGTATCCAAGTTGGTTGATTACGTTTTGCCAAGTATTGCGCAAATTCCAGCGTTCTGTGGTTACTGACTTTGGTTAACTCAATATGCTTGTCATCATTCATATGTTTGATGTCCAGTAGTACTAAGTCTGTGTTATCGAGTAACTCATCAATCACTGGCGTGTACTTACGCACAAAACCATTAGTGTCTAAACAGGTATGGATCCCTTCTTTTTTGCAGGCTGCGAATAATTCAGCAACGAATTCGGCCTGTAAAATGGCTTCACCTCCGCTGGCAGTCACGCCGCCATTGCTGGCATCAAGAAAAGGTCGATAGCTGATGATTTGGCTCATGAGCTCATCGACTCTAACTTCTTTACCGCCATCAAGATCCCAAGTGTCACGGTTGTGGCAATACTGGCAGCGCATTAAACAGCCTTGCATAAAGGTTATGAACCGTATGCCTGGACCATCGACTGTGCCAAAGGATTCCACCGAATGGACTCGACCAATAACTGCCATTGTGACTCCTGTTTTAATTAAGTAGGCTATAGCATTAGTTTACTATAGCCCTGCCTAATTTAGCTTATAGACCTTTAGTAAATGTACGCGTGATCACATCTTGCTGCTGTTCTGGTGTGAGTGAGTTGAAACGCACTGCATAACCAGAAACACGTATGGTCAGTTGTGGATACTTTTCTGGATGCTTAATGGCATCTTCAAGCATTTCACGGTTCATCACGTTGACGTTTAAGTGTTGGCCGCCTTCTTTTTTGTCATTGTGGTCGAAGTATCCGTCCATCAATGCCGCTAAGTTGGTCCGGCGAGCATCATCCTCTTTACCCAGCGCGTTTGGCACGATTGAGAAGGTATAAGAGATACCGTCTTGAGCGTGGGCAAACGGTAGTTTAGCGACTGAGGTTAATGAGGCGATTGCACCATTTTCATCACGTCCATGCATGGGGTTTGCACCCGGTGCAAATGGCGCACCTGAACGACGACCATCTGGTGTGTTACCGGTTTTCTTACCATAAACTACGTTTGAGGTGATAGTCAGAATCGACTGTGTTGGGATCGCATTGCGATACATTTTACGGTCACGAATTTTCGCCATAAAACGTTCAACTAAGTCACAGGCGATATCATCAACACGTGGGTCGTTGTTACCAAATTTTGGATAGTCACCACTGATGTCGAAATCGACTGCAATACCATTTTCATCACGAACCGGTTTTACGGTAGCGAATTTGATGGCTGACAGTGAGTCGGCTGCGATAGATAAACCCGCAATACCACAAGCCATAGTGCGACGAACGTCTCTGTCGTGTAGCGCCATTAGGGCCGCTTCGTAAGAGTACTTGTCGTGCATGTAGTGGATTGAGTTCAGTGCTGTGACATATTGCGTTGCTAACCAATCCATTAGGCCATCTAAACGATTCATCACGTCATCAAAGTTAAGCACTTCATCGGTGATCATATCGGCTTTAGGTGCAATTTGGATTTTCAGCTTTTCGTCCATACCGCCGTTAATGGCATACAGCATGGTTTTGGCTAAGTTAGCGCGGGCACCGAAGAACTGCATGTGTTTACCCACAACCATCGGGCTTACACAACAGGCGATAGCATAATCGTCTGATTGGAAGTCTGGACGCATTAAGTCATCGTTTTCGTATTGGATTGAGCTAGTGTCGATAGATACCTTGGCGCAATACTCTTTGAAACCAACTGGGAGTTGTTTTGACCACAATACGGTGATGTTTGGCTCTGGACTTGGACCCATAGTGTAAAGGGTGTTCAAGAAACGGAAGCTTGATTTAGTCACTAACGTACGGCCATCTAAGCCCATGCCGCCGATAGATTCTGTCGCCCAAATTGGGTCGCCAGAGAATAATTCATCGTATTCTGGAGTACGTAGGAAACGCACCATACGTAATTTCATCACGAAATGGTCAATCATTTCCTGAGCTTGTTGCTCAGTTAAGGTGCCATTTTTCAGATCGCGTTCAATATAAATATCGAGGAATGAAGAGGTACGGCCTAATGACATCGCTGCGCCATTTTGGCTCTTCACTGCGGCTAAATAGCCGAAGTAAGTCCATTGGATCGCTTCTTGTGCAGTGGTTGCTGGGAGTGAAATATCACAGCCATATTTAGCGGCCATTTTTTTCATTTGGCCCAAAGCACGGTGTTGCTCGGCAATTTCTTCACGTAATTGGATCACGTTAGATAATTCTTCACCTGCTTCAAACTGCGCTTGCAGTGAACCAAATTGGGCAAACTTATCTTTCATTAAATAATCGATACCGTAAAGCGCCACGCGGCGATAGTCACCAATGATACGGCCACGGCCGTAGGCATCGGGTAAACCGGTAAGAATACCGGATTTACGGCAAGCCATAATTTCAGGGGTGTAAACATCGAACACGCCTTGGTTATGGGTTTTACGCAGTTCTGAATAGATGTATTTAACGTCTTCATCTAGCACGCGGTCGTAGGCAGCGCATGAGCTTTCCACCATACGAATACCACCGTTAGGCAACATAGCGCGTTTTAGCGGCGCATCTGTTTGTAAGCCAACGATAGTTTCTAATTCTTTGTTGATGTAGCCAGCGTCGTGAGAGGTGATGGTAGAGACCATCTTAGTATCGAAATCAACAGGCGCGTGGGTACGGTTTTCCTGCTTGATACCGTCCATGACTTTGTCCCACAATTTTGTGGTTGCGTCAGTGGCACCGGCGAGGAATGATTCATTACCTTCAAACGGAGTGTAGTTTTGTTGGATAAAGTCGCGGACATTGACTTCAGATTTCCAATCGCCAGGAGTAAAGCCTTCCCATGCGTTGGCAAACAGTTCAGTTTTTTCGGTCATCGTACTAATACCTTCTGGTTAAGATAAAGGTTACTGGCGATCAGCGTGAAGCGATGCTGAGTATAAGCCAATAGCTAATTCCTGAAATAAAGCTCCCTTCATGATGACGCCCTATGATGGGAACTGGATTGTGAAGTGCGTGTTACTTTATAAACGCCGCCATTTCAACAGTCTGTCTATTGATACCCGATAAGATGACAAAGATTCGCTTACTGCTACTATCGGTTACCGATGATTCTTTTTAATTGGTAAGACCAATTGCCCATACGCATGTTAGCATAGGTCACCGACTATCACATCTTAAAGGGAATAGTTTGTGGTTGGTTAATCCTAAATTTGTTAGCTAGGTAACATTTATTGGCCACTATAAGGATTACAGCACGCTTTTTAACGTACTGTGACATTCGAATTGTGCAGGGTTTAAATTCAACACGCACAGATTACTGTAATCTAATGTCTCTTTTTATTGAGGATAAATCTATCCTCGTATAGGTTGATTTTTGATTGGATAGAGTGATTACCCGATCCTGCAATTATGCATTGAGTCGATTGTGTGAAATTAGCAGGTTATTAAGCATTTTTAGGGAATATTGATGTTGCAGTGCTGCGCTTTTAGTGATTGGTTAGTTAATCAATATATTGAAATATCATTGCTCGTTTACGAGTTAGCATGCGTTATAATCTATAAAATTCAATCGTTAACTATTTATCTTTCCTAGTTTAAGCCGCCAATATGCCCCAGTTAATCCCCCCTTATCTTTAACGGTACTTTTGCTAAGTCGTGGATGATTTGACGACCCTCCGTAGGGATTGAAGTCAATTGCGTTGAGTTCTCACTATAAGCGTAAATTTGAATGTTCAATAAAACAGGTAAAACTTAACTTATGTACACGCTTTATAGTGTGATGGGTTTGTTTGAAAATAGCTTGGCATTGGTAAGACCAATTAACCTTTATTGTCTTGCGCTTCAAAGAACTCACATTTTAGGTGTGAATAACATCACGCTTTCACAATATCGGCTTCACAGCCTAAAGGCGTTGTATGGTACAAAGCGAGACTTTAGTGAATCATTATTTAAGCACATGGTTTAAGCGATTATTACGGCCAAATTATTAGAATAATGATTCATGTGATCCGCGCAATCGCGCCGCAGGAGATACACATGCTATTCATTCGAGTTTGTTTATCCAAAGTTGGAGTCATGCTATGAAAAGCCCTAATTCATCACCAGGAGTGCCAACGGTGGCAAACAGCGCACATGATGCGCCGCAGTCTTCTACTCCTGCAAGTTGTTACAACCAAGCAGAAATTTACGCTAAAAGCAAAGTGACGAAAGCACCGATACAATCCTTTGGTTTAGCGATATTTGCAGGTGCATTTATTGCCTTAGCTTTTGTATTTTACCTAACGGTGACCACTGGATCTGGTGATGCACCTTGGGGTTTAGTGCGTCTTGTGGGGGGAATCGCTTTTAGTTTAGGCTTAATCTTAGTGGTTGTTTGCGGTGGAGAATTGTTCACCAGTTCTGTACTTAGTACTGTTGCTTGGGCACAAAAACAAGTGACTGGGACTGAATTACTTAAATGTTGGTGTCGTGTCTATGCCGGTAATTTTATCGGCGCCATGTTAATGGTGGGTTTAATCACCGCTGCGGGTATGTATGAGCTCGATGGTGGCAATTGGGGATTAAATGCGCTTAAAGTGGCGCAACATAAATTACATCACTCATGGATCCAAGCATTTAGCCTGGGTATCTTATGCAATATGTTAGTTTGTTTTGGTGTGTGGATGACATTCGCGAGCCGTGACATGTTGGCTAAATCGTTACTGTTAATTTTACCTGTAGCTATGTTTGTCAGCAGTGGTTTTGAACACAGTATCGCGAACATGTTTATGGTACCCATGGGGATGATGATTCAAGCTATCGCCAGCCCTGAGTTTTTTGCATCCTTAGGTGTCACTCAAGAGCAGTTTGCTGATTTAACTGTGGCTAACTTTGTATTCAATAATCTGATACCTGTTACGCTCGGGAATATTGTTGGTGGCGGTGTGGTTGTAGGCTTAGGTTATTGGTGGATAGAGCAATGTAAAACAACCTTAGCTGAGCCGCATAAAGCTCACTATGACAAGGTATCAGCATCTTATACTCAGGATGAAATACCTCAGCATTCGACTGAGCGTAAATTAACTAAGCATTCGTAGTTTTTTAAGCCACTCGGTAGAGTAATAATAAATGCCCAGCATAAAGTTGGGCATTTTAATTTTTTTAGCAAATTGATGTTTTATACCAGTGCAGTGTAAAAAGTGATAATGGTTAATGTTGTCGATAAATGGATATTGTATAAGCATAAAGCGATCGAGTTGAGTGGTGTTTTAGAATGATGCTAAATCTATTTTTCATAGGAAATATTGAATACTTTTTAATAAAAAACGGCATCTTAGAATGCCGTTTTTCGTGTTCGTTTAAGTTACAAACGTAGATTAAAATTTAAAGCTTGCTGTGGTGTGGAAGAATCTGCCTACATTGTCGTATACCGCAGCTCCTGCGCTTGTACCGGTTGTTCCGTAGGGTAAATCACGGTCGAATAGGTTATCGACACCTAATTTGAGCGTCACACCTGAGTCAAAAGCATAGGCAATAGAGATATCACTGATGAAATAGTCATCATATTCTAAATTACTGCTTGGGTTAGCATTAAGAGCCAGTTCTTTATCCGTGTAGAGACTTACACCTTCAATAAAACGGGTTCTCCAGTTAGCGCTCCATTGCTCAATGGCATAATTCAATGACCAGTTAGCTTGCCACTTTGCGTAACCTAATGTTCCCGCTAATTCTTCAAAGTCATCAGGATCATCTTGAAAAGAATAGTTTTTACGCTTGAGTAAACGGGTGGCAATTAAGTTGGTCCGAAAATCACCTTTTAATGCCTCAAAGTGATAACCGACATCAAAGTCAATGCCTGCGGCTTCTAAAGCGGCGATATTGAGCGATGACAGCTTGATGGAGGATATTTCATGAGTCGTTGGATTGCGTATGAGTAATGCGCAGTACTCGTTATTAATGCCTGAGGTTGAATCAACACAGCGGTCGATAATATTTTGTGCACTGACCGAGGAGATAGCGTTATCAATAGCGATATCCCAGTAGTCAGTCGTGATAGATAAGCCATCAATTAAACTAGGCTGATAAGCAAATCCGATAGTGTAACTGTTTGATTCCTCTGGATCTAAATCGCGATTACCGCTACCCACACCTTCAATTCTTAGTGAGTCGTAATCAGAGTTAAAATCTGCTGGGATACCTAATGCTGCACAGTTGGCTTTACGAACGCCTGGATTATTTAAGTCGTTTAAGTATTGGGTTTTGCATGAATCATTAACTTTGATAAAATTTTGACTCGTGGCGCCATATAACTCACTGATATTCGGTGCTCTAATGGCTTCTGAGTAAGTTGAACGGACACGCAGTTCATCATTGACTTGCCAGTTTAGACCGGTTTTCCAAGTGGTTGCGTTACCGATAGTGCTGTAATCTGCAAAGCGGACTGCAAACTCTATATCAAGTTGACGGATCATCGGTAAATCAGTTAGTAAGGGCAGGCTCATTTCTACGAAGAATTCTTTGACATCAAAAGCCCCTTTATCTTCACCTAGAACATTAAAGAAGGTCCCTTGTGCATTTGTAGGTTCAAAAATTTCACTTTCTTCTTTACGATATTCTACTCCCGTTGAAAACCCCACGGCTCCTGCAGGCAGTTCAAATAGAGCTGAGTTTGTTACAGAGCCGCCAAAAACCGTTTGTTTAATAACTGAGTTTCCTGTTGAAGTGGTGTTAACGTAATCAATCGCCGCTTGGCTTGGTTTGCCAAAACCAAAAATATCTAAGGCAACACAACCTGCCGCTCTGGCATTTTCATCACGGCATACCGCATTACCATCGACAGTGATTGAGTCTAATGCATGTTGGTAGTTGGCGAGTACGAGGTTATTTTTATTGACTCGTTCCAAATCCGTTTGACCATAAATGCCATAAACATCGTAATCCCAGTCCTCAAAAACTAAGCCTTCAAGGCCCATTACATAGCGCTGGGTTTCACGGGTATCGTCTTCTATTCGTTGGCCGAGGTCTGTCATAAAACGATGGATATTAAGAGTATCGAGTGGTGCAGGATTACCTTTGGCATCTTTATTGGCTTTCATTAATGCGATGAGTTCTGGGCTAATGAAGGCATTATCGATTTTGATATCGTTATTTTTGAGAGGATCGCTCACTTTGCCAAAGAAAAGTGCAGGCTGCCTTTCATTGGTCGATTGACTATTGACATATTTCGCTTCGAAATAGGCGTTTATCGTGTCGTTGAATTGGTAATCTGATTTGAAGTTAATGTTATAACGTTTAAATTCCGGTTGTAGCTCAACAAATTGATTAATATTCAGATAATCACAGTCGACACAGTTAATACCGTCAACGTTAGGACCAGAATACACATCACGTAATGAACCATCGGCATTAAAGGTTTTCCAACCATCTAAAAAGAATGTTCCCGCATTACTAATGACAAAAGGGCCACTATTAGGTGTGTAATATTTATCAGGATCCGATGGGTGGTTAGAATCGATTGGCTTGCCATCGGGCCCTATTGGACGATGGGTATTTTTAAAGCTCGTAAATGACGTTAAGGTTTGATCTCGATCAAATGCTTCTAATTGATTTTGAGCACTGTATTCAACCGCAAAAGCAGCATTACCGCGTTCTTGGTCAAAATGGGTCCCGTAAGATAATGATAAGCGATCTTTAGCATGTGGATTATCGTCAGCCCAACCTTTAGTGGCAGACACATCGAGTCCTTCAATGTCCTTTTTTAGAATAAAATTGACGACACCAGTTACGGCGTCTGCACCATAAATCGCCGATGCGCCACCAGTAATGACTTCAACCTTATCAACCCAAACACTGGGTATGGTATTGATATCAACAGAAGCGGTTCCAGCAGAGCTGGCAACATGACGTTTACCATTGACCAGTACCAGCGTTCTGTCGGTGCCCATACTTCTTAGGTCTAAAAGGTTTAATCCTGAAATACCAATAAAACGTCCAGAATTGGCTAAAGAAAACGTGCTACCCAGTGCAGGCAATTGATTTAACGCTTCACCAATATTGGTGACACCCGTTGATAGTAATTCATCGCCAGTGATAACCGTGACGGGTGTTGGCGCCATGGCTCCCTCTCTAATAATACGAGAACCCGTTACTTCGATACGTTCAAAATTCGTCTCATTTTCAGCAGCAAATACCGAAAAAGTTGATAAAGCGGCAGTTGCTGCGTTAGCCATTAATGCAAAGTGAGCTGCTTTTGCTAATGTAGGATTCATGTATGTTTTATTACCTTTATACTTACATCGTTTGATTTTTTAATGGCGTAAATACATATCCAAATTCGTGATTTGAATTAATTTGGAGCATATTTAAATTTTGGGTGGATATAACCATAACGGCATCATAAATGCAATATTGTAAACACAAGTCAATATGTTTGTTAAATGTAAATTAAAATGTTTTTTTGCTTTTAAAATTAGCCTTTAAAATTAGGTCATGCTTATTTAGTGGCGGTGGCAGTGCTAAACTAGCACTCTGCTTTTTTGTTTTTATTTTATTGCTGAATTTTGTTTTTTGTAACGTTTCTAGATTGTTCAAGGTCTATTTTTATTGCGTTTTTTAAATTATGTCGAGGTGAGTTTTTTATTGTATATCCAGGTTTTTTTAATAATTAAGGCTGTAGAGTAATGACTATTTTATTATTATGAACGTATGTTTAATGACATGTAGCAATGAATATAAATCACTAATTTTCATTGTTGCATCAAGCATGTCTATCAAGTGATAAATTATTGAATAGAATTAGTCCTATTTAAATTTAGTTATTTACTGCTTAATATTGCTGTTTTTTCCATCGTTTTAAATTGCAGCGGGAAGTAGTGTGCTAAATAGCGTAGTGCGACATAGACAACCACTAAGGTCGCGATCACCAGTTCGAATTCCGCTAAGTATTTTAACCATGCGGCTAACTCACCCATATTACTAAATTGCGCTAACCAGGTTATGGTTTTAAAAAGTGCCGTCGCTCCGATAACCATTGGGAAGGTAAATGCGGCGTAGCCAGGGCTAAAAGGTAATTTAAATAGATGAAAGAAAGCCAAGTAGATAACGCTAGTCATCAAAATAGCGACACTGAGCAGTAAGGCCACTAAAGGAATCGAGGGGTGTTCGCACACCGTCAGATAACCCGCCAGTGACAAACTCGCTGGGGCCGCCAGAATCGCAATAGTGGGTTTAGCCGCATCGGGTATCGCTTGACAGAAAATAAGCCGATAGAGCATTAAAGGCAGCATGACTAAGTAAGACAACATACCAAAAATTAAAATAGCATTTACTAGCCATTGGTAATCCGATACGGGAAAAGATACCGCCGCGACGATAATACCAATAGGGGGCACAAACCAACTGGGCACCATGTGTTCGAGTTTAAAATCAATGGCACGATAGTAGATAAATGCACCTAAGAAGATAAGGTGAATAGCGATGGCAGTAAGCCATAATGCTAAGCCTGTATTAGGAAAATAGTCGCCCAATGATTTAGATACCACCATCAACCCCATGGCGAAAGTAGGGATCACGCTACCAATCACTGGATGGCTGAGCTCTTCTTTTAAAATATTTGTATGCAGTACGAATTTACCCATGAGCAGTAACAGGAAAATGGAAGCAATGATTGCCCCTGTGACTTGACCTGCGCCATTAAGTGAAGGCGTCATGCTCTCCCAAGTCCAACCTAAGCTGGCAATAGCGAGTGCGAGTCCTGCAATAGGGCTGGGAAGTTTAGCGGCCTGTGATGTCCAGTGTTTGCGTCTTGAAGTCATTTTAAAACCCTCTCAATACCAACTGCTTAACATAGCTTCGATAGGAGCGCTGTTTTGATATAGTGATTATACGAAGGGTATCAATGGTAAGAAAATTTGATTTATATTATTCGTTGGTTAAATTTTATTTACTGATTAGGGTTGTCGTGCAGTTATGTACCCTAAATCGAGATGGTTAATTTAGGCATACCATTTAGCTTGATGTAGTACGGCTAACACTTCTTTAGGTGAGAGTTTACTTCACCTGCTCGTGGGATAGTGGCTGGGGTAACTGATTAATCTTATTCCGAGTTAAGGTTACTTAATCGAATAGCAACAATAATCTACCCAGCCGAAGCTGGGTAGATTAGGGCAATAAAGTATTGATTACTGGATATTTTCTTCGTCGCCAAATTGGCCTTGGAATAACACAGTTGATAAGTAACGTTCTGCAGCAGATGGTAGAATAACCACAATTGTTTTACCCGCAAACTCAGGTAATGCGGCAATCTTATTGGCAGCCACTACCGCAGCGCCAGATGAGATACCCGCTAAAATACCTTCTTCAACCATTAAACGACGTGTCATCTCAATGGCTTCATCGTTGGTGACGGCTTCAACACGGTCAATCAACTCTAAATCTAAGTTGCCAGGAATAAAGCCTGCACCAATACCTTGGATTTTATGTGGTCCAGGTTGAATAGGCTGGCCTGCCAATGTTTGCGCAATAACAGGTGAATCCGTTGGTTCAACGGCAACGGTAGTGATGGTTTTGCCCGCTACTCTTTTCAAGTAACGGCTTACACCCGTGATAGTGCCGCCAGTACCCACACCTGCAACAAACACATCTACTTCACCATCGGTATCATTCCAGATTTCTGGACCTGTGGTTTTTTCATGTATTTCTGGGTTTGCCGGGTTGTTAAATTGTTGTAGTACAATGTATTTTTCAGGAGCTGATTGACGAATTTCTTCAGCTTTATCAATTGCTCCTTTCATGCCTTTTGCGCCTTCTGTCAGCACAACATTCGCACCAAGTGCTTTGAGCAGCTTGCGGCGCTCTAAACTCATGGTATTTGGCATTGTTAGGGTTAATTTGTAACCACGAGCTGCAGCAACATAGGCCAGCGCAATACCCGTGTTACCCGATGTAGGTTCGATCAGTTCATGATCTTTAGTGAGCAGGCCTTTTTTCTCGGCATCCCAAATCATATTCGCACCGATACGGCATTTCACACTGAAACTTGGGTTGCGTGCTTCGACTTTGGCCAGTACGTTACCTTGACTAACACGGTTTAAACGTACTAACGGAGTATTACCAATAGTATATGAATTATCTTCGAAAATTTTGCTCATGGATTGCTTGCTCCTATGTTTTCACTATTGAATCATAATCGGCTGTAGTATTTTTAGAAGTGATTGTTTGTTCTTCGTTATGCTATTTAGTTATTAAAGCATGTGCTGTTATTCGCTAAGCCTGATTGGTAGCCTGTTTATACTGTGCCATTATTTTACCGATAACAAAGTATTGTTGCATTTTAAAGAGTAACAGACAGATGTACGCGTTAGTTTACTGAACATGGCTATTGGGGGAGATTAGTCGACAACAGTTCCAAGATAAGAATCTTCAATAATCGTGATAGACTTAGCACAAATAGCTAAAAAGTAACGATTATAGCAGCAAGCATAGGTTGCACATTATGGCAGCATATTAAGATCATGCCAGTGCCTACGAGTGATGCTATTGCTGCTCAACTTATAACAAGCACCCGTTTGGAGCATCTATGAAACAAGTCGTGATTTCGGGAAGTGGCTTATTTACGCCGCCCCACAGTATTTCAAATGCCGCCTTGGTTGAGAGTTTCAACGCCTACGTGGATATTTTTAATCTTGAAAATGCTGGCTCAATTGAGCAAGGCCATGTGGCAGCTTTATCTTATTCATCAAGTGAATTTATTGAGAAAGCCTCAGGCATTAAGCACCGCTATGTGATGGTGAAAGAAGGTATTCTCGATCCTGAGGTGATGATGCCCTTGATCCCAGAGCGCAGCAGCGACGAATTATCTATGCAGGCTGAAATTGGGGTTGAAGCGGCATTGATGGCGCTTAACAATGCCAATCTTAAGGCGGAGCAGATTGATTTAGTGATTGTTGCCTGCGCTTATACGCAGCGCGCCTATCCCGCAATGGCGATTGAAATTCAACGTGCGTTAGGCACTCGTGGTTACGGTTACGATATGCAGGTGGCTTGTTCATCGGCGACGTTTGCCATTGTTGCGGCGACGAATGCCATTGCCACGGGTTCAGCCTCAAGAGTATTAGTGATAAACCCTGAAATTTGCTCGGCGCAGGTGAATTATCGTGACCGTGATAGCCATTTCATTTTTGGAGATGTAGCAACAGCGTTAGTGTTAGAAGAGCAAAGTTTAGCGCAGTCGGACAATGTATTTAAAATCCTCTCAAGCCGCTGTTTTACGGATTACTCAAACAATATCCGCAGTAATTTTGGTTTCTTGAATCGTTGCGATCCCAGTGCTGCCCATCAAGCCGACAAACTGTTCCATCAACAAGGTCGCAAAGTGTTTAAAGAATTGCTGCCGATGATTTATCAGCATCTGGATGAGCATTTGGCAGAACAAGCATTAACGCCGCAGTCCTTTAAGCGTTTATGGTTGCATCAAGCTAATATCAATATGAATCAGTTTGTGGTGAAAAAACTGTTAGGGGACGATGTGTCACCAGAACAAGCGCCAGTGGTATTAGATGAATACGCCAATACTGCATCTGCGGGTTCTGTGATTGCGTTCCATAAATACTCTAGCGACTTTAAAGCGGGTGATTTAGGTTTGTTGAGCTCGTTTGGTGCGGGATATTCTATCGGCAGCATTATTTTACAAAAGAGCTAATGCACCGAGCCGAGCGTAAACAGTTTTCACTTTATGTGTAGAAAGTATAAATAAAATGTGTAGAAATAAAAAAAGCCTCAATTGTTATATATAGTTATTCACTCACTTACATGCGAATAAACATAGTTTCTACTATATACTCCCATAGAGGCTTTTTTGTTATTTTATCCGTCACTTACTCTGGCGCAATGGCGGCGTTTCGATAGGTTTCGCGGTACTTATCCACCCACATGGCGGTCGCGCCACAAATGGCAACGGGCATCACAATAAAGTTCACAATAGGGATCATCGAAAATAATGTCACTGTGGCGCCAAAACTAAAGCTGGTACCACGGGTTTGATTCAACGCAAAGCGCATATCCTTAAAACTGACTTTATGGTTATCAAAGGGATAATCGCAGTACTGAATCGCCATCATCCAAGCGCTAAACAGGAACCATAAAATCGGTGCTAGCGTTTGTCCCACCATCGGTACTAAAAACAGCAACAAAAATACCAGTGCCCGGGGGATATAATATTTAAGCTTTATCCATTCTCGGCCCAAAATACGTGGCAAATCTTTGATTAAATCGATACCTGAGCCGGTGTTCAGTGGCTTACCGGTTAATAACTGCTCGACTTTCTCCGCTAATAAGCCGTTAAACGGGGCGGCGAGCCAGTTCATCACTGAGCTAAACACAAAGGCGAGCATTACCAGCATGGTGGTCACGGCGAGCGGCCAGAGTAAAAAATTTAACCAACTCAAATAGTCAGGGATTTGCGCATTCATCCAAGTGAATAGCGTATCTAGCTGGCCTATTGCTACATAAATGACGCCGGCAAATAGCAGTAGGTTAATCATTAACGGGATAAATACGAAAGTCCGTAAGCCCTTGCGTTTGATTAAACTAAAACCATCAAAAAAGTAGTTAACACCACTTTTAACGGGGAAGGGAGCGGTGGTTTTCTGTGTCATATTGTCTTTCCAAAAAGTTGAGATACAGATAACTGCGATTGTGAGCAACTCATCGTCAGATAACAAGCTAAAAACCGCATGAATTCAATAAAAAGCGTTACAAAATGCCGCTCGCTTTGTTAAAGTTAGCCACAGAATGCATTTGCACCACTTAGGCCATTTTTAGGCCAAACTTCAGAGACGTAATCACTGGCACCATGAGATTAAAACAGATAAAACTTGCCGGCTTTAAGTCATTTGTTGATAGCACAAAAATTCCTTTTTTGCAGGCATTAACCGCTATTATTGGCCCAAATGGCTGTGGTAAATCGAACGTAATTGATGCCGTGCGCTGGGTACTGGGCGAAAGCTCGGCTAAAAATCTACGTGGCGATTCGATGAGCGATGTGATTTTTAACGGTTCAAGCGCACGCAAACCTGTCTCTATGGCGGGTGTTGAACTCATTTTTGAAAACAAAGACGGTCGCCTCGCGGGTCAATATGCCAGTTATGAAGAAATTGCCGTTAAACGCCAAGTCAGCCGCGATGGCGAGTCTTGGTATTTTCTCAATGGTCAAAAGTGTCGCCGTAAGGATATTACCGATTTATTTATGGGCACAGGCCTTGGCCCCCGTAGTTATGCGATTATTGAACAAGGCACGATTTCACGGCTGATTGAATCAAAACCGCAAGATTTACGTACTTTTATTGAGGAAGCCGCAGGGATTTCTCGGTACAAGGAGCGTCGCCGCGAAACTGAAAATCGTATCCGCCATACCCGTGAAAACCTCGAACGCTTGGGAGATATTCGCAGTGAGCTAGGTAAGCAGCTTGATAAGTTAGCGCAACAAGCCACGGCTGCTAAGCAATACCGCGAGTTGAAGCAGGCCGAGCGTAAGACCCATGCTGAACTTCTGGTGATGCGTTATCAAGAGCTGCAAACGCAAATGACGAGCTTATCTGAGCAGATAAGTAGCATCGAAGTACAGCAAGCTGCAGCGCAGTCATTAGCGCAAACCGATGAGCTGCAAACAACTGAGCTACAAGTACAGCTTGCGCAATTAGCTGAGCAAGAACAACGTGCGGTCGAAACCTATTATCTGACCGGCACCGACATCGCCAAGTTAGAACAACAATTACAAAATCAACAGCAGCGCGATGCTCAGCTTGAAACCCAATTAAGCCAAGTGAAAAACCAAATCCTACAAAATACTGACAAGCTCAACGGCTATAAAGCGAGTCTTAGTGGATTAGAGTTTGAGCTTGCTTCGCTTGGGCCGCAGCATGATGAGCAGCAAGAAATCATCGATGAGCTGCAATCCCAATGGGACATGAGTCTAGAGCATAGCCAGCAACAAACTGAAGTTGCGCGTCAACAGGCGGTTGAGGTTGCACAAAATAAGTTGCAGCTTGAGCTGCGCCGCAGTCAGTTAGCGCATCAGCAGCAATTATTACAGCAAAAACAGCAGCAAAGCAGTGAACAACGAATACAACTCACGGCCTTGCTGGATAGTGATTTGCCATCGAACATTGCACTACTTGAGCAGGAGATTGACGGTCTTCACAATGCGCTTGCACTGCAAATTGAGGCTAACCAGCAACAAGAAGCTTTGGTAAGTGCAAATACGCAAGCCTTAGATGAAGCCCGCCACGGCGCCGAACAAATTCAGCAGCAATTAACCGCGACTAAAGCACGCCATGAATTGGTTGAACAGTGGTTAGCAAAGCAGGAGCAACAAAGCGATAAGCCGCAGTTATGGCAAAGTTTAACCGTTGAAAATGGTTGGGAAACTGCCGCCGAACTGGCCTTGAATGGATTGTTGACCTTGCCTGTAGGCGTAGCTGAAACCGAAATAGGTTTTCAGGCGTTGGGGTTGCAATCAACCAAGAGTAAGTTTTTGCAGGCTAAGGTCAATCTCGCGCCTTGGTTAACCGGTCTTAAGTGGGTAACAGATATCCATGCGGCTAAGCAACTGCTACCCAAGCTAAAAGATGATGAACGGATTGTCACTGCCGATGGTTATCTACTGGGGCAAGGCTTTTTAATCAGTAAGATAGAGGGCGGCCAGTCACTGGTGCAGCTCAGTAAAGAGCAAACTCAGTTAGCGCAAAATATCCTCGATTTACAACAAGATTTGCATAAGCAGCAAGCTGTGATGACAGAACTTGCGGCAATGTTGCAGCAGAAAAAACAACAATTGACCGACGGCGCGCAAAAACGTCATCAATTACAGTTAGACAAAGCCACTAAGTCGATGCAGCTCAGCAGCTTAACTGAGCAATCAACCGCGCGAGCGGAACAGTTAAGCAAACTTGAGGTTATGTTAAGCCGTAGCGTGGCAGAAGTTGAGGGTTTGTCTGCACATTTAGAACTATTAACCGAACAAGAGGTCGAACTCGATGAGGCCCTGCAGACGAGTATCGATATTCAGCAACAGCTCAGCCAAGACTCACAAGCCGATAGTGCGCGCCATCAAACATTAAAAACACGCATGACTGAGGTTGAGCGTCAGCTATCGACGCTAGCCGTAAGTCTGCAAACCGTAACTATGCGCATTGCGGTGAGTACGGAACAAATTGAATTACAGCAAGTTCGCGTTAATGAATTGATTCATTCTCGTGAAACACTATTAGCCGAACTGGCTCAAATTGCTCAGTTGAACGGTGTGCAAAATAGTGTGCAACTGACGGAGCAATTAGCACAGTTACTCAAACAACAGCATCAACAGCAACAGGGATTAAAAGACGTCAGACAACAACAAAGTTCTCTTACTGATGCATTAAATAGTATAGGAATAAAGCAAAAACAAGAACTTGGTAAGCTTGAGGGCTTGACTCAAAAGCTCAGCACGTTAAAGTTACGTCGTGAAGGCATAAAAGGTCAGGCCAATAGCCAGCTTGAAGCTTTGCAAGAACAGCAAATTGTATTGTCTGAAATTATTGAAAACCTGCTGGGTGAGGCTAACCCAGACCTGTGGCAGCGTGATTTAGATCAAATTAGGCAAAAAATTATTCACTTAGGTGCCATTAACCTTGCGGCGATCGAAGAATTTGAACAGCAAAGTGAGCGAAAATCCTATCTTGATCATCAAGATGACGATTTAAATAAAGGGCTTGCTACGCTAGAGGAAGCGATTCGTAAGATAGACAAAGAAACCCGAAGCCGTTTTAAGACGACATTCGATTCAGTCAACGAAGATCTCGGACGCTTGTTCCCGAAAGTATTTGGTGGTGGTCGGGCATATTTAGCCTTAACCGATGATGATTTACTGGAAACCGGCGTCACCATTATGGCGCAGCCACCGGGTAAGAAGAACAGTACAATCCATCTTCTTTCGGGTGGAGAAAAAGCATTAACCGCTTTATCATTGGTATTTGCTATTTTTAGGCTGAATCCTGCTCCCTTCTGTATGTTAGATGAAGTGGATGCGCCTTTAGACGATGCCAACGTGGAACGTTTCTGTCGATTACTGAAAGAAATGTCACAAAGCGTACAATTTATATATATCAGCCATAACAAAATAACCATGGAGATGGCTGATCAACTCATAGGCGTGACTATGCACGAGCCAGGTGTATCTCGTATAGTCGCGGTAGACATAGAGCAAGCGGTGGCAATGGCTGACGCTGGATAACTAGAAGAAAAACAGGGTAACCAATGGAAGATTTGCAACTGGTATTATTCGTTTTAGGCGCCATCGCCATAGTTGCTGTGCTGGTGCATGGATTTTGGTCTATCAGGAAACAACAGCCTAAATCATTGAAAGATAGCCCCATGGGCAATTTTTATAAAAAGCAGTCAGAATCAGGTGAACCACAGCCTAAGCGAATCGATTCTGAAGGATTTGATGCCGATGGGATAGGCTCAGTGCGAGTTCGCAAGGCGGGTGAGTTATCGCCTAATAATGAGGTTCCCGCAGCGAACCCCTATTTAAAACAGGATGTAAAGCTAGAGCCTAAGCCTGAATTTAAATCGCCAGAAGTAAAATTTGCAGAGCTTAAACCTGCAGGATTTAAAGCAGAATTAACAACGCAAGCGATACACGAGCCTATGCAAGCTCAGAGCGATTTTAGCTTGCAGTCTCCGGTGGCAAAAGAACAGCACCGTGGTCCAAAAGTGTCGCGCCAAGAGCCCGTTGTTAACACGCAAGCGCCGTTAATGGGTCAATCCCATGCAGCCATTGTGGCGCAAAAGGCGGCAGAACAAGAATATGCCAAGCACACCGCTCCGCAGCAAACGGCTCTATTTGATGAGTCCGATGATATAGATACGATTCAAGAACCTACTGTTCAAGAAACTGTTGTTCAAAAACCTGCGGCAGTTAAGCCGGTTGCTGAAGAGAGTTTAGGCGAGCCACGTGACGTATTAGTTTTGCATGTTGTTGCAAAAGATGGCCTACAACTAAACGGCGCTGAACTACTACCATGTTTCTTAACCTTAAATTTTAAATATGGCGATATGAATATTTTCCACCGCCATGTGGATAACGCAGGTAACGGTGAAGTATTATTCTCGATCGCGAACATGTTAAAGCCGGGCGTATTTGATCCCGATAACATGGAGCAGTTTACGACTCAAGGTGTGGTGTTTTTTATGACCTTACCTTGTTATGGTGACGCTTTAATGAATTTTTCTATTATGCTTAATTCTGCCCGTCAACTTGCAGATGATATCGATGCGGTTGTGCTGGACGGCCAGCGTTTACCTTGGGGCGAGTTTACAAAGCAAGACTACTTACACCGTATTCGCGCTAACGCCTAAAACGACATTAATGTATAAATGAGGCCGCAATCGCGGCCTCATTTGTTGCAGTCTACTTTTGTGATTTAAAAATCTGGATAAACCTATGCAAGACATTCAACTCGATAAACTCCTTTCTGACACAGTAACCGCTGAAAATGCGCCGCAGGTGATGCAGGCCCTTAGCCAATCACTGAACGAGCACAATATTCGTTACTATGTGGATGATGCCCCAAGCATCACAGATTCTGAGTACGATAGGTTGATGCAGCGTTTACTGGAATTAGAGGCGCTATATCCGCATTTGATTTCTGCTGATTCACCGACTCAAAGAGTGGGCGGGATGGCGCTGGCAAAGTTTGCTCAGATAACCCATCTCAAACCTATGTTGAGCTTAGATAACGCTTTCGACGAAGCCGATTTCAGTGCATTCCATAAACGTGTTACTGATAAAGTCGGTGATGTGAGTTTTTGCTGTGAGCCAAAATTGGATGGTCTTGCCGTGAGTATCTTGTACCGCAATGGGGTGCTTGAGCGAGCGGCGACCCGCGGCGATGGTAGCGTCGGTGAAGATATTACCGAAAATGTGAAAACCATCAAATCGATACCGCTTAAATTGCGTGGTCAAGATTATCCTGAACTGGTTGAAGTGCGCGGCGAGGCTTTTATGCCTAAAGCAGCCTTTGAGGCACTCAACGAGAGGGCGCGGGCTAAAAATGAGAAGCTGTTTGTTAACCCGCGCAATGCGGCCGCAGGAAGCTTACGTCAGCTTGATAGTAAAATTACCGCGGCGCGCTCTTTGGCTTTTTATGCTTACGCCTTGGGCGTCGTTGAGCCAAGTTCTCATCGACTAGGTAAAACCCATTTCGAGCAATTACAGCAGCTTAAATCTTGGGGCTTACCGGTAAGTAGTGAAGTAAAGGTTTGCGCTAAGTTAAGCCAAGTTTATGACTACTATAAAGATATTTTAACTCGCCGCAGTGATTTAGCCTTTGAAATCGACGGTGTGGTGATGAAGGTTAATGATATTGCCCAGCAGCAAACGTTAGGGTTTGTGGCAAAATCTCCACGTTGGGCAATAGCTTACAAATTCCCAGCGCAAGAAGAAATGACCGTACTTGAAGGGGTTGATTTTCAAGTGGGGCGTACGGGCGCTGTTACGCCAGTCGCACGTTTAAAGCCGGTGTTTGTGGGTGGCGTAACTGTATCAAACGCCACATTACACAATGCCGATGAAATTGCTCGTTTAGGTATTAAAGTCGGCGATACCGTCATTATTCGCCGCGCCGGTGATGTGATCCCGCAAATTGTTGCCATAGTGCCTGAAAGACGTCCTGAAACGGCGACTGACATTGTATTTCCGCATAATTGCCCTGTGTGTGGCAGTTTAGTCGAGCGTCTTGAAGGTGAGGCGGTGGCTCGCTGTAGCGGTGGATTATTCTGCGAGGCGCAGCGTAAAGAAGCGATCAAGCATTTTGCTTCGCGTAAGGCACTCGATATTGATGGCATGGGCGATAAGGTTGTCGAGCAACTGATTGATAAAGAGTTAGTTCAAAGTCCGGCCGATCTGTTTAAGCTCAACGCCTCTATGATGACGATGCTTGACCGCATGGGCATGAAATCGGCAACCAATTTAGCCGCTGCAATTGAAGCGGCCAAAACGACCACGCTCGCGCGTTTTTTGTATGCTTTAGGTATTCGCGAAGTTGGCGAAGCAACGGCGGCAAACCTTGCCGCGCATTTTGCCAGTTTAGAGGCTTTGCGTGCTGCCACCGTTGAGCAGTTAACTGCAGTAGAAGACGTTGGTACTGTTGTCGCCCAACATGTGGCCCACTTTTTTGCCCAGCCCCATAATCTTGAAGTTATCGATGCCTTAATTGCAGCTGGAGTGCATTGGCCCGCGATTGAAGCGCCAAGTTTAGATGCGCAGCCGCTTAAAGGTCAAACATGGGTGTTAACGGGTACCTTAAATCAGCTCAATCGTAATGACGCTAAAGCCCAACTGCAGGCACTGGGGGCGAAAGTCGCTGGCAGTGTGTCAAAAAATACCGATTGCTTAGTGGCGGGTGAGGCTGCAGGTTCAAAGCTTGCTAAAGCACAAGAGCTCGGGGTGAAAGTGATTGATGAAGAGGGTCTTTTAGCACTCTTAGCCGCTAATGCTTGATGGTTGTGAGCGGAAAGGTCGTTTGGCTGAGCATTTTTATGGGTTAAACTTTATTAATTGTTAGGTATTAAAATAGTGCTTTGTTTTAAGGCGCTATTTTCAAAGAACTCTTTTTAACAAACTTTTCATAAAGAACTATTTTTAGCCGTTTGAAATGTATAAAAATACGGCCAATATTATGGCGTACACGATTGAATTTGCTGCGGTTGCCACCATCATGATTAACATATATATGCTGTTTTTTGCTCATTGGAAATCAATTTGAATTTTAGTCACATCACTTGGCTCGATGACAAAGGGCATATTAAACCGCCGATATTTCTCTATATTCTATTGGCTTACCTTGCTCGCGGTTGGTGCATTTTTATTGCATCGCTGACTCAAATGAGTGACCGCTCTGGGTTGGTAAGGATTTTTTATCCCGAAAAATCAGATTTTTTACTGGCACTGGCAGCAGGGCTGGGCGCCGTATTGATTTATCTGGTGGTGATTGCTGAGCGTCGCCGTTCGCCCCATTGGTTAATACCAGTTTTTGTGCATTTGAAGTGGGGATTGTGGTTATTATTAGTGCTTGATGCTGTCTTGCTCGGACAAAGATTACTTCACAGTCAGTTTTTGTTTCATTGGAGCTTAGCTTTAGATGCTTTGATGCTGTTCTGGTCCAGCATATACCTACTCAAATCGAAACGACTGAGTTATTACCTTAATGATTGGACTAAAGAAGATAAAACCAAACTTTAATAGTAATCCACTAAGTTGTTGTTATTATTGCCTTTAGTCATTTTTACGTTAGGCGTTATATATCTTACCCTCTATTCAATCTACATTATGCCTTTATTTGGCGGTTCAATTTTTTTAAATAATCTATAGTTATATGTACTTAGCTTAAATGTGCAGGCTCGATTAATTGATGATGTCATCAGTTACTCGATAACATCACATTTGGAAGGAGTCATATTGCGTGGCAAAAGTACCTCAAAAAAAGTTATTACTATCAGAACTTCAGCTTGGCATGACAGTCAAGTTGCCTTTGTCGTGGACTAATCATCCCTTTTTATTTAACCGTGTAGAGGTCAATAGTGACGCTCAAATCGAGATGATCCGTGGGCTAGGGGTTACTTACGTTTTTTTATTGTCTGAATCGAATACCAAACCGAATATTGCTAAAGCTGATACCGAAGATGAGATAGACATCGAACCTGAGCGGGATCTCAAGGCTGATACTCGTAAGGCGATACGCTTAAGTCAGAAGCGTTTTTTAATGAGTGTGAATAATTGCCGAGATGTTTACGGTAAAGTCGTCAGCGATCCCGAAGGGGCTTATCGATTATCGGCCGTACTAGCACAAGACCTATTAAGTCATTTACAAGAAGTCGACACACCTTTTCTTACCTTAGTGGGGATGGATGAGAAAGAGGTGAGCGTGACCCAGCACGGGGTTTCAGTGGCAGTATTGGCGATGATGATAGGTCATGCCCTTGATTTAGCCCCCAAAGAATTAGGTGATATTGCCCTCGGTAGCTTATTTCACGATATTGGTAAACTCAAAATTCCAGAGGCTATCCGCCGCAAGCATGGCGCTTTAACACCACAAGAAATCAATTTCATACAAATGCACCCTAATTTCGGCTTTGATATGCTTAATCGTTGCGGACTATTTCCTAAGGAAGTGCTTAATATCGTATTACATCACCATGAGTTTGTAGATGGCTCGGGTTTTCCTGATGGTTTAACAGGCAATAAGATCCCGATCACCACTCAAATTGTGAGCTTAGCGAATGATTACGATCAGCAGCTTAGTGGTCAACAGATAATGTCTCCCCAAATTGCTTTAGGTTTTCTGTTTAAAAATCATGCCAGTAAACATGCAGAATCCTTAATTTCAGTATTAGTTAAAATACTAGGCATTTATCCACCAGGCACCATAGTCAAATTGTCTGATGGTTGTATTGCAAAAGTGATTATGACGACAAAAGAGGTCAGTCAACCGCAAGTGTGGGCTTGCAAAGAAGATGGAAGTGATGCCACGCTGCGTTTTTTGATCCACGAAGGTGTAACCATTCAACAGGCAATTAAAGCAGAAGAGCTAACCGAAGGAGCTATTCGGAGCTTGCAAGTCGATAAAGGCATTAGTTTTTATTTTAGTTCGCTTCAAACTTGAACCTTATGCACTAAATTCCGTATTCTATTCTTTGATTTTTGGCTTTCATAGGATGAATAGGGTGAATGTAACAGCAAAAAACGGTGCGCTAGCACAAAGTGTAGCCTTAGTCGGTTGTGGTTGGTTTGGCTTTGCCTTAGCAAAACAGCTGGTCCATGAGGGTTACAGAGTGACAGGTTGTAAGCGCAGTGTGGATGAACTTTCAGAATTAACTACAGCAGGGATAGAAGCTTATTCGCTGCAATTAGGCAGTGATGCACTAAGTGTGCCCGATGCTAAAGCGTTAGCGGGGCTATTTCAGACCGATTATTTAGTCGTGAACATTCCGCCTCGATTAAAGCGTGGTAACGCCGCTTATGTTGAAGAATTACAACAACTCATTGCATTAACCCAAGGTTGGCAATATCAACGGATTGTGTTTATTAGCACTACGGGTGTGTATCCTGCTCAAGATAAGCTAATGACCGAAGCAGATGCCGTAGCAGAATCGAGTGATAGCCAAATCCTGCTCGATGCAGAAGCCTTATTCCAAGCTCAAACCAATGCCTGTATTGTCCGTTTTGCTGGTCTTGTTGGTCCAAAGCGCCATCCTGGCCGTTTTTTGGCGGGCAAAACCGACGTGAGTGGTGCTAATATTTCAGTGAATTTAGTTCATCTTGATGATTGTGTTCGCGCAGTGAGTACGATTATCGCCGCCACGCGTTCGGGATTATCCGTCGCGCCGATTTATAATCTGTGTGCACCTTTGCACCCAACCAAATCTGAATTTTATCAAGCCGCCGCACAGTCTTTAGGCTTAGTTGCGCCCGAATTTAATCAACAATCTATGCCGAGTAAAGTCATTCAAGCTGACGCAATTGTCACAGATTTGGGCTTTCGTTATCAGTATGCTTCGCCACTGGATATGCTTGCAGCATGCTAAAAAGGTAAATTATTGTTAAAGGTAAAAGTCGATATTTTTAGATTATCTTTTGGCTTCAAGTTTGACTTAAGCGAAGGCGTAATCCTTATATAAAAAATTACTCATAAAAAGAGACTATCAAATGAATGTGTTTAATCGAGTTCTACCCATGACCGTGTTTGTATGTGGATTAATGCTGACTGCTAGCTTTTCTTTGCAGGCTGCAAGCTTTGAAGAGGGCAAAGACTACGTCACCGTTACAGATATTACTGAAGTACAACAACCTGTGCTGCGAGAGTTTTTTTCTTATAATTGCCCTCATTGTTATAAACAAGATCCACTAATGGCATCAACAGTGAAATTATTAGGCAAAGATATCGCTTTTGAACGTACGCCCGTTGGCGTGGGGCGTCCTGCTTGGGAACTGAGCCAGTTTGCCTATTATATGGCGCAAAAATTAAAGATGACGAATCAAGTGCATTTGGCTGTTTTTAAGCAAATTCATGAGAAAGGTGAACCGTTTACCACATCTGAACAAGTTAAAGCTTTTTTCATCGCGCAAGGGGCCAAAGTCAATGATGTGGATGCCGCAATGACTTCTGTGGACGCTAAATTTACCCTGATGAATTATGACTCTCAAACTGAACTTTCAGGTATTAAGGGCGTGCCTTCATTACTGGTAAATGGTCGCTATATGTTGACCTCAACAGACCATAGCCCTGAAGAATTGGCCGAGTTAGTTAAATTCTTAGTCGCTAAGTCATTAAATTAATTGAAAATACTTAGATTTATTCAACTAATACCATAATTGAGCGTGAGGATAAGCCTGTTTTAGCCTCGACTGAATAACCCAACCTAAGTTGGGTTATTTTTATGTTGGGGTTTATCTTAAACCTCTCGCGTCAATATGATGAAAGATAATAACCAATGCCACGTTTGTTGATGCATAGAATCGTATCTACAACAGCAGTTAACTCTTCATTAAAACCTCAAACCATAACGCATTACAGATGACTATTTATCTATTGGTTTTACTCTTTTTGCGAGTTTAGACAATATCTTATTGCCCCTCTTCAGTCACCTTAGCGCCTAATTTGGCGCAAATACCCTGAAATCCCCCCGTTCCTTGTTCGACATTGGTCTAACCTGTTGAAATATTTGAAGCTGCATCTAAATGTAAAATCATTGTTAACTCTTTGATTTTAAGTTTTTATTCAACTTCTCCGTCGTGAGCTTAGTCGCAAATTAGACTAAGGTCTTGATTGTGGTCACTCCAGCTGTTGCTAGATTAAACATGACTTAAAATTAAAACAGCACAGGGGAGTCACTATGGGTTTTGAAAACAATGATAAAGCTAAAGGCTATTGGCGCGAGAATATACGTCTCGTGTTATTCCTATTGGCTATTTGGGCTGTCGTCTCTTTTGGATGCGGCATTTTATTGGTTGATGTACTCAATGAAGTCCATTTTATGGGATTCAAATTAGGTTTCTGGTTTGCACAGCAGGGATCTATGTATGTATTCGTTGCGCTTATTTTTGTCTATGCGGCAAAAGCCAACGCCTTAGATAAAAAATATAACGTACAAGAAGACTAAGGAGCTTTTAAATGGATGTTCAAACACTCACATATATTATTGTAGGACTCTCGTTTGCGCTCTACATTGGTATCGCGATATGGACTCGAGCAGGTTCGACTAAAGAGTTCTATGTTGCTGGCGGTGGTGTTCACCCTGTTGTGAACGGCATGGCAACGGCGGCAGACTGGATGTCGGCGGCATCATTTATTTCGCTAGCAGGTATTGTGTCGTTTACAGGTTATGACGGCAGCGTGTATTTAATGGGATGGACCGGTGGTTACGTATTGTTGGCCCTGTGTATGGCACCATATTTACGTAAGTTCGGTAAGTTTACGGTACCTGATTTTGTCGGTGAGCGTTATTACTCACAGGCGGCGCGTACGGTTGCGGTTATCTGCGCTATCTTCATTTGCTTTACTTATATTGCGGGGCAAATGCGCGGTGTGGGGGTGGTGTTCTCGCGCTTCTTAGAAGTCGACGTCGACACTGGTGTGTATATTGGTATGGCGGTGGTGTTTTTCTACGCTGTACTTGGTGGAATGAAGGGTATTACTTACACTCAGGTTGCCCAATATTGCGTTCTGATTTTTGCCTTTATGGTACCTGCGATTTTCCTTTCTGTGATGATGACAGGCCACGTTGTGCCGCAAATCGGTTTTGGAGCAGAGCTGCTAGATGCTGCGGGTAATAATAGTGGCGTATACCTTTTAGAGAAACTCAATAATGTTTCCGCTGAATTAGGATTTGCGCCTTATACCGATGGTTCTAAGAGCATGATTGATGTGTTCTGTATCACTGGGGCATTGATGGTCGGCACTGCGGGCTTACCGCATGTTATCGTGCGTTTCTTTACTGTGCCTAAAGTAAAAGATGCACGTATTTCAGCAGGTTGGGCCTTAGTGTTTATTTCTATTATGTACACTACTGTGCCAGCTTTAGCGGCTTTCTCCCGTGTGAACATGATTGAAACCATTAATGGTCCAGATGCTAAAGGTGTGGCTTATGAGTCTGCGCCAAATTGGATCAAAAGCTGGGAGAAAACCGGTTTAATTAAGTGGGATGATAAAAATGGCGACGGTAAGATTTACTACTCGTCAGGCAAGATTGAAGATCCTGCTAGCAAAAACGAGATGAAGATTGATAACGACATTATCGTTTTAGCTACACCAGAAATCGCTAACTTACCTGCGTGGGTTATCGCATTGGTGGCTGCGGGTGGCTTGGCGGCTGCACTATCGACATCGGCAGGTTTGTTATTGGTGATTTCAACGTCGGTTTCACACGATTTGTTGAAGAAAAACCTAATGCCAAATATCTCTGATAAGAAAGAGCTGATGTTTGCTCGTGTGGCAGCGGGAGTCGGTATTGTGATTGCGGGATACTTTGGCGTGAATCCGCCAGGATTTGTGGCCGCAGTAGTAGCGTTCGCCTTCGGCTTGGCGGCATCGTCACTGTTTCCTGCGATTATCATGGGGATTTTCTCTAAGACAATGAACAAAGAAGGCGCTATTGCTGGTATGTTGACAGGTTTACTGTTTACTGCGGGGTATATCATCTACTTCAAGTTTGTTGACCCAACGGGTAACGTCGCGGCTAACTGGTTCCTCGGTATTTCGCCTGAAGGAATTGGTCTAGTGGGCATGTTCATAAACTTTGGTGTAGCTGCATTAGTGAGCCGAGTGACAGCTGCAACGCCATTACATGTTCAAGAAATGGTTGAATCGATTCGTTTCCCTAAAGGTTCAGGTGAAGCCAGCGATCATTAATCTTATGATGTAATGATGAGTTTTATTATAAGAGAGCGCTCCTGCGCTCTTTTTTATGACTTTTTTGGCCGAGCTGTTGTAAGTCTTTAGTCTAGGTGCTGCCGCGTTTTTGATGAATCAATTAAATTAACCCTGTGCTGACTTTAGTCGAATGTAGCATAGCGATAATGCAGGTTATAGTGGCTATATAAGGGTAAAAATTCTGCTTAAAAATAAGGTGTAGTCATGAATGCCAGCGAGTTACAACCCGTCGTTCAATTTCTACAAGGGTTAGTGCCCTTCGACACTCTGGCCGAAGATGCGCTGCTGCGCTGCGCTAAGGCAGTGACGGTTGGCTATTACAGTAAGGCTTCTGGCTATGTCACCTTTAATATTAATACCCCTAAATTGTATATGGTGCGCAGTGGCGCTTTTGAGGTGCGCGATCCCGATGGTGTACTGCTAGATAGAGTCGGCGAAGGGGAGTTTTTTGGTTTTTCCACTCTGTTGTCGGGGGAGAAAGTGGTTAATAAGGTTGCTATTTTAGAAGATAGTTTGGTCTATCATCTACCTCAAACCTTGTTCGATAAACTCAGAGGTGAGAGCCGCGATTTCGATAAGTTTTTTACTCGCGCGTTTGCTAAACGCCTGCGCCACGAGGGACGGTTTAAGGCAAAAGATTTGGCCACGACCAGTCGAGTCAGCACGTTAATGTCATCGACGCCGATTATCATCGATGCCCATGCTAGCGTGAATCAGGCGGCACTTTTGATGCGCAATAGCCGAGTGTCGTCCTTATTGGTGACGGACAATCACAAATTAGTCGGTATTTTAACCGATAAGGATTTACGTAATCGGGTATTAGCAGTTGGGCTTGATGGTCGTATTGCTGTGCACCAAGCGATGACGGTTTCACCGATTTCTATTTCATCGAATGCGTTGATTTTTGAAGCTATGTTGCTGATGAGTGAGCATAACATTCATCATTTACCGATTATCGATCAAGATAAAACTCTCGGCATGGTGACCAGTACCGATATTTTACGCGGGCAGGGCTCACAGCCGCTGTTGTTAATTGGTGAAATTGAACGTCAGCAAGATCTGGCCAGTTTAATCAATGTGAGTAGGCAAATTTCGCTGTTGTTGCAAAACTTGATCAGTGCCGATGCCAGAGCCGAAGAAATTGGCCGAGTATTAACCTCCGTTACCGATGCGCTGACGCGGCGCTTAATCGTGCTTAATCAACAATTGCTCGGCGAGCCACCGATGGCCTTTTGTTGGTTGGCGTTTGGCTCGCAGGGGCGCCAAGATCAGGCGGCGTGCTCGGATCAAGATAATGGCCTTTTAGTCGCTGAAGAAATGGACGATTTTGCCAAAGGTTATTTCGATGCCTTAACCCATGCGGTGTGCGCGGGGCTTGACCAATGCGGTTATGAGTTTTGTCCTGGTAACATTATGGCGCAAAACCCTCAGTGGCGAATGTCGCTTAAACAGTGGCAACAAGTATTTGAAAAATGGGTAATCACACCTGAGCCTAAGGCGTTACTGCACGCCAGTATTTTCTTTGATATGCGCTCGGTTTATGGCCCACAAACTTTGTTTGATGCGCTGCAGGATAAAGTCTTGGCGCAAACCCGCGATAACGATATTTTCCTTGCGGGTATGACGGCCAACTCGCTGGTGGAATCACCGCCGCTCGGCTTTTTCCGCAAATTTGTGCTTGAACGCGATGGTAGCGAAGTTAAAGGCATCGATTTAAAGCATAAAGGTAATGCCTTGATCAACGATATCGCCCGTGTTTATGCTTTGTCTGCTGGGATCAAAGAGGTGAATACCGCTAAACGTATTCGTGCTTTGATGGAGGCAAATATCCTTAATCGTAAAGATGCACTTAATCTGGCCGATGCTCACGAGTTTATTGCTCATATGCGGTTATCAAATCAAGGTTACCAACATAACCAAGGGCTAAAGGTGAGTAATTACTTATTGCCAGCACATTTATCATCGCTGGTTCGTCATCAGTTACGAGATGCCTTTAAGGTGGTGCATGAGGCGCAGGCTGGGATGAAAATGAAATTTATGCGCAGTTTTTAATATGAACACACTGCTGATGAAGACTCAGCTCAATTGGCGGACATTACGATGCCAACATCAGTTATTTAAGGGTTATTACCAATCGCTATTACCACTGCTAGCGATGCCGTTATCCGAAGCACCTTTGATGGCGATGGATTTGGAGATGACAGGGCTTAATCCGCAACAAGATCAAATACTCAGTATTGGGCTTGTGCCGATTGAGCGCGGTGAAATACCTCTGGCGCGTGCGGAACAAAAGCTAGTGCAAATTCGCGGTAGTGTTGGCCAAAGTGCGACTATACACGGCATTCTCGATAATCATCTCGTACAGGCTGTGACGATTGAAGAGGCAATGACGTGGTTTATCAATCAAACCTATGGCCGCGTGTTGGTAGCGCACCATGCTCCCTTAGATTGCCGTTTTCTGCAGCAGGATTTATTAACCATTTACCATCAAGCGATGGTGTTACCGGCAATTGATACGTTAATGCTTGAAAAACACCGTTTACTACGGGAGCATTCCGCCATTCAAGAGGGGAGTTTGCGTCTCGGCGCTTGCCGCGAACGTTATGGTTTACCCATTTATAGTGCTCATAGCGCTCTGACCGATGCTTTAGCTTGCGGTGAATTGTTATTGGCACAAATAGCGGCAATGGGCGACGGTACGAAACTTACCGTAGCGGATGTATTGTATCAATCTGTTTGACCGTTTCTCGTTTAACATTGCAGTTCATGGCTGAATTAATTACATGTCTAAATGATTATGTTATAGAAGGCCGCAAACGAAAAAAGCCATCTCAAAAGATGGCTTTTTGGTTAGTCAAACATGACTTATGGCTTACAAAAGTAATCTACGGCGCGTTTAACTAACTCTATGCCTGTTTTATCACAAGGTGGCAGCTCGGCATCACTGATATTAATCGGTGTGACGCGCTCGCCCCATTGCAACAAGAGTGCGGCTGAGGTTAGTCCTGCACCAAAGGCGCAAGAAAGTATGGTTTGATTTGGCTTGATAACGCCTTGCTCTAATGCATCACAAATCGCAATTGGAATGGTTGCTGCCGAGGTATTGCCATAATTAGCGATGTTAACGAAGGCTTTTTCTTTAGGAATTTTCATCCGACTGACTAAGGTATCGATAATGCGTTCGTTAGCTTGATGGGGGATCACTAAATCCACTTCATCTTTATCTACGCCACACTTTTCAAGCACTTTAGTGCTTAATTTGTTCATGCCGTTAATCGCGCGCTTGAAGATTTCTTGGCCATCAAATTCAATGAAAAAGTCCAATGACTCCGCTGAGAATCTGTCCATTGCGGTGCCAAAACCGGCTTTTAAAATATCACGACCTTCTGGATCGTTATTCAGCTCATAACCAAGTACACCGCCAGCAACATCTGTCGCTTCAACCACAACAGCGCCTGCGCCATCACCGAATAACACCGCGGTATCTCGGCGTGACCAATCTAAATAGAAAGAAAGACGCTCGGCACCAATGACCAATACTTTCTTGCTCTGGCCACTCTTTATCTGTGAGCTGGCTAAACCTAAGCCATATAAGAAGCCACTACAAGCTGCATTGATATCAAACGCGGCACAACTGGCACCAATATTCGCTTGTACAGTCGAGGCTATGTTGGGGATTAATGTATCTGGGCTGGCACTGGCCAGAATGATCATATCGATTTCACTGCCATCGATACCTGCTGCTGCGAGCGCGCGTTGTGCGGCAACAGAAGCAAGTTCAGAGGTGTTAACATGGCTAATATGGCGCTGGCTAATGCCGGTGCGAGATTTGATCCATTCATCGGAGGTTTCGATAAAGGTCGCAAGATCATCATTGGTTAGGGTGGCTGGTGGAACACATTTGCCCCAACCTGTGATAGTGGCGTACTGCATGGTGGTTTCTCTCAAATAAAAAAGGCAGAACCTGGGCGCTGCCTTGAATCAACAACAAAGCGTATCGGCAACAGTAATGGTCGTCCGTGAGCTAGACCGCCTGTTTGGCGACGAGTTCTCGAATTGTCATTGCGGCATGCAAAATATGATGGCGCAATAGCGCCGTCGCTTTTTCTATTTCTCTCAGTTTGCAATAGTTAAGCAATGCCCTGTGCTCATGCTCTGCAGCTGGAATCCCCCCAGCGAGCAATAACTGCAAACGGATGTATCTATCACAATTGGTATTGAGGCTGCGAACAACCTCAAGAGTGTGCGGGCGATTAGCCGCTTGATATAAGCAAGTGTGAAATTGCGTATTCAACTCGCTCCAACTGGCGACGGCATCTTCATGTTTGAAGGCTGACTCCAATTGTTCGAGTACACGTTCTGCGTTTTCTAAATCGGCTTCTTGAAGTAGAGGTATAGCTTTTTCGAGCAGATCTGTTTCGATCATGGCGCGTAATTCAAATAGTTCGGTGACTTGCTCAACGGATAAAACTGTTGCTGTAGCACCTTTATGAGGTTCGAATTTTACCAGTCCTTCAGCTTCAAGCTGTAATAATGCTTCTCTTACCGGAATGCGACTAACATTTAATGCCTCAGCTAAGGCACTTTGTCTGAGCGGTTCCCCTGCGGCTATGTCCCCTGAAAGAATTCTCTCTCTAAGCACTTCAACAACTAATTGGGTGCGGGTTTTGTGAACGATAGGCGTGGTTTTACTCATTATTTGTGTCTATTTCAGGTGTTTTTCATTATTTGCCCAAGATTACCGTTAAAAATGCCACAAATAAAGGAAAATGCTCGATTGAGTGATGCCCCTAACGGATTAACAACGCCCAAATGACGGGGTTTTTGAGAGTTTTCTTCCTATATATGAAGCGTCTTGGTTAGACACCACCACTGCTGAAATAACGATAATAATATTAAGCGTGTTATCACCGACCTTGAGTCAATTCTTTAGTATGCACTTCAATTAATAAGTGTGAGACCCCCTGAGCCAATAGGTAAGGTCTAAGCGGGTAAATACGCGCAGCAATAGGCATTGTTATTACTTGGGGTTACCCGTCTATCTCGATTCGGTATTACGAAGGCTTAATTTAGGACGAAAGCAGAACTTCGCGGTGCAATTTTGTTTAATGAGTGAAATAATAGTGCGATAACGCCTTAGGCGATTTTGGAGCAATACAGTGAGTCGAGCAGTATTTTTAGACCGTGATGGTGTGATTAACAAAGACCATGGTTATGTTCACCAAGTGGATGACTTCGAATATATCGAAGGTGTGTTTGAATCTTGCCTCTCGTTGAAGGAAATGGGCTACAAGTTAGTGGTTGTCACTAATCAATCTGGTATTGCCCGTGGCATGTACACCGAAGATCAATTCCACAGCTTGACGGAGTGGATGGACTGGAACTTTGCTGACAAAGGGGTTGAACTCGATGGGATCTATTATTGCCCGCACCATGCTGAAAAAGGTATCGGGGAATATAAAATCGATTGTGATTGCCGTAAACCTAAGCCGGGTATGCTCAATGATGCCGCACAGTTTTTAAACATCGACTTAGCACTCTCTGTCATGGTTGGCGATAAAGCTGAAGATATGCAGGCTGCGAAAGCGGCTGGCGTTACCACACGCATATTAGTGCGCAGTGGTAAGGTTATTGCCGATGACAGTGATGCAACAGTGGTACTCGATAGTATTGCCGATGTGCCGGCTTACTTAAAAAGCATAGGCTAATTACAACTCAACTTATAAGCAGAACACTCTTTACTTACTCAGCAGTTCTAAGTGGAGCCTGCCGGGTGAAAGTTGAGTAAACGTAACTAACACGACATTAAAGAGCTAACCAATAGGTTGGTTCTTGTCATTTCTAGAGCAGGATTAATCCCATTTTTGCTCTTAATTCAGCGCTGAACCGATAGAATTGCCGTCAAAACACACTTTTAGTTTAAAAAGTGTGCGCTTGATTCGTTTTTTATCATTATTTTAGAAAAAGGGCTTGCGGTAAAATCTGACGTCCCTATAATGCGCATCCACTGACCCAGCAGGGTCAACGGTTAAGCGCTGAATAAGCTGCTAACCATGCTCTTTAACAATTTATCAAGCAAATCTGTGTGGACACTCACAGGTGTTGAGTTAATCGAAACTGCTTAGCCTTCGGGTTAGCAGTCAAAAATTTAAATCAATGTAACAATGAGTGTTCATAGCAATATGTACAGTTTGTTTCTGTAGCAGAAACAAAAAAATCAGAATTCA
>NZ_JAKILU010000016.1 GCF_023283485.1 Shewanella glacialipiscicola
GCCTGTCACGCCGGGGGTCGCGGGTTCGAGTCCCGTCCGCTCCGCCAACATAAAGACAAAAGCCTCATCGAAAGATGAGGCTTTTTTCGTTTAGTAGATTGTCATTATCTATCAAAAAACGCCGCTTAGAATCATCTATTTGCGACGTCAACATTTCTCTATTCTCTCAAAATTAACGTAAAACTCGTTGGAAAAAAGCCACGGCTTGCAGGTACATTTGCAGTGCTAGTGCGGCATCGTAGCGTTCGCCTTCATCACGCATAAAAGCATGCTGTGCATTGACTTCAAGCCAAGTGACATTGCTATTTAATGCCATTAATCGTTGATGAATCAACACTCGACCTTCTGCGGATACATGGGGGTCTTGTTTACCAAACACGAGCACCAATTCCCCTTGAATATCGCCGCTGCGGCTCAGAGAATCATTACCATAAGCACAGGGTAGGGTATTCGAATGGATGTCAGTTGGATAGAGGCAAAATGCGCCGAGTATAATGGGATTGAGTGCGGCGCGGTAAGCTAAGTGCCCGCCGATACAAACGCCCATACTGCCAATTTTGCCGGTGCAATAGGTTTGTTGAAGAGCAAAGTCTACCAGTGCTTGAGTGTCACTATCATGATGCTCTAAAGGCTTAGTAAATTTATCGGCGTTACCTTTATCTTTACCTGACTCATCGTAGGCTAGCACTGTACCTATGGGATTGAGTTCGTGGAATACTTCGGGGACTAAGACCGAAAAACCGTGGCTCGCGAGAATATTAGCTGCGCGCGCGATAGGCGCCGTTTGTTGAAATATTTCAGAATAAAAGATAATGCTTGGGAATTTTCCCAGTGCTTCTGGGCGGTAGATATAAGTGCGCATTGGCCCTGAGGGCGTAAAGATATCCTGAGTTTCCTGAATCACTAACATATTAAGGTCCGCTAAAGTGAGGCTTCAAAGGTGAAGCCTCACTTTAGCAGTCAGAATTTTGTCTGTCAGTTAAAACAGTTCGTTACCTGATAGTTCACCTGCAGAGAGTGCTTTTATGTTACTTAAAGTCGTTTTGGCAATGGCGCTTAGGGCTTCTTCGGTGAGGAAAGCTTGATGCCCCGTGAAAATTACGTTATGGCAGGCTGATAAACGGCGGAATACATCATCTTGAATGATTTCATTCGATTTATCTTCAAAAAATAAACCTTTTTCGTTTTCATATACGTCTAAGCCAAGTGAACCAATTTGACCTATTTTTAACGCTTCCATGGCATCAAAGGCATTTAGCAGGCCACCGCGGCTAGTGTTAATCACCATCACGCCGGGTTTCATTTTGGCGAAACTGGCTTGATTGAGTAGATGATGGTTATCGGCTGTGAGTGGGCAATGTAGGCTGATAATGTCACTGTTAGCATAAATGGTGTCAAGATCCTCATACTCCACATTGAGCGCTAACACTTCTGGATTAACGTAAGGATCCGCTGCGACGACTTTGCAGCCAAAGCCAAGGAGTACTTTAATTGTTGCTACACCGATTTTACCAGTACCAATCACACCGACGGTTTTACCAAACATGTTAAAGCCGACTAAACCTTCAAGTGAGAAGTTAGCATCGCGGGTACGTTGATAGGCTTTATGGATTTTACGATTGAGAGTCAACATTAATGCGACTGTGTGTTCAGCAACAGACTCAGGGGAATAGGCCGGTACGTTAACGACTTGCATGCCCAAACGCTTGGCAGCGACTAAATCAACATTGTTAAAGCCAGCACAACGCATCGCGATCACTTTAGTGCCCCCCTTAGCCAGCTCGACGAGTACTTCTTCGCAGAGTGAGTCGTTGACAAAAGCGCAGATAATTTCAAACCCTTCTGCAAGTTTTACTGTTTGCATGCAAAGGCGATAATCAAAATATTCAATTTGTGCACCAAAGGCGGTATTAGTGTGGTCAAAATACTGCATGTCGTAATGTTTTGCGCTAAAAAATCCAATTCTCATTTCAGTCTCCTACCGAGTTTGCAGATAGTGTTATCTGCTAAAGAGTGTAAGTGACTTAGGGCTTTTTGTCCTAAGCCTTAGAAAATCTCCCGTTAAAAGAGTGAGCTTTGTCATCAATTGTTTAATGGTTATAAAAAAAGCGAGCCAAGATGGCTCGCTATGAATTATGACATTTAGCTTTATGTTCTTTAGTTTATAACTTTGGGCTAGTGATCCTTGGCAAATTTAGCCGCTTCAGCACCGGCAATACGGCCGTAAGTGACGATATCGGATACTGCGTTACCACCTAGGCGGTTAGCACCGTGAACGCCTCCAGTTACTTCGCCCGCGGCATAGAGACCTTGGATGGGTTTACCCGTTTTTTCACTCTTCACTTCGGCTTTAGTATCAATTACAACACCACCCATAGTGTGGTGAACAGCGGGTGCAATTTCTAATGCGTAGAAAGGTCCGACATTAAGTTCACGCGGTAAATCAGGACGTTCAAATTGAGCATCTTTACCAGATTTCACAAAGCCGTTATAGGCAGCGATAGTTTTTGCCAGTTCAGCAGCAGGAATATTAAGGTGTTTAGCCAACTCTTCAACGGTTTTACCTTCTTTAACAATATTCAGATGCACATAACCTTCAATTGCTTTTAAGCTCTTGCGGATTGAGTCATCAAATACTAGATAAGCACTTTCACCTTTTTGTTGCAAAATGGCCGCAGAAGCTTTGTCACGGGTGGTAATTTCATTCATAAAGCGCTTACCTTCACGGTTAACCACAATAGCACCGTTACCACGAACCGCTTCGGTAATCATCACGCCACCCGCTGGTGAATAGGTTGGGTGAGCTTGAATGAACTCTAAATCACGAGTGGCTGCGCCAGCTTGCTGAGCTACGTCTAAGCCATCACCGGTTGCGCCTGGGTGGTTAGTGGCTTTAAAGCCTTTTAGCTTAGGATCGTATTTAGCTACGCGATCGTTGTTTTTGGCAAAACCACCGGCAGCAATAACAACGGCATCGGCTTTGATGACGTAATAGCCAGTGTATTCGCCTTTGACTAGTACACCAGTCACATTGCCTTTAGCATCTTCAATAATGCGAACAACACGGCTATTTAAACGGATATCAGTACCGCGCTTAACGGCGTTGTCCCACAGGACTTGTGCCACATGTGCACCCACACCAGCGCCACCCGTTGGACGGTGACTGCGGTTAACACTAGCGCCACCCATACGGCCAACGTCTGTCATATCGGCACCCATAGAGGTTAGCCAATCGATAGAGTCAGAAGAGTTATTCGCGAGGACTTTAACCAGTTCAGGATCGTTGATGTTACGGCCACCTTTCATGGTGTCGTCGATCATGATTTGCTTTTTGTCTTCAATATTTAACTTAGCTTGTGCCTTGGTTTCGGCAGCGTTCATTCCACCTGCAGCAAGTTTAGTATTCCCCCCTGGAACTGGTTCTTTTTCTAACAGGATAACTTTAGCGCCAGCATCACGGGCTGATACCGCTGCGGCAAGACCTGCACCACCTGAACCAATAACGACCACATCAGTGGTTTCTTTTACGCCTGCAGCAATGGCTTTATCTTGTGCTGCCTTGTCGGCATCAACAGGGACAAACTTACGTTCCCATTTACCACCGTAAGGCATGTTGAAGTCAAAACTATGGCAAGCATCGCAATAGGTGACTGACTTTTCGTGACCTTTATGGCAACTGGTACAAGCAATTTCGCCTATAAGGTGAGATTTATGTGGTGATACTTTATCTTTAGGTGCGGCGGCGGCCAGTTCTTTTAAATCGCCGTGACAGCTAACGCATTGAGCATTTTCATGGCTAAGATTGTCATCGCTGACGCCACCTTTGTCTGAAACATGGCAGCTATCGCAACTGCCCATTTCACCGTGAAAATCAGCTAGCACTTCTGGAGCTGCATAGGCTGTTCCTGCCATTGCACCAGAGATCAGCATGGCTAGTGCTGTTTTTTGAATTTTTGTTGTGAACATGATAGTTCCTCCGCCGTACATTCATCTACTTAAATAAGGGATATTTATCGTGGCGTGATATTGTACATAGATCACGCGCTTTTAGAGTATTCTCCATTTGCAAATTTAGCACTATCTAAAGAGGTATATATGTGTTTAGGTCACATAACCTTTTTATAGCGGAAATATCTTATTTAAAATGTGCAACACAATGGAAAATAGACATGTAGTTGAGGCTAATCACTAATCGAATACGGTATAACTTGCGTGAGTTAACAAATTCTGAGGAGTAATTATAATTTGGTGAAATATAAGAAATGCTGATTAATATGTTAAACATTATCCTTTTGTTTTTATAAATATTATGATTTTATCATCGCGAATGATATGTATGATTTATTATTGAGTGTTCTCTTAATAATATAATTTCATCAAGATTCATTACATCCAAGTAAAATCAATATTGATATTATTGATTTTTAAAGAGTTATAATGCAAAAAAAAACTATATCAGAAAAGCGTTTTTGGTTTCAACGTTTGAGCAAAACCAGTTTAAGGGCATTACATATTTTAGGCATCATTGGTGTTGGCGGAGGGATTTTATTGGGTGTTGATAAAGTGCAATGGTTCAATTATTGGTATCTTGCTATGACGACGGGCTGCATATTAATGCTATGGGAAATCGTACGGGATTGGCGCTGGCTTATCCAGCTTAAGGGTGTGTTAACGATAGTCAAAGTAGGCTTGCTGAGCTTGTTTGTACCTTTGGCAAATTTTAAGCCTGAGCTGTTGGTTGCGATCGTTTTTCTTTCAGTGATTGTATCCCACGGCCCAGCGGGGCTGAGGCACTATTCTATCGTGCACCGTCGGCAAATCGACTCGAAAAAAGAAATTAAGGGCTAATCATGATGTCAGTCACTCATGCATCAACCGTAACGCCGGCAGCATTAATCACAGAATTTGCTTGGCCTAACTTATGCTTTGATGGACTTAAGGTGCTTGATCTTGCCTGTGGTTCTGGACGCAATGGGTTATGGTTTTTAGCGCAGGGGGCTGAGGTGACGTTTATTGACAGAGATCTCTCTGGTATGTCACACATTGAGCATGTGAATGCCCACAAATATCAATATGACTTAGAAGCAGAAGCTGCGCCATTATTGCCAATTGAGGCCTATGATATTGTCTTAGTGTTCAATTATCTGCATCGGCCATTATGGCCGCAAATCATTAATGCGGTTAAGGCTACAGGCGTTATAGTCTATGAAACCTTTACAGCGCAACAGGCTCAGATAGGTAGGCCACGTAACCCCGATTTCTTACTGACTGAAAATGAACTTAAATCAGTGTTTGCTAACTGGCAGTCTTTACATTACTTTGAAGGTCAATTATGTGATCCGCAGTCCACTTCTATTAGTTATAAAGCACAGTTGATTGCACGAAAGCCTAAAACGTAAGTTTATCGATTGATATAAAAGAGGCCGTAGGATGTTTCCCTATCCAGAGCAATATCGCATTGCAACACCACCGCTAACCACTGCCACTATGGTTGTTTGGGCTTTATTAAGTCATAGCTTATTTTCAGATGCCAGCCCTGTCGCACTTTATCCGCTGTTAGTGCTTTTTCCGCTAGTGATTACCATACACTTATATTTGATTTGGCTAGCAAAAGGAATGGGACGACTCGATCAGTGTTTTTATGCTTTAGTGCATATCCCACTGGCATTTGTAGTGTGGACATTTACCATTATGCATGTGAATGGTAATGCTTTTTCTTAAATGACTCTGACTGTCTATCAACAAATAAGCAAAAAAAGCGCCCTATGATTAGAGGCGCTTTTTTGATGCTAACAAGCAAACAATTAGGCCGTAGTGTTGATATTGTGGCCTGCATTGCCTACTGGCTTTGGCGCTGCGGCAGCAATTAAATCTACCGCAATTTTACCTTCGGCTTTTTGCTGCTCTTTGGCTAATTGAGCAACCTTAACGCCAATTGCACCATTTTCTAAATTAGGTGCGATAGCTTGGGTGTTCAGTGAAATTGACATAACTAACCTCGATTGTAAGCTGAGCCCATTTATCGGCGGATCCTATATTTACTTTAGTCATAATAGGTTAATTTGCCTATTTTCGATTACTTTTTATAAGTTGCTAACCATTTTCGACCCAGTAAGATTATCGCGGTAATCCCGAGTGAACCAAAGATTAATCCGAGTGCCAACCCCACATTTTGCAGTGCTGTTGGGTCGATAACCAGCGCAATCCCCATACCGCACATCATCACACCTGACATGAGTTTTAGCGTTTGTCCTTCTTTTTCAGTCAGTTTGCGTTTACCTAAAGTCGCACTGAACACGATAACAATAATCGCTAGCGGTATTACATAAACAATATTGTACAAAACCAGGTACATATAGCGTTCAATGTCAGGTAAATTGTGCATAGACAGTACGCTGGTGTAGATCATCGGGAAGCCCGCGGTACAGAGTAATTCATAGGCATTAGCGAGAATGGCTAATACGGTAGAGCCGATAAGTAACGCGCCTAAGCTGCTGGAGTTAGACAGTTTGCCCATACGCTTGATCAAACTGGTGCGATTTTCTGCCGACATCGACAGCGTGACATCTCCCTTAGTAAAGAAGTAATCCTTGACGTTGATAACCCCAGCTATCAAGGCTAAGCAACCCGCAGCTAGGATAATCATGCCACCATCGCTACCCGCGCCCAGTAACTGGAAGATGTTCAACCACGCCGTCATAAATAAGAAATAGATAAAGCCTGAGAAGAACACGAAAATTCCGCCAACCAGCAACATGCGGCCGCGACTCTTGGCGTTGACCATGATTGACAATAAAAATAACAATACGAAAAAAGCGCAGGGGTTAAATGCATCAACACCTGCGAGCACTAGGGTAAGTAGCGGTAGCGACATGGTCTCGGGCGTGACGACGCCAATTAAGGGTAGTTCAACAGGCTGAACTTCAGATTGGTCATTTGACAGCGTAGCTGGCTCATTCATGCTTGTTGTATCGCAGGTACCGTCGCCAGTATCGGTGCCACAAGTACCAAAGAGTGGTGCATCCGCTGCTGCGTTTTGGGCTGTATTGGCCAATCCCTTAGTTGGTAAGTCTACTTCGCTTAATTTACCGCCAAGGGATAAATAACAATTCTTCAGGCGATTGACTAAGAACTCCCCGGTCACCGCGGCACTTGAGTAACCGATAATCGCTTTTTCACAACTGGCCATATAGGGCACAGAACGCGCTTCTGTGCTGGTTTTGGCGGCGATGTTCTGCCAAATATCCTGCACGCCGGTGTCGGACACTTTATGGGATACGAGCTCTATCCAAGGGTATTTTTGTGGTAAGGAATCAATAAAAGGATGAGCTTCTGCACAATGGGGACAGGTTTTTGACCAAAAGAAATATAGCTTAATTTTAAGCTCACCCTGTTCATTCACATAATGCCATGTTTGATCTGTTGTGTCTGACGACGCTATCTCGGCCCAACTTGGGATAGAAAAGGTAACGAGCAATAACAGTGAGAAACAGAGGGATAATTTCGATAGGTATTTTGTCATAGTGCCTCCCACTCATAGTGGGTTTAAGTATCGTCACACGATTTGGTTAACTCTTACTCTACTTAAATCAATCAGTTTGCTTAAATTAGATATGAAGAAGTGTTAGTTAACTCGCGAATAACCATTTTTTGGGAACTGAAACAAGTTTATCTTTAGCTGTGGTAGTGCGTTGCGCACTTCGGGGGCCACGAGTTAGGCTGTACTCACCAGCTTAACTCTTTATAGTGTCATAAAAATAAAGCACCCTAAGGTGCTTTATTGCTGGTTAGATCAATGTTTATAGACGATAGGGTTAACCTAACGCTACGCCATTTACGCTGAGCTTAACGTCGATATTATTACGTGTTGCGTTTGAGTATGGGCAAACTTGATGTGCATGACGCACTAAAGCTTCAGCCGCCTCTAGCGGTAAATCTAAGCTGACCTCTAAGGCAACCGCTAATGCAAAACCACCGGCATCATTGGCACCTATGCCTACATTTGCACTCACTGGAGCTTCGGTAATATCCACTTTGTCTATTTTGGCTACATGTAAAATCGCATTTGAGAAACAGGCTGCATAACCTGCGGCAAATAGCTGTTCTGGGTTAGTAGCAAGTCCACTTCCCCCCATGGCCTTTGGATAGGCCAACGCGACATCGAGTAAACCATCATCAGTACTGACTTGACCCTGGCGACCGGCTCTAGCTGTGGCGCGTGTTTCATAAAGTGTTTTCATAGTATCGACCTTTTAAGGTTAAGGATTAATTTTGGTTGTGCGCAATTCAATTGTGGTAAACTATAATTCGATCTTCAGTGTGAATGCAAGTATATTGTGCACAACATAGTTAATGTGTCGGATCTTCCTATGACAACAACCCAGTCCAATGTTCGTGTTAATTCTGTCGATATAACCAAACATGCCAGCACAGATGATGCGTTATGTCTTGAAAATCAAGTCTGTTTCTCACTTTATAGCGCTGCGAATGCGATGGTGCGGGCCTATCGTCCTTTGTTGGATAAATTAGATTTAACCTATCCGCAGTATTTGGTCATGCTAGTGCTGTGGGAAGAGCAGGGGATCAATGTTAAAACCTTAGGCGATAAACTTTTTCTCGATTCAGGCACGTTAACGCCATTGCTAAAACGTTTAGAAGCTAAGGGATTAGTGACTCGTGGCCGCAGCGAACAGGATGAACGAGTGAGAGTGCTAGCCTTAACCCCAGCTGGGTTTACTCTCAAAACACTGGCAAGCGAAGTCCCCCATTTAATGCGTTGCAAAGTAGGGGGTGAGGCGAGCGAGTTAAAAGCCTTAAAGGCTATTTGCGATCAAACACTTAAGCAATTACAAGCTAGTGCTGATGCGCCTACTGCTTCAGATATTTGATCTAAGACTCACTTATTGACATATTAACGCTTATGAACTGTTCGATTAAGCCTGATTGCCTGTATGGTTGAGCCTCACTGTATGGTGAGGCTCAGTAGGTCGACCGTCTATTAAACGTGAGCGAGAGTGAGTTATGGCCTGTTTCGATATAGCGATTGTTGGCGGAGGGATTAGCGGTGTCGGCATTGCACAATATGCGGCTGCAGCCGGCTATTCCACTCTGTTGGTCGAAAAAGGCGAGATTGGTGGCCAAACGTCGGCTAATTCCAGCAAACTTATCCACGGCGGTTTGCGTTACTTAGAAACAGGTCAAATTAATTTAGTCCGTAAATCCTTACTTGAACGACGTCATTTGCTCGATCTGGCGCCCACTCTGGTTAAAGCTGTGCCGTTTTATATTCCCGTATATGACAACAGTCAGCGCAGTCCTTTGACCATACGTGCTGGGCTGAGTTTATATGCGCTGCTAAGCCAGTTTGATCCCTTAGGACAATTTGTATCATTACCCGCTGTACATTGGCACCGCTTAACCGGGCTAAAACTCATAGGATTAAAGGCGGTATTTCAGTATTGGGATGCGCAGACCGACGATAAATTGTTAACACAAGCCGTCGCACGTAGCGCACAAGCGCTTGGCGCTGAGGTTTATGCAGATGCTGAGTTGGTAGCATTAACGCATAGGCGCGAGGGCTGCGAGCTGAGTTTTAACCATCGAGGCGAGACCCACAAAGCCGAAGCTAAATTAGTGATTAATGCAGCTGGCCCTTGGGTGAATACGGTTTTGAGTAAAGTGTTACCTCCGCTGGCGGGGGTTGAACTCGATTGGGTGCAAGGCGCCCATGTGCTACTGGATATTCCTGCGCCTGATGGCATCTTGTATTTAGAGTCTTGTTTTGATAAGCGAGTCATTTTTGTGATGCCTTGGTATGGGCAAACTTTGGTTGGCACCACAGAAACTGAACTGGCTTCTTTGGATAAACCACCCGAGGCGACCGAGTCTGAAATTAATTATCTGCTGGGGATTTATAAACATTACTTTCCGCTAGCGCCAGAGTTCGATGCACTTAAAGCAAAGATAAGCCAAACCTTCTGTGGTATTCGAGTCTTGCCTAAGCAAAATAGCCAAGCCTTTGAACGGCCGCGGGATACCCTGATGCAGACATCGATTTCCCATCCCCGAATACTCAGTTTGTACGGCGGTAAGTTAACCACTTTTCGTAGTACCTCGGCAGAAGTGCTTGAATGGATTGAAAAGGCCATTGGTAAGCGAGTATCGATTGCCGATGTGAATAAACTCACCTTATCTTGAATACGTCATAAATTGTGTGCTTGATGCGGATTTGAGTGCGCTTCAAGGTGATTTTTATCCGTAAAACCGCTACAGTATGGCGCTTTTTACTGATACCTAGGATTTTTTGTGAGTGCTGCCACCGTGAACACTGTCATTGTTAATACCGTCAAACAATGTGATTATTTTAATCAAGGCCAGTGTCTTTCTTGCCGACATATTCAATTGCCTATGGCGCAGCAAGTGGCGGCTAAAAGCCAAATATTACAGCAATTACTCGCACCTTTTATTCCTGTCAATGCCGCTGATATTTTTCAGCCTCCCATTATTAGCGATGACAGTGGCTTTCGTAATAAGGCTAAAATGGTGGCCTTAGGTGCTGCCCATGCGCCAGTGTTAGGGATTATTAGCCCAAATGGCGAAGCCGTTAATCTTTGCGACTGCCTATTATATCCCACTGATATGCAAAAGTTATTACACCGCTTAACCCGATTTGTGCAGCAGGCAGGCATTCCTCCTTACCGCGTCGATAAAGCTAAGGGCGAACTTAAATTTATTCTGCTCACCCGAAGCCAAGTGCGCGGCGAGTATTTGCTACGTTTTGTTTTACGCTCTACCAATGGTATCGAACGTATCGAACGTGAATTGCCAACATTACTTGCGGAATATCCACAGATCAAAGTGGTGTCAGTTAATATCCAGCCCGTTCATATGGCAATTCTCGAAGGTGAGGAAGAGATTTTTTTAACCGAGAATACCCGCCTCGAAGAGCGCTTTAATCATGTGCCTTTGTTTATCAGGCCTAAAAGTTTTTTTCAGACTAATCCGCAGGTAGCGGCAAAGCTGTATCAAACAGCCAGAGAATGGGTTGCCGAGTTTTCCCCTGACTCATTATGGGATTTGTTCTGTGGTGTGGGCGGTTTTGGACTGCACTGTGCATCGAAAGATATCAAGTTGACCGGAATTGAAATTGAAGCCGAGGCGATTGCCTGCGCACAAATGTCAGCGCAAATGATGGGGCTTAAAAATATGCAATTTATGGCGCTTGATTCCACCGACTTTGCTAAGGGCAAAAGCGCTGCCGAAAAGCCCGATTTGATTATTGTGAATCCACCGCGGCGTGGTATTGGTGAGGCGTTGTGTCAGTCCTTAAGCGAGTTTTCCCCTAAAGCGATTCTCTATTCAAGCTGTAATCCTAAAACCTTAGCCAAAGATCTCGAGCACATTAGAGGTTATCACTTAACCAAAGTGCAGTTATTTGATTTATTCCCGCATACGGATCATTTTGAAGTGTTAGCCCTGTTAGTGAGAAACTGATGTTTTATTGCTTCTCTATTTTAAGCTAACTTACTGTACCGGTTTATTTTATTAATCTTTTCGTTCCAGTTAATCATCTTAAGGGCTCTGCCGTGTGGAGCCTCTTGCCTTACGTTTATCAACATTGCTCGCGCGATACTTCATCATAATGTCTTTTTAGTGGCATAATCTTAAGTACTTTAAGCATTGATGGGCGGCATTTTATGCTACAGATTTTCCTACGCTTTTTTACCTTGGGCTTAATGAGTTTTGGCGGGCCTGCGGCGCATATTGGTTATTTTCGGCATACTTTTGTCAACGAACTCGGTTGGCTCGATGATAAGCGTTATGCCAGTTTGGTTGCCTTAAGCCAATTTATACCCGGACCAGGTTCGAGCCAAGTGGGCTTTGCCATTGGTTATCAAAGAGGCGGGCTGGTGGGGGCGCTTGCTGCCTTTGCTGGTTTTACGCTACCTTCCTTTATCTTGATGTATTTACTGGCAGTAACGACGGCCGCATGGCTCGCTAACCATTACGTTCAAGGAATGATTTACGGGCTTAAATTGATGGCAGTCGTTGTGGTTGCCGATGCTGTTATTGCCATGTTTACACAGTTTTGCCAACGTCAAACCGCGCGTTTATTAATGTTAGCCAGTGCTGTAGCTATGTTGATGGCACCATTTATGTGGACACAAATGGCGCTGTTACTCGTTGCTGCGACTGTGGGTATTTATAAATTGAGCGCGACGCAAGATGATGCGACTCCATTTGCGCCGATTCGATTGAACTACATCTATTTATTGCTGTTTTTAGTGTTACTCATCGGTAGTTTTTTTATCGTGCCGCTTGGGCCAGAGGCGTGGATATTTGGTAAGTTTTACCGTGTGGGGAGTTTAGTGTTTGGCGGCGGGCATGTTGTACTGCCGCTGTTAGAAACGGCAGTGGGCGATACGCTCAGTGGTGATCGCTTTCTAACAGGTTATGCCTTTGCCCAAGCAGTGCCTGGACCTATGTTTACCTTTGCCAGCTTTTTAGGCGCTGAGATGTTGCTCGATAGCCCATTGAAGGGCGCTGCGATTGCGACCGTTGCCATTTTTTTACCGGGCTTTTTATTGATGCTGGTGGCCCTAAAAAGCTGGCATGCCATTGCGGCAAAACCTAAAATTGCTGGCGCTATCGCGGGAGTGAATGCCTGTGTTGTGGGGTTACTCGCCGCGGCGCTTTATCAGCCGGTTTTTTCCCAAGTAGTATTTTCGGGCAAGGATATGGCTTTAGTATTACTCGGTTTTGGTGCCTTAAAGTTATTTAAACCATCGATGTTATTACTGGTAGTCGGTTTTAGTCTGAGCGGAATGTTACTGCATTCATTCTAATTTATAATTAAAGGAAATTTTCTGAGTAAAATTAATAATCTGTTAACTAAAATGCATCGGTATGTATCAATTTTAGCTATACTCCAAAAAATATAAGTTGTATTCCTTTGGAGTATTTAGGTATGTCGAATTTTAGTTTGCGCAACAAATTACTGATGTTATCGCTATTTCCGTTGATCTTAGCGTTACTGGTATTGATGTCGGTATCATATTATATCGAGGAAGATGCGCTTACTGATACTGTCGCGACCTTCAGAACTAAGCTGGTTGATGAGCGTAAACAACAAATTAAAGAAGCCACTGAAATTGCCGCTGGGATTGTTAGTTATCAACTGTCGTTAAAAGAACAAGGTGATGTAAATCAAGCATTAAGGGATGTACGTTTTGGCAGTGCTGGTTACTTTTTTATTTATGATTCTCAAGGAAAAAGTATTTTTCATGCCACGATGCCCAATCTTGAGGGGCAAAATAAGATGGATATGACCGATCCTCGCGGCACTAAAATTATTGTTGGCTTGCTGGACGCCGCTAAACGTGGTGATGGTAGTTTTTCCTATTATTACCAAAAACCCAATACCAATGAGCAGATTGAGAAAATAAGCTACGTGATGATGGTGCCAAGTACTGAATGGATGTTAGGTACAGGAGCTTACATTGATGATATTGAGGCGGTTGTTGAGGATTATCGAGCGACAGCGGCAGCAAAAATGGCTGATAAATCCTTTACCATTTTAGTCATCGCATTGTTACTGACCATGATTACTGGTTTCATTATCATGATAGCGGCCCATCGCATGGTATTGCCAATTAAGAATATGGCGGATAACTTAAATGATATCGCAAAGGGAGAGGGAGACTTAACCAAGCGACTTAGCGTAAAAGGCGAGGATGAAATTGCGCAATTGGGGCAATCCTTTAATCTTTTTGTCGATAAACTCCAAACGATTATTGGGGATGTCGCCAGTGCAACATCCCGTGTAAAAGATGCCGCTAATGCGATTCACAACCAAACTAAAGTGATGTCAAGTCAGTTGGTGAGTCATAACAATGAAACCGACCAAGTAGTGACTGCTATTACTGAAATGTCATCTACCGCTAACGAAGTGGCTAAAAATACCACTCAAGTGGCTGAAGCGACCCATGCCGCTACGGGTGATGTGGCCAATGCCCAGCGCTGTGTTGATGCTTCGCTAGAAGAGATTGCCTCGTTAATGTCGCAAATAAATAATGCGGCGGGTAGCATTCAATCTTTGAGTGAGCAATCGCAAAAAATCAACAGTGTGTTGTCGGTGATTGGCGGTATTGCTGAGCAGACCAACCTCTTGGCATTAAACGCCGCTATCGAAGCCGCTCGCGCTGGCGAACAAGGCCGCGGTTTTGCTGTGGTGGCCGATGAAGTGCGTAACTTAGCGAGCCGAACTCAAGCAAGCACCTTAGAAATCAACGAGATGTTGTCGGCACTACATAAGTTAGTGGCGCAGGCCGTTAAAGCGATGGAAGAGAGCCAGCAAAGCTGTGTACGTTCGGTGGATTCTTCTCGTACGATTTCAGAAAGTTTAGGTTCAGTGACATCTGCCGTGACGGCGATTAATGATATGAGTACCCAGATTGCGGCTGCGGCGACAGAGCAAAGCTCAGTGACTGAGGAAATTAACCGCAACGTGTATGCAATTCAAGAGATTGTGAATGAGCTGCTTCATTCCAGCGAAGATGCCGCTAGAGTGAGCCTGACAGTCTCAGAGGAAGGTATTCACTTAGGTAAGTTGGTGGGACAGTTTAAGATTTAACATAGAATCAATCTTAACCAATAACGGGAGATTTTATGTCTCCCGTTTTTATTTGGCTTTTTTTAATAGTCATTTATCAGTAGCTTCCATGCTGCCGTTTGAGTGCATAAATCGGAGTTGAATTCGGGAGTGAGTCTCTATTCTACTGAAAGTCTAACTAACCTGTAGAGACACAGAGTTTATTCCGAGTTAACTAAACAATGCATCGCCTCAGAACCCCGACAGCGTTAGCTCTGCGTTATAAACTCACGTTAATTGAATATGAGTTTGAGTAGGAGGAGGCGTTCAGTTCATTTGCCTTGCATTAAAGATTAAGGTTAAGTTGATTTAGCCCTTTTCGCTAATGTGGCTTAATGCTTAGAAATAATCGGTGTTATCCCATTTTATGAACAGTGCCCCACTAGGTTTACCCGCTGTGTTAGGTTAAAATGTGCGGTTATAGATACTGTTAATCATCGCCTCTTTTAGTGGGAAATCAATTAAAGCGGCCAAATAAAGAAAGTAGAAAATTCATGTTTGAAGTTAATCCCGTAAAATTCAAAATTAAGGAGCTTGCCGAGCGCACGCAGCTTCTTAGGGGGTATCTTTGACTACGATGCCAAAAGTGAGCGTCTAGAAGAAGTGACCCGTGAGCTTGAAAGTTCAGAAGTATGGAACGACCCTGAGCGCGCCCAAGCCTTAGGCAAAGAACGCGCCGGTTTAGAAGCTGTAGTTAAAACTATCGACGATATGGACTCAGGTCTTGAAGATGTTGAAGGCTTACTTGAGCTTGCTATTGAAGAGGAAGACGAAGATACCTTCAATGAAACCAGTAAAGAGTTGGATTATCTCGAAAGTCGCCTTGCTGATCTTGAGTTCCGCCGTATGTTCTCCGGCCCGCAAGATGCGTCAAACTGTTATTTAGACATTCAGTCTGGCAGTGGCGGTACAGAAGCCCAAGATTGGGCCAACATGGTACTGCGTATGTATCTACGTTGGGGCGATGCCCATGGTTTTAGCCCTGAATTAATGGAAGTCACCGATGGTGATGTCGCTGGTATTAAAGGCGCGACCATTAAATTTACTGGCGAATACGCCTTTGGTTGGTTACGTACCGAAACAGGCGTACACCGTTTAGTGCGCAAATCGCCATTTGACTCATCGGGTCGTCGTCATACCTCATTTTGCTCAGTATTTGTTTATCCAGAAATCGATGACGATATCACCATTGATATCAATCCATCGGATCTACGGATTGATACTTACCGCGCATCTGGCGCGGGTGGTCAGCACGTTAACAAAACGGAATCAGCCATTCGTATTACTCACTTACCGACGAACACCGTCGTGCAGTGTCAAAACGACCGTTCTCAGCATAAAAACAAAGACGCTGCGATGAAACAGTTGAAAGCCAAGCTGTTTGAGTTAGAAATGCATAAGCAAAATGCGGATAAGCAAGCTGCTGAAGATGCAAAGTCTGATATCGGTTGGGGTAGCCAAATTCGCTCTTATGTATTAGACGATGCCCGTATTAAAGACTTACGTACAGGCGTTGAGACCCGTAACACGCAGGCGGTGCTCGATGGTGATCTGGACAAGTTTATCGAAGCCAGTTTGAAATCTGGGCTGTAATTAATTCAAGCTATAGACGAGAAATTAAGATGACTGAACAAGTAATAGACGAGAACAAACTGATCGCCGAGCGCCGTGCTAAGCTAGATAGCATTCGCCCAAACTGCAGTGCTAATGCACATCCTAATACGTTCCGTCGCACTCATAAAGCGGCGCAACTGCAAGAGTTGTATGGCCATAAGACGAAAGAAGAACTTGAAGCCTTAGGTTTTAAGACCAGCATCGCCGGCCGTATCATGGCCAAACGTGGTCCTTTTTTAGTGATCCAAGACGTATCTGGCCGTATTCAAGCTTATGCTGAAAAGAGTGTACAGGGCGATTTGAAAGAGCGTTACCAAGGTCTAGATATCGGCGATATTATCGGTGTGACGGGCCAGCTGCATTTATCTGGTAAAGGCGATTTATACGTCAACATGGAACAGTACGAGTTACTGACCAAGGCACTGCGTCCATTGCCTGCAGATTATTATGGTCTTGCCGATCAAGAAATGCGTTACCGTCAGCGTTACGTTGATTTGATTGTTAACGAAGATTCGCGTAATGCCTTTATTATGCGTTCTAAAGTGGTTTCTGCAATCCGTAACTTCATGATCAAAAAAGACTTCATGGAAGTTGAAACCCCTATGATGCACGTGATCCCAGGTGGTGCTTCGGCCCGTCCTTTTGTCACTCATCATAATGCCTTAGACATGCCAATGTATCTGCGTATCGCACCAGAATTATATCTGAAGCGTTTAGTGGTGGGGGGGTTTGAGCGGGTGTTCGAAATCAATCGTAACTTCCGTAACGAAGGTCTATCGCCACGCCATAATCCTGAATTCACTATGATGGAATTCTATATGGCTTACGCTGATTACAATGATTTAATGGACTTAACCGAAGAAATGCTCAGCTCAATTGCGATTGAATTGCTCGGCAGTGCGCAAATGCCGTACGGTGAGCACACGGTTGATTTTGGCGGTCCATACGCGCGTTTAAGCATGTTAGAAGCAATTCAGAAATACAATCCTGATAATGCCACTATCCAAGCTATGACCTATGAACAAGTGAAAGATGTTGAGTTCATGCGCGATTTAGCGAAAAGCTTAGGCATGAAAATTGAGAAGTTCTGGACTTGTGGTCAGTTGCTTGAAGAAATCTTCGGTGAAACAGCTGAAGGGCAATTAATGCAGCCTACCTTTATCACTGGCTATCCAGCAGATATTTCACCATTGGCGCGTCGTAACGATAACAACCATTTCATCACTGACCGTTTTGAGTTTTTCATCGGTGGCCGCGAAGTGGCTAACGGCTTTAGCGAGCTGAACGATGCCGAAGATCAAGATAAACGCTTTAAAGCACAGGTTGATGCTAAAGATGCTGGTGATGATGAAGCTATGTTCTACGATGCTGACTATATCACTGCACTAGAGCACGGTTTGCCACCAACGGCAGGTCAAGGTATTGGTATTGACCGTTTAGTGATGTTGTTCACTAACACCCACACAATTCGCGACGTGATCTTGTTCCCAGCCATGCGCCCACAGGCGTAAGGCTGTCGGATAACCCAAGTTAGCTATCGCTGTTTGGGTTTATATGCTCTGCAGTGAATCGGTGGCTCTTGTCCACGATTGCAGATATGAATGCGATGTAAAAAACCAGCCAACGGCTGGTTTTTGTTTTTTAATACATTTATAGGCGATGAGTGACTTAGGTAAGCATAGGGAATTGGTGTCACGGTAGAAGAACCGCTGGAGAATATCTTCGCGGCAGAAGGTCATTAGCTATATTGATTAAGCTCCTTTGCACAAATACTGAGCGTCAGTCTTTCGTGGGAGGGATTGTTAAACAGTATGGTGCACTATTTTTCAAATGCTTTTAGGTTAAAAGCCATTGGCGCGGCGGTTTCAAATAATCTACTCGACCTTAGTCTAGTGCCCTGTTGCTTGACCTAGGTGTCTAACTCAATGAAACTCTACATTAAATAACTTCATAATAAAGCATGGATTAAATAATGTTAATTTTCTTTATTTGTATCGCACTTCTTGTGCTCGCGTACAAGTTTTATAGTCCCTTTGTCGAACGTCAAGCGGGCATCGACCCAAAAGCACTGACGCCACAGGCAAAATTCGAAGATGGCGTCGATTATGTGCCAGTTCATCCCGCAAAAGCGTTTTTAATCCAGTTTCTTAACATCGCAGGAATAGGACCTATTTTCGGTCCTATTCTGGGTGCACTATATGGACCCATCGCGTTAGTGTGGATTGTGCTAGGTAATATTATCGGTGGTGCAGTACACGATTACTTTTCTGGTGTGCTGAGTATTAAAGAAGATGGTAAAAGTTTGCCAGAAATTGCAGGCCATTATTTTAATATCTACTTTAAAGGTGTGATGCTGTTATTTACCGCCATGTTGTTGTTTTTTGTGGGCGTTGTTTTCATTATGAGCCCAGCAGGATTACTAAGTAATCTTGACTTTTTTAAAGATACTATTTTTAGTAATAATACCTTTTGGGTGTTAGTCATTTTAGCCTATTACTTTTTTGCTACTATGCTGCCAATTGACAAAATTATCACTAAGTTATATCCCGCATTCGGTTTACTGATGATCGTTATGACCACATCAATTGCGGTCGCATTATTAATGAATGCGCCTCAGTTGCCAGAAATTGGCGATATATTCGCTTATTTTGATCACAGTCATTACAACAACGATTTACTGGCACCAAACCCTGATGGTTTACCAGTATGGCCGCTGCTATTTGTAACTATTACTTGTGGTGCGATTAGTGGTTTCCACTCAACTCAAGCGCCTATTATGGCCCGTTGCTTAACTAACGAAAAATATGTTCGCCCTGTGTATTATGGCGCTATGGTGGCTGAAGGTGTAGTGGCGTGTGTATGGGCTATCGCTGGTATTGCAGCATTCCCAGGTGGCTATGTTGAACTTAAAGCCATACTTGACCAAGGCGGCCCAGGATTAATCGTTAACCAGGTTGCAACCTCATACCTTGGCGTATTTGGTGGTGTGATGGCAATTCTTGCAGTGGCAGTGTTCCCTATAACCTCGGGTGATACCGCGTTTAGATCGCTACGATTAACCATTATCGACGCATTTAATATTCCACAGAGCATGCGAAATCGCTTATTCGTGGCAGTACCAATTCTGACCATTGCCTATTTTATGACTAAAATCGATTTCACATTGATTTGGCGTTACTTTGCCTTCTCAAACATGCTGTTGTCGACCAGTGTCTTGTGGCTAGCAACTAAATATTTATTTGATCGTGGTACTTTCCACTGGATTGTTAGCTTACCTGCGATTGGCGGTACTAGTGTGACAGTGTCTTATATCATGACTGCGGGTATTGGTTTTGGTTTACCACAACCTTTGAGTCAACCAGTCGGTATTGCTGTTGGGGTTATCTGTCTAGTCGCATTAATTATTGCGCATAACAGACGTAAGCCACTAGCCGAGGCTAAGTAGGCTTCAGATGAATGGATTCAATTAATCTATTCAATAACTGACCGAGTATAAGTAAGGGCTGCATTTGCAGCCCTTACTTTTTTTCATAGGTACTAAAGCAACTCTTTTTAGTACCCCACCTCGGATTGCCTTCTACCTATATTGTAGGTTCAAGCCAAAGAAAAATAGCGGTGTTTCCATACCGAGGCTGATGGCAAGTTACTTAATTACGGGATGGAGGTTTATGTTCGTTGCGCATTTGTGTAGTGAAAAAGCGTTAAGTTTGTTAATCATATTTTCATAAATAAGGATTACCATTGAAAATAGCTAACATGACATATTCCATTCAATAGAAAGTATGTTAGATTCTGGCGAATTGTTGCCGATAGCTGTATTGTTACCGCTGTCATCAACAGTTCTCCATAGGGCCATCGCTGCAAATTAGTTAAACTTGCAGAGAAGTGTCAGGAAGTTACACCAATTCAGAGTCTGCTTATGCTACCCAACTTATTTCCCGAACAAAAAAATGTTTACCCACAATCGATGATGACTGCATCGTCGATTGAAGCTCAATCCTCTAGTCGTCGCGGCCGTTTGCAGCGTATGGTTGGCAGCGTATTGTTAACCTGTAGTGTATTACTGAGTCTTTCAGCTTGCGCTGCGAGCAAACAAGCATCGCCAGAAGGTGAAGAGTTTAGTTATGCTTGGCTTAAAGGTTATGCCCGAACTATGGCATCACAACCCTATGAGAGCCATAAAGGCGAAGTGCCTAAAAGTCTTCAGGGTATGAGCTGGGATGATTACCAACAATTTCATTTCAAGAAAAAAGCCGCATTGTGGCGTGATCAAGAGTCGCAGTTTCGCGCAGAGCTATTCCACCTTGGTCTGTATTTCGACACGCCAATTCATATTTATGAGTTGAACGATGGCAAGGCGAAGCCAATCGAGTATTCGTCTTCCATGTTTGATTACGGTAAATCAAAGGTCAAAGGCAGTCAGTTACCTAAAGATCTTGGATTTGCGGGTTTCCGTATGCAATTCAATACAGATTGGGAGCGCGATATCGTGGCTTTCCTCGGTGCCAGTTATTTCCGCGCCGTGGGCCAAGAGATGCAATATGGTTTATCGGCGCGTGGTTTAGCGGTCGATACGGCGTTGCCTAAGCCTGAAGAATTCCCAATGTTCACCAACTTTTGGTTAGAAAAACCTAAACCAGGGTCAAATATCACCACAGTATATGCCTTGTTAGACTCACCGAGTGTAACGGGTGCTTATCGTTTTGATATTGAGCCGGGTGAACGCTTAAAAATGAAAGTTGATGTGGCTGTCTATCCACGTAAAGCGATTGAACGTTTAGGCGTGGCGCCACTGACCAGTATGTTTATGGTGGGTGAGAATGATCGCCGCACGGGTTATGATTGGCGTCCAGAAATCCATGATACTGATGGCTTAGCCATGCATACGGGTAACGGTGAATGGATTTGGCGTCCGTTAGGTAATCCAGAAAATCTGCGATTCAATGCCTACAGCGATGAAAACCCTAAAGGTTTTGGTTTACTGCAACGTGACCGTAACTTTGATCATTACCAAGACGATGGCGTGTTTTATGATAAACGCCCCAGTTTGTGGATTGAGCCTACCAGTAGTTGGGGTAAAGGTTCGGTGCAGTTAGTTGAAATTCCAACACTGGATGAAACCTTCGATAATATCGTGGCTTTCTGGAATCCGGCAGAGCCGATTTTACCAGGGCAAGAACTGCTGTATAGCTACAACATGTATTGGGGCGGCATTCCACCGGTTCAATCACCTCGTGCCCGTGTTGTCGATACCTTCACTGGCATTGGCGGTGTCGTTGGCCAGAAACGCAAATACTACAGTAAGCGTTTTGTGGTTGATTTTGCCGGCGGTACTTTACCTATGATTGGTAAAAACACCCAAGTTAAAGCTGTGATTAGTACCTCTGCAGGCAAAGTAGAAATTGAATCTGCACGCCCATTGGCGTCTATCAATGGTTACCGCGCGATGTTTGACGTAGTGCCACCAGAGGACAGCCTTGAGCCGATTAATTTACGCGTCTATTTAGAAGTTGATGGTCAGCCGTTGTCTGAGACATGGATGTATCAATGGAGCCCACCGGCTCAAGATGACCGTGAACTGCATAACGCAGGTCATCTGCAGTAAATAATTAGTCTATGATTACCCTAAAACGTCAGCTAAGTCAGCTGGCGTTTTTATTTGGGCAGTAGCGTTACGGTTTATGGTGTAGAGCGACTCTGTTCAATTGCAAGTTTAGCGCTGAATTATTGGGGTCTAATTCACTTTTTGGCGATCTAAACAATTTATCACTGTAACAGAAGCCAAACTTGGGCGTAATCTGTAGCCGTTATCACCTAGGGTCAGTATTTTATGTTTGAGATGTTCACTACACTCGGTTTTGCTTGGTCAGTGGGATTAGTGCTTGCAGTACTTTTTGTATTGGCATACGAATTTATTAATGGCTTTCACGATACGGCTAATGCTGTTGCGACGGTTATTTATACCAAGGCTATGCCGGCAAACCTCGCTGTTGTTTCTTCTGCATTGTGTAACTTTGCTGGTGTGTTGTTAGGCGGCTTAGGCGTTGCTTATGCGATAGTGCATTTGCTCCCGGTAGACTCCTTGCTGGGTATGGATTCTAGTCAAGGTTTATTGATGGTGTTTTCGCTGTTGTTTTCGGCCATTATCTGGAACTTAGGCACTTGGTATTTTGGCATTCCGGCATCGAGTTCTCATACCTTGATTGGCTCGATTATGGGCGTGGGTGGAGCATTTGCATGGATGAACCATCTACCTATTCTACAAGGCATTAATCTTTCTAAAGCATCACAGATCATGTTGTCCTTAATCATTTCTCCTACGTTAGGGTTTGTGATGGCCGCAATATTTCTACTCGTGATGAAATTGATCTGGAAAAAACATAAAATTCACCGCACTCCCGATGAACAGATGCAGGTTAATGGCAAAAAACATCCGCCGTTTTGGGCAAGGGTAAGTTTGATTGTCTCTGCTATGGGCGTAAGTTTTGCCCATGGTTCTAACGATGGGCAGAAAGGCATTGGCTTAGTGATGCTGGTGCTTATTTGTGTTGCGCCAGCTTATTTCGCTTTGGATATGGGTAGCCAAGCCTACGATTTAGAAAAAACGCAAGATGCGAATAGACGCATTATGGCGATTTACGATCGCAATCAAGCGGTTATCGCTGAGATGATCGACTTTAATGCTCCGGTAAATCCGCCTGAAAATATGCTGGTCCATTGCTCTTCGGTCAACGTATTGCCCGCGATGTCGCTGCTCGATCGCCGCTTAGCTAACGCTTCTACTTATAAAGACATGAGCATAGAAGAGCGACGAGAAGTGCGACGATTATTACTCTGTATTGATGATACTGCTCGCCAGGTATCGAAATTAGATCTGCCGGCTAAAGATTTACGTTCATTAGCTAAGTGGCGCCAAGATCTCACTAAAACGACGGAATATGCGCCCCTTTGGGTGATTATAGCCATTGCGACAGCGCTGGGTTGTGGCACCTTAGTAGGCTGGCGACGCATCGTTTATACCGTTGGAGAAAAAATTGGCTCATCGAGTATGACTTATAGCCAAGGTATTGCTGCGCAGGTGACCGCCGCGGCCTCGATTGGAATTGCAAGTTTAACGGGGATGCCAGTATCGACGACGCATATTTTATCCTCTGCCGTAGCCGGTACTATGGTTGCAAACCGCTCAGGTTTACAGAGTCAAACGATTAAACAAATCATGCTTGCCTGGATACTTACGTTACCCATTACTATGCTGCTTGCTGCTGGAGTGTTTATCCTCGCCAATACACTTTTTGGCTAGTTCACTTACCCCATTATCTCGTTCAATACTAAGCGCCAACACCATTATCTGGGTTGGCGCTTTGCGTTTCGGTTGTGACGTTTACCAAATAAGTCCCATCTGTGTGCTGGTTTGTTCAGTTTTTTTCTCAAGCAGGTTTATCTCGGCGAGTTGAATTTGCGCAGCAATTTGGCTGCGCAGTTTTTGATATAAACGAATCGCGAGTTCGGGTGCGTGGTGATTATCGGGCGTATGGATAAATAGATAGGGCTCTCGTCCTTCTTTAAGCCACTGCGGCAGTTGGGCTAACCAATTATCGAAAAAGACATCGTTATCTTTGGGTAAAGCACTCACACCTTGCTGTGATAGTTGCGCTACGGCATCGTCAGGTTGCCCGATAAAACGCACGACAGGATGATTGGCGGTCGCGATAGCATGCACGGGTACCCGAGGTTTTTTATTATGAGCATCGATAATGGCGGCGTTATGCGGTGGCAGGGCAAACAGTGGGCGACTGTCCATGATGATACGATTGGCTTTCTTTTCTATTAACAATCGATTCAGTTCCCGCTCTGCATCACCCTTAGCGAAAAAGGCGGGATGCCGTACTTCGACACCATAGGTAAGCCCCTGTGGGACTTGCGCTAAAAATTGTTTAAGTACGGGGAGTAACGCTGGGCCAAAATGTGCTGGGAGTTGAATTTTCCACATGCCAGTTTTATCGATTAATGGCGCCATTACGTCAAAGAAGTCCTTCAATTCTTGGGCGCAATATTGCAATAACTTTTGGTGTGTAATCGTTTGCGGTAGCTTAAAAGTAAAGCGAAAATCATCGGGTGTGGCACTGTGCCAATTCAGTACGGTTTTCTGTGCTGGCGTAGCATAAAAACTGGTATTACCTTCTACAGTATTAAACATAGTCGCATAGCGTGCGAGCCTTTCAGCCTGCTTTATCCCTTGCCCATAAATACTCTCTTGCCAATGTGGATGTGACCACATGGCAAGCCCAAGGCGTAAACTCGTCGGATTATGGGGTGAAGAAAAGCGTTGTTCCAAAAATAGATTCCTTCAGTCTGGTTAGCGTTTAGGGAATGTACATATCGACTATAGTGCGAGGCTATCACTTTAGGTATGGTGCCGACATCATTTCATCTGAGATTAAACGAGCCCTTATGCACGCTGCTATCATTGCATTCTGTTCGGGTTGTTGTGAATTTAGTTTAAGTTAAGTCGAACTATCATGGAACGTTTTAGAGAATTAACCTACTCTAATAGTATGATTTATGTTTATTATTAGACCTAGTTGGTTATCGATATTAATTGGAGCCTTGTGTGAATAATGATGGCTACACTTCCTTAAGTAATTTTATCGATCTTCTTTTAGATGCTATTTGTGTTGTTGATAAGACGGGACGATTTGAGTTTGTCAGTGCTGGTGCCGAGCGTATTTTTGGTTATACCCCAGAAGAAATGGTTGGCATGCAAATGCTTGAGCTTGTCTTACCTGAGGATAGAGAGCGCACCCTTGTAACGGCTAATGAAATTATGGCAGGTCGATTTAAAGTCGATTTTGAAAACCGCTATGTGCGCAAAGATGGTGTTGTTATCGATATTCTATGGTCTGCCCGCTGGTCTGATGCTTATCAACAGCGCGTAGCCGTTGCCAGAGATATCACTAAAAGCAGAAATGCAGAGCGCAGGCAAGCGGCCTTATATGAGATTTCTGAAGCTGTGCATGTTGCAGAAGATCTCCTTGCCCTCTATCGTCGTATTCACGAGATTATTGCTAAACTTTTACCGGCAACAAATTTTGCTATCGCATTGTATGATCAAGATTTAAACGAGCTCAGTTTCCCCTATAAAGTGACGGCTCAAGAAAATACATATATTGATATTAGTCGTTTTAGTATCTTTACCGCACAAGTCATCCACAGTGCAGAATCTTTATTAATTTGCCCAACGTGCTTAGCTGACTATCCTGAGATGATGCAGGAAGGGCTTGATAATGGCAGTTTAAGTTGGCTAGGAGTGCCGCTAAAGCTACAAAAAGGAGTTATCGGTGCTTTGATGATGCACAATGAGCCAGATTCTGCTTCTTACACGCACCAAGACCGTGAACTGTTGGAATTTGTATCGACACAAATTGCCTTTGCCATTGAGCGCCGACAAATGCTTGCTCGACTAGAGCATATTGCACTTTATGATCAACTGACGTTGTTACCCAATAGAGAGCTCTTCTACGATAGATTTCAAAAAGCGTTATCTCGTGCACATAGAGAGTCAAGTTACTTCTCTTTACTTTATTTGGATTTAGATAAATTTAAATGGATTAATGACACCTTTGGCCATAGCGTGGGTGACTTATTATTGCAAGAAACAGCACAGCGGATAGTGAGTTGCGTGAGAGACGCTGATACGGTCGCGCGTTTTGGCGGTGATGAGTTTGTTATTTTACTCGAACGTGTTGACTCAGCGCACAATACCTTAATGGCGGCTCAAAAAATATTACAAGCATTGAATCAGCCCTTTGAACTTGTTGATGAGCAGCTGTACATACTTCCAAGTATTGGCATTGCCTTGTATCCAGAGCATGGTGCGGATGAAAAACAGTTACTCTGTTGTGCAGATGCAGCTATGTATAAAGCAAAAAAGAATGGCGGAAATCGAGTTGAAATGGGCTATCAAGGATTAAGAACCGTACATGTGATGTCTCAATCAGTTCGTTCTGACTTTGATACTCCAGATGACGTGACAGCTAAAATGAGTTAAGTCTAATTTATTTGGATTATTCATGTGGTTATAGAGGTTTCGTCGTTTGATAGCTGAGTGTTAAAAGAATATAGTCACTTATTAAATGCCCGCGTATGTCAGTGACATACGCGGGCATTATTATACTAGCGGTCAGGCAGCGTCTTGCTTTAAAGCTTAAAGCTATTCACTTCTTGCTGTAGTGAGGCGGCTAAATGAGCCAGTTCCTGAGCTTGAACCATAGAGGTTTGTGCTTCAATTGACAGGTTTTCAGATACTTCACGAATCGACTCCGTATTGCGGTTGATTTCGCTCGTGACTGAAGTTTGTTCTTCTGCTGCTGTTGCTATCTGGCTAGCCATATCTGAAATATCATTAATCGCTTTACTGATAAGCAGTAAACTTTCGCTGGCTGAATTAGCATCATTCACGCTGGTTTCTGCCATCTCATGGCTCTGGGTCATAGACTTAACGGCTTTGCCCGCGGTTTGTTGTAGGGTTTCGATCATGGCTTGAATTTCTTGTGTCGATGAATGGGTGCGTTGTGATAGTACGCGAACCTCATCTGCAACGACTGCAAAGCCCCTACCTTGGTCACCTGCTCGTGCGGCTTCGATGGCTGCATTGAGTGCGAGTAAGTTGGTTTGCTCGGCGATACCACTGATGGTCAATAAGATACTGTTAATTTTCTGTGAGTGCTCATTCAACTCACCAATAATACGCCCAGCGGTTTCAACTTCACTGGCTAAATTACGGATAGATTGCTGACTCTGTGTGACTTGTTTATGGCCATTCTTTGACAGCCCAACCGCATTTTGTGCTGTCTGCGCCGTATGTTCTGCATTGCTGGCAATTTCTTCAGTCGCGCTGGCCATTTCGGTCACAGCGGTGGCGACCATAGTTACTTCATCTTGTTGTACTTCAATGCGCTGGCTGTTATCTGTTGCCGATGCACTGCTGCCCTTGGCTTGATACTCGAGTTGACCTGCAATCTTATGCATGCGAGAAATCATGCCGTGAAGACGTTCGACAAAGCGGTTAAAGCCCGATGCTAGCATACCAATTTCATCGTGCTTGTTGGCTGTATGAATACGTACGGTCAAATCACCTTCACCTTCGGCTATGTCGTTGAGGGCTTGAGCAACGCGTTCGAGGTCTTTAAATTGGACTTTGAATATCGCGAATAAAATCAAACCGAATAGTATTAGAAGAGCGATACCCACGGCAGACATCCACCAAGCTAATGTCGTGGCGTGTGTCATAATCTCTTGTTTATCCATCACGAAAATCAGCGCCCAATCCGTCGAAGGGATTGCCGCAACATAGACTAATTTAGTTGCACCATCGAGAGTGCGTTCTTCTATGGTATTGGCAGTAATGTGTTGTGATAACCAACTATTATTGAAATTAGTATCAATGTCAGTCAGTTGCTGAGCGTTTAACTCACTTTTAGGGTGGCTGATAATCATTCCCGCACTATTGGCCATTAGTGCATAGCCTTTACCGGGCACTTCTAAGCGTTGCACCGCATCAGTTAGTTGATCTATCGTTAAGTCTGCGGCCGTGACCCCAAAGAATGTTCCCGCGTTCATGACGGGTTCGGCAATGGTCACGACTTGTTTTTTTAAGGTTGCACTGGAGTAGGGCGCCGTCATGATCATTTTTTTTGCGGCTTTAGCACTAATATACCAAGGGCGTGTGCGGGGGTCATAATTAGCGGTATTCAACGAGGGATCTTGGCGATACATGTCGCCTTGCTCGTTACCATAGTAGGTGAGCGAAAAGTCCATCGTATTATGTGCTTGCTGTAAAAATGGCGTAACGTCAAGGTTTGGATTCGTTTCGATTGTTTTTTTTAGGCTGGTAATGGCTATTTTTCTATCTTGCATCCATAAACCCATTCCTTGCGCAAAGGTGTTAGCCAATTGATCAATTTCATTCTGAGTATTTATTAATGCGTTACTTCGAATAAAATAACTGGATATGCTGACTAGCACCGCGATGGTGAGTACTACAGCGAAGAGACTGCTAAATAGCAGTCGTGTTTTGAGCGTCGTTTGCATAACTCATTCCTTATTTATGTTAGTTATTTAACGTTTTAATATCGCGGCGGAAATCGTTAAGGTATTAATCAATAATAGGATAATTCAACATAAACAGCTTTAATTCATTGATATTAAGCTTTGTTAAATTAAATATTGAAAATACCGATTATAGAGAACAATACTAAGCATGCTTTGAGGTTAATCACTTTATCAAATACAATGTATTCTTTAATAATGCAAAAAATATGTTGAATTAAAATATAATTAAGACAGAGTGAGATGTCTTAAAGGGACTACATTCATCACCTTAAAAGTATCAGTTTATATAAGTGAGTGTTGTGATATGAAGTGGATTTTACCGTGTTAGAGTTAAATAGCTTTTGGCCACGAATCAAATATGGATATAGTGGCAGAAGGCGTTGAAACTCAAGTGTAAGTTGATTATCTCGCCGCTAAAGGTGTGTACCTTCATCAAGGTTATTTTTACGCAGAGCCATTACCGTTAGATAAATTGATCCATTTTTATAATAATTCCTCCCATTAATAAAAAAGAGGCTCAGTAGAGCCTCTTCAGTAATGGCGATGACTCAGTTTAGTGAGCCATAGTATTTTTTATTAGTACACAACGCTGCTCTTTTTGGCGGGTCTCGAGTAAAGTGCGACGAGCGAGATTCGATAATCCGGTTTGGCTATCGAGAACTTTATTTAATGCGGCAATACTTGTGTAATTACAATCTGTAGGGATCAGGTTGTAACCGTAGTTGCGCATAAATACCGGCCCTTTTTTGTCCATATCGTTCAAGCTCGACAGGCGTTCTTCGGCGGTTGCTGCACTTAATAGCTTTTGCTCTGCAGGATAAAGGTTGGCCATGACAATCCGTTGTTTAGCAAAGGGCAAGCTGTCTTGGTGGACTTTACTTAACCAACGACGTTTTGCGCTAGCCTCTGGGCGAATAACCTCGGCAGCAAGTGCCGCTTTTTGGCCTGCATCAGAATTATCTTTGGTAGCTTCAGTGGTTAAACGCTGCAATGCATTAGGGAAATCATAACGATTCAGTTGAATGATGATTGCCCAACGCAAATCTTGATCTAAGGTTAATCCTTTAATTTTGGTGTCGCCGTCCAGTAGCTGCGCTAAATGACGCAGTGAATCCCTATCGCTCGCTAAACTGACATAGGCATTAAACCAGCGGCGCTGAAAGTCATTATCGTCTTTACTTTCCATCGTCTTTCTCAGGCTCATTTGGCTTAAGCCTTTTATGGCATTTTCAGCGTAATTTTGTTGAATTGGTGCAATTTGCGCTAAATATTCCTTTGAGCGCAACATACTATCAATGATCTGACCGACGATAGTGTAATCGGACTCTGCTGGCGCGTTCACAAAAACAGTACTGAGATATTGTTCTAGGCTTAATTTACCCTCGCGAACACTGTCCCACAGGCTTTGCCATAGCATAGAACGTAGCAGTGGATCTGATACATTACTCAGCTGTTGTTGAGCTGTTGTAAAAGATTTTCTATCGAGCTCGACTTTGACAAAGCCCCAATCATCAAAGTTTGGATACACTAAATCAGGGCAGCGTTCGCCAACCAGTTGTTTGACTTCAGTACGCCTGCCCTTGTAAGTCACAGGTACGATAATGTCATTTCTCAAGCCAGAACGTGATTGAGTAAACAAAGCCACTTGAACTTTTTGTTCGCGCAAGGTGGGCAGTTCAGCACTTGCTGGCAACTGCACCAGGCTAAATGCGCTAATGCGGTTACCATTACAACGGTATTCCGCTTTAATCGTATTAACACCTGCGCTATAGAGCCACTCTTGAGTCCACGCCGTTAAATCACGGCCTGCGGCTTTACCTAGGCTATTAATAAAATCGTCTAATTCGGCATTTTGATAGCTGTATTGTTTTAAATAATTACTTACACCGCGCCTAAATACCATGTCGCCTAGCAAGTGGCGCAGTTGTTTTAGTGTGGAGGCGCCTTTTTGATAAGTAATCGCATCGATATTATCGAAGGCATTTTGGGTTGTCGCGACGGGTACTTCAATGGGATGAGTGGTGACTAGGCTATCTTGCTCATAGGCTTTTTGTTTACCTGTGGCGTAAAAGTTGCGCCATGCATTAGTAAACTCAGTCGCTTCTTGAGTCGCGAGTGTGCCCATGAAAGAAGCAAAGCTTTCATTAAGCCACAGACCATTCCACCATTTCATGGTGACGAGATCGCCAAACCATTGGTGTGCCATTTCATGCATGATAACGCCAGCAAGACTTTGCTTTTGATCGGCTGTCATCGCCGCTTTATGCAGGAAAATATCTTCTGAAAAGGTCACCGCGGCTGCGTTTTCCATGGCGCCATAGAGGAAGTCTGGCACTAGAATTTGATCGTATTTCTTAAACGGGTAAGCAATGCCAAAGTAGTTATCAAAGAAAGTTAACCCTTGTTTAGTGTAGGTAAACCAATCTTGTGGCGTTACTTGATTTGCCACAGACTCACGGGCAAATAAACGCATTGGATAACGGCCTGAGTTATCTTGCCACACATGGTAAGGACCTGCGTGCATCGAGAAGTTATACGGACTCAGTTTAGGCGTGTCAGGAAAGCTCCAGCGATTATAAGCACCAGCTGGAGTGACTTGTGTTTCACGCATTGAGCTAATGACTTGCCAGTCTTTGGGGGCGGTGACAGTAATTTGATAGTTAGCTTTGATATCGGGTTGGTCAAATACCGCAAACATCTGCTGGGCTGCAGCGGGTTCAAAATGAGAATAAAGATAAACTTTGTCATCAACCGGATCTTGGAAGCGATGTAAACCTTCACCATTGGTACTGTGGGCGCGGGTAAATTGTACCTCGACCGTGTTTGCACCTGAGGTCAGTAAACGCGTGTTCAAGCTGATATAGGCACCATTATAGTTAGGATATATCGCTGTGCCATTGATTATAAGGCGTTTTATCTGTGCTTTATTTAAATCCAGACTTAACTGTTTGGGTACTTCACTAAGCCTAAATGTGACCTTTGACGTGGCAGAAAACTCGGTCTCACCCGTGAGTTGAAAATCCAACTCATAGCGAACATCGGAAATGACCTGTGAGCGAAGTGATGCCTGATATTGGCTGATATAAGCACTGTTATCGCGCGGTGCTGTATTCAATGTGCTATGGGTTGCGCACGACATTAATGCACTACAGGTAAGGGCAAGCAAACTGGCTTTAAACAAGTTCACAACTTAAATCCTTCAAATAATTGATTTTTAAGCTGCAGAGTGAGCGTTCGCTATCACACAGGCTGGCATGACTAAGGCGAGCCTTAGCTGGCAGAAGGGTTAAGTTATAGCGGCATCATTGCAGGGTATTTTGGCCGAGTACACTACCTTATTTACCTAGGATAACCAATGTTAAAAATGTAAAAAAAAGCCAGCATCTAAGCTGGCTTTGTGAGAACGCAATACTTTAAATATTGCGTTCTATAGGATAATTACATACCTAAGAAAGACTTAGACTTTGTTTTACGGATTTCTTTTTCATCAGACCATTCAATCAAGCCTGTTTCTAAATCCATTAAACGCATTGTCATCTTGTAGTACACATCTTTGGTGCTACCGTCTTGCTTAACGATGCTGGATAAATTGCCGTATAACATGTATTGAGCGCCGATTTGACGACCAAACTTAATGGCGGTTGATGGATCAACCATGCCAGTGTTGTTTTGGTAGTCTAGTTGCTTACGAACGGCATCTACTTTGGTCATATCGATAAAACGGAACTTGCCTGAGCGTAATAGTTTGTTACTGATAGAGTCTGTCACTGACTCGGTATCAATATGCTCAGAAGTTTTATTCTTAATGCTATCGATAAACAAAATGGGGCGATTGTTAGCCGTTATTGCGACTATCGGTGGGAATGTCATCATGCTATCGACCATTTTGGCCGCAATAGCTTGTAGATCGGTTGAGCCAAAGTTTTCGTTGACGGTTTCAACTTCGGTGGCATCGCCATATTCAACTTTAGATTGACATGCAGCCAGCCCGATCACCGCAGCTAGCACAAAAATCAGTTTAAATTGTTTCATAGTCAGTTCCATTTTGTGATTGTATAAACCCAATAACACTCGTCTTATCCAAATGCATCTTGCGCTAGGCTAGATGATTATTGAATAAATACGGGTGTAATTACCAGTATCAATTGCCCAGACTAAGGTGGTTTTGCCTGCTGCAACGTCAATTTTTGCTGGTGGCGCTTTATCTATCTGCAAAGTGTATTCACCCGCATTCAAATAACGCCGCCCTATTTGTGCTTGTTTTGGGAGCGTTAGCCAACTACGACGGTCAGCTTGCTCTGTTACTACGTTAAAAATCTGCATTACAATACTACCGATATTAGCCGCGTTATTACCAGGGCTACCGCTTTTCTCGATTTGATAGGCCATTTCTGATTTAGCATATACCCGAGCTACTTGGCGCACTAAAGTGGCGGGCAGTTCTTCTTTCAGTGCAGTGATAGCTAACGCATCTATATTAGCAATCGGTTCTGTTTTTAGCACTGTACCTAAACCCTGTACTTGCGTCTCTGGTACAAAAGTATTGTTAGGCATGTAAGTCGCTAGCGATACGGTTTGCCAGTTGCCATGGATGGTAAAAGGCACTGTGAGTGATTGTTTTGCGGGTACAAAACCGCGCTCAACCATTAAAATAACTTGGCCATCTTGTGGATTGGGTAGCTTAGCATCACCCCAACGGCGTTTAAATTCATCATATTGTGGCATACCAAGTTGTTTAGCCAGGCGCACAAGATCTTGTTGTAAATAAGTATTATCGGGAGTGATTTGTGCGGCTTTACGATAATCGATATAAGCATCATTAGGCTCACCCAAAACCTCATGCAGCAGGCCGGTAGTGTAATAACTGTAGGCGTTTAAAAAAGAGCTAGTCACTGTACCTGCCGCCTGACCTAACTTATTGACTTCGGCATCGATAGTGCCATTTGCCATAGCTTGTACTGATTTTTGTGACTCTTGATAGCGCTCTTGCTCGCTGCTTTGCAGCTCGTTACTGCGACGAACCTCAACTAAAGCACCTTGAAAATCACCGCTAAATAAATAGTTAAGAGCCTGGTATTGGTGCAGCATAATACGTTCATATCCAGGGCCTCGATAGGGGATCGCATTATCGTTTAACACTAAACTACTTGCGGTAGCTCCTATGCCACTGGCACTGATTTTAGCTTTCTCATCAAAGGCGGTGTAGGCATCGACCGCTTGTTGGTAATATTGTTTACTGCGCGCAAAATCACCTGCAACTTGGGTTATACGGCCTGCCTCTTGGGCGTAGAGTAGGCCATCTTTATCTGTAATATTACTGACCAGTTTGTCAATATCCGCCAAAGGGGTTGCGCTATTGAGCTGTTGTTTAATCGGTTCAATTTGTGCGGGATAATTGATAAGAATGCTGTTGTAAGCGCATCCTGATAAGCCGAACACTAAACCTAGCGTTAAAACTGATGCTATAAAAGGTCGACATAAAGGGGCAACGAAGGACAGTTTCATTATTGTGCTTCACCTTTTACGGTAGTAGGTTGGGCTGACAAAGTGTGTGTTTGTTCTGGCATCCGCGAACGTTCAAGTAAGGTGATCCCTTGAAGGTGATCAAATTCATGTTGAAAAATACGCGCGATAAAATCAGTTAATTCTGCCTGTTGCCACTCACCTTGTAAATTCTGGTAGCGTACTTCAATCGTTTTATGTCTTTGTATGATAAATCTTTGCCCAGGGACTGATAGGCAACCCTCTTCCCCGCTGACTAAGTCACTCGACACATGAATAATGTGCGGATTAACCACCACCACTGGCGCCATGTTGGGCGCATCGGGGTAACGCTCGTTGGGGCGTGAGGCCATAATAAATAAGGCTAAAGGACTGTGTACCTGTGGGGCTGCAATGCCAACACCTTGGGCCGCTGCCATACTGGCAGACATTTGCTGGGCAAGCTCAGTAAGCGCGGCGTCAAAGTGCTGCACCGCGATAGCCTGTTGCTTGAGAATGTCTTCACCCACTAACGCTATGGGCAATAGAGCAGAGGGGGTTGGCCTTAAAAATGTAAACATCGCATTCCCTGGATATTTTGCGTTGACCGTCTGTTAATTAAAGTTTCAATCAACAGTATCGGGTTAGTAATGAGGTGGCGGCGTTTCTTCAGCCTGAGTCGCCATATTACTCGGCTCCATGTCTTGCAACTTACCAATTAACATATGAATTTGGTGCTGCTGATGGGCGACGAGTCGATTCAACTTGATCACTTCTTGGTTTAACTCTTCGACGGTAAGCTCCTGAAAAGCTAATTTAGTTTCTAGCTCTTCAATCTGTGTTTGTACGCCTTGCATGACTAACCTCTATTGCTGCCAAGTTTCAACTAAGCCTTGGCTACTGATACTAACAACTTTATTGGTATCTCGAATTGCTACTGAGTATACAACGGCTCCTCGACTTTGGCTGTTTTTAGTAAGTGAAATCTGCCATTTACCGATTTCTTTACCAGTACCACGTTGCCAGAGTATGACTTCTCTGGCGGGGGTTCCCGTCAGTATTTGAGTGTCATTATTGACAAATCTTACCGCTGAAAAGTTCATTTGACGGCGCTGAATATCCAATTTATTTAAAAGGTTACCACTTGTATTATCCCAAATCTTGGCTTCATTGGTGCTGCCATTGGTGAAGCTTAAGCTGCCACTCTCATTGAGCGCGACTTTGGTAATGCGGCTGCTTAAGGTCCAAGTATGTAACGGTTGTCCGGTTTGTGCTTGCCAAAGAATGGCCTGCATATCATTTGAGCCTGTTAATGCTAATCGACCATCCGCGGAGAGCGCCACGCTATTGACGCGATCTTTATGTCCTAGAAATTTGATTAAGGCACTTCGGGCTGAATTGAGTGACATGACCGAACCATCGTTTAAACCAACGAGTAGTGCGCCATTATCCGCTACTGCAACGCTTTCACCGGATGATGGTAAGGACCACCAGCCTAAAGATTTGCCATCAGCCATTCTCCATATCGCGACAGAATCTCGACTTAACGACGCGGCAAATGCCCCGTTGGGAGAAATCGCTGTGCTTGTGACTCCGGTATTGATATCACCGTGTATCCACTGATATTTAAGTGTATGAGTACTGAGATCCCAACATTGCACGCCGCTATTTTGGGTTGCGACTAGGGCAAATTCCCCATGACTTGACAGGCTAGCGCTATAGCTAGGTTCTGTGGTGAGAATGCTAATATCTTCCGCTTTGGGGCTACAAGCGGCAAGAAGAATAGTACAAATTACCAGCAGTAGGTGTTTCTTCATGAACTTGCTCCCTAAGTTGCTGTCTTTAGAGTTGATCAAGTGACATTAATCACTATTAACCCATAAAGAATCTAGTTGGTATAACTGAGATAACTAGTATAAAGTTGTCGCGCTTAGGTTATTGTAACCGCTTGAGGATGCTGAGGAAGCTTTAATGAAATCGATTTATAAATTATCGTTAGTAGCATTAGCCGTTATTGGGCTATCTGCTTGTAATAAAGAAGAAAAAACAGAAAGTGTTGGCGCAAATGTTGAATTAACGACAGAAGCGCAAAAAGAAGCTTACAGTGTCGGCGCTTCAATCGGTCGTTACATGTCAGGTCACATTAAAGAGCAAGAAGAGTTAGGTCTACCAGTAGATCGCACTTTAATTGTTACCGGTTTCACTAATGGCTTGAATGACCAGCTGAAATTAACTGAAGAAGATATGCAAACCATTCTTCAGAGTTTAGATAAAAAACTAAACGATAAGCGTCAGGAACAAGCGACTGCTATTTCTGCAAAAAATATTGAAGATGGTAAAAAATACCTAGAAGAAAACAAAGCTAAGCCTGGTGTTGTTACCACTGAATCGGGCTTGCAATACGAAGTATTGACACCAGCGACGGGTGAAAAGCCAGCAGCTGAAGACACTGTAGAAGTAGATTATGTGGGCACTTTGCTCGATGGTACTGAGTTTGATAGCTCTTACAAGCGTGGCGAAACGGCTAAATTCCCGTTAAATCGCGTTATTCCTGGTTGGACTGAAGGCGTTCAGTTAATGCCTGTTGGTGCTAAGTTTAAGTTTGTTATCCCATCAAGCCTTGCTTATGGTGATCGCGATACTGGTACTATTCCACCAAACTCGACACTGATTTTTGAAGTTGAATTAAAGTCAGTTGAGAAAGCAGCCGTTGAACCTGTTGCTGCACCTGCTAAAAAATAATTGGCTTTGTAATATATAGCTATTAAAAATACCGCTCTTTGATGGGCGGTATTTTTTTGTCTTTTAAAAAATTATTATCTGAACTCTGGCTTAACTCAATGCTTAGATTTAACGGGTTTGCAGACTTTTGTAATGTTTCATTTCTTGTTTATTACCTATGTAGTAAACATATCGCCATCAGTGTTAATCGCTAATTATATTTCAAAATAATGAACGCTAAATTAAGCTTTAATGATATTTTTAATGTATCTAAAATATCCTGTTTTTTTATTTATTATTAAGTACCTCATACTGAATAATATTTTAAAAATATCACATAAAAAGGTTGTCCATCATTTAAAGTATTCAACGATAGATTTTGTCTAACATGTATTTTGCTTACTGATTGTTTTCACATGGTTAATATTTTTAATTTATTATGTTGTTCTGTTTTATGAACAAGCATTTGCGCATAATAACTTACTCATCAATATGTTACGTTTGTAATGTGCGAGCTGCGCCTCTATTTTTTCGTATCCAACTCTGGAATAATCCCTTTGCACGTTAACAGAACGTTAGCGGCAAAATTATAATAATGGGGTTGATGGTATGGAAAGTGTTAACAAATTAACGGCTATTTCTTTAGCTGTCGCGGCGGCTTTGCCTATGATGGCAAGCGCCGATGTGATGATTACCGAGTATGTTGAAGGTAGCTCAAATAACAAAGCAATTGAACTCTATAACAGCGGTGATACGGCAATTGATCTTGCGGGTTATAAACTGGTCCGTTATAAAGATGGTGCAACCACAGCATTAGATATGGTGGCACTCGATGGTCAATCGATCAAATCTAAATCCACTAAAGTCATTTTAAATACGACTGGCGCAATTACGCTTCCTCAAGGCGTAGATAGTTACTCTGGTAGTTTAAGCTTTAATGGTGGTGATGCTGTTGCTCTGCTTAAAGATGATGCAATTGTTGATATTATTGGCGATGTACCAACACCAGTAGGCTGGGGATTAGACGTTACCCTAAAGCGCAAGTTAGATTCATTAATCGCCAATACAGTATTCAACGCCGCGCAGTGGGAACAATTACCTAAAGATACCTTCTCAGGTTTAGGTTCACTAGACACGCCAGTAGAGCCAGAAACCCCCGTCTTTAGCTGCACTGGCGCTAAAATTGTGCCTATTTATCAAGTGCAAGGTGCGGGTGAGTCTAGCCCATATATTGCTGACGGTACGTTTGAATCGGAAGCTGAAGTTACCGTGCGCGGCGTAGTTACTGCCCGCGGCGAAAGTTTATTTAAAGGTTTTTATTTACAAGAAGTTAAGGGTGATAATTCACCGTATACCTCTGATGGCGTGTTTGTACTACTCGGTGAGGCAGTACCTGCAGAAATTCAACCTGGAGTTGAGGTTTGCGTACAGGGTAAGGTAAAAGAATACTTTGGCTTAACTCAAATCGATATTAAAAACGATAATAAATTTGAAGTCGGCGCTAAAGGCAATGTTCCTGCCCCAGTGCCATTTTATGTGGCCGATGGTGAAACCTTAGCCCAAGCGTTAGAGCGCTATGAAGGCATGAATGTCGTGTTAGATGCGGGTAGCGATCTTAAGATCAGCCGTACCTTTAGCTTTGACTATGCGGGTAAGCGCAACAACATGTTAGTGTCTTATCAAGCGCCTTTGATGAAACCAACACAGTTATACCCCGCGCTTTCTGCCGAAGCGACTGCGTTAGTCAAGTCTAACCTCGAAAACCAACTTTTTATTGAGTCCGATTACAAACCTGCCGATGGCGAGATCCCATACTTCCCCGATTTCAACGTTGAAACGGGTTACATCCGTGTTGGCGATCAACTGACTAATCTGCAAGGTGTTATTGGTTATAGCTACGGCGCTTATCGTTTAGTGGCAACTAACCAAATCACAGCGGGTGATTTTATCCGTGGTGATGACAGAACCGATGCGCCTAGCGTTGCGACTAAAGGTGATATTCGCGTTGCCAGCTTTAACGTGTTGAACTTTTTTAACGATGTCGATGGTGGCAACACTAATCCCTCTGGTAGCAATCGTGGCGCATTAACGCTTGAAGAAATGGTATTGCAACGTACTAAAATTGTTAGCGCAATTACTGCCATGAACGCTGATATCGTTGGCCTGATGGAAATTGCTAACAATGGTTTTGGTGAAAAGAGTGCGATTAAAGATTTAGTCGATGCGCTGAACGACAAACAAACGCCTGAAAATGCTTATAGTTTTGTTGAAATTGCAGATGCCGATAAATATGACGGTCAATACTTTGGTTCTGATGCTATTACTGTAGGCATGTTATATCGTGGCGGCAAAGTGACCTTAGCGGGCGCTGCACAAGCGATTAAAACGCCAGAGCAACATGCTAGTGCAGGTTCTGTCACGCGCACTAAAGATGATAAAGCTGAGATTAACCCAGGTAACGATGCTTACCAACGTCACAGCTTAGCGCAGGCATTTAAGATCCATAACGAATCCCTAACTGTTGTTGTTAACCATCTGAAATCTAAAGGTTCAGGATGTTTAGAAGATTGGATGAATTTCGAAGACTCAGTCGATCCAGCCGATCAACAGGGCAAGTGTAATGCTTTCCGTGTGTCTGCTGCTAAAGTGTTGGGTGAAACGCTAAAGGACGTCAAGGGCGATTTACTGGTTATTGGTGATATGAACGCCTACGGTATGGAAGATCCAATCCGTGTGCTGACTGACTTTGATGCGAGCAAGTCAGATCGTGACATCATGACGGCTTCATGGACGACGCTTGATGGCAAAGTGTTTGAACGCCAAGGTAGTAAGATTGAAAAAGGTTATGGCTTGATCAACCTCAACACTAAAGCTCATGGCGTAGGCACATATTCTTACAGCTATAACGGTGAGTTAGGTAACTTAGACCACGCTTTAGCTAATGCTAGCCTTGCTAATCGTTTAGTGGATATTGAGGATTGGCACATCAACTCAGTAGAATCTAACCTGTTTGAATATGGTAAAAAGTTCTCTGGCAAGTTAGCCAAATCTGAAAATGCTTTCTCGGCATCAGATCACGACCCTGTGATTGTTGCCTTAAGCTATCCTGCCCCTGTTGTGACTCCCACACCGACACCTAAACCTAAAAATGATGGCGGTGCTTTGGGCTACTTAGGCTTAGCCTTACTATCCCTGTTTGGTTTGCAGCGTCGTCGCCGTTAGGCTGGCTTGTGCTCACAAGGTAAATTTGTGAGCTAAACTGATGTAAAAAGGATGGGTAACCATCCTTTTTTGTGGTTGTTATTAAATGGGGTATTTTTAGGTGGTAGTCATTTTTGAGCATAAGTTAATAACCTGAGTATTAAGTAAACTAGTTGAACTTGATTTACTTCGCAGTAAACTGCAGATTGGTGTTATTGATTAGGAAGTTATAATGAGTATTTGGTTCAGACCCATCACTTTAGAAGATTGTGTGCGTTTAGATGCAGGTATGGGCGGTAAAGGCACATTAATGCAAACCTTAGGGATAGAGATTAGTGAGATTGGCGACGATTATTTAAAGGCAACGATGCCAGCCGGTCCTGCGGTACATAATCCTTTGGGCATAGTGCATGGCGGTGCGAATGTCGCACTTGCCGAAACTGTTGCCAGTTATGCTGCAAATTTTGCGGTGGATTTTGAACAATATTACTGTGTTGGACAAGAGATTAACGCCAACCATCTACGGGCTTCCCGTAATGGCGTGTTAACAGCTACAGCTAAGCCTATCCATCTGGGTAAACGCAGTTCAGTATGGGAAATTGTAATCCACAACAGTGCGGGTGAACTGACCTGTATTTCTCGGATGACAGCAGCGGTCGTTAAACGCTAAATGCAATAGGCTAGCCTATTTCCAGTCGTGTAAGTAGCGTATCAATCGTTTGATTTAAATAACATATGATTAAGGATTAGCTATGGATAATGCAACAATTTGGGAATGGGTTGGTTATTTAGCCTCGGTAGTCGTGGCGATTTCGCTGATGATGTCAAACATCAAAAAGTTACGCTGGTGGAATCTCATCGGCGCGGCCTTATTTGTGGCGTATGGTATTGCAATTAGTGCTTATCCTGTTGCCTTAGTTAACTTTTTTATCGTATTAATTGACGCTTATTATTTGATTAAGCTTTACCGCGAAGCCGATTCACCCGCCCATTAGCCCCAATATATTACCTTCTGTTTGCTCGTATCTAACAGCCCCCTTTGATTTTCGATAGCAGCTTTAATAATGCCGTCTATCGCAGGTCATGGCTGTTTAGCCTACGCCATTGTTCAATTATCTTGTTGCACTACCGCTAATCTTATTTACAGATTGAGCGAATCTAATTTAATCGCTTTCTTGTTTTGTGGTGATTGTCTATTCTTGCTCTATAGGCAACATGTCATCCGCCAAGGAGATAAGCCATGGCTACCATTTATGATCTAATTGAAACGTGGTTAATTACCCATCAAGACTAAGGAATAAGATATGAGTCAACAGAATTTAGCAAGTCAATACTTAACGAGCCAAAACGGTGCACCTGTCGCTGATGACCAAAACTCATTGTCAGCGGGCGAACGCGGTCCTTTATTATTACAAGATTGGCATCTGATTGAAAAATTAGCCCATTTTAACCGTGAACGTATTCCTGAGCGCATCGTGCATGCTAAAGGTACCGGTGTTTACGGCACGTTTACCCTGACCAAAGAGTTAAGTGATTTTACCATTGCCGACCATTTCAATGGTGTGGGCAAGCAAACTGAAACCTTTATGCGTTTCTCTACCGTAGGCGGTGAAATGGGTTCGGCCGATGCCGAACGTGATCCACGTGGCTTTGGTCTGCGCTTTTATACCACTCGCGGTAATCACGATATTGTAGGTAACAATACGCCGACGTTTTTTATTCGTGATGGCATAAAGTTTCCTGATTTTATTCACACGCAAAAACGTAATCCGCAGACCAACTTAAAAGATCCACAGGCCATGTGGGACTTTTGGTCGCTAAACCCTGAAGCTATGCATCAAGTGACTATTTTGATGTCGGATCGCGGTATTCCGGCCAACTACCGTCAGATGCACGGTTATGGTTCACACACGTTCTCGCTATGGAATGCTAAGGGTGAGCGTTTTTGGGTGAAGTTTCACTTTAAATCTCAGCAAGGCGTGGTCAATTTAACCAATGAACAGGCAGATAAATTAAAAGGTATCGACCCTGATTCATCACAGCGCGATATGGTTGTGGCGATTACTGATGGTAATTTCCCGCGCTGGAGTGTCAATGTTCAGATTATGCCCGAGGCAGATGCGAATACTTACGCGATTAATCCATTTGATTTAACTAAGGTTTGGCCGCATAGCGACTATCCCCTGATTGAGATTGGTGTGTTAGAACTGAATCGACTGCCACAAAACTACTTTGCTGAAGTTGAGCAAGTGGCATTGGCACCGAGCAATTTAGTGCCCGGCGTAGGCGCTTCGCCAGATAAGATGTTACAAGCGCGTTTATTTGCCTATGCTGATGCTCAGCGTTACCGTATTGGCGCTAATTACAACCAGTTACCGGTAAACTGTCCACACGCAGCTAAGGCAAATCATCATCAACGTGGCGGCGCAATGGCAGGTACACAATGCCCGTTTAGCCATAGTCAAACCGGTGGTGATGCCAGTGCCAATTATGGCCCGAACAGTACCCCATCAGCCTTAATTGAGCCGGTTAACTTTACAGAGCCACCACTTCGATTAGAAGGTGAGGCTGCGCGTTATAGTCGTTATAACCAAGACGATTACACTCAGGCGGGTAATTTGTATCGAATCTTTAGTGAAGATGAGAAAGCACGCTTAGTGGCTACGATTTCAGGTTCCCTGTGCCAGGCGAGTTTAGATGTGCAGCAACGCATGGTAGGGCATTTCACCCAAGCCGATGCTGATTACGGCCAAAGTATAAAGCAAGCGTTAGGTTTATAGAGTATTAGTCATACTTATATAATGGCTTAAATGAAAAAACCGAGGTGATATTCACTCTCGGTTTTTTACCTTTAAATAGCGTTCATTCGTTGATTAATAGGCAAGTAACGTCTAAATCAATGTCAAATTAGGTAATGCCAACGCCATCATTAAGCTGCCGCGAGCACAGTATTCGGGCTATTGAGTTGCTTTAATAATCCAAAAGCTTGTTTCATTTTATCTTCTGTTACGATAAATCCGAGTAATATTTCATCTGCATCTAATGCTTTAATACAGGTGCCTTGGGCATCAATATCGACGCGCCAGCGGTGAACGTTACTAACCGTAATACCGCCTAATTGCATCGGTAATAAGGGAGTTTTTACTTTAACAAGCATCGCAGGGAAATTCACCGCAGTGGCTTGATTTAACAAGGTGCTTGCCAGTGCGTTGGCACTCAGTAATGCTGGTTGCAAATAGGCCATGCTTTGACCATTGATGTGAGCACAGTCTCCTAGTGCATAAATATCGCTATCACTTGTTTGTAAGTACTCATTAACTATGATGCCTTTATTGACCTCAAGACCCGCATTTTGCGCAAGTTGGCTGTTAGGTATTAGGCCTGCTGCGCAGATCACCGCATCACAAGTAAAGTGCAGGTCGTTATCGAGACTTACAGCAATACAGCTATCTTGGTGTTGCAGTTGACTTACCCGAGTTTGTAATTGCACGGTTACCCCTTGCTTGGCTAACACCGCAGCAAGTTTTTGGCTTAGCATTTCAGGCAATAAGTTTGCCATTAGGCTTGCCTGCGGGTCGACTAAAAAGACCTGTTTACCCGCAGTCGCTAGATCCATTGCTAACTCAACCCCGACTAACCCCGCACCGATAACGAGTACTTTTGCTGCACTACGTATATTGGCTTGGCAGGCTTGATACTCGCTTAAGCTGTTAAATGTATGAATAGCATTAATGGCATCGCCACTCATTTTAGGAATAAAAGGCCGTGCGCCTGTAGCGAGCACTAACTTCTCATAGGCGACTTCGCGGCCCTGAGTGCAAAAGACCACTTTGCGATCTTTGTCTATGTGAGTGACTTCACTGTGATTGATCAAATCAATTTGTTGTTCTTTAGCAAACTCTGCGGCCGTTAATTTAATCAGATCTGCCGCCATTTGCTGGCGACTAAATACATGGCTTAAATCTGGTTTATGATATTCATCACCCGAGTCAGCGGTAATCAAGGTAATAGCCTGCTCAGTGTTTAATCGGCGCAGCGTTTTCACTAATTGATACGCCGCAAAACCACTACCAATAATGACGATAGGTCTAGGCATGATTCACCTCACTTTTCTTTACCGCAAAGACGCTTTTACCAAGACCACATTCAGGGCAGAGGAAGTCATCAGCCACTTGTGCCCAAGGTGTCCCAGCCGCAATATCCTGATTGGGCTCACCGTCTTTAGGGTCGTAAACCCATTGGCAAACAGTACAAATCATAGATTGTGCATCATCCACTACAAGGCTTGCATTTTTTGCTGGCGCTGGCGTAATGGCAGGTGCTGCGTTTTGATTAACGGCTTGACTAGGTTTAGACATAACCTGATTGATAATCGAGCGACTATTTGCGCTGTCGAGTGGGCGCAATGCCCATTCTTTGGCAATACGTTGTCCGTGTTGACGGCACTCTTGCATCGCGTCACGATCAGGGCGCCATTTAACTTTTAAGCCGACAGAGGTTTCAAATCCAGCATCCATTAAACGGGTATGAATTCTATCGACAGCGCCACCATTCCAGCCATAACTACCGAAAGCTGCGGCTTTTTTATTACGAAAGCGTAAGCCAGTGATTTCTTCTAACATAGCGGCAATTTTAGGCATCATCACGTTATTCATAGTGGATGAGCCCACCAAAATACCTTTAGATCTAAATGCTTGCGCTAGAATTTCATTCTTGTCATGGCGGGCAACGTTATATACTTTTACTGCAACATTTGGGTCAACATCATGAATGCCTTGGGCAATGCCATCTGCCATCATGCGGGTGTTGTTTGACATAGAATCGTAGAAAATAGTGATGCGATCTTCTTGATAAGCATCAGCCCAAGCCAAATACTGGTGAATAATTTGCGCAGGATTGTCGCGCCACACAATACCGTGGGCTGTCGCAATCATATCTACTGGTAAATTAAAGCTTAATACTTCGTGAATTTTAGCGGTTACTAGGCTGCTAAATGGCGTTAAAATATTGGCATAGTAACGTAGGCATTGTTCCATCAATTCATTTTGATCGACTTCATCGTTAAAAAGACGCTCATCACAATAATGTTGACCAAAGGCATCATTACTAAACAAAACCGCATCTTCAGTCAGATACGTCATCATGCTATCAGGCCAATGCAGCATTGGCGCTTCAATAAAAATCAGTTGCTTACCATTACCAACATCGAGACTGTCGCCAGTTTTAACGGTAATGAAATTCCATTCTGGATGGTGATGGTGACCTACGATAGAGTCGACAGCATTTTCAGTGCAATAAATCGGTGTATTAGGGATTTTGGCCATGAGAGCCGTCAGCGCGCCGGAGTGATCTTCTTCGGCATGGTTCATCACAATATAATCGATATCGTTTAAATCAATTTCAGCTTCAAGGTTTTGTAAGAATTGCTGACTAAAGCGATGATCAACCGTATCAATTAGCACGGTTTTTTCTTCACGGATCAGGTAACTGTTGTAGCTAGTACCTTTGGTAATTTTATATTCAGTGCCATGAAAATCTTGAACTTCCCAATCGCGTTGACCAACCCAGTGGATATTGTTTTTTACATGAATTGTCATAAATACACCTATTAGATAAGAAAGATACGTTAGAGGATCAGTATGTTATAGCCGCGGCTTAACTCTCTGCTTCCCTTAAGACTGCACTTCCCATGCCAAATTTGTAATCAATTGAAAATTATTGATTTTATATTTAAAGCAAAATATAAATGTCATTATGACTGTCTATAGCAGTATCATAATGACAGTCTATATTGTCATTATGATACTGCGAGCCATCAATATGTATGTTCAAGCCGATCTCACCCAACTTGCCTTAGATTTAACGATTGGTCTTTCAGCCCAGGATAGATTCGAGCGCCTGCTTGCCGTTGTTAGGCGACGGGTCAATTGTGATGCCGCGGCATTATTGGTTTTTAAGGATCAACAATTTGTACCGTTAGCGATTGATGGTTTATTTACTGAGGTGTTAGGGCGGCGATTTAAAATTAGCGAACACCCAAGGTTAGAAGCCATTGCCCGTGCGGGTGATGTGGTGCGCTTTCCTTCGGATAGCCAACTACCTGATCCATATGATGGTTTAATCCCTAATCATAGCGATAACTTACAGGTACATGCGTGTATTGGCTTACCGTTAATCGCCCATGATCGCTTGATTGGTGCATTAACTATCGACGGTTTTAATCCACAGCAGTTTGATAGTTTTAGTGATAGCGAACTGCGAGTGATCAGTGCACTTGCCGCAGCCAGCTTAAATACGGCTTTGTTAATGCAAAAGCTAGAATCCCAAGTCGTGGAAGTATCAAGCGATACCGAAGTGTTAAATCGCCATGCTAGTCAGCAGGAGATTATTGGGCAATCGACTGAGATCCAATCGTTAAAACAACAGATTAGCGCGGTAGCCAACACCGATTTATCGGTTTTAATCACCGGTGAAACCGGAGTGGGTAAAGAGTTAGTCGCAGCGGCGATACATAATCAGTCGACGCGAGCCGATAAGCCCCTTATCTATTTAAATTGTGCAGCACTGCCAGAATCCGTTGCTGAAAGTGAACTCTTTGGGCATGTCAAAGGCGCGTTTACTGGTGCGATTAGTCACAGACAAGGCAAGTTTGAATTAGCCAATAATGGCACTTTATTTTTAGATGAAATCGGCGAGTTACCCTTAAGCTTGCAAGCTAAGTTATTGAGGGTTTTACAATTTGGTGAATTACAGCGGGTAGGCAGCGATAAGAGTCTAAAAGTAAATACTCGGATTATTACGGCAACTAATCGTATTTTACATCAAGAGGCGACAGAGGGCCGCTTTCGCTTTGATCTCTATCATCGTTTAAGTGTGTTTCCTATTCATGTTCCGCCATTGAGGGAGCGTGGCCGAGATATTGTGCTACTCACAGGTTTTTTTCTGGAACGCTGTAAGACGAAGTTGGGGCTCACCCATGTGAGTATCACGCCATCAGCGCAGCAGTTATTAGAGCAATATGCGTGGCCGGGTAATGTGCGCGAATTAGAGCATGCAATACACAGGGCGGCAGTGTTAGCCAAAGCCGAACTAAAAACAGCGTATATCAGCTTAAGTGATAAACATTTTCAGTTTGATCCTGTGGTTACTCAACCCCAAGTTAATGTGAGTAATGATCCCGCGGTGCAAGTCGTGCCCGTGGTGCAAGCCATTGAAGCCCCATCTGCAATAGCGGCCGAATTTCGCGAATCGTCATTATTAGATACCACAATACTAGGGCTTAAGGCATCAACAGAGGCTTATCAGCGTCAACTTATCCGTCAAGTTTTAGCTGCCAATCAACAAAATTGGGCTGTGTGCGCCAGAGTTTTGCAAGTCGATACCGGTAATTTGCATCGACTCGCAAAGCGGTTAGGTCTGAAAACGTAAAAAGTAAATGGTGATGTTTTATCTCCATTTACTTACATTGTGCCGTTCTTAGAGAAACAAGGTCGCTACCCCTAATAAAGCAAATAACATCGCGCAGCCACGGTGTATCCATAGCATGGGTAATTTATCGGCGCTGAAATGCCCCACAATCACTACCGGTACGTTAGCAAGCAACATACCTAAGGTTGTACCAGCAACCACCATAGTTAATGAATCGTATTTTGCGGCTAACACTATCGTGGCGATTTGTGTTTTATCGCCCATCTCGGCGATAAAAAATAGGATAAAGGTGGCTAAAAATGGGCCCATCTTATAAAAACGGCTCTCTTTTACATCGATTTTGTCGGGGATTAATACCCAAAGGGCGATGGCAAAAAACGATGCGGCAACTAAATAACGTGCGACATCGGGGCTGACCCAGTTGATCGCCCATTGGCCAAGCCAAGCGGCGGAAAAATGGTTAATTAGAGTCGATAAAAACATGCCTAAAATAATCGCAGTTTTATTTTTAAATCTCGCGGCTAGTATAAGGGCAAGCAGTTGGGTTTTATCACCAATTTCGGCAATGGCAACCGTAAAGGTTGAGGATAGTAGGGCTTCCAAGTGTGATCCTTTAGGGGTGGTTAAGACATAAGCACAACAAACCGTCCACCCCTAGGTGCAGTTATTGTGCTCAGGTCTTGCCGGGCAAATCGATGATTTGCTGTGAACACCATGGCGTATGGCCAAGTATGTTGATGTTCACCCTAGATGACGATGGCTCGAAATCCAGTTAGCTACTCCCCCGAAGCGAGGCGGGCATTATACCTAAGTGAAACGCGCTTTCAAGCGGAAGCGGATGAAAGTGGGTTAAATGAAGGCAAGTTTGTATTTTTTCGTTTATCGCCTCGCTATAAGCTTGTTACTGTATTTAACGCCATTCATCTTTGTTCACAACTGGCTTGCCCACTGGGTTTGGCTCTGTTAATGTCCCAAACAATCTATTTAATCGATATCGTTATCGGTTTGTTAATTGGATAATCACCATTGAAACTCATGCCATTTTTCAGCGCTCGATTTAGTTAGCCTCAATGGCGACTGGATTGAAACATTCACAGCTATTGGGGCCAATTGATCCGTTATGCACAGATCCGCTTGGATGCTTTAGGTGATATGTCGCTTAGTTTGTTTTAAGGCATAGAGTTTATCGGTTCAAATCTTACTGAGATAACACTCAACTAAAATTTAAATAAAATAATAATTAATCATTGAACAGGACTATTGTGTGAATCCAAAAATGTTAGGTTCAGTCGCCATTGTTGCCGGAACGGCCATTGGCGCAGGTATGTTAGCTTTACCTCTTGCGACTGCAGCCTTAGGTATTATTCCGGCGTTAGTATTACTGGTCGTTATTTGGGGCGTATCTGCCTATACCTCATTGCTCATGCTTGAAATTAACTTACGTACTGGTGTAGGTGATAATTTGCATGTTATTACCGGTAAATTACTGGGTAAAAAAGGCCAGATAATTCAAGGCGCTTCTTTTTTAAGTTTATTATTTGCTTTGACAGCGGCTTATCTCACGGGTGGGTCATCGCTATTAGTGCTTAAAGCGAAAAATATGTTTGATATCGCACTTGATAATCAAGCGGCAGTATTGATATTCACCTTAGTGCTTGGCGGGTTTGCGGCGCTCGGTGTGGCTTGGGTTGATAAAGTTTCACGTTTCTTATTTTCGTTGATGATTCTATTGCTGGTGGTCGTCGTATTATTTTTATTGCCTGAAGTCAGTATTGCCAGCATGGCAACAGGCGCTATTGCCGAGTCGATGACCAGCAGCTGGATGGCGGCGATTCCAGTGGTATTTACCTCTTTTGGTTTCCACGTTTGTATTGCGACGTTAGTGCGCTATCTCGATGGTGATGCGGTATCTCTGCGTAAAGTATTATTAATTGGTTCGACCATTCCGTTGGTGTGTTATGTGCTTTGGTTATTGGTGACGTTAGGCACAGTGGGAGGGTATGACATTAATGGATTTGAAGGTTCATTACCTATGCTTATCACCGCATTGCAAGAGATTGCCCATACGCCTTGGATCAGCAAATGTATCTCGTTATTTGCTGATTTAGCGCTAGTGACCTCATTTCTTGGGGTGACCTTAAGCTTGTATGATTTTGTCGCCGAGTTGACCCGCGCTAAAGAAACATTTGTAGGCCGGATTCAGACTTGGCTATTAACCTTTGTTCCGCCAGTATTGTGTGCCTTGTATCTACCAGAAGGTTTTGTAGCAGTGCTCGGATTTGCTGCTGTGCCATTGGTGGTGATGATTATCTTTTTACCTATTGTGATGGCGCTGCGACAACGTCAATTACAACTGGGCGGTTATCAAGTGTCTGGTGGTGTAGGTGCGTTAGCCTTGGCAGGTTTATTGGGCGCCGTGATTATTGGTGCCCAGCTATTTGTTGCTATCTAACTGGTTGTCATTAATTGGCGATTAGAAGAAGTAGCTTTAGCGAATGCCATCAGGTAACTTTGATGAGATGTATTTGCTTTGTAAGCGAATTTGTCTGAGTCTGTTATAGCGTGTGCTCAATGTGATAAAGTCAGGCCCTGTGCCTGACTTTTTGCTTTTTAGACTTTAAAGCGCGTTATCACAGAGTTTTACGCTAAATATTTAAAATTAAAACAACAAGATTAACACCATAAAATAGCCCAGCTTGCGTTTGGCTTCATTTACATAAAACGGATTTAACACAATGAAAAAATGGTTACTCACAGTTGCCGTAGCCGCCAGTTTTGGCGCTCAGGCTGACGAAGGTATGTGGCAGCCCCACCAATTGCCTGCTATGGCCGCTGAGCTAAAAGCAAAGGGGTTAGAAATTGATGCAACATCAATTTCTAAACTGACGCAATTCCCGATGAACGCCGTAATAAGCCTTGGCGGCTGTACCGCTTCATTCGTATCACCAAAGGGACTGGTGGTCACTAACCACCACTGCGCCTATGGTGCGATTCAATACAATTCAACGCCGGAAAAAAACCTGCTTGAAGAAGGCTTCTTAGCCAAAACCTTCGCCGATGAATTGCCTGCCACGCCAGGCTCTCGCGTGTATGTCACTGAAGATGTGACCAATGTAACTGAGCGCGTACAAAGCGGGCTTGAAGGTAAAGTGGGTAGCGACCTTTATCAAGGCGTTGAAAACCAAGAAAAAGCCTTAGTTGCCGAATGTGAAAAAGAAGAGGGCTACCGTTGCCAAGTGTATAGCTTCCACGGCGGGCTTGAGTACTATCTGGTAAAACAGTTAGAAATTCGCGATGTACGTTTGGTTTATAACCCCGCAGCGAGCGTGGGTAAATATGGTGGCGACGTTGATAACTGGATGTGGCCACGTCACACCGGCGATTTCTCTTTCTATCGTGCCTATGTGTCCAAAGCAGGAAAACCTGCCGATTTCAGCAGCGATAACGTGCCATACGAGCCCAAAAGCTTTTTAAAAGTCTCGGCTAAAGGCGTGAGTGATGGCGATTTTGTCATGGTGGCAGGCTACCCAGGTCGCACTAACCGTTATCGCACCGCCAATGAGGTACAAAATCAATTCGAGTGGGCTTATCCAGAAGGTAAGTTACTGCGCGAACGCTTTATTGAGATCATTAAAGATACCGCCCCAGAGGGCAGTGACGAGCGAATTAAGTACGAGAGCCAAATTGCTGGCCTTGCTAATTACGCAAAAAACTTCACCTCGATGATCGAGTTTTACGGCAAATCAACCATGTTGAATGACCGTAAAACCCGTGAAGCAGAGCTTGCAGCGTGGATTGCCAAAGACAGTAAGCGTGAAGCGAAATACGGCAAAACCTTAGCGCAGTTAGACGCGTTAATTGCTAAAGGCAAGGCGCATCAAGAGCGTGACATGCTGCTAAGTTACATCGGCAATACCACTCTATTACCGACAGCACGCGATTTATATCGTTTAGCGAATGAGAAACAACTACCTGATATACAACGTGAACCAGGTTTTCAAGAGCGAGATATGCCGCGGCTAACAGCCAGCATGGAACGTATTGACCGTCGTTATGCGCCAAGTGTTGATAAAGCCGTGCTGTTCGATATGTTAAAACGCTACGCCGCATTGCCAGAGGACAAACGTCTACCTGCATTGGATAAAGCTTTTGGTATCGATAAAAAGTTCAGCGAAGCTAAGCTTTCGAAAACGCTGGATAAAATGTATGCCAAAACTGAGTTAGGCAAAAAAGACGTGCGTCTGGCGTGGATGGATAAATCGGTTGCCGATTTTAAAGCCTCTAAAGATCCGTTCATTCAATTCGCTGTCGCTATGTACGACACTGATATGGCAGAAGAAAAGCAACAAAAAGAACTGGATGGCGAGCTGATGAAAGTGCGCCCGCAGTACATGGATGCCATCATTGCCTACAATCTTGAGCAAGGTAAACCTGTGTATGCCGATGCAAACTCAAGCCTACGTGTCACGGTCGGTCATGTGAAAGGCTACTCGCCAAAAGATGGTTTACAAGCTTTGCCCTTCACTCGCCTTGAAGGCATAGTGCAAAAGGATACTGGTGTTGAACCATTCGATGCGCCGAAAAAAGAGTTAGCGCTGATTAAGCAAAAGCAATACGGTGATTTCTATGTGAAAGCCATCGATTCTGTACCCGTTAACTTCCTGTCGACGTTAGACACAACTGGCGGTAACTCAGGTTCACCCACCCTAAACGGCCGCGCTGAATTAGTCGGTCTGCTGTTCGATGGTGTGTATGAAAGCATTATCGGCGACTGGGCATATGACGATAACATCAACCGTTCTATCCAAGTGGATAGCCGCTATATGTTGTGGGTAATGAAGTATTTAGATCATGCCGACAATTTATTAGCTGAGATGGAAATCGTTAAGTAAGCCATTGCCGCACCAGCAATGGTGCGGCCTAGCGTTATTCGGATTACTAGCATTTAAGCGCTCTTTGAATCCAGCCATAACAAGATAATAAAATAGCGATAAACTCACTGGGTTTATCGCTATTTTTTTGTGTAATCGCTTCTGATAGCAGCTTTGATAGGCTTGCCATGGCATTAGCTCACCGACACGCAGCAAGTCCATCCGTGGATGCTCGACCGCCTCGTCCATGGTGCGGACGGTCGTCTCGCAAATCACCACGGCTCACCTTTTTAGCATTAGCGTGAGCTGTGGATTGAAAAGATTACGTAACATACTTTTGGACAGAAACGTGATTGATACTTTGCTCTAACTCGTCTGTTTCGGATTAAAATTACTATGGATTAACGCTCCGCGCATACTCGCGAACTTGTGAGCGTCTAAGGGCCGAATAACACGGTTTGTTAACTGCCTGTACCAACATTTCTCTTTTCCATGTAAGCACATAAACTGGCAGCATTTAAATCCTTAGATTTTTGTAAACCCGCAAATACTCCCTTTTGATCCTCTGGTTTGCGATGTTGTCCTAATTTTTCTTTAGCTTGAATCTCGTCAATTGCAATTTTGAATCCGACAACACCGCTACGAAGCTTTAACTGATAATCAGCAGGCATAATATCAATGTTATTTAACAACTCAGGTTCATATTTAACAATAAGTTCAGCCATAACCTGCTGATTCTCATCGTCATCAAGAATACTGAGGTAACCATAACAATGAACCACTGAATAATTCCAAGTTGGTACAGCTGGTTTAGTTACATACCAACTTGGTGAAATATAGGCATGTGGCCCTTGAAAAATAACTAAAACCCTCTGATTCTCAGCAATTTCCCAATGGGTATTTGATTTAGCAAAGTGACCAAATAGAAAACCAAGCCCTTTATCATCCGGTTCGTAAATGAGTGGTAAATGTGTAGCAGTTAGATCAGCACTGATTAGTGTTCCAAATCCATTTTCAGCTATTAGCTCACTGATTACTAATGGATCTTTTACTTCAAGATTCTTAGGTATGTACATGATTCTCTACTACGATAGCGGTTAACGGCTTAGTATTTATGCGTTTCGCTGTTTGCAGGGCATAAATCGTTTGTTGACTCAATCTTAAATATGGCCACTGCCGCATCCATGTCAATTGGTATAAATGATGCTATAGGAATTTGCTTTTTTGCGGTAGCTGTTTTTTATACAGTTTGGTGGGTAATTACTTGATATCGTTTTAGCTTTCTCATTTTTCGCGCTTATTTTTGCTGATGAATCGCTATCTAATGACTCAAAACTCCAAGGAATACACCTCCCCCCGGAGTTGCCGCAGGGCGAATAGACAGATTGCGTGAGTTCGGTCATGGATGACCGACTAGCTTTCGCAGGTGCAGGGACGCATCCTTCGGAAGCGATAGCAAATTTGTCAATGAGCACAAGGGGCTTTCAACTCCGTTGGGGGCGTCTTGGAGCATCCAAGGAGGATAGGACGAGCAGTCCTCCTTGGTCGGGTGTGGGGTGAAGCCCCACGACTTTGATTTTGATTAAAGCATTCAAACTAAACTTGGAAGGCTCTAAGATCTTGCTTTGGGGCAGGCGATTAACAACTATTGGCTTAATGTAAAATCCCAACCAATCATCTATTTATACTATCGTCAGCGCAGCTTTTAGTTCTGCAATTTCCGATTCTGTTAATGGCCGCATTTGGCCTTCTTGTAACTCACCCAATGCCAATTCGCGTAAATTCAGTGTCATTATGGCAATACGCTCAAGATCGATAACGCGATACCCGAGCGCCTTGGACATACGCCGAATTTGTCGATTTAGTCCTTGAGTCAGTACGATTTCAAAGCTGTCCGAACTGAGTAGGTGGACGTGGCAGGGCAGGGTTTGCAGGTCTTTATAACGTACTCCACTGGCCATTTGTTCAACAAAATCATCAGTGAATGGCCTGTCGAGGCGCACATGGTAGGTTTTGCTGTGGGAAAAACTGGGGTGCATCAGTTTATGGGTTAGCTCACCATCGTTAGTTAACAGCAACAGGCCGCGAGAATCTTTATCGAGCCTGCCGACGGGATAGAGTCTTGGCACTTTAGGAAGCAAGTGTATAAGGCTCGTTTCATCCTGCTCCAGCAGGCGGCAGTCTGTGCCCACAGCTTTGTTAAATATCCAATAGGCGAGTGTTTCAGCTTTAGTGATGGGCGCGCCATCAAGCTCAATGTTATCGAGGCAGTTTAATGACTCGTCTAAATGGATAGGATCTGTGTGGCGGGCGATGTGGCCATTGAGCGTGATGCGCCCAGCCTCAACCAAACGGCAGGCTTCACGGCGTGAGCCTATGCCACATTGGGCGAGGTATTTTGCGAGGCGCATAGTAATCCAATGTTGATGAATTTAAACATAAAAAAGGAGCCGAATCCGGCTCCTTTAGTGGTACTTATCGGTATTTAAATGAGTTATTACAAGCTGCTTTTTAACACGCGATAAGTACAGTGCTACCTATCAATGACGTTTGCGTAAAATCACAATCGCAACGGCTACTACGGCTAAAATCATGCAATACCAAGCGTGTGATACCGCAGCCAGTGGTGTGATGCTAAAGGTCGAGGCGATAAGTAAAGCTTGGGCGCCGTAAGGGATTAACCCCTGGATAATACAGGCAAAAATATCTAATATACTGGCGGCACGTTTTGGACTCACTCCATGTTTTTCGGCTAAGTCCTTGGCAATATCGCCGGTTACAACGATAGAAACCGTGTTGTTGGCCACGCAAGTGTTAGTCACTGCGACTATGCAAGCCATACCGAGCTCTGCTGCGCGGCACGATGCTTCACCTTGTGCTTTTGAAAAGCGCGCAATCAGCTTTTCAATCTGTTTGCTAACGAAGGCGAGCCCACCTTGTTGCTGCATCAGTGCTGCTAAACCACCAACCAACATAGACAGAATAAAAATTTCCTGCATGTTACTAAAGCCGGCATAAATATCTTTACCAAATTGGATCACGCCGTAATCCATGGTCAATAAACCGGTTGCGCCCGCGAGCAAGATACCTAAGGTCAACACCACAAATACGTTCAGACCCGCCACGGCTAAGATCAAAATGGTCAGATAAGGAATGACCTTAATAAAATCGATATTCTGTGTGGCTAACTCCGCTTGGCCTTGGCCTGCGAATACAAACGCAATTAACGTTAGCAATGATGCTGGGATAGCGAAAATCAGGTTTTCACGGAATTTATCTCTCATATCACAGCCTTGGGTACGAGTGGCAGCAATGGTGGTGTCGGAAATAATCGATAAATTGTCACCAAATAGGGCTCCAGACATCACGGCGCCCGCCATCAGTGCATAGTCGATTTGGGCTTGGTCGGCGACGCCAAGGGCGATGGGTGCGACAGCAGCTATGGTGCCCATTGAGGTGCCCATAGCAGTTGCAATAAAAGCGGCAATGACAAAAAATCCGGGTAATAACAGATTTGATGGGATTAATGATAAACCTAGCGCAACCGTGGCATCGACGCCACCAGTAGCTTTAGCGACGGCAGCAAAGGCGCCAGCTAACAAATAAATCAAACACATCGCAATAATATTGCTGTGACCAATACCGCCAATAAAGGTATCAATCGATTGATTTAATTTTTGCTTCGATAAAATTATCGCCAGCATGATCGCGGGTAAAATAGCGATAACACTCGGTAATTGATAAAAAGCAAAGTCGACACCTTGGCTCTGAAAATATACGCCAGCGCCAATAAAAAGACCTAAGAAGACAAATAATGGCAACAGGGCAACGAAAGATGCCGGGCTGTGCTGTGATGTTACTGTTGATGAATCGCTCAATGTTATCTCTCTTTCGCTTGGCGTTTTTCCGCAATATCCTTAGCGGTAAAACTCGTTTAAATGGGTGTCGCTTTAGCATCGTATCCTAGCAACTTAAGGCGAAGCATATTTGATCCTCAGTATCGTGTCAATTTAGACGTCTAGACGTTTTTACTGCCAGTGTGATCGTGAGGTTATCATTTGGTTGTATAACATAATGATCACTAATTATTGGTGGTAAAAATCAACTGCTTATTTATTTTTATTAACGGGAAAATAGTTGGTTTTGATATGATTTTTTTCTATATAAAAAACAAATATAGAATTGAATTGGGATATTTAGGATGATTTTTGAACGAATGATGGCGCGAGTTTACTGCGTTTATACGAGTATGTTTTGATGTGGGTTGAAATTTAGCTTCAATTTGTAAAGCCTAAAAAAGTGGCATCCGTTTTAGCTGTCGTGGCATAAACAGACTTATAAAAGGCTTAAATAAAGAGTGCCAACACTGAGCACTCTTCATTGCGACAATCGTTTCCTGTTATAAACTATCTAGACTATGCAACTTTAAAGCGCGCCACTTCTTTTTGAAGATTACTACAAATGGTTTTTGTGTTGATCACGATTTGCTGTGTTTCTTGAATCACTGAATTACAGTATCTTGTTTTATCAGATAATTCTGTCAAGTTACGGTTAATCTCCTCAGTCACGTGGGTTTGTTCTTCAGTCGCAGTGGCGGTTTGGGTGGACATGTCACTGACCTTAGCGGTGGAATTTAAGATTTCATCTAAGGCATCTTGAGTTTGGTTGGCTAGGCTGACTGTGGACGCGGTCAAGCTGGCGCCTGATTCAATACTTCTCACCGCATCGTTTACACCGCGTTGTAATTCTTCAATCATGCGCTGAATATCTTGGGTTGAAGAGCCTGTTCGGCTCGCTAAGGTACGTACCTCATCGGCGACAACAGCAAAGCCGCGGCCTTGTTCACCTGCGCGAGCGGCCTCAATAGCAGCATTAAGTGCTAAAAGATTTGTTTGCTCTGCAATGGAGCGGATCACATCGAGTACCGAGGCGATATTGGCTGAGTTAACGGCGAGTTTTTCGATCACGACCACCGCATTTTTTACCGATTCAGAAAGTTGCTGAATATGATCGACTGACTGCGATAATACTTTTTTACCTTCTATCGTTTGATCATTCACCTTAGTAATTTCGCTGGCTGTGTGCTGAGCATTTGTGGCAACTTCTCTCACCGCCGCACTCATTTGATTAACAGCGGTGACTATAGTATCGACAAACTGCTCTTGTTCATGGCTGATGCTAATTGTTGTCGCCGATTTTGTTGCTAAGTTTTCAACAGTGTGACTCACATCTTTGGTTTGACTAATAATTGCGATAACCATTTCTTGTAACTGCGCGACAAATAAGTTGAAAGCATGGGCAAGAGCACCTATTTCATCTTGGCGAACGATGGGAATGCGCTGGGTTAAATTGCCGTCGCCATCAACAATATCATTGATTCTGCTGGTAATATCCTTAATAGCATCAACGATGATTTTAGGGCCGAAATAGGCAATTAGGAGGGCGACAATGGCCACTAAACTGGCAATAGTTAAGGATATTTGGCTTTGAGTCGTCGCTTGTTCAGTTGCTTGTAAATCTAACTCTTTCACTCTGTTATCAGCAGCTTCCCCGGCGGCATTATAGATGCTTCTTAACGCATCAAACTCTTGTTTAGCTTTAGTTTCGTGCAGCCGTTTAGCGCTTTCAATATCATTACTTTTGACGGCATTAATGACTTCAGACGAAGCTTGATACCAAAGCGAAAATTGCGCATCAAACCCATTGGTGGATTGCAGAACTTGAGGATGGTCTTTTAGGATTTTTTTAAACTCACCCATTCTATCGCGGGCTTGATCGACGTTTTCTTGCCAATTATCAATTTCACTTTTGCGATTATCAGCGTTTAGCTCTGGTTTTAGTAACACTTCTTCGCTTAATTGCGCTTGGTAAAGATCGCGATCAGCATTGAGTATTGCTGAAATTGCCGGATTAAATAACTGACTAAACTCTTGCATTTGTTTCACCGTAGCACGGCTCTGCGTAGCGTCGGTTATTGCCATAATAATCAGTGCAGCAGCCATAATTGCAAACATCAGTGAAAACTTAACACGAATACTATTGAACATAGGGACATCTCCATTAATAACTTACTAAATAGCTTAGCCGTTATTTATGGAGTTGCCTTTATTTGCAGCCGATTGCGGCGCTATTTTGTGTTAATTACTCGCGTGTGAATCACCTTGACAGTGTTGCCAAGGCTTTGACTCTTTAACCTATATTAGTCAGGGCAAGCTAACGTAGGAGCTACTTTGGGTTTAAATTTAATCTGTACCAGCATGACACCCATAATAACCATAGAGCCGCCAATATAATGATAAATGGCTAAGGTTTCATCTAGAATAATTGCCGCCAGTACCGCTGCAACAATAGGCATCAGATTGAAAAATACACTGGCGCTATCTGCCCCGAGTCGATTGATACCATTGATCCACGCCCATGGTGCTAAAAGTGATGCCGCTATGGCTGCGTACATAACAAGCGGCGCGGATTGGGTGGTAATGGCCATACTTGAACCGCTAAATAATAGTGGTAACAGTAAAACCACAGCTATCACTCCTTGAATATACACGGATTCCCAAGTGGCTAACGGTAGTTGCCAGCGTTTGATTAAAACACCATAGAGGGCATACATAAAAGCACTGATTAGTAGCAGTATGTCACCTTGGGTTACGCCAACCGAAAAGTTTACGATATCGCCCTGACTCAACATAAAAATCAATCCAAACAGTGAAATAATCATTCCTATCAATGCAAGTGGTGATAACTTTTGTTTGAGTAATGGCACGGCTAAAAATAGGCTTATCATCGGCACTAATGAGGTGATGAGTGCCATATTCGTCGCCGTGGTCGTGGCAGCTGCAAAATAAGCCAGACTCTGATTTAACACCATACCAAGCAATGCGAGTGTGGCAAATTTGGGTAACAGTGGCTGAATGATATGGCGTTTTTTCCATACAGGCTTAATAACGAATGGCGTCAGTATTAGCATGGCGAAAAACCAGCGGTAAAACGCGATCGCCTCAGGCTCAATCATTCCAAAGGACAGTTTATTCACAATCGAATTACCCGCCCAGATAAAGACAGCCAATAGGGGAAATAGGTACAACATAATTTTGCCTTAATCTAGCGTCGTTAAGTATCGACATCACCTTATAAGCCGCTATTATCTATGGTCGGCTGCGATATAAATATCGCTTAACAGACAAGGTCAGTTTCACTTCGGACAGAGTGTGGTTAAATATTACACCTTGCATGAGCATTCTCGCGTTATTGCATTAATACCGTAGTGCGGGGCTGAGACTGTTAGCATGTGTGAAGCAGGTAATATCCGCTTGAGATGAAAATATGAACAAAAAAATGGTTTACCATCCCCTATGGGCAGATCAAAAACCTCTTGCGGATATCTTTTTCAATTATGAGGCCTTTTTACCTAATACGGTTACGCCCAAACACCAACATTCTTGGGGGCAATTGCAGTTAATTAACGGCGGTATTATGGAGTTACATGCCGCAGGGCAGCGGTTTTTATCACCGTCACAATATGCTATTTGGGTACCTGCAGGTATAGAGCATGAAAGTTATACTCGGCGCAGTATACATTATTGTTCAATGAACATTGTCGTCGAACAGACATTAGGCTTTCCCCTTGAAACCTGTCTTTTAAGCGTAACGCCGATTGCTCAATCGATAGTCAATGATTTGCGAGAACGAGGCGTTAAGGTTGCAGAAACACCAGCAGATAAACGTTTAGTGAAGGTTTTACTCGATCAATTAACCTTAGGACAAGCCTTGCCGCAGTTTTTACCCAATGCGACAGATAAACTGTTATATCCGCTGTTGCAGGCGCTTGAGGCCGATCCCGCAAGTTCAAAAACCTTTAAAACTTGGGCGGTTGAGTTGCATACCACTGAACGCACCTTGGCTCGTCGCTGCCAACAAGTATTAGGTATGAGTTTTACTGAATTAAGGCAAAGGCATAAGTTTATTTATTCACTGCAATTATTGCGGCAAGGATTAGCGATAAAAGAAGTTGCATTAACGCTTGGTTATAACCAAACCTCACCTTATATCGTGATGTTTAAAAAGTATGCTCAGTGTTCACCAGAACAGTATCGGCGCCGATTGGGATAGTTTATGACGTTAGGATGTATGAGACGATAGATCACCCAATGATAACTGGATTGCAGAAATAGCGTGACTGAGTAATAAACCGATAAAATAAAATAGGGTGCTAAAGTATTTAGCACCCTATTTTTTGCTTATTTTAAGAGAGGATTGAAGAAATTTTTAGGATAAGCTTAGTCGGATGCTTTCGGGCGGTTCCGTTTATCCTGACGCTTCTCTTTTAAGGTTTTCATTGGCGGTTTTTTATTCTTTTCTTTACTCATAGATATTGACTCCAAAGTGAAGGTAACTATCTACTCCGTGCCGCAATTCGGTTTCGATAGTGAGGTTCAATTTTTTAATTTCGATTGAACTAGATGATTTATCGTGATGCATAAAATTATTGCTGTATAAACTTAATCATTGAGGTGTCGTACTTATTCCTCGTAACATCATATTGTATAGCTAATAAAGCGCTGCCATGACTTTATATAAGCTAATGTATGAGTTAGTTTAAATGTTAATTTTGTTTATATTTCATCGCATAATCAATGTGCATCATTAATAAATGGTGCGGCCAGTTAATGACTTCAAAATAAAATCTCCTCTTATTTTACCGTGTTTAAAGCCGCTATAAGCTTTGTTGCTAAAGCGAGTTGGTAGTATGTTGCCACTAAATTGAACATACTATTTTTAAAAACGAACACTTAAAATGCATATAGGTGTCAAATAGCTACCTAGATATTATAAATAAAAACTATTTTTTAATTAAACCAATGTCTTTAATCATAAATAAAACAGGTTTTCCTAAAATATTGACCTCTGCCATCTCGCCCTTTGACCGTCCAAGTAAGCTGACACCTAAATCTGATATCACAGAATAGCGTCCTGCACTGGGTTTATGTTTTTGTGGATACACAAGTTCAACTTGATATTCCTGCTGATCCTGCAAATTAACTAAACAGATTTGCTTTCCTACAGTGACGTTATCGCTTGTGTTATCATTTTTTAATTGCTCAAGCTTGCTTATCACTCCCGCTAATGCGGTTGGACGTAGGGAGGTGTTAAAACTATTTTGTAAATAATACGTTTCTGTTTTTAGAATAAGATTCTGAAAGAAACCGTTAAAAAAAGAGTATGTCATTGCCGCCTCTAAAATAACGAAGTTACAAAGATAAACAGAGAATTATATAATACTATTATTGGTATTCTGTGTTTATTTGAAAGACTACTTAGTATCTGCCGAGCGTGAGTGACGCTCGGCTTAAACTGGGAATTTGAGAGAGAAGCGAATGGTGCTTACTGAGTTAAACCTAGTAGCAAGCCCATTAGAAGGTCGTGATGAAAATGCATTGTTAAACATAGTTTTACATCTCCAGTCAGAATGAGTGTTTCGCTATTTAATCTTTACCTAACCACATAATCGTTAAAGTGATGATAGTTGATTTCGTAGCTAGTTTTTATCTAAAAAATTTAATCGTTATTGGCTAATTTGATACACCATAATTGCTTGCTTGATACCATAGGACAAGTAAAAAAATAAAGCAAGCCTGACTCTACTAATGTCGACAAATAGACTTATTTACCTGTAGGAATGAGTTTGAGGCTGGAATAACGCAAGTAAGACATGACTTACGCTCATCAAATAAACAGGGTGTTTTATAGTGCGCGCTAAAATAATACTCTTTAGGAGCAATGGTGTGGCTTAACGTATTTAAATCAAGGTTTATAAAAATATAACGAGGTATTCAATTCAAAGCCTTAAGCTCGTCAAATCAATGCTCTAGATGCATCCCGCTGGAGAATGCATCGCTTAAAGCCACATTCAGATAGCCATGTTCACATAACCATATTCGGATAGTCACAGCCAACGCAGTGTTTAACAAACTTATAAAACATGATGCAGATAATGATTGAACATTGAGTCGTTAAAAATATTTAGACTTCCAGATGGCTATCTGTTAGCTTGTTGAACATGCACAAATCCAATGCTGTCCCAACATTGTTTGGCTGAAGGTTGGCATTGTGATTAGCGAAAACACAGATGCGTGAGGATGCTGAAGGCTAAGTGTTGTCACTCACCACGGCAAAGCGTTGAAACGTAGGCATCGTTAATAAGCGATATCAATAAAGGAAGGGAATATGAAATTAGAGTCACTGGCATTGCACCACGGTTATGAGTCAGAAGCGACCACCAAGTCGGCCGCTGTACCTATCTATCAAACCACTTCTTATACCTTTGATGATACCCAACACGGCGCTGATTTATTTGACTTAAAAGTCGCGGGTAATATTTATACGCGGATCATGAATCCCACTACTAGTGTGTTAGAGCAGCGTCTTGCCGCCATTGAAGGTGGTATAGGAGCGCTGGCTGTGGCATCGGGTATGGCGGCCATTACCTATGCGATTCAAGCATTGACTCAGGTGGGGGATAATATTGTCAGTACTAGCCAGCTTTATGGCGGTACTTATAATCTGTTTGCCCATACGCTACCGCGCCAAGGTGTTGAAGTGCGTATGGCGGCCTTCGATGATTTTGAAGGACTCGATGAGTTAATTGATGACAAAACCAAAGCTTTGTTTTGCGAATCCATCGGAAATCCAGCAGGTAATATTGTTGATTTACAGCGTTTAGCTGAGATAGCCCATAAACATGGTGTGCCTTTGATTGTCGATAATACGGTCGCGACACCTGTGCTATGTCGTCCGTTTGAACATGGTGCTGATATCGTTATCCATTCTCTAACTAAATATATTGGCGGTCATGGTACAACGATTGGCGGCGCGATTATTGACTCAGGCAAGTTTGATTGGGTGGCGAATAAAGAGCGATTTGCGTTACTGAACCAAGCCGATCCTTCGTACCATGGCGTGGTATATACCCAAGCCTTTGGATCTGCCGCTTTTATTGGTCGTTGCCGTGTGGTGCCGCTGCGTAATACGGGGGCTGCGCTTTCACCACATAGTGCATTTTTACTGTTACAAGGGCTAGAAACCTTAAGTCTTAGAATGGAGCGCCATTGTTCCAATGCGTTAGCCTTGGCAGAATATCTTGTGCAGCATCCCGCGGTCAGTTGGGTGAACTACGGCGCCTTAGCCAACAGTCCTTATCAAGCTAATTGCCACAAAATCACTGGTGGTAAAGCCTCTGGGATTATTAGTTTTGGTATTAAAGCGGCCACGTCTGAAGAAGGTAAAATTGTCGGTGGACGTTTTATTGATGCGCTGCAGATGATTTTGCGCTTAGTCAATATTGGCGATGTAAAATCGTTAGCCTGTCATCCCGCGAGTACGACGCACAGACAATTGGATGCTAATGAATTAGCCAGGGCTGGGGTATCAGAGGATCTCGTGCGTATTTCGGTTGGGATTGAGCATATCGACGATATTATTGCCGATGTTGCGCAGGCACTTGATAAAGCACTGCTCTAATTGCAGTGTGATTGAAATCTTTTAACGTTTTATTCTTAAATTAATGATTTAAAAATTAAAAGCCGCCAGCGACTCTGTCGCTGGCGGCTTTTTTGTTCGTAAAATTAACTGTGAGTCTTACTCACCTGAACTTTTAATCAGCTACGTGATTTAATGGGCTATTTTTCTGTGCTTGCAATATCACAAATTTACCGTTGGAGGCGACTGTGGTGCAGTTTTGAAATAAGCGCTGTAATTTCACGTGATAATTTAAATGACGATTACCCACAATATGTAAGATACCGCCATCTTTTAAACGGCGGCGTGCGTCTAAAAACATTTGCCACGCGATGTGATCGGTAATGGCTTCGCCTTGGTGAAAGGGCGGGTTACACAGCACCAAGTCGGGTTGCACTTCATCTGGCAGATGTGTCATGCAGTCGTCCCAATAGAAGTGGCCTTTATCTGCGGGTAATGAGTTGCGCGCCCAGTTGGCTTTAGCGGATGCAACTGCCATATCAGAATCGTCGATAAAATGGATATCAGCAGCCGGGAATAACTGTGCAGCTCGTAAACCCAGTACACCATTGCCACAACCCAGATCGACAATTGATTTAAAGTCTCCTTTCGGCAGATTGTCTAACATGATACGTGCGCCAATATCGAGCTTATTCGCGGCAAATACATTGCTTAAATTACTGATCTCGAGTTGATATTCAGGCACGACCCAAGTGACTTCTTTAGCTAATGGTCTGGATTTACCATCACTGACACAGGTAATTACTCGGGTGTTTTTCCAGGCTAAACTAGCGCTTGCTGGGCCTAAATGCTTAGCAAAGACATCGAGTAAGGCGCCATTAATCGATTTAGCTTTGGCGGCCACTAATACACGAGTGCCAGCGGGTAACACTTGCGATAAGCGTGTTAGCTGGTGGGCAAAGTAGCTTAAGTTTTTAGGTAACTTCATCAATACTAAGGCTAAGTTTTCTGGCAAGGTATCGCGGCTGGTAAACCATTGTAGATTATTGGCAGATAGCTGATTGCGGACATGATTTTGCTCTGTGCCTAAAAAGCTGGTTCTGGCATCGGTTTCAACACACAGTGGCCAACTTGGATTCAATTTGAATAAACCACAACTTAACACGCCAAAATTATCATTGATAATGGCGGTGGGAACGGCGGGTTGTGCAGCTTCAACCAGACTTTTGAGTAAGTGTTCATCGGCGGCATCCCAAGCTTGAAGATGAGACTCCTGCTGAGCCGGATACCGTAAAAGTTCGAGTTCAACACCCGCTACTGAAAATTGTGTTGTCATGTGCCACACTGCGCCAATAAATTAGGGCGCAGATTATCGCAGATTTCATGGCGCAGTGCGACGCCTTAGCGTGTTGGCTCAGCGCAGAGTATCAATCGCTCGATAGGAGAATGTGTGTGTAAGCAAGTTGATGACATAGCGCTGCTAGCAGCTAAGCTAACAATGCAGCCAAAACCTCCTATTACGCTAGTGCGAGGTTATCTCAATACCGAGCAGCAAGCCGCGCTGATAAAAGAAGCGCAGGCTTATCCCTTGAGTCGTCCTGAAATCCAAGTCTTTGGTAAATTTCATGCCATTCCCCGCCAGCAGGTTTGGTTTGGCGATGTAGGTTGCGACTATTTATATTCAGGTCTTTTTATTCGCGCCTTACCTTGGCCTAAATATGCTAATAAGCTTAGGCATAAATTAGCTAAGGATTTTGGCTTGGGCATTAATGGCGTATTAGTGAATTGCTACGCCGACGGTAAGGATTGCATGGGCACCCACAGCGATGATGAGCCGGAAATTGCCAAGGGCAGTGATATTGCTTCGATTACCTTAGGCGCGTCGCGGGATTTTGTGCTTAAGCATAAACACAGCCAAACAAAGTACAGTATCAGTTTGCAGAGCGGCGATTTGCTGATTATGCATTGGCCGATGCAAAAGGATTGGCTGCATAGCTTACCTAAACGCTTGAAAGTAAAAGAGCCGCGTTGGAACTATACCTTTAGACAATTAATCGTTAATTTTCATCGTTAATGCATGTGCTTAATGTCTATAGTTAATGTCCATGGGCTACACACTTTCGATACATGGTGGTCAAAAATAATTTGGTCATGCTAGTAATATGATAAGTAGCGTCACCTACAGGCGTTGCTATTTGATCTTTGCCACTCGAACCAGTAATCTTCGCCCACTGGATTTTCCCATTCTGAGACTCGAATATGTCCAATACTCAAACCCAGGGCACAGTGGCTAACATTATCACGCAGAAGTTAACGGCAGGTTTTTCGCCAACCCACTTAGAAGTGATTAACGAAAGTAATCGCCATCATGTACCGCCAAATTCAGAAACTCATTTTAAAGTGGTGCTAGTGAGTGGACAATTTGATGGTTTACGCCTGTTGGCTCGTCATCGATTAGTGAACACGCAATTGGCCCATGAGTTAGAAAATGGTGTGCATGCATTATCGATTCATACTTTTACTCAAAGTGAATGGGATGCGGATGCGCAAGTGGCCAATACGCCAAATTGCCGCGGATAATCAATAAATTTAAGTCTGTTTTGTAGTTTTAAAGCCACTCCTAACGCGAGTGGCTTTTTTGTTTTAGGCTAATATTTTTAGTCTCGTGTAAGGTGGCAGTCTTGTTTGTTATTTTTTTTGGATAGGATATAGATGAGATGATTTCATCTTTGCTTATCTTATTATCGGCATAATTATTTTGGTGTTATGCTTTAAAACCATAAACCCACTGTTATAGCGGCGTTGTGTCGCCCTGAGAATTTGGAGAGCCTTATGCCACTACTTGATAGTTTTACTGTTGATCACACTCGGATGAATGCACCTGCAGTGCGCGTAGCTAAACATATGAGCACACCTAAGGGTGATGCGATTACGGTATTTGATTTACGTTTTTGTGCTCCGAATAAAGAGATCCTCAGTGAGCGTGGTATTCATACTTTAGAGCATTTATTTGCTGGCTTTATGCGTGATCACTTAAATAGCAACAACGTTGAGATTATTGATATATCGCCTATGGGTTGTCGTACCGGATTCTATATGAGTTTGATTGGTGAGCCGACAGAGCGCCAAGTTGCGGATGCTTGGTTAGCTGCAATGGAAGACGTGCTTAAAGTGGTTGAACAGTCAGAAATTCCAGAACTTAACGAGTACCAGTGTGGTACTTATGAGATGCATTCATTAGAGCAGGCACAAGATATTGCTCGTAATATCATTGCGGCTGGCGTGAGTGTCAATCGTAATGATGATTTGAAACTAAGCGATGAAATTTTAGGTAAATTGTAATTATTGCCCACAGTTTTTTAGCATAATTACTTAGTAAATTCTGTTTCCTGCAATTAATGAAAAAAAGCGACCTAAGTCGCTTTTTTTTTCAAACCAATTCAGCTACTTTACAATCTGATAACAAAAATATCGTGTGCTAACAAAGTTTTTGGGAGTTTGGTATGCCTACTCATTACTTCACTGTATCGCTCTGTGCTATTTCGGTATCTTTGGCTTGTTCTAACAATGCATTCGCCGATGACCTTTACAGTCAACTGCTCGAGCTTAATAAACTTAACAGTACATTTCATTCATCCCAAAGTAGTTTAGCTTTAGAACAATTAACGCCATTGACCGTTTTACCTGCAGATCTCAGTGGTAACCCCGCGAGCATCAGTATGCGCAGCACGAGCCAAGGCATAGCAGTATTACAAGATAGAGTGTATTTCTCTCCCGCGCCTTATGCTGCGCCGCAATTACAATTATTACCTAATTTACTGCAACAGCAGAGTGTCAACGCGACGCCGATGGCTAATATGGCAGTGGGTGGCCAAGGGGCATTTGGGGTAGTGAGTTATCAAACTTTACAGGTGGCTGAACAAGCGGAACATAGTAAGACGACTTTGGAGGGAAATACCGATTCAGATTATAGCGTTGATGTGAATTGGGGGGTGAAAACAAAAGACTATGGCATGGTACTCGCGGTTAATTACAATGACGCTAGTAGTAGCGACCACTTGTTTAATGGTCAGGATACAGACCGTCAAACGACAGATATGTTATTTAAAATCAACGCTTCGAGTTTACTCGGTGCCAGAAATCCGCAAGTGACTGAATTTACCTATCAATTTCTCGATGATGATAGCTACCGCTCCCTACTTGGATTAACGCAGGCTGATTGGCAGCAAGATCCAATGCGCCTCTATGCGGTAACCGCGGCGGATAAACACCAAGGACGACATCATAAGTATCAACTCTCGCACCAAGTTGCACTAGCGGGAGGCGATAAAGTCATTACCGACTTCTATTACCAATCCTATTCACAACAATTAAATCAACTTAATCAATTTGATGGCCAGATGATTGATGCGAGGAGCCTTGCTACAATTGCAGCATTTGAACGCCAGCCCACGGTTAATGGCGTAGCGGTGGCTTCACTACAGCAAGATAATGATTACAGCTCCTTTGGTATGCAAACAGAATCGGTGAATCAATACGGCGCTCACCAAATTATCTACAGCGCCCGATACCATACCGATAAAGCCGAAATGCACTTTGGCGACCAGCAGAGCTTATGGCAGCAAGATTTAAGTTTAATGAGTGATGCGCCCAATGCGCTATCAGCCTATACCGACGATGCAACTGCATTCACTTCAGCAATCGACTCGTTATTTAATTGGGCGGGATTACAGCTCAAGCTCGCGTTAGCCTATGAGCAAGTCGACGTTACCCGCGAGGTCGACATCGCTTATGTGGGGCTCGATGCGGTTGATTTTTCCGATAGCGATTGGATGCCGCAACTAGGCGTTTTATATGATGCAGGAGATTGGCGCCTCAGTACCGATATTCGCCGCTCATGGACAGCGGCGAGTGCGGGCAATCTTGATCAAGAAGCGCAAGTGTCATTGCATTATCAAGTCAGTGCCCAATATGCCAGCAACCGTTTTAATGCCGGTATTAAAACGTACATTCAAGATTTTGATAACCTGCATGTGAGCTGTGATGCCTATGCAAGTTGTGCTGATAGTCGTTTGTGGGTTCAAGGTAATGTTACCGATGTACTGACCAAAGGCGTTGAGCTGGATCTTGGCTATCAATGGGATGTTGGCAGTGTGCAGTTACCTTTGACGCTGCATTACCAATATTCTAACTCTGAGTATCAAACCAATAGTTGCAATGAAATCCAGGGCTGCGTCGTGGCTGGCGATAGAGTGGCTTGGTTACCAGAACAACAACTTCAGTTGAGTGCTGGGATGAAATATGACGAATATGCGCTCAATGCCAATGTCTTTTATCAATCTGAGCGGGAAATGGGTCAGTTTGGTGCACAATTACAACCTATCGCGGCGCAATGGCGGGTCGATTTAGCGGCAAACTATCATTTTGACCGCCATAATGAGATTTATTTTCGTATAGAAAACCTCTTAGATGAGACATTAGTCTCGACAGCATCAAATAGTGGAATTCGATCTGAAAATGGACGTATTAGCTATTTAGGCTATCAATTACGCTTTTGAGTTGAGGTTAATCTCGTTTGAATTTAAATCAATTGAAACAAATAAGATCAATTTCACTGTGTTTAGCTGAAGTGTCGACGTTTGGCTAAATTAAATCTTTAAATATTAATGCTATAGTACTTCGTGGTCGTAATATTCTCTCTTTCTGATCGCTCATTCAGTTGGAAGCAGAACTCCGTAGTGCACGATTCTTTTAAAACCGAATTGTAGGTTTTAAATCACCCATAATTTTCGTGGCGATGCCAAGTCAATTGGGGTAAACTGCGCGCGACCAGCGTGATTGCGATCGCATTTCTGTATTTAAACCTGCGCTAGCTCAATGCAGTAGGTTTTTGTTTAAAACTTACGTATTTAGCAGGAACGCGGCGCATTGTCTTTCCTTCAAACGTAGTGCTTGTGGATATGATTACAATTAAGAAAGGATTGGAACTGCCTATAGCAGGCGGACCAGAGCAAGTTATCCATAATGGCCCAGCCATTAGACATGTAGCTACTTTGGGTGAAGAGTATATTGGCTTACGTCCAACGATGAAGATCAAAGTGGGCGATAAAGTACAAAAAGGCCAGGTTCTTTTTGAAGATAAGAAGAATTTAGGCGTTAAATATACGGCTTTAGCCAGTGGTACTATATTAGACATTAACCGGGGCGCTCAGCGTGTTCTGCAGTCTGTTGTCATTGAAGTGGAAGGAAACGAAAGCGTTACCTTTGCTAAATATGATGCCACTGCGCTCGATACGCTTGACTCACAGTTAGTCCGTGACAATCTGATTGAATCAGGTTTATGGACTGCTTTGCGAACTCGTCCCTTTAGCAAAGTGCCTGCTGTAGACTCTTCTGCTGCTGGTATTTTTGTCACCGCAATAGATACTCAACCTCTTGCCGCTGATCCCGTTGTGGTGATCCGTGAGCATAAAGAAGATTTTGCTAACGGTCTTAAGATTTTAGCAAGACTTACTGACGGTAAAGTTTACCTTTGTAAAGCGCCTGGCGCTGATATTCCTGCCGCAAACGCCCAAGTTGAAGAATTTGCCGGTGTGCACCCTGCAGGATTAGTCGGTACTCACATTCACTTTTTATTGTCTGCCTCTGCAAAACGTACCGTTTGGCATATTGGTTACCAAGACGTAATAGCTGTTGGTCAGTTATTTACGACGGGTGAACTCAATACCGAACGTGTTATTGCGATCGCAGGCCCTAAAGCGGCTAAGCCAAGACTACTTCGCACTGTAATGGGTGCCAGTATGACGGAACTAACAGCCGGTGAAGCCTTAGATGGCAATATTCGTCTAATTTCAGGCTCAGTTCTGAACGGTCGTACAGCTGTTGGCCCACAGGGGTATTTAGGTCGTTACCATACTCAAGTCAGTTTGCTAGAAGAAGGCACAGAGAAAGAATTTTTAGGCTGGGTTTTACCTGGTTCAGACAAATATTCTATTACTCGTGCATTCTTAGGGCATCTTGTTCCTTCTCGTCTGTTCAATATGACGACCAGTACAGGTGGTTCAGACCGCGCTATGGTACCTATTGGTAACTATGAGCGTGTCATGCCATTGGACATTCTTCCTACTATGCTGCTGCGTGATTTAATTTCAGGTGACTTTGATGGTGCTGCTACTTTAGGGGCATTAGAGTTAGATGAAGAAGATCTCGCACTGTGTACGTTCGTATGTCCTGGCAAGTATGACTACGGTTCATATTTGCGTGACTGTTTAAATACGATCGAGAGGGAAGGCTAATGAGCTTGAAAGATTTTTTCGAACGTATTGAGCCCGACTTTGAGAAGGGCGGTAAATACGAAAAGTTTTATGCCCTGTTTGAAGCGGCATATACGATTTTTTATACTCCAGGCAAAGTGAACAAGGGCAAAACCCACGTTCGCGATAACCTCGACCTAAAACGTATGATGATTACGGTTTGGGCTTGTGCCTTCCCTGCCATGTTCGTGGGGATGTACAACGTAGGTTTACAAGCTCAAGTTGCATTAATCGCGGGTTTTGCGACTCCTGATGTATGGCAAGTCAGCTTGTTCAGCCTATTTGGTACTGAACTGACTGCAAACTCTGGCTGGCCAGCACTGATGTGGTACGGCGCTTGTTTCTTCCTACCTATCTATGCGGTGACCTTTGCCGTAGGTGGTATCTGGGAAGTACTGTTCGCCTCTATCCGTGGTCATGAAATTAACGAAGGTTTCTTCGTGACTTCTATCCTGTTTGCTTTAACGCTGCCAGCCACTATTCCATTATGGATGGTCGCGCTGGGTATCACCTTCGGTGTGGTCGTGGCGAAAGAAGTATTCGGTGGTACAGGACGTAACTTCTTAAACCCAGCACTAGCGGGTCGTGCCTTCTTGTTCTTCGCTTATCCGTTGAACATGTCAGGTGATACCTCATGGGTTGTGGCTGACGGCTACTCAGGTGCGACAGCACTGAGCCAAGCTGCAGCAGGCACGTTAGATTACGCAATCAACCAAAACTGGTGGGATTCGTTCTTCGGTTTCATTCCTGGTTCTGTCGGTGAAGTGTCTACATTAGCGATTCTGTTAGGTGGTTTGGTCATCATCTACACTCGTATCGCATCATGGCGTATCGTTAGCGGTGTAATGGTCGGTATGATTGCCATTTCTACGCTGCTTAACTTTGTCGGTAGTGACACTAACCCAATGTTTGCAATGCCTTGGTACTGGCACTTAGTGTTAGGTGGTTTTGCGTTTGGTATGATTTTTATGGCGACAGACCCAGTGTCAGCGTCATTTACTAATCAAGCTAAATGGGCATACGGTATCTTGATTGGTGCAATGGCTGTGTTTATCCGCGTGATTAACCCTGCATTCCCTGAAGGCATGATGTTGGCAATTTTGTTTGCTAACTTGTTCGCGCCATTGTTCGACCACTTTGTGGTTCAGGCAAATATCAAGCGGAGGATTGCCCGTGGCTAATAATAAAGATTCGTTCGGCAGAACCTTATTTGTCGTCGTTGGCCTATGTTTGATTTGTGCGATATTTGTATCTACGGCAGCCGTATTACTGAGACCGACTCAAGCAGAAAATAAACTGCTTGATAAGCAAAAGTACATTCTGGAAGCTGCAGGTCTTATCGATACTAAAGCTGGCAAGGTCACCAAAGCGCAAATTCTGGATACATATGGCAAACACATCGAAGCTAAACTGGTCGATTTGAAAACGGGTGCTTGGGTTGAGGGTGTTGATGCTGACACATTCGATCAACGTAAAGCGTCTCGTGATGTGAAAACCTCATTTGTACCTGAGCATGACATTGCTTCAGTGAAGCGTGTAGCGGATAACGCCGTGGTTTATCTGGTTCGTGATGAACAAGGTAAATTAACGAGTGTCATTCTGCCAATACATGGTTATGGCCTATGGTCAACTATGTATGCCTTCCTTGCGATGGATGCTGACCTAAACACAGTGCAAAGCTTAGTCTACTACGAGCAAGGTGAAACGCCGGGCTTAGGTGGCGAAGTACAAAATGCACAGTGGAAAGCGAAATGGCATGGCAAAAAGTTATTTGATGAGCAAGGTAAACTTGCTATCAGCGTGACTAAAAACCCAGCAGTTGCTAGCACTGAATACGGTGTTGATGCATTGTCTGGTGCAACTTTAACCAGTAACGGTGTGCAACATTCACTGACATTCTGGTTAGGAAAAGAAGGTTTTGCGAGTTTCATTGAAAAAGCCCGCAATGGAGGTCTCAGCTAATGTCTGACGCTAAAGAACTGAAACAGGTTCTGACAGGACCTATAGTCAACAACAACCCGATTGCTTTACAAGTACTGGGTGTATGTAGTGCATTAGCAGTAACGAGTAAACTCGAAACTGCGCTGGTAATGGCGTTGGCGTTAACTGCGGTAACTGCGTTTTCGAACCTGTTTATCTCAATGATCCGTAATCATATTCCAAGCAGTGTGCGTATTATCGTGCAGATGACCATTATTGCCTCTTTGGTGATCGTGGTTGACCAATTGCTACAGGCTTATGCTTATCAGATCTCTAAGCAGCTGTCGGTATTCGTGGGCTTAATCATTACGAACTGTATCGTAATGGGGCGCGCCGAAGCCTACGCGATGAAAACACCGCCAATGTTGAGCTTTATGGATGGTATCGGTAACGGTTTAGGTTACGGTGTCATTCTGTTAGCGGTTGGCTTCGTACGTGAACTGTTTGGTAACGGTTCTCTGTTCGGTGTTGAAATCCTGCACAAGATCTCTGATGGCGGCTGGTATCAACCAAACGGTTTGCTACTACTGCCTCCGAGTGCGTTCTTCCTGATCGGTATTCTGATTTGGATTATACGTACCTATAAGCCAGAGCAAGTTGAAGCAAAAGGGTAAGTGCGATGGAACATTATATTAGCCTGTTAATTCGCTCTGTTTTCATTGAAAACATGGCACTGGCCTTCTTCCTAGGTATGTGTACTTTCTTGGCTGTGTCTAAGAAAGTGACCACTGCTATGGGCCTAGGGATTGCGGTAGTTGTAGTGTTAACTATCTCTGTCCCAGCAAACCAAGTTATCTATCAAGGGCTACTTGCTCCTGGTGCACTTGCTTGGGCTGGCGCACCTGAAGCTGACTTAAGCTTCTTGAAATTCATTACCTTTATCGGTGTGATTGCGGCTTTGGTTCAAATTCTGGAAATGGCACTAGACAAGTACTTTCCGCCTTTGTACAACGCATTAGGTATTTTCTTACCTTTGATCACAGTGAACTGCGCGATTTTCGGTGCGGTATCATTCATGGTCGAGCGTGACTACAAGTTAGGCGAGAGTGTGGTGTTTGGTTTCGGCTCAGGAGTAGGTTGGGCATTAGCTATCGTATTGATGGCCGGTATCCGTGAGAAGCTGAAGTATGCCGACGTGCCTAACGGTCTGCGTGGTTTAGGTATTACCTTTATTACTGCGGGTTTAATGGCCTTAGGTTTCATGTCGTTTTCTGGTGTGTCTCTGTAAGAGATGCATAACGGCTTCTTGAATTGGACCTTCTAAGGATAAGTTAATGGATATTCTTGGTATTTTTAAATCTACTCCGCTTGAGGTTTACCTCGGTGTGAGTATGTTTACTGCTATCGTCCTCATCTTGGTATTAGTGATTTTATTCGCTAAGTCTAAGTTAGTGGCTAGCGGTGACATCACGATCGGCATCAATGACGATCCTGAAAAAGCAATTACAACCGGTGCTGGTGGTAAGTTGTTAGGCGTTTTGGCTAATAGCGGTATCTTCGTATCGAGCGCGTGTGGTGGCGGTGGCTCATGTGGTCAATGTCGCGTGGTGATTAAGTCTGGTGGCGGTGATATTTTGCCAACCGAACTTGATCACATCAGCAAAGGTGATGCCCGTAAAGGTTGTCGTCTTTCTTGTCAGGTTAACGTTAAGAACGATATGGAAATCGAGCTTGACGAAGAAATCTTTGGTATCAAGAAATGGGAATGTGAAGTTATCTCTAACGATAACAAAGCCACTTTCATTAAAGAACTGAAGCTGCAAATTCCTGATGGCGAGTCTGTACCATTCCGTGCTGGTGGTTATATTCAAATCGAAGCTCCGGCTCACCATGTTAAATATGCAGATTTTGATGTACCTGCAAAATACCGTGGCGACTGGGAGCACTTTGGTTTCTTCAATCTTGAGTCTAAGGTTGATGAAGAAACGATTCGTGCATACTCGATGGCTAACTACCCAGAAGAGTTCGGTATTATTATGCTGAACGTGCGTATTGCTACGCCTCCACCACGTAACCTGACTCTGCCTTGCGGTAAGATGTCATCTTACATTTGGAGCTTGAAAGCTGGTGATAAAGTCACGATTTCAGGCCCATTCGGTGAATTCTTCGCGAAAGATACCGATGCTGAAATGGTGTTTATCGGCGGTGGTGCGGGTATGGCGCCAATGCGTTCACATATCTTCGACCAACTGAAGCGTCTGCACTCTAAACGTAAGATGAGCTTCTGGTACGGTGCACGTTCTAAGCGTGAAATGTTCTACGTAGAAGACTTCGATGGCCTCGCGGCTGAGAATGATAACTTCGTATGGCATGTGGCACTTTCAGATCCTCAACCAGAGGATAACTGGGATGGTTACACAGGTTTTATTCATAACGTATTATATGAAAACTATCTGAAAAACCATGATGCACCAGAAGATTGTGAGTTCTACATGTGTGGACCTCCAATGATGAACGCTGCCGTAATTGGTATGTTGAAAAATCTTGGTGTCGAAGACGAAAACATCTTGTTGGATGACTTCGGCGGCTAATGTTCATTAGTCCTAGATAAAAGAGTTGCAGATGTTAAGGATAGCCTTTCATCTGCAACTTTTGCGTTTAAGGGCACAAATAAGAGTGGTAGGTCATTATGTTTCAGACCTTAAAAATCAATAGCTCAGTATTAAAGCATTCAGTAAATTGGCTGGTCCTTCTAGGGCTGGCCTTTTTTGTTTCAGCTTGTGCCAAACAGAACGAAATGATTTCGTTGTCTGGCAGCACTATGGGCACTACGTATCACATTAAAGTGGTATCAAACGAGCAGATGCCCACAGTGCAGTTACTGCAAGAGGAAATTGATTTAGCCCTTGAGCTAGTCAATGACGAAATGTCGACATACCGACCTAATTCAGAATTATCTCGTTTCAACCAATTGCCATTGGAACAAAGTGTTGAAGTATCGCCAGACACGATTAAGGTCGTCGAAGAAGGAATTCGTTTATATCAAGTGACGGATAAAGCGCTGGATATTACCTTAGGTCCTTTAGTTAACCTGTGGGGTTTTGGCCCTGATAAGCGCCCGACAAAAGTGCCGACGCCGGCGGATATCGATGCCGCTAAAGCAAAAACCGGTATTAATGAACTTTCTATTGAGGGTAATCGTCTAATCAAACATAACGCGCATTTGTATGTGGATTTATCATCGATTGCGAAGGGATTTGGGGTTGATAAAGTGGCTTCCATTCTTAATAAATACAACGCTGCTGGATATTTAGTTGAAATTGGTGGCGAGCTGAGTATCAAAGGCACTAAGGCCGATGGCAGTGCTTGGCGCGTTGCAATAGAGCAACCGACCGACGATGGTACTGAAGCGATACAACAAATTATCGCGCCGGGTACCATGGCAATGGCGACATCAGGCGATTATCGTAATTATTATGAAGAAAATGGCCAGCGTTTTACCCATATAATTGATCCGCGTACTGGCATGCCGATTAATCATAAACTCGCATCCGTGACAATATTGCATCAAAATTGTATGACAGCTGACGGTTTTGCGACGGCGATGATGGTTTTAGGTACAGAAGCATCATTGGAGCTTGCCAAGCAGCAACACTTGGCGATAATGCTAATTGAAAAGCAAGGCGACGGATTTAAGGTTTATTACAGCGACGCCTTCAAGCCTTTCCTTATCTAGTTTTTGGAGTAAACCATGACCTCTTTTATCGCGGCATTTGTGATTTTGTTATTATTCTTTTTGCTCATGTCGATAGGTTATCTCATCAAGCGCAAGGCCGTTGAAGGAAGTTGTGGCGGTTTAGGTGTTCTAGGGATTGAGAAAGCGTGTGATTGTGATGACCCTTGTGACAAACGTAAGCGTCGTATGGCCGCTGAAGAAGCGCGCCGTGAGAAGTTAACAAAAGACCGTATTATTTAATTGTCTTAACTAAATGACCTGTAGAGACGTAAAACTTATCTCTAGTTCAGGTTAAATAATAGCCTCCCATTGTGGAGGCTATTTTTTGGCCTCAGATTTATCTGTATGGGCTAACCGTTTGAGATTTATCCTTATGATATGAGTAAGATGGCCTGTGAATCTAAGTGTGAATGAGAACGGTTTTTATCATTAAGTAAGTGAAATATAAAGATAATTTGAGTTATAGGTCAAATTGTACTAGGCTAGTCGTTTGATATAGATCAATCTTTTCTCGTTTACCAAGGATAGTAACTTATGAAAGGTCATCCTAAAGTGGTTGGACAACTGAATCGGGTGCTTACCTGTGAGTTGACTGCCATCAATCAATATTTTCTCCATGCCCGCATGTTTAAACATTGGGGCTTTGAGAAGCTTAATCACGTTGAATATAAAAAATCCATTCAAGATATGAAGCATGCCGATAAGCTCATCGAGCGGGTATTGTTTTTAGAAGGATTACCTAATTTGCAGCAACTTGAAAAGCTGCGTATTGGTGAGCATAGCGAAGAAATGCTCGGCTGCGATGCGGCCATGGTACAAGAGCAACTCATTATACTGCGTGATGCGATTAGCTTGTGTGAAGCTGAGCAGGACTATGTGAGCCGCGATATGCTAGAAGAAATTCTCGAAGACGAAGAAGAACATTTAGATTGGCTTGAATCGCAGCAAGAGCTTATTAGCTTAACCGGTATTCAAAATTATCTACAATCGCAAATTAGCGACCAATAGGAGCGGAATATGAAAGGCGATAAAGACGTTATCGATGCGTTAAATCGACTCCTAACGGGAGAACTCTCGGCCATGGATCAATATTTTGTCCATGCCCATATGTATGAAGATTGGGGATTTAATGAGCTCTATGAGCGCATTGCCCATGAGTCAGATGATGAAAAAGCCCATGCCGCTAAGTTAGTGCAGCGTATTTTATTTCTCGAAGGTATACCTGATGTTGCCGCCCGTGAGGCATTAAACATAGGTAAAGATGTAACCGAAATGATGCGTAACGATCTCGCCTACGAGTACAAGGTCGCAGATGATTTACGCCAAGTGATTGCCCTGTGTGAGCAAAAGCAAGATTACCAGACCCGCGAAATTCTCGAAGTGTTACTCGACGATACAGAAGCGGATCATATGTATTGGCTCGAAAAACAACTCGGGTTAATTGACCGTATCGGGTTACAAAATTATTTACAAACTAAGATGTAATTTATAATCCCAGCGCTAAAAAACTTAGCGCTGGGGTTTATCTAGACTACCTTCCTACACGACAAGCCCGCGATTCACACCTTACAACTTTTCTGTCGCCCTTACACTACCAGCGCCAGACTAATAACGCCCCTAGTTGCCTTCCTTAAACTCAAATCCAGCATTTCAAGTTTAATAGACCCTGGCGTGTTTATCCGCCATAAAAGTTGTGCGGTGTACATTACAATGCTTGATAACTGTTTTTATATACAGTATTTTGGCGTTGGAGGATTCAACGTGCGAAAAATTATTCACATCGATATGGACTGCTATTTTGCCGCAGTGGAAATGCGTGACTTTCCTGAGTACCTTGGCAAACCGTTAGCGGTGGGCGGTAGTAGCGATCGCCGCGGCGTTATTAGCACTTGTAGTTACGAGGCGCGTAAATTTGGCGTACGTTCAGCGATGGCCACGGCTTATGCTTTTAAATTGTGCCCTGAACTTATTCTGGTACCTGGTCGTATGCAGGTTTACAAACAAGTGTCGTTGCAGATCCGTGAAATATTTTCCCGCTATACGTCATTGATTGAGCCGCTGTCCCTCGATGAAGCCTATTTAGACGTGAGTGAGTGCCAACAATATAAAGGTTCTGCTACCTTAATAGCCCAAGCTATTCGCCGTGATATTTTACTAGAAACAGGTTTAACGGCATCAGCAGGTATAGCGCCGATTAAGTTTCTCGCAAAGATCGCATCGGATTTGAATAAACCCAATGGTCAATATGTGATCACGCCAGATACTGTGCCTGAGTTCGTTAAAACCTTATCCTTACGAAAAATTCCCGGTGTAGGTAAAGTTACCGCTGAAAAGTTAGCCTTGTTAGGGCTCCATACCTGCAGTGATGTACAAGCCTATTCTAAAACTGAGCTTGTGGCGCGATTTGGCAAATTTGGCAGTGTATTGATTGAGCGTTCTCACGGTATAGATGAGCGTGGTATTTCTGCTGACAGAGAGCGTAAATCAGTCGGTGTAGAAACTACCCTGGCAAAAGATATCTATCATTTAGTGCAATGCCAACAAATTATACCAGGATTAATTCAAGAGTTGCTGCAGCGCTTGGATCGCGGCGCTAAAAACAGACAAATATGCAAACAAGTGGTAAAGCTCAAATTTAACGATTTTAAGCAGACCACTATTGAACATCGCAGTGACCAAGTCTCAATTGAGATGTTTTATGAGCTACTTGCGCAAGCGATGGTAAGGCAGGAGGGGCGCGGCATTCGGCTACTGGGGATTTCGGTTGGGTTGGCAGATTCTATCCACATTATTCCCACGCTTATCCCAGCCCAAACGCAACTAAATTTAGTGTTTTAATAACGCTTAGCAACGTGACTAAGTTTTCAGGCTAGTGCTAAAAATAAGCCGCATCGGCATTAAGTAGATGCGGCTTTATATTAAAAGCGGACAGAGTAAGCAAGCTTCGTTGAAGGCTTAAGCCTTAACGGGAATGCGCTCGAGTACAGCCAGTAACAAGGTCCAGTACTGGCCGACTGTAGTGATGTTTACCATCTCATCTGGCCCGTGTGGATAACGGATTGTGGGGCCAATCGAGACCATATCCATTTCTGGGTAAGGTTTCTTGAATAGACCACACTCAAGACCCGCATGGATAACCATGATCACCGGTTCTTTGTGGTAAATATCTTGATAGGTTTCGCGCACTATCGCCATTACAGGCGAACTGTTATCTGGCTTCCAACCAGGATAGGCGCCGCTTAAATCAATATCGGCTCCGGCTAAGTTAGTCAACGCAGTTAACATGCCTTCAACTTGGCTGCGGCCAGAATCAATCAGTGAGCGAATAAGACACAAGATAGTGACTTGTTCATCGTCAGTGCTGATAACGCCAATGTTGAGTGAGGTTTCAGTGACTCCTTCGACTTCATCGCTCATGCGGATCACGCCATTTGGGCACACATGCAGCAAGTCAATTAACGTATTTTGGCTGTTTTCGCTCATCACCCGTTTTGGCGTAGGGATAGTGTTTAGCACTAAACGTATATCTGGGTCGGCAATGGCGAGTTCGGTGCGGATCAGAGCCTCAAACTCAGCGACTTTCTCATGTAAAGCACTGAGGTTTTCTTCAGGCAACATAAAGCTGATGTTGGCTTCACGTGGGATGGCATTACGTAGTGAACCGCCGCTAAATTGTGTCAGCTCTAAGGCTAAATCATCGGCGTTTTCAAAGAGGAAACGCGCCAATAACTTATTGGCATTACCGCGACCTAAGTGAATGTTCACCCCAGAGTGGCCGCCTTTTAAGCCTGATAAGTGCAGGCTAAAGGCTGAGTAACTTTGCTCAGAGGCTTGCCACACCATAGGCAGAGTGATTTGAGCGTCAACGCCACCGGCGCAGCCCATGTAAATCTCACCTTCTTGCTCTGAGTCGGTATTGATCAAAATCTCAGCGTCTAACATGCCCGCCTGTAAACCGAAGGCGCCAGTCATGCCGGCTTCTTCATCGATGGTCAGCAGTACTTCTAATGGACCGTGCTTGATATCGTTGCTGCCTAAAATTGCCAGCGCTGATGCCATACCGATACCGTTATCTGAACCTAAGGTGGTGCCCTTGGCTTTAACCCAATCGCCATCGACATAAGCTTCGATAGGGTCTTTAGTAAAATCGTGTACTTTGTCGGCGTTTTTCTGCGGCACCATATCGATATGGGCTTGAATAACCACTATTTTACGATCTTCCATTCCGGGCGTCGCTGGTTTACGGATGATCAAATTGCCAACGGCATCTTCGACTACAGCAAGTTGTTTGCTTTTAGCCCAGGCTTGTATGTGCTGGCTTAAGGCTTGCTCATGCTTGGATGGGTGTGGAATCGCACAAATTTGTTCAAACCATTGCCATAAAGGCTGTGGGTATAACTGACTTAAGGCTGTCACTTGAGTGTCCCTCATAAGGTCTTGTGGGTATAGGGCAAATTTGTGGCCATTCTAGCACATTCTGCGCAGCCAAATAATCTCAGTGCCACAGGCTTTTTTTGAGCTGGCAGGCAAAGTTTCCAGTTCGGTTTTTTTCGCGAGTGTTGATACCACGTTTAGATTGGTAATTAGGTGATAGAGCGGGAATAATGTAGGCACAATAATGAAAAAGGATGGGTCATGTTTCAAGTTAACTTCTTTGATGTAAAAGCAGAAAATGCCATTTTTAATGGTGAAGGCTGGGATGCTGTTGTGGTGGTAACGCCTGATCTGGATTCCATCATTTTTGATGAGATAGGCTTATTGGCCAAGCACGGTGCCCATGTCGATAAGCGTGTCGGTAAGAGCCCAACATTACTGTTTGCACCAGGGCTTGCGGGAGGGCGTTTGATCATCGCGCCTGTTACCCAAGTGAGCGACGAGTATGTCGATGTGCGTGTGTATGCCGATGCGGCAAGAGCGGCTATTACCATTGCAAAAGAGGCTGGGGCGAAACGTCCGCTATTATATGTCGCGCCATCGAAGGACGCGCGTTTTGGTTTTGCCGCTGAAGTTGCGGCGTTAGCCTGCGGTCAAGAACTGTGGCAAACCCTAGAGCTGCGTGAAGCGACACGTTTAACACCTGCATTTGAGGCGATAGGGCTATTATCGTTATCAACTCATAACAGCAATTTACTCAATGCCTTAGAAGCGGGCCGCGTATTAGCACGGGATTTATGTGGTACAGAGCCTGAGCGTATGTCGGCTAAAGCGTTTGCCGATTATTGTCTGCAATCTTTAGCGGGTAGCGTGATTAAAACAGCGGTGGTGGAAGACAGAGATATTTTAGAGCGTGATTATCCATTATTAAGTGCAGTGGCGCGTTCCTCTTTTGCTGTCGGTCGTCATCAACCCCGCGTAGTAAAATTAGAATATCTACCCGAGGGCGAAGTCACTCGCACTTTCCTGTTTGCGGGTAAGGGCGTGATTTACGATACTGGCGGCGCTGATCTCAAAGTTGGCGGTACTATGGCAGGCATGAGCCGCGATAAAGGCGGCGCCTCTGCTGTAGCGGGGCTATTCAAAACTCTATCAATGCTCAAGCCTAAGGGGATTCGAGTGATTGCCGAGTTAGGTTTAGTGCGTAACAGTATTGGTAGTGAAGCTTTTGTGACAGACGAAATCATCACCAGCCATGCGGGCGTACGCGTGCGTATTGGTAATACCGATGCCGAAGGGCGCTTAGTGCTGGCGGATTTACTGAGCCATTTACGCATCAAAGCCGTGTCGGCGGTGAAGCCTGAGATGTTTTCAGTAGCAACACTCACAGGTCACGTAGTGCGTTGCTATGGCAGTTATCCCGCGGCGGTGGAAAACTCAGTGGCGAGTGCGCAGCAATGCGCTGTAACTTTACAACAACAGGCGAGCCAGTGGGGCGAACCCTTTGAAGTGTCTACATTACGCCCTGAAGACTTCGCGAAGATCCGCGATGTGTCAGGCGCTGCTGAAATATTATCTTCCAATAATGCGCCATCATCGATTACCGCCCGTGGACATCAATATCCTGCCGCATTTTTGCTAAAAGCGTCAGGGCTATTTGACCATGGCATTAATGCACCTATTCCATTAGCTTATATGCACTTAGATATCGCAGGTAGTGCGACTGAAGGCGATCCTCTCTATGGCAAACCTACGGCTAGCCCGCTGGTGGGCTTGTATCAATATCTGATCAATCGCTAACGAGTAGTAGTAACAAATAGAAATAATTCTGTAATATCTTATTTATTAGATGGTTGCAGGATTATTTCTGTTTTTATGTGAAGCAGGTCGCCATTAACCTCACTATAGTTGTGTAATTTAATTACATTAAAAAGCCTTAATCAAAAAAAATACAAATAAAGGTTGTAATAAAACTACAAAACCATATAATGATTTTCGTGGATTAGGCACTGGCCTATTCCCTCTAGTCTATCCAGGATGGATAAATTTCTCCAAGGACCCGAGTGACAAGTCGTCTCAATGGATATGAGAAAATCTAGTTCCAAGGAACCGAGCCAAGCTTTACTAGAGTACTTAATCACATTTACGAGGAGCATTGACTATGTCTTATACAGGTACAAAACATATTTATTGGCAGAACACTTGGTTTAACACTGATGTTTTGCGTGGCGGTTTATTCGCCATGAGCTTTAAGGTTTAACCCTCCTTAAAGTTTGAGTTTCCATCATCCATCAACCTTTGTATCGCCTTTTTGGCGTGTTTAGACTCAAGTAGTATGTTTGTGTTTTTGCATGAATATACCAGGTTTTTCCCGTTAGCGCGGTAATGTACTTCCCCGAAAGGGACGCTTGAAATATGTCTTTGCCTGCTCATTGAGCAGGCTTTTTTTTGTCTTTTTTTCAAATGAATGATTTTTATTAACGCAGGCTGAGCTTTTGGTGGACTTTAAAAGTTTTGTTCTCGCAGCACGTTAGAAATAATCATTCAGTCTTACATCCAGCGTTCATACCACTAAAATCGTTACTGGCATTTATAATGAGTCGCTAGATACTTTACCGTTGTTATACCTTGCCAATTTTCTGGCCTGACCAGCCTAAACTCCCTATACTTGCAATGAATATAGCCATGTTTAAAAATGGTAATATTGAGTGACCCTACCTACTTAAAATAAAAAGGCATCCAGTTTCATGTTAGAGAAATTGTTCAAACTTAAACAAAATCAAACGAGCCTCAAGCAGGAAGCTATCGCAGGTTTGACCACATTTATGACCATGGCTTACATTATTTTTGTCAACCCTATGATGTTAGCTGATGCGGGTATGGACCACGGGGCTGTGTTTGTTGCCACTTGTTTAGCCGCTGCAGTTGGCTGTTTAGTGATGGGTTTGATGGCAAATTATCCCATTGCGCTTGCACCTGGTATGGGGCTTAACGCCTTTTTTACCTATACGGTTGTCGGTGAGATGGGCTACAGCTGGGAAACAGCCCTAGGCGCAGTATTTCTGTCGGGGATTTGCTTTCTCGTTTTATCTTTAGTGCGCATTCGAGAATGGATCGTCAATAGTATTCCCATGTCGCTACGTATTGGTATTGCCGCTGGTATCGGTTTGTTTCTCGCGCTGATTGGCCTTAAGAGTGCGGGTATTGTGGTGGCAAGCCCTGCGACGCTGGTGACTTTAGGTGATATAACTGCCTTTCCAGCAGTGATGGCGGTGTTAGGTTTTTTCCTGATTATTGCGTTAGTGCAACGTGGGATGAAATCGGCGGTGATGTTAAGCATCCTTATTATCACCGGTCTTGGGTTGATATTTGGCGATGTACAGTATAACGGTATTGTGTCTATGCCACCGTCTATTATGCCAACATTTATGAAGATGGATTTATCTCAAGTATTTGAAGTCAGTATGTTATCGGTCGTATTTGCTTTCTTATTTGTCGATCTATTTGATACCTCTGGTACCTTAGTTGCCGTTGCGCAGCGCGGTGGTTTTCTTGACGATAAGGGCCGTTTACCACGTTTAAATCGTGCTTTAACTGCCGACAGTTTAGCAACGATTGTAGGTGCCGCGTTTGGAACATCGACAACAACAAGCTATGTAGAAAGTACCGCGGGCGTCAGTGTGGGTGGTCGTACTGGTTTAACCGCTGTGGTGGTGGGATTACTGTTTATTGCCGCGTTATTTATATCGCCATTGGCAGGCATGATCCCCGCTTACGCCACGGCGGGTGCATTGTTTTATGTGGCTATTTTGATGATGTCAGGGCTTATGCATGTGGAATGGGAAGATTTAACCGAAGCCGCCCCTGTCGTTGTGGTGTGTATTTTAATGCCGCTGACTTTTTCTATCGCGACGGGCATTGCCTTCGGGATGATTTCCTATGCGGCGATTAAGTTAATGACCGGTCGTTTTAGCGATCTCAATGTGGGTATATTAGTGATTGCAGCACTGTTTTTGGCTAAATTTATTTACGGTTAATCGTGTATATAGTGCAGCGCCGTCGGTCATGTTTGTATGCACTATGAGTCATACTGATTAGCGCAAACGAGTATGCATATTGTCTACAATAGATAAGATTTTTTAAGGGTCATCTAACCGATGCCCCTTTTTAATGTGCGATTTCTAACAAACTGTAAAATTTATCTCTAGTTAGCCACTCCTTGCTACCAATTACCCAGCGGATTAGGTATAAGGGCTGTTCGGTTATTTTTTACTAATGAATAATGAACTTAAGTGATATTGCGTATCGCCGCGTGGTAGTGAAATTAGGGACGAGTGTGCTCACCTCTGGCAGTAAACAGCTAGATAAAGCCCACATGGTTGAGCTTGCTCGTCAAATGGCCGCACTGATGAAGTCAGGGGTCGAAGTCGTATTATGCACCTCAGGAGCCATTGCCGCTGGGCGCGAACATCTCCAATACCCGACACTGCCCGACACTATGGCGAATAAACAATTATTAGCCGCTGTCGGGCAAAGCCAGTTGATCCTCGCTTGGTCACAACTCTTTAGTATTTATGGGCTGCATGTCGGCCAATTGCTGCTGACCCGTGCTGATTTGCAGGATAGAGAACGTTACCTGAATGCCCGCGACACGCTTAATGCTTTGCTGGCTAATAATATTGTGCCGATCATTAATGAAAACGATGCGGTGGCCACTAACGAAATCAAAGTGGGTGATAACGATAATCTGTCGGCCCGTGCGGCGCTGCTGTGTGATGCTGATTTATTGATTTTATTGACGGATCAGAAAGGCTTATTCGATGCTGATCCACGCACTAATCCTGATGCTAAGCTGATTTCGCAGGTAGTCAAAATTGACGATAGCCTTCGGATGCTGGCGGGCGGTTCTGTGTCGGGTTTAGGCACAGGCGGTATGTCGACTAAATTGGAGGCGGCGGATATTGCTCGCCGTGCGGGGATTGAAGTGGTTATTGCCTCTGGTCATCACCCCGATGTGATTAAAAAAGTGGTGAGTAAAGAATCGGTTGGCACGCATTTTAGTGCCATCGAAAACCCGCTCGAAAGCCGTAAACAGTGGATTTTAGCTGGCCCTGCGACCCAAGGCTCTTTAGTGCTCGATGCGGGCGCCGTGAAAGCGGTGACAGACAAGGGCCGCAGCCTATTGTCTAAAGGTATTGTCGGTGTTAAAGGCAAATTTGAGCGCGGTGCAACGCTGCAATTAGTCGATCAACAGGGTAAAGTTATAGCCAAAGGAATGACACGTTATTGTGCTCAAGCCCTAGGTTTAATCGCAGGTAAACATTCCGACGAGATCGAGTCAGTACTCGGTTACGATTATGGTGATGCAATAGTGCATCGCAACGACATGGTAGTCCTATAAGCGAGGTCTGTTTTGAGTCAAATTCAGCAAGAGCAATATATACAGCAACTTGGCATAAATGCTAAACAGGCAAGTTATGCTTTAGCGAACTTAACGGCAAGCCAAAAAGCCGAATTACTCAAAGCTATTGCCGATGCGTTAACCCAGAATACGCTGGCGATTTTAGCCGCTAATGCCAAAGATGTGGCTGCGGCTAAAGCAGACGGGCTCACCTATGCAATGATTGACCGATTATTGTTAGATGAGGCGCGTTTAGCGAGCATTATTGGCGATATTAGTGACGTTATTCGTCTTGCCGATCCCGTTGGTGAAGAGTTTGGTAGTCAACTACTCGATAACGGTTTAAGGCTCACTCGCCGCCGAGTACCGCTTGGGGTGATTGGAGTTATTTATGAGGCGCGGCCCAATGTGACGGTTGATATTGCGGTGCTGGCACTCAAAACCGGCAACGCGGTTATTCTTCGTGGTGGTAAAGAAACCCTGCAATCGAATAAGTTAATCAGTGACGTGATCCGCAGCGCTGTGGTCGCCCAAGGTTTGCCTATCGATGCGGTGCAATTTATCGACTCGCCAGATAGAGCACTAGTGACAGGTTTACTTAAGCTTGACCAATATGTCGACATGATAGTGCCCCGCGGTGGTCAAGCGCTGCAGCGTTTATGCGCAGAGCAGGCGACAATCCCCGTAATATTAGGGGGGATTGGTATTTGCCATTTGTATGTTGATAAAAATGCCGATCTTGAACGTGCGCTCGCGGTGATTGCTAACGCCAAAGTGCAACGTCCAACAGTATGTAATGCGCTCGATACTTTGCTGGTGGATGAGCGGGTGGCGAGCACATTTGTGCCGCAAATTGCCGAATATCTACATCGTTTAGGTGTGCGTTTTTCAGTCTGTGAGCAAACTTATACATTGCTTGATGGCTTAGGTTTTGATCTTTCCCTCGCCAAGCCTGAAGATTTTGGTATCGAGTGGTTGTCGTTAACCATAGGTATCAAAGTGGTAAGCGATATTGACGCCGCCATTGGCCATATTCGTCACTATTCTAGCGGCCATTCTGAAGCGATTTTAACTGATGATATTCATGCTGCTGCGCACTTTATGAATGAAGTCAACTCTGCTGCTGTGTATGTTAATGCCAGTACGCGCTTTACCGATGGCGGTCAGTTTGGCCTTGGCGCCGAGGTCGCGGTGAGCACACAAAAACTCCACGCCCGTGGCCCCATGGGGCTTGAGGCATTAACCACCTATAAATGGTTAGCCTGGGGTGATTACACCAGCCGCGTGTAATGTTTTTCTGTTAGAAATAAGCAGCCGTTAACGCCATGCGTCGACGGCTTTTTTATGCGAATTAATCGATAGATTCCGCTTAATACGATTGCTATAACAGCATGTCGTGGTGTGAAATATTTTGTGAAGGGTGGTGTAAAGGTTTGCAATGAAGGAGCTAAGGGTTAAAAGTATTAAAAATAAAACGATGATAAACAAGAAGCTTAATGGAATAGCTGCAGACTCGTGGCGATAAGCCAAATACAAAGAAATACCAACGACATCAATGCTGTAAATTTACGAAACGGAACAATGTATTCCAAGGTGTAGATAAAGTATTTTTCTTGCACTCTGCGGGTGAGTAATACCGCCGGCAGCATAAAACTGCAGTACAGCATGACCACCATAGTGGTGAAGTCATTACCCCAAAAATATTCGTAAATAAATAAGCCAATACAAAGCAGCATCGCCACCCAACTGAGACGGCCGATATTATTTTCTGGCATCCATAGTGTTGATCTTTCCATTTGACTGTCCTTAGCCTCATTTTTCACTGTACAATTTATAGCTTGATATGGGTGGTTTTTCAAACGTTTTAAATACGATAAACCTATCGTAATGATATTAGATGCCGCTTATAGCGTCTTGATGTCGGCAAATGTTCCCTTGCACAGTTTGGCCAAATCATTAGCGGCTAAGCTAATTTCTAAACCGCGGCGGCCGGCGCTTACATAAATCCTATCAAAGTTCTGCGCACTAGCATCAATCAAGGTGGGTAACGGTTTTTTTTGTGCCAGCGGGCTAATGCCGCCCACAAGATAACCCGAGGATTTTTGCGCTAACTCTGCATCGGCCATTTGCAGCTTTTTTTGTCCTAAACATTTAGCTACGGTTTTGAGATTGAGCTGATGATCAACCGGCACTAAAGCGACCGCAAGCGGTGCGTGCGTTTTATCGGTGGCCACTAACAGGGTTTTAAATACCTGTGCGGTATCTAATCCTAACGTGTTGGCCGCTTCTTCGCCGTAGGCCGCGCAGTGTGGGTCGTGGCTGTACTCAAGGATATCAAACGGGATCTGGGCTTTCTTAGCCAGACGAACGGCAGGGGTCATTGTCTACTCCTTTACAACATAGAGATTTATTTGGCTAGCTTTGGGCCTAGTTTACGGTTTCGGTCGATATAACGCGGTAAAAGTTGCTGTAACACCATACCCGACAGAATAAAAGCGAGCCCGAGATACGTGGCCGTAGTAATTGTTTCTTGCAAAATCCATGCGATAAATCCAATTGACATCACCGGAGATAAAAACACCATAGTGCTAATGTTAGCGGTGCGGGTGGCCATTTTAAGCGCCATTAACCACAGCACAAAAGTAATGCCCATCTCAAATAGTCCGACATACATACCCGCAAATATTGCCTTAACACTAAAACTTGGCATCACATCGGTCAGCATTAACGTGGCGGTGATAAAAGGTAAGCCGATGAGAAAACTGAGTAATAAACTCACCACAGGATCGCCTTGATCTTTGGTATTGACGATCCAATATAAGCACCAGAGTAAGGTACTGGTGAGGGCAAGGCCAATGCCGAGCGGGCTATCAAAGTTAAAACCGCTGATATCGCCGCCAGTGGCAATGATAAAAACTCCAGAGTAGGCAATCAAAGCCGCGGCAATATCACTTTTACGTAAGTGCTGTTTTAACAAAGGCGCAGCGAGTAACGGCAACAATACCGCCCAAGTGTAATTAAGTGACAAGGCTTGTTGTGCGGGCAGTAAGGCATAAGCCTTAAATAGCACAACGTAGTAAAGAAAAGGATTGATAAGCCCTGTGACTAAATAAAAAGTGGGTCGGCGCAAAAATTGTTGTGGTAGCAAAGAGAGCTTATGTTGCCAAGCGAGAATACCGCTAAGGGCAACAATGGAGGTGAGTACAGCCACAAAAACTAATTGCAGCGGGCTGTAATAGCTCAAAGCAATTTTAAATGCTGTGGCAACCGTAGACCAAAGAAAGACCGCCGCCATGCCATACACATACGCTAGATTTGAAGCCTTCACTCTAATGACCTTACTATAGATAATCACCCGCCCAATGGGGGCTGATTGAATAACAGCCTTGGCTGATAAGCAAGACTATTTTGCAGTGATAAATATTTTATCTTGATACTGCTGCGGGAAAGATAAATTAGAAAATTTTTTTGTTAACCCTTGTAATTAAATTCCCTGTCCCAATATAGGTATCAAGGCAGAGAAGTGGCTAATGATGGACTTGGTATTTACACCGTCTAGCCTCATATCAACACCAACTAAACAAATTTAGATTGAATGAAATTTTCCGGAGGACCTCATGGGTAAAATTATTGGTATCGATTTAGGCACAACGAACTCTTGTGTAGCTGTCCTCGATGGCGGCAAAGCACGTGTTATTGAAAATGCTGAAGGCGATCGCACTACACCGTCAATTATCGCTTATACAGACGATGAAATCATTGTCGGTTCGCCAGCAAAGCGTCAAGCTGTGACTAACCCAACTAACACATTCTTCGCGATTAAGCGTTTGATCGGTCGTCGTTTTAAAGATGATGAAGTTCAACGTGACGTGAACATCATGCCATTCAAAATCATTGCAGCCGACAACGGTGATGCATGGGTTGAATCGCGTGGTAATAAAATGGCACCACCACAAGTGTCTGCTGAAATCTTGAAAAAGATGAAGAAAACAGCAGAAGACTTTTTAGGTGAAGAAGTAACAGAAGCAGTTATTACTGTTCCTGCCTACTTTAACGATTCACAACGTCAAGCCACTAAAGATGCCGGTCGCATCGCAGGTCTTGATGTTAAGCGTATTATCAACGAACCAACGGCAGCTGCATTAGCCTACGGTATTGATAAGAAGCAAGGCGACAACATTGTTGCGGTATACGACTTAGGTGGTGGTACGTTCGATATCTCTATCATCGAAATCGATAGCAACGATGGTGACCAAACATTTGAAGTATTGGCAACTAACGGTGATACCCACTTAGGTGGTGAAGACTTCGACAACCGTTTGATCAACTACTTAGCTGATGAATTCAAGAAAGAACAAGGTCTTGATCTGCGTAAAGATGCCTTGGCAATGCAACGTCTGAAAGAAGCGGCTGAGAAAGCAAAAATTGAGCTTTCAAGCACAAATCACACAGAAGTTAACTTGCCATACATTACAGCAGACGCAACCGGTCCTAAGCATTTAGTGATTAAAATCACTCGTGCTAAGTTAGAAGCACTGGTTGAAGACATGATTATGCGCACATTAGAGCCATTAAAAGTTGCCTTGGCTGACGCTGATTTATCAGTATCAGACATCAACGAAGTGATTCTTGTGGGTGGTCAAACACGTATGCCTAAGGTTCAAGAAGTGGTAACAAACTTCTTCGGTAAAGAACCTCGTAAAGACGTGAACCCAGATGAAGCCGTTGCCGTAGGTGCTGCGATTCAAGCCGGTGTTCTGTCGGGCGAAGTGAAAGACGTATTACTGTTAGACGTAACACCACTGTCTTTGGGTATTGAAACCATGGGCAGCGTAATGACCAAGCTGATTGAGAAAAACACTACGATTCCTACTAAGGCGCAGCAAGTGTTCTCAACAGCAGATGACAACCAAAGTGCAGTGACGATTCACGTACTGCAAGGTGAGCGTAAGCAAGCGAGCGCGAACAAGTCATTAGGTCAGTTTAATTTAGACGGTATTGAGCCTGCACCACGCGGCCAGCCACAAATTGAAGTGATGTTCGACATCGACGCCGACGGTATTTTACATGTGTCTGCGACAGACAAGAAAACCGGCAAGAAACAAAACATCACCATCAAAGCCTCTTCTGGCTTAAGCGAAGAAGAAGTGGCACAAATGGTACGTGATGCTGAAGCTCACGCAGATGAAGACAAAAAGTTTGAAGAGTTAGTGCAAGCACGTAACCAAGCTGACGGCTTAGTCCACGGGACTAAGAAACAAGTTGAAGAAGCGGGCGATGCACTGCCAAGCGAAGATAAAGAGAAGATCGAAGCTGCTATGGCTGCTGTTGACACTGCCATCAAAGGCAATGACAAAGAAGCCATTGAAAAGGCAACTCAAAACTTAATCGAAGCGTCTGCTAAGCTGATGGAAATTGCTCAAGCTAAGTCTCAAGCTCAAGGCGGCGACAATGCCGACGCGGGCAAACAGGCTAACGCTGCTGCCGATGATGTTGTCGATGCTGAATTCGAAGAAGTGAAAGACGACAAGAAATAATGATTTGTTCTCAATCAAATCGATTGATTTCAAATAGTTAATTTCTAGGCGGGCGTTACGGGGCAACCCTAACGCCCGTTTGTTCAACTTAAGCCAGAAGCATGAGATTATGTCAAAGCGAGATTATTACGAAGTATTAGGTGTCAGTCGTGACACCAGCGAACGTGAAATTAAAAAGGCCTACAAACGTCTGGCCATGAAATTTCACCCAGATCGCAACCCCGGCGACAAAACCGCAGAAGCTAGCTTTAAAGAAATTAAAGAAGCTTACGAGATCCTAACCGACGCCGACAAAAAAGCGGCTTATGACCAGTTTGGTCATGCAGGTGTCGATCCTAATCGCGGTGGCGGTGGTTACGGTGGTGGACAGGGCGATTTCGGTGATATCTTCGGTGATGTCTTTGGCGATATTTTCGGCGGTGGACGTCGTGGTGGCGGCGGTCAACGTCAAGCGGCTCGAGGCTCAGATTTACGTTACAACCTCGAATTATCACTGGAAGAAGCGGTTAAAGGTTTCACCAAAGAATTACGTATACCCACACTGGCAAGTTGTGATCTGTGTGACGGCAGCGGCGCTAAAAAAGGCACCTCAGCAACCACTTGTGGCACCTGTCATGGCCAAGGCCAAGTACAAATGCGTCAAGGATTCTTTGCCGTACAACAAGCTTGTCCAACCTGTCATGGTCGCGGCAAGATCATCAAAGATCCTTGTACCAAGTGCCATGGCGATGGCCGTGTTGAAAAGAGCAAAACCTTATCAGTTAAAATCCCAGCTGGCGTCGATACGGGTGACCGTATTCGTTTAGCCGGTGAAGGCGAAGCAGGTGAGTTTGGCGCGCCTCCAGGGGATTTATACGTTCAGGTCAGTGTGCGTGAGCATGCGATTTTCGTCCGTGATGGTAACAACCTCTACTGCGAAGTGCCGATATCCTTCAGTAAAGCGGCCCTAGGCGGCGAGATTGAAGTACCCACACTGGATGGTAAAGTGAGCCTTAAAATCCCAGCCGAAACACAAACGGGTCGTATGTTCCGTTTACGTGGCAAAGGGGTTAAATCGGTTCGTAGCCATGCTGTTGGCGACTTGCTCTGCAAAGTGGTTATGGAAACACCGGTTAGCTTAAACGAACGTCAAAAAGAACTGTTACGCGAATTTGAAGCCACCCTAACGGGTGAGTCAAGAAAGCACAGCCCAAAGGCTGAAGGTTTTTTTGATGGCGTGAAGAAGTTTTTTCAAGACTTGAATAGCTAACTTGGTCTAGTGGCGCAGCTGTTATGTTAGCTGCGCTTTAGATGAATAAAGCCCCGCAGTGTTTAACACCGCGGGGCTTTTTTATGTCACAAATCTAGTTTGATATTTTGATTCTTTTTAAAAGAAAAGTCAAAGTCGTGGGGCTTCACCCCCTGATGTTTTAATCAAAAGTCGACCAAGGAGGACTGCTCGTCCTATCCTCCTTGGATTCTCCATGACGCCCCCAACGGAGTTGAAAGCCCCTTGTGCTCATTGGCAAATTTGCTGACGCTTCCAATGGGGCGTCCCTTCCCCTCGAAAGCTAGCTCGCCATCCATGGCGAGACTCACGCAATTTGCCAACTCGCCCTGCGGCAACTCCGAGGGGATGGTGTCTTCTTTAAACTCTGATGTTATCGGTAAATTATTAAGGCATTAAAGTTATGCCTGTCCGAATTTTAGCGAGCACTCAGGTGCTCCTCTATCTGAGAAACAAGATGCGTGCACTGTTTTACTAATTCGATGATCGCATCCGACTCAATCTGATGCTGATTTCCATCTTTATCGAAGCCATTCCTATGTACGCAATCATGTCTGATGAGGATTGCTTTGAAAAGCCACTCTATATTACCAAAATCAATGTCGAGTACAGAAAAGTACATCGGCTTTATTTTCTTTAAATCGTGAAAGATAAGATCCTTGAGGTAGCGTGCAACTAGGAATTTCAAGTCTTCCCACTGTGTGAAAATTTCTTTTAATGAAAACTGTCTCTTTGCAAGCTCAGGATCCGTTTCCACCAACCTTCTGATTAGTAAGTCAGAATTCACAACTGTTGAGATAAAGCTGCTTGCGAGATAGGCCTCAATTGCAGTTACTACTTGTGCGAAAAGCATGTTATTGAGCGTTGCTTTGTGCTCTTGGTGATGTTGATAGCGAAGTAGTGCAATAACGTCAGTAGAAACCTTTCTATAGATATCAAGTTGTTGTGTACTTTCAATTTCTGCTGTGACTTCTTCTTGTCCAAAATGGTCGAGAACATCAAATGTTAAATCAATAATATTAGGGATAAAAATATCTGTTTCTGACATTCTGGATACTATATGAGCATCATATTCTTGGCCACAACCATCACAAACAAATGTTTTCCAATACTCGCGAAGACTTTCTTCGTCTGTAGCTGCTGAAATATTGAAGTGGCATAGTGAATTTGGCCACCTAATAAGAAATGTTATGATCTCATTCATAGCGAATTTAGGTGACAAAATGAATAAAAGTAAACG
>NZ_JAKILU010000017.1 GCF_023283485.1 Shewanella glacialipiscicola
AGTTGCTGATATACTTGCCCTGAGCGGAAATAACTGAACACGTAAAATTAATGCAAAAATGCCACCTTGGCACGTCCTATATTCTCCACACCCCACGCAAGAATTGATAAATCAATTCTTATGGTTGTTTGTGGTGTAAGTTATTGAAATTAATTGTTTAAATATCAGAATGGTTTAAATGTTTTTTTTTGAAAATTCATTTCGTTTTTACACTAAATCGTATTAAAGGTGTATTAATAAAATAATACAATCGTATTAAAAGCCCTTGTGCCAATGGTTTCAGGCGGATTAATACAGTATTAATACCGAGTGTATTATTTAGTATTAACGTGATGTTTATAAAGGAATTACTCATTAACTCAATTTGTGAGTGTATTAAACTTTAATACACTGGTTAATACAGTTATAATGCAAATCTATACGTAGTTAATACACTTTTAATACATTGGATAATGTCACTATGGCCAGAAGTAAAGTTGTGCAAGTCCCCTGCGATGCAGGTCTCTATGCCAAGATTGTTGCTTATCGAGAAGAGAAGGGTTTGGAAAAAGATGCTGCTGCCGCGCGAGATTTGATCTTGTTTGCTCTGCGTATTCTTGAGCATAAAGATGATGCCGAGGGGTTATCTACTCGCGAACTGTTAGAGGTGATTCTGACCTATACAGTTAAGGCGCAACACACTAGCAGTCTGGTCTATTACCAGACATACAATGAGGCACCTGTTGATATACAGAATGCTGGTATTAAGCATAAGGACACAATGAGAAAGGCAGAGGAAAAAGTTGAGCAGATTTTAGCGGGCGAAAATAAAGAGGACTAAGTGTCCTCTTTATATATTCATTACATGGTCTTTTCCCCAATATCCAATTTAGGATTGTCGATGTTGGGGCTATGTTCTTTCGTGGTTGAACGGTGGCTATCCATTGCTAAATGTTGATAGTGTTCATCGTGCTTTATTTTATTCGTCGTTACGTTAGTGCTGTCATCTTTCATCGTGATATTTTTTGTGCCTGCAATGTCATTACTCAGTGATTGAATGGCTTTAGATAGGGTATTATCTTTTGTCGTGATGCTATAGATCGCTTCGTTGACTAATTGCTTTGTCGTTTCGACTTTGTTTAAGCCATCAGGTATCAGGTTGGGTTCAATAATAACCGCATGTATATTCTCCTTGCTGAATTTATCCGTAAGGTCACTAGCCAGTTTTGCAGTGTCTTGTGAATTATTGGTATCAAGTACCACTATCACGTTTTCGCGCAATTCATTTGTATTGAATGTTTTAGTGTCATTATTATTGTTTAGCGCAATAACATCAGCCCCGTTTTTATTGTCAGCATTTATCTTAAGTGCATTCTCTACCCCGACAGCGACAATGCTATAGTCTGAATTATTGCCTTTGTTGATCGTCGTGCTGTTCCCCGATTTAGAGCCGAGTATGCGCTTGTTTATTTTAAGCGCTGCAATGTCACCGCTGGATTTATCAAGGTAAGTAATTTCTACTGCCTTGGTCTCATCCTTATCATTGGTGATGTTCGCAATTAATGCGGGGAAGGTCCCACGTTTTTCTGACGAATAAACGGCATCGTGAAAACGTAAGTTTTCATGCTGCTTAACGTCGATGCCTTGCTTGTTTAAATACGTCTGTGCGAGTGAGTTTTCGATAGGTTTCGCTTCATTAAAGTATTGCTTCGCGCGCGCTTCTAATTGACTTTGCTTAACCGGAATGGCATGTGTTAATTCATCATGCTGTGGGTTTTTTACCAGATTATATTTATCGGGTTCGTTCATCATTTTATCGGCTTTATAAAGTGCATCCTTATAACTGCATTTTTCAGCGACCATAATCAGGTTAATTAGGGTGCCTTTATCGCCGGTTTTCCAGTCTTTAAAATAGCCACGATATTGGCCCGTTGTGGTCAATGTTAGGCTCCCCTCTTTGCCAAATGTCAGGTTATCTTTGTCTGATTTATCGTGGTTCGGCTCACCTAAAAGCTGCGTTGCCAGCGATTCACTGTAGGCCGGAAGCTTGGCATTTAGCTCAGTGGCCATCCGTTTTAGATCCACATATCCATTCACATCGAGGTACTTTGGGTTTTCCTGCGGCAAGGGTTTGTCATTAAATAGCGGGGTATGTTCAGGGTAATACTTATCTCTTGTCTCAAGTGCAGAGACTTTATTGGGATCGTTATTGACCCATGAGAGCATCATTTTTTGCGGGTTATCGGTGATGATTTTTACGTGCTTACTGGCACGGGTGATATCGATATACGCGCGCCTTACGTTAGTTAATGCACCTTGGCCCTTAATCGCGGTAATGACATTCTCATAGGTTGCCCCTTGCGCCATATCGGCGGTGCGGGTGTATGCGTAATCCCAATGAGCATCTTTCAACTCTTTGGTTGAGAGCGTTAATGTGTGGTTATCCGTGGATTTGAGCTGCATTTGTTTATCGTCAATGCTGCTAACGGTATAGGTTTTGTTGCCCTGCATTTCACGATCAATATCACTTTTGCGGAGCATAATACTGTCGCCTTCTGCGAGAGGTTGCTCACTCTTGGCCCAAAGGTTCGTGAATTTGTGACCATGATTTTTGGGGAAGAAATGCTTTTCCTCGCCGGTTTTCATATCCGCGAGGGTGAGCATGTTATTGAGCTTATCGACCTTCATAATTTCAAAATAACTGTCTTTACCGGTCGTCAGGATTAACCCCTGCTGATAGGGCAACATGGTCGCCAGTTCCGCCTTACTGGCATGAACTCCGCGTAATCTCGGCACGGTGAATTGCTCGGCACTGAGGCTTTTTTGTTGCTGTAACCCTTGGCGTATTTCGTGGGTAATGTCGTCGCGTTCCTTGTTGGTGTACGCAATGATAAGGGTATTTTCACGCGCTTTAGGTGTTCTGGCCAAGTATTCCAGTGCCACAGTGGCGGGCAGGGCTTCGGTCGCAAGTTGCTGGTTTTTCTTTGGGTTATCAGTTAGCGGCTGCAAAGTTGAAATGATATTCAAGCTTTGATTGATGTTAGCTGTCGCCTGCTTTTCGGGCGTTACCACGTCGTTAGCGGTGGGCGGGGTGTATTGGTCAAAGGGTAATTGTTGCTGAATTTTATCAATAGCGCTTTCGCCCTGGCGATCAACAATATTGTGTACCGCACTCAGTAGTGTGCTGTTTTGTTGGCGCACAATGTCTTTCATGGTGACGCTATTGATTGCACCTTTGTTTAACGCGAGTTCAAAAGGTTTACCCGCTTCTTGGGACGTTAACTGTTTAGTGTCACCCAAAAACACGGCGCGCGCGCCTGTTGTCTCAATCAAATGGGTAAATTTATCCATTTGGGCGTTACTGGTCATCGAGGATTCATCGAGCAAGAACACGGTGTTGGCGTATTGGTCAGGTTTCGCATCTTGGCTTAAAAAGTTGCTTAGGAGTGATTGCACCGTTTGGCTTTCGACGTTCTTGTCTTTGAGTTCGTTAACGGCGGCGTGTGTCGGCGCTAGACCTATGAATTGTGTCGGTGTCTTATCTGGTTGTGTGTTGAGAATGGATTCGCTTTGTTTAACGAGATCGATACCCGTTTCAAGCATGGTCGATTTACCCGTACCGGCTAACCCTTTAACTGCCACAAATCGGTCTTTGGTGGTGGTGATCAATAAGGTCGAGTCTTTTTGGCCATCGGTCAGGTTTTGATTTTGACTGAGTACCTGCGCGGCGTGTTCAACGCTGGTTAGGGGCGCAAGTTGGTCTTTGCCCGCTTGCAGTCTGTCTAAAATACGCACTTCGGTATCGATAGCGGCTTGGGTTGTCCAGCGGGTGCCGTCGTGGTATTCGGCGCTCAGGAGTGAGGGCGCGCCTTTATCCGTGCTGTTCGTGGCCATGTGTTGCAGGGTGTTGATGATTTCATGTTGGGTAATGCTGGTGCCTTTTTCTTCAAAGGCGTACTTGATCGCATTAACAATCAGTTCTTTTTGTGAGTAACCGGCTTCTTTCTCGCTAATGTGCTGGATGGCAAAGTCCACTGCATTGTGAATAAGCCCTTTGTCTTGATGCTGGGCACCAATGGCATTCAGTGCTGCGGTCACATCTTGGGTGAGCAGGGCCGTGGTTTGGCTATTCACGAACTTTTCTGGCATGTCAGCGGCTTGCATGATGCGCGAAATACTGGATGGTTTCACCTCACTTTTTTCTAATCGGTCATCAAATTGTTGTGCCTTGTCGGTGAATATATCGATGTGTTTGATGCCTTGTGTCAGGGTGTCATGTAACCACTCTTTAGAGGCGCTATAGGCTTTAATATTGACGATGTGGTGACTTGCATTAGGGCTGGCATTGCTTGGCGTGGTGGCGTAACCATGATTGAGCGGCGCATGGTGCAATGCACTGGCTTTAACGCTGTGCTGTTTGCCGCTTTCGTCTTTGAGCGTGACCCATTCTTTGGACAGGGCGTTGATCGTATAAATTTGTTTGCTCAAACCACTGTCTTGATGGTTTGTGGCCATGATGAGTTTGTCGCCGTTGGCGATATGTAAATTGTCCGGTTTAGCGATCACGTACTCTGCGGCTTTAAAGGCTTTGCTGCTGGGGTTAATCTCAGATGCTTTACCGTTTTTGTCTATCAGCGTGAGGGTGTTGTTATCGCGGTTTACACTGTCCACCGTCAATTGCTGCTGTTGATTGCGGCCGCCGACTTTTTGCCAGTGGGTGAGTACCATGCCCTTGGTGTACTGGCCGACGACTTCCCGTTGCTGCGCGGATAAGAACACGGGATTAAGGGTAGGGATGTTGAGCCCAAGGCGCGATACATCACCTTGATTTTGCAATTCAGCGCGAATGGCGCTGTTGAGTTGCTTCACATCTTTATGGGTGCCCGCAATGACTTGGGTGTGTTGCTTCTCGGGCAGTTGCGCGTAAGTTTTTGCAATCAGGTTAACCCTGTCACTGTCTTTGCTTTCATGCAGTCGCATGGCGGTGTTGCTTTGTTTGGTGGCGACCCAGTTGCTTTCGTTTACGTTGCCTTTTTTAAGTACCTCGATAGCGTTACCGGCTTTCATGCCTTGCTTGGCATTGGCGTGATTGAGCAAAATCACTTTACTGTTACCCGCTTTGGCTTGCGCGAGCAGGGCATTAAAGTCGTTAAGGCCGAGTTTATTGGCGTTCTCAACCACTAAAATATCGCGGTTAGTGTTGTTGGCCGTTTTAGTAAAGCTGCTGAGTGTGTGTGTGTGGTCAGGTTTGAAGTGGTTCATTATCCACTTGCCAATAGTCGATGAATCGCGTTGCACTCGTTCACTGGTTTGCAGTTTGCTTTTCATGTCAGGGGTAATGATGTGAATACGTTTACCGTTGGCCTCACCGACATTGAGCAGGGCGGTCGCGAGCTGTTCACTGCTACCAAAGACGTTCACTAGGTTAACTTGTTTGGTACTGGCGAACAGTTCAGAGACTTTCTTTTGGTTGTCCGCATTTAAGCCTTTGCCTTGAAGCGTGTTGGTATCGACCACTTGGCGCATGTTGGCCGTTTTTGGCTTGATGCTCTCTAGCAGGTTAGTTTCGGCTTTGATGTGGGCGGCGCTGGTAAAGGTCGCAGACTCTTTATCAAGCGGAATGAGTGCGCCATCTTCAATGTGCTTATCGAGTGCCAATTTAATATCGAGCGCATCGAGCTTCTGGCCTAGTGTAAATTCAAGCGTGGCTGATTCCACTAATTTCGCGTAATTAAAACGGTTTTGGGTGTTACTGGCGTGCTCAATCGCGCGACTCACCGCATCGATAGCGGCGGGTTTGAGCGCTAACGCATTGAGTGATGTTTCTCGTGACATGCTGTCCGTCACGAAGCTTGTCAGGTTAAAGCCGCTGTTATTGGCTTTGTTTTTCCATTGCTCAAACAAGGTGGCTTCGCTGGTATAGGCTTTACTCTTGCGGGTGTCCTTTGCGGCCACATCCCGCGCCGCTTGGGAGTCTAAACCTAAGCTTTGGGTTTGTTCGTTGATTTGCTGGCTACGGGTTGAAAAGGTATCGAGTAAGGACTGCGGGACACCTTCGACTTCAAACAAATTATTACCCAGTGAACGAGTTTGATAACCCGCTTGTTCAACACTGCGGGCTAAGGCGCTTTGATAGAGCGAGGTATAGTATTTTTGATGGTTATAAACCCGCTCACCCGTGCCATTGATGATGCCGCCTTTTTGTTTAAAGCTGCTTGCCAGCGCGCGCAATGTGCCCTCGCTGTCCTTGGTCATGTTGGCGGTGAGTGAGTGGGTGTGCAGCTGCGGATCTTCTTCACGGCTGGTTTTGTGACGCACCATTGCAAACAGCAAATTGCCCGTGTTTTCAAAAGAGGTCGCTTTGGTATCAGGGTTGGTTTGTCTGGCCTGCGCCGCATCTTTCTCGATATGCGATAACGCGAATTTTACCGCGTCATCGTGCGCTGTCATTAAGCGTTTATCGCCGCCCACGAGTGCAAGTAAACTGACGGATTTAGGCGCCGAAAAGGTAAAGTCAAAACCGTTGCGGGCGTTGCTGTTTTGGGTTTTAAGCGTTTGGTCGTTCAGGCTACCGGCTAACACCTCTTTGAGTTGATGTTCTTCAACGGGCTTACCTAACATTCCCTCTTGCTCTGCCAGTTTGCCAAACCATTGGGTATTGGGCTCGGCGCTCTGCTCTTTCAAGTAATAGTTGGTTTCCCCTTCTTTGGCGTCCGCTGCTTTTTCTAACGACACGTCAGGCAAATTGAGGTTCTTTTCTTCACTGAGGTAGTAGCTGGCCGCGCCGCCAGCGCTCGACGCAATGGGACTGATGGAAAGCATAATGATATTCCTTTAGAGGGACCTCGCGCGGGGCGCGAGGTGAACTAATCCGGTAGGTTTATTCTGAGTCGAGTTGGGCTTTGATTTCGTCAGACGTGAAGCCCAGCGCTTTGAGTTCCTTGATGGCTTCAATTCGACGCATGACGTTCATCCGTTCATTGTCATTTTTAGAGGCTTTACGTGAGGGCATTTTCGCCGACAATTCGGGCACTCGTACTGTGGTGTTGAATGAGGTCATCGTTTTAGCTCCTTTAGTCGAGCGATATTTCTTCATGTACTGAGGCTATTTGTTGCTCTTCAAGTCGCTGTGCATCTTCAATGTGCTGGTCATTGGCCTTTTGTTTTTCAGCGGCTTTTTTCTTCTCTGCATCCTTGAGCGCTAACTCAGTCGGTTTGGCCTTTTTCGCATCGATGAGGCTTTGGGCGACCGCATCGGTTTTTTCAGCAAGTTTGGTCATGCGCTGCGCTTCCGCGCTGCGTTCATCATTGTTTTCATCCCCTTCATACATGGTGTCATGAATGCTTTGGAGCTTGGTTTTATCTGCCTTATCGACATGTTGAACCGCACTGAACTGGTGATAGTTCAGACTCCATTCAATCTGCTTTATGTTTTCAGACGGGGTGTAGTTGCGTTTGATAAACGGGGCGCACAGTGAGCGCATTTGGTTAAAGACTAAATCCACTCTTACCACGGGATAATTGCCAGGCGTGCGCAGCCAAAATTGTAAATCTTCAAGCTGCATGATTTCAGAGGGCGTGACCACAGGGCGGGTAATGGTTTGATGGCCCAGTGATACGCCATCCCTGATTTCATTAGCGCCGTAGCTGTATTGCTCTTTAGAAACATCGACTTCTTGCTCGCCTAAATCGTGAGACGAGATTTTGGCCATTTCGTTAGAGGGTGAGCGGAAAAATAAGCGAGTGTTGAGCAAGTCGAACATTTCAAGTGCCGCATTTTCGCCATAGACTTTTTTAAGCTGTGCGAATGACTGAATGCCTATGACATAACAGCCGCCGAACTTGCGCACTTCTGCGATTGTTTCGGCAAGTTCAGGTAACTTGTGCAAGCTTGGTGCTTCATCCATCAACACCCAAATTCTGCGGTCGGGATCTTCGTCTTGTTCTAAAATGGCGGTCGAGGCAATGGATAGCCACATTGAGATCAGTGGCCGCAATGAAGCATGTTGCTGTGCGTTACTGGATAGAAATAGGAAGCCATTTTCGGCATCGTTTTTCACCCACTCACGGATTGAAAATTTGCGGCGAAGGAGTTTTCCCTGTTCGTCCTTTTCATCCAGTCCGGCAAGGAATCGTAATGATTTGATGTAGGCCGCGAGGACTGATTTAATGGATATCGCCGTTTTTTGGATTTTATCTGATACCAGTGAGGCCGATTCGGTCCCTTTAAGATACTCACTTAAGGACTCAAGCTCGCTGGTCAGCATGAGTTCAAGCAGTCGTTCAGTGGTTTGGTTCGCTTTAGGTTCATCTTGCATCTTAAATGCAGTAGATGAAAAAATGGTGCGAGCAGATTGCACCCAAAATGGATCGCCCTCGCCGTGTTGGGGAATGAGCGCGCTCGCCATGTTCTCAAAATCTGAGGGTTCATGCGCATCACACCACACATCCCAATAGGCACAGCGTTCATCAAACGGGTTTAGTAGTACGTCCGTTGCCGGATTATAAAACTTGCTGACAAAGGTACAGCCTTTGTCATAGATAATCGCCTTGTCGCCCCGTTCACGTATCCACGTTAAAAACTTACGCAGCGCCACCGACTTTCCCGCGCCCGTGGTGCCATCGAGCAGTAAGTGTTGAACCTCAAAGCGTTCTTTGAAAATACCGATGCCATCGAGCTTGAAATCGGATTGGCGCTTGTCTTTTTTAAGCTGTTTTGCTAATTCTTTCGGCGTGGCTTTTTGCATGCCCCGAATAAAGTGTTCCTCGGTTTGCTCGTCCCCTTTTCTCTTGAAATACCACATGGCCACGGACAGAAAAACGATGCCAATTACACTGCTTATGAGGAGGTAAATTTGTGTCCACAACCAAAAGCGGCTGTTGGCCGCAATCAGTATCGGGTTTTGCAATTGAGACCCTAACGTACTGGTATAGACAGTGCCTTGCCATTCAGTTTGCATGACATGGCTTTCTGGTCTAAACATGCTAACCGTTTGGTTTATCCAGTAATAATAAGCGCCTGTTAAGGTATCTTTATCAATGAATAGGTAGCATAGCAGCGCTGTTAAGATGAGCACGCCATAACACGTCCAGCGGATAAGCACGGCGTTAATCTGCAGGAACATCCGCAAATTGTGAAATAAAATCTGGCCACCACGGGTGTAGTTACTGCCTTTAGTACGTTTGGGGTTTAAGGTCATGATTAAGGTTCCTTACCTACTACCAGCGACTGTCGTTTTCACAAGGAATGCCGTTATTGTCGCCATCCATTTTGGTGTTGGGACAATGGTTAATGAAATACACCGCTTCTGCTCTTGAGTTCATTTGGCTGCAATGTGTGCGGCCATCACAACGAAAGGCGGTTTGCTTTGGCGTCGAGGTAAGGGGTATTTGTGTGACGAGGTGCTTGGTGGCAAAAGTGGTGAGCACGGGTGGGTAGCTCGGTTGCCACACCGTCGTCAACGTGGAGTAAAAGGCAAGCAATAAACCAACTGATACAAGGGTGCGATTCTGTATCGATAATAGTTTTCCTTTAACTCGAAAGCGTGGATCGGTCGCCATGAAAATCAACCCTAGGGTGGTGCAAGCCCCGAAGATGATGGCAAACCATGTGGTGAATAAGGTAAACATATCCGCCAAGACGGGGTTATGTACTTGATCGCCTAGCGTGCTGGTGTATATCACCCCTTGCCAGTGTGTTTGCACCATCGTTGCGGCGGGCTGCAATAACGCGCGTCCACTATATAGTGCGTAATAATACGCCCCCAGTACGGTGTCTTTACCAAGGAGTAGCCAGCACAACAGTGCTGTCATCACCATAATGCCAAGTATCGTCCAATGGATAATGGATCGATTGGCGCGGTAAATGGTTTTTACCCCCCCTTGAGTGGGGGGAGTGTCATGTTTTAAGGTCACGTCTAGGGTTCCTTTTTCGGTTTATTGCCTTCGAGGGCTTTCTTTTCAGCGAGGCGTTTTTGGTTGGCAGCGCGATACTTTAGGTCAGTAAAGGACAAGAAAGTGCTGTAAACGTTGTACTCCAGTCGGATATGGGTGGTGTCATTTTGAAACTCGGCTTTATCGAGGCGTAATGGCTCCGATACGAAGGGGGCCATTTTTATGCGTGGGTATTGGCGGCTAAGTTGTTCTTCTAGCGCCTTATACTTTTCTAAGGAGCTCGGGAAGGTAAACAGGATGGTTCCTAATGTTTGAGCGTCATCAAAATACAGCGCGGCGTCTTTAAGCTGTGGCTCATTAAACTGCTTGCCATCAACGACATAATAATTCCGTCTATCAGACTGTCCTGATGCAGTGTTTCTGTCTTGGAGTGTGTAGGATTGCTCAACCTCTTGCCTCGTGGATTTGCCCAAGGTGAGGCCGAACAGGGTGGTTTCAGCCTGAGATAAGGGACTTAACAAACACAACAATAGTGCAATTTTATTAATGATCTTCATGAGGTTATCTCTTTGTGATTAAAAGTCATGGCTATTATCACATTTTTGGTCCTGTATTAAAGGGACTTGATTGACGTACTGTTTCAGCCAATTTTTCATCATCACTTCGACTGTCTGGTGGTATTAGATTGTCTGAGGGAATTAGGGCATGCGCCGCTTCCGCATCTGCACGGGCTTGTTCCATATCAATGCTCTGAACATTTGAAGGAGTATGGTCGCGCTCTTCCTTCCAAACATCTTGTCTAATTTCAGCGTTACCTTGCGCAGCATGGCCTTGGATGCGCTCAAATTCGCCTGATTGATAGAGGCTTTCATTAAGCGGCGCAGGAGCATAATGTGGTGATTGCTGTTTATTGACATCAATGTCTGAAGCGTAACGCTCCTGAGCTTGCACAATGTCATCTCTGTTTTGCGGAAATTCATGATTTTTATATTGCTCAGCCATCGCTTTGACTTCAGGGCTGTTTGCAAATTCTTCGACTAGCTGGTTTCTCGTCTCTATCGCTTGAGGGGTTTCGCCCTTGATAACATCCATGAAATCCCCTTCCTGCTCTCTTGCCTTTCCGACGAAATTAACAAAATCCTGATTGAAATCGCGACCAACACTAATTGAGCCACTCTTCACGCTATTGGCTGCATCAGTGTAACTTTGTGCTTCGGTGAGCTGAGATTGGTAGTTTTTAGCTTGGGTTGTTGCTTCGTTAATTCCCTGTAGGAAGCTTTGCGTTTCACCTGCATTTTTACTGTTAGTTTCGCTCGCTTGTTCGCCGCTACTATATGACTTCACGGTGTTAACGTTAGTGCTGAACTGGTCAAGATAGCTTTCTTGGCGACTTGCGCGTTCGCTTTCACTCATGCGCGAGCTGTTAGACTCATCGGTTGACCCTTTGGTGCCTGCATTGGCGGAAACATGTGCGCCAGAACCAAATATTCCACTCCCAGGTGTGCCAACTTTTACCCCCGCTTCTGCGGCTATATACATAGTGGTTAAATCGCTTAAGGCTTGTTCTTCTGACACGTTAAAATCTTTGGCATAAGACTTCACAGTGCTACTCATATCTGAGAAGCCTTTGTTATGGGAACCACTGTCGCCGGTGGCGCTATTGCTGCCATAACTGTTCGATGTATTAACTCCGCTCATTTGACTTAACGCGGCATTGTTGATGCTTGCAATGCTTGTACTGACTTGCTCACCAGAAACCTTGCTGGCATTGATGCTATCAGTGGCTGATTGAGATAATGAGTTTGATAACACATCATTACCGCTGATGTTCACCGGCAAGCTACGACTTAAAGCATTTTGGCCACTAATGACCTGTTTGCCATCATCAAAGGTGGTGGTCTCATAGCCTGTTGCATCTTGCTTGGTGTTGCCATGAATACGTTCAACGCCAGTGGTGTCGATTTTATTGCCGTTGGTGTTGTTGTAGCTGTAGTTATCCACCTGAGCGTTACCCAAATTGATATCGCCACTTGCCGCACTCGCAGAAGTGCGCGCGTTAACGCTGCTCATCATGCCCGCGAACTGATGCGACATACTGCTCATTACCGACGCACCGCCTTTCATAATGAGCGGGACAATTAATGTCGGTACGCTCATCATTAAAAAGCCGGTCATAGCGGCATAGCGGGAGTGCATTTCTTGTAAGGGATCAACGTTGCTTAACGTGATGCCGCCGTAAATGTTAGTGATTTCGGTGGCGTTAAGGGATAAGCGCGTGGTCATAATGAAGTTAATGAGGGCAAACATCACCGGCCATGTGCCTAGGTAGATAAAGCCTTTGAAATAGTTGCCGAGTACTTGAAACGTGAGCGAGGGGATCATGGCTATCGCCACCACTAAAAAGGCGACAGAGCTAAACAGCAAAAACAAAATCGATTGCAGCATGGGCAAAAATTCGCGCGCCTGCAGGGCCATTCCCGCCCACATCGATGTGGTTTGCATTTTGTTTTGCGTATAGGCGTAGTTGAATGCGGCGGCGGTGTTGTTGCTCACCGCTGCATCATCTGCAAGGCCATTTCGCAGGGCGTTAATCGTCATGTTTTGCAGCGTGATTTGCGACGCGCTTTGACTGATATTGGCGTACTTTTGATAACCACTGCTGATGCTGGTATTCAAAAAGCTTTGTTGGCTTGTGGCCTTTTCACCATAAATCCAACTGCCCAGTAACTTGATGCTTTTTGCGCTGTCTGCTTGGAATAGCTGCTTGAGGCGCGGAAGGGCTTCTTTGCAGGTAGGATAGTCATTAGGACCCATTTGAATCGCCCGTAGCGGCGAAGGGTTGTGAGTCGCTAGAAAGTCCCAAATATCCGGTGCACTGGCTAAATCTCGCCATGTGTATTTATTATTGAGTAGCATATCTCCGCGAATACAACTGCTGATGTAGTGCTGCCAATAGCCTTTAAGTTGGGTGTTTTCTATCTCGCTTTGTCTGGATAACTTGTACAGCTCAGAGCCAAACATCATGCCCGTTTTACTGTATTGTTGATCATCCGGTACGTGAGCAATATCTTCCACCGTTTGGGTGGTGGCATACATATAATGCGACGCCCATGAGGCTGGATACGCCACTATCGCGGGCACATTGTCCACGCGATAGTTACCCGTCGGATTGGTTAAATCGGTAATTTGCACTGTGGCGGTGGTGTTCATGGCAAGCAATGGCACGGCAAAGTAAACCGCGCACCATTTCATAATCGCGTTATGGTCACGCTTGATGAAAAAGTGCAGCGCGGTGGCCACAACGGCAAACAGTGCACAGATGCTTATCATGCTGGCAAATGAATCGGACTTGAACAGCACGGCAATGGCATTCATCACTTGCTTGGCCACGTCACCGTTGCTGTAGGTGAAAATCTCAACCGCCATGGTTATCGCTCCCCAAAATTCAAGTTGGCCTTAGCTTTAGCGCTCATGGCGCCCGTTATTTGCTGTTTGATTTGCTGGTTTTGCATAATGAGCTGGTGCTGCGATACGGCCTCATTTTGAGCTTTAGCGGTGAGTCCTTCTAAGAAGCGGTTGGCGTTGATAATGTCTCGTTCGATACGGTCAATGTCTTTGGGATCATTGTTGGTTGCCGTGATAGAAGATTTCACAATCGACAGCATGTTTTGCAGATAGAGGGTAATAAACTGCACGCTGATGATTTTGGCGTAAGTATTGGTTTGGGGCGTGAGTCCAGCTTCTAGTTCAGTGCGTAAAAAAGTCATGATGGGCAGTGTCGTGTATTCGAGCAGCGACTTGTCGTTATCTGTGAGTGGCTGGTCGTTTTGCATCTTACTGGCGATGCCTCTGAGCAAGGTATCTACACGGTATTGCAGGCCGTGGTTACTTTGGATCGTGATCGTTTGTTGTGTCGGTGCAAGACATTGATCAATCGCTTTATTGGTGCACTGATAGGTTTCGGCTTTGCCGCCCTCTAACAGACTATTAATCAGGTTATTGTTGTCGGTCAGCAGTGAGCCATAGCCGCGCGCATTGCCAGTCGCGTCATAGATATATGTACCCGAAATCGACATGAGAAATTCTGCCAAGGTGGGATCGCTGGCAAGGAAGGTGTTTTTTAAAATGGCGGCCCAGACGATGTTGGTGTTTTTGCGCACCATGTCTTTTAGTGCGGGATCTTTCTTGGCGTTATCGAGCTGATTGTTAGCTTGACCGCCCGCGCCGCATTCTTGCTGGCCAGATACCCAATCCGCAAAGGCGTTATTTTGTGTACCCATGGTGGCACAAATGTATTTTTGACTACCTACACCCGCAAACCCCGCCAGTGCCGACACGCCCGCTTGGGCACTCTCGCAAGAATTGATCGACTGATTGAGATACTTATCAGCAATGGCCGTTAGCGTGTCCTTAATCTGTTTGATTTGCGGCGCCCACGTTTGCAGGGCTAAATCGACGGCAAACGGCGCGGCGTTAGCAATAATAGCCTTACCTTGTTGCACCAGCGCGTCAGAGTTAATGTGGCTGAATCCCCCCATAAACATATCAATACCGCCACAGCCTGCGGCAATGCTGGGCATTTGCACACTCACCAGTTGTGCGTCGCGAATGGGGCTGCGCACAAAGAGATTGCCGCCGCTGTAATAGTTGGCGCTTTGGCCTTTGAATGAGCCCGGATTGGTCACGTTCGTGCCATAGCCTAGGCCATTGAAAAAATCGTTTAGTGAACCTGAAACCCCCGCACTATGCGCGTGGGTTGTCAGCAAACATGAAATAGTGACGCCCAGTAGTGTGCGTGTCAGTGCTAAGCGTTTCATGATTTACCCCCTGTATTGCCGCTTATGTTGCCGTTATGGCGCGGGTGTAGTGTGCGTAGCGCACGCAAGCAAACAGCACTTAACAATGCATGCACTGGGACGAGTACAAATTTATAAATGGCTAGGGCCAGTAAAATATTGATGATTAACATCGTGTCCATGAAGGTTGCTCCTAACGCATGCTTGCAATGACTTGTGGGTCATTGAGGGATTGAAGGTAACTTTGTTGAAGCTGCGAGGGCGTCACATCACCGACGGTTAAACGGACAAACTTACGGGTATTGACGTTTATTAAAAATGTGGCGGGCACTGTCACGCTGCGCGGGTTCTCAAAGAAGGTGGCGGCAATGTCTGGCGTGGAAGGAATAGGCACTTCAAAACCTGCTATCCCTTGGTTGTCGAGCGAAAAGGCATAGGTATAGGTGCCAGTTTGCGCCGCAAGCTGTTTCAGTTTCGGGGCGAACTTGTGGCAAAACGGGCAATCAGAGCGAAAGAAAAACACTAACGCGTAATCATTCGGATTGGCTGCAACAGCCGCCCCCATGGGGGTAGCCTTCGCGTTGAAAGAGAATAGAAGAGTCATTAACATTACAGTGATGATGCGTTTCATGGGTATTTTTCCGTTTAAAAGTCAGGGGCGAAATCGGTGGCCACGTTCAGGAAGCGGCCAAGTAAATCGTCTTGAGAGATAAAGCCATAAGCGAGCGGTTTCATTTCCCCCGTGCCAGGATTAACTAACACGAGTGCGGGACTAAACGGGACGTTTATGTGCTGGTCGTTTTGGCGGTTCTGTACGATGGCTGGCAGTGCTACACCATCCAGCGTGACGCCAAGTAGCTCAATGCCATGTTGCGTTGCGAACTGCTGCACGCTGGGCGCCAGCGCAATATCAATTTCTTCTTGGCCTTTGTAGACAAAGAACAGGCCCCATCCTGCATCTGCAAGGGTGCGTACTGCGCGCATCTTCTTGTTGCGCTCTAATGATAAATAGGTGCTTCTTGCCGCTTGCTCTGTTGGCCTGTCTTTGGTGTAAGACAGCTCAGGGTTATCCAGCAGGACCTTTTTGAAGGTCATGCCAAACTCTGACGATTTATTGCTGACGTACTGATTAAGCAGCATGGCCCTTTCCACTTTCTCGCTGTCTTGGCTGTTTATCGCGGCGTCATTGAGCGTGTCTTGGTAGTAGCTGTGAAACCAATCCATCTGCTCGGTGGGCGTCAGGGTTTGGGTGCGCGTGAGTGTGACGCTTGGCGTTTCGGCCTTTTTAGGCGCTTGCTTCTTGGGGGCAGTCGGTTCGTTATACCAGCGCCAGCCTTGTGCATCCGTGGCGTTTGCGCCGTGGCAAAACGTTGTCAGTATAAGGAGCACTAACGCGCTGCGCTTGTTGACCACCGCATCCCCTTTTTTTGTGGACAACCACGCCAACGGCGCGCGGCTTGACCACCGAAAAAAAGGCACTGCGGCGGCATGTTGTAAGCGGTTATTTAACAACGTCCTCATGGTTTGGTTCCTCCAACCGACTGTTGTAAGCGTTTTTGAATTTCGTCTGTGCTGGGCAGTTCGATGGCGTCGTACATGTCTTCATAAAAATCAGAAAAGTCCATTGACGACATATCAATGCGTTGCAGTTCGTTAGGTGAAAAGGCGCTGCAATCAGGATTTTTAGCGCTGCCGAAGTTTTTGCCCAATTGCGCGCGGCCCTCAACTTGCACAATGCGCGCGAGTTTGCTATCAAACGCGCAATAGGCTTTTTTCTTGCGGATACACACGCCAAGCACTTTCTCAGCGCAATATTGGCCAAGTGATACGGTGAGCTTGTCTTCTTTGGCGGTACCCAGCGCTTTTTCTTCTTCACTGCAGGACGTTAAGCCGATGCCGTTACCCCAACCGCTGTCCTGACAACAATTGCTGATCCCCAGCGCTTTATCGCTGCACTCCATGATGTTGCCTTTGAAAATGATGGCGCTGTTTTCGTTGATGTTGGCTTTGTCTTTCACATCACCGGCTGCGTCACTGACGGCGGCCAGTCCTGCCGCAGCATGGTTAAAGTCAGTGCTGCGAGTGGCCGCAGGATCGTAATAGTCACCACTGAGCGCAAAGCTGTCTGCACCGCAGATAAGGCCCGTATCTCGGCATTGCTGTTTATCACATAGGCGTTGTTGTTTATCTTTAATGCAAACGCCGCCAAGTTGGGTGTCACAACTGGTCGATTGAATGCTGCAATCTGCGAGGGTGGTGCAGGTATTGGGAAAGGTACATTGATAGGTGGTTTGTTCTTTCCAGCAATCCAATGTCACGGCTATCCCATTAATCATGCGCGTTTCTTTACCTTCTACGCATTGAGATTGGACTTGTTGGCACTCAGGAAGAACAGCACCACAGCTGTTGTTGTAACCGACTTCAACATGCGTTTCAGTGGTGATGATAGTGATGGGTAAATTCTGTAACTCAATTTTAAAGTAAAAATCCCAATTTGCACTTATATGAACCGCTAATGGGGATGCTTTAATATCATAATTTTCTGTGGTTAATGAACTGTTTACACTCATTGCGCAAGGTTGATTAGCAACACATGTACCAGGGGCTCTCTCTGTTAGAACATGTCCTATAAACGTACCATTTAATGCAATTGATAATTCGGCATCAATGGCTATAGAACGATACTCACCTTTAAATTGAACACGGACGATCTTAACATTAGGGTTTGGTAATTTAATGTCAATAGTAAACGGTGGTGTGCCAGTTAAGCTGTATGAATGCGCCACTTCCTTAACCGATGTGCTTTTGACAAAGGGTGTTAGGTAGCATTGCACCGGATTATTGGTGGGCAACGTGCAAGAACGTGGCAGAGAATCGACTTCACAAACGAGCCCTTTTTCACAGTCATGATATTTAGATGAAATGCCGTGGCTGATATTGTAAGCATCATTTTGATAGCCAACGGCGGTATGGTATGCCGGATCGTTTTCATCGATAGTCGGGCGTCCCTTGTTAAAGCCGCTCGTCACGGCTTGGGCTTGACCATCCGTGCTCATGCCTTGCATTTTGGCACTGTCCATGGCGCTTGGGTTGTTGTAGTAACGGCTTTCGCTCGGATTGGCGACTTCTTGCTGACATGTCGCATCTTTGCATAAGCTGTTAACGTCAAAATCGGTGTAACCCGCTTTGTTCTGATTCTGCTTGATACTGTCTTTGGCCCACTGCACATTGTTGCGATAGTCTTTTTCGCTGTTTGTCGCCACAACAGGCAAGGCGGCGCTCAATGTGAGGATGGCACTTAGGATTAAGGCATTATTCAACTGAGTCATTTCGCCCCCTGTGCTAATGTCTTCGCCGCAACATCGGGAATGCTGCCGTGTTGTGCTAGTAAGTTCAGCGCGTCATACAACGAAACGTTGCCGTAAATCACGTCAAAGTCATCGGTACTGCAGGGCTGTTTTGCCTGACATTTGTTGGGTCTTACAGCAACAAAGGCGGGTACTTGGGTAATGCCGAATTGCGTAAACCACTGGGGATTAATCGCAAAACCGCTCTGTATGGTTTTACCCTTGTTATCGATGAGGTGATTCATCTGTTTAACAGTGGCGGTAAAGCCTTGTGGCAGTACACCGCGCACAATGAGTGGCACTTGTAAGTCTGCGCTTTGCATGAGCAATTGCTGCAAACTGGTGGCAGGCATACCCAATGACACAAATACCATCACACCATTAGCATCGGCACTGGGGTTGGGCTTTGCATCGAGCAATGGTGATAGCGCGTTGTCTAATTGGCCTTTGCTTTGCGCTTCGAACTGACGAGCTTTATCAAACAGTGCGGCTTGGTCACCATTCAATGGGGGTAATGTGTGACGTTCTCGCATCGACAGCGCTTTTAATTCGTCAATACTGTAATCCGTTTGGGCGAATACCTGTGAAATTGATCCAAGGTATAAGCTCAGCAGTAAGGCTAATCCCTTGAATGGTTGTGAAAATAGAGAGTTATGCACAATTTTTGTGCATAACTCGGTATAAATTGTAGGTAATTTGGTCTCAAACTTTTTCATCGAAAATCCCTCTCCTTCTTGGTCACAAAAACACGCAATTGCGTTTTTTGAAGTTGATAAAACCAAAGTTGTCACCCGACACAGGGTTGTCGTGGCCACTTTCCCAGATAACGGTGGTCGTGGTGTAAGGGTGCGCCCATAGCGCATCGGGTATGGTGTTGGTCATTTGATAGCGATAGCGGGATTTGGGCATGAGGGGCATCGGCGTTTGATAGCAAATCGCGCCGTCTTCACCGTGGGATTCCCAAACGATGCCTTGGCGATGCAATTTGTAGTTCAGGCGCTCTAAAATCAACGTACCCGCCTGAATGGGCGTGTCGCGGTAATTGGTGGTGCCAGTCAGGGGGTAGGCACTGCCTTGTGAGCCCATACACCAAAACAGAAAATCAAAAGGCAATATGCTGTTAGTTGAGGTGGCCACGGCTTCGGTTGCACAGGCGAGTTGTGACACTAAATTGCCAAATAAAATGGCTTCGGGATTGAGGATAAAAGACAACTCATCGTCATCCCACAGTGGATCTATCTCTGTTAAATAGGCGATATCAAAATTGTCCGTGGCCATACAGGCTGCGCTTTGCATAATTTGCAGCCAATAGATCACAGGGTATTTGTACCAGTGCCCATGATAAAACGCGCCATCACTGGCATCGTTATCGCGACTTGTGACGCGACCGCCAATTTGGGGGGAATTACTCATGTCGAGTTTCATGCCCATGTTGACCATGCAGTAAGGGACGCGCGTCACGTCCACTAAGGTATCAGGCTCCCAGTAGCCGATATTCAAGCCAATTTGCATAAAAATAGGCGGCGGTTTGGGACAAAATGAAATGGGTGATACGGGGTTGCGCGTATCGGGTAGGCTCCCAGGAATAATAGGCACACTGCCAATGGTCATCGGGAAGATACACGACCAACAAATGTCGGTCATCGGGTTAACGAACGTGCCCGTACAGGCGGCCTGTGCGTTGGCTTGTGCGGGAATTAGACCCATCAATAAAGATAGCCACGCGAGTTTAATGTGTCGCATTGTTTGTTTCCTCCATGAATACAGGGAAATTGGACACATCCACTTCGCGCACTTGCCACATCACGCCCTCTTGCTTCACGACACTTGGAACGCGCTTAAGTGTTAAGGCGCGGCTGAGGTTTCCTTGCTGGTCAAAGTAAACGCGCGCATCTAATTGGGCATGCAGTGTTTCGGGTTCGCCGCCCGTTAAAATCCATTTGATGTGTTGCTTTTCATGGGTTGTTGCAAACTCTTTGGCCCATAACACTTGCTGCACATCATCCCCATCAAAAAACACCAGCGTTTTACTGAACTCAAACTTGCCGACGTTTGCTTTTTGTAGGGCGGGCCATGTCTTGGTATCAAATGGATTAACCCGTGTGCCTTTGGGATAAATCAGATTGCCATTAGCATCATTGATATCTTTGGCCAGCGTTAAGGTGGGATCGACTAAAAACACCTCTGGGGTTTTAGTGGTAATGAGCCCCACCGGACGAGGGCGCTTTACACCCGCTTTGACATTCTCTTGGAATTGCTCGCGCATACTGTCTAGCTCACCCGTTTTTTCAAAGGTTTGCAGACGGTTTTCAATCCACTGCAGCATGTCAATTTCAGCAATGGGGAACACTTGCCCCACGGTGCCGATAGACGCAGCCTTGAGCGGCAATAGTGGGCATAGCGTCAGCATCAGTAGCGCGAATTTATTCATTTAGGCGTGACCTCGCTCGCTTGGGCGCGGTTCGCCTTGTTTTGCGCATGAAGGGTTTGCAGTAGTGACTGCTGAATTTCTTGAGTGACATTCACGGCGCCACTGACGACGGCGGGGCTGACTAACACTACTACATGGTTATCAATGGCGTATTGCTGCACCACATCGTCCAGAGTTTGGGTAAATCGAGTGATTTCTTTTTCGCGTTGTTCGTCGGATAGCTCGCTTTGACCGATAGATTGGTGAAAGCTGGCCACGGTTTCGTTAATGTCATACTCGACAACTCTGGGTTCGCGCGTCACCCATAGGGTGATCATGACGCCCAGCGTCACCAGCCATAAAAAGGCTTGAATAAGGTTTTTTTCCATTTTATGCGGCCTCTTTGTGGGTTGCTGCTGCGGACAAAATGGCATCAAAACGGGCCATATCATCGGGATAGAAATGTTGGGCTGTCAGTTCAATGGCATCGAGTAACGGCATGCCGCCTTTAATAAGGTTCTCACAATGCTCAAATTCTTTCGGCTCGGTTGAGAGCATGGCGCGCGACCATGGATCGGCAAAAATCCGGTGAAAGGACACTAGCCCGCCCGCTTTGAGCATGACGCAGGAATGACCCGCATCATTGGCGCGGGGGAATGACTTGATCATGTGTTGCTCGAAGGGCGAGAAGTGGTCAGGATGCTTGTTCAAGAAATCCCCAAAGCCATCACCTTGTCGTAATGTGATATGAATATCTGAACTGTTCAGTGCCGCTTCGGCCTCGGCGTTGGCAAAGAAGTCGTTCATGCCTTGCGTTACTGTGGCAAAGCTGCCGCCGAACTTACGCACTGTGCGATAACCTTCGTTGATGAAATCCTTACTTTGCGCATTCGCGCCGCTCATGAGCGACCACGCTTCTTCAATCACACAGATTTTCGGAATAGAACGTTGGCCCGATAAGTACATTTGTTGGCTAATCGTCACCATCAACGCGAAAATCACTGGACGTTGTAGCTCGCCTTTAAATCCATCGAGTTCAAGCGTGGTGATATCGATATTGGGATCGAGCATCGAGGGCTTATTGAAAATCGCGCCATGAATACCGCTTGAACAGAACTTGTTTAATTGCGCAGCGATATCACTGATACGGGTATCGTCATTTTTTTGCGCGGCAATGTCATAGAGTGCCTTTTGCACATCGTCAATCAGCGTGTCGTTACCGCATTTTTGCCATGCCAGCAAAATAGCATCGCCGAGTAATGCCGTCTGAAATCCGGTGAGCTTTTCATCAGGTGATGCCATGGTGGCGATAAGCGCGGTGATGTTTCCCAACACTTCGGTGATGGGATCAATGGCTTGACCTTCATCATCGAGGATTGGGCCAAAAGTACCCGCATCCCGCACGCTTAAAACTTTGCCTAAGTGGGTAAACGGGTTTAGGAAAATCTGCGAACTATCGAGATAGACGCCGCCTAATGTTTGAGTGAGTTTTTTGTAACTCTGACCCTTGTCAAGAATCCATGCCTTGCCCCCTTTGGCAAAAATCGATTTTACTAAGGCTTGCATGAAGAATGACTTCCCTGCCCCTGAGCCGCCCGTAATCGCCATGTTGTAGTTATCACTGCCGCAGTTAAACGGATCGAAATAGCTAATTTGATGGCGCATTGTTGGCAAGAGTAACCCTGCTGATAAGCGTTTGTAGTCTGCAACAATCGGTAAGAAATTCACCAAGTTTGAGGTTTTCATCATGAAACACAGGCCCGCTTTTTGGCTGTCTTTCATAAAGCCTTCGCTCATTGAGAACGGGAGGGTGGACAGTGTGCACATGCCTTGCAGTTTATTGTTTCGGATTAAATCAATGCCTGCCGTGCGAAATGTCGCAATCGCCTTTGAGGTGTCGTGGCGGTGCTTCTCTTCTGTCGTATACAGGGTGACATTCAATGTCATGGTGGTGATTTTAAAAGCGTGTGAGCTGAGTCCTTTTTGTATCTCCTTGCGTTCAGCCAGTTCATCCGCGGCACTGGGGATCAACAACCGCATAGGGGAGTTGACCGTTTTGGTTAGTGAGCCAATTTTGCTGTCGTTACGGGTTGTTTGCTCACCCGTTTTATTAATATAAAACGACACGCTGACACGGTAAGGGCATTGAACACTGTTCATGGTGTAACTGAGTGATGCAATACAGTTGGGAAACGCATATAGCCTAAAGTCGTTCGGCAGCCCTTTAAGCCCTAGATTGATTAGGGTGGTATCGACACTGTTGTCGGATTGCATCGGTGTGTGACGGATATTGACCGAATCACGATTAATGATGAACTCACTGTCAGGGCTGAGAATTTGGGTGTTGAGAGGTTGATACTCGTTATATTTAGCGGGCGTGACGCGATCTTGTTGATGCGAAAAATTTAAGTGTTCGCGGCAATGCTCAATCAGATCGTCAGCGCCTAAGCGGCGAATGTGCATGCCTGTTTGCGCCAGTTCTGACTCAACGCCAAGACGCATATCCAGCAGTGCAGGCATGTCCTCGGTGGTTGAAACAAAGAAAAACCCTTTGGTGTTCTTTAAATCGTAGTGGTATGCGCTGCTGAGCTTGGTGCCAAAGCCTTTTGTCGAACTGTGTTTGGCATAGATAGCTTCATTATTAGCAAATTTATCGCAAATGGCATTGCGGCCACTGAGCAGCGCTTGATTTTGCTCGATGAGTTCACCGACTTGGTTGTTACCCACCATGACGAATTGATAGTGCCATTTGTCGCCCTCTGGCAGTGTGCACACCAAGGCGTTCATGGTTTTGATCAAGTCGTCATTAGCCCCGCCAAACAGCGAAATGGCAAAGCCAAAACCAAGCGTATTGGCATTTTCAAATACTTGTTCGGCATCATCATAAATGCGATAGGGCAATTCATGATGCAGATGGTTGTGCTGCTGTTTGCTGCTGGCATAGAGTGCGCCGAGATCGTCTTTAATACGTTGTTTCATGGCTTAATCCTGCTTGATGTATTTGGCAGGTCTACCCGTCCAACGGCTCTTATCGACCACGATGTAGACATCGCTGGTATCAACGTAATCACCTTGCTCATTGAGATACGGGAAGATTGTTACTTTTTGGACTGACTCTGAGGTGCGCAGCGGTACACCGTGGCGGTCGCGGCGTGGCAATGGGATAAAGTCTTGTTGTTGGCTCGCGAGCTTGGGAAGTGCAGTTGTGCTTTGGCCGCTTAAGGCCGTCACCGCAGGGCTTTGTGCTTGTGGCTGATTGAACACACCACTGTCAGTGAGTTGCCTCACTTCCATCATATTGGTACAGCCATTGATGCCGCCCACCTTATCGCAGGAATAGTCACCATCCAGCCCTGCCGCACAGCCACTCACTAGCCATGAAGCCAGTGCGATAATACCGGTGTTACGTAATGCATTTTTGCTCATGATTGGGTTCAAAATGTCACTCCTTAAATGAATTAATTCGCACGGCCAAAGGCTGAGTTAACAGGGGGGCGTTGGCCTTGTTGGTTATATTGCTGCTGTGGTGTAGGCGTGTTTGCGCCTTGGGCCTGCGGCTTAATATTCCCTGGCATCTGTTCTAACAGTGGGTTGCTGATCGTGTTGAGGATTTGCGCTGTGGCACTGACAGGATTTTGGGCTTGTTGCGTTAGCGCTTCTTCGTATTCTTGAATGCCAACCGGATCGAGTGGGAAGCCTTTCAAAAACACGATGTTGACGGTATTGCCCGGATTGAGCTCAATAATCGGGTGGTATTGCTCAGCTAATTTAATGTAGTAATCAGCAAGCTTGCTACCCACGCTTGAACTGGCACTGCCGGCTAAGTTGAGCAGTGCATCGGCCCCATTCACGCTTGAAGTTGACCCTAGCGCTGAGTTCGATGTGGTTTGGCTCAGTGCCTTACCTGTCTCACCAATGCCCGTCAAAATGCCGCTAATCCCTGCCATCTGAACGATTTTGCCGTTCTTCATAATGGCTGTACCGCGAATGCCATTGCGGCCATAGTTAAATACGGTCGCCTCGACTGGAATGTCGATGATTTCATCTTCAAAAATACAGCTGAGGCGAGTGGTGCGCACAATGCCGCGACTCGATGAGATTTCCCCGTAAGCTGCACCGAGAACCGTGCAGTTATTGAGCTTTGAGGGCTTGCCGTTAGGGAGTACACCTTGGTTAGTGGTTTGGAATACCATCGGCACCGTATCGCCTTGGCCATTCACACCCGCATTGGCATCTGCGCCGCCCGTAACGACAGCCGTGACAAACGTACCTGCAGGAACATAGTTCTCAGGGGTGCGTTTTTTTGGCAGGTTTTCTTCTGGCGTTTCCCAATTTAATGCAAAGGAATCGATGCCATTTTGGGTTGCAGGTGGCGGGATAGCGCCGCCTTGATAGGGGGCAGCATACCCGCTTTGTCCGTCACCCACGCTCGGGCGTGGCGGCAGCGTTTGTTCACCTAAGTAGCGTGTGCTTTGCCTAACGGGATAGGCAGATGCATCGATGCCCTCTGTCGAAAATTCATCGGTGACATTGTTATTGCTATGCTGCATTGCATTTGCGGTAGCGGCATTAATCTTATCATCAATTCTTTCAGTGATGGTTAGTTGGAACGTCTCTAAATTACGTTTTAAATCAAGGCGATTAGCTTCATTGTTGCGCTCAATGGCTTGCATGCTGCTCAGTATTTTATCAATCGCTTTCTGCTGCTTATCTAAGGCAATTTGTTGTGCGGTGAGCGCAGACTGATTGTCTTTCTCGGTGAAATCTTTATCAATCACGGCACCAAAATCGATAGGATTGCCCGCTGCGGTTTCGGGGGCACGTTTAGGGGCAGACATATAGGCGTCGCCCGCTAAATAGAGGGCACCGAGTACCGTTGCCCCCACACCTGCAATCACCCAATTGCGTTTTTTATTGGCTTCATTTAACGCACTGCCTTGCTCAAAGTCGGCTTCGGGGTCCTTTTTGAAGTAGTCTAGGAGTTGCTTCATTGCATGCTCTCCCCGCCCGAGACAACAAAGAGGTGGCCCGTTTGCTGTGGTGCTAATTCATAGGTTGATAAGGCAGCGGCTCGCGTTGTTGGGGAATAGAACTGCGCTGTGGTGAGGGTGACTGGGAGTGCTGCGTGGTTTGTTACGCGATAAATGATGCCGTTGAAATGCTTACCAGTGAACACGAAAGCAGGTTCTGTTGTTAGTCCTGCTGGTTTAGGCATTTGTTGCTCATTTAAGCGAGTAAACATCGCGTCATCGATAGATGTTTCCGTGCCTCTCGGCTCACTGTCTACCGTGGTGCGTTCAAGGTCATCATTGACGACATGCACACGATAACCGTCAATCGGTTTGCCTGTGGCGAGGTAGCGGATCATTTGCGCGGTGAACTCGGTCATCATGGTTGGATAAGGGGTTTTCTTATCGAAAACGGAGGGTTGTTCTTCGCGATAATGTTCTGCAGTGAAGATAGAGGTCACGGCAGGAATGGCTTTAGGGCTGATGAATAAGCCGAAATGTCTGCCCTTTTCTGTTGATACATAGGCTGTGAATGGCATGGCCAAATTGAGGTTAACGCGCGCTGCACCGGATTTATCCGATTTCGTGCCAGTGACAACGCAAAATCCTTCTGGACAATCAATCGAGGTGATTTTGTCACCTTCAACGACTAAGCGGTTGATATCAACACTCGACAGCTCAATAGGAACCGTTTCGCTGTCATTGAATCCGTAGTGTTTTGGGGGCGTATTTGCCGCTAACACGCTCATAGGAAAAAGCGCGCAGGCTGCGAAAACAAGTGGGTTAGCAATCTTCATTATTTAACGTCCTTTTGCACTTTCTTAATGGCTTTGAGCGACAGTTGGCCATGGTCATAATTCATGGCAATGATGTAGCTGATGGTTTCGGGTTCTAGCGCGCGTTTGCCGACATATTTGTTTAACGTACCCGTGAGTTTGACGAGACGATCATCAAGGGCAATTTGGGTTTCATTGATGGTGAAGTGACTGCTGATGTTTTGTTTTTTAATCATGGCTGCATCTTCAACGAGTAAAGGTTGCATCTGATGCCAATCAGCTTCATCGATATAGGTTGCGAGCTGTTTGTACTGATGGTCTACCGAAGCGGGCGTGACATTGAGTTTTAGAAAGGCAAAGTATTCGGCCATTTGCTGTAAATACGGTTCATCTATAGACGTGTCTGATACGGTAAAGGCTGCGCTGATGGTCGGTGGAACAACGGTGCGGCTTTTATTGAAGTAGGCCTTCCATACAATACTTGCTAGGACCGTGTTACTGATCATGGCTACGGTAAAGCCGATTAACAGAAGTGTGTTGAGGGATTTGGCAATGCGAATAAAGTCGATCTTGTTCTTTTGTAACATGGGGCATCCTTAGGGGGATTGGCCCCCTAATTCACATCATTTAACGTAACCAGTAGCGGCGACATGCCGCAGGTGTTCGTTTTAAAAATGAAGCGCTAAATTCTGCAGGGGCGTACCAATAAGCGGTGAGGCGTAATACGCTCATGCCGTATTGCGATTTCATTCTGCGCATCCCTAAAAACCATGAAGAGGCTAGTACCATGCCAATGAGCGCGTGATTCATCATGAATAACACGGCAAAAAACACTAAGGCAGGAACAAGTTCATCCATCGCAAACCCTAATAACGTAGGGGTGTTGTTGAGGTGTTTAGGGATGCTAAAAAACTGAGTGGGGTTATCCACGGTCTATAGACCTACAACCTTTAAGGCTACGTTGACGAAGATCATACCAACGACAAAAGCCCCAATAGCGGCTCCCCAGTTTTTGGTTAAAAAGCCAGTAATCGCAGCGGCACATAAACCCACTACGAGAATGGCGAACTGTGCAGTTGAGCCGGTGCCAACGGTATCAACAATTTCAGATTTAGCCGGTGCAAAAGGATCTGCAGCATGCACATCCCAAGACATAATCAAAGTAGCAACCACACAAACGATAAATATGCCGACGACGCGCATAACGTTAATGGTTCTATTACTAGGTATATGTTTTGCGAGTCTTAGGATCTCTGCGTTTACTTCAGTTTGTTGTGCGCTAGGTTGTTTCTGAGTCAGAGTTGTCATATAACACTTCCTTTGTATATATTTAGGTGAGGCTTATGTAATTAATTATAATTACTTGTTTGATCATTGTTGTTTAATTGGTTTGGGCGGAGCATCAACAAAACTTAATAAACTATGCTCAATTCGAAGCTGTATTTCGGCTCGTTTGCTACGTGCTGAACGTTCACATGAATTAACTAATTTATTGTGATATTCACCTGTTAAAATAATTGTTATTCTTGAGTGATTTTTGTTAATTTTTCCATCGGACATGTAATCCTCATTTATATCTAGTTGTGCGACTATCGCGGCGAAGATAATAAGTGAAAACAGATACCGTTATTAGTTAGGAAATTCCTAACTTGAAATGAAACTTAAATTGAGTTACGTAATACTTGTATTAATAGTTTATTTAAAAAGATAGTTCTAATTTCATTAGATGACGTGCATCCAAATTCTGCTCTGAGATCGGCAAGGTGCCTTTCAATTGCCGTGCGCGAGCAGTCTGCTTTGGCTTGTAATTGAGATGGTGTCATTCCTAGTGAAAAATCCTTCATTACTTCTAGCTGCCGTTGCGTAAGAGTTGGGAACAACTCACGGAAAATAGTGATCTCGCTTTTATTTAGAGGCATATTTTTTTACTTCTTTATTGAAAAATCGATATGTTCTATCATGAATAAAATTACAAGATTACTGTATTACAGTAAACTTACTGTATTACAGTAAGGTGGTCAATACAAAATGAATTATTATGAAAAAAAATTATAACCCTCCTACTTCGTCTAAAACTGAGCTTGTGACGTTTAGGTGCCCAAAGAAGCTTAAGGAATTGATGGACCAAGCTGTAAAAGATGGTAAATATCAAACAATTACAGCTTTAACTGTTGAGGCTGTTAAGGATAAATTGCAATTCGACCCCGATTCAGATGCATAGTTGATCTGTTTTGCATTGGCCTTGCAATTTTTTTGATGAGCTATTAAAATACGAAGTAGATTTTGAAGCAAAAGTGCATTACATAGCACGCTACTACATAGTTTTCTATGTAGTGTATTTTTCAAAATTAGAGTGTGTTGGGGGTGGTTCCCTAACGTGAAGCATTCGACAACGAAGCCGACTTACCACATGGGTCGGCTTTTTTGTGCCTAAAATTCAAGCCATTGAAAGATCGTTGATCTTTGCGATCGATAAGATTATAGTGATCAGCAATGTTTGAACTAACCATTCAAACAGCCCTAAAACATGTGGAATCAATATAATGCCTAATTATTTCAATGGCTGCGTACCTTTGCAGCACCAAAATTTAAGACACTTAAACCCCATATGCCAGCGTCAGTTGATCTTGAGATCATCTTTTCGTGAGTGCATTGTGGTAGTGTCTCATGCAAAAATCTAACGCAGATAAAGCACGTCAGAAGCGTCAGAGACTACGCAACGAAAAACGCGCAGCTGCTCTTCATGTAAAAAATAATAAGCATGATGTGGGCTCTAATGCCTATAAAGCTAGTCTTGACGGTTTTAAGCTTAAAGGTAGCCGTTTACCTCGATATTTTAATGTGGTGATCAACAATGCGCGCCGGCTGATTTATAGCCGAAAGTTAGACGTTGATAATGGTGGCGTATCACGAACTATGTCTGAACGTACTAAGCGAAAGCTATTTGAGATATCAGTTACATTGATAACTACATGCGATCTTATGAGCGGCCAAGTGGGTAAAGCTAAAAACATAGGGTTCGATCCTACCAGCCATGATGCACTCATGCTTGCTCACGCTAAGCGCTGGGGTGAAGCGATACCAAGCTCAACTTGGTATCGCTTTATCGATATGCTTAAACTTGCAGGCGTCTACCTGGTTCAAGAAGTTAAAAAAGCTGACGAAGAAGGTACTATTCGTTCTCGCGCTGCTTATAAGTGGCTATCACCTCAATTTTTACAATCGATTGGTGTTTATTCCGATGATATAAGAGCGCAAATTAAGTTTTCGTATCAGAAAGCTCTTGATAATGGTTTATCGTTTACGTGGCGCTGCTTCAAGCGTCAGCTGCCATTGAGGCAACGATTTACAGCGGATATGTTTTTCTCCTCTAACGTTAATCCCCCCAGTACGCATTAATCGCTATTTTAAGCTTACCGTCATATGGCGGCGCCCTTCCCTACCCCAACGATAAATAACAGCTAATTTTGCTAGTTAAAGGCTTACATTTCACTAAATTTTCATCTCTCTCTGTTAGCGATTGACGTTAATTCGTATGTTTTTCTCATAGGTTCGTAGCTCTTGTGGATAAGGTATGTATATCCTTATTAAATTGGGAGTAAGAAAAAGGAGTAAAATTCGGGAGTCCAAAAGCTTTTTTCTTTTAAGAGCTTACTTATTAGTAAAAGATAACTTATTAAAAGGAATCAAAAGCAGTGGATAAATCCACTAAATGCATAATGCCTCGCCAATTCCTAGCTAACGCTAGGGGCGATATCTAAAAACAGTGCTGTAAGTTAATTTTGTCTACGACCGTTAAAATTCAAACGCGCTGTATAGTAAGTCGCTAAAGAAAAAAGCGTCTAGCAGAAGGAATTTGCAAGCTAAGTGCCAAAGTGGCGAAGAAACGGAGTAAAACTGAGATTTCCAAAAGCAAGAGGAGTTGATCTTACAATAAAATGGTTGAACCATTTTATTGTAAGTTCACTTGAATATGAGCGAAGTAAGAAAGGTTAAAAATTTATAAAGGTATTTAGACCTAGCATTAAAGAGCAGGAACTTAATCCCTGCTCTCTATGGTTTATTGTTGAAGTGTTAGTTGTTTAAATACTCGCTGTTGTAACCAATCAGGTTTCGTTACTAACCATTGAATCAACAATCCCGATGGGATCATTGGTAAGTCGATTAGACGCGCTTTTTCAATTTGGTTATACTGAAATTGTGACATAAGTTTAGTTACCTTTATCCTAAGTTGTGGCACAGGCCAGTGATGATCTTGACCATCATCATTGGCCGTATTTTTATTCATCATTTCTCATTTCAATACCCTCAACTACCGTATTTTGTTGTTTGGCCACATTAACAGTCTGACCAAATTCGGGTACTTTTACCTTTAAAATAGAAATTCCATCGAATATAAGTATACACCTTAAATATTAAGGTATACACTTATATTTAATTATTTAAGGAGAATTTCATGGATAGCATGCAGGCTACAGAGACTTTTCAAGTGCTTAAAATGGGGGCTGATGCCTATATTAAGCGACGTAACCAACGGTTATTGTCAAATCACCGGAAAGAGTTGCGAAAATTTACGCGTGCGGAAGCCTTTACCTATTTGGACATTGACGCAAAAACACTTGATAAATATGTATCTACAGCAGATTTTGATCCAAGGCGGCATGAAGATTCTCAATGGCTAATCAACATAGAAGAAATGTATCAGTTACGAGATTTGCTGCCAGAAAACTTGCGTAAAGCATCTAAATTTAAGCGCAGTGATAACCAAAAAATGCAGGTTATTGTTATACAAAATCAAAAAGGTGGTGTTGGTAAAACCGTTTCTGCCGCAACAATCGCTTCAGGCTTGGCTACAGAGTTTCATCAAGAGTATCGGGTAGGCCTTATCGATATGGATGGTCAAGCTACTTTGTCCATGTATTACGCACCAGAAGCGGATCTAGAAGGTTGTTTATCTGTTGGCGATCTCATGATGAATAATTTTGATCTAGATGAAGGTGAGACTCTTGAACAAGTCGTTTCAAACGCATTCTTACCTACAACTATACCTAATCTCCGTATTTTGCCGGCATCACAAAGTGATAGAGCTATTGAAGGTTGGTTTCATGAACAAGTATTTGGTCAAAAGTTAAAGTCTCCTTACTCTCTTTTGAACACGATCATCAATGCTGTTCAAGATGAATTTGATATCATCATTATCGATACCCCTCCCTCATTAGGGTATGCAACTTATAATGCATATTTTGCCGCTACCAGTGTAGTTTTCCCGTTGTCCATCACAGAAAACGACATTGATGCTACTTGTTCCTATTTTAGTTATATCCCTCAAGTGTGGGCTTTATTGGCTAATGCTAATCATCATGGTTATGATTTTATGAAGATTTTAATTACAAATCATCGTGATAGCGCTACTACAACCGATCTAATGAATAGTTTATACGATCATTTTGCGCCTTATATGTACTCAAATGAATTTAAACATAGTGAAGCTATTCGTCAGTCATCTTCGTTGCTTTCTACCGTGTTTGATATGTCTAAGAGTGAATACCCTAAGAGTAAAGCGACTTTTCAAAGTGCACAGCAAAATTGTTATGAAGTAACCAGCCAAGTCCTAAGAGATATTGTGAACGTCTGGCGTGAACAGGAGCAAGCATAATGGCTAAAAAACGTGGGGTAATGAGCCCTCTAGGTAATGCAGTTGGTGCCGAAGAAGCACAAATAAATGCAGCCAAAGCTAATATTGAGTCTTTAAAACGCCAAATTACAACTGAAATAGAAAAAGTAAGTGAAGATGTTACGTTATCTCTTCAAAATCTATTTGGTCTTGAATCTGTAGGTAAAAGCTTCTTATGGCAATTAGCTTCTGGTGCTACCGCTACATTTACCGAAGCAACGTTATCATATGAACAAGTTCGCGATAGTACCTATGTGACTTTCGATGTTAACGGGCGTGACCAGGCATTATTAAATGCAGATTCTCTACAAGATCTCGACTCATTAGCCTTCCAGCAATTTTATCCAGCAGTCGCTAGAGAAGTGAATGGTAAACTCGATGTGCTAGATGGTTCTCGACGCAGAGCTTGGTTTTTACTGCAAAATGGTGAAGTTGATATATTTCGCATACTGGTAACTAAAGATGATATTTCACTTTCAGATGCTAAAGCTCTAGCTAAACAGCTCCAAACCGCAAAAGAACATAACCTACGTGAGATTGGCCAACAATGCTTATCTTTGGAAAAAGCGAATCCTAAGATTACACAGGCTGAAGTAGCTGCTCAACTTGGAATGAGTCAGGCTGGTGTGAGTAAAGCTTTAAAAGCCGCTAAGGTCGATGAACGTTTGGTAAAGCTTTTTCCTGTGGCTAATGACTTGTCACATACTGACTACGCTTTGCTGAATAACGTTATGGAAGTATATGAATTTGAAGATGAATTACTATTATTCATCAAGGATTTGACTAAAAAAGTTGTCATTATTCAGGCTGAATATTCAAGGGAAGAACGTAAATCAGCTATCATCAAAGCGATAAAAGCAGAACTTCAGATCGCTAAGGATATGAAGAATAAAGCACTGGTTAGTGTTACTAATCTTGCAACATTTGATAGTTCTGGCATTTATGCAAGAAAGCGTATTAAAGGGCGAAACTTTGCTTATGAATTTGGACGATTGTCTTTAGATATTCAACAGCAGTTAGATGTTGCTATTGCAGATGTTTTGAAAAAAAATAAATTTAACACAACATCTTAGATTATTGATTCGGTCTTGGTACGTAATACGTACAGTACACTTATTACATACTAAAACGCCTTAGCCACATTTTAAATATTGCCTATTTATAGCAGTAGATAACTTCAAATTATCTACTGCTATCGTTTTATTCGCGGTACATGACTTCAGATCGAGGTGTACATATAAGCTAGAAAGAATTGAAATTTTTCAGTGGTGAAAAATTCCAGAATCTCAGCTACCCATTTCTACATGGCTAAATTTGCCCAACGCGCCAAATATGTAAAGTTAGCTCGAAACGGGTTATCTCGAATTCGATAATTCCTCATACAGCTTGCTAGATAATTGCTGAGCCTCATTAAGCTGTTGAGTCGACAAGTTTTTAGCTGTTTCATCTCTATAATTAATAGACTCTACATCTCCTCCAGTTGCAGCAATAGAGAACCATGCATAGCCATTTTTAAAGTCCTGTTCGGTTCCTTGTCCAAGAACATAGAGAAATCCAAGTGCCTTTTGCGCTTCTAGATTTCCTTGTCTAGCTGATTTTAAATACCAAAAATGTGCTTTACTCCAATCTATTGGAACTCCATAGCCAAAGTTATAAGTATCGCCAACAATTTTTTCAGCGATATCACTTCCTTGCTCTGCTGCTTTTAGAAACCATGCTAAAGCACGTGTTTGATCTTTTTCCACACCAACAGCTGATGCATACATGGTTCCTATAGCTAACTGAGAGTAAATATTACCTTGCCCCGCGGCTTTTAAGTGCCATAAAAAAGATTTTGAAAAATCTCTCTCTATGCCATCACCAGCGGCATACATTCTGCCGACTATATTTTGTGCTTCTGGAAGTCCTTGTTGAGCGGCCTTTAAGTACCATTTAAAAGCCTGCCCTAAATTTTCAACTATTCCGTCGCCTGTTGCATATTTTGTTGCAACGATGATCTGAGCGTTCACATCACCTTTTTCAGCAGATATTAAATACCATTTAAATGCATTACTTAAATCTTGTTTTACCCCGTTACCCAATTCATAAGCTCGTCCAAGTATCAGTGAGGAAGTGGCATCCCCATTTTGTGCTGATTGGATGATATCTTTATTTAACTCGTTTCCAGTCAAAGCAAAAGAACTGCAACATAATACTAATAAAAATAGATAGTTGTGCTTTTCAAATTTCATAATCATTTCTGCTCTTCATATTAATTACTCTAAAAATCAACGCTTGGCGTCTCACTATCCGTCAAGGCTTGCTGCCAATATTCTGGTTCAGCATATCGAGCAACCAATGCATCGATATCTATTTTTGAGGTTGATGGACTAAACTCAAAATTGCCATACATATTGATGTGCTGCCATGCAACGGGCGAAATACTGTGAAGCTGAGCCAGTGCGTTTTGATCACCTACTTTTTGCTTCTGTTCATAGACACGAGATAGCAACACTGTGTTGTAGTAAATGACCGCGTTGGTGATGAGCCGAGAGCAATCATTCCAAATTTGTTGCTCCTCTTCCGTTTTTACTCTGAATTTTCCACCGTTAACAAATGCAACTGCTCGCCTGAGACGATGATAGGCTTCACCACGATTTAATGCTTTTTGTACACATTGACGTAAGCCAACATCGTCGACAAAATCGAGAATGTATAGCGTTCGGCATATGTTTTCCAACTCCCATAATGCTTTCTTGGTCTGATTCTGACGCGAATAACTCGAGAGTTTGCGAACAATCGTGGCTTGAGTAACATCTTTTTGAGCTAGCGATGCCATGATACGTTGAATATTGGGCCATTCACGTTCAATCAATTCATCGTTGGTTTTTCGGGCAGGCTTTATTAGCCAGTCACCACACTCATTGGGATGTTGTGAGCCGACTAACGTATCCATTTTCTTATGCAAATCACGATAACGAGGTGCAAAATGATATCCAAATGCATGCAAAATCCAAAAATTAACCTGATTGGTGCCATGGGTGTCAGTGGAATGCCGTTCTGGCTTTATATCAGAGGTATTGTTATGCAATAAATCGAAAACGTAATGGCTTTCATGTTCGTGAGTCCCAATAATCTTTGCATTTATAGGAACATGATTTGCAACCAACGTGTAGGCGCTGACACCTTTCTGTAAACCAAAATACTTGGGAGAATATCGAGCGTTAAGGGTGTTAATTTGCGTTTCTATCCGCTGACCATCGCTACTTGAATGAAGTGTGTCCTGAATATCATAGAGATGAAATGCGGGTAGCTGGCTGGTCGCATTACTAATCGCATCATTAGCCGCTCGTAATGTCTCCAAGCGTAGATAATTTCTTGATGTCCCCGCCATTGATGCTGAGCTAAGGCCTGAAACCTCAGCCATTTTTGCTAACCCCATGTTTGTTCCCATCGCAACAATACAGGCGAAAATTTCACGGGGATCAGCTTCATGCTTTACATAACGATCTAATACATGGGTAAATGCATTTAAAAATCCAGTATTACCCGCAACAAACCACAGTAGATCCGCAATACCAATTCCTGGTAACTGGCTGTAAAAATCGCTATTAACGGATTCATCACTGCTCGGATAAAGCAGCTTCCAACGACGCTTTTCGGCAGCCCCAATTACTTTAATATGTTTGTTGACCCCATCAGAAATATGTTGGTTAATCGCACTATAACGTGCTGCTAGCATAGTATGAAATACAGCCAGAGTATCTTGGATAGGGGCCAATAAAATGGGTGCACCAATATCTTGCAATACTCGTTCTTTATCCTGCCATCTAAGATCGCTTATTAAGTCATCTTCAAAGCGGCGAAATTCATTACTATGTTTAACGTACACATCACCCGCTTCCAGTGAGTTGCGTAGTAGGCGATAGACCAAAAACTCATAGCGATCTACATCTAGCGTTTTAAATGTTTTACCCTCTTTACTAAACAAATATCGGCGTAAACCTTTAGGAATAATCTCAGTCGGAAATGCATTAGGATCAGTTTGCCTTGGTGATTTTTCTGTGCGTAACAAGTTTTGTAAAAAACCGATAGCTTCAAGCAAAGGAGAGTCTTCTACACGTCCGGCAAAATCCAGATCAGTAAAAAGTTGCCTTAAGTTACGTTTGAATGTGGCGGATAATTTTGTGTAATGTAACCATTCAAATGCCGTTTTGTCGAAAGCAATATTGCGTAAGTAATCAGCAACTAATGGGAATCTCTCTTGTTCAAGCAATGCATAGGCTTTTTCTTTAATAATGGAAAAAGGTGTGTCATCGGTGATGGTGTCATCCGTAAACAGGCTCAATACATGACCCGCAGCCTGTAAATTTTTCGCTGCATTGGTAACCGCATTATTCATTGCTTCTTCAGCGGCACGCTTGGCCTGTTTCTCGTATTGATCGACCCAATGGAGCAATGCTTCAATTAAGTTGTCATTAATTTGCTGAAACCGATGAAAAGCAAAAAACAGCAGATATAACTGAGCAGTCTCTTTTTTCATGCGTTGAAGTTTATAAGTGGTATAAAACTTAACCATAGAAGCATAATACTTGCCGCTTTCATTGGAGATCCCCGCTGTTATGAGGAACTGCTTGGCAAACTCATGTAGAGGCTGGAAAAACTGCCGCCGTGCGACTTCATGTCGCAATTCTTTATAACTGAAATCTTTAGCTTCATGTTTTAATGCGCTGACGCGAAATACTCCTGACTCAGCCCGAAGCAAAGCCGCTAATTGCTGATCGATAAGTGAAGTCATGCAAGTGCTAAGTAATCGAGCAATACGGGTGCGTTCATAAGCCACCACTCTACCAATCATCTCTTGCATATACCGATAACTGGGCATGACAATACGGTGTAATGCTAAGTATTGGGTTAATTCACGAAAGATAAAGATAGGTTGTGTCGATAGCATCGCAACCCGCTGTGCTTTATCTTCCAAATCAACTTTTACCTCATTATCACATTGTTTATACTGGAATAAATCAAGAATTGCTCGTTGTTGTTCAGCCCTAATCGGTCTTGAGGGACTTTTCAGCCTTGAAAGCGTTTTGGTGGGAAAGTACAGCGCGGCAATGTAATCCAAGTCATTTAGTACTGACGATTCTTGTTCATAACTGAAAAACTGCCGTTTGGCTTTGAAATAGCCCAGTTGCAATACTAAATGGGCTGCCACAGAAAACGTTCGGGTATTGTCGAATAGCTCGCGCTCTTTAGCACTTAAGTCAAAATATAATCGACGATCATCATCTGAGAAATGAGGTAATCCAAACAGTTCATCTATTTCATCAGTTGACAAAATAGATGGGGTCCGCTTGGAAAACGGAAAATATCCTACGCTAAGCCTGTTTTTTGTACAGACTACTATTCACTGAGCGTAATGCGCGGTATTTACCCTGTCCCAGTTTGAGGTTTGTTCTCCAGACGTAATCCCCGCTCAGGTTGATATGTTCCCATCCCAGCGGTGACAGATGGGTAATCAGTTGCTCATTAATCGCGATCCCTTTCCGTCTCAATGAATCTACCGCTCTTTCTATATAGACCGTATTCCACAGCGAGATCGCCGCAGTCAGCAATGTCAACCCACTTGCCCGGTAACTCTGGTTTTCCAGTCCCCGATCTCTGATTTCCCCCAGCCGGTGCATAAAGACTGCTCGCGCAAGGGCATTACGGGCCTCACCTTTATTCAACCCAGCCTGTACTCGTCGACGCAGCGAAGGATCCCGGAACCAGTCCAACATAAACAATGACCTTTCTATGCGGCCAACCTCCCTCAGAGCCTTTGCCAGACCATTCTGTTTAGGATAGCTGGCCAGCTTTTTCATCATCAGTGATGCTGTTACCGTTCCCTGCTTTATAGAACTTGCCAGACGCAGTACCTCATGCCAGTGGGTTTCAATTTCCTTCAGATTCAGGCTGGTTGAGGAGATGATTGACTGAAGCCCCGGATACAACTCAGCTTTCCCATGAATAAACAGCCGCTTGTCATGAAGATCCCGGATCCTTGGCGCAAAAGCGAATCCGAGCAGATGCATTAGCGCGAAAACATGCTCAGTGAAACCTGCGGTGTCAGTATAATGCTCTGTAATTTCCAGATCGGTTTCGTGATACAGCAGACCATCAAGTACGTGTGTTGAATCCCGAACACGGCTGATGACTTTGGTGTAAAACGGGCTGTACTGGTCCGAAATATGTGTATAAATTTGCACGCCTGGCTCCTGACCGTATTTCAGATTGACCTGACCCGCATAACGCCCGTGACTCCCCACCCGAAAGTTCTGTCCGTCAGACGATGACGTTGTTCCATCGCCCCAGAATGCTGCCAGAGGCCGCTTTTTCTGCGCATTAACCAACTCGGCCAGCGCGGCTGAATAGGTTTCATCCCTGATGTACCAGGCCTGAATGCCCTCGAGTGACGATTTTGTCGTTCCCGGACAGGATTCGGCCATTTTTGTCAGCCCAAGGTTGATCCCATCGGCAAGAATGGTGGTCAGTAACAACTTTCTGTCTTTAGGTCTGATGTGATTGTTCTTGAGATGGGTGAAATGGCGGGTAAAACCAGTCCAGCCGTCCACTTCATCCAGCATTTCAGTAATTTTAGGATGAGGTAGCATGCCGTAAACCAGATCGCCAAAAGGGGATGCTGTTGAAGGAACACTATTATCCAGCGGGGTAATTTTCACGCCTTTATCCGATATATCAACATCGGGTAAATCACCGGCCAGCGCCATTGCATTAACTTCCTCCAGGCGCGATGCCAGAAGCGTCAAACGGCTCTCAATGTATTCATGGCAATCGCCCGGAACAGCAAGGGGTAACTGGTTATCCTTGAGTGATTTTTCAAAATCGCCGGACGGGATCAGATAATCATCGAAATTCCTGTAACGGCGTGATCCCTTTACCCAGATATCGCCAGAACGTAATGCTCCCTTCAGCTCATTCAGCACGCAAAATTCGTAATATTTTCGGTCAATGCCGGTGGGGGTAATCACAACTTTTCTCCAGCTTTCCGGGATGAAACCGATTGGTGCGGAAGGTGGTACTTTTCGGAGTTGCTTTCGATACATCTCTTTGACGGTATCCAGCGCGTCACCGAGCTGCATTGCAGCGGGAGCAGCCCTGAACTGCAACGCTGACAGCATCCGGGGCGCGTATTTACGCAGCGTACTGTATTTTTCTGTGATCAGATGCAACGGATCGAAGTTGTCCTTACGTGACAGGAACCGCGTCTCTTCCACGCTGTTGATGAATTCCTGCCAGGGAAGCACGTCTTCTATTGCGGCCCAGGGATCTTCCCCAGACTCTCTGGCGTTAAGTAAGGCCTGCCCGACGGTAACGTATTGCTTCAGTTTACTCTGAATCAGCTTTCCCGTTTGCTGGAGCCGCTCGGCCTGAGTGCGTTTTGCCCTGCTGAACAGACTGCCCAGAATACGCTCGTGCAGATCAATAACTTCATCAGTCAGGGTGGCTCTGGCTTCCGATATGATACAAACCAGCGAGGCATAACGGCGAACATCCGTGAATTTTGCCAGGTCCCGGCTACTCATTTTCCTGCCTTCGCGTGCGAGTTTCAGGAGCCGGTTCTGATGCACGGAAAGCGCAATACCGTCAGGCAGTGCCAGCGACTCTATCGCATTTAACCTGTCGATATGTTGCAGGACATTTTTGCCGTTTATTTTTCCCGGAGGCTGAAGCAACCAGGCCAGCCGTGAAGGTTGTTCACCCTCAGATACCAGCAGGCGGTCCAGTGCCGCTTTTTGCCCCGGTTCAAGCTGCTCGGTCAGCGCAGAAAAAACCGCTCTGTCAGCAAGCGTTGTTGCTTCAGCAAGGGTTCGTTCGATCACCTCAACAGAGGGGAAAATAATCTTATTACTGTGGAGCCAGGAGAGCATTTCTTCCGCAAGTAAAAAACCTCTGTCTGTCCGCATGGCGTGGGGATAAAGGTGGCGAATACAGTTTTTTTGCAGCGCCCGGCTGAAGGGGGATAATTCAAGGTAGCGGTAGAGTTCAGCCAGATGTTCCCAGCGGGTGACCTCTCTTGATGCATACTCTGCCCACAGATCAGGCTGAAGTTTCAAATGAGCCGCAAGCCGGGAAACAACCCCGTAGTGAGGGGACTCATTATTGTCGGGTGGAAATCCTGGCCCTCGCAAATAGCAAAGTAAAACAGCAAAGCCCAGGCGGTTAGCTGGTCTGCGATGTTTATTAATAAGCGCGAGGTCATGTTCGTTCAAAAAGCACATGCGCGTCAGAAGAACGTCATCTTCCGGCACAACCAACAAGCGTTCTTTTTCTTCACTACTGAGTATTTGTCTCCGTGGCATAAATGCTTCCTCTGCATATAGTTTATTTACGTTATTTCTTGCCCTGACCGAAACCGGTCGGTTTCGTACACTACTCTGCAAATCTGTCCGAAAGTAAGTGAAATTCATTTCGTACATGCGTTATGATTCGTACATCCATTTCGTACATAAAATATCACTATGTCACGTGTTTTTGCTTACTGCCGGGTCTCTACCCTGGATCAGACCACCGAAAATCAGAGCAGAGAAATCGAGGCTGCCGGTTTTACCGTCCGGCCCCAGCGACTGATTGAAGAACATATCAGCGGTTCGGTTGCCGCCGGTGAACGACCAGGCTTCACCCGACTGCTTGATCGCATGGAAAATGGCGACGTGCTGATTGTCACCAAGCTGGACCGTCTTGGGCGTAATGCCATGGATATAAGAAAAACAGTTGAGCAACTGGCTGCGTCAGATATTCGAGTTCACTGCCTTGCGCTCGGAGGTGTTGATCTGACAAGTGCTGCCGGGAGAATGACTATGCAGGTTATTTCAGCGGTGGCGGAATTTGAGCGGGATCTGTTGCTTGAGCGCACACATTCAGGTATTGCGAGGGCAAAAGCGGCAGGAAAGCGGTTTGGCCGTCCTTCCACACTGAATGAAGAACAGCAACTTTCTGTGATTGAACGCATTAACACCGGGGTCAGTATCAGCGCCATTGCCCGGGAGTTTAATACCACCCGGCAAACAATTCTTCGGGTAAAGGCAGGTAAGCAATAATCCCAGACCCAAGATTCCAGCGTTGACAGTCTGCTCAGTGCCAGAAGCGGATATTACAATGTGCAGGTATTAAAGTCCGCTATTAGTCGTTAGCAGAACGTTAGTGTAAGGGCGATGAGCAGCGCAGCGGGTTATGGTCCCAGTATTCTGTGTAAATTATCTTGGCCGGTTTCAATATTATGCTGTAAAAATCATGGTAACAACAGAGTTTAAAATTAATCACTCATAGATAGTAATTTTTTGGTAATAGGTTTGCCAGACCTCACGCTAGTACAACCGAATAGGTATTACGACCACGTTGTTTACTTAAATACAGCTGCTGGTCTGCCAGTTCTATAATATTACTATCGTAGCCTTTCGCTTCATCGGCGACGGCAATGCCAACACTGATGCTCAGTTTGGTGGCGGGAGTTTGGGGGTGTGCGATATCTAATTCCAATACATGATGCAGCATCTTTTTTGCCACGGTTACTGCGCCATTTATATCGGTATCGGCTAGCAACACTACAAATTCTTCACCTCCATAGCGGGCGACCGTGTCAGCCTGTCGCCCGTTATGCTTTAGGGCACTGGCCACTTTACGTAAAGCATCATCTCCTGCTAAGTGGCCAAACGTATCGTTATATTTCTTAAAGTAGTCGATATCAATCATCAATACTGCAAGAGGACTCAGTTTACGTCTATGTTGGGCAAGTTGGATTGATAAAACGTTATCAAAATAGCGGCGGTTATAAATACCGGTTAACCCATCCAGATAAGCGAGAGAACGCAGTAAGTCAGCTTGTCTTTTCAGGGCTAAGTGAGCCTTTACCCGGTTACGTAATGTATTTGTATTAAATGGCTTTTGAATAAAATCGACGCCACCTGCATCCCAGCAGGCATCTTCATCCGTTTCATGCTGCAAGCCTGTGACGAATATGACCGGGATATCTGCCAGTTGTTTATCGGCTTTTAATTGCCTGCATGTTTCTAATCCATCCTGCTCAGGCATTACTACATCTAACAAAATGAGATCAGGCCGACTGTCGTGGCAAACTTTTATTGCCTGTTTGCCGCTTGTGGCCATCAGAATATTGTACTCGTTGCCTAAAACCTGAAAGACAATCTGAATATTAATAGGTTGATCATCGACAACTAAAATGGTTGCAGGGAATTGGCTGATAGCTACATTTGGTATAGTGTCAACTGACATATAAACTACTCTTTGAATTGACTTAACATTTTATCAACTATCACGACTGCTTGCTCAAAAGTCAAGTTGACTAGAGCCTCTTCAAGCTCTTTATTTAGTTCAGGTGTTTGAGCCTGCAGTGACGGTGCCAATTGCTGATAAAGTGGCAACGCTGCCATGTTGGCAAGATTGAGATGTTGCTTTAGCGTCATTAACTGAGCTGCCTGTTCCGTCCGGCTAACAGGGGCTTGTGCGGTAGCTATTTGCTGTTCCACTTGTAATAATTTCACCAAGTCTGTAGCGGTGTTAAGAGTTAACTTCAGTATATCCAGAACGTTGTTATCTACCTGATAACCGTCATCACTGTGCTCACGCAGCTCATCTTCCAAGCGGGCAGTAAGCTTTGCCAGATTGCTAAAGCCAAGTGTGCCTGCAGCACCTTTTAAACTATGAAACAACAATCGTGCATTACGACGGGTAAGTGTTTTATCCTCTAGTTGTTGTAATGCTTGCCTAAGGTCCTGCTCAAATTGCTTTAATACATTGACATAAATCGTCAGGGAATAACCAAGGCGCTGAACAGCAGCTTCGAGTTCAATATGATGCTGCTGGCAGAACGCTAACGCTGCCTGATCAAAATTCAGGTTTGATTTATTAACTTGTTTGACGTGAGGTGCTTTTTCTGCTTTATGATGGCTGAGAATTTTGGTCGTCAACTCGTTAAGATCAAAAGGTTTTGCGATGTGGTCTTGCATACCTGCTGCCAGGCAAGCGGCTATATCATCAGACATGGCGTGCGCTGTAATAGCAATAATCGGCAGCAACTGATGTCTAGGTAGCTTTCTAATCTCACGAGTGGTTTGATAGCCATCCATTCCCGGCATTTGTATGTCCATCAGTACCATATCAAAGTGCTCTGCCGTACTTTCCAGCATCTCTAACGCTTCCTCACCGCTGCTAGCAATTTTGATGGTCGCCCCTAGTTGCTGCAGTAACTCACTGGCAACCAGCTGGTTCGTCAAATTATCTTCTACCAGCAGTAAGGATATTCCCTGCAATGGCAGCTCGTGCGGGAGGGGGGAGGTCGGGAGCGACAGGTCGAGATCGCCAAAAACAACACTCTTTACTGCCTGTAACATCATATTTTTTGTAACAGGTTTAATTAAAAATCCATCCAGATAGCGCTCATAATCGTTATTTTGCTCATCGAGCAGTTCTTTTCCATGAGCGGTAATCATTACAATCAGTGAAACCACGCTACTATGCAATTCCCGTAGCTCGCGAGCGAAGGTTAGGCCATCTTTACCCGGCATACGCCAGTCTACGAAAACGACATCATAGCGAGTACTATCGCGGTGGGCTTGCTTGACTAATAGTGACGCCTCTTGCGCATCGGACGCAATCTTTGCCTGCCATCCCAACGAGACCGCAATACCTTGTAAAATTATTCGCGCACTGTCGTTGTCATCGACAATCAACACGCTCAACTTTTCATTACTACGAGTAAACGTTTGAGAGTTTTGGATCGCCCTCTTCTCCGCATTGCGTACGACGACGTTAAAGCTAAAGGTACTTCCACAACCAAATTCACTCTCTACGCCGATTTCACCACCCATCAAATTCACCAAGCGCTTACTGATGGCTAAACCTAAACCTGTCCCGCCATAGCGACGACTTATTGAAGAATCTGCTTGTTGAAAACCGGAAAAAAGAGCGTTCTGTTGCTCCAGCGTGATACCGATCCCAGTATCTTTAATACTGAAAGACAAGTTAATCTCGCCCTCTGGCAGTGATTGAGACCTAATTGAGATGAGTATTTCACCCTTATCAGTAAATTTTATGGCATTGCCGACCAGATTTATCAGGACTTGTTTAATACGGAAACTATCACCTAACAAATGCTCAGGCACATCCGCTGTGACATCGTATAGCACTTCCAATCCTTTTTGCTCTGCACTAGATGAAAAAACAAGGCCGATATCCTGCAGCAAATCCGTCAAACTAAATGGATGCGGGTCTAGCTCCAACTTACCGGCTTCAACTTTTGAGAAATCCAGAATATCATTTAACAAGGTAAGCAAAGACTTAGCTGCACTATAGGCTTTTTCTATATAGTCGGCCTGGCGTTGATCCAGCGTGCTGTTGGCTACCAATTGTAATAATCCCAGAACTCCATTCATCGGCGTGCGGATCTCGTGGCTCATATTTGCCAAAAACTCAGATTTTGCTTTATTAGCAGACTCAGCTTGTTCTTTTGCTTGTGCCAGTTCCGCTTCGTATTTAAGTTGTTTAGTTAAATCAAACGCGATACCAAGAAAGCCTGCTAGCTGACCTTGCTCATCTTTTAGTGCACTGCGATTTAGTTTTACTTGCACCTGTTCACCGGTTTTTGTCAGGTAGGTCCAGCGCACATTATCCGTTTGCCCCAGACGCGCTTTCGCTACAAGGGTTTCAAAACCGACCGCGATGTTGCTACCGAGCTCAGTGGTCAGCTTAGCGGCATGGTGCTCCACTTCTGCGGGCAGATGAAAAATAGACGGGGTTTGTTGGAAAAGGACCTCCTCTGCGCGATAGCCTAAGAGTTTTTCTGCTGCTGGATTAAAGGCCGTAATAATGCCTTCTTCATCGGTAGCGATAATTGCGTAGCCCGCGCTGCTAAGAATACTGCGCTGCAAGATATTAACACGTGAAATCTCCGCCGTTCGCAGTGCGACCTGCTGTTCAAGCTCAGCATTCGCTTTTAGTAAAGTTTGCTCTGCAATACTTGCCAGCTCCTGCTTATGACGGATTAACTGACTTCTGCGCATTAACATAAGTTGCAGTAGATACACGCCAAAGGCCAGGATGGTACTGACTGCCATTACTTCAAAAAATAAGCTGGTGCCAGAGCGCAGTTGCAGTTCATTAATAAAGCGATTGGTTGGCGTAAGCGACAGCTGCCATTGGCGGCCAAATACAGAGAGATTTAATTTATGTTGTAGAGCAGCGTCGTAAGTGTCTTTCACTTCTTGGCTGAAGAACTCGATTGGCGTTTGTTCGGTAATGTCACTGATTTGCAGAAAGACATCGTTTTCCAGACCAGCAACTGAATTAAGGACGTAGTTAATCAGGATTGGGGCGTAACTCCAGCCAAATAAATGTTCAAGCCGTTGCCGACTATCTTGTGGCACGGTTGTTGTTTTATATACCGGCATTAACATTAAAAAACCCTGTTGAGCTCGCTCATTTGCTTGTACTAAGGTAATGGGCGCTGTTAACCTCACATCGTTATTGAACGCCGCATCTAATGCTGCCTTGCGGCGCATTGCTTCGGAACCAATATCAACCCCCACGGCCTCTCGGTTGTTTTGCTCAGGTTCAATATAGGTGATCACAAAAAGGCTATCTTGGTGTGGCGTAAGCTGCCTGATTTGGAAGTTGTAGCTTGGTCGCTCGGCAGCCATCCGGTCTAGAAATGCCGCAGTTTGGTTTGGTTCAACTTTGATGATTAAACCAAAACCATGAGCCCCTGGAAACTCCCTTTTATAGTCTCGCACTTGCGTATAGACCTGCATATCGTTGTAATCAAAATGCTCAGGGGATACCGACATTACTGCACCACGGGTGCCGCGCAAACCATATTGATACAGCGTGACCTTTTCCTGAACCCCTTCTGCAATTAGATTTAACCTGACAGTAACCGCATCACTAATTCGCTTTGCTTGGGTTTGTTGTTGCTGATCTACCATGGATGTTGCCACAAAGTAGCCAATAACTAATAACCCTAACGGTAGCCATAATAACCCTAACGGTAGCCATAATGACATTAACCAACTGCGTAATGAAAATTTGGGAACAGAGATAAGTGACTTCATTTAATGCTCAGGAGGCTCCGATTGATATAAAAAGGGTAGGGCCGATAATTTAGATGGAAAACCAAAATCAAATTCAGAAACAATCCAGCAACTGATTTGCCTGTAGGACTCGCTCATTATGAAACAGTCGCACCAGCGCGCCGTGTTTTTAAAACAAGTTGAGCCAACCAGTAAATTAGAAACTTATTAAAAATATCAATCTAAGCTCAAAAAGCAAAACTTTCAAGTTGCATTGAGCTTATGTCGATATGAATAGTCATATTTAATCTACAGAGCAAGGACAAATTAGCGCCCCCTAACATTGTCAATCCAACTTAATTGCGTGATCTACGGAAATCAATAGAAGCAGATCGCTTTGAAGATGATTGTTGTAGTAAAAAGTTAGCTTGCCTTACTGAGAAGCACGATCCGAGTGACAATCAACTCGACGAATGGATGCTGGACACTGTGGTTGAGACACATGCCATTTTGCGGTTAAAAGTCCGTCCAACTTCAGGCGTTAATGTCCGCTCTATCAAGCAAAGCATACTTTCGCATGAGTACTATGATGCGGAGAGAAATTTCTGCTTTTCGCTCAGAGCTGCCTGTCATGTCTGCTTAAGAAACGGCCTTAACGTAGGATATTTTCCGTTTTCCAAGCGGACCCCTAGATAGCCGCCGAACGTCATTTTTCATGGTGAACCCCCTATTTCACTACATCAAATAATTTCCCGCTCCGCGAGATGTGCAAGTGGAACCATACTTTTATGTAAGATCCCAAATACAACGAATTGATGCTCATGTTGGATGTAATAGATGACATGACTTGAATAAGGGAAGCTAAACACATTCATGCGTACCTCGGGTCTATTTTTCCCAAGGCTGGGTGTTTCAGCCAGCAGCAGAATCGTTTGTCTAAGTCCTGATAAATATGTCTTCGACTGAGTCGTTCCCCATTGGGCTAACGTAAAGCGGTGAATACCTATCAGATCAGATTGTGCATCGGGCGTTAAATGATAAGTTACCGGCATTAGTCATACTGCCCTGCGGCCAGCTCATCAAAAAAGGTATTACCATCAACCAAATTGCCCATTTTGATGTCAGTCATGGCTTTCACCGCTTTGGATTGAAGCAAATGTAATTTTAGTGTCTCGATACTTTGGTATGCATCAGCTGAAATAACAACGGCCACAGGCTTGCCATTTTTATTAATTTGGATTGGAGCTTGCTGAGCTTTGAGCAACAAATCTCCAAAGTGAATTTTTGCTTCATTGGCTGAAAGAGTGTTCATTTATCACCTTTAAACGAATCGTTCGATTCGCTCAATTTACACCAGTTGGACGATAAAAGTCAAAAATGCACCTTATCAAAATGTATACTATTTGATAGCTCTGGTTATTGCCTATCAAAACTACTATCATAAGTGCATTATCAAAACCTTTAAAGAGATATGGTAATTTATGTCCAAAGTTGGTTATGCTCGAGTGAGTTCCACGGGTCAAAGCTTAGAAGTGCAACTGGGCAAGTTACATCGAGCTGAGTGCAATAAGATATATCAAGAAAAACGCAGTGGGAGGACGGCTGAACGGTCTGAATTTCAATCTTGCATGAGTTATTTACGTGAAGGGGATACCCTAGTGGTCACCCGACTCGATCGTCTTGCTCGCTCAGTCGTCCACTTAGCCCAGATTGCTTCGCGTTTTCAAAGTGAAGGTATTGATTTGCTCGTTATCGATCAGAACATCGATACGAGCACTTCGACAGGGCGACTCATGTTCAATATGTTGGCAGCTATTGCTGAGTTTGAAAATGACTTGCGGACAGAGAGACAAGCTGAAGGTATCGCAAAAGCACATGAAAATGGAGTTAAATTTGGTAGGCCTGTAAAACTTACAGACACCTTAAAACAAGCTATTTATGATAAAAGAGCTGAGGGGGCCACTATTGGTCAGCTTGCCAAGGAGTATCACCTTGGAGAAGCTTCTATTTATCGGGCTATAAATTCAGTTAAGCAATCAATTGTTTCCCCTACTCGATAGATATTAAAGAGCTGCGAGATTATGGAAAATTCAAAGCGCCAAATTCCTATTGTTATTGATACCGAGCGTAATGAGCCCATTTGGGTTGCATCATTAAGTTGGATCTATGAGCAGCATGAACTACAAGAAATACGTCAAGCCAACATAAAACACCATCGTTTCGTCTGCCAAAACTGTAAACAACTGGTGTATCTTCATGCAAAACGAGATGACGATAGCCGGCACGGGCATCAATATTACTTTAGTCATCCAGAAGGGATCGATTGCGATTGGAAGTCTGATAGTAAATCTCGTGCGGAAATTTACGCTGGAGTAAGTGAGGGAGATAAACATTGGCAAATGAAAGAGCTACTCGCTAAGACACTTATTAACCTCCCCAATTGGGAAGTGGTGGATGTCGATACACAGTTTGTTTTTAGCCTAGACAAACTCAAACGTGCAAAACCCGATCTCCATGCTCGTTATTTCGGTACAGATGTTGCGTTTGAAATCCAACTTCGTAGTGAATCCCCAAAAGTCATCCTTGACCGACAACATTTCTATCAGGAAAAAGAATGGCCATTGATTTGGCTAAGTGCCGAGAATGAAGATCAGATCCTTGATTTTTTTGATAAAGAAAGAATTGCGGTAAAACAAGTCCAGAAGGATATTGCCTTTTGTAACCGAGGGAACTGGTTCATTTTCAATAAATTCTTAGCTTCCCAATCACTCGAAAAAAAGCAGCTTACGATATTAACGAAAGTGTGGGAACCCAGCTTAGCTGGTAAAAAGATTTATTATGATTGGTGCCAATATAGTGTTTGTAGTGGCACACTGAATTTGGCCACCTAATAAGAAATGTTATGATCTCATTCATAGCAAATTTAGGTGACAAAATGAATAAAAGTAAACGTGCTCGATATAGCGCAGCGATTAAACTCGAAACTGCCCAATTAGTCATTGACCAAGGCTATACACAAGAAGCGGCTGCCAAAGCCATGAACGTAGGTAAATCAACGGTCAGTAAGTGGGTAACGCAACTTCAGGTTGAACGCAAAGGGCTTACTCCTAAAGCCTCACCCATGACGCCTGAGCAGATTGAGATTAGGGCACTTAAACGTGAAATTGAGCGCATAAATCTCGAGAAAGAAATCTTAAAAAAGGCTACTGCTCTATTGATGTCGGACTCGCTGAACAATTCTCGATAATCGAGAAACTCAATCAGAGCAATAAATATCCTATTTCAGTGTTATGCCATGCATTTAACGTGAACCGTAGTAGTTACCGTTATTGGGTGAGTCACGAGCATATTGTGACGTCAGAGCAGCGACGTTTAGAATGTGAAATCAAAGCGATACATGCACAAAGTAACCAGTCCGCGGGTGCGAGAAACATTGCCACTATCGCTTCTGAACGGGGTTTTACACTAAGTCGTTATCGAGCCACTAGGCTAATGAAAAAGCTAGGATTAGTCAGTTGCCAACAACCGAAACATCACTACAAGAAGGCTGGGCAGGAGCACGTCGCTATCCCCAATATACTCGAACGACAATTTGCAGTGGTTGAACCAAACACCGTCTGGTGTGGCGATGTCACTTACATTTGGGCGGGTAATCGCTGGTGCTATTTAGCGGTTGTACTGGACTTATTTTCCAGAAAAGCGGTGGGTTGGGCAATGTCATTTTCACCAGATACTGAGTTAACGGTGAAAGCACTGGAAATGGCATTTGAATCACGGAGTAAGCCTAAAAACCTGATATTTCACTCAGACCAAGGCAGTCATTACACTAGCCTTAAATACCGTCAACGGCTGTGGAAATATCAAATAACCCAGAGCATGAGCCGTCGAGGTAACTGCTGGGATAATGCGCCAATGGAGCGATTTTTCAGGAGTTTAAAAACGGAATGGGTGCCAACGCAAGGCTATAAGAGTTTTATTGAAGCTAAACAAGATGTGACTGATTATATTATTGGCTATTACAGCCAAGTCAGGCCACATCATTATAATGCAGGATTAAGCCCAAATGAATCAGAGCGAAGATTTTGGGAAGATTCTAAAGCCGTGGCCAAATTTAGTTGACCACTTCACAGCTACACCAGATGAAATCTATCAGAATATTGAAATGCTGTTCAGTAAAGAGGCCATAGACTGGGCGCTGATCTCCTGCCACTTACCTGATATGTTGCAGGTTGTCCAATCCATCAGAGCCGGGCGGCTTTCACCTTCAACTATTCTGCGAAAATTAGGCACAGCCAGTCGGAAAAATAAACTGTACTTTGCATTCCGCGAACTGGGTCGAGTGATAAGAACGCAGTTCTTGCTGGAATATATTGGCGATGATGAACTACGTCGTGTTATTCAGGCAGCGCAAAATAAGTGTGAAGGTTTTAATCAGTTCACTCAATGGGTTCACTTTGGTGCTGATAAAATCACGGATAACGTACGTGATGAACAACTCAAGGTAATAAAATACAATCATTTAGTTGCTAATCTTGTGATTTTTCACAATTGCCAAACGCTGACTCAGGTCTTAAAAGAGCTGGAAGCAGAGGGGATGGCTTTAACTCCCGAACTTCTGAGCACGTTTAGTCCGTACCGTACTCATCATATCAATCGCTTTGGTTTATCCGAGGTAAAAGAGCGTCATCCCCCACCTGTTAGCTATGACATTAAATTCTGACAGAGCAGATGTGGCAAGGGTTAGGAGGCGATCTTACACATTTACGCACGAATCCTTACGCCTAGCCGTAATGGCTAAGTCGCTAAACACTTGAGGGCGACCTTTCTTGGGCTGCTCGACTTTGGCTTTCCACTTAGCAATTGCATCCTCATCGATCCAGAAGGTAAGTGAACCGCGGTTGATTAAGGCTTGGTTGTATTGCTTCCAGTTGGTTGTTTTATAGCGAGGTTTTGACACGGTTGATGGGTAAGTTGATAGGCGATGCCGATCAGATCTGCGGCTAAGGTTTTAGTTCAACCTATTTAGGAAACAAAGCCAATCGGGGGATTTAAGTGGCACACTCATCAACGTAAACAAAGCGTTGAGAAAGCCTTCTAGCGCACGCAACGATAAATTAAAGATGCATTTGACCATCAACGCGGTTTCAATCGCCACATCACTATAGCTAAACCCGCGTCCACGCCCGCCATGATGTTCATGGCAGTACCACGCGTTTACTGCAGCTTCATCCACCCAGAAGGTGAGCGAGCCACGGCTCACTAACGCTTGGTTGTATATTGATTTGCCCATGTTGCCGTCCTGAAGGTGAGTCAGGAGATCTGATCATGGCAACACCGATTAGTTCACTGATTTGTTCAACAAATTCCCCTACCACAACTTAAGTTGTGGGCGCAGCCAGCTTTGCATGCCATTGAGTCCTATCAGTAACAAGCCCTTTATCGGGCCATGCAGGGCGAGCATATGCCTGCGATATAAGGAAGCATAGACAAAGCGGGCCAGACATCCTTTAATGGCTATTCCCCCGCCGATAAATGAAAGCATATTGCCAACAGTGTAAAACTTAGACATGTTAACAAATCCTCCCAGATCCTTATAAAGATACTCTTTGAGCTCGGCATCCTTATCCTTTAATATGCGAATCAGGTTGTCACCGACCAGCAGTGCCATCTGACGGGCTGTCTGGCCTCGGGCAGGCGTGAAAGAGCCATCCGGCTGTGGGCAGGCGGCACAGTCACCGAAGGAAAAAATACGCTCGTCAGTAGTAGTTCGGCAATTGGCGAAAACCATGAGCTGGTTCATCTTGTTAACTTCGAGTCCCAGGGTGCCCAGAACGTCAGGGCCTTTTACTCCCGCCGCCCAAATCATCATATCTGATTTAATGAACAGCCCCTCTTTAGTGTACATTCCCTCCGGCGTTACTTGAGTAACACTAGTATTGGTCATAATGTTCACGCCCAGAGCGCGTAGCTGTTTATCTACGGCCCCGTACAGGCACTCCTTCTTCAGGCCCGGCATCACGCGATCGGCAGCTTCAATCAGGTTAACCCTCAACAGATCTTCTGCGATCTCGTATCCATAACCTCTCAGAGTGTCGGCAATGTGGTGCATCTCGGCAGCCATCTCAGTGCCTGTTGCGCCAGCCCCTACGATGGTAATATCGAAATGACCATGCTCAGGATTCTTGGCATGCTGCAGGAATCTGTTGAGGATTTTCTGACGTATATTCATGGCCTGTTCGGTCAAGTCTAAAAAATCACAGTGTTCACGAACACCAGGAATAGCGAAATCATTGGTGATCGCCCCTATGCCTATCACTAGATAGTCGTAATCAACATGACGCGCAGGGAGAATTTCATTGCCTTGCAGATCTTTCATCGCGGCTAGGGTGATATTTCGATTTTCACGGTCGATGCCAGTCAGGGCACCCTGCTCAAAGTTATAACTATTTTGAGCGGCTTGAACGCGATAATCGACGGCATTTATCCCTTCATCCAGACTACCAGCCGCCAGTTCATGTAAGAGCGGTTTCCAGATGTGGTGGCTGCTGATATCTACTAGAGTAATATTGGCTTTGCCACGCTTACCCAGTTTTTTGCTGATCTTACCCAGCAACTCCATACCACCGGCGCCGCCACCGATCACAACAATATTGGTCATTACAAACTCCAAATACATAGCTAAATTGTCCCGGGCATTTAGCCCCACAGAACCTCTCAGGCTTGCGCCTATTTGTTTTCGTTTCGAATGTAAAAAGACCAAATTCTGAGCATTGTTGCTTTAATTAAGCGACTCTCGATTGTTCTTTTTTGGCAAGCTGGCTAATCAAGAATTAGATATCGGCATCAGACCAAGTAGCACTTGGGGTAAATCACATTCACTTTGATGGTGTATTATATTCATATACAGAAAAAGCGTATTCCTTTTGTTTGGCAAATTACTTTTACTAATGTGTAATAATGTAGATGATGAAATACAGGCATGACAATATTAGCTTGGAAAAGGATCGTTAAGTATTAACCCAAATGCAATGGATTTACTCTTCAGATGAGCGGTTTATTATTGTTGGGGGTAAGAGTGAATTACCGTTAAGGGGATTGTTATTGTGATTTGAGTAGATAAAATTGCTCGCTTAAATCTCTTTGAGCTCCGGGTTACTGCCAGGGCAAGAATTATGCAGTCGATCACACCGGACAAAGGCTTTACCAAGCAGATGTTGACTCAGGCGAAACAGTATAAGCAGCATCTTAGCCAGCAGGCGTTATCCGAATCTGAGAAAACCCTCTTTCAAAATCTGGCCCGAGAGTCATTGCGAAAGCAGCAAGCGTTAGAGCTAAATGAGGAAAATACGTTTAAACACTTTCTCAAGACTTACCTTGTGGCGTAAGCCCTAAATGAATCCGATGACACATTCTGAGTGATTGACTTCAAGCGACTCTAAGCTTGATTAGTTAGTAATGGGTAGAAGAATCTAATGACTGGTGGTGGGTCGAAATAATGGCGTTTGGATGACGGTGCAAGATCAAATTGATAAATATATTTACATAACAAGTAAGTTTTAAAAAATAGGAGGCTGAATGGCAGGTGGTTGGTCTAAAGACGGCGCGGCACAAGATCAAATAGACAACAGTGTTAAAGATGGCGTAGCCAAAGCTAGGAGTCAATTACTAGTCGGTCAAAGTCTACTTTTTTGTGAGGAATGTAAATGTCCAATTCCTGAGGCTCGAAGAAAAGCCGTTGCAGGTGTTCGACTCTGTGTTGGCTGCAAAAGTAAGTCGGATATAAGACAAAAAAGAGGTAAGCAAGGTTAATTGCTGTGCCAGTAAAGATAGTCAGTTGAGGTAAGTTCTGAATTTAAAAATCATTGAACATGAGGTTCAATACTTACCTAGGGTCTGTTGATCTTTCGAGAGTAATTTTTAGACAGCATGGCAAGACGTTATAATTTGCTTCGCCAAAAGTAACCATAACCTCAAGCCATGCCAAGACTTATGCTAACCGATGCACGCTGGGAAAAGCTATTTCATTTAATGAAAAGCACAGGCCGTGTTTATGACAAACCTGAACATAGACAAACATTCGAAGGTATTCTTTACCGCCTTAGAACAGGTATCCCTTGGCGAGATTTACCTAAAGAGTTCGGTCATTGGAGCACGGTCTTTAGACGGTTTCATTTATGGTCTAAGAAAGACGTTCTAGCACATTTATTCAAGGCATTAGCCAACCTTGCTGATATAGAATGGGTCTTTATTGATGGCTCGATAGTGCGGGCTCACCAGCACAGTGCAGGTGCAGCGACGCTAAATAATGAGAGTATTGGTAAAAGTCGAGGCGGTAATTCAACCAAAATTCACTTAGCCGTCGACAGCGGAGGATTACCGATTTATTTCGAATTATCAGAAGGCCAAAAACACGATATTACACACGCCCCCAGCTTAATTGAGCACCTGAAGCAGGTTGATACCGTCATTGCAGATAAAGGTTATGACAGCGATGCTTTTTGTGAACTTATCGCAAATAAAGGCGGTAAATCTGTTATTCCAAGGCGCCGCTATAAGAATACACCTCAAGAAAGAGTCGATTGGTGCTTATATCGGTATCGACATTTAGTGGAGAATGCTTTTGAAAGAATTAAGCACTATCGAGCAATATCAACAAGATATGACAAGCTAGCAAGAAATTACGCCAGTATGGTGTCACTGGCGTTTATGTTAATGTGGCTGCCGATGTGTTGCTGAACAACATTTGTACAGCAAAGATCAACAGACCCTAGTTAATGTTTGGCTTATTTGTTATCTAAAACCAGATGCTTAGGTCTGCCATGCCATTACTTATTGCAAAGAAGGCAACAATCAATTATTACCCTCTAGCAAAAGTAATTTTCATAATGGAGGGATTATTAATCTCGGAGCGCTAGTTATAATAGTTGTATATTAACCATGGCGCTTATTCGGTAAGACCGCTATTCAAATATTATCAATTTAGGATATTAAGATGACAGCACAAATACTTAAATCTAAAGCTGCAGTCGCCTGGGCTGTAGGCGAGCCACTATCGATCGAAATCGTCGATGTTATGCCACCACAGAAGGGTGAAGTACGTGTCAAGATGATCGCGACTGGCGTTTGTCATACCGATGCCTTTACTCTTTCTGGCGATGATCCAGAGGGTATCTTCCCTTGTATCCTTGGCCATGAAGGCGGCGGTATCGTCGAGTCCATTGGTGAGGGCGTGACAAGTGTTCAAGTAGGTGACCATGTTATTCCACTCTACACGCCTGAGTGTGGCGAATGTAAATTCTGTAAGTCTGGCAAGACTAACCTTTGTCAGAAGATCCGTGAAACCCAAGGTAAAGGTTTGATGCCAGACGGAACTAGCCGTTTTTCGAAAGATGGCCAGATAATCTACCACTACATGGGAACCTCGACCTTCTCTGAATACACAGTATTACCTGAGATTTCACTAGCGAAAGTGAACCCTGATGCGCCACTTGAAGAAGTATGCTTGTTGGGTTGTGGTGTGACTACCGGTATGGGTGCGGTAATGAATACTGCTAAAGTTGAAGAGGGTGCTACGGTTGCTATCTTCGGTATGGGTGGTATAGGGCTATCGGCAGTTATCGGTGCGACTATGGCTAAGGCGTCTCGCATCATAGTTATTGACATTAACGAAAGTAAGTTTGAATTAGCCGGTAAACTGGGTGCTACGGATTTTATTAACCCGAAAGACTACGACAAGCCAATTCAAGACGTGATTGTTAAGTTGACCGACGGCGGCGTCGATTACTCGTTTGAGTGTATCGGTAACGTTAATGTGATGCGCTCTGCACTTGAGTGCTGCCATAAAGGTTGGGGTGAGTCAGTGGTTATTGGTGTTGCAGGTGCAGGTCAAGAGATTTCGACTCGTCCATTCCAGTTAGTCACGGGTCGTGTATGGAAAGGCAGTGCATTTGGTGGTGTTAAAGGTCGCTCTGAACTACCAGAATATGTCGAACGTTACCTGGCAGGTGAGTTTAAGTTGAGTGACTTCATCACTCACACCATGAGTCTTGAGCAGGTCAATGATGCATTTGATCTTATGCACCAAGGTAAGAGTATCCGTACTGTTATTCATTTTGATAAGTAATACTCATCGATAAGATACTCATCCTGCAGCTTTGGCTTAGTCAGTGTTATCACAGGCTAAGTCGGAGCGATTAAGGAGGCTCAAGCGTGACAATTGAAAATATTAGTGTTAGTAAGAGTTTTGGTGGTTGGCATAAACAGTATTGTCATCACTCCCAAACGTTAAATTGTGGAATGCGATTCGCTATCTATCTGCCACCACAAGCATCAAGTGGCAAGAAGGTCCCAGTTCTGTACTGGCTTTCAGGTTTGACTTGTACCGATGAAAATTTTATGCAGAAAGCGGGGGCACAAGCACTGGCTGCAGAGCTTGGTATTGCTATCGTCGCACCGGACACCAGCCCCAGAGGCGAGAATGTCGCCGATGATGAAGGCTACGATCTTGGTAAAGGGGCGGGCTTTTATGTCAATGCGACACAGGCACCGTGGAATCGCCATTATCGAATGTACGATTACGTCGTCGATGAACTGCCAAAACTGATTGAATCTATGTTCCCTGTCAGTGATAAACGTTCTATTGCGGGCCACTCAATGGGCGGGCATGGTGCGTTAGTTGTCGCGCTGCGTAACCCTGATACATACCAGTCAGTATCGGCCTTTAGCCCAATCAGTAACCCGATTAATTGTCCTTGGGGCAAGAAGGCGTTGACTACCTATTTAGGCCGAGATTCGGCGACATGGATGGAATATGATGCCAGTATCTTGATGCGCCAGGCGACCCAATTTGTACCGGCTCTGGTAGACCAAGGTGACGCTGATAACTTTCTTATTGAGCAGTTGAAGCCCGAAGTGCTCGAGGCTGCTGCTAAGGTTAAGGGTTACCCTCTAGAGCTTAATTATCGAGAAGGTTATGATCATAGCTACTATTTCATCTCCAGCTTTATCGAAAACCATCTGCGTTTTCATGCCGAGCATCTGGGCAAGTAATTAAACTTAAACCAGTAACTTATTTTAACTAATAAGATCTGACTGAAAAGGTGTTGTCATTTGTGGCGAGACCTTTTTATTTTTGGGTACCTATCTTTATTACAAATGGGTAAAAGTCATTTGTTATTTTACCCGATTACCATCTAAGTCAATATCAATATAATAGCCGCAACAAATCATTATTTCTATCAAAGCAGCGGACTTATTCTGTCGAACATTTTAAATTTAAGGCTTATATTATGAGTTGGATCTTTCTATTACTAGGTGTCATGGCTGAAGCCTTATCTCATGTGGCGCTTAAGGCGACCGATGGTTTCACGCGACCACTCCCTGCTGTCATGGTGATTTTGGGGCATTTGACGGCTTTTATTTTCTTGGGCCAGGCGATGAAGGGAATGCCTGTCGGCGTAGTACATGCGCTCTGGGCTGGAATGGCTATTGTTACAGTGACACTTCTGTCAGCACTCTTCTATCGTCAGCATCTGGACATGACAGCTTGGATTGGCATGCTGTTGGTTGCCCTTGGTGTGATAATGATCAACCTATCTCAGGGGCATAGCCACTAATCCATATACCCATCTCATAAAAAACCTATTATCCGTTTAGATAATAGGTTCCGTTTTAATCAAAAATGTCATTTATCAAAAAGATGTTACTCACATTTACAGCTGGACAATGTGCTAACTCAGTTCAGAAATATATGGCTAGGCTTATAAATCGTAACGCATACCTACATTAACTATCGGTGCTTTTCAAGATAGCTGCCACTCTTTGCTTAAATATTAAGCTGTATTTATAACGTCTTCGGTTGAAGCTTTATCTGGGTTTAACGTCATCGGTCCCACCGCCTGGCGTTGTTGAACAAATCCTTGAACTAATCGGTGTTGCCATGATCAGAGCTCCTGACTCACCTTCAGGACGGCAACATGGGCAAACCAATACGTAAAATTGTTAATTGGAAGCAATGCAACCAAGCGTTAGTGAACCGTGGTTCGCTCACCTTCAGGGTGGATGAAGCTGCAGTAAACGCGTGGTACTGCCATGAACATCATGGCGGGCGTGGACGCGGGTTTAGCTATAGTGATGTGACGATTGAAACCGCGTTGATGGTCAAATGCATCTTTAATTTATCGTTGCGTGCGCTAGAAGGCTTTCTCAACGCTTTGTTTACGTTGATGAGTGTGCGACTTAAATCCCCCGATTACACTTCTATCAGTAAACGCGCTAAGACAGTCAATGTTCAGTACCGCAACCCCAGTCGCAATCCCATAACGCATGTGGTTGTCGATGCTACAGGACTAAAAGTGTTTGGTGAAGGCGAATGGAAAACCCGCAAGCATGGCAGCGAAAAACGCCGCACATGGCGTAAGTTGCACTTAGCCATCGATGCAAGCACTCACGAAGTCGTTGCCGCTGAAGTCAGTCTTGTGTCAGTAGGCGATAATGAAGTACTGCCGACCTTACTCAATCCTTTACGGCGAAAGATAATGCAGGTATCGGCAGATGGGGCTTATGATACAAAGGGTTGTTATCAATTACTGCGACGTAAAGGCTGCAAAGCTACCATCCCACCGCGCTCAAATGCGGGGTTATGGGAAAAGGGGCATCCACGCAATGAAGCGGTAGAAGCACTGAAAGCGGGTCAGCTGAAACAATGGAAAATCGATAATGGCTATCACCAGCGCTCTCTAGCAGAGACCGCCATGGGCCGATATAAACAGTTGAATAGTCCAATGCTGAGTTTACGTGATTACAATGGGCAAGTCGCAGAGGTATTGGCCGGTGTGAAGGCGATGAACAAAGTCATTAGACTGGGTATGCCCATTCGTCAGCAAGTTGCTTAATCAGCCAGAAGCCTTGGAACGATTACGTTCTATGAAATGATTTAATCAACAACGCCGTGTTTATACAGTATTATTGAGCTTTTGTGACACATAGTAGAAATCAAGCCTGTTCAGTTCACGAGGTACTATTAAGAATAAGAAACAATATGCTAAATTCAATCAACTAAAATCGTTTTTGCACAGCTTCAGGAGATACGAGGGAACCAAAGTATGCATTCTCGTTTTGATAAAAGGTGAATTGAGGATGATGGTTAAAAACTGTTGTGGATTAAACAATTATCATTATACGTTTTACTGATCTAACCTGAATAAACGCGCAAGACGTGTATACAAAGCTTAGAGTTCTTCAAGATTTATTATCACAATTTGGAGTATATATATGCCCTATGAGTTGGGTAGCAGGTTAGTTATTGGCTGTAGTGGTTGAGTGCGCTATATCGCCATCATTTTGATGGTTTGGCAGAGAAGGTTGTTTCGGTGTCCGTTCAATATCAAGTTGACACCATTACTCAAGAATTAATCGATTTACTTGAAGCGGGAAGTGAACAATGAAACCTCTTTTATTGTTAGTTAGTGTTTTGGTGTTATTTGGTTGTGCTGAACGATCTAAAGAGCCGGTGTCATATAAAGGTGTATATACATACGGCTTTGAAGTCAGCGTGTTCTCACCAGATAAAGAAGCTAAAGAGTATTGGCTATATTCTGAAAACCAATCGCTCGAAGAAGTACAAAACATGTTGACGAATACCATCATTGAAGCAAATGGCGATAATCCATACCCAAGTGTCCACATTGAGTTTTATGGGGTTGACGAGGGACAGCCCTCAATAAATGATGGTGAAATCCCTTCTTCTTATGATGCGTTAATGAACGTATCAAAAGTCGTTAACATAGGAAAAATTTAACGATTTGGTTAGTACCAAGGTCAGTGCTTTTTAGGGGACTGTCGCAAAGCAGACGAAGTAAACTAAAGTGTTGATGATGTGCAGGCATTAATTTGGAGCATGCCACGGCATGACACTTCCCATCAGATATCATCATGCAAGCGCTACGATATTACCTAGCCAATAAACTTAGTTACCGTGAAATTGAGGAAATGTTCGCGGAGCGAAACATTCATTTTGACCACTCAACCTTGAACCGCTGGGTTATCAAATATGCACCGCAGTTCGAAGCCATATTCAGGAAGACAAAGCGTCGAGTATCTGGCTCGTGGCGAATGGATGAAACTGTTCTGGTCTAATCCCATCGGACACTTAATTTTGAGACAGTAGGGTCAATAAATTAAGAGGTCTATATGAGTCTGAAGAAATCACATAAGAGTTATCCGCAGGCATTTAAAGATGAAGCTGTCTTGATGGTGCTAGAACAAGGTTATAGCGTTGCCGATGCGGCAAAGTCTCTTGGAGTTAGCACGAGCCTGCTTTACAGGCTGGAAGGAAAAACACCAAGCCCTGTAACAAGGTATCACCTTAGAAGAGTCTGAGTGTGATGAGCTAAAGAGATTGCGTAGAGAAAACAGAGAATTACGCATGGAGAAAGAAATTCTAAAAATACCCAAGGGGCACGCCGAGGCAAGCGCCTTCTTTGCGAGAGAAATGAAGTAAGATTTCGTTTCATCAAACTGCAATCTCAACTGTTTCCCATAGCACTGTTATGTCGAGTAATGAGTGTCAGTAAGTCAGGCTATTACGATTGGCATAAACGCCCTGCAAACGTGATAAGCGTTGAAACACTGAAGCTTTATCGCCTTGTTCGACAGCTATTTAAACAAAGTCGAGGCAGCTTAGGTGTAGCGGCTTGCACACATAATCCCTTCGGCGCGATTACATCCGCCAAACTGGGTTCACATTAATTGATAATAAGCGGTGCCGCCGACTCACATTAACTGCCAATGGGGGCAGATTAACTAACAACGGGCTTGCATTCATCTAGGCGGACTCACATTAATTGCCACTAAACTGCCATGAGCCAACAAGCTCGTAGAGAGTCGAGATATGCTGTATCAGCGGACAAGCAACAAGGCCTTAATGTAGGTTAACTTTACATTTTTGGCGCGTTGGGCAAATTCGGTATAATTAAAACTGCTCCCTGAAGCCTTCGGCTATTTTCTCCAGTTGGTTCATTAAGCCGGTATCACGATCAGTATTATCGACATCATTCGGCTTGTTCTTATCCCAATGTTTAATGATGGCTATCAGTAGGTAACAATGACTGTTGAAGAAACCAGGGCAATACACCAGCACATAACCGCTGGTCCGTTTGAACTGCACAAGCTTGAGCGGAAAACCTGCAGCTTTGAAATGCAGATGTTGTAATTCAAGATAAGAGCGGTTATGGGTAAACAGGTAGAAACCATTGACAATCCAGGGCGAGAGTGGTTTATTTTTAAACGCTATGTATAGAAGATAATCCACTCTATATACTACAAAGCGATTCCTGTTTATTTAACACTCAATTGCCGTCTATTTTGCGAACGAGTTTAGATTGTAAAACGTTCACGCTCTTACCCTAATTGACAACCATGGTTTCCATACTATTATAATTTAAAATCTGACATTTTGGATTCTATTAGCGATATCCATTATTATGCCTGTGGAGCAAACTCTGCTGCAGCTTTACGGTGAGCGGTATAAACGGCTTCGCCATCACTTTCAGCATCAAAGATAACCGTCACATCTGGTGAGAAAATAATAACATCGCCTACTTCGGCAACATATTTATTACCTTGCTGGTCTCGCATAATAATTTTACCTTTCGTCACAACTTTATATTCTACAGAATCATAGATGTATTCAAATTCGACGCCTGGTTGCATGATGAAGTGACCAATTGTCAGTGCGTTTGAATTATTGGTAACAGCAACTTCAGCCATTTGGCTTCGCAAGCCTTCAATTTTAATAATTTCATTTAGTTCATTCAATTTTAATGAGCCTGCTTTAAATAGCGATATCCCAGGCTTATCTGTCAATGTGGTCATATGTTGTTTTTCCATTTAATTTAACATAACCCACCAATAAGGGTGCTTTATGCATTATTTGTGTTTGTTTTGCATTTACATACAGGCTATTAAAAGTAGCAATTATATATTCAAGGCTTTCTTTAATTCTTTCAATGCTAATTTCGCACCTATAAATTTAATTTCGTTCCATCAATGTATATATCGATCATGGCTACCGCTAAAATCTGACATAAAAAGTGTCGTAACAATTTTTTATTAAATCCTGTACCTCCCAGAACGGCAGGGCGAGGGCGTGAGTGGTTGATTTTTAAACGCGATGTATAGAAGATAATCCTATCTACATATTACAAAGCGATTCCTGTTTATTTAACACTCAACTACCGTCTATTTTGCGAACGAGTTTAGATTGTAAAACGTTCACGCTCTTGCCCTGCCCAGAACGGGAATTGATTGATGAAACAGAAACGAACTTAGCCGTTATTCGCTATATGAGTAGCGATGGCATCCATCAATACAGGAGATAAGCAGTCGTAAGGTTCCAGTCCCAACTCTTTAAGGGTGTTACGTACATCCCCCATGGATTCAGGCGCTGCGCCCGACTCGATGATCGATGACACAAACGCCGCAAACTCTGGTGCAGACCAACCTTGTTCTGAAGATAGTTCCGTATGGACGAAATCTAAACCATGGAAGGGGTGGCCCGTGTTTTCGATGCGGCCAAACATATGCGTGCCGCACTCTTTGCAGGCATAACGCTGAATAGTTGCCGATTCGTCGATAATGATCAATTTGTGAGAATTTTCAGTGACGCTCACCTTGTCACGTGCGACAACGGCGACTTGAGAAAACAAGGCTCCTTCTGGCTTCCAACATTTGCTACAACCGCAAACATGATTGTGGGCAGTCTGAGCACCAACGGTAACTTCAACGGGCTTACTGCTGCACTTACAGAATAAATAACCGCCAGAAAAGCCATCACGACCGGCAACAATACCGTTATCGACTTGAGGGTGAATTAAAGTTTTAATAGTGATTACTCCATGGATATTTAGTTAAGACAACCTCCACCTGAGGCTGTTTGGTTTGAATTACATAGCTTTCTTGAAAATATTAATAATATCTTCAGTGGTTGCCTTTCTTGGATTTGTTAAGGAACAGGCATCATTCAGGGCGTTGATTGCCATAAGCTCAAGCTTGCCCTCCTTAACACCAAGATCAGACAGTTTCTGATCTGTGCCAACCGAAGCAGATAGTTTCTCGATAGCAAGGATGCCAGCTTCAGCTGCATCGACTAACGTCATGCCCACAGTATTTACACCCATTGCTTTCGCCACTTCGGCAAAACGCTCCACTTTTTCAACCGCGTTAAAACGTGACACTATCGGTAACAAGATGGCGTTACAGAGGCCGTGCACCAGATCATAGACACCACCGAGTTGGTGAGCCATCGAGTGTACATAACCTAATGAAGCATTAGAGAATGCCATACCTGCAAGGTACTCACCGTATTGCATAGCCTCACGAGCCTCACGATTTTCACCATTGTTAACTGCCGCCTTCAGGTTTTGGGCAATAAGCTCAATAGCTTTAACTGCTGAGGCATCGGTTATTGGCGTTGCTGCCGTCGACACATAAGCTTCTATCGCATGAGTCAATGCATCCATGCCTGTCGCTGCCGTGAGGAACTTAGGCATTGCAACCATCAACTCTGAGTCGTTTACTGCAATTATTGGAGTTAGGTTTTTATCTACAATCGGGTATTTAGTTTCATCTTCCTCATTGGTCACGATGGCAAATATCGTCATCTCTGCTGCAGTACCAGCTGTAGTATTCACAGTCACCAGAGGTAGTTGTGGCTTAGCCGACAGATGAACCCCTTTAGAGTAATCACGAATGTGGCCGCCGTTGGCTGCGACCAATGCGATGCCTTTAGCACAGTCGTGTGAAGAACCTCCGCCGAACGAAATAACGAAGTCACATTTTTGCGCTTCGAGCAGAGCCAAACCCTGTTCAATATTTTTTTCTGTCGGGTTCGGCTTAACGCCATCAAAAATTACGAATGCGATATCGTGAGCAGATAACTGATCTGTCAGCTTATCCACCAACTTGATATCTACTAATGCCTTATCTGTAACAATCAGTGCCTTGTTGAAGTTTCTTGCCTGCAGTTCTGTGCCTAACAATTTGATAGCATGTTGTCCCATCAGAGACATTGGAGGCATATAAAATGTAGTACTCATTTGTCTTTCCTCGTATTGAATAAAAAAGGGTAAATTTGCTAATGGGTCAGTAGTTTTGAGGCGATAAACTGGCCTGGGTTGATGTCAAAGCCTGAAGATCTTCGCCTGTATTACTTGGATAACGAGGATTATATTCCACTCAAAAGTAATGATAATCCCATAATTTCGGAAATATCTTTTCCTTCTCAGTAACAATTTTGAATGTGAAAAGCGCTACCCCTATGTGGTGTGAGAACAAAATGAAATTCACTCTTATTTAGGATACAAATTGCATCCACAATATTTTTGACGATAATGAGTATTATTGAAGACCTATAATTACTGGGAAGCAACAATGTTTAATTGGGAAGGCGTTAGCGAATTTGTAGCCGTTGCAGAGGCAGAGAGCTTTACCAAGGCCGCAAAACAGCTTGGGATATCTACCGCGCAAGTCAGCAGGCAGGTCAGCGCATTAGAAACCCGAATGGCTACTAAGCTGTTTCACCGCACCACACGTAAAGTGTCGGTGAGCGAAGTGGGTCGGATCTATTATCAACACTGCAGGCAAGTGCTGAATGGATTAGAAGAGGCCGAGCGCGCGATTACCAATTTACAGAGTACACCGAGAGGGCTGTTAAAAATTACCGCTCCAGTAACTTATGGTGAAAAAACGCTTGCGCCGCTGGTGAACGATTTTATCGCTAAATACCCAGAGCTTGAAGTAAAGATAAATCTGACGAATCAGAATGTCGACTTAATCGATGATGGGTACGATCTCGCCATTCGACTCGGACAGCTTAAAGACTCGAGTATTATGGCCAAAAGACTAGGCTCAAGAACTCAATATGTTTGCGCCTCCCCAGATTATGTTTCAACTTTTGGAATACCTCACTCACTGTCTGAGCTGGAACAGCATAACTGTCTGTTGGGAACATTAGATTACTGGCGATTTCAGGAAAATGGAAAGACGAGAAATGTCAGGGTTAAGGGTAATTTGATCTGTAACAGTGGCTATGCACTCGTTGATGCCGCGATAAAAGGCATAGGCATCATTCAGCTACCTGAGTACTATGTATTGCCTTTTTTAGAAGATGGACAGCTTGTTCCACTGTTGGAGCAAAATCGTCAACCTAAAGAGGGGATCTGGGCACTCTATCCTCACAACCGGCACTTATCACCTAAAGTGCGCATGCTACTTGATTATCTGAGTGAAGCTCTGAGTTAAGTTCTGAGTTAAGTTCTGAGTCCGTGGGAACTTGAGCATCCACAGCATGACACTCAACTTTGCTACAGAACCCCTATTTCGCCCCGTATCTTCCTTCCAGCGGGGCATGTTTTTGCCTTAGAATGAATCAAATCTTTAGAGAATTGATTCATCGGTTTTTAGCTCATTCAACTTAGCTGCTTTGGCAATGGTAGAACGACTGCATTTAAGCAGACTCTGCACTTGTGACCAGCTTTTCCCTTCATCGAGTAGTAACCGAATATTTTGCCTTAATCCATGGTCAGGCTGACGTCCAAGGTATTTGCCTAAGGTTTTGGCCTTTTCGATGCCTTGCGCTTGTTGCTTTCTTCTTGTCTCGTAATCATCTCTGGCCATTGCCGCGGCTAAATCAATCATGAACTCAGTTAGTACCTTTGCGATCATGGTATGTTCTTCTGTGCCACTTAAGATCCCATGTGTCATTGGCTGGTCAACGACCACAATATGAATATTGGCTTTTACCAATTTACTTTTTAGGACCTTCCATTGCTCGAAGGGGAGGCGAGACAATCTATCGACTTTTTCTATGAGTAAAACATCGCCAGGGTGAGAGTCTATGATTAAGCGCCCAAGTTCAGGCCGTTCAATTTTCGTCCCTGATTGCGTCTCAGTATAAAAACTGGCAATGCGAACATTTTTACTGTCTGAAAACTGAACCAACTCATTTCTGGCTCGATTGGCATCTTGTTCATCTGTTGATGCGCGTAGGTAGGCCCGCCCGAATAAACATTTTGCCTCATTTGGTGTTTTTAGGATGTGTTTTACGATGCTAGTGCGAGTAGGGTTTTAAATCAATATATAGCGAACCAATTGGCAATGTGATGTAGCTAGTTTGCTTGGGGTATACTCTAAGTGTTCTAGTCACATTATCATATTGGGCCAATGCAGGCATAGTTAAGGATGGCATATTAAGTTTGCATGGTTATGGCTTGGTAAGTGTTAGAGATGATCATCATAATCCATTTCTGCCCCTTTATACGTTAGAGCTAATGTTCATAATATTCTCATACTCTTACATTTTGATTAGTTTTGCCGAAACCATCTACTTTGATCTGAAACCATCAGTTCTATTTCGATTTATCAATTACTACGTAAGTTGCTACCAAATATAACTTTTTGATGCATTGTTTGGGTTATGGATGAGTAACGAGTAGAATATGAAGCAATGATCTTTCGCTATAATCCATTTTAGCTTTGGTGCCGTTATGTCTAAATACATTCCATTAAACAGGCAGTTTTCATCTGTTTCTAAAGATCATAAAGAAGCTGAAGAACTTGAGCAGTCCCTTAACTGGGGGGGAGGAAAAACTGAATCATGGGATTCACTATTGTGCGAATATCGCTGTGTAGTCCTAGCTGAAGCTGGGGCAGGGAAAACAATAGAATTTCGGGAGAAAGCAACGTTACTTGCAAGTGAAGGAAAACCGTCTTTTTTTATTAGAGTTGAAGATATCGACCGTCAATTTTATGATGCCTTTGAAGTTGGTGATGAAGATGCCTTTGATTCTTGGCTAGCCTCAAGTGAAGAGGCTTGGTTTTTTTTAGACTCTGTGGATGAAGCGAGACTTAGTAGCCCAAGAGCTTTTGAAAATGCAATAAAACGTTTTTCGAAGGGAATTGAAAAAGGTGCACATAGAGCGCATATATATATTTCTAGTCGGCCTTATAGCTGGAGATCTAAAGCAGATCAAGGGCTAATGGATACGTTTCTTTTTCTTGCATCTTCAGAAACTAAAGAGATCATAGGTAATAAGCAGCCATCTAGTGCCTTAAAAGTCTATGGTTTACGGCCTTTGGATAGAGAAAGAATCTCAGAATATTGTAATGCACATAACGTTGAAGATACCAAAAAACTGTTAAATGAAGTAGATAGACTTAATCTATGGACTCTAGCTGAAAGGCCTTTCGACTTAGATTTAATAATCACTAAATGGGCTAATGAGCAGTCACTAGGCGGACGCTTAAACCTTTTGCAACACAATGTGAATACTCGGTTAAAAGAGTCTCATAATAATGATCGCCAACCCCTAAATGTTGACAAAGCTCGTAATGGAGCACAGCGTCTAGCCGCAGCTGTTGTATTAACAGGAATTGTTGGGATTAATGTCCCTGATTCGGAACGCATTAAAAAAGGATTTGATGCGGATGTGATTTTATATGATTGGTCTCAAGAAGACGTTAAATCCTTACTAGAAAGTGGGCTGTTCAATGATATTATCTATGGTGCAGTACGCTTTAGGCATAGGGATATTAGAGAGCTATTAGCAGCAGAGTTTTTTGATGGATTACTTAAAGGTGGGCATAGTCGTTCGCAAATTAAATCGTTTTTTTTTAGGGAGTCTCTAGGTGAAATTATCGTTACTCCTTTACTTCGCCCATTACTTCCATGGCTTATTTTATTTGATGATAATATTTGTACTGAAACTTTAAAAATTAAGCCCGAAATTGCAGTTGAAGAAGGCGACCCGTCACAATTGCCGTTGCATATACGTAAAAGATTACTTTCAGATATTGTTAGTCGTATTGCCAATAAAACAGATGGACATTCGGCTCGTGACAATGCAGCAATTGCAAGAATTGCACAATCAGATCTTATAGAAAATGTACTTAGCCTTATTGAGAAATATCGAGAAAATGATGACGTCATTTTCTTCTTAGGCCGATTGGTGTGGCAAGGTGGAATGGCAGGTTGTATAGAATCGTTAATCCCAATTGCCGTTGATGAGAATAGAGATAAGTACGCAAGAATAGCTTCCATTAGGGCTGTTATGACTTGTGGTTGCGAAGAACAAAAGCATTTTATGTGGCTAACAATAAATGATACCTGCAACGTAATTGAAAGGGAGTTATTGGTAGAGTTAATTGATCAAATCATACCAACTCAAACCACAGTCGAATTATTGCTAGAAAGTATCCCTAAGCTAACTAAATATGAAGAGTTTGAGTTTTCAAGGTTGAATAGCGTTTTATTTAAATTTGTAGAACGTGCAGATACTGAAATTATCCCAGAAATATTGGGTAGAATTTTTATTTATTTGAAAATAGAACCATATATTGAGGGAGGAGAGTGCAAAATTTCTGAGCAGTACGCTTGGTTAGTCAGTGTAGCGTTAAAATGTATAGAGAAACTGATATTGATGAAAGAGTGCTACGCACTTTCTGCAGTATCGTTGTCTATTTTGGCTTTAACTGCAGAGTTAAAGTTCTGGAAGAGTGATGTTTTACATGGAATTAATACTGATTTTAAAAAAATCGTACCTCAATGGCCCGAGTTAAATGACGCTCTATATTGGCATTGTATAGAAAAAGCAAGAGAGAACTTGAGTGTTAAAGATGGGTCTTTGACTAATGATTGGAGCATCGCCTATCTGGAGCATTATTGGTACTTTGAGGCTGCCGATTTTATTAGGATCCTAGGTTATATAGAAGCACGAGATTTGATTGACGATAAATTAGTTGCACTAAATGCAGCTTATAGAATTTTTCAACAATGTGATTTCCCAGTGAATATGCTGGCAGAGATTAATCGTTCTGTGCAAGGAAATGTCGAGCTTACTGCGCAACTAAACAAGTTGTTAAATCCTGATGTTTCAAATTCAATGAAAGACTTTGAAGAGAAGCAAGCTACCCGTGCTTTAAAAATCAAAGAGAAGGACATGAAGCGAAAAGAAGAAAGGAGGGACTGGATACTATATTTACGGAATAAACCTTTGGAAATCTCTAAACCTTTAGTTAATAAAGGTGAAATTACTAATAATCATATTTGGTTAATGACTGAATTAGACAAAAATGGTTCATGTACTTCTCGTCAGCATTATACGCAATGGCAGCTACTAATTACTGATTTCGGGGAGGAGGTGGCTGTAGCATACAAAGATTTTGCTATTCAGCATTGGAGGCACTTTAGACCGCAACTAAGGTCAGAAGAGGAGTTTGGTAACTCAATTTCCGGTGTATTACTCCTTGCCTTAGCTGGTCTTGAGATAGAAGCGATCGAGTTTCCACATTTTCCTGAATATTTAAGTCATAGTGAAGTTGATTTAGCGTTGCGTTACCTCACTTGGGACATTAATGGTTTCCCTAACTGGTTTGAGAAAATACATAAAAAATTTCCTACGACTACGGAAGATGCTGTATTGAAAGAGCTGATTTGGGAGCTGGAAACGCCTAAAAACTCAGATTCAATAAATCATATTCTTCATGACTTAGTATATTACGCACCTTGGTTGAATGAGTATATCGCGCCTAAAGTATTTGACCACCTTATGCGCAGTACAAGTCTTATTTGTTCAAGTCGAGAATATTGTGTTCGAATATTGATTGACGGGAAAGTTGAACCTGAAAAGTTAACTAGATTGGCTCGGAAATATATAGCAGCGTGTATTGATGATAATGATGAAATGGCTTGGTGGTTTGCATTGTTAGTTGATAGTTCTCCTGAGATTGGAATTTCAGAATTTGAAAACTGGTTATCTAAACTAGATAAAAGTAGCGCCAAGTATGCTGCGGAAAAATTTATTGTGGCGTTATTGGGAGGAATAGGTTCTCAAAAGGCATTGTATTGTGCCGGAAGATTTAAAACTGTTGCGCATATAAAGTCTCTTTATATATTGATGCACAAGTATATAAAAACAAGTGACGATATTGACAGGAATGATAAAGGTGTATATTCCCCAACTACCCGAGACTATGCTCAAGAAGCTCGTGATATGTTATTCAGTTTTCTGATTGAAATACCAGGGAAAGAGAGTTACATCGCTTTAAAGCAATTGATAGAAGAGCACCCTAGTGAATCATATAGGCCTTGGATGCGAGAGCGAGCTTATATAATGGCTGAGAATTATGGGAATATAACCCCTTGGTCAGTTCACCAATTTAAAGAGTTTTGCAAATCTGAAATGGTTTCACCTGAATCACATCGACAACTTTTTGAGTTAGCTGTTTTGCAGTTAAAAACACTCAAGGATTGGGTTGAGAATGGCAATGATAGCCCGTGGGTAACATGGCAAAGGGCGACCGAAGAAAATGAGGTAAGAACTCTTATTGCGGCAGAGTTAAGAAAGCATAGCAAAGGATACTACACTATTGCTGAGGAACCAGAGTTAGCTAATGAACAGCGAATGGATATCTGGCTTGATAACCCAAAGGTAAGGTCACCCGTACCTATTGAATTAAAGTTACTTGATAAGGATTGGAGTGGTCCGAAATTATGTGAGCGATTAAGAAATCAATTGGTTGGTGATTATCTAAGAGAAGAAGCTGCAGGGTGCGGTGTGTTTCTTTTAATCTCCCAAAAAACCACGAAAAAGTGGGTTGTTAATGGTCAGAGAGTTGGTGTAAATGAACTTGCATCTGCTTTGAAATGCTATTGGAAAACTATTGCAGGTAATTACGTAGGTGTTGATGAGATAGAAGTGATAGTAATCGATATGAAAGTACGTGGTTTGGTTTGTGATACGTAAACAGCAAGATGTATAGTGGCCAACTAATATTGGCCATTACCCTAGAGTTTAATCAAAATATTCGTCATCTCTATTAGGTACTTTGGAATAACTTAATTAATTTTTCAAATCAATATCCGGTCTTCTAGACTTAATTCACTAACGCATACATGGTCTAAAATGACACGAAGATATTCACTTTTTAATAGTCATTTGTATCCTTTGTCGTTTCTTGACGTTTATAAAGTTGGAACGCCCCCTTGCGGGGGCTGGCTGTCTAGGAGTTGTTCACCGTGGATCTAGACAGTTGCCATGAGATTACCAAGTATTCTGCAACAAGTGGTCAAAAATCTGTGGGTATTGAACAGATTTATGCAACAAAAGCGGCTGTCAGAAATTATTAACCGGTTTTCCATCACTCATGACCATTTCAAGCGAAAAGCCATTTGCCACCGAACCCTGATTTTTTGTGGATAACACCGCAAAGAGCGCGGCGATTATCCACCGAAAAAAGTCAGGAACCGGCAGCAGGATCGAAATTTTAGATTTTATTTTTTTTACTGCTATTATTACTGATTATTTATACAGTGGTTTAGTGCTATGAAACTCATCACATGCAATGCGAGTGCGGGAATTTCGGGGTTTCCAAGCCCAGCGGCTGATTACGTAGAATTACCCCTTAGTCTTGATCAACTGCTGGTTGATCATCCTAGTTCTACGTGGTTTGGCCGCGCAGTTGGTCGTTCGATGGAGGGGGTAGGCATTTATCATGGTGACATTTTAGTGATAGACCGCGCCGCTCAACGTCGCAACATGGCTATCGTCGTGGCGAGTTATAACGGTGAATTTACCGTAAAGCTCCTCGATGAAAAACGCCGTTTACTGGTTTCTATCGATCAACAGCAAAACATGACGTCCATTGCTATCGATGATGCAGATACCTTCTCGGTTGAAGGGGTGATCATCAAATCAATCCGACTTCACGAGCATTCAAGCTTACTTGAACAATATCTGAGTCAATCATGTACGGACTGATTGATGCTAATTCATTTTATGTATCGTGCGAAATGGTGTTTAGACCCGACTTGCGCGGACTTCCCGCGATTGTACTCAGTAACAACGACGGTTGTTGTGTGGCAATCAACCGCGCGGCCAAGTCCGTTGGCGTGAAGAAATTTGCTCCTTACTTTGAGCAGCAACATCTATGTAGACGACATAATGTGCAGGTGTTTTCATCTAATTATGAACTTTATGCCGATCTATCGGCAAAAATGATGCAAGTGATCGGACGGTTTGCGCCCGAGCAATACGTGTACTCCATCGATGAGTCTTTTGTGTCGTTTAAAGGCTGTGTTGCAATTGCAGACTTAACGGCACATTGTGCTCAGTTGCGCCGAACAGTTTGGCGTGAGTGCCGTTTGCCGGTGTGTGTGGGGGTTGGTGAGACATTAACCCTGGCTAAGTTGGCTAACCATGCCGCGAAACAATTGGCCCAATATCAGGGTGTTTGCGTTATCGATAACGATGCACTGCGGATTGAGATTTTAAAATCGATGCCAGTTGATGAAGTTTGGGGGATTGGCCGCAAGTTAACGGTTAAATTGGGTTTATTGGGTGTGCAAACTGCCTATGATTTGGCGCAGCTGGCGCCGAAAGTGGCGCGACAACATTTTTCTATCGATGTTGAGCGAACAGTGCGTGAACTCAATGGCCAGATCTGTAAAACGTGGGATGACACTAAAGCAGACAAGCAACAGATCTTTTCCACCCGCAGCCTTGGCAAGCGAATAACTACCCGTGACCATTTACACCAAGCGTTAGCCAAACATGCCGCTATAGCGGCGGCCAAGGCGCGTGAGCAAGGTTCACTCTGTAAAACGATGGTGGTGTTTGCGGCAAACTCGCCGCACGATCCTCAGCCTGTGTATTTTAAGAAGGTCGTCCAGTTCACTTGTGCAACTGATGACAGCCGTGAACTGTGCACCGCGGTTAGCAGGGAGGTATCAAACCTCTATCGCTCTGGTGTGCGCTATTATCGAATTGGCGTGGGGTTGATTGACCTTTGTCCTAAAACATCAGTTCAATATGACTTATTTAATGTGCCAAAGAGTGACCCTAAATTAATGAAAATCTTTGATAGTCTAAATAATCGCTATGGCCGTGATGTGTTGTATATTGCGGCTCAAGGCAGCGCGCAACATTGGTCTATGCGACGAGAATTTCTATCGCCGCAATACACCACTCGTTGGTCAGATATACCCACACTTAAAACTTAACTGCTTTCCTAATTACATAGCTAGAGAGAACCGTATGTTTAATATGACAAAAATTTTTATGATTGCCTTGATCGCTTCTTTATCATGTGAGTTAACACTATGGATTGCAGCCGGTATGACGCTTGGTATGTGGTATTTACCACCCGCTATATTTTTAATTGGTGCTGTTATTTCTGACCGACTAGGCTTTGGTTCGCTGACAGATTTTTTAGATGCTTAATCAGAAAGTATTAATTTTACCGGATCTATGTCAACTCGCCATGGAATCTAATTTTGATTCCGTGGCGTCTGGCCTTCTGGTTAAGCACAAGCACCACGGAAACGATAAATAAAAGAAAAAACCAACCGAAGCTGGTTTTGTTCTAAGTGAGGTCTATTTGGGCTTTTTGGGTTCAAACGAGCTTGGGGAACTGGTGTAGCGACAATCTAAACATATCAGATCACCTGTTTTACCAAATGCGGCTGAACCACCTATTTCTACTGCATTTGGTACGGCATCACGCCATTCTTCTTTTTCTATATTATGAGAACCACATTTTGGACATTGACTCATATTAATCCCCTATAAAATAAGTGGTTACGTTTTTAACTCTAACTAGTTGCTCCGCAATATGAGCAGGAGAACAGCCCTGAGCAACCATCCATTGCTTAATTGCTTCTACGTATTCAGCAAAACCCACACCTTCAGCTTGTGCTTTAGCCAGTAGTTCGGATGCCGCACTAATATCTGAAGGATGCAAAGCAAACTTTTTATCTTCTATTCCAAAACAGCTACCAATATAATCACTCCAAGCCATAAGGCCTCCTATACGACGTTATGGCGAAATAGCCATATAATTCATATGGAGACTAACCTATTCATTTTCTAGTGGCCTTCGCTATTATTTTTGCTTTCCGTGAATGCCAGTTCTAATGCTGTGTTAAGCTAATTAGGCAGTGTAAAAATCGTATTGTCTGCATATCCCCATTTAAAAGGAAAATACAGACAATGAGCCGCGCAGACGCACTTACTCCCGCCCAAATTCATAGAGTCCTGAAAACTTGCCAACTCATGCAGCACAGCGAAGGAAAACGTTGTGCTGTAGCACTTTCTCACGCTGCCCTGCGCGTGACTGAGGTTGCATTACTCAAAACTGAACACATCCTTTTTGCCAACGGCAAAATCAAAGAGGAAATCCACCTGCCAGCCAGTATTTGCAAGCTGTTGAAGCCCAGAACGGTTTGGCTTACAAACAAAACATCGAGGGCGATCATTCAGGAATGGGTTGATCACCGCCTAGTTAAAAAATGGGGCGTATCAGGCCGTGCCGAGTTTCAAGGATTAATCCCTGAGTCGCGGTTTCTGTATACGGTTCGTGGCGCTCCTTATTCGCTCCAACCTAAGCCGCGAAAGCTTGACTCTGGCGTGGTGCGGGAATATTGGGCTTGCGACTCCTTAGAGCAGGCAATGCGCGAGATTTATAAGAAATGTGGCCTACCATCGGCCTCGTCACACTCTGGCCGTAAGTCGCTTTGTACTAACGCCGTAGTCAATGGCGTACCGATTGAGACTGTAGCGCGAATCCTCGGCCATGCCAGCCCTGAAACCACAATAGACTACGTTGTTATTCAACCGAAGCGGATTGAACAGATGTGTGGGATTGATTGGTTTTGAAAAAGAAATATACTAGACATATTTGACAGGTCTAACTTAAAAGGTGTACTAGGCATATATGACGGGTAAACCTATTACGGAATTTCAATTAATAGCCAACTCAAAGGGATGGACGTTTGAAGAAATTGCAAAACGCTGGGGCAAGTCAGAGCGGCAACTATCCAGAATCGCGGCGGCTGGTGAAGCTAGGGATATGGACGCAGTTAGAGGCTTGCCAAAGAAAAACAGTAAATAATCGGAAAATAATTTATGTCACGCCCATTACTTGATGACGCTGTATTAAAGTTGATTGACGCAAAACTCGTGCTTAATGGACACGTTACCAGCCAAGATATTTACCGTCATTTGGGGCTAGGTCGTCAAAAAGTGAGTAAAGTCTTTCAAGACTATTTGGCCACGAATCCAGACTCAATGATTTACGTGCCAGCTAAGAAAAAATACATCGCCACCGATTCTTTTAAGCCCTGTTTCCTTGGTGATGTCAAAGCAGGTGAATTTGTAGATGCTTTGAACACTGTTTTTGGAACATTTAATAAATAACGGAAAGTCAATTATGAGCGATAGAAAAGATTACATTACTTGTCCAAACTGTAAGAAAGTTTTTGAACTAATTGAAAAAAATGCTGATGGTATTGGTTGGGAGCGCGAAAAAATCATTTGCCCATATAAATGCGGTCACTCTTATAAACAAAGAACGCCAGGTTACTTTGAAGCAAATGTGCTGTCTGATTAACTCAACATCGTAAAGGAGTTTCAAATGGGAAAGGCAAAACCAGTCACAATAGCAGGCAAGTTTTATCAAACCAAAGGTGAAGCTTCTAACTACTTTAAAAGTCAAAAATTGAGTCCTGATGCAAATGGAAAAATAGACTCTGGTGAATTATTTAATGCACTCAAAGAACTCTTTGAACGTTACTGTGATAATGAAAAGGGATGGGATTTGAATGGTCGCCTAGTTGTTTCTTTTGTTGTTGAAAATGAGAAACGTTTTGTCGAACAGACTTGGATCACAACAGCTTGTTATAAAGTCCACTTGTCTAACGGTGAACTACGCCCATTCTCAATTGATAAAGCCCTTACATCCATTACCAAAAACACATAGAACGGAAAATAAAGCATGAAATTAAACGTAGATTTGTCTGATCTTCATAAAGTTGCGGCCAAAATGCACGATGCTGTTTATTGCTCTCATTGTGAAAAATGCGGTGATAACAAGCATTATTTTGAAGGGGACAAAGTGCCTGATTCATGTCTTAAATGTGGGGAGCATAAAGGCTTCTCAGTCATTAGTGTTAACTGAGCGGAAAATCATTTTTGTGTGATGAAAAAACAGAGGTTTGTCATTTACTTAACTAAATAGCCTCATTAGCTGTCGTCGATAATGATCGCTTAAACAAGTCATATCTTTGGCCGCCTAAGTTTCTGGATAAAGTAGAATATTTGGCAGTATCGCATTATTAACACAGCTTTTAGATTAATCTAATGTAGTCAATCTCATTGAAAAGAGGTTTGTTTTTGAATCGTTTTTTAATTTCTATCATTGCGGTAATTCCCCTTTTTGCTGTTGCTTCCAATACGACGAATCAGTCGTTTAATCAGGCTAAAAAACAGCTGTTATCGGTCTATCAAGATCAGCGGGAAACCCTTTATTGCGGTGCTGCATTTGATGCAAAAGGGCTGGTAATCACTCCGCCAGGATTTACTACTAAATCGCATTTAGCGCGCGCTAAAAAAATCGAATGGGAACACGTTGTACCCGCCGAAAATTTTGGCAAAGCATTTACTGAGTGGCGTGATGGCCATGGGGAATGTGTCGATAGCAAAGGTCAGTCGTTCAAGGGCCGCAAGTGTGCCGAGAAGATGAATGTTGAGTATCGATACATGCAAGCGGATATGCACAATCTATTTCCGGCCATTGGCGCTGTGAACGCGCTGCGCAGTAATTACAATTTTGCCCTGTTACCAGCTGCTAAATCTGATTTTGGTGCCTGTGATATGCGTATTGAGGGCAGCAAAGCTCAGCCTCCCGAAGCCGCCAGAGGGCGCATTGCTCGGTCTTATCTGTATATGGACCAAAGTTATCCTAAATATTCGATGAGTAAGTCGCAGCGCCAGCTTATGAGTGCGTGGGATAAGCAATATCCGGTGAATGTCCAAGAGTGTCAGCGGGCTAAAAAAATTGCCGCCATTCAGCTCAATGATAATGAAATCGTCAAAAGTCGCTGTCAGCAAGCCAATATTTGGTAAATATACGAGAAGCCATGAATTATATTGATAATAACACCTTGTCAGAGTTGGATTTGGTTTGGTTGCGTAAGTTTAAAGCCAGTAAGAATCTCGATACGCTATTAATCCAAGTGACCGGCGCTGAACGAAAAATTGAGCAAGATCCTGCGCTCACTCAACGTGAGAAGTTTGATAATCTAACGTCGATTAATACGGCGTTTTGTCTTCGTGAAACGGAAGTAAAACAGCTCACCGGAGATTGGTCTTAAACTGGGCGTTCCCTTCGGTCGGGCTTTTCGCTTCGCTCCCCGCGATAACGTGATCCACTGATGGCAAGCAAGCTTGCCGTGGCTCTACGTTCCTGCTTGCCAATCCCTAACGCAATCACCAAGCCCCAAACAAAAGCAAACATCAACGTCCTAAAGCACTGTCCGGTTCATTGCCGGCTAAAGTGTGAGTAAGCGTGCGCTTCTCTATCGTTTGTCATCGTTTCCCTGTCAATACCGTTCACGTCTGCGCTGTCACTTCTTATCTGTCTCATTTCACAACCTGCCCGCCAAGGGAGGCTTCGCCGCTGCGCGCCCTTGTCTGTCAGAACGTGAAATGAGTCAGGAAGTTAGGCGAAGACGAGAACGATATTTAAACGACAGGAAAACAAGCAATGACAAACTCAATTCAAGCGCAAGCAACTCACACTAAAGCCACCACTTTACCTGCCAGCCCAAAGACTCAAGCAGGCTCTCACAAGCCCGATATTGCTCAAAAATCGGCAACAGCGGCTAACGCTGTGGTGGCATTGGCCTCAACAGCAAAGCCAGTGTTACTGCAATTGCAGATTAACCAGTTGGTGTTGTCTGAGAAGAACGTGCGTAAAGAAAATGCGTCCAAGGCTGACGATGAACAGTTGTATGCCTCCATTTTGGCGCATGGCATTTTACAAAATTTGATCGTCGAGCCCATGAACGCGCAAGGCTTATACCCAGTTTTGGGCGGTGGCCGTAGACTGAGACAGCTCATTAAAGCGGTCAAAAATAATAAGCTGAAACCGAAAACGCTTGTGCCTGTTAAGTTGCTGACAGCCGAAGAAGTCGCCAACTATGCCACCGAGCTATCAATGACTGAAAACTTCACACGCGCAAAGATGCACCCAGTCGATGAATTTCACGCTTTTGCTGACATGGTGAATAAGGGCGCGAGCATTGCTGATGTTGCGGCGCGGTTTGGCGTAACAGCGAAATTCGTGCAGCAGCGCATGAAATTAAGCATGGTAGCCCCTGTTGTGCTCGATGCGTACAAAGCGGGGAACGTGTCGCTTGATGTCGTGATGATATTCACGATTGCCAGTGTCGAAAAACAAGTCGAAGTGTGGGAGCTGGCAGGCGATAGACGTTACAACGAAAACCAATTCCGCAATATGCTTAAAGACGCCGCTGTGAATGCTGATCACTATTTGGCTCAGTTTGTTGGCCAAGAAGAATACGAAAAAGCGGGCGGGGTTGTGACCTCAGACTTGTTCAGTGATGAAGTCTATCTTGATGATAAAGCGTTGCTCGAATCATTAGCGACCGCAAAATTGGAAATCGAAGCAGCAAAGTTAATCGCGCGTGGCTGGAAGTGGACACAGATAAAGTTAGTTTCTGAATACGATGAACTTGCAGGGTTTGGGCTTCTAGACTCAAAAGAGGGTGAGTATGATCCCGCTGAAATGGCGCTAGCGGGGTGTATGCTCGTGTTAAAAAGTTATGGTGAGCCTGTCAGTATCTATATTGGGTTAGTGCATAAAGACGACAAAAAGGCACTGGCACAATTAAAAGCCAGTGTGCAATTAGACCCACTCAATGTGGGTGACGTGAAAAAAATTGAAGATAAGGACGCAAGCGGTTATTCCGCTGCGCTCAATGACGACTTACGCGCACAGCGTTTGATTATCACGAAACATGCGTTAATGAGTGCGCCAAGCGTTGCGCTTGATACGTTGCATTTCTCTGTCTGTGTAAGCGCGTTCACTGATTCGCATTATGGCAGCCGTCCACTGCATATCAGCGTTAACGACACCACTTGCCATCCTAAAACGGGAGCGCTCACGGATAACAAAGCGGTGCAGTTAATCGAGGGTGTAAAAGCCAGCCTAAATTTAGCGTGGGTTGGTCTGCCAACGGTCGCTGAACGCTTTAACGCTTTTTGCGCCCTCGATGTAAAAGAGAAAGAAAAGCAGGTGGCTTACGCCACGGCTTCCATGTTCGAGGCGTCAATTGATAATAGTCATAAAGCTGTTGAGGCCGTGATATCCACGCTCGATGTGAAATGGTCTAACTACTGGCGACCTACTGCGGAAACCTTCTTTAAGCGCGTGAGTTTGTCTTGTTTAATTGATATGGCTCAGCCTGTCATGGGTGAGCAGTGGGCATTACAAGCCGCTGCACTCAAGAAAAAGGATTTAGCAAATCAGGTTGATAGCTTAGTGAACGGTGAGCGAAAAGGGCTAGATGATGCACAAAAAGCCTACTTTGATGCGTTGATGCCAGCTGGATTTTAAGCCGCATACTGATGCAGATTTACCCTGTTAATTCAGGGTAAATCTGAGCAAGAATTAACTAAATAAATTGAGTTGTGTGTATGCGTGTGTATAATGGTTCAACGGTTAACGCAGAGGTTTTACAATGCTATTTATGGTCGGGATCGAAAGCCCTGCTGATGAAACGCAGGCGTTTGGTATCGTTATCCCCGTGTTTGAAAAATTAGGCTATGGCTGTTTTTCGGCGGCGGATTGCCAAGAAGAAATCTTGTTTAAGGCTAAAGAAGCCATTTTATTAATGGCTGAGGAAGTGATCAACGATGGTCATTTAGTCGATAGCTTGAATGAAGGTTATCGCGACTATCAGGCATTGCATCCCAAGTTCGACCAATGGATGGCCTTAGAGGTGCCACTAGAGGCGCTTAAAGCCAAACAAAAACGCCTCAATATCACATTGTCAGAATCGCAGATTGTACGTATCGATAGTTTTGTGGCGTTTCATCGCGAGTTCAAAGACCGTTCGGACTTCTTAGCCAAGGCAGCTGATAAGTTAATGAACAGCGCAGACTCAGTAAGATCGTGTTCAAAAGTGGGAGATTGATATGGGCAAAGTAACCGGTATTCCATTTTCAGAGGTGAAAGCGCAGCTTATGGACAATCCCGAGGTTGTCGCGGCCTATGAGCAAGCCGTACAAGCCGATGAACCGATCCACATTATTCCAGTGCAACACAGTGAGGGCGTTATCATGCCAATCAACAATATCGTGAGTTGTACTCGTGAAGGTCATCATGTTTATTTTTCCTTTGTGAATCTGTTTGGTGGCCATCACTATCCAGTGACGATGATTTTTATGCCCTCTGGCGCGGTGAATGTCGTTGTCGGTGGGGCGCGGTATCGATGCCAAGCCAATCAAGTGCAGCGCGTGATTGATGAGTCTGGGCTTGAGCATGAGGGCTTAGCGTGTTTGAAGTATTTGATTGAAGCGGGGGAGTTGAATTTTCACATCCCCGCAGATGTTCACGAACAGCTTAAAGAGCATCCAGAGTTTCAAAAATACCGCCTCATCGAGTGGGAAGATGAAGACATGTGAGTGTTGCGATAACGACAAGGAGGATTAGGCATGTCTCAACGTGCGATAGAGATTGTGAAGATAAGTGATCTCAAGTCCGTCAAACAGGGCGAAGTGTTTGAGTGGTGTATTGATTACGAAGAGTTTCAATGGCGCAAGGGAGATAGCATTCTCAGAAGTCGCACGGGCGCCGATTCTCCTTGGGAAATTTGGCCGTTGACTGATAACACCAAAACCGCTGCTAATCGCAAAGTATTTACGCTGATAAAATGAAAGGACAAAGTGATGATGGCATTCTTGAATAATATACTATTGGTGATTTGTTGGCTGTTCATTGCCATTTCTGCTATTTATTTCGTCGCCGCCGCATTCAGGCTCGTTTTTATTGGCCGCCGATAGTCGCTATTCCCTGTTAGTTCCCCGCAAAACGCGAAACAAGCGGCGGCTGCGCCGCCCTTTTCCGTTTATCTGACAATACCCCTTGGTGTGCTTTGAAACGTGCCTCGGCGGTTAATCTATTTACTCTGAGTGTCTATTGGCTGCTGTCGCGCTATGTCATCTAAATACCACTGATGAACTTGGGCGTTCCCTTCGGTCGGGCTTTTCGCTTCGCTCCCCGCGATAACGTGATCCACTGATGGCAAGCAAGCTTGCCGTGGCTCTACGTTCCTGCTTGCCAATCCCTAACGCAACCACCAAACCGCCAAGCACAGTCCTACTCACTGCGCGGCAAGTGTGGCTAAGCTGGTCGTTTCATTCGGCATCATGGCCGCTCCTGGTTCTATCCCTTTCGTTTACGCTGCCGTCTTATCTGTCGCTCACCACAACCCGCTTGCCAAGGGTTCGCTTCGCCGCTGCGCGCCCTTGTCAATCAGAACGATGGCGAGCGAGCAGGACGTCAGGCGAAAACGAAGATGATAGACCCCAAACGGAGCACACAGCCATGACACACTCAATCACTACCCCAGCAAGCCACACTAAGCCTTTCAGCGAGCAAGCCAGCTTACAAGCGACAAGCAGGCTCTCCAAAGACGATATTCAACAGCAAAAAAGGGGCGAGTTGACGATCATTGTTTTAACTGAAATGAATTTCTTTCACTTTTGCGGCCTCGGACTTGAGGGCGTGGCTAATGAGGCATGGTATCCCTATTCACAAGGGTTATTGTTTGAAGCGGTCGAGCGGTACTTAGTCGCGGCAAAAGTGGCTCAAAATGTCGTATCAATCGATCAACCTCGACGCAATGGCGCAAGTATTGATTATCGCGTGCGTTTTAATGTGTTTAGCACTGACAAAAAACGGGTTTCGGTTCGTTTTCCTGTCGTGATTAAGAATTTTGGCAACGATACGCAATGCCTCTCAGTCGAAGAACTAACGAGGGCGTTAAGTCAGAACTATCGAAATAAGCACGTTTCAATCATGTGGTCTTTACCCTCGGGGATCACATCAACGGTTTATGTGTCGGTGGCGGCTGACGGGGGGATAAGCGATTGCTATACACATCATGCTCTGTGGTTTGTGATGGAAGGGGGCTGCATTGAGTTGGCCACTAACGCGGGGGCGATATGATATGTGCAAACCCTCAGTGACGTTTGAAGAAATGAACACCTATTTACAAGGGCAATATAAACATGAACGTTTATATGGTCGCACCCCTGCAACGGGTTGGCCTGCGGACTATGCAACATCAGTTGTTAGTAGCCACATGGCTGATTTGAATGCTAACGGGATCGGGTACATTGGCCATCACGAATCCGCGACAGGTCAGGCGATCCGTTATACCGTGGACGAGGTTAAATATTCCCCTCGCTTTTTTATTGTTGGCTATGACTCTGAAAACGATATTGCCCAAAAACAATGCTATTTTATTGATTCAGCGATCAATATCGAAAGGGCTCGCGCTAAATGCTTAGAGAGTGCTAATCGCTATCCGATAGTGAGAATTAAGGATCTACAAGGGCATTTTGTGTAAGCAGCCTGAACGTCTTACAGGGGAACATGCGTTCCTCATTCTCGTTAATTCACATCATGACCCATTTCGTTTTCTTCTTAAGTTCAATCCATTCGATAGGTTAAGTCTCGAAAATATCCCAATTGCAACTATATATAGTTGCACTTTTTGCGGTTGATTTGGTATAATGATCCCCTATATAGCAGGGGGCATTATGACGAAAACGGATAAATTATTAGCAAAGCTCAAATCGTCCAAAACACTGACTTGGAATGAATTAGCGGGGGCGTTAAAAGTGCTCGGCTATCAACAAGTCGAGGGTGATGGTTCGAGGGTTAAGTTTGATAATGGCATTCCGAAGGAGTTAATCAACCTGCATAAACCGCATCCTAAAAATGAATTAAAGGCTTACGCATTGCGCCAAGTGAGAGACAAATTAACCGAATGGGGGAAACTATGATGCAAAATACAATGACATATAAGGGTTATCACGGCTCTGTAGAAATCAGCCCAGAGGATAATATTCTGTTTGGGCAGGTGCTATTCATTTCACCGTTGATCAACTATGAGGCCGAAACAGCCAAAGGGTTAGAGCAAGCCTTTCAAGAGGCGATTAACGCTTATCTTGCTGACTGTGCTCAACAGGACATTCAACCAGAGAAGCCTTGCAAGGGATCGCTTAATGTCAGATTAGGCCATGACTTGCATTTGGCTGCGTCTATCGCGGCATTTCAGGCATCGACTAGCACGAATGAGTTTATCAAAAGGGCAGTTCAAAAAAGCGTGGGTTTGTAGGCTGCAAATCGTTGTCGAGCAATGATATCAGCCTGAGCCATGTGATCTACTTAAACTGAACATTACCCCTGATAGCTCCCCGCAAAACGCGAAACAAGCGGCGGCTTCGCCGCCCTTTTCCGTTTATCTGACAATACCCCTTGGTGTGCTTTGAAACGTGCCTCGGCGGTTAATCTATTTACTCTGAGTGTCTATTGGCTGCTGTGGCGCTATGTCATCTAAATACAACTGATGAACTTGGGCGTTCCCTCCGGTCGGGCTTTTCGCTTCGCTCCCCGCGATAACGTGATCCACTGATGGCAAGCAAGCTTGCCGTGGCTCTACGTTCCTGCTTGCCAATCCCTAACGCAACTACCAAACCGCCAAGCACAGTCCTACTCACTGCGCGGCAAGTGTGGCTAAGCTGGTCGTTTCATTCGGCATCACGGCCGCTCCTGGTTCTATCCCTTTCGTTTACGCTTCCGTCTTAATCTGTCGCTCACCACAACCCGCTTGCCAAGGGTTCGCTTCGCCGCTGCGCGCCCTTGTCAATCAGAACGATGGCGAGCGAGCAGGACGTCAGGCGAAAACGAAGATGATAGACCCCAAACGGAGCAAGCAGCCATGACACACTCAATCACTACCCCAGCAAGCCACACTAAGCCTTTCAGCGAGCAAGCCAGCTTACAAGCGACAAGCAGGCTCTCCAAAGACGATATCTCAAAAAGCAAAACAAAAAGTAAAAGTGCAAAAGCATTTAAAAAAGTAGATATGTATCAGGTCGTCACTGATCAAATCATTGCGGCATTAGATAAAGGCGTAAAGCCTTGGGTGTGTCCGTGGCAGAGAAATTCAATCGGTGCAGGTTTGCCGATTAATTTCGATACTAAAAAAGCCTATAGCGGTATTAATGTTTTGTTGTTATGGGCGGCGGCATTTGATGCGGGATTTTCATCAAATCAATTTTTAACCTATAACCAAGCGAATAATTTAGGCGGTCAAGTTCGCAAAGGCGAGAAGGGCACCTCAATTATTTTTTATAAGAGTTGGGAAAAAGAAAATGAACAAGGTGAAAAAGAAGTTATTCCCATGCTTAAAAGTTTCACTGTCTTTAACGTTGAGCAAATCGACGGGTTAAATGTTGAGGAAGTGAAAGGTTTCAACGTAAACAACTCATTTGATGCAATTGATCATGTTGAAAGCTTCATTAATAAAACAGGTGCGAATATTGTAGAGCAAGGAGATAAAGCATTTTTTAGACCCTCTACCGATAACATCGTTTTACCCACTCGCGAACGTTTCTCAAATAGCCTTGATTTTTATTGTACGGCATTGCATGAGTTAACGCATTGGACAGGCGCAAAAAGCCGATTAGACAGAATAAAGGGATCTCGGTTTGGTTCGGATGATTACGCCTTTGAAGAATTGATCGCTGAATTAGGCGCAAGTTTTTTAATGGCCGAGTTAAATATTAGCGGTGACGTTCAGCATGAGTCTTATATCGCAAGTTGGTTAACGCAGTTAAAGAATGATAAGCGCTATATTTTTAAAGCCGCCAGTGCCGCGTCTAAGGCTCATCAGTATTTAATGCAAGTCACATGCGAACAGTTAAAGGCCGCTTGATTTTATAGGCTTAGTTTTCACTAAGCCTTTTATTATATAGGAATAGATATGTCGGATAAAACAATAGAAGATAAATTGAAGTGGCTTGGTGCATTATATACATCTAAAGGGATAAATGAATTGGTCAAAAACGGCCATGGTAATGGTTTAGCGTTAGCGTCTTTGTTCTATCGTCACGCGATCGGAGATTGGGGAGATTTAGAGAATGAAGATTACCAGCTTAATAATGAGATGTTAATTAAGGGCGGTCGTATCCTTTCAGCTTATCAGTTTGAAGGTGTAGAAATATGGATCATCACCGAGGCAGACAGAGCACGAACCACCGCATTATTGCCAAGCGAATATTAAGCCGCCACGCTTGCAGAAAACGCACTCATTGAGTGCGTTTTTTTTGGCCTGAAAATCCCCCGATACCTTTGCCGCTTCATACGGCAGCAGCCTAGCAAAAATCGAAAATTCCCAAAAAATCCCCAAAAAATGAAAAGTGCAAAATCCTGGCGAAATAGTGAAGTTGGAACCTTGAGAAAAGAACCACACCCCACGCTCCAAGGGGGTGGTTGTTTGTTGGGTTTAGTGCATTGATTTAAATGTGTTTTATTGTTTTTCGCTCAGTGAAATTTAATGCGTTTCTTACGTGTTTTTAGCCCGAAAATGGTTCGAAAACACCTCATGAATGCCACCTTACTGAACGAGGAAAACCTATGCCGAGTATTAAACTGCAACAGTCAATGATTGATAATTTACCCACACCACAGAAAATAACGGTGTTTTACGATAAATATTTTCCCGCTTTTTTTATGCGAGCCTATCCCTCTGGTATTCGGTGTTATTACGTTCGCTTCCAGTATCAAGGCTTGCGGCAACTTCATGTTATCGGCAATGCAAATGATATCACGCTTGATGATGCGCGACTTGAGGCAAGAAAGCAGATAGATGCGTTACGTTATGGGGTGGTGCGTGAACCTGCGCCCTCCCTTACGCTCTGTGCGTTCGCAGAAGAGTTTTTTCCAAGATATGCCCGTCATTGGAAGCCCTCAACATTACTCAATAGCCAGCGCGGTTTTACGCGGCATATCGCCCCTGTGTTGGGTGATGTTCCACTTGCAGCGTTGACACGACAACACATAGAGCAGTGGTTTGATGGTATGCATGCCTCGAAAGGCATGGCTAATCGCTTGTTGCCGTTGTTGTCGGTAATGATGCAGCAAGCCGAAGTGTATGAGTATCGTCCAGCGCAAAGTAACCCTTGCAAAGGCTTTAAGCGCTATAAGTCTACGCACAGTGAGCGTTATTTATCCGAGGAAGAACTCAAGCGGCTATGGTTGGCTTTAGATAGCCACGAAAAAGCGTCACCCGTTGCGGTGATGGTTTTACGGTTACTAATCTTAACGGGTTGTCGTTGTAACGAAGTGTGCTCCGTCAAATGGGTTGATTATCGGCAAGGGCATTGGTATTTGCCCGACAGTAAAACAGGCGCGAAAACGGTGTTTCTGTCTTCCTTTGCGCGGGAGTTGCTGAGTGATTGGCCACAAGTAAGCGAGCATCTTTTTTGGCATCAATCACCTTCACAGCCGTTTACCCCTGTTTGCTTAGACCGATTTTGGCGGCCATTTCGCGAGACAATTCATCTTAATGATGTTCGCATCCATGACTTACGCCACACCTACGCCAGTATTGCAGTAAAGCACAATATCAACATCCTCACGATTGGCCGCTTATTAGGGCATGCCTTACCTGAAACAACCTTAAAGTACACACACCTTGCTAAACGTGATGTTCAACAGGCGGCAAATGTCGTTTCTCAACTCATTGCAGGGGAGATGCAACGATGAAAACAGTGAAATTAACACAAGTGTTTATTCGGTCATTAGCCCGTCAAACACGCGCCTATACCATTCAAGACAGTCTCTGTCATGGCCTTGGCGTTAAAGTTATGCCCGATAAACCGATGCAGTACGTTATTAGCCGCCTTATTGATAATCGGATACGCACACGCATTCTTGCGCCAGTTAGTGCGCTAACGGTTAAAGCGGCACGGGAGAAGGCAACAGAACAACTTCAAGCATGGCGAGAGGAAAACACTCAACCGAGCATGAGTGCTTCGCCTCGTTTTGATGTGTTTGTTGAACAAACATGGAAGCCGATGATTTTTGACCACTGGAAACCCAGTACAAAACGGTCAGTCTTGCCCGCGCTGAATAGACGCTTGTTAGCTCATTTTGGCCGTTACCCGTTGCATATGATTAACCATAAAATGGTGCAAGCATGGTTTGATGAAATAAGTAAAACGCGCAAAGGTGCCGCTAATCGTAACCTTGATACATTGCAATCAGTCTTCAAGTTAGCATTGAGGCAGGGGCATTGCCTGACGAACCCCTGTATTGGTATTCGGCAAAACAAAAGGCGGGTATTAAATCGCTTTTTGAGTGTTACTGAAATGCAGCGTTTATTTGTGGCGCTTGATGAATGTGAAAAGGTCGGTGGCAGTATTGCTCAATGTGCTGATGTTTTGCGGCTGTTACTGCTAACAGGCTGCCGATTATCGGAAATCACTTTTTTAAAAGGGGAGTACGTTCGCGGCAATGAATTGCATTTACCCGACAGTAAAACGGGGGCAAAAGTGCTTTATATTGGTCAAGCCGCAGTTGACATATTAAGTCGCTATCACTGTAAGGCCAATATAGAACTTTTTCCGATGAAACAAGGCGCTTCCACTTCGTTGGTACAGTCGCTATGGCTAAGGTTGCGAAAACAGATAGGGATTGAAGATGTAAGATTGCACGATTTACGGCATACCTTTGCAAGTTACGCTGTCATGGACGGATGCAGTATTCCGATGGTGGCCTCTTTACTGGGGCATAAAAAAGTCACAATGACGTTACGATATACCCATGTTGGGGATGATAGCGTAGAGCAAGCCGCTGAGGTTATAGGGGCTGTCTTCAAAGGCATTTTCACTCAGTCAGAGCCACTCAAGCCCTATATACCTCAAACTAATGAGGCTCCCACGCCCGCCGTAAAAGTAAAGCAAAAGCGTCTGCCAGAAAGAAAACCAACAGCGAAGCCAAAGCCCAAAGCGGTGAAGAAAGTGAAGCAGGTTAAACCATTACAGGCACCGCCCTCTTTAACTAAAGAGGAGCTTCGCGCGATACAACGATTTAGGGACAGTAAGCTATTTTTGTAGAGTTAAACACTGTCGTGGGGCGTAAAGTAAAACAATTTTTGTCCAAAATCGTGTTAGTGAATCAAACTTGCCTAGTCTGGTTCACGCACTGAATACCGTCATTTTTTATTCACCTTACGACATATTTATGCAGCATTTGAATGCGGCGTAGGGTATAAAGTGTTCCGCTTCATGTGGCGGAGGGGCTTATCCTCATTGAATCAGTTAGATTTAAAAACGATGTGATGGAACACCATAATGGCAAGTGATTTTCAATATAATCAATTAAAAATTGCTTTGCAGTTAAGAGCTCGCATCAAAGAGGCTAATTCCTATAAAATGAAGCATGCCAATTAATCTGGATAAGACATCGGCCAAGTCCAACAAGCGATTTTTGCCTTGCAAACAGCACAACGCACAAATACTAAAATGTTAGAACACACAAACTTCAAGAATCGAGGATTACCATCAAGATGTACCACAACGAACATCAAATAATGAAAAGCGTTTATGAGCATCTTTACAATAAAATTGAAAACGATGCTATCCCTATTGATCTTAGGGCTCCCACTCTTGTTGGTACGGTACAAGACGACCCGTTCGATTGCCTTATTGAACAAGAGCTTACAGCGGCATTCCCTGATTTAGAAATTGTGAGCTCTGGTTCGTTAACGACCCCAGATATCATTATTAGAGACAAACGCAGCGGAATAATTGTAGGAATTGAGGTGAAGAAGCTAATTCAAAAGTCTAATGGGGCGGACTCTCGTGGACTTACTATGGATTACAATAGCTGTTTACCTTGCGGCACGGCTCTTATTAAAGTTGGCAATGCAGCGGTAGACATACCCTGTTACTATCTCTATGCATTATTGAGCAATGATAGCACGAGTATTGTTACCCTTATTCTAATGCATGGTGATTTTATCAACTACGATTTTAATCTCCACAAGAAGGCGAAAGTAGCTAATCAGTCGGAATACCATCATGGCCCTTACGGTGAAGGTTCTGTAAGGCACAGGGCGATGTATACGTATCCTAACCCTCTTAATTACAAGCTCAAATGTTTCCATACAAGAAAGGTTTTCGTAACAAAAAAGCTGGATTGTGAAAACTTGGGATTGACGCATCTAGTCACAGAAGAAGTCTCAAGGACTGACATATATGAAAACACTTTCTTATACAACATAATTGATAATGGTAAACATGACCATTCAACTGAACCAGAATTAATTCAAGACATATTTTCTGGTTGTAAAGCCAGAACTGCAAGAGAACGCATTTCCGCATCTATGCCTTTTTTGAGTGAGTAATTTTGAAACATGTAATCGAAAATGATTTTCCTTTCGAAAAAATAGACCCAATAGCTGAAATCGAAAGCTATAGAAAGGAAATAAATCGTCCTATTTATCATATTCATAAGTGGTGGGCAAAAAGACTGGGGAGTGTTTTCAGGTCAATAGTTTCGGGAACCCTTTCAGAAGGGGAATGGAAAGACTTTCACGAATACCAGAATAATACAGGAAAAGTAGTTCTTGACCCTTTTATGGGGTCAGGAACTACGCTTGGCGAAGCTGCAAAACTTGGAGCCAATGTTATCGGGTGTGATGTGAACCCCGTAAGCACGTTCTTGGTCACCCAAGCATTGACGAATGTAAGCTTGAATGATCTTGAAAAAGAATATACGGCTATAGAGTTAGATGTAAAAGAAGAAATACTTTCTTATTATCGAACCATGGTTCCCGGGTCTTCTAAGCCCACACCAGCGTTGTATTATTTTTGGGTTAAGGTGGTTACAACTCCTAGAGGAGAAATAATTCCTCTATTTTCAAGTTATGTATTTAGCAAAAATGCATACGCAAGTAAAAAACCAGATTCCCAAATATGGTGCCCCTCTTGTGAATCTATTTTTGTAGAAAAATATAATGCAACAGAAGTTGAGTGCCCAGACTGTCATTACAGCTTCAACCCGCAGAAGGGACAAGCAATAGGCGCTAAGGTTATTGATAGTAACGGTTCTGAATACAAGATTAAAGACTTGGTGGTCAATGGTGCAAAAGCACCTGAACATAAATTATATGCAATTTTGGCGATTAATGAAGATGGGAAAAAAGTCTACATCAAGCCAACACAGTATGACTATGATATTCTAACCAAAGCTAACGAAAGGTTTTCCATAATTGAAGGTGACCTTCCATTGCCTACGATGGCGGTTAGAGCTGGACATAATACAAATCAAGCACGCGGATACAACTATAATTATTGGAGAGATTTTTTTAATCATAGACAATTGTTATGCCTTGGCTTATTGCTTCAAAGAATATTAAAAATAGAAAATAAAGTTATTCGAGATCACTTTATTTGTCTTTTTAGTGGGACGCTTGAATTTAACAACTTATTTTGCAGTTTCAAGGGTGAAGGGACTGGCGCTGTTCGTCATATGTTTTCAAATCACATTATTAAGCCTGAAAAAACACCATTAGAAAACAACCCGTGGGGTTTACTAGGTAAAAGTAGTGGTTCTTTTTCAACGTTATTCAGAAGCCGGTTGGTAAAAGCCAAAACATATCTTGATGAACCCTTCGAAATTTCAATTGATGAAAGTAGTGGGAAACGGGCATCAAAAAAAATAGTTTGTAGCAACCCGATTAGGCTATCCATTGCTAAGAATTGGGAAGAATTTGTTAGCTCACCTCATGGAGCCTTAATACTGAATGGTGACAGTTCTTCATTACCGATTCCGGATTCTTCTGTTGATGCAGTCGTAACTGATCCACCATATTTCGACTTTGTTCACTACAGCGAATTAAGTGATTTTTTCTATGCATGGCTAACTAATTCTCTCGGGCATGAATATCAATACCTGAGTAGGCTAAATTCGTCTCATGAAAATGAAGTTCAAGATCGTGACAATGAAAACTTTACACGAAAAATTTGCAGTATTTTTAAAGAGTGCAACCGCGTGTTGAAAGAAGATGGTCTTTTATGCTTTAGCTATCACCATTCAACGGTTGAAGGTTGGATGGCTATTTATAATTCAGTAACCGAAGCAGGGTTTGATATTGTAGCTGCGCATCCTGTAAAAGCAGAAATGTCAGTTGCTAGCCCTAAAAGTGCAGCCAAAGCACCAATCAACCTAGATGCAATTTTGGTGTGTAAGAAAGAAATTAAACCACCAGTAATCAAGAATCCAACCTATGAGATACTGACAAGATACAATAATTATGTGGATCGTTTTGAAGCCATAGATAGAAAATTAGGTTCTGGTGATCTTTTTGTTATTGCTTGTTCGCAAGCAATAGCAATCGCATCAATGCACAGAATGAGTCGGGAGCAGGCAGTTAAATTTGTCCATGAGTCGTTGGAAATATGTTCTAACAAAGCGTTGCACACGGACAATTTTTCCGCTGCGATCTAAAATTGCCGGTGAGCGTGGCGTTAATCCATAGAAATTTCAATCCGAAATTTACGAATTAGAGTTAGGAATCAAGTGCGCTTTTGTCCAAAAATGTGTTAGCGGTGATTATGCAAACACATTTTTGGATATTTTAAAAGTAATCAGATTTTATTATCCACTCACATTTTCAAGCCTAAACCATTCAGCGATGTCATTTGCGATTGGCTAATGCTTCGCTAATTATTGGCAAGCTCAAGGATATTTTATGGAAAATGTCATCTTAGATGTTCTATCTTAAATTTAATTGCGTAAAATCACTTTTTTACATAATAATTCTCTTTCAGAAATCCTGTAAGATTATGATGTTATTTAATTTAGTATATAATTAGTTTTAAAGAAAATTAACGCATAAATGCCACCTTGGCATGTCCTATATTCACCACACTTCACGCCGCTAAAAAATCCAGTATTTTTTGGGGAAAAATTGCCACTTTAAGAGAAGTTTTGCCTGTAAATTTGATTGCGGGAAACTACTTTTTTGCACAGCTTTTATTATTTATGCATGTTATATGTGTCTGATGTAATTAGTTTAGTTTCAAATATGCATCTGTAAAAAATTAACGCAAAAATGCCATCTTAGCTCGTCTTGCATTGTCCGCACTTCACGCCACTAAAATAAGTCACGTTTTTTGCCGAAAATGACACAAAAATGCCACCTTAAAGAGGTTTTTTGCCCGAAAATTGGTTGCGTGGGACTACTTTTTTACACAACCCGAGCCCTTTCAAAGGGTTCTAAGTTGCTGATATACTTGCCCTGAGCGGAAATAACTGAACACGTAAAATTAATGCAAAAATGCCACCTTGGCACGTCCTATATTCTCCACACTTCACGCCGCTAAAAAATCCAGTATTTTTTGGGGAAAAATTGCCACTTTAAGAGAAGTTTTGCCTGTAAATTTGATTGCGGGAAACTACTTTTTTGCACAGCTTTTATTATTTATGCATGTTATATGTGTCTGATGTAATTAGTTTAGTTTCAAATATGCATCTGTAAAAAATTAACGCAAAAATGCCATCTTAGCTCGTCTTGCATTGTCCGCACTTCACGCCACTAAAATAAGTCACGTTTTTTGCCGAAAATGACACAAAAATGCCACCTTAAAGAGGTTTTTTGCCCGAAAATTGGTTGCGTGGGACTACTTTTTTACACAACCCGAGCCCTTTCAAAGGGTTCTAAGTTGCTGATATACTTGCCCTGAGCGGAAATAACTGAACACGTAAAATTAATGCAAAAATGCCACCTTGGCACGTCCTATATTCTCCACAC
>NZ_JAKILU010000018.1 GCF_023283485.1 Shewanella glacialipiscicola
ACCCCGTTGTGAAAGGTGAATTATCGATTAACGTAAATGTAGTTTGAACAAAGTAGGACATTGACCTTGCTAAACCCGAGGTGACCATATAAGTCCTCGCTTTCGATCTTATCAAAGGTTGGCAGACTATTTTGCTACTCGTTTGCGGCTTAACTGCCAAAGTAAATCAAACTGATGATTTAAGCACTGCCATTCCAGTGACACGCCACCCCTTTTATTTCACAAGAAGTATCCATGAGGGCTCGACGACGGCATCTGCTGCATACGGAAGTGCAAATGCCGCGATCACATGGATGTGAAAGAGCGGCCATACCGTCAACGGTCACTTACATGCCAATGCTTAATTCAACCAACTCTCCAGTTATCTGTATGCCTTTTTATAAGCATACACTCTGCAAATTTAACAATGGATGGCTCGTTAAATTAACGTCTATCGCTTTGGTGTTGCGTGCTATTTGATAAAAAGATGCATATTCCGTCTTTGGTTTACTGGGCAACAACTCACTATTGTTGCGATTCACCATATGCTGTACGCTAGTTTAAATTTTTAATTGATAAACAACACTTAAGCAATTACTTAATCAATCAACGCTAGTTTGGTGTTAGCGAAAATCTCGCTAATAAAATATGGCGATATATAAATAAATCAGGGAAGATCCGCTCTAGAAAAGCGAACAAGGCAAGGAAAAGCTTTCTATACCTCTCCTTAAAGATGCTCCCCCTCTGAACTAATTGTGATTCAGTCTAAGTTTTCAGAAACTACAAGCTAATAGCTTTATTATTGTTTTTATTAAAATTAATAATTTATATGCTGTTTGGTAGCAAGTGCCATGGGCGGTAGCGTGCTTACAGATTTGGATAAAAGCACCGCCATTAACTCAAAGCTAAAACCGACCTCCCTGCTTATGAACGAGTAAAACAACCACATTCGTTGGAACCCACATGCAGAATAAAGAAAAAATTGCGGTGTTTATTGATGCCGATAATGCGCCAGCCAAGAAGTTTGATGTGGTACTCGCTGAGCTTGCAAAACACGGATTAATCAGTATTCGAAAGGCTTATGGTAACTGGAAAAGCCCGAACCTAAAGCCATGGGAAGATATCCTGCATGAATATGCCATTCAGCCTATTCAACAATTCGATTTAACCAAAGGTAAAAATGCCAGCGATATTGCTTTAGTTATTGATGCTATGGACATTCTTTACACTAAAGATATAGACATTATTTGTTTAATATCTTCGGATTGCGACTTTACCCCTTTGGTAACCCGAGCCTTAGCTGACGGCAAAACCGTTTTTGGTTTCGGAGAACGTAAAGCGCCAGCCGCTTTCGTAAATAGTTGCTCTCGCTTCCTCTACCTTGACGCAGAACATGTTGCAGCTTCTGAAGAAATAGAGGTGATATCAGAATTAACCCAGCTTCCATCAACGGCACCAGAATCAGTTAGTAAAACCAAGCAAGTTCAGCCTAAAACCGCCACACCGCAGAAATGTAATTTAAAAAGTGACTCCAAACTGCTCAATATGTTACGTCAAGCCATAGAAGCAACAGAAGAGGAAGATGGCTGGGCGCAACTCGGCCCAATAGGCTCACATATCTCAAATCACAGCTCTTTCGATCAGCGAAACTATGGATTTAAAAAACTCAGCGACCTATTTGCCGCAATAGATCTCTTCGAAATGCGTAAAACCCACGGCTCAGTGCTATGGGTAAGATATATAAAAAGAGCAAAGAAGAATAGGAAGTAAAACCTACTATTAACTTTCAAAAAATTACAAGTGTAAATTAATCAACCTTACAAAATCACAACAAAACCATCCCGAAAAAGGCAAATCAACGGACAACTTTGATAACGAAAAATAGAAATTTAACAATGACTTTCTCGTTATATTCACTGTTTAAATATGCAAAAAACCAAAAGATATGCAAACCCTCGATTAATTTTCTGTATAAAAAATAATAATGACAATAAAGTTAGAACCACTAAAAATCTAAAAACATAAATCAATGGCTAATGAAATGATTAAAAAAATAATAGCGAAAAATGGAAAAGTTTTGACTTAAATGAAACTTTTAATGAAATAAATATCAGTAACACTATAAAATCACTTAATGAGTATATTGTAAGTTTAGATTCTTTTTATACAACATATACATCAGATTCTAAAAACTCATTCCTTCGTTATTATCAAAAATTTACAGTTGACGCTAATGACAAAGAAAATAGCCAATTTATTAATGAAGCATTATTTTTCGCTAACTATGACGAAAATTCATTAAATGATGATAATGTAATCTTATTCTCTAGCCCTATGATTGTGTCTGAACTAAATTGCACTGACATTCCAAGCGATGAAAAAACAAGTTTAGTTAGACTTATCACTTTCATTGGGAGTGATAAAAAAATCACAACAAAGAGAACATTATTCAAAAAAAACCTATTTGATGATAAAGATATCACAAAATATGAAGTTCATGATGTCGTATTAGGTTTTATTCTTCCAAGAAAATGTAATTTCCACTCTATAAAGCTTGTTAGCTTTGACAGACTTCATACAGATCATAATCAACTTGAACGTACACAAAAAGCTTTACAAAAAGCTACTGATGACTCTTTGATTGAAAATCACAATATTGTAGAAAAGTTAAATGATATCAATTCAATAATAAATCTTGGGTTCGAAAAGTTTAGTTTAATTGAGAAAGACATACAATTATTGGAACAAAAGAAAAGCTATACTGAAAATAGTCTTGAAAACAATCAAAAATCACTTAGCCAATTGAGTCATGATTTTGAATTATCAAGCAAAACATATGAAAAAATACAAAATGACATATCAAAGTTGACGAATAAATTACACAACCTTCAACAACAGACCGATGTAGAATCTGAGAAATACAAACGTGAAAAAGAAAAACTTATCAATGTAATGGATGAGTCGCTAAAGGCTAATGACTCTTTGATTTTAATTAACAAAGAACTAAAAGAAGCCAATAAAGAGAAAAATCTCACAACCCTTGATATGGTTGGACACTCAAATGAAACATCAAAACAACTCAGACCTTATATTCTATTAACCCTACTCACATTCGCCGGTTTGGCGTGGATGGCTCAATACATTTATAGAAATGGAGAGAATTTTGTCTCTTTAATTCCTTTACTAGCTAATATTAGTACTTTGGATATTCTTATAAGTAGGCTTCCACTTGTCACAGCTACAATCTTAATAATTGGAGGGTTATCTGGTGTACTAATTTACTTAGTGAAACATATTGTTTCATTGAACACCGAAAAAATGACAATGCTAAAAGCAGCAATTCTTGCAGAACAAATTACAAACTCACTTGATTGTAAGGCCATGAGTGAGCAAGATATACTTGAATTTAAGCGTGATACAAAAATTAAGTTAATCATACAAGTTTTTACTAAAAATGATACTGAACTGAATAAAAATAATAATAATTTAATCATCGAGGCTTTGAAGGCGCTAAATTCAAAGTAATGCAAAGATGGGACAGGATAACTCTTTTAGGTTTAACAGCCGACACCGAGATTACAAAAGTTCACCCTACCCTGCGAAGTTGCTGAAGGGCGTTGGAATAAATTGCGTGAGTCCGGACATGGATGTCCGGCTAGCTTTCGTAGGTACAGGGACGTTGCCTTCGGAAGCGATAGCAATTTATCCATAAGCCCAAGGCCAGTATCTAATGCATGTAACTTCGCTAGGGGCGGCAAGGGAGATCCAAGAGGGAATTGCTGTTGATCCCCTCTTGGTCGGGTGTGGGCTGAAACCCCACGACTTTAATTCACCTCGGCCGTTAGGCCGCAATGACTAACAATGTAGAAAGATGGAACCATCTAACCAACAACAGCAACAGCAACAGCAACAACAGCAAAAGCAAAAGCAAAAGCAAAAGCAAAAGTATACGATGTTACACTTTTAGAAATATTTCAGTGCTTAAACCCCAAAAAGTGTAGCTAAGTGCACCTGAAACTTACTCACGTGGTTAGACCAAGAAAACAAAACCCCGACTCAGTTACCCGAGTCGGGGTTTTCATTGTTCAATAAAGTGCAGAGCTTTAGAACAGCATAAATTATCGCAATCTAGCGCAGGAAAAATCGTTTTAGAGCAAGGCTTTTTGTTGCGACGTGTAGTGTTTTTCTACACGAGTAACAAAGTAACGCAGCTATAAACGATTTTAACCAGCTAGGATCACATCATGCCGCCCATTCCACCCATGCCACCCATACCGCCCATATCTTGGCCGGCATTTTGTGGAATTTCAGCAACCATTGCTTCAGTTGTGATCATCAGACCTGCGATTGATGCAGCGAATTGCAACGCACAACGGGTCACTTTAGTTGGGTCAAGAATACCCATTTCTAACATGTCACCGTAGGTGTCGTTACCCGCGTTGTAACCGAAGTTACCACTACCGTTTTTCACTGTGTTCGCAACAACTGACGCTTCTTCACCTGCGTTAGTCGCAATTTGGCGCAGTGGCGCTTCCATTGCACGCAGTGCGATAACCACACCGTGTTTTTGGTCTTCGTTCAATACTTCAACTTCAGCAATTTTAGAAGCTACGCGAACCAGAGCAACACCGCCGCCAGGTACTACGCCTTCTTCTACTGCTGCACGAGTTGCATGCAGTGCATCTTCAACGCGGGCTTTTTTCTCTTTCATTTCAACTTCAGTTGCTGCGCCAACTTTGATGACTGCTACGCCGCCAGCTAATTTAGCCATACGCTCTTGCAGTTTTTCTTTGTCGTAGTCTGACGTTGATTCTTCAATTTGTTGTTTGATTTGGCTTACACGAGCAGCAATTTGTGTTTGCTCGCCGTTACCATCGATGATGGTGGTGTTATCTTTAGTGATTACAACACGCTTAGCCGTACCTAAATCTTCTAGGGTCGCTTTTTCAAGCTCTAAGCCGATTTCTTCAGCAATAACAGTACCGCCAGTCAGGATAGCCACGTCTTGCAGCATTGCCTTACGACGATCGCCAAAGCCTGGAGCTTTAACAGCGGCTACTTTTACGATACCGCGCATGTTGTTAACTACTAACGTAGCTAATGCTTCACCTTCAACGTCTTCAGCAATAATAAGCAATGGCTTACCGGTTTTTGCTAGACCTTCAAGAATCGGTAACAGCTCGCGAATGTTAGAGATTTTTTTGTCTACTAACAGTACATATGGGCTGTCTAACTCAATGCTGCCAGTTTCTGGCTTGTTGATGAAGTAAGGAGATAGGTAGCCACGATCAAACTGCATACCTTCTACGACTTCTAATTCGTTTTCCAGCGCTTGGCCTTCTTCAACGGTGATTACGCCTTCTTTACCGACTTTTTCCATCGCAGTTGCGATGATTTCGCCGATAGATTCGTCTGAGTTTGCAGAGATAGTGGCAACTTGCGCAATCGCTTTTGAATCTGCACAAGGTTGTGATAAAGCTTTTAATTCAGCAACAGCTGCAATAACCGCTTTGTCGATACCGCGCTTAAGATCCATTGGGTTCATACCGGCTGCAACGGCTTTTAAGCCTTCAACAACAATGGCTTGGGCCAGTACTGTTGCAGTAGTAGTACCATCACCGGCAGCGTCGTTGGCTTTAGAAGCAACTTCTTTCACCATTTGCGCGCCCATGTTTTCGAATTTATCTTCTAATTCGATTTCTTTGGCAACAGATACGCCGTCTTTAGTGATCAGTGGTGAGCCAAAGCTCTTATCTAATACCACGTGACGACCTTTAGGGCCTAAAGTCACTTTAACTGCGTTTGCTAGAATATTTACGCCAGCCAACATTCTTAAGCGTGCGTCGTTACCAAATACAACTTCTTTAGCTGCCATCTTGATTATCCTTTAAATTTTTAATGATTAATTGGAATGTCGAATTGATGCTGAGGATTAACCCACTACTGCCATCAGGTCAGCTTCTGACAGGATCAAGACTTCTTGACCGTCAATTTTTTCTTTCTTCACGCCGTAACCTTCGTTGAAGATCACCACGTCGCCCACTTTGACATCCAGTGGTTTAACTGTGCCATTTTCTAAAATACGGCCATTGCCCACAGCGAGGATTTCACCGCGTGTTGATTTTTCAGCGGCGCTACCAGTCAGTACTATGCCACCCGCTGAGGTTGATTCAACTTCTAAACGCTTAACGATTACGCGGTCATGTAATGGACGAATATTCATCTATGAACTCTCCTAATGATTTGATGCCCTACAAACGAGCCGATTTGTGATTAAAAAAACAGACACCTTAGCCTGCTTCTTTCTTGTGTGAGATATGGGGCTGATGCTCTCCAGATCCAAGGGCATTAATAAAAAAAACTTCACTTTTTTGATGTCAGTTTTTTCAAGTGAGCACAATCCTGCTAGAATCTCGCCTCCGCTCGCTAATAAGGCACTATTTTTCCCATGAAAGACAGACACGGGCTGCTCACCGCGCCAATTGGTCGTGTACTGCTCAACATGAGCCTCCCCAACTTAATTGGCATTATGACCATTTTAGGTTTCAGCCTGGCTGACACTTTTTTTATTAGCCAACTGGGCACCGAAGCCTTAGCAGCCATCAGTTTTACTTTTCCAGTGACCTTAGTGATATCCAGCATCGCCATTGGGATTGGCGCTGGGGTGTCGACTAATTTAGGCCGGCTTATCGGTTCGGGAAACGCCCATAAGGCAAAGGTATTCTTACATGATGCTTTGCTGCTGACCTTTAGCTTAATCGCCAGTTTAGCGGCTCTTGGTAGCATTTTTATCGAGCCATTGTTTCGCCTGCTCGGCGCCAACGATGACAGCTTGCCGCTGATCCACGACTATATGATTTTTTGGTATGTCAGTGCGCCGCTGCTGGTATTGCTCATGGTAGGTAACCAAGGATTACGCGCCACTGGCGATACCCGCTCCCCGGCGATGATTATGACGCTAGCGGCGATTATCAATCTGATCCTCGATCCTTTATTAATTTTTGGGATTGGGCCATTTCCACGTTTAGAAATTCAAGGTGCTGCGATTGCGACACTTATAGCTTGGTTAGTGGCGTTATCTTTATCGGGATATCTATTGATTGTTAAGCGTAAAATGCTCGAATGGACTACTTTTGATATCGATAGAATGCGCGCTAACTGGAGCACCTTAGCCCATATCGCACAACCTGCTGCCTTGATGAACTTAATCAATCCGTTAGCCAATGCCATTATTATGGCGATGTTGGCACATATCGATCACAGCGCGGTAGCGGCCTTTGGTGCGGGTACTCGCTTAGAGTCGGTATTATTAATCGTGGTGATGGCACTGTCGTCGAGCTTAATGCCCTTCATTGCGCAAAACTTAGGTGCAGGGCAACCACACAGAGCGAAAGCAGCGCTGTTGTTGTCGATAAAATTTATCTTTATTTTTCAAACCTTACTTTATATTCCACTGATTTTTTTAGCCGAACCTATTGCACATTTATTCAGTACCGATCCGCAGGTTATCGAGTGGCTAAGTTTTTACATCTTGGTGCTGCCCTGCGCCTATGGGCCATTAGGGATGGTGATTATTGTCGCAACCTCGCTCAATGCCTACCATAGACCGATGAGTTCATTAGTAATTAATCTGTGCCGCTTAGTGCTGTTGATGCTGCCACTGGCGGCATTGGGATCGTATATTGGCGATGTAAAAGGTTTATTACTGGCGTTACCTATCACGAATATTTTAATGGGGGCGGCCTGTTATTGGTTAGCACTGCGGATTTCAGAGCCAACAAAGGTCAGCGCCACCCACGCTTAATAAGGCATAACAGGGGATGCTACGGAAAAAGCTGAACATTCTCTGAAAACGCTTTTTTAGAGGCGCGACAAGATGAACGCTTGTCTACCTCAGTACTCATATTGGTCGGTACACCATTAGGGGCTAACTCTTGCATTATGTAGTCAATAAAGCGCCTGCTAGCCAAACTTACATAACGCCTTGATGGATAAGCCAAAAAGCACTCACCTTGATAGGCATCTATCTCAGGTAATAGCATGATGAGCTCACCGTTTTTAAGGTACTCAGCAACCACTTCAGCCGGTGCATAAACGATACCGCGGCCTTGCAGCGCAAACTCAACTGCCACTTCAACACTATTGGAGCAGAAGTTGCCTTTCACTTTCACTTCTTGCTCTGAGCCTATCCATAATTCATTGAAAATTTTGCCATTTGATAAGCGAAATAACGACACATTATGGGATTCAATTTCTTTAGGCGTTGTGGGCGTACCGTGTGCGGCTAGATATTGCGGGCTGGCATAAAAACGCAGTTCGGTGGTGAATATTGTGCGTACCACTAAATCTAAGGTGTCTAAAGCCGGTTCAACCACAAAGGCGACGTCGAGATTGTGTTTGACCATATCGACCGATTCTGAACTGTGGATCACTTCTAACGTAAGTTTAGGATGCATATCCATAAAGCGAAAAATGGCTTGCATTAAGGTTTTCATGCTGTGGATAGGGAACATTTGAATGCGTAAATGTCCACTGAGTTCAGCATCGTCGTTAGTCATTTCGAATAGGGTTTCGTCGAGCTGAGCCAAAATATTCTGCGAACGCTGGTAGAAATGACTGCCCGCCGACGTGAGCGTCATAGAGCGACTCTGACGGTGGAACAATTTAATGTTCAGCTCATCTTCCAAGGCCTGCAAACGCCGACTGACAGTCGATTTAGGTAAGTTAAGTAAATCAGCCGCTTCAATCAAACTACCGGTTTCAGCAATTCGGTGAAATAACGCCAAGTCCTCTGTCTTCATTTTTACCTTAAACTCAATCTCATTATGTGAGACTGATGTTCCCAAAGCATTCCGTTTATTGCAACTAATTTTACTGCTATCTTCACGCCCTGTTATTCGAGTCGGCCATGCGGACTGGGTTATTTAACCATTACCCTACAGACCGACTCAGTGCTTTATCCCAAATGCTTCCCGGCGCGGCCGACCAGTCTCGATAACAGGAGCTGGTTGGTCATTTATTGTTAAGGTCTGTGTCTATCGGTTTATTCGTGATTTGATGGCTAGTCGGTTTGATATCACTAGCATCGACGTTATGTTCGGTCTTATCTTCAAAATCGCCCTCAAACACATTACCGTCTTTTTTAGCACTATCATCAAATGGTGCTCCGCCAAATGGGTCCTGCGGTTTAGGGCCGAAGGGACTTTGTCCCGCTTGAAAGCCACCGTGTAAACCTGCAACAACTCGTAATTGCATACGCTTAAATAACAATGCCGCAATTGGCTTACGGGTGAGTGGGGTCAAGAATAACAAGCCAATGGCGTCGGTCACAAAACCGGGGATCACGAGTAGGATACCGGCCATAGCTAACATCATGCCTTCGACGATTTCTTGCCCCGGCGCTTCACCACGGGCGAGTTTTTGTTGTACTTGCATTAGCGTGCTTAAGCCCTGACTACGGACCAAAGAAACACCAAGCACTGCAGTAAACAGTACTAAACCTATGGTCGTCCACGTGCCTAGCACTTCACCCACTCGAATAAGCACCGACAGCTCAATAACCGGGATCAGCACAAACAGTAAAAAAATAATAAAAAACATACCGACCTCAGCTTTCTCTGACTATTTCTGTAAACTAAATGGGGACTATCCGGTCTTAATTCAAGCTAAAGCAATCAACGACGCTTCTAAAGGACACAAACAACTGCTATTTAGCTCACTCTTTTGTGAACGCGCTAATGTATGAGACCATTAAAACACGTAAAGTAGCTTAACGGAGTTAGCTTAAGTGAATTTTAAGCGCCTTAAGAGATGAAAACTAACAACATGCAGCATCAGTATTTAGTGGTTAGCACGACCTGCCCCGATGAAGAACAAGCGAATACTTTGGCGCGGGCGTTAATTGAATCACGTATTGCCGCTTGTGTGCATATCTCAGCCCCAATACGTTCCATGTATATTTGGGAAGGTAAAACCTGTGACGAACAAGAATTTAGCCTACAGATTAAATGCTTACAGAGTCGATATACAGAATTAGAGCAACTTGTGCTTAGGCTTCACCCTTATCAAGTACCCGAAATTATTGCCGTGCCTGTGACCCACGGGTTGCCAGCTTACTTAGATTGGATAAAAGACAACACGCAGCCATGAAAAAACTACTCAGCCTTATTTTTACATCTTTATTGTTCCTCACGCCCTTAGCCCACAGTGAAGGAGTTTTCGATAATAAATTCGACTTCATGAAGAGTGAACCAGAATTGATGCCTGTCGATCAAGCTTTTGCCTTCGATTTCAAGCAAGAAGGTAATCAGGTCAAGCTCAATTGGGTGATTGCCGACGGCTACTATATGTACCGTGACAAACTTAAATTTAGCGTCAATGGCGCAGAATTAGGCACAATAGCGCTGCCAAAGGGTAAACCCCATAATGATGAGTATTTTGGCGAACAAGAAGTCTATTACACCTATGTAGATATTCCCGTAGGCCTAAAACAAGCCGATGAGAAAGCCACGCTCACAGTCACTTTTATGGGCTGTGCCGAAGGTAAATTGTGTTATCCCCCAACAAAACGTGAAGTCGTTTTAAAAGCAGTCGCGGCCAATGATGGTTTAATTGCAGGTGCCAAAACAACAGAATCTGCCGCAATAGCAGAGCCAAGTGTTACTGATAAATCTAATACGCAGCCGATTACTCAGCAAGATACCCTAAGCCAAATGCTATCAAACGACAGCTTGATTTGGACTTTAGTCATCTTCTTTGGTTTAGGGGTCGGCCTGGCATTAACGCCTTGTGTGTTCCCCATGTACCCGATTTTGTCAGGCATTATTGTCGGCCAAGGGAAAAAACTCTCCACCGCGAAAGCCTTCACGCTATCGATGGCTTACGTACAAGGTATGGCGATCACTTACTCTATTTTAGGGTTAGTGGTGGCATCGGCGGGACTTAAATACCAAGCGGCATTGCAACACCCAGCGGTGTTAGTGGTACTCGCCATTCTGTTTTTTGTACTCAGCTTATCAATGTTTGGCCTGTACGATTTAAAGCTGCCATCAAGCTGGCAGCAGAAGATGAACTCTGTATCAAACAACCAAAAAGGCGGCAACTTAGTTGGCGTATTCTTTATGGGCGTGATTTCTGGTCTTGTTGCTTCACCTTGTACAACCGCGCCACTGTCTGGCGCACTGGTTTATGTCGCCCAAACCGGCGACCTACTCCAAGGTTTCTTAGCCTTATATGTGCTGAGTATGGGCATGGGTCTACCACTACTTATTATCGGGACTTCAGGCGGTAAACTATTACCTAGAGCCGGCGCTTGGATGGACATAATCAAAACTGTCTTCGGCTTCTTGCTGATTGCTGTGTCTATCGTAATGCTCGGCCGTATTTGGACGGGCGTAATATCTGATGTGCTCTGGTCACTGTGGGGCGTGAGCTTCACCGGCTACTTAATGCATCAAAACAAACTCAGCCCCTTTAATTGGAAACAAACGGTCCGTGCTGTGTTGTTAACTCTGATGCTACTGGCGAGTTTCTCCTATGGATTCCAAGCCGTGATGGGTCACTTTGGCTTTAATCACAATCCTGTAGGCACAACGGCAACCACCGAAGAAGTCCATGGCTTTAAACGTATTAAGTCGATTGAAGATCTTGAGTATGAAATCGCCGCCGCTAGCGCCCAAGGTAAGCCCGTGATGCTGGATCTCTACGCTGATTGGTGTGTGGCCTGTAAAGAATTTGAAGCCATTACCTTTAAGGATGCCGCTGTATTAGCCCGCATGAACAAAATCGTGCTACTACAAGCGGATGTGACTAAGAGTGACAAGGTGGATGTGGCTTTACTCGAAAAATACCATGTACTTGGCCTGCCAACTTTATTGATATTTAACGAACAAGGCGAGCAAAGGGAAGATTTACGTGTCACCGGCTTTATGGGCCCCAAAGATTTTGCAGCCCATTTAGATCATCTGGTGAAATAGCCACGACTAAGGTGTCGTCGTTTAAATGTGGTCGCTGAGATATAAAACCCTTGAGCAATTTAGCTCGCACTTGTTTTAAGCAACAGGGGATTTACTGCAACACCAATAAAAAGCGGACTTTTTTCATTAAAAGTCCGCTTTTTTGTTCAAGTGTCATAGATTTCTTATACAATCACTGAGAATTTTAGACTTTTTGGATTAGAGCGTAATGGAACCTGCCATCCTCATCATCACACTTATCTGCGGCATGCTGGTCAGCCGTATAGGACTCCCACCACTCATCGGCTACTTAGTGGCGGGTTTTGTGCTATTTGTACTCGGGATCGATAAAGAAAGCCTGCCATTATTGCAAGAGCTCGCCAATCTTGGTGTCACACTCCTCTTATTTGCCATCGGCTTAAAACTTGATATCCGCAGCCTATTTAAAGCTGAAGTATGGGCGGGGTCGAGCATACATTTAGTGCTCTCAATGTTGATTTTTATTCCGTTTCTTAAATTATTAGGTCTGGTCGGGTTAAGCCAACTCACCAGCCTTAACTTAGAGCAACTGACATTAATTGCCTTTGCACTAAGTTTTTCCAGCACAGTGTTTGCGGTCAAAGTACTAGAAGATAAGGGCGACGTGCAATCACTCTACGGCCGCGTCGCCATTGGTATCTTGATTATGCAGGATATCTTCGCAGTGCTGTTTTTAACCATTTCTAAGGGCGATGTCCCTTCGGTATGGGCCTTTGCACTGTTGTTGCTTCCATTTGCTAGACCGCTTATCTATAAAATCTTCGACCGTGTTGGCCACGGTGAACTTTTAGTGCTATTTGGCCTAGTAATGGCACTCGTGGTAGGTGCTTGGTTATTTGAATCTGTTGGCTTAAAACCTGATCTTGGCGCACTGATCATCGGTATTTTACTTGCAGGCCATAAAAAGTCCTCAGAACTAGCAAAATCGCTGTTCTACTTTAAAGAGCTATTCCTTGTAGCCTTCTTTTTAACTATCGGTCTTAATGGATTACCGACAATATCAGATGTCGTCCTCGCGGCGCTGTTAGTGTTATTGATACCGCTTAAGATTTTAATGTTTGTCTATCTTCTTACCCGCTTTAAACTACGCTCACGTACCTCTATGTTAGGCTCGTTTAACTTAGGTAACTTCAGTGAATTCGGTTTAATTGTTGCAGCGGTTGCGACCCATAAAGGCTGGCTCCCGCCTGAGTGGCTGGTGATTATTGCCGTAGCATTAAGTTTTAGCTTTTTACTCGCGGCGCCGCTCAATGCCACTGTCGGTGATATTTATCAACGGTTCCAGCGACGCTTAATTAAACTTGAAAAACGTCCGCTACACCCAGAAGACAGGCCAATCGCTATTGGTAATCCACGTTTCTTAATCTTAGGTATGGGCCGTATTGGTAGCGGTGCCTATGATGAACTCAGAGCACAATTTGACGGCGAAATCCTCGGTATTGAGCATAAGCAAGATTTAGTTGATTTACATCGTTCCCTAGGCCGTAATGTTGTACGCGGTGATGCGGCGGATACCGATTTTTGGGAAAAACTGGATAATGCACCGAATCTTGAATTAGTCCTGTTAGCTATGCCCCACCATACGGGAAATATGTTTGCGGTCGAACAACTGAAAAAACTCGATTATCAAGGCAAAATCAGTGCGATAGTGCAATACAGTGATGACGCCACTGCGCTCAGAGAATTAGGTGTGCACAGTGTTTATAACTTATACGAAGCCGCAGGTGCCGGTTTTGTTGATCATGTCATTACTGAGCTACTAAAGAACTCTGAGAAAAATGCGCCGCAACTACCGCTAGCAGAAGATATTGTACAAGTCACTGATCCTAAAATTAATACCGGGCCCCACAGTTAAGCACTCGCTAATATTTAACTGAATTAAAATCAGCCGCATAACGTTGCAGTTATATCTTCTGCAACATTGTGCGGCAGCTACAAAAATAACATAAACTATTACAAGTCAACATGTTACAAAAAGTCGTCATCCTATTGTGCTCATTTTCACTGTCAGTATTGGCTTTCTCATTATTACCTATCGTTTTTTCATCACAAAATCGCAGTTACATAGCCGACTCAGTCATGATATAAATCGAAGACAAGAACGAAATTAGCTCAGCTTTTTGGAATTTTTTACAGCATGTCAAATCCTGCGCAGCGCGCCACTAAGTTATTTGTCCAAACCTTTGGTACTAAACCCGATGATTTATACCAAGCCCCTGGACGTGTCAATCTGATCGGTGAATACACTGATTACAACGACGGTTTTGTACTCCCCGCCGCCATTAATTTTCATACGGTTATTGCTGTTAAACGCCGTGACGACACTAAGTTTCGTGCCGTTGCCGATGCATTTCCCGGGCAAATTAAAGAATGGAACTTCAGCCACGAAAATGACATGGATCCGCAGGACGGTTGGGTCAATTATCTTAAGGGTTTGACTGCGGCAATGGCGCAAACGGGCTTATTAGCCAAGGGGTTAGATTTAGCTATTGTGGGCGATGTACCACTAGCGGCGGGTTTATCTTCATCCGGCGCTCTAGTTGTTGCCTTTGGCACTGCCATCAGTGATACCAGTCAACTACATTTATCCCCAATGGCGGTGGCGCAGCTTGCACAGCGAGGCGAGCACAGATACGTCGAATCTGCCTGCGGTATTATGGATCAAATGTGCAGCGCCATGGGCGAACAAGACCATGCACTGCTAATCGATTGCTTAGATCTTGATAGCGAAGCCATACCCATTCCTGAAAACTTAAGTCTTATCATTATTGACGCCCATATTGAGAAACAGCGTTTAGCCGCCGCCAATCAACAGCGCCGCGACGAATGCGCACAAGCTGCCGAATACTTTGGTCTAAATGCGCTACGCCATCTCGACTTGCGCCGATTAGAAAGAGCAAAAGCTGACCTAGATGAAGTGCTATATCGCCGTGCCAGGCATGTCATCACTGAGAACCAACGCACTCAGAGTGCAGCGCGCGCGTTAGAACAAAATAACATTAAAAAATTAAGCCACTTAATGGCAGAGTCCCATGCTTCACTGCGTGATGATTTTGACATCACACTCCCCGAATTTGATATCTTAGTTGAGATTGTCAGCCAAGTTATCGGCGAACGTGGCGGCATACGTATGACCGATGGTTGCGTGGTTGCCTTAGTCGACCATGAACTGACCGATGCGGTTGTTGCGGCGGTTGAAGGCGAATTTTTAGATAAAACCGGTATAGATGCCACTGTCTATTTATGTTCTGCCAGTGCAGGCGCGGGACGAATAGATAATTAAGTTATTGTATAACAAGAACCATTTAATAATGGCTCTAGTGGCAAGTGATGAAAAGATGAATAAACCATTACGCCCATTATCAATTCGACGTTGACGCATCATGATAAGCGGATAAAGGTAGTCAGTGCGGGCTTTAACGGTAAGCAATATAGCGGTGAGTAAATAGAATGGTAAGGAATAAAATAAGCACTATTTTACTCCTTACACTCACTGAGTTTTTAGGCCGCTGACTCAGTGTTAATCATCAAAACTGTCGCTCCAATCATCATCAAAATCAACGCCAACGGCATCGGATTCAATTTCTGGTTCAACTTCAGGTTTTGCCTTACGTACAGGCGCAGTTTCCTTGACGTTGTTGAGGTCAATACGGGCTTGATGCTTACTCATGAATTCGGCTCTCGCCGCCTTCCATGCACCACTAAACTTAGTCTCAGCCGCTTTTAACGCCGCATCATCCAAGTCATAGAGATTCCCTTTAACGATATCTTCTACATACTCAATAATCGCATTACGATCAGTGTTGTATAAGTAGATACGGCCGGGAGAGGCTTCTGGCAACTGGTTATCATGGACGACAATCACGTTGCCTTTCGATGTTCTCAGCTCACCATACCAAATCTGTTTCTTTGCTGTGTTATACATATATGCCAATACCCTTAAATCAACACATACACTATGAGTTTTTTAGGTTGAATAAGCTAAACATCACTTGCTTTGAACCACTAATAGCGCCGAAAAATATCTGACGTTTTCAAGTGGGTATTTTTACAGAAAATTGCCGAGAATCAATGCCTCAAACCATGAAATTTTCACTTATTTGGTATTAATTTCAATCAAAGTGCTGAAAAAGACTTGTCCTTATCGACTTTAGCCGAAAAAAACGTCACGGCAAGTTTTATTCTTGTCATAAAATCATCAAAGCGCACAATAATCTACAAGTCATCATCGACGGTCATGTTTATTTTATTATCACACTAAGGTTAAAACGATCTTTCCACGGTGCTGGCCTGACTCCATCAAAGCATGTGCTTTAGCCGCCTCCCCCAGTGGAAAGGTCGCAAAAATATGTGGCACTATTTTATGGGCATTTAATAATGGCCATACTTTTTCAAATAATTCGGCGGCGATGGTAGCTTTAGCCTCTACACTTTGTGGCCTTAGCGTTGAGCCTGTCCACATGATCCGTTTTGCCATTAATCTGAAAATATCTACCTCAGCCTTAGGGCCACGCTGCATTGCCACCGATACCATACGCCCGTCCATCGCTAAGGCTTGTAAATCGAGATTAATAAAATCGCCACCGGCGATATCAAATACCACGTTAACGCCTTTATCTTGGGTGAGCGCCATCACAGGTTCGACAAAGTTCTGAGTACGATAGTTGATGACTTCCTCAGCGCCCAGACTTAAACAGTAATCACGCTTTTCATCATGTCCTGTGGTAGCGATGACCTTAGCGCCTAATGCACTGGCGAGCTGAATTGCCGTACTACCGATACCGCCTGAGCCGCCGTGGATCAGCACAGTTTCACCGGCTTTTAGTCCCGCACGTATAAATAGGTTACCCCATACGGTGAAAAAGGTTTCGGGTAATGCAGCCGCTTGCACATAGCTAAAGCCCGTTGGAATAGGTAAACAGTGGGCGGCATAGGTGAGCACATACTCGCCATAACCGCCGCCCGGCACTAGGGCACATACTTTATCGTTGATTTGCCATTGATTTACTCCTTCTCCAAGAGCACAAATATCCCCTGCAACTTCAAGTCCAATAATAGGTGATGCCCCTGGTGGAGGTGGATAAGCGCCCACTCTTTGTTTTATATCGGGCCCATTCACCCCAGCAGCATGTACGCGGATCAAGACTTGCCCTGCGACAGGCACAGGCAAAGGCGAGCGCGATAGCTGCATCACCTCAGGGCTACCGGGTTGCTCAACATAAATATGGGTGTAATCGCGGGGTAAAGCTGACATAAAAGCTCCTTTGAGGATGGCACTTTTGCTTAATAACAGATTGTGATGGATTAACCGTATGAGTCTAATTATCGATATGATAGATGTGAATCTTGATATGCTTAAGCTAGCGTGATTTCAAACCAAATAGCCACCATTATTCCTATTATTGATAAATTTTCATACCTATTGGCGTGGCAATCAATACGGCAAACTAAATGAATAGCATCAATAGCGTAATGTCAGTTTTAATCCGCCAACAGTACGCTTTAAATCTCTTTTTGTGCGGCTAAACCAGAGTTAGGCCTAAAGCCTTTAGGTTTAGCCGCGCACTATTTAGTGCTAGGCGTAATTTAAGTTAGACGTAATTTAGCGAGTACATCTTTTTCTTTAAGCTCAGCCATTGCGACATAGGCCACTGGCACCACAAATAGCGAGAAAAAAGTGCCTGTCAGTAATCCACCAACCAACACTAAACCGATATTGGCTAAACCTAAGGAGCCAGGCCCTGAAGCCAGTGCTAAAGGTATCGCACTTAAAATCATCGTCAGCGAAGTCATTAAAATTGGTCTTAAACGAGATTTAGCACTGCTGAGCGCCGCTTCAATCGCATTCAAACCTTGAGCCTGTTGCTTATTTGCAAACTCCACCAGCAAAATGCCGTGTTTTGTCACCAGTCCCACTAAGGTGAGTAGACCAATTTGTGAGTAAATATTCATGCTCTGGCCGAACAGGGTTAAGGTCAGCAATGCACCAACAATACACAAGGGTACCGTCAGTAAGATGATTAAGGGATCAACAAAGCTTTCAAACTGCGCGGCCAAAATCAGATAGATAAACACCAGTGCTAACAAAAATAACGACTGAGTGCCCGCTTGTGAATCCATTAAGTCCTTCACCACTCCATTGTATTTAAAACCTTGGGCATCATTGAGTAACAATGGCAATTGCTCGTCTAAGTAGGTTTTAATTTCGTCGGTAGAATAACCGGGCATAATATCTGCCGTCAGCTCAGCGCTATCAAGACCCATAAAGGTCTTAATGTTAGATTCTGCCGTTGTTTGCTTAATCGACACGAATTGCGATAAAGGTAAGGCTTGTCCTGATTCGGAGGTGACATAAAGCTTATTCAACACACTGAAATCACTTAGCTTGTCTAAGTTAACTTGTACTTGTATTGGATAGGTAAAGCCATCGGTGGCATGTAAATCCGCCGCTTTTACCGAGCCAAGGAAGGTCGAAAGCGCATTAGTCACGTCGCCATAACTCACGCCTGAAAGAATAATCGCGTTGCGATCGATAGACAAATCGTAGCGCAGCTGATCACGCAGCACAGAGTTATCCACGTTAGTCACTCCAGAATAATCCTCCAGTAGTTTTTGGACTTTGGCGGCAGTGGCGTTGAGCTCATCTTTGTTACGATCTAAGGTCGTCAGCTCTAAACGTAAGTTATTGGCAATGCTGAGGTTATTGGCCGAGCGAATGCTAAAGGACATGTTATAGGCAGAAACGCTTGCCTTTGATTTAGTCATCAAGTCATTAATAACATCATCAATACCTTCACTGCGTTCACCCCAAGGCTTAAGCAGCACATGGTTCACAGGTTCGCCCTCGATATAGGACAAGTTAGCGCCAACGGCGGGATGACCATCCATCACGCCATTAAGCTCAGCATTGTGATTAAGATGATACTGACGTCCCACGCCTGTAGGGCCATTAGATGCCACATCGATAAAGCCTGAATCTTCCGCAGGCAACAGTATTTTAGGTAATTGCCAGTAAGCGATACCGGCAAGACCGACGAGAACCACAGCGGCACCGAACATTAAGCGTTTACGGACAAACCACTTCTCCAGCTCTTTAATATATAAATAATTTAATTGCTGTAGCGCATTCTCGACTCGGTTAAACCATTGCGGCTGCTGTGCTGTGGTATTGATAAGATACGCACTCATCATCGGTGATAATGTTAGCGCTACCATGCCAGAGATTATTACCGCAGCGGCTAAGGTAAAGGAGAATTGCCTAAACAAATCAGCGGTTAACCCTGACATCAATCCAATCGGTAAATACACCGCCACTAAGGTTAGCGTCATGGCAATAATAGGGAAGATAATCTCCTGACACCCTTTAATCGCGGCGTTAAAGGGTGTTTCACCGTTTTCAATATGCCGATAACAATTTTCAACCACCACAATGGCATCGTCCACCACTAAGCCAATGGCCAAGATAATCGCCAGAATGGTCAACACATTGATGCTAAAACCTAGGGCCGACATCACGGCAAACACCCCAATCACACATACGGGAATAGTAATAATCGGGATTGATGCAGCGCGTAGGCTGCCCAAAAATAACACTACGACCAAAGAGACTAAAATCACCGCCTCAATCAGTGCAGAAAATCCTTCATCGATAGAAGCCTCAATAAAGTCAGCCTGATTATAGGCCAAGGTCATTTCTAATCCCTGGAGTAAATGCTGTTGCATGCGCGCAATTTCAGCCTTAATGTTCACCGCGACTGTCACTGGGTTTGCATTGCTCAAAGGCAAAATCTGCAGTGACATCGCACTGTGCCCACCGATAGATAGCATACTCGGCGACAGACTTTCTTCACCCATTACCACATCGGCAACATCAGCCACGCGGATGATCTTGCCCTCGCTGACTTTGATCACCAGATCTTTCACATCATCCAGTGTTTCAACTTGATTTAACGGGTTAATTGAGAAATCCCGCGACTTCCCCTTAATTGCCCCCGAGGTAAAACTGGCATTATAAGAACCTAAGGTGCCTACTACATCGGCGGCCTTAATGTTTAACGCCTTCATTTGCTCAGGGTTAAGCCAAACTCTCACCGCCTTTTGTGAACCACCATACGGCCCCCACACAGCACCAACACCTTGAACTTGCTTAAGTTGCGGTACTAACTGTTGGCTAATGTAGTCATACATAACCTGCTTTTCCATACCGCCTGCATTGACAAAGGTGATGATATTACTCGCAGCATCTGTTGCCGAGGTATCGTCGGTAACGGTAGGTTTATCTATCATGCTCTGGGGGAAATCGTTGATCCCTTCAACACTACTGCGCAGCTTATTCATTAAGTTGGTGTAGTCGATATCACTGGTATCGTCATTGAATTTAATCGTTAACGAGCAGCGCCCTTCGCTACAGTCGGTCGACATAGTATCGACCTTATCAATACCCGAAGCCGCCGCAATGAGCTTATCGGCCACATTGCTCGACATAAAATCGGCGCTCGCCCCTGCAATTGAGGCATTAACAGAGGCCGAGTGAGTGGTGTGCTCAGGAAAATATTGAATATCGAGTTTTTGAAAGGCGATTAATCCCAGTAATACCGCCATGATGCTGAGAACTGAGGCAAAGATAGGGTGGCGGATACAGACTTCGGGTAAACGCATTATTCAGCCTCCTCACTCACTGAGTTCGCGTTTGCCGCGGCAGTTGATTTAGTGTGTGAGCCAGCATTTGAGTCAGCTGTTGGCTCTGCTGTTGATTCAGCTGCTGATTCAATATTTGGCACGAGCTGGCTATCTTTAAGCTTTTTATCCTGCACGACTTTTATCTGGCTATCGGACTTAAGATTTTGCATACCCGTTTTCACGACCAAATCGCCTACGGCTAAACCTTCGATAACCACTGCATAACCATCGTTAGTATTTTGCGCGAGTTTAACCACTTGCTTGACCGCGCTATCGCCGCGCACTAACCAAACAAAGCGCTCGGCATTATTAGCAATAATCGAGTTTTGCGGCACTAATAAACGTTTGATACCGCGGCTATAGTACTGTTTGATATTGGCGAACATACCGGGGGCGAGTTTAAATTCGGGGTTTTCGAGGGTAGCGTGAATATCCACTCGACCTGAATTAATGTCAACGGCGGGCGCCACATAATTCACCACTCCTGTAAAAATTTTATCGCCGTAGGCCTCCACGGTGACATCAACCTCTTGGCCTTTTTTTGCCTTACCAAAATCATGCTGGCTAATGGCATAACGGACTTCGACGGGATGTAGGCTATACAAGGTGACTAATGCAGTAGCTGCGCCAATTTGGCTGCCAATCGACTGACTAAAGCTGGTTAACTGGCCATCGAAGGGAGCCTTAATCAGGTAATCGTTCATCACCGCTTGCTTCTGCCTGAAATCGGCATCGGCCAGATTAACATTTTCCCTCAGCTCATCCACATCTTGTTTGGCAAGTGCGAACGGCTCTTTAATCAACAAATCTTCAATACGTTCAAGCTTAGTTTTAGCTAAGGCTAACGTGCTCTTGGCCTTATCTAAATCCGCCTTAGCTTTAACGTTATCCAGCTCGGCAATGATTTGCCCTTTTTTAACCTTATCGCCATGGTTAAAGTGAATCGCGCTAATTTTTTCGCTGGCACTAAAATTCAGTACAGCTGAATCGATGGCATTGATTTTACCGACTTCTTTCACGGTATCGTCAAAGGCGGTCTCTTTTACCGCCTCTACGGTAACCGGGATAATATCAACCTTGTCAGCCGCCACCGCCGTTAAGGAGCTTAAAGCTAGCAGACTGGTTATAAAAAAGGTTACAGGAGCGAATAAGGTGGGTTTTAAATCCTGATGGGAGTGGTGTGTTAATGAAATATCGCAAGCAGTACGCACTTGTGTAGTCGCTAGTTGTGTAAGCATAGTTAATGAAACCTATCGTTTTTGACTATTCAACGGACATCCTATCCGACAGCAGCTCACCGGATTGAACCCAAGATTTACCCAAATCACCTAAAGTGGCTATTTCAGCATTTTGAGATTATTTGGGTATACAGCCTATAGGCATAATCCGAGTGAGCGCCAGTAAAAATGCCATCACACATTCAAATAAAACAATAAGTTAACCATATAAGTAACATCTAAAACTTAAATCACACGCAGGAAAAATAAACACAACAAAATACCAACAAATGTAAATTGACAGCATTGTGCAATTAATCAACAGTTTTCAAGTTGATGTTTAATTGCAATAAAACTGGGACGTTGGTGAGCATCTTCTAACATACACTGGGTTTTAATCGCACCGAGCTTGGCATACTTATCAGGGCATATTTGCGTATCTACATAGGCCAAGAGATCCTCAATCAAGCAGCCTAGCGCACGTACCTCAATGGCCTGTATCACTAAACGCGCTGCTGCCGATAGATTACCTAAGTTCGACGCCGCACCAAAATCACCAAATAACAACTGCATCTGCCGATTAACCATAATGTTATGGGCATACACATCGCCGTGGCTCACCTGTTTGGCGTGCATGTGCGCCATTGCATCTGTTAATTGATAGGCGACTTTTACAACGTCATCCACGCTAAATTGAGTGCCGACTTTAAAGGTATCGCGGGTACAGGTCAGCAGGCTGGGAGGTAAACCTAAGTTACTAAATCCAGGCGGAATGAGCTCCATAACTAAGCCTAACTGGTCTTTTTGGCTAATGTGCGCCACAACCTTAATCAAACTTGGGTGATCGCCCGTTGTAAGGCAGCAATCAAGTTCATCTGCAGGATAACCATCGCTAGTCACTTCGCCCTTAAAAAGTTTGACTGCAATTTGTGCCGTACCGGTTGCGGTTATCATGGCCTGATTTAACCAATCACCGCGATAAATCACCCCTGACGCACCTTCACCAAGCTGTTCTGCTAACTTAATATCAGCCAACGTCACATTAGCCACGGTCGTCACATCGCTATGGGGGTCTACCAATGTATGGCTAAACGGATTACCCGCAAAGGCGAGCCAAGTGAGCTTAGGCAGACTGAGTAACCAAGTGGGCAGTGCTTGCAGTTGATTAGCAGATAAGCGCACTAACTCTAAGTTACGGCAATTTTCCATCGACTCCGGCAGAGTCGTTAATCGGTTGCCCGCTAAGGCTAGCTTTTGTAAACGATGCAAATCCCCCATAGCCGCAGGCAGCGTGTCAATCTGGTTATCCGTTAAAATCAACCAACGAGTTTGTAAGGGTAATGCTGTTGCTGCAACTGTGGTGATTTGATTCGCCTTAAAGCCAATCATCTCTAAATTTGCACAGCGCCCCAATGCCTCGGGCAAATGTTCAAAGCGATTATTAGAAGCGAAAATGATTTTTAAACGCGATAAACGGTGTAAATCGTCGGGTAATGTACTCAGTTGGTTATTCGACAAATCGAGAATTTCAAGCGTATCGGCTAAGTCAAAAATCTCCCGAGGAAACTCGGTTAAGTTCTCTGCCAATTGTAAACGGATAATCCCCTGTAACTGCCCTGCCCTTAATTGCGCTAACGTCTGCACTGTATTACCCAAATCAATGAAAAAACACGGCTATGGTAGCGTATTCACTGGTAAATCTAAACGAAATATCAGTACCCAAACGGCTCTTGGGTTGGCATCAAAACCGTGTGGATCTATCCAGAAACGTGAAAACAGATTAGCATGTGCCTCAATATGGAATGCTAGGCTACTCAATTACAGGACTATTATGCGGACACCATTTCGCCAAACGCACTCTTTCACAGCGCTCATGCTAACCATGCTGATGGCCCTATTAACGGGTTGCGCAGCAACATCAGCAAGCCCATCAGTAACAGAATTCAATACCCCACCTGACAATGTTCAGCCAGAGCTGAGCAACGCAATACCCCACGAGGCCAAGGCTGCGCCAGTCGTTGAGCAATACATCAATGTGTGGGCAAAAATTCAACATGCTAATACGATTGACGTCCATGACGATGCAGAAGTACGCAAGCAGCGTAACTTTTTCGATGACAAACAAAGATTTATGAATCAAGTGGGTGAACGCGCCGAACCTTTTTTATATTATATTGTGAGTCAACTCGAAGCGCGCAACATGCCATTAGAATTGGCGTTATTACCCATAGTTGAGAGTGGTTACAATCCTCTAGCTCAAGCCAACGGCCCAGCTGGACTGTGGCAAATGATCCCCGCCACTGGGCGTAATTTTGGCTTAACCATTAATTCAGCTTACGACGGCCGCAAAGATGCACTCGCATCTACTGATGCTGTGCTCGACTATTTACAGCACTTATACGACACCCTAGATAATGACTGGATTAACGCAGTTGCCGCCTACAACACCGGCGAACTGGTAATTAAAGCCGCCATAGACAAAAATAAAGCCAAGGGCAAACCTACAGATTTTTGGTCACTAGGCATTCCAGCTAAACGCGTACAAACAGTGCCTAAGTGGTTGGCATTTATTCAAATTATTCGCGCCCCAAATCATTACGGCCTAAAAATACCAGCGATTGATAATCGCCCTGTCTTGGATAGAATTCCTGCTCCTAATGGGGTAGATATCGGCCAGATAGCGGATGCCGCAGGCCTGAGCAAAGCAAAATTTAAAACCTATAACCCAGGCTTTCGCCAGGGAGTGATCCCCAGTAAAGGTAAATACCAAATCGCTCTACCTCTGGAAAACATAGGACTGTATCAAGAGAATCAAGATAAACTCTACGCTCAAAAACGCTATGACAGCCAAAGCTACACAGTCAAATCTGGCGATAGCCTAGGCTCTATTGCAGCTAAATTTGGTATGTCAGTAAAAGCATTAAAACAAGCGAATAATCTGACCTCTGACCGCCTCAAAATTGGTCAAGAGCTCACGCTATTAACGCCGATGGCGACAAATGATAATCAACCTGAAGCGGTTAAAGTTAGCAGCAATAAGGCCAAGGTCGATACAAAAGTCAGCAGCAAATCATCAACCAAGGCTAAAACCCCCACCAAGCCAGCCGATAAAACTGCGGCAAAAGCGACAACCTACAAGGTAAAATCCGGCGATTCCTTGGATAAAATTGCCCGTAAAAATAAGGTTAAACTGGCAGATTTAATGAAGTGGAACCAGCTTAATGCCAAGAGCATCATTAAGCCTGGCCAAGAGTTAAAAGTCACAGAATAAACTTAAGTAGCAGTTATCAAAAATAAAACCGCCAGCTAGAGATACTAAAATGCCGCTCACTTAAGTGAACGGCATTTTTTTATTTCAAATATAAAAGCACTTAATGTCGAGCTCGCATTAGGCGAATAATAAGCGCGAGATGATTAAATCCTAAACTCTTGAACCAACACTGATAAACGTTTAGCCATGTTGGCCAAGTTTTCACTCTGCTGCGAGCTAGTGTTTGCGCCCTCAGCGGTCTGTTCTGCCGCATTGCTGATATTAACGATATTAGTGTTAATCTCTTCCGATACCGCATTTTGTTCTTCCGCTGCGGTAGCTATCTGGCTATTCATATCCGTAATCGTAGCAATGGCGGTGGCGATACTCTGCAGTACTTCCCCAGTGCTACGTGTATGATTAACGCTATCATCAACATACTGGCGGCTATCCTGCATGGCATTTGTAGCCAGTTTAGCTCCCCCTTGTAACCTCTCAATCATTACTTGGATTTCTTCGGTAGATTCCTGCGTTCGACTTGCTAAGGTTCTCACCTCATCGGCAACCACAGCGAAACCACGGCCCTGTTCTCCTGCTCGCGCAGCTTCAATAGCCGCGTTAAGTGCTAATAAATTAGTTTGTTGAGCGATGCCTTTAATTACATCCAAAATGGTGCCAATTTGATTGCTATCTTGCTCTAAATTTTTAACCACCTGTGATGCGTGCTCAATACCCGCTGCTAAGCTTTCAATCGCTTGTATTGTATTACTCACAACGTTAAGCCCAGCCTTTGATTTCACATCGGTCTGCATAGCCGCATCGGCCGCGTCACTCGCATTTTTCGCAACTTCAGCCACAGTCGCAGTCATTTCGTTCATGGCAGTTGCGACCATCTCCAACTCATTACGCTGAGTTTGCACTAACCTTGCGGTGTCGGCCGTTATCGTCGCCATGCCTTGGGAGGACTCAGCCAAGGAAGTTGAAGTTTCATTAACACCTTGCAAGCTAACGTGAAATTTATCTAGCATCACATTAAATGAACGAGATAATTGTCCAAACTCATCTTGAGAAGTGATTTCAATCCGACGGGTCAAATCTGAGTTCGCTTCAATTGACGTGATGGAACTATGCATACGATTAACAGAGCGTAAAATAGTTCGCGAGACAAAGAACAATATCATCCCCGCCAAAGTAAATGAGCCTAGTATGAGACCCAATAACTGCAAGCGCATAGATACCAAAGTGCTCATAGCCTCGGACTGAACCCGTAAACGCAGTATCTCTTCCGCATCGGTTAATTCTTTAAATGTACGCCTGGCCTCATTGGCAAAAGGGCTAGCTCCTTCGCTATATTCTCGCCATGCAATCTGCAACGTTTCAGGAGTACGTTCAACAGATTTAAGCTCTAACATTCGCACTCGCCCATCTTCTAAAAAGGCTTTGGTGGCTTGTGTAGAGTTAGCAGCAAGTCGGTTGAGGATTTTTTTATCCGATTCTTTCACAATAAAGCCAATGGAGGCGTCTAAGTTTTCGAAATGGCGATAAATCTCTTCAATATTTGTCTCGAGTAATGCGAAATTTTTATTAAAATCATCTCCTAACATGATGCTACGAGAAAGACGCGATACATAGTTCATATCACGGCTAATTGATAATAAATATTTTTGGCTGTTAACTGCGGCCTGATCATATTCATTAAACCGTTGCTCAACGCGTATCGTACTAAAAAACACTTCGGATAAAATTGCACACCCAGTTAACCCCAACACCAACATCACGGCAAATAACTTACGTTTAATACTTAGTGAAGCCAGCCATTCCATTTTATTATCCTATTAAATCTATCTGTGATTGAGTACATGTAATGTCCGTTTAGGATAAATCATGTTTATTTAAGTTAACAATTAGCCATCACATAAATGTGTTATTTTTTATGAAAAACACTAAAACATTTTACAAACAATGACTTACATCCACCAACGTGCATTAGCGACCTAGTGATAAATACGGTTTTATTTTATTTTAGTTATCAAAAAAGAAAACGGTAATATTGTAATGAAAATAATCAAACTGCAGTATAGCGCAATCTATTTATCTAGATTTTTAAAAAGTAAAATCCTTGCATGCAACACGGTTAACTAAGCTGAACTGGCGATAGTGGCGGTGGTAACTGATTAACTTTATTACCTTATCCACAAAATTAACTCTACAGAGGTAGTTTTGCGTTATCAAAACAAGTTTGCGACCACTAACTAATAGTGGGCTATTAGTAGCAAAGTTAACGCAGATAAAGGGAAAAATAACCTGTAGAACCTCAGAGTTTATCCCGAGTTAACGAATAAAAGCTCCTCAACTTCTTGAGGAGCTTTTATTCTCACGGCCAAATAACTAACATAAACCATTGAAAATTAATTATTATTTAAAACTGCTGAAACCAACGTTGGATCTGCTGTGGATCTTTGCTTTGCGTTAAAGACAACATCAATAAAATTCTAGATTTTTGCGGATTAAGATTACCCGATGCCACAAAACCATATTTAATATCATCTATCTCAGCATCCAGCGTGGTGGCTCCTGTGGGTACTCGGCTAGAACGCACTACTAACACACCTTTTTGACTCGCCTTTGCTAACGTATCAAATATTGATTGGTACATATTTCCGTTACCCACACCCGCACTGACAATACCGTCAAAACCTGCTTCAACCATGGCTATGGCAGGTAAATCACTGGCGTTAGCATAGTTATAAACGATGCCAACCTGTGGTAATTTATCAAGTTTACTAACATCAAAAGGCGTTTGAGTTGTATGTTGGCGCTCAGTTTTGCCCATGTATTCAATCTTGCTATTATGGATAACGCCAAGCGGACCAAAGTTAGGCGCAGCAAAGGTGTGTACTCCTGTGGTATTGGTCTTAGTGACGTCGCGAGCGTTAAGCACCATATCGTTCATCACCACTAGTACACCTCGACCTTTCGATTCTAGGTTAGCAGCAGTCGCAACGGCATTATACAAATTCATCGGACCATCGGCACTCATAGCAGTTGATGGACGCATTGCGCCAACCAGCACTACGGGCTTGTCACTTTTCACGGTGAGATTTAAAAAATAAGCCGTTTCTTCTAAAGTATCGGTGCCGTGGGTAATGACTATGCCATCAACATCTTTGTCAGCCAGTAAAATATTGATCCGCTTAGCAAGCGCAAGCCACACTTTATCGTTCATGTCCTGTGAACCGATTTTAACCAGCTGTTCACCTTGAATATCCGCAAGTTGCTTTATTTCAGGTACGGCTACAATTAAACTATTAACACCCACTTCTCCCGCCTGATAATTAGATCCTGTCGCCGATTGGCCTACTCCCGCAATAGTGCCTCCTGTGGCAATAATACGTACCTGTGGCAGTGCCTGCGCCGCAGATGAGAGAAATAACCCTAAGCTGATGGAAAGTAAAATCTTACGCATCGAAACATTCATGCTTATATCCTTTTATTAATAGTAAACTCAGCCATAGTGTGCACCATTATTTATACCTTACAGTGACAACCCTCACTAATAATAAACAATACAAGATGGTATTAATAAATTTAATTATTTTAAACAGAACGTCATCCACTCATTTAAATAAGTTTAATTAAGATTAATAATAAGACGGCATGGTTATACGCGCTCATAATAACTTAAATTCAGCATAATTAATTTAGCATCTAATACGTCTTAATATATACACCTTTAGATTGTTAACAAAGTAACATTTTTTTATCCGGATTGTATCAAAAAGTAACGAGTCACACTCTGTCATCGAATTGAGATGCCTCTCTAACAAACAAAACAAATAACCTATTTCAACGAGTTAAGTGATCTCTATCCTAATTATCCTGCGCTTAAAGGGTTAAGATTTGTATCGATAGTCAAGGAGACGATTCTCCTTCATGTTTTCGGTATTATTTTTAATGTGTTGAGCATACTGATATACACATCTAAAAATTAATACTCGAAGATATATCTTACTATTAACTGGATTGGATAGGATCGAAATGAAAGATACTAATAGCGTACGGATCGAAGAAGATCTATTGGGTACTAAAGAAGTTTCCAATGAATTTTATTACGGCATACATACATTACGTGCCATCGAAAACTTTAAGCTGAGTAATCAAAAAATTTCCGATGTACCTGAATTAGTTCGTGGCATGATGCTAACTAAAAAAGCGGCTGCCATGGCAAATAGCGAATTAGGCGCAATAAGTCCTGAGATCGCTGACAAAATAATTGAAGCGTGCGATCTGATACTGACAACGGGCCGATTTGTTGATCAATTTCCGGTCGATGTCTATCAAGGCGGAGCTGGCACTTCAGTCAACATGAATACCAACGAGGTATTAGCCAACGTTGCACTGGAGATCATGGGTCTAGAAAAAGGCCGTTACGATGTCATCAACCCAAATGATCACGTCAACAAGTGTCAATCGACCAACGACGCCTATCCAACGGGTTTCCGTATTGCGGTCATCAACAGCACCGATATCCTGCTAGATACATTAACTGACCTTATCGCTGCTTTCGAAACTAAAGCCACAGAGTTTAAAACGATCTTAAAGATGGGCCGTACCCAGCTACAAGATGCAGTGCCTATGACATTAGGCCAAGAGTTTCATGCCTTTGCGGTCACGTTACGAGAAGAAATTAAATCTATCACGCGTTGCCAAGAATTATTGTTAGAAGTGAACTTAGGTGCTACTGCCATTGGTACGGGTCTTAATACGCCAGAGGGATATTCCTCACTGGCCATTAAACGTCTGGCAGAAATTACTGGCCGTGCTTATGTACCGGCTGAAGATTTAATCGAGGCCACGTCAGATTGCGGTGCCTACGTTATGTTGCACAGTGCGATTAAACGTATGGCGATTAAAATGTCCAAAATTTGTAACGACCTACGCCTACTGTCATCAGGTCCACGCACGGGCCTTAAAGAAATTAATCTTCCTGAACTGCAAGCGGGTTCATCCATCATGCCTGCCAAGGTTAACCCTGTGATCCCAGAGGTGGTGAATCAGGTTGCCTTCAAGATTGTCGGCAACGACATCACGATTACTATGGCCGCCGAAGCGGGTCAGTTACAGCTAAACGTGATGGAGCCTGTGATTGGCCAAGCAATGTTTGAGTCACTCAGTTTAATGGGTAATGCCTGTATCGCCCTGCGCGAAAAATGCGTTGAAGGCATCACCGCCAACCCAGAAATCTGTATGAATCATGTGCTCAATTCTATCGGTATCGTGACCTACCTTAACCCGTACATCGGCCACCATGAAGGTGACATCATCGGCAAGATTTGCGCCCAAACGGGTAAAAATGTCCGTGAAGTGGTACTTGAGCGCGGCTTGTTAACAGTTGAAGAACTGGATGACATCCTCTCAGTTGAAAACCTGATGCATCCTAAATATCAGCCGAAGAAAAATACCAGCAAAAACAAAGTGTAACTAGGTGGGGCTGGGGGAAGACTCCCCAGCCCAAACTCAATAATTCAACAATAAGCCTATGCACAATTGACACTGAACTAGGCTATGGCAATTAAAAACAAAAAAGAGTTAACACTATGATTATATTAGAGATAGCAATTGTGCTCGGGGCGATTTATCTAGGTGCTAGGATGGGTAGCATGGGTGTCGGCTTTGCGGGTGGTGTTGGAGTATTGATACTGACCGCAGGACTAGGACTCAAACCGGGTAATATCCCCATTGATGTGATCCTCATCATTATGTCAGTAATCACCGCCATTGCAGCTATGCAAGTGTCGGGTGGGATGGATTACTTAGTGTCACTGGCTGAAAAATTATTACGTAAACATCCAAAACAAATCACCTTTTTGGCCCCCGTTGTGACTTACTTCATGACACTCTTTGCGGGTACTGGCCACACCGCATTCTCCACCTTACCTGTTATTGCCGAAGTCGCAAAAGAACAAGGTATTCGTCCTTCTCGTCCTTTATCTATCGCCGTAGTCGCCTCACAGGTCGCTATTACTGCCTCACCCATTTCAGCAGCGGTAGTGTTCTTCTCTGGCATCTTAGATCCCTTTGGTGTCGATTACTTAGTGCTGTTAGCCGTATGTATTCCATCAACTTTTCTTGCCTGTATGGTTGGGGCTGTTGTCGCTAATTTAATGGGCAAAGAGCTTGCTGACGATCCAATCTATCAAGATCGCTTGGCTAAGGGTTTAGTTAAAAAGCGCGGTACAACCCAGATCACCATTAAACCAGGTGCCAAGCGTTCAGTAATGATTTTCCTTATGGCGATTGCGGCTGTGATGGTTTATGCCACTGCAATTTCTGACAAAGTAGGATTAATTGTTAACCCAGTTCTACCACGCGATGCCGCCATTATGGTGTTGATGCTGACAGCTGCTGCGGCTATCACCATTTTTTGTAAATTAGACGCAAGCGAAATCTCCAATGCCGGCACCTTTAAATCAGGTATGTCCGCCTGTGTTTGTGTATTAGGTGTGGCTTGGTTGGGTGATACTTTTGTTTCTAATCATATTAATGAAATCAAAGACCTTGCTGGTAACTTACTGCAAAGTCAGCCTTGGTTATTATCGGTCACCCTGTTCTTTGCTTCTATGTTGCTCTATTCACAGGGCGCGACGACTAAAGCACTGATGCCTGCAGCATTAGCGATTGGCGTGAGTCCTTTAACTGCAGTGGCCTCTTTTGCCGCAGTAAGTGCCTTGTTCGTATTGCCGACTTACCCTACGTTACTCGCCGCGGTTGAGATGGATGATACCGGCTCAACTCGAATTGGTAAGGCGGTATTTAACCATCCTTTCCTTATTCCGGGCGTCGTGACGATTGCTACCAGTGTGGCATTAGCGTTCCTATTTGGCGGCATGATGTTATAGCGCCATATTCCCTAACGTTATCCGAGGGTGATGCTAATAAATGGCTTAGCCCTCTTATTTTAATCTGTATTTCAAGGGGTAGTTTGGTGTAGTGCAGACGCATCCACACTATGACAAACCTAGTAAGGAGTGAATTAATGTCAGCGAAAACGCGTGTTCCTACCGCCATTAATGGTGGGCCGTATGGGCAAGCTTGGTCGGCTAAAGCAGACTGCTTACAAAGTGTGACTGGGCTTATATTGGGTATTTTTCTTTTATTTCATATGCATTTTGAGGCGAGCATTTTATTAGGGAAAGAAACCTTCTTTCACATGGTGCAATTCTTAGAAGGCAGCATGTTTAGCTCGACTGATCATGGCTTCCCGATTGTAACCAAGATCATTTCAGTGATTATGCTCGTGATTGTTGCGGTACATGCCGCCACAGCATTACGCCGCTTTCCCACACAACTGGGCCAATGGCGCGCAATGCGTGGCTTCATGTCGAGTATCAAACATAAAGATACCCAATTATGGTTCTGGCAGATGATTACTGGGTTTTTACTCTTTTTCTTAGTGTCAGCCCACCTTGCAACCATGATTTTAAACCCAGAGATTGGCCCTCACCTTTCGGCTGAACGGGTTTACCACGATAACGCTTGGCTCTTATACGTGGTGTTTCTACCAATCGTTTTATTCCACGGCATCGTTGGCTTATATCGAGTGATCTTAAAATGGGGTGTGAGCAGTAACCGCCCACTTATCCGCACCATCGCCCATGTATTGATCGTCTATTTATTATGCTTAGGCACATTAAGCCTAGTGACCTATATCAATATTGGTATGGAATTAGTATTGCCGGTGCAACCGTTTATTCCCAATTAATAACAACAGACAAGCTAGCGCTATCGGCGCACCTAGCCTGTAGAGCAACACAAACAATATACGGATCCTCCTCGATACATAGTTGCAGCGCATCTATACCGAGGAGCGCAATGATAAATCTATGAATGTTATCTAGATAATTAGATAAGGAGCTCATTTGAAACTTATTTATACTGACTCATTAGTGATTGGCGCCGGACTCGCGGGCCTTAGAGTCGCCATTGCCACCAAAGAACGCGGACTCGATACCTTAGTGCTATCGTTAATTCCCGCAAAACGTTCACATTCAGCTGCTGCACAAGGCGGTATGCAAGCCAGCCTTGGTAACACAGTTAAAGGCATGGGCGACAACGAAGATGTGCATTTCCAAGACACAGTAAAAGGCTCCGACTGGGGCTGCGACCAAGATGTAGCGCGCATGTTTACACACTGCGCGCCTAAAGCGATTCGCGAACTCACCAACTGGGGCGTGCCTTGGTCCAGGATTTCTGCCGGCCCGCGTGAAGTCATCATGAACGCGCAAAAAGTCACCCTCAATGAAGCTGAAGAAGCTCACGGCCTGATTAATGCCCGAGACTTTGGCGGCACCAAGAAATGGCGTACTTGTTATACCGCCGATGGCACAGGCCACTCTTTACTGTATGCGGTCGATAACCAAGCCATATCAATGGGTATTCCAGTACACGAGCGGATTGAAGCGCTGTCGCTAATCCATGACGGTAAGCGTTGCCATGGCGTAATCGCACGCTGCTTAATCACCGGCGAGCTACGTGCTTATGTGGCTAAATCCACCACAATCGCCACCGGTGGTTACGGCAAAATTTATGAAATATCCACCAACGCCACTATCTGCGAAGGTATTGGTCAAGCATTAGCACTCGACACCGGCGTTGCCACTTTAGGCAACATGGAAGCGGTGCAGTTCCACCCTACCGCCATCGTGCCAGCGGGTATTTTAACCACTGAAGGGTGTCGTGGTGATGGCGGTATTTTACGTGATAAAGACGGTCACCGCTTTATGCCAGATTACGAACCAGAGAAAAAAGAACTTGCCTCCCGTGATGTGGTCTCGCGCCGCATGACAGAGCACATGCGTAAAGGTAAAGGCGTTGACAGCCCTTACGGCCCGCATCTATGGCTAGATATCACCCTGTTAGGCCGCGAGCATATCGAAACCAACTTGCGCGAAGTGAAAGAGATTTGTGAGTATTTTCTGGGTATCGACCCCTGTAAAGATTGGATCCCAGTAAGACCTACCCAGCATTATTCTATGGGCGGCGTACGCACCAATGCCACTGGCGAAAGCCCACAGCTCAAAGGATTGTTCAGTGTCGGCGAAGCGGCCTGTTGGGACATGCACGGCTTTAACCGCCTAGGTGGTAACTCGGTCGCTGAAACAGTCGTTGGCGGCATGATTATTGGTAAATATGTTGCTGATTTTTGTGAGCAAAACAGCCTAGAAATCGATACTGCCCTCACGCAGAAATGTATCGATAAATTACAGGCAGAAATTGATCATCTTATTGATGGCGACGGCAAAGAAAATCCTTTTGAAATCAAGATTGAAATGCAACGTATTATGATGAATTACGTCGGCATTTTCCGTAACGGACCCGAATTAGAAAAATCCATCAAAGAGCTTAAAGCATTACTCGTACGATCTAAGAATCTGGGTCTCAAATGTAAAAAACGTCACTCAAACCCAGAGTTAGTTGAAGCACTGCGCGTCAGCCGTATGTTAAGAGTCGCCTTAACTGTTGCCTGCGGCGCTGCCGCTCGGACAGAAAGTCGCGGCGCCCATTCACGGGAAGATTATCCACAACGCAACGATAAAGATTGGCTTAACCGTACGCTAGCAACTTGGCCAGACGCCGAGTCACTAGAGCCAGTATTGCGTTACGAAGCACTCGATGTAATGAAAATGGAATTACCACCGGGATACCGAGGCTATGGTAACGATAACACCATCCCTCACCCAGACACGGAAAAGCGCGTGCAACAGATCAATGAAGTGATCGCAAGCTTAGGCGACAACCCTGATAGACACACGCTTCAGCACGCATTGATGCCATTTGAGTTGCCAAGCCATCTGCAACCTCGCAATGAGCGTCTCACTGATACTTTAAAAACCATGCCATCTCAACCGGTAGGAAACAAACCATTATGAGCCGTCAAATCAGCTTTAATATCTTCCGTTACGATCCACAAGATGGCCAAGACAAGCCGAAAATGGAACGTTATCAGTTGACTGAAACACCCGGTATGACAGTGTTTATTGCACTTAATCAACTGCGTGAACAACAAGATCCCTCATTGCAATTCGACTTTGTTTGCCGCGCGGGTATTTGTGGCAGTTGCGCCATGGTCATCAATGGTTTCCCAACCCTTGCCTGTCGCACGCTAACGGCAAATTACCCCGATGGTGAAATCACTTTAATGCCATTACCTGGCTTTGAGCTGATTGGTGACTTATCCGTTAACACGGGTAAATTTATGCGTGAATTAGCCGAACGATTAAAGCTATGGCTGCATCCTAAAGCCGATGATCACGACATGCATCGTCTTGAAAACCCAATGGCTCCCGAAGAAGCTGCACGCATTTATGAGCTAGAACGCTGCGTTGAATGCGGGGTTTGTGTATCTGCCTGCGCCACCAAACAAATGCGCGAGACCTTTGTCGGTGCGGTTGGCATGATGAAAATTGCTCGCTTCGAAATGGATAGCAGAGACGCTCGTACTGCGGATGATTTTTACCATGTTATCGGTAATCAAGACGGCGTATTTGGCTGTATGACATTGCTTGGCTGCCAAGATAATTGCCCCAAAGATTTGCCGCACATGCAACAAATTGCTTACCTACGCCGGAAAATGGCCGCAACCATACTCTAATGCGAACGCCTTCATCGATCCCGCCACTGGGTGGGATGGGGGAGCATTTTCCAAAATTAGGCTGGCAAAAATTATTTACCAGTAAAGACATGCGGGATCTTTCATTTCAACAAGATCCCGAACCCAGCACAATCAAACGTGCGCATCCTTACTACTATGCAGTACTGCTTTATGGATAACAAAACCATTAACAGAGCGTTAGTAGTTGTTATGTAAGGAAATATAAATGAAGCTATCAAAAATAACAGCAGCAATGATGATGCTAAGCTTTACCGCCCCCCTATTCGCCGCTCAAGCCAATGATACTGCGACGAATGATGAGTTACGGGCTGAATTACAACAAATACAACAAAGACTTGCGACGCTAGAAACCCAAGAGAGCACAGCTTCGACCCCAACATCATCAGACACTCAGTTTAATTTTTATGGTTCTTTACGCCCTACATTCGGAGTGAGCAACTTAAGTTCAGACGAAGTATGGGATGTGGGTGATGCCAGCTCACGAATTGGTTTTGCCGCAGAGCAAAAGCTCAGTCATGGCCTAACCGGCTTTGCTAAAGGCGAATTTAAAGTCGACATTAAAAACGACGGTGATTTTGGCGACGCACGTCTAGCGTATGTCGGTATTGAAGGATTATTTGGTCGGTTCGCCATCGGTAAGCAAGCCGTTACTCAAGAAATTATTTCTGATCCTGTCGATATATTTAACCGCTCAGGAACCCCCCTCGCCTATGACAGTGCGAGCCCGTTCAGAGTGAATAATCTAGTCACCTATCGTAAGCAATTCGGCGATTTCTTATTTTCGGCTGATGGACAATTTGATGGCGATAAAGGCAGTGATGGTAGCGATTTTGTCAACGCTGGTGTTCGCTACAAAACTGACTTTATCTACATCGCTGCAGCTTTTTATAACAAAGAGTTAGAAGATGGCACCGATGAAAATACTGTAGGTGTGACCCTATCAAAGAGCTTTGACTCTTTATACCTCGCCGCAGCCTATCAAGATATAGACAAAGATGACGCCGATGGATCCACACTTGACGTCGTAGCAAGCTACGCCATCAATGAAAGCTATAAAGTTAAGCTAGGTGTATCTCAATATGATGATGGTGGCAACGATGTGACCTCTAAAACCTATAATGCCTACAACACTACGCTTGAATGGCATTTAACGCCTATGTTCAGAACCTTTGTCGAATATCAAAAAACTGATTACGACTACCGTGAAACCAATGACCAAATCATGATCGGCATGCGTTATAACTTCGATTATAAGTTTTAAGCTTTTACCTAAATCAAATGGTTGAATCTATAAGCTAGACGAATGCTTTAACGCTCTCAGTCTGCTTATACAATAGAAAGACCCAAAGCATTAACGCTAGAAACAATAAAGCCACGACTTGCGTGGCTTTATTCATTTCAGACTATCTCGTCTTTACGACTTATGTATTCCTCAAAACGGGATATCATCATCCCAACCATCATCCAAATCTGGAGTGAAGTTTTGCTGAGGTTGCGGTGCTGGGCGCTGTGCTGGTGCTGCAGGTGCTTGATAAGCTGGCGCTGGAGCAGCTTGTGGCTTAGGCGCATAACCACCCTGCTGTGGTGGTTGGGACTGCGGTTGACCATAACCTTGCTGCTGGGCAGGTGCTTGCGCGGCATATTGTTGCTGAGCTGGCGCTTGGTAAGCTGGTGCAGCTTGAGGAGCTGGAGCATATTGATTTTGCGCTGGTGCCGCTTGTTGTGGTGCAGACTGATAACCTGCGTTTTGTGGCATGCCGCCGCCCATTGGCGCGCCTTGTGCTTGGCCACCTTGACCACGGCTACCTAGCATTTGCATGCTACCACTTTGGTCGATAACCACTTCAGTACTGTAACGCTCTTGACCACTTTGGTCTTTCCACTTACGAGTTTGCAATTTACCTTCAAGGTAAACCTGAGAACCTTTACGCAGGTATTCACCTGTAATTTCAGCTAATTTACCGAACAGAACCACACGATGCCATTCAGTACGCTCTTGCTGTTGACCCTGTTGGTCTTTCCACGATTCGCTGGTCGCTACTGTGATGTTTGCGACTGCATTACCGTTTGGCATATAACGCACTTCTGGATCTTGTCCCAAATTGCCAACCAAAATTACCTTGTTAACACCACGACTGGCCATTGAAATCTCCTGCGATTCTTTAAATAATCTATTAATTCAGTATGTTGTTTATCTATGTCGCCACAGAGGAAAATCGGCTTCCCCAAATATTACACGGCAGACCAGACATTATTGAGCAGAGCCTAACACAGCTCGTGCTTCTCTTAAATCGAAATGCTCATCAACCTTTAAGTAGGCCACTTTCTCATCGAGCACGACGATCGCTTCGACCACGCCCATCAGCGCTGATAACTGTGCTGCCATATCCCGCGCCTGCGCCTTGTCTTTGACTTCGGCTTCTAAGGTGTAGCTCTTTAACAGCACTGGATTTTCCATACCTAATGTCAGGAATAACCAGATAGACATTAAGATCACGGCAACGATAAATACCCCGACCGCGCCCACTAATTGGAAAGCGCCGCCGCCCAGCATACCACCACAAAAAGCCCCTAAAAACTGACTAGTGGAATAGACACCCATGGCTGAGCCTTTTTCGCCGACGGGGCAGAATTTAGCAATCAAACTGGGCAAAGAGGCTTCTAAGTAATTAAAGCCGGTAAAAAATAGCACCACGGCAAAGCTTAATACCCAAAGGTTGCTAGAGAATGCGGCCATCGCCAGTAATGCCACTATCATGATCACAAGAGCGATTTGGAACATGGCCTTGGTATTTTTACGCTTAACGCCGATGATGATTAACGGCACCATCAGGAAAAACGCCCCCACAAAAGCAGGGAAATATAGCATCCAGTGTTTTTCCTTCACTAAACCGGCATCAACAAGATCCAGCGGCAAAGCCACAAATACCGCAGTTAACACTAAATGCAGGATAAAAATCCCCGCGTCTAATCTAAACAACTGCGGATCAGTTAACATTCGCTTGAGTCTGGCAGGCGTAGCTAACGTGTCGCCCTTAGGCGCATGGCTAATCGGATTCGGCACTAAAAGCTGCACAATCAACATGCCCAACACAGCGAGGATGGCCGTGAGGTAAAACAGACCCGATAAACCCACATGTTGCGCAACAATCGGCCCGACCAGTAAAGACAGCGCAAAGGAGGCGCCGATACACATACCAATAATCGCCATCACCTTAGTACGCTGTTCGTCGCGGGTTAAATCTGCGGCCAAGGCTAATACAGCAGCCGCAATCGCACCCATACCCTGCACTGCGCGGCCAAACACCACACCATAAATCGTCTCAGCATTAGCAGCAATCAAACTACCAATAGCAAACACCACTAAGCCCGCCAAAATAATCGGCTTACGACCATATTTGTCAGATAAAATCCCCATGGGGATTTGTAGCGCGGCTTGGGTTAAGCCATAGGCGCCAATAGCAATACCCACCCACAGAGGCGAGAAGCCCTCGAGGTGCTGACCATAAAGTGCAAAGACGGGCATGATCATAAACAAGCCCATCATGCGCAAACCAAATACACTGGCTAAAGAAAACGCGACTTTTTTTTCCGTACTCGAAAGTCCGTTGTTACCCATGATTTTGCCCTGGATTGAAGTCTTTTAAGGGGCGCATGTTACCACACCCAAAAGGATTTACTCAAAAGGAAATAGTGGCCTAAACCACTACCGATATCGTTAGCTTTTATCCCGATAATCACAGACCTATATTATCCGTAATCCTGGCAGTACTCGGGTTAACGCCTTTATTTTTCTGCCCAATTTAATACTCAGGCACAGATAAGTGAGTCTAACATAGTGTTCACATTTGTCCTGTGAGTCAGTGCGCAACAACGGCATTAATCTTAATTAATCCACTCAATCGCTCACAGCCACTTAAGTCAGCGGACTAAAAACCACTGCCAGCCTAGGATTGGTGCAGATCACAGAATCAACTAAACTCAGCCGCCGATCTGTGCGATACTTGTGCTCATTTTTTTTAAGCATATGGCATTAGAGCGATAGATGGATAAGATTGAAATACGCGGCGCACGCACCCACAATCTCAAGAATATCAACCTGACTATCCCTAGGGATAAACTGATTGTCATCACGGGCTTATCGGGATCCGGTAAGTCCTCCCTTGCTTTTGATACTTTATATGCCGAGGGCCAAAGACGTTACGTCGAGTCTCTGTCTGCCTATGCTCGCCAATTTTTAAGTTTAATGGAAAAACCCGATGTTGATCATATCGAAGGCTTAAGCCCTGCGATATCCATCGAACAAAAGTCCACTTCCCATAACCCACGTTCGACAGTGGGCACCATAACCGAAATTTACGATTACCTACGCTTGATGTTCGCCCGTGTAGGCGAGCCGCGTTGCCCGACGCACAATCAACCGTTGGCGGCGCAAACCGTCAGCCAAATGGTCGATAAAGTGCTCGAAATGCCCCAAGATAGCCGCTTGATGCTGCTCGCGCCTGTGGTCAACGCCCGTAAAGGTGAGCACGTTAAATTACTTGAAGGTTTATCCGCACAGGGTTATATCCGTGCACGTATCGACGGTGAAGTGTGTGATTTAACCGATCCACCAACCTTAGATTTACACGTAAAACATACCATTGAAGTGGTCGTCGACCGTTTTAAAGTACGTGATGATATCAAGCAACGTTTGGCCGAATCCTTTGAAACCGCGCTCGAACTCTCTGGCGGTATCGCAACCGTGGCCACCATGGATGACGACACAGGTTCGGGTAAGCCAAAAGGTGAAGAACTGATATTCTCAGCTAACTTTGCCTGTCCGCACTGCGGTTATTCGATGGCGGAATTAGAGCCAAGAATTTTCTCCTTTAACAATCCAGCCGGAGCATGCCAAACCTGTGATGGTTTAGGCGTACAACAGTTTTTCGATCCTGAGCGCGTGATCAGCAATACCGAGCTTTCATTGGCTGGCGGCGCAATTCGTGGTTGGGATAGACGTAACTTCTATTATTTCCAAATGCTTAGTTCACTCGCCGAACACTATAAGTTCGACGTCGAAGTGCCCTACGAGCAGCTCAGCGAAAAAATCCGTAAAATCGTTCTGTACGGTTCAGGCAAAGACAGCATTGCCTTTAAGTACATCAACGATCGCGGCGATGTGGTGGTACGTAATCACCCCTTCGAAGGCATTTTAAATAATATGGACAGGCGTTATCGTGAAACTGAAAGTAATTCGGTACGTGACGAATTAGCCAAGTTTATCAACACCCAAGCCTGTCAAAGCTGTGGTGGCTCGCGCCTGCGTGAAGAAGCCCGTAACGTGTTTTTAGGCGACATTAACCTGCCGCAACTCACCACATGGTCGATTGGCGAAGCCTTAGATTACTTCGAGAAAGTCGAGTTTAGCGGCCAAAAGGCGCAAATCGCTGAAAAGATTTTAAAGGAAATCCGCGATCGCTTGGGCTTCCTCGTTAACGTCGGCCTCAATTATTTGAGCCTATCACGCTCGGCAGAAACCCTCTCGGGTGGTGAAGCCCAACGTATTCGACTCGCCAGCCAAATAGGCGCCGGACTCGTTGGCGTGATGTACGTGCTCGACGAACCTTCAATCGGCCTGCATCAACGGGATAATGAACGCCTGCTGCAAACGCTTATTCATCTGCGGGATTTAGGCAACACTGTGATTGTGGTTGAGCACGATGAAGATGCGATCCGCATGGCGGATCACGTGATCGACATCGGCCCTGGCGCTGGCGTACACGGCGGTGAAGTGATTTGCGACGGCCCAATTGAGAAAATCATCGCCTGTGAAGAGTCAGTCACTGGCCAATATATTTCTGGTAAGCGCTGCATTCATATCGATACACCGCGCATTCCGTTCGACAAAACTCAAGTGATTAAGTTATTTGGCGCACGCGGCAACAACCTGCGCAATGTTGATTTAACCATTCCGATTGGCTTGTTCACTTGCGTGACGGGCGTGTCTGGCTCGGGTAAATCGACTTTAATCAACGACACCTTCTTCAAAATTGCCCATAGGATGCTTAACGGCGCAACGGTGGATGAACCGTCCCCCTATGATCGTATTGAAGGCATGGAGCTGTGTGACAAAGTGGTCGATATTGACCAAAGCCCAATTGGCCGCACACCGCGATCAAACCCCGCCACTTATACAGGTATTTTCACTCCTATTCGTGAAATATTTACCGGCACTCAAGAGTCGCGCACCCGAGGTTATCAAGTCGGCCGCTTCTCCTTTAACGTTAAAGGTGGCCGCTGCGAAGCGTGCCAAGGCGACGGTTTAATCAAGGTCGAAATGCACTTCTTACCAGACGTGTATGTGCCCTGCGATTCCTGTAAAGGTAAGCGCTATAACCGCGAAACCTTAGAAGTACGCTATAAAGGCAAGAATATTCACGAAGTATTGCAAATGACAGTGGAAGATGCGCGTCAGTTCTTCGATGCCGTACCCGCGATAGCCCGTAAGCTGCAAACCTTGATGGATGTGGGTTTGTCCTACGTGCGCCTTGGTCAAAGTGCAACCACATTGTCGGGCGGTGAAGCCCAAAGGGTGAAACTTGCCAAAGAGTTATCTAAGCGTGACACAGGCCAAACCTTGTATATCTTGGATGAACCAACCACTGGCTTACATTTTGCTGATATCCAACTGCTGCTCGACGTATTGCATCGTCTTAAATCCCACGGCAACACCATTGTGGTGATTGAGCATAATCTGGACGTGATCAAAACGGCGGACTGGATTATCGACTTAGGGCCAGAAGGTGGTGGTGGCGGCGGTATGATTTTAGCCACAGGCACACCAGAAGAAGTCGCCGAGCATCCAACCTCCCACACGGCACGCTTTTTAAAGCCACTGTTAAAGCGAGATATTGAAATGGCAAAGGCCAATAAAGCTAAGGCTTAAAAGCCAGCCGTTTGTATCAAAATAAAAAAAGCGCAGTCGCCTAGGCACTGCGCTTTTTTTGTCCCACATTTTGCGGATTGTTGTTAACGATTAGCTCAAATCACTCAATCTCATGCCCTCCAAGCTACATTCAAATACGCTTAGGCTTTCACTACATTTAACATGGGTTGAATTATACCAATCACATTAAATATCTAATCAGTTCAGAGCCTCACAGGTATTTCAATCCGAGGCGTATTGACGTAGAAATGGTTATTCCCTTTTAAGTCAATGCAACACGGGAGTGGAATACCTGTGGGGCTCCCAAAGGGCGGGTTTCAAAGCGCTTTATACTGCGTTTAAGGCTTTCGACAGAGCACCACTATGTCTTCAATCCTTCGCCTTGTCTAAAGCGCGTTGAACTCCCGCTGAATGAACAGATATTTAATACGACTGGTATTAAACTCGGCTTTGAGCAAAGATGAAAGCCATCTTCAGATGAAGGTTTTATCCATAAGGACAAGCATCATCCATGCGCGATAGCATTCAATGGCCTGTGACTCGCCGTATTTTTCTAAGCCTGTATCAAGCCTGCTATATAAGCACATCGCCTTTACTCAACCACCGTCGCATTCGCCAACGGCTGGCTAATCTCAAGAATGCACGTATTTTAGGCCATCAGTTGCAAGGCATTAGTATGTTCATACTTGTCTGCTTGGTTAGCGCAAATCTCAGTGGTTGTGCTAATTCACTGGAAACCTGTGCACCAAGCGAGCTCAAACTGACGTGGGCCAACCCTAGCGAGCTGCAAGCGACAGTCACCAAACTCAGTTCAGCAGAATTTGAAGGCAGAAAAACCCAAACCCAAGGCGCGGCTAAAAGTCGTGACTATATAAAGCAGACATTTCAAACATTAGGTTTACAGCCTTGGGGAACGGACTTTGTAGTGCCGTTTGAGTATCACACTCTTTTCACCCAAAATAGCGGCGCCAATGTGGTCGCTATCGCCATGGCGCAAACGCCGACCAATAGGTGGCGTATTGTTGTCGCTCATTATGATCATTTAGGCATGAGCGGTAGTCATATTTACCACGGCGCCGATGATAACGCTTCGGGTGTCGCGACAATGTTAGCCATTGCCGCTCGCTGGCAACAGCAACTGGGCTTGCCAGCCCATACTTTGCCTAACGTCAATTTAATGTTTGTTGCGACGGATGCCGAAGAACCCGGACTCTATGGCAGCACTGCCTTAGTCGAGCAACTCAAAACCCGCTTGCCAGAGGCAACGTTTGAATTAATGCTTAATCTCGACATGGTAAGTCACCCGAGTAAACCCTATGCCATTTATCTCGAAGGTAGTCAAAACTTCAATCAGTTCAACCAATTCAAACCGCTCTTGAGTGAGCAAAACCGATTATGCATTAAACTGAGTCACCCCAAGCCCATTGGCCGCAGCATACAAAATACTAATTGGTTGCAAGCGTCGGATCATTATCCGTTCAATAAAGCGAATATCCCTTGGTTATATTTAGGCGTGCCAATCCATCGGCAATATCACACGCCTGAGGATACCGTTGCGACAATCGACATCACTTTTCTAGCCGCGGTGACTGAATCAGCATTTGAACTTATTCAATTAAATGCCGAATATTTAAAGAATTAATGGGAAGTGGCGCGTTTCTTGCTCAGTTTTAGCGAAAAAAATGCAGGAAACAGCGTAAATAGTGTGACTCAGGTTGGTAAAGTGTGCGCTATGCTGCTATAATCCGTCCTTCGCGGGAAATCGACACGGGGTTGATTTTCTGTCTGTGCAACTTTAGCGCCATTTTGCGCGCGCATCCACAAGGCTACAACCCAATGTCATCCGATGAAAGAACTTTCCGTGAACTCGGCCTATCCGAGAATTTGTTGCGTGCTCTTGACGAGCTAGGTTATGAAAAACCGACGCCAATCCAATCAGCCAGTATCGACCCTCTTATGGCTGGCAAAGATATTTTAGGTCAAGCGCAAACAGGTACAGGTAAAACTGGTGCCTTCGCTTTACCCCTGCTAAATAAAGTCACCACCCAAACAACACCGCAAATTTTAGTATTAGCGCCAACACGCGAACTAGCGGTTCAGGTTGCAGAAGCTTTCAGTAGTTATGCCAAATTCATGAAGAATTTCCACGTACTGCCAATTTACGGCGGTCAAAGCATGCAACAACAGTTGAATGCCCTAAAACGTGGCCCACAGGTTATTGTTGGTACGCCTGGTCGTGTTATGGACCATATGCGTCGCGGCACGTTGAAACTCGATTCATTACAAGCACTTGTACTTGATGAAGCCGATGAAATGTTAAAAATGGGCTTCATCGATGATATCGAGTGGATCCTTGAGCACACGCCAAGCGAGCGCCAGTTAGCGCTATTCTCTGCCACTATGCCAGAGCAAATTAAGCGTGTTGCTAACCAATACTTGCGCAATCCAGTACATGTTCGTATTGAATCAAGCCAAACAACGGTTGAGTCAATCGAGCAGCGTTTTGTACAAGTATCACAACACAACAAACTTGAAGCGTTAGTACGTGTATTAGAAGTTGAAAACACTGAAGGTGTTATCATATTCGTCCGTACTCGTAACTCATGTGTTGAGTTAGCTGAAAAGTTAGAGGCTCGTGGTTATGCTTCATCACCTTTACATGGTGACATGAACCAGCAAGCCCGTGAGCGCGCAGTTGATCAACTGAAACGTGGCAAATTAGACATCCTGATCGCGACTGACGTTGCGGCCCGTGGTCTTGACGTTGAACGTATCGGTCACGTTGTCAACTACGATATTCCGTATGATGCTGAAGCTTATGTACACCGTATTGGCCGTACTGGCCGTGCTGGCCGTACTGGTATGGCGATCCTGTTTGTGACTAGCCGTGAAATGCGCATGCTGCGCACTATCGAGCGCTCAACTAACAGCCGTATTTCACCGATGAAAATTCCAAGCCCTGAGAGTGTTGCAGAGCGTCGTCTATCTCGCTTAGGTGAGCAACTGGCTGAAACAATCAGCGGCGATTTAGATTTCATGAAAGAAGCTGTTGCCCAATTATGCCAACAGTTAGAAGTCGATACCGATCTTCTAGCCGCAGCATTATTACAGCAAGTTCAGCAAGAGCGTCCGCTGCAATTGCCAGCGATTCAAGAACGTGCTCGTGATGAACGTAGTGAGCGCCCTGAACGTAGCAGCAGTGATCGTGGTGACCGCGGAAGTGACCGTGGTGGTGAGCGCAGAAGTCGCGAACCGCGTCCAATGCCAGCGAGCCTAGGCAGCGCTGAAGCATTAAAAGACAACCCAGATTTAAAAATGTGCCGTTACGTTATCGACGTAGGTCGTGAGAATGGTGTAGGTGTTGGTAACATCGTTGGCGCTATCGCAAACGAAGCGAACATCGACAGCCGTTACATTGGCGCAATCCAACTTTACGATGCAGTGACCACTGTTGACCTGCCAGATGGCATGCCAAAAGACGTGTTACAGCACTTACGCAAAGTGCGTGTTTGTGGCAAGCCATTGAACATCCGCGAAGCTGGCGATCAAGTATTTGTTGATTCTGGCCGTAGTGCTCGTTCAGACCGCCCCGCCGCTGACCGTAAGCCTCGTGGCGACCGTCCTACTGGTGATCGTCCAACTGGCGACCGCCCAGCGGGTGACCGTAAGCCTCGCGCTGCGTCTACTGGTGATAAGCCATTTGCTGACCGTAAACCTCGTGCAGACAAACCTGCCGGTGAGCGTAAGCCACGTAAACCACGTGAAGATTAATCTAACGATTATCTAGCTAAGCTAGAGACTAAAAAAGGAGCCTAGGCTCCTTTTTTATTGGTTTAAATTTCTTTACCGAACCTCATGCTTAGTGTCTAATTGCCTTACAGCTTAACGACTTGAACAATCATCCACCATGAAAAAAGCCCTTACCGCCGGCTTATTATCCGCCTTAGTGGCTCCCGGCAGCGGTCATTTTTACCTGCAACATAAACGCCGAGCCCTAGTGTTTTTTGTACTGGCAATACTGAGCCTCGGTCTGTTGCTGCAACAAGTAATGCAAGTCGCACAAGTTATCTCGCTTGATATTCAAACTGGCGTGTTGCCATTAGATATAGGCGTAATTGCGGCCGAAGTGACCAAGCAAACCACCGCAACCATTCGTGATGGTGCAGATAAGCTGATGTACGGGTTTATCCTCTGCTGGCTGATTGCCATATTAGATAGCGTGCGCTTGGGACTAAAGCAAGATAAGCAAGATGCACTTACCGCTAACAACGCGCTGCGGTAAGGTATTTGCCACAAATCACGCGCGGCTCAAATCCCATCGAGAAATAACAGACAGACTTTACTTACTTTTAATAAAAGCCCTTCACCTTTTACACACCGTACTTTAATAGCCAAACTTTTAATAACAAACCTTTATGACGATAAGCGCGGCTCATTAGGTGCAATGGTGTCGATTGGCTAATCGTCTATTGCCCACGCTTCAATAAAGCTATGGTAACAAGCTACTAGCATGTCGGCATCAAGGGCATAATCGGGGATAGTTTCGGGGCAATAAAGGGCGCAGCGGCTACCTGCATTTTGGGCAGTTTGCAGATCAAATAGATAATCGCCCACATATAAAATATCTGCAGGATCTAATTGCCACTGCTGGCAAATAAGCTCAATACCTTCAGGGTGCGGCTTAGGCTGCGCATCATCGCGGGTTAACACCAATGCGATATCGATGCCGAGCTTATTGATAGTGATTTGCGCTGCTTCTGGCATATTGCGGGTCAAAATAGCCAAGGGCAGCGATTTAGCCTGTAAGTATTCGATAAGCTCCTTAGCGCCATCTATCCAACTGGCGTTAAGTGAGCTTTGTCTTTCATACTCATGGACTATCTCAAATGCTTTATTACGCGTCTCGCCTTCACTGAGGCTATTAATATGGGCCAAAATATCCGTACCAGAATGAATGCCTAGCTCGCGGCGCAGCCCGGCAAAATCAGGATTTGAATGCGCCAAAGTGCCGTCAAGATCGAAGATGACGCCACGGATATCTTTAAGTTTTACATCACTGAGTCGTGTAATCACAGACCTTTCCCATAGGTAAAAATTTATCTAAACGTTAGATTACTTGCATACGCTTTAGCTGACGATTGCGATAAAGCGGTAATAACTGAACCACTATCACCGACATTATGATTACACCAATCCCCAACAGCGATAATCCATCTAATTCATCGGCATGAAAGACCTCAGGCCACCAGCCCACCGCGACCACGATAGCTGTCGCACTAAAACTAAATACTGGCGTTAAGGCTAACATTGCGCTCACCTGCGCCGTCGGCCAATATTTCATTGATTGTCCAAAACAGCCATAAGCTATTAAGGTATTGGCGGCGCAAAATAACGCTATCTGCCACTCAAAGCTGTCCATCTCGGCAAACTGACTAAGATCGCTAAAGGGAGCCATTACGAAAATACCTAAGGCATAGAGCACTAAAAGCACATTGGCAGGTGATAATCGATTTAATAATGACTTTTGCAATAAGGCATAACTGGTCCAAGACAACGCCGAGAATTGAATAATCATCACTCCAATCCAAACTTGATGATTGTTCGTGGCTGAAAAGTTTAAATTAGGATGGAAAAACATCAGCATACCTAAAGCTAAGGTCGCAAAACAGCTGAGTTGCACTGCGTTAAGCCGTTCCTTGAAAAATAGCACACCACCAAAAGCTAAGAAGAAAGGCGATGTTTGGAAATTTAGCTGGGCAGCACCAGGCGCGAGATAATCGAGGGAGTAAACAAAAGAAACATAATTAAACATCAAGAACATGCCCGCCAGCCCCAATCTTAACCAAACTTTGGCATCGAGCGCGGCAAATTGCTTAAGGCTGCCCGCGCTCCATTGGATCAATATACTGACTAACAACGCAACCAGAAAGCGGAACCACGTTAGTGTTACCGGATCGATAAAAGCACCTGATAGTTTTAAGGCTATCGGCAATATGCCCCAAAACAACACGGCAACGGAGATAAAAATAAGCCCGAGTTGAGCATGATTATTTGCCTGTGGGGCATTAAGGTTGAGATTCACGGATGAGTCCAATAGAGACCACGAAATGGGCTGCCATTCTGGCACTGAGTTAAGCCAATATCTAGCCTCTTATTATGGAAAGATAAGTGCTAGGTTGGATACTTTAACTGACATTGCTGTTATATGAGTAATATGTGCGATATGAGTTTAAATCGCTTAACGTTTTTGGGGTTTTAGCCCTCATCCTTAATTCTGCAGCGATTGATTTTAAATCTATGCGGACATTGCCATTTCCAGTGATAGCATTAACCGAGTATATTTGGCCGACTAGAATGGCTTATCGGCCACCTTCTTTTATGCCACATCTATAGGCTAACTGTTTAAATAGGAAAGTTAATGTTATCTACCGTCACTCTCGAGCAAGTACAAAGGTGTATCAAGCCCGCCGCAAAAGAACTCGCCATGCGCCGTGCTGCTGGCACAAACGGAGATTTACTTAACTCAGAACTGAGACCAACAAACTTCGAGCAGGCCTTCGCCATTCAACAAGCCGTGGCAGAAATATTTAACACTACCGACAACAATCCTATCGCAGCGTGGAAATGCTTACTGCCCACTGCCGAAAAAACTGTCGTTGCGCCTATATATCAACATGATGTGTATCAACAATCGGCCACTTGCCCACTGTATGCATCGAATCAACAACTGGCTCGCGTCGAACCTGAACTGGCTTTTGAAATAGCTCGCGATTTGCCGCCAAGAGCGACGCCTTATACCGAAGCTGAAATCAATGCGGCTTTAGGTAACACTCGCTTAGCGCTTGAATTGATAAAAAGCCGCTACCACACGCCCAGTGAAGCGACCTATTTTGATGCCCTAGCCGATGGCTTAGTTAATCAAGGCTTGTGGTTAGGCCCAGTGCTTAACGCGCTAGAGGGGGTAGATACGAGTGGTTTTGAGCTCAAGGTTAATATTCAAGATGGCGACACACTGCAAAAAACCGCCATTCATCCCAATGGCTCCGCTAAAGCTGGGCTCTACTGGCTGGTTAATTTTTTATCAACCCAAGGTGTTGGCTTAACTCAAGGCCAATATGTGATTACCGGCTCCTACGCGGGCGTACTTGACTTGCCATTGGCGCAAATCTGTCATTTTGAATACGGCGCACTTGGGCAGTTTTCAGTCGAATTTATCACTAAATAACCTGTAATCAGAATAATCTCTGCGGCGCTACGGGTTAAATAACCTCTTAAAAGACCAATAGGCGAGCCTACGCTTCACTCGGATCGCCTATTGGTCAAATCAATCTTTTCTCGCCCCCTCAAGGCGCAACAAAAACAAAACAAATTTGTATCAAAAAGAGCTCCTGTGTATCATCTAGATTCATCAATAATAAGGATATACATTATGTCGCATGGAAAAATGCTGCCAATCGCCTACTTTTTTGCCCTCACTTTAGGCACCTCTTTTATCTTACACGCCTCTGAGAATAGCTTTGCTAAAGCCTATAGCGACTATCAAGCCGCGGTGGAAAAAGGCGATACTGCGAACATTGAAGCGAGTGCTAAAACGGCTTACCAACTCGGTGAGGCTCAGTATGCCAAAGATAGTATCGACTTAGCCAATCTCGCTATAAACTGGGCCAGTGCGATAGAAAATCAAGTCGCGCCAAACCCATTTATAGAAACCCATTTTCAGCAAACCGCCAAGGCTAATGAATTATATAAACTCGCGCTTGCTAACTATAAAATCCATTATGGTAAGCAAGCACTTGAGCTTATCGACCCCTTACTTGGCGCAGCGCAAACAGCCGCCAAAGCCAAAGTAGCGAAAGACTATTTCCTTGATGCTATGGCGGTTGCAGAAAAATCTGATAATAAAAAAGTTCTAGCCGATGTGAAAATGGCCGCGTTCAGTCGCTTATCCAAAACCGAACTCTACACTCGAGACGTAAGAAACTATGCCTTCGATGCTTATGATATTTATAAAGAAATTTTACCCGAAAATGCATTAGAGAGGGTTAAGGCCACCTATATTGTTGGCGCAGTTGAGTTTGCAGACAAACATGACAATAAAGCCGAACCTTTATTACTCGAAGTGGTTAAACAGTTCGATGCACTTAATTTCAGTCATCCCTATGCCTTAAGTGCCCATGCTTATTTAGTCGAGCTTTACGAGCGTCAGAATAAACGCGAGCAATCCACAGCCCATTGTATTGCTATCGGTAAAATGCGCCCATGGGCCGACGCACAGGAACAACAACCTATTTTCCGTACCGTACCTGACTATCCAATGTCCTATGCCCAACGCAAAAAAAGTGGCTGGGTAGAGTTGAATCTCACTATCGATGAGATGGGGTTTGTTAAAAATCCCGAAATAACTAACTCTGAAGGGGGCGCGTTATTCGAAAAAGAAACATTGAAAATGATCGATAAGTGGCGCTACGCACCTAAGTTTGAGGATGGTAAACCAGTCACGGCACAAACTATGATTCGAGTCGAATACAAGATTGATAAGTAACCATCTAAGTAGTCCGTTACGTTAGCTCATAGCCTAGCCCATCGACCACTCTCGATGGGCTTTGTTCATCTTGCGTTCTAAATAAACGCGGATTTCCCCCTTGTTTTAGTAGGCTTAAACAGACTTGGCAAATACATGCATCAGTAGACGCTAGTTGTAAACTTAATACCTGAGGCTCATCTAAAGCTTGCGCTTGCAAGGCGGCCAAAGGTGGGAACACCTGCTGCGCGCACCAACAATCCTCAATGCCCTTACCTAAAGTTACAGCACACTGATTCACGCCTTGGCACAAAGGGCAAATTTGTGATTCCGTAACACTTAAATCTTGTAACGACTTAGGCATCAATATCCTCGTAAATAACATAGGTAATGAATTTTTAGGGATTATCATAACGGTTTATAGCCACTCAAACGGAGTTTTTATCGAGGTTACAACCAACTTTTACGATATAAATTAAAAGTGTTGTAATTTAATACAACAACTTGAGTTCTTCACTAATAATGTAAGAGCCGTTACCTGCAATGAGGAACAAAGATTACTTCTTTTTGTAGCAAGCTGTCGATTAACTCATAGGCGTAGTCTCTACTGGCCCCATGCTGTATAAGCACATTGAGCATATCTGCACCACTAAAATGGCTATTTTGCTCGCTAAGCAATAAGAGAATAGATCCTAGGATTGGATCCGCTTCTATAACTGCTTCACGCCCCCTCACCTTATAAGCCACAGATTCGATACGTTGAGCGTTATTTAAATTCCGTTTGGTGACCTGAAATGAAACCTCGGGATTAACAGCAAATCCACTAGCCTCAACCGCGGCTGCAGTTGTGGGAACGCGCTGCTGATTGGTATTTTTACAGATAATAAATTCGAGTTTAGGGATTTCAAATAGGCGTTCCATAATCTTATATTGCTCAAACTCACTTAATGCTTTAAGCCTGGCCCTCAATTCAGGATTTTTAATGCGCTTGTCTACAGACCAGACATCGGGCTCTACCCAACGGACAAACTTCATCCCTGCATTTTCAATAAATTGCCATAAACCTGTAACATCGAAACTGGTTTCTTTGACATTTAAGCAAGTATCGACAAATTCGACGTCTGGGTTTAGGTAAGTGGATGACCAATAATTATCCTTAAATAGGCTGTCCTCTGCGGCCTCTGCTAATAAACGCCCCGGTGCTATTCGCTCAGAAATCTGTGCCTGTATGGGACTTAAAATATCGATGCAATCAATCAGTCGATAGAGTGCCTGCCTGCCATAGGTACCATAGAGCATAATTGACATTACCCCATGGGGGGCTAATATCTCAGCCAAGTTGTTAAGCCCTAGCTGTGGATCTGCTGTGTGATGCAATACTCCTGCGCAATGAATAACATCAAAACCACCTTCAGGCACAGTTATACCTGTAAGCGCCATTAAATCGACCTGATGAAACGTAAGATTATTAAGCCCTCTTTGCTCAGCATTAAGGGTGGCCTCTTTAAGGCCTACAGTATTGATATCCATAGCACTAAAGGTGACTTCAGGTTGCAATGTTGCGGCGGCCAATACAGCGGGGCCCCGACCACATCCTGCCTCTAAGGCATGATATGGCCGACTATCTTTGGGGCTTTGCTCAACATAACTAAGCAGCAGCCGAATATCGAATCCCGCCGTCATATTGGGTAACCCAGATGGGTAAGGGTATTGCTCATACATCTGCTGTACACTTTGAGTCACAGGATCCATTCGGTCTCTCCTTCAATTTTGCACACCATGCGGCCTGTGCTGGTCATTGGGACTGATTTAAATTTAGATGCAGCACCCATATCTCGCCATAAAAAGCCGATATCCCTTTGCCTACATAGGCTTGAGGCCGCTAGCTAGCATTCTTCTTGGTGGCTACAAGATAATGGTTAGGCCTGCACCTGTCTATTAAACCTAATACTCACAATTAAAAAGACTTACAGCAGATGCCGATGTCTAGTCTATGGGGTAAACGTCTTTTCAAGCCTAAGTCGACATCGTTGGAATGTAACTTGAACAGCCTCCATATTTAGCAAACTATCCGTACTCTATTGCTCTCGTTTATAAACATAGAAACCTTAGATTTATATTCACTCTGCCGACGAATGAATGCCATGACTCACCTATACGTTGATACCTGCAATCACGAAAATCCCAACAACTGAACTCACAGATGACTCAGTAGAATTGATCAACGCCTTTTGACCAATTAAAAAGCCAGTAAAGATAACCTCTACTGGCTTTTTGGTTCATGGTAATAAGTCTAGATTTATATCTAACTCACTCCAACGAATCCCAACTCATCCAAACTAGGCCTAACTCAGACCTAACGCTTTAGGCTATGACTTTTTAGGAAAAACAGGGTAAGACTCAGTGCCTAACACTTTGCCATCAACACTCAGCCCATAATAGTCACTGTCATTATGGTATTTCTCTTGAGCCTGTTTGACATCACCTTTGCTACGCGGATCCTGTGGACGCTCGTGAGAGTTGATATAAGCGGCAACATCCCAAGCTTGTTGGTGAGTCAACTGCATGCTCTTACCAAAGGGCATATTCTCATAAATGAAAAATGCAGCGGTGTTGACTCTGTGCATACCCGCACCCCAGTTGTAACTTTTAGGTCCCCACAGCGGCGGTAGTGCATACACGCCAGCAATCGCTTGACCTTGACCATCAACACTGTGGCAAGTTTGGCAATGGGCTACATACACCTCTTTACCCCGTTCTGGCGAATAGGCGAGTTCAGGTTTTGGTATTTCAGGATAAGCTCGACCCGGCAAGTTGGCACGCTGCTCAACGGTCATCACCTTAGCTAATCCCTCTGGTAGTGGGAAATCTTCACGTTTGGCGCCTTTAAGCAGTTCAGTATCACTCAGCTCAGGGACTGGACCACTGATTTTGGCTTCATCCATCAAGCCGCCCATACCTAACCAATAAGCGTAGGCAGAAAGTGCCACTAACTCAGGACTACCCGAAGCTGGGGCTTTGCCATTCATAGAATAGTTAAAGCAACCTTGGATGCGCTCTTCAAAGCTACTGACTTTATCGTCTTTTTTACGATAAGCCGGATAGGCAAAATAAGCGCCCCATAACGGTGAGGCATTAGCCTTGCGGCCAGCATCCATATGGCAATTAGTACAGTTAAGTTCATTACCCACATACTTGTCGCGCAGCTGCTGCGTATTAACAAACAGTTGATAACCTAAACGCACCTTATCGCCAAAAGCCCCATCAGGGATTGCACTTAAAGGTCTAGGCGTTAAATAGGTTTGCTCTGGCATTTTAGGGAAAGAAGGTAACGGTGCTTGTTTATCAGGACGCTCCGGTGCCTGTTCCGTTGAAGATGCTTGCGCCTGAAGGGTAAATAATCCCGTCGCAGCCAGTAATAACATTGCAGAATATTTCATGGCCGGTTCCTTATTTCAAATTGGCAAAGTAAGTTGCTAAAGCGTCAACCTCAGCAGCGGTAAGCTTGTTGGCAACATTCGCCATCATGCCATCAACATCACCTTTACGCGCGCCATCTTGCCATGCCAATAACTGTGTTTTGATATAACTGGCTTGTTGACCTGCTAAGCGAGGAAATAAACCACCGCCTAATCCCGAAGGGCCATGACATGTCACGCAGGCTGGTAAACCACGAGACCAATCACCTTGGTAAGCTAAACGTGCAGTATCGTCAGCAAAAGTAACCTGTTTACCGCGGATCAATGGCGTAACCTGGGTCTTAACTTGCTGGGCTGAAAAATAGCTGGCGACTTGCTCAATCCCGTCGCCTTGAAGCGTCATAGCCATTGGCATCATAGTGGCATTTTGGCGTATGCCCTTTTGAAAATGGTGTAGCTGCGTTGAAATGTATTCCGATGAGAGTCCAGCCAATCGTGGGCCAAGCGGTTCAATACCCTCACCTTGTGCGCCATGACAGCTCACACAAAGTTGTGCTGATGGAGGCATAGCGCCTGTGGGTTGCACAGGAGTATCCGAGGCGGCAGCATAGCCACTGACAAGCGTCAGGCTAATGACCAATGTGTTAATCTTCATTTGCGTTCCTTTAAAAGGGGTGAAGCTCTAAAGCATAGGTGGTTATTATTGTTTATGCTTATTTTCAGCTAAGCATAAAGTACAATTACGTCTTATTTATTATGCAGTAAAAACCGAATTGATTTATTTTTGCAGTCATCAACTGCAAAATAGTCTCACTAGTTTAATACACACTAATAACCAAAACGAGTTGATTCAAAACGATTCAATATTTTATGGATTAAATAACACATAAATAATGTGGCGACGATGGCAATAAAAATACTGCTCACCCGATAAAGGGCGCTAAAGATAAGATCATTGCCTGGGGTAAGATATTGCCCAAATAAAATACCTAAGGTTGTCAGCGCGCCAAACCCCACTCCTGAGCCATTGGCTTCCCTAACGTGTGCTTGGCTAAATAGCATTAATCCTATCCACAACAAGGGCACAATCAATAGCAATAACCCAGACCAATCATAAAGAAAAAACTGTACTAACACCCCAAATGACACGCCAAGTAACGTACCAATGGCACGTTTACGGGCATAATCTAAGGCGCCATCCCAGTGCATAGGAAACAACAATAATAAAGTTGTCGCTTGGGCTGACATAGAGTCTCGTAAATCGAATATTTGAAATATTAGAAAGGAAGCCGTCGCAATACTGGCCCCAAGCAACGCCTCATGTCGCATCCGGTGTGGCGCCTTAGGTCCGGGCTTATAAGGCACTCTGGGCTCTACATCTGGCCAAAGTGCCATCATTAAATAAGCTATCACCACTGAGAGTACCGTGGCCCAGAAATTACTGAATACTAAGTCATTTAAATCGGTATTAGGATAACTGGAGAAATGCAGCATAATGCTCAAACTCAGCACACCATTGGCACCAAATAGAAATAAACTGCCGCGTGACATGGCGGCAAAACGATATAAAAACAGTAAAAAAACAATCGGCGTCATTAATCCTGGATGGCTACCAAAAAAACCACCGAGTAATCCGACTTCAATACCCGCCATTACCGATGAAGCTAATAGCTGACGCATAGCATGGCCGCTCATCACCGGCACTAATCCAAGCAATAGCATAGGTGTGACCGTAAAAAATACGCCATTACTCCAGCCAAAAATTTTGCACAGGGTAAAACCAATGGTGCCTCCGGTTGCAATGCGCAAGCACTGGCGTAAATCGTTGGCAGTCAGTGGACTATGGCGTAATAACAACATACAGCTCGCCTTGTATTAAATTTATTTTCATCGTAAATCTATATCCACAGTGCAGCTTACCTAGATTGGTACTCATCTACATTACAACTCATTTAAATTGATCATGCTTGGGGTAACCCCCTGCATTTAGGGGAAAGCTGAACCCATTAATTAGGTCAGTTTTTTAGAAATAACCTATTTCCGCGGCCAACATGAAGCATAAATTTAGTAGATATAATGCAGCACACTAATGACTTTTATTTGTAGCTTAGCTAACAGGCTAAATAGACTATTTTCAGGTAGTAGCTGTACCGTCGCGCGCGCTCCGGCGGGTAAGTTATTCAATGCATTACCCTCTAATACTAAGTGCAACCTTAAACGTTGCGCATCGCGTACCCAACGATCTGATTCTTGTGGCGCAGCTAAACGACCATTCGCATCAAACTGCCCTGCACTCACCCCAGCATCAACACTGCTCACTTGCGCACGATAAAGTCGGCCAGGCTCACCATCAAAAGCAATCAAAGCAATAGAAGAAGCTGTAATACCGCGTAAACTTTTTTCACGAAAATCAGCAATAATATCAACTTTATCTGATACCAATGCGAGAAGTGGCTGTCCAACAGAAGCAAAGCTACCCACTTCAAGTTGTAGATTCGTTACCACACCATCCTGATCAGCATGGATTTGCGTATAGGATAAGTTAAGTTCAGCTTGTTCTAAGTGATTTTGTGCTTGGCGCACTTTAAGATTGCCGTCACCATAAACGCCACGGCTCACTTTTAACTTTTCTAAACGGGCTTGCGCCGCGAGTAAATTCGCTTCCGCGGTAGCAGCATCACTACTGGCCTGATCGCGTTGCTGTAAAGAAATACCGTGGGTGACATATAAGGTATCAAGACGTTTAGCTTCACTGCGTTTTTGCTGCGCCGTCGTCATACTGGCATTCACATCCGCTTTAGCGGCTAAAAGTGAAGCATCTAACTCTGCGTTATCTTGCCAAACTTGCTCTAATGCTAACTTAGCTTGGGATGCTGCCAATAAATAAGGCGCAGGATCGACCTCGAATAATAAATCCCCTTTCACGACGGTCTGATTATTAGTTACCGCTATTGTTTGAATTTTACCATTAATTTGTGGCGTGACTTTTGTCACTACACGAGTCGCCATAGCCTGAGGTGTTAAGGGCATCACAGTGTCTGCAAACATAAAATAGCCAAATATCAGCACGAAACCGAGCATTGCTATTTTAACTAAGCGGGCAAATTGTTGATCCGGTGTCATCTTTTTCTCACTCAATTATTACCGGCGCGGTGGCCATTTTCGCTAACGCATTGTGGCTAATTAGTCCAATAATGCGTTCAAATTCATTAAGCTCAACAGCACTAATGCCCGTTAGCAATTCACTACGTACTTGAATAATCCGTTTTTCTACTTGCGTTAATACATCACGCCCCGCTGGCGTCAGGCTCACAATCCTTGCGCGTTTATCCTTTTTACAGCTATGGCGGCAGACTAACCCTTGCTCTTCTAATTGACCTAAGGTCCGCATTAAAGACGCTAATTCAATTTCGAGTGCATCGGCGAGCACTTTTTGGCTCACATTGTCACCTAAACGCAATAGCTTCCAGAGCGCTGTCCAGCGTGGATGAGTTAACTCTAGCGGTGCGAGTTCAATATCAGCCACCGTGCGCCATAGTCGATGTAAACGCCCTAGATTTTCTGCCAGCGATAACTCTTTAAGCCGCTCTAGTTCAGTATCCATGTCATTATCCATTTACTTAGCAGGCTAAGCATTATACTTACTTAGCCTGCTAAGTAAATATTTAGAATTAAAAAAACTTGTGTGCTACAGATCACAAAACGACCCCGAATAAAAAATATCAGTTAAAATGACTTATGCCATCGTAAATCTGCAATTGATGCATCCTTATAATTGCAGGCAAGTAAATAAGATTGATATATCCAACTGGGAAATTTACCGTGATAAACCTAAAAATTAGTTCGAGGATCGTAATTGGTATCTGCTTATTATTGTTAGCAATGATGGGATTTATCTTGCCGTTCGTACTGTCAGAATTCAGCAATCAGGTTGAAAAGTCCGAACAACGAGAACTACAAAAGTTATATGAAACCGCCGTTGCTGAAATTACTTCGTCAGGCAAGCTTGCGCAGGCAATGGCAACAATTATTTCATTAACACCTGAAATTCAAAGCGACTTTGCTGAACAAAACCGTGATGCACTTGCTGCGCGCACTTTGCCAATATTTAAACAATTGAAGCAAGAATTTGACGTACAACAATTTCAATTTCACACCTCACCCGCCACTTCTTTTTTACGATTACACCGCCCAGAGAAATTTGGCGATGATCTCAGCGCTATCCGTAAAACAATTGTTGAAACCAATACGCAAAAACACTCATTAAGCGGTCTGGAGTACGGTGTTGAAGGCTTAGGTATTCGTGGTTTAGTGCCGATGAATTATCAGGGGAACCATACTGGCTCAGTCGAATTAGGCATGTCATTTGGGCAACCTTTCTTTGATAACTTTAAACAGGCCTATCAAGCAGATATTGCTTTGTTATTACCCGAAGGTAATGGATTCAAACCCTTTGGCGCTACATTTACACCAGATACTCAAGCAGTAAGTGAGCTTAAAGCGGTCATGCAAGGCAACAAAGTCAGCCGAAAAATCACCTTAAATAACACATCTTACGCGCTATATCGTCACGCCATAAAAGATTACTCAGGGCAAATATTTGGAGTACTTGATATTGCAATGGACAGAAGCCACACCGAGCGAGCCATTGCTAATATTCGTTTAAAGCTATTACTAATTGGTTTAGCCGCACTCTTTGTCGGTACAGGTATCGCTTGGTTTATCGCTAAAAGTATTACTCGCCCTATCGCAGAAACAACCGCTGCCATGAATGATATTGCTGAAGGAGAAGGCGATTTAACACGTCGAATGGTTATTACAAGCAAAGATGAAATTGCCGAATTAGCACAGGCGTTTAACCGCTTTGTCGAAAAAATCCACTCTACCGTTTCGCAGGTTTCTGACTCGACGAATTTACTGGCAACCTCGGCCGAAGAAATGTCGGGGATTACGCGAGAAACCCAGCAAATGGCGCATCGTCAGTATCTCGAAACTGAACAAGTTGCCACCGCCATGAACGAAATGGCTGCTACCGTTCAAGAAGTCGCTCAAAACGCGACCGATGCTGCTGACGCCGCTAATCATGCCGATGAGTCAACTGAACAAGGTAAATTGGTGGTACAAAAAGTCGTCGCAACGATTAACATCCTCGCCGAAGAGATTGCAAATGCGGCCAACGCAATCGATGATTTAGAGCGGAACACCACTGAAATTGATTCAGTATTGATCGTTATTCGTAATATCGCCGACCAAACCAACTTACTTGCACTTAATGCCGCAATTGAGGCCGCTAGAGCCGGAGAGCAGGGACGAGGTTTTGCAGTAGTGGCCGATGAGGTTCGCACTCTTGCCAGTCGCACCCAAACCTCAACCTCTGAAATTCAGCAGATGATTGAAGTCTTGCAACAAAAAGCCAAGTCGACCGTTGCCGCTATGAAGACCAGCACCACTACGACGCAAAATTGTGTTGAACAGGTGCATCAAGCCGGTGAGTCACTCGAAGCGATAACGCACGCAGTATCAACCATTAGCCAAATGAATATTCAAATTGCCAGCGCTGCAAATGAGCAATGTGCTGTCTCGGCAGAAATTAATCAAAACGTAAATAACATCAACGATATTGCCAATAGCTCAACCCAAGCCGCACAGCAAACGGCGCAGGCGGGCGACGAACTGGCACAACTATCTGCACGTTTACAAATTCTATTAGCACAATTTAAGATTTAGCGATTATTCGCCTAAAAACAAAAACGCCGCATTTATTGCGGCGTTTTTTTATCTGACATTTCCTGCATCTATAGCAAATTACACCCGCACGCCTAAGGTATGGCAAATCGCGTAGGTCAATTCGGCGCGATTTAGCGTATAAAAATGGAAGTCTTTCACGCCTTCACGTGACAACACCTTAACCATATCAATCGCCACGTTTGCACCGACTAATTGGCGCGTACCCGCATCGTTTTCTAAACCTTCAAATTGCTTATGTAGCCAACCTGGTAGTGACACATTAGTCATACCCGCAAAACGTTTCAGCTGAGTAAAATTGGTCACAGGTAAAATGCCCGGCACAATTTCAACATCGATTCCCGCAGCAACGCAGCGGTCACGAAAACGCAGGTAAGACTCCACATCGAAGAAAAACTGAGTAATCGCGCGGCTAGCACCCGCATCAATCTTACGTTTAAGGTTAATTAAATCTGCCTGTGCATTATTTGCATCGGGATGTACTTCAGGATAGGCGGCGACAGAAATATCAAAGTCGGCCACTGAGCGCAGCAAACGTACTAAATCAGCTGCAAAACGGGTGGGTTTTGCGCTACCAGCAGGTAAGTCTCCCCGTAGCGCCACTATGTCACGCACGCCCGATTTCCAGTAATGCTTAGCCAGTTCTAATAGCTCTTCATCGCTGGCATCGACTAAGGTTAAATGCGGCGCTGCAACAAGGTTAGTTTCCTGCTGGATACGTTCAATCACGCCGTGGGTACGATCGCGCACGCCAGAGTTAGCGCCATAAGTTACTGACACAAACTTAGGCTTGAGTGGCTCTAAACGGCGGATTGAGTTCCATAAAATTTGTTCCATTTCGGGGGTCGATGGCGGAAAAAACTCAAAAGAAACATTAATATCGCCATTAAGCTCTGACAAGCTTTGGTTTAGCGACTGTGAATGTTGTGCGTGATGAAAAGCCATGTGTATTTCCTCAACCGCCCTTGGCGCTACTCTTTGCTAATATGAATTAGTTTAAATGGACGTTTAGACGTCTACATGTCCATATACTAGAGAAACTAAGATGTAAGTCAAGCCAAAAAATGCCCATCTCAGTATTTTCTGTCCGCTAAAGCCGACTATTTATTTTAGCCAATAAAAAAGGACTCGAAGGAGTCCTTTAAGAGGGTTGATTGTGGGTTATTCCTGCAGCAGATCGCGACAGATCTGTGTCAGATCCGACTGCACCGCGGCGGCGGTCACTTCGCGCCCTGCGCCCGGTCCACGGATAATCAACGGGTTACCTTGGTAGAAGACACTGCGGATCACAAACACGTTATCGCCTGGGGTTAAGTTAGCGTAGGGATGATGGACATCAATCCATTGCAAACCGACTTCGGCTTTAAGCTCTGGGCCGCTGTTATCTAAAGATGCCACGTATCTGAGTACCTTATTTTGCTCCGCCGCTGCGCCGTATTGCTGCAGTAAATCGTGATCTAACTCGCCAATACGAGCCATAAATTGATCTAAGGGAATATCGGCCAAGTCGGCTGGTACGAGTGAGCGTAGTTCAATATCTTCAAGCTCTATTTCAAGGCCAATCTCACGGGCCAAGATAAGCAGTTTACGCTGCATATCGCGACCTGACAGATCGTCGCGCGGATCCGGCTCAGTGATACCTAACCCTCTGGCTTCAATCACTAATTCAGAAAATGGCTTGCTGGTGTCGTATTTCTCAAATAACCAACACAGGGTGCCAGAAAAAATCCCGCCCACGGCCTCAACACTATCGCCGCTGTTACGCAAATCATTGAGCGCATGTTGAATAGGTAAACCTGCGCCACAACTGGCATTATAGCGCCAAAATAAACGGCGATTACCTAACTGCTGCTTTAACTCACGGTAGAAAGGCAATGGGCCTGAGCCTGCGAGTTTATTGGCACTGACAATATGAATGCCGCGCTCAAATAACTCAGGATATTGCAGCGTTAAACTGGCGCTGGCACTGATATCTAAGGCCACCAGCTCATCACATTTAACCTGTTCTAATTGTTCGAACAAATGCTCGTACTGCCACGGCGTTGCCTCGGTATTAAACTCACTCTGCCACGCCGCGAGATTAATCCCTGCGGGTTTAATCAAGGCTTTACTCGAACTAACTAAGCCGACCAACTCAACACTGGCTTCGAGTTCACGGTCAAGAGATGGCGAAACTGACTTAAATAAATCAACCCACGCCTCACCGATATTGCCTACACCCAGCAATAAAACGCCAATGCGCTTACGCGGGCCTGCACAGCGGCGATGCACCTTTTGCGTTAATAGATTGACCTGCGACTGTGGTACCAAAGTCACCAAACTTAAGTCACCACTAAACAAAGGTTTAGCGTCACGGCTCAGTAAGCGAGCAAAACTGCGACGATAATGCTCAGCATCAGCACTGACTAATGCCACTAGGCCGAGATCTGTGTTGATCTGCTGATCGCTGATCCCTAATGCTTGTGCCTCGGCATCGAGTAATATTTGAACTTGTTTTTGATTTTCAGCGGTATAGGCCAGCTCCACCCTTTGATGGGCAGACGTCCAATGAGCCAATGGTGTTAAACCCGCGGCTATCAATAAATCTAATAAATGAGTTAACTTGCCAGTAAATTTAAAACCAAATAGCACCACAGTATTGAGGTTAGTGACTACCGGTGCACTCGCCGACGAGCTGTGGGGCGCGATTAAGGTAAAATCAGTGTGCGAGGCATAACTTGAGCGCACCGCTAAACTCACTTCGGTATTAAATAGCGGCTGCAAAGTGCGGCAATGCAATACTGGCGAGCCTAAACGCGCTAGACGGTCGGCTTCGGCAAGTGACATGCTTTTCAATAACTTAGCATCGTTTATCTTATTCGGGTCAGCATTGAACACCCCTTCTACATCGGTCCAAATGGTTACCCGCTCAATATCGGCAAGGCTAGCAATCAGGCTGGCGCTAAAATCTGAGCCGTTACGGCCAAGTAATAGCGTATCACCACGCTCGTTGGCGCAAATAAACCCTGTTATAACTAGTCGTTCATTTGGGTGCGCTGCTAATAATGCGTGTACTTTAGCGCGGGATTCCTGCAGCCGAATTTGCGGTACTGCGGCTTCATCGGCAATTAAAATGGAACAGGCATCCACATGGCTTGCAGCCACACCAGATTCACGTAGCAGCGCCGCCATCAAACGAGCCGACCAACGCTCGCCAAAACTGACCACATAATTCACTTGGTATTCGTTATGCTGTTCAAGAGATAACAGGGTCACTAATTGCGATCTATCGGTACTTAAACGCTCACGTAAATCGCGGGCTTGCTCACTGGATAATAGTTGCTCAATTAAACCTTGTTGGTAGCTGATTAAGACCTGTAACTCTTCTTGCCATAATTGTCCTGCATCACGCAGCGACAGTAATTTATACAAGAAATTCGTGCTTTTACCCGCCGCAGACACCACCACTAAATCATCGCTATGACCGTGGGTTAATAGAATATGGGCGACTCGGCGATAACAATCGGCATCCGCTAAACTGGAACCACCAAATTTGTGTAAGTGACAACGTGCCATCGATTATTCCTCTACTAACAAGCCGCAGCTGCGACAAGTCCTGCTTGAATATCTGCAACTAAATCAGCGGCATCTTCAATCCCCACTGACAGACGCAATAGAGTCTCTTTTATGCCAGCCTCAAAACGCGCCTGCGGCTCCATGGCTCTGTGGGTCATAGTCGCAGGCACTGCCACTAAACTTTCCACACCACCTAAACTTTCTGCCACGCTAAATAAACTGAGCGCACCTAAAAAGGCCACAACTTCGGCCTCGCCACCCTTGAGCTCAAAACTTAGCATAGCGCCAAAGCCCTGTTGCTGCTTGGCTGCAATTGCATGGCCGGGATGATCCACAAGACCAGGATAATAGACTTTGCTCACCACAGGGCTTTGGGTTAACACGGCAACAATACGCTGCGCATTGGCTTGATGCTCACGAATACGTACCGCTAAAGTACGCAGACCGCGCAGGGTTAAGTAACTGTCAAAAGCCGACCCCGTTAAGCCTAACGTGTTCGACCACCAATGTAAGCTTTCACCGATTTGTGCATCTTTGGTGACCACGGCTCCGCCAACGACATCGCTGTGACCATTAATATATTTAGTGGTGGAGTGGATCACGATATCAGCGCCAAGCTGTAAGGGTTGTTGCAATATCGGCGATAAAAAGGTGTTATCGACCACCACCAGCGCGCCAACGTCGTGGCTTAATTTGGCAATGGCTTCAATATCGACCACGCGCAATAATGGGTTCGATGGGGTTTCGAGCCACACCATTTTTGGTTTTTGTGCTATCGCAATCGCTAACGCTTGGCTGTCCGTTTGGTCAACCACAATTAGCTTAAACTGGCCTTTTTTGGCTAAGTTGATAAATAAACGGTACGAGCCGCCGTAGCAATCGTGGGGCACAACTAATAAGTCATCAGGCCCCAGCAAGGTGGTGACTAAAGTGATAGCCGCCATTCCTGTGCAAGTTACTATGCCTGTGGCGCCATGTTCTAATTGCGCTAACGCATCGCCTAAAATACAGCGAGTAGGATTACCTGAACGACTGTAATCAAATTCACGGGGATTTTTATGACCATCGAAGGCGTAATTAGTCGACAAATAAATCGGTGGCACTACTGCGCCATATTGAGTATCAGTTTCGATACCCTGACGCACTGCCAGTGTGGCTAATTGACGTTCTGCCATGGATGGGCTCCTAAATTCGGTAGACAGATAGAGATGTCTGGACGTCTAAAGGTACCTAAGCTCAACGCTATCGTCAATCAATTTAAAGACGTTTAGACGTCTAAACATAAAGAAATCTATTTGCATCACAAAGAAATAGTCGCAATAATTTGACTGTTGTTGGTAAGGGTTTAAAATCTGCCCCGAATTTAGCGTTATAACAGGTGAGTCAATGACTGAATGGAATGGGGAATACATCAGCCCCTATGCTGAACATGGCAAGAAGAATGAACAAGTAAAAAAAATTACTGTGTCTATTCCGCTCAAAGTGCTTAAAGTCCTTACGGACGAACGAACTCGTCGTCAGGTCAATAATTTGCGTCACGCCACCAACAGCGAGTTGTTGTGTGAGGCATTTTTGCACGCCTATACCGGCCAGCCATTGCCGAATGATGAAGATTTGTCAAAAGACAGTCCCGATAGTATTCCTGCTGAAGCCAAGTTGTTGATGGATCAAATGGGAATCGAGTGGGAAGATATGGAATAGCGACTCATCGCATTCAGGATCACAGTACTCATCAATAGGGATCGTTATCGATCCCTTTTTGTTTATACCCAAATATCCTCAAGATACATGTTTCAACATCTTGAAGAGTGTTTGAGTATGTAGGAATCCTATGTTTTCAATGATAGACCCACAAACACTTATTTTAGCCTCGGTGGTAGTGTTTCTTGGTGCCATAACCCAGAGTTTGATTGGATTTGGCCTTGCGGTTGTCGCCAGCCCGTTATTGTATATTGTCGATCCGCAGCTCGTACCTGGTCCTGTGATCGCGATGGGGTTCACTATCGCCCTACTGACCTTAATGCGCGAGCGTGGCAATTTAGAATTCAATGGCTTGCAATATGCTCTCATCGGCCGAGTGCCCGGTGGCTTTATCGGCGCGAGCCTGTTGTTGTTTGCACCGCAACCAATATTAGGTTTGTCCATTGCCACCATTGTGACGGTAGCGGTTATTCTTAGCCTGTACAAATTTAGCCTGCCTGTGAATAAAAAAACGCTTTTCGGTGCGGGGGTAATCTCAGGAATTTTCGGTAATATCGCCGCCATTGGTGGCCCACCAATGGCGATACTGTTAGCAGGTAAAGATGCCTCACAGTTTCGCGCAGCCCTATCAGCCTTCTTTATTTTTAGTTCCGCCATCGCTATGGCTATTTTGGCTATCACTGGCTTATTAGAATTAAAGCATCTGTGGTTGTCGTTAATGTTACTACCTTCGGTGATTTTAGGTTATTTGGTCGCAGGGCGATTAGTGGGCCGAGTCGACAAAGATAAGACTAAAATGGCGACTTTGATTCTTTGCAGTATCAGCGCCTTAGTATTAACGGTGAAATCTGTTATTGAGCTATTAGCCTAATAAGCTGTCCTTTACAGGTAAAATACCTTTGCATTCTGGTAATAAAAAAGCACTGATATTATCAGTGCTTTTCTTTATCTATCAATATCTAAATCACGTTAACACTCAGCTTAAATAGCTTTGCCCTGCGTACACAATAAAGTGCCTTAAGGCGAGTACACCCGTCAAGCTAGCACACGCCACCATAATCATTGCCCCCTTAGTGTGGCGAGTTGCAGCAGGTAACAGCATAAACAGCAGCGGAATACCAAAGCCAATTCCAACAACGCCTACCCAGAACACGCTAGCCCATAAACCTGAGCTTAACGATGCTAACGCCGCAGCCGCCGCGCCGCCTTTAAAGTACAAGGCGCAGAACAGCATGAACAGGAACAAGATTTCAATCGCCATTACGGGCAACTCTAATCCGTGCATCTTGACTAAGGTTTTATCGTGGCTATCGGTTTTAAACATCACTAATGCCAATAGCGCATTGGCCGCGGCTCCCGCCGATAAACCTGACACTAAAAACAGTGCCGGTAATACCGCAGTATTGAGCATTGGGTAAGCATTCATCGCCGAAATTAAAAAGCCAGTATAAGCACCAACGCCAATCGCGAGGACAAACAGCAGCACTTCAATCAGCTTTCGAAATGGCATCAGTAACTTAGCAACGGGGGCGAGAAAACCCAAACCCCATTTGGGTAAGTCATCACGCAACACTATCACCGCATAGGCGAAAGCTAAGGGCGAATAAGCCAGTAGCGCTAACACCCCAATCGCCATCACAGATTGGAAGTTATAGTGAATTAAAATCAGCCAAAAGTGGAACGGCTTGGTTAAGTCAAACACTAAGCAAGCCAAGCCTAAGCTAATCGCCACAGGACCAATAATGGCCGCCGCTTTGAGAATACTGCTTTCTGCACCGACGCTCAGCTCCTTATTCGCCCAGCGTAAACCTATACCAATCAATAAACTGCCGGCAGATAAACCCGCCATAAACAAGTAGACGGCGATGACCCAGTGCCAAGTGACGGGATCATATTGCGCCATATCGCCCCAAGTGTTGTTCATAATCCAATCCCCCCTCTTTTGGTAGGAACGCGGTAAACCCTAGGCTTAGTGCCTAAATGGGTTTTATCTTGATAGGTTATTTTAGTGTTGAGCATGATGGCCACTTCACTGTGTGGATCATTGGCATCACCAAACACTAAGGCATCAGTTGGACATACCGTTACGCAGGCTGGTTCTTCGCCACGCGCTAAGCGGGTGTCTTTGCAGAAGTTGCATTTATCCGCCGCCTTGGTTTCTGGGTTCATAAAGCGTACTTTATAAGGGCACGCCGCCACGCAGTACATACAGCCGACACACTTATCGGTGTGGATAGAAATAATACCGTCTTCACCCACATAGGCCGCGCCCGTTGGGCACACCTTTACGCAAGGTGCATCTTCACATTGCTGGCAAGATACTCTGTGGTATTTAAAATGTAGATTAGGCATTTCTCCAAACGGCCCTTCAACACGCACCTGTAGACGGGTTACGCCTTCGGGTACACCATTTTCACTGCGGCACGCCACGTTACAAGCTTGGCAGCCAATGCACTTATTCTCGTCGTGCACCATTACATATCGTTTATTCATTTAAGCCTCCGATTAGCGCTTTGCCAGCGTGACGCCCGTGGTGTGCACTGTCATACCGCACACGGGAGCTGTAACATGGGGAAGTAAATTACCGCAGTGGATACCTTTGCCTGTCGCTCTAACCAACTCTTTGTTTTTAGAACCAAAGCCCATATAAGCAAACACGGTATCTTGGCGAATACCCGGCGTGACTAAGGCATGGCCTTCTTCAGTGCCCACACTACTGGTAAGCCGGATTGGGTCGCCATTGCTGATCCCTAACTTGCCCGCTGTAACAGGGTGAACCCATACGGCATTATCCGACATCAAGCTCGCCAACATAGGCACATTGTGGGTTGCGCCATTGGTATGCACCGCCACTTTGCCTTGGATAAAGTACAACTCATCTGCTTTTTTAAGTGTCACTTCGCGAAACTTAATCACCCCGCGCCCCGGCGCCATCGCTTCAACTTTGGCAGAACTCAGTTCAATTTTACCGCTGGGTGTTTTAAAGGTCAGTGCACTTGCGTAAGTACCATCATCGTCCATCGGCCGCGCGCTTGGATAAGCCTTAGTAAAATCAGCCACCATTTTGGCATCGCGTAGCATTAGCGGTTTACCAAAGCTCACAAAACCTTCGTCTTTAATGCGTCGCAGTAGGTCTGTATCGCGGTTAACCTGCAGCATTTGCAATGTTTCCATGTTATCCCATGGATAAAACTCGCCAAGACCCATCGCCACGCCAACATCCTTAAATATCTGCCAAGAGGGCTTAGTGTCACCTAAGGTTTCAACAACTCGTTGGCGTACATAATAGGCAGGGTTTTTACCCGATTTATCGGCAATTTCTTCATCGCGTTCAAGATAGGTCGATTCAGGTAAAATCACGTCGGCATAAGCGGCGGTTTCACTAATGTACACATCGCACACCGCCACAAAGTCGAGCTTTTTCAAGGTTTCAACCACCCGAGCTCTGTCGGTCAGGGTTTGCATTGGGTTAGTGCGTGACATCACCCAGCCGTGTAATTGATAAGGCACAGCACTTAATGTCGCATCGAGAATGGTTTGATACACGCCGCCTGACGTCCACATCATGGCGTACTGCTCTTCCACCTGATCGATACGCTTAGCCTGAGGTTTAGGCATATCTTTTATGCCGGGTTTACCAAGTACGGGGGCTACATCTTCGCCAGCGAGTTTGTTGTAATCTGCCGGTTTTTGGCCGATATAAATCCCGCCTTTACATTCAAGATTACCAATCAAGACGTTAGCGGCGTACAAGGCGCGGCGCATCTCAAACTCTTCGGTGGTAAAGGTAGCTCTGTGACCAAAATCCACTACGGCATGGGGCGCCTTGGCGGCATATTCATGGGCAATGCGGCGAATATCTTTAGCTGGCACATCAGAAATCGTTTCAGCCCATTCAGGGGTATAGGCTTTAACCTCAGCGGCAAAGGCTTCAAAGCCTTCGACATAGCGCGCGACAAATGCCTTGTCGTAAAGATTATCTTCAATTAATACATGGCATAACGCCAAGGCGACGGCCACATCAGTTCCGGGGCGAATGGCGTACCATTCATCAGCCTTATCAGCCACAATGGAGAATCTTGGCTCAAACACCACCAGCTTGGCACCTTTGTCCATTTGCGCCGCCATCATGCCGCGGGTTTCGGACATATTGATGCCTTCGTACAGGTTATGGCCGAAGTTAATGATGTATTTTGAATTACTTAAATCGCGCTTAACCTTAGTACCAAAGATGGCCTTAGCGGCAATCTCATAACCACCGGGGCAAGTCGAGGCATGGGTAAAAGTATTGGGGCTACCAAAAGCGGTCGCGAGGTGAAACAAATGCTTTTCTTGTGAGCCAGATTTAGACGAGAACGCCACAGCCTCTGGGCCATATTCTTTTTTGATTTTATTTAAATTATCCGCAATTAAACGGTAGGCTTCATCCCAACTAATCTCGGCCCATTTACCTTCGCCACGCTCGCCAACCCGCTTTAACGGTTTAACAATACGCTGCGGATCGTACAATAAACTATGGCCTGCGCCGCCGCGGGCACACACTTTACCGCCAAAGGCTTTAGCAGCTTTATTACCACTAATAAAGACGTTTTTACCCTCAATTACCCGCGCCGAAATCGGGCAACGGGTCGAGCACATCTCGCAAATACTGGCAATATCTTTGCCCATGCCCTTTAGATGCTTATTCTCTAATGCGGCTAAGCTACCGGGCAGCAAACTGGCTAACGCGCACGTTGCACCGCTTGCCCCCGCTCCCTTTAAAAAGGTCCGCCTGTTAAGTCCAATCATAGTTACCTCCATCACACTCATTCCACTCGTATCGCAGATTAGCGATGACGCATTACGCTTCGCTGACTAATTTTTGTTTTACTTTTTCATTTCAATATTTTTATATCTTTGGGATTACAAATTGAATCCACTGCGGATTTTCACAGTTATTGTTATTCCAAAAGAGGTAGGCGGATATTGTGGTAAACCACATCAGCAAGTTGACTGTGATCTGTCGCAACTAAAATTAAAAAAAAGGCTAAAAATACGTGAATAAGATCAACGGTAGGAAAAACAGACTTTCGAGTGGCACTATAGAAATATCATTAATATCAATACATTGCTTTATTTTAGATATATTTGAATAAGTAAAACATATTAAAATACATCAAAAAATAACTTAAAAGAGTACAGCTAAGCCGTTAATCGCCTGTAGCGCTTTAAGCCAGCACTAGCCAAAAAAAATAAAGCCGACAACGACTCAGATGAGGAAAAAACAAGCAAAAAAATACCACCTAGTAAAACTAGGCGGTATTACGAAATCAAACGGCTATTGAGATATACTAACAATAAAGTAACAAACCGTAGACTAATCTATTAGCTCGATATCGAGGCAATTAAGTAGGCAAATCGCTTCGTCGCGACTAAATTTAGCACCTTTAATTTTATTGTTAAAAATATCGATATCGTAATGGGAAGCCTCACTAAAATCGGCTTCAAGTAATTGGCTACGACCAAACAGACTATGACTAAAATCCGTGTAGGTGAAATTAGCTTGGTTGAAACTGCCCTCGCGAAAATCCACATCATGGGCCTTGCATTCTTCAATGATGATTTCATCTAATGACAAACCTAAAAAGGAACAGTCATTCAAGATGCATTGTTTAAAAGAAAATGGCGCAGCAAAGGCTAAACGCGACCATGCGGCGCGGGTCCAATCTATGCCAACTAATTTACACTCTTCAAACTCTACCCCGCTAAACTGACACTGAGGCACTTTAACTAAACTCAAGTTACAGCGCACAAAGCGGCAATCGATAAACTTACACTTACGAAAAATACTCTCGCTAAAATGACAATCTTGAAAGCAGCAATCTTCAAACTCTATTCCTTGCCACTCCTGTGCTATTTCGGACAAACCATTAAAGTGTTTTGATAAAAAATCATTTCCCTTAAAAGCCACACTGGGCCCTACTAGTGGCGACATATCAGCCTATCCTCTTGATATTATTTATTTTAGTCATTTAATCCATGATGATTTTAAGTGTGACTATCTCCACGCCATCATACAACCGCTTTATGCTATTAAGTCACTTTACCCGATGAAATGTTTAACGATATAGCCTAATTATCTTGTAAAACGCACACATCCACATAAATAGCCGTGGCAAATTTGGTCAAAAAAGGTAAAATGCTGCCACTTTTTAGCGGCAGTCTAAAACAAGGTTATCTCGGATTAATGGTGAGCATTTTCGAGCAAAATACTACGGCAATCGCCCCCTGCGAACCACGCTCAATGTGGTGCCAACCTTGCTTTGCGTTTGTTCTTCCTCAAGCATTATCTCCTGCAGACACCATTCAAATGCCGCTCACTAATAAGATTATTACTGCTGAAAATTTAACATCAAATCCCGCAAACTGGCTCAGCGCTTTACGCCCTAAGCCAAGCGCAAATAATAAAGCGGTTGCAATGAATCAGGCTGTTGCTTACGCCACTGCCCATCTGCAAACCGATACTTATAAAAACCTAATCCCTACACTCTCTACCCTAAGGAATACTCGTCATGAGTCTTGCTGATTCCGTACTTGCCATCAATAACGATTTGCCTATCCGCACCGACAGCCCAGTCCACAGCGGCAAGGTTCGCAGCGTTTACTGGCTCACCGATGCTGACAGTCGCCGCTTAATTACTACTAAGGGTTACAACGTCCCTGAAGATACTCCGCTCGCCATCATGGTGATCAGCGACCGTATCTCGGCCTTCGACTGTATCTTCCACGGTGAAGGCGGCCTCAAAGGTATTCCCGGTAAAGGCGCGGCATTAAACGCGATTTCTAATCATTGGTTTAAACTGTTCGCCGAAAATGGCCTAGCCGACAGCCATATTTTAGATATCCCACACCCGTTCGTATGGATAGTACAAAAAGCCCGCCCAATTAAAGTTGAAGCCATTTGTCGCCAGTACATCACCGGCTCAATGTGGCGCGCTTATTCAAAAGGCGAACGGATATTTTGCGGCATTACACTGCCAGAAGGCTTAGAAAAAGATCAAAAGCTACCAGAGCTGTTAATCACCCCATCGACTAAGGGCATTTTAACCGGCATCCCAGGCGTGCCCGCCCAAGATGATGTGAACATCAGCCGAGCCGACATCGAAGCCAATTACCAAGCCTTTGGCTTTGAAAAGCTTGCTGATATTGACCTGTACGAGAAGCTGTTAAAAGATGGTTTTAAGGTGATATCAAAAGCACTGGTCGACATTGATCAAGTGTTTGTCGACACTAAATTTGAGTTCGGCTATGTCACCGACAAAGATGGTAATTCAAAACTTATCTATATGGATGAAGTCGGTACTCCAGACTCATCACGTATTTGGGACGGCGCCGCCTACCGCGATGGCAAGATTTTAGAAAACTCTAAAGAGGGTTTCCGCCAATTTCTGCTAACTCATTTCCCCGATCCTGATGTACTGCTAAATAAAGACAGAATGCCAGAGCGTGAAGCCCTCGCCCGCGACAATGACCTCCCACTTGAGGCCATGATGCAAGTGTCACGCACTTACACCGGCGTTGCCGAGAAAGTGACTGGCGCTCCAATCCCGCTGCCAGCGAATCCAAAGGCAGATATCATTAAGATACTCAAAGATGAGTATCATTTGATTGTTTAATCAGATTTTGGTTTTTATCAAAACTTAAATAGAAAAGGCGCTTAGGCGCCTTTTTGTTTAAGTCATTCACAAACTTAACCAATACATCGCTGATAATTAAGCACTGTCATTCCAGTGACACGCCATAAACTCATCCATGAGGGCTCAACGACGGCATCCATGCCGTCAACGGTCACTTACATGCCAATGCTTAATCCCGCCAACCCATCTAGCAATCTGTATGCCTTTTCACAAGCATACACTTTGCAAAATTAACAATGGATAGCTCGTTAAAACCCATTAATAATCCCAGTTAGATTGAGATACTATGCGTCCATTGAGGGTACCAACCTTTAGCAAGATATTTTACCAAATTTGGATCACCTTCAAACATTACTCGGCTACCTAATTTATACGCTAGTGCAGATTGGTCAACTCTTAAACCAGAGGCTCTTGCAGCCTGTGTAAGTTGGTGAAGTAAAGCTGCATTATTGCCGCTAGTTGGTTTTGCTTCAAAAACAGCAAAATTAATTTTGCTGCCAGAGGTAGAACGTTCACTCAAATGAGCCATATTAATTTGGGTCATAATATATTTTTCCTAAACAAAGTTTTCAATGTAAGGCGAATTACTTGCTTAGGGTGTTGCTGAGTCTAAAGCGATATCCTATAGTACCAACAACGGGATCCCGTTAACCTTCTAAGTAAACCAAGTAAATCGCCTTGCGGTATACATCCTTGTGACTAAGGTTCATTAACATGTGGAGTGTTACATGTACCTTAGTCGCTATCCATCAGCAAAAAAGCACTATATATAGTGTTTTTTTTTCGCTAAGACACAAGATAGTGAGGTTCTTCCTTATTTGCAAGTCTGAATTTAGGGGACATCTTGTTGATAACTTTTGGCGTTAGCAATGGCTAACCTGCTGAATTAATAACCAAGCTGGTTTCAATATATGTGAGGGATGTTCAAGCGCCCAAATTGAAAATATTAATCGCCGACTTTTTAGCATCTAAAAGACTTCGCACAATCCAAGTTACATAAAAAAGCGGTTTTACATAACGTACACAGCTTTGTATGGGAGTGATGATTAAGCTCGAGATAAGCTTAAATGCAACTATTCCATCTTTCATATTTCAATCCATGTAAATATTTACTTCTATCCTTGAGCCTAAGCTTAGGAAATACGACTTTATTCCAATATAACGTTTGTATCTCTACATCAGTACACGTTGCTACGTGAATGCTTTTAAAAAGATGGGACAGGCGATCTCTTTTTCTTTAAAGAACTCACAGACAACACATAATTCGCAGGAATACACCTTTCCCTGCGAAGTTGCTGAAGAGCGTTGAAGAAAATCGCGTGACGCAGACAGGACGTCTGCGTAGCTTTCGGGGGGAAGGGGCGAATGAAAATCGGTGATTTTCGCGCTTATGAGCGAGAGGCAGGGACTGCCGAACTGGGGGGCTTTACATGGATGTAAAGCGGATCCATCGGAAGCGTTAGCTATTTTCGAATAAGCACGAAGCCACTAATCAATGCATGTAACTTCTCTAGGGACGCCGGGGGATTTCCAAAAGGGGAACAGGCGCTTTTCCCCTTTTGGTCGGGTGTGGGGTGAAACCCCACGACTTTGATTCACCTCAGCCGTAAGGCCGCAATGACAGACAAAGAAGGACATATATGGTCACCTCAGGTTTAGCAAGGCCAACACTGCGGCGACAGAAGCTCACCTCCCCTCTGAGTTGCCGCAGGGCGAATAGACCTCTTGATTTAATAAAAAGTGTATGAGTTCGGTCATGGAGCATTAAAGGGGAAGCCCCACGACTTTGATCTTTATTTAAAATAAGTGAAACCAAATAAAATTTACAATACAAATAAAATCAAAATAAAAATAAAAATAAAAAAGGCGTGACACTGAGAGTGTCACGCCTTAATACTTAAATTATAAGTATCAAAAGACTAATCATTAGAAGCGATATTCAACACCGACACTCGCTTGATTAAAGTCTGTATCTGTTTTTCCGCCATTGGCTACATTATCAACATTAATATCTGCATCATACCAAGTGTACTCAGCATTAATTAAAAATCGATCTGTGACTTTAAATGCCACACCGGCACCGGCGAATACACCTTCGCCATCGTCATTACCAGAAAAACCGACGACGTCATAATCTGTCGAATACCATAACTGACCACCTTTAGCATATAGCTCTACTCGGTCAGCAATCGGAAGCATAACTTTAATAGCTGCCGTATAACCATCGGTTTCGGCATTTGCTAAACCATTACCATAGTCACCAAAGTTAATGTAACTACCTTCAAGAGCAAGGTATTTATTAAACTTATAACCCACAAGGCCCTGCATTACATCACTATTATCATCAAAATCATCATCGCCATCGACTTTTAAATAACCGTAGTTAGCGCCGACATAGATTCCGTTTTCTGCGGCATCACTGTTGCTCATGTTATCAGCATGAGAATATACACTAAAAGAGGCTAAAGAAATCACAGCAGCTAAAGTTAGAATTTTATTTTTCATAAAGAACTCCTTGTTAATTATTTAAATACACTAGATACAATACAAGAGTAATGCCAAACTTAATTAACTAATGTTTACAAAAAAGAATAGCCAAACAAAAAACAAAGGAAATCAAATGATTATAATAAAAAAATATATAATATAAATTAAATAGGAAACATTTACCAAGACCTATATTAGTCTCATAATCATATAACGCTATCGCGACTAAACGCTGTCTAAATGTATTTATTGCCTATGCATTTGTAACTATTTCCGAGGTAAAATGGCAACGCAACAAACAAGTTACATTTAACTATATTAATTATCATTTATATTAATGAAATAATATAAATAATAAATAGGCATAACTCTTTATTTAACTGACGAGCAAGCTATATCCAGTTGTCAAACCTTCAAAAGAAGATTAAATCTTCACGCAAACAAATAATGCATTACCGGATACACAATCCCACGGCACGATTTTTTCATAATCATGTTCAAAAATATGTACGTCAAAATAAGGGGCTAACAATTGCTGTAACTCAGTAAAACTGGTGGCGACCATGGTATGTTGGTCTTGCCATAGTTCAATCTCTTGCAAACCTGCATCTGGTGTATCAAATAGTGGTAAAGCGTCTGCTAGACTAGCCGTAAACGGCTGGCGACTTTTGGCAATATTCAATTTTAAATGCTGTTGCTCGCCTTCGCCGCCATAATGCCAACCGGACTCAAAAGCAAAATGATGAGCTGCAAACTCGGTAAAATGTTTAACCGAAGTGGTGTTATCGATTTTGTGTTTATCAACACTATTAAAACAGAATAAACCACCGTCGTTGAGCGCACTGTGCACGCTGGCAATACAACTTTTAAGGCGCTCAATACTTTGGCTGTAATGGATAGAATATAAAAAACAGGTAATCAGGTCGACGCGCTGTTCAAGGTAAAAAGTGGTCATATCTTGGAGGTTAAACTGCGCTTCAGGACAACGGCGCATCGCCATATCAAGCATAGGCTGGTTGATATCTAAACCGCTACATTGGTAGCCAAAGTCGATAAAATGCCGTACATGCGGACCCGTGCCACAGGCTAAATCAAGGTGCTGATGGCCATTATTACCTAAGAATTGTTGTAAACGATGAACGCTAGCACTCTGCTGTTGATAGTTGATATCGCTGCACATTAAATCGTAATAAGCGGATAAATCGGTATAGAGCGCGTTAGAAGACATAGTAGCGGAACATTCACGGGGCAATTTGAGGTGGCGCATGATATATCAGTTCGACCACATCAGAAACAACCAATTGCCAATCGTCAGTTACAGCACAAGTCGCGGTGATGGAATACATCTTAATCTAAGTGCCTCGCTACAGTAAGAGCTAACGCATTTTACGTTAGCGCATGGAAGTTGAGCTCAGCATAAGTACTCAGATGCTCAAGTTGCGGTTTAGCAAAGTAGTAGCCTTGAAAATATTCAATCCCAATGGCAGCGAGATAATTAAGTTCAGCTTCAATCTCAATGCCTTCAGCTAATACTGTGGTGTTCTGCTCAAGGCAAATACGTAAAATATCTTCAACGACTAACTGTTTAGCGGGTTCTAAATGAATATCGCGGATTAAATTCATATCCAATTTTAATACGTGTGGGCGTAAGGTTTCCAGCCAACTGATATCTGCATAACCACTACCAAAATCATCAATAGCCGTAATAAATCCACGTTTGGCATAACTTTCAAAAATACGGATCAATTTATTAAGGTCAACAATTTGTTCGCCTTCAATCACTTCAAACATGATTTTTCGGATATCGAAGCCATACATATCAGCGGCTTCAATGGTTGCGCGAATACAGGTTTCAGGGTTATAGACCGCATTAGGTAAAAAATTGATACTGAGCATCTTATCGAGTCCCAGCCTTGAAGCCGTTTCTATCGCTTTAACGCGGCAAGCCTGATCAAAGTAATATTTATTGTCATCATTGATTTGTTCAAATACCCACGCGGCGCCCTGACCCTCAGAGCCTCTGACAAGGGCTTCATAACCATGGATTTGCCGGCTCGGCCAATGAATAATGGGCTGGAATGCCATTCTAATTTCAAATCCTAGCGACTTGCCACTTAAGCAATCCATGCAAGTTTGTTGTTTTATACGTGCGGGAAAATCCATAAACGGTCTCCTTAATATGGCAGCTAGTTAGTGTGAGGATAAATTGTTAATTTTGCCAGTTTTATACTCCATCATTGCAATTTAACTGACAAATAAAAAATTAATAAAAACATCTACAAATCAAGCTTGAAAACTAAGTAAATGAGATAGGGCAAACCTACGTGGTTCGCCCATATCAATAACCGTTCTTTATTTACTATTTCAGTTTATAAATCACTTCGACTCTATCTTCAATGCTCACTTGACCGTATTGATAACTCTCAGTCGTCCCCATGGCTTCAGCTTTAGCATTCATACGCAACATGACAGGTTGCACTGGACGTTGATCGAAATAGCGGATTTGCCAAATTTTACCAAGACTTTCACCAAAGCCTTTAGCCAAAGACTCAGCTTTTTGTTTAGCATCAACAATCGCGGCTTGGCGAGCCTTGGCAACATATTCAGCTTCTTTACTCGACTTTAGAGCAATATTATTTACCCGATTCATACCCTCTTCTAAGGCCGAGTCTAAAATAGTATTCAGTCGACTTAAGTCTGTTATTGTCACGGTAATTTGGCGACTGGCAGTGTAACCCGACAGTTCAGGCCCTTTATCCTGCACATATATGTATTGTGGTTGTAGATTTAAGTTGGCACTCTGAATTTGATCTTTAGTCACACCAGCTGCAGTAAGCCGAGCGATAAACTTCGCCACAGCGGCATCAGAATTATCTTTAGCGGCTTTAGCGGTTTTTTCAGTAACGGACACTTCTACCGTCAAATCGGCCATATCGGGTTCGACTTGAATTTGACTGACGCCCAGTGTTTCAATGTGTGGAAAATCAACTTCTGCTGCCAGTACAGCGGGAGCTATCAGCATGCTAGAAAATAAACTACCGGCCACGAATACTGCTAAAAAGGATTGCTTCATCACTGACTCCAAAAATAATATCTAAAATCCCAGCATTAACATGGGATAGCGAAAACAAGAAACCGGATACCAACCTTCACCGTTAATCCTGATACTTCCCTATAAACGCAGGGCAAAATCAAAAGGGTTAATGTTTATAACAAATATTGATAAAAAACATTTATATTTTTTAGTGCGCCCCAACGCTGCGATGCTGCACCAGCGCTTATTCTTATATCCATACACAAAATAGGGCTAAAGACGACTTCATATACTCGCCACTCAACTGTACACTTTTCAGCCAAATTTACTGTACCTTTTAATCACTTCAGGTATAATCCGCCAACTTTTTTAAGGTTGCTTTAAACCTCAGCGAGAAACCATGACAGTTCAAACTTTTAAACCCAAGCAAACAACCACGCTTGATATCCCAGTAAAAACATTAGAAGCTGCCAGCACTAATGCTGTTGCTACTGGAAATCGCATTGGTTTCATATCTTTGGGTTGCCCAAAAAACCTCGTGGATTCTGAGCGAATTCTGACTCAATTACGCATCGACGGCTACGAAGTGACTAATAGTTATGACAATGCCGATCTGGTTATCGTCAATACCTGCGGCTTTATTGATGCTGCGGTTGAAGAGTCCCTTGATGCGATACGTGAAGCCCTAGAAGAAAACGGCAAAGTGATTGTAACTGGCTGTCTTGGCGCTAAAGAAAACCAAATCCGTGAAGTGCATCCAGATGTATTAGAAATCACTGGACCACACAGCTACGAAGCCGTGTTAAAGCATGTTCATAAATATGTGCCTAAGCCAGAACACAATCCCTTTACATCATTAATCCCACAAACTGGGGTTAAGTTAACGCCTAAGCATTACGCTTATTTGAAGATTTCAGAAGGTTGCGACAACCGTTGCACTTTCTGCATTATTCCTTCACTGCGTGGTGACTTAGATAGCCGCCCAGCAGGCAGCATCTTAGATGAAGCCAAACGTTTAGTGGAATCTGGCGTACAAGAAATTCTCGTTGTGAGCCAAGATACCTCGGCCTACGGCAAAGACAAAGGCGGTCGTACCGATTTTTGGAACGGCATGCCCGTTAAGCAAGACATTACTAGCCTAGCTCGCCACCTTGGTAAAATGGGCGCTTGGGTGCGTTTGCATTATATCTACCCATACCCTTGGGTTGACGATTTGATCCCGCTGATGGCGGAAGGTTTAATCCTGCCGTATTTGGATATTCCAATGCAGCATGCAAGCCCACGTATCCTGAAGATGATGAAGCGTCCAGGCCGTGTTGACCGTCAATTAGAAGCGATTCAACGCTGGCGCGAAATCTGCCCAGACTTAGTAATCCGCTCGACGTTCATCGTCGGCTTCCCGGGTGAAACTGAAGAAGATTTCCAAATCCTACTCGATTTCTTAAAAGAAGCTCGTCTGGATCGCGTTGGTTGCTTTAAGTATTCAGAAGTCGATGGCGCTGTCGCCAACACTATCGCCGAGCTTATCAGCGAAGAAGTGAAAGAAGACAGATACCACAGATTTATGGAACTTCAAGCCGAAATCAGCGCCGAGCGTTTAGCCCGTTTCGTTGGCCGTACCTTAGATATACTGATTGACGATGTAGACGAAGAAGGCGCCATTGGCCGCAGCTTTGCTGACGCACCAGAAATCGACGGCATGGTGTTTATCAATGGTGAAACGGAGCTTGAAGCCGGCATGTTAGTGCGCGCGCGCATTACCCATTCAGATGAGCACGATCTATGGGCTGAAGTGGTAGACGCTGATACCCAAGACTAAGCCAGTCTTAATATAAGACATGCTATTACCAAAAAAGCGAACCACTGGTTCGCTTTTTTGTTTTCTATCATTCAATACAGTTTACGCACTAGCGTACCGAATGCCTTTAATCAGCTTCTAGATCTGCATTTATATCAGCGCCTAATCCTATGATTTATACCATTTATATTAATTAACTGGTCAGAATTGCCCATCGTCTAGAGCACAATTTACTCACCCTTTCTTTATTCTCTATGAAGCTATTCCATGCGATGGAACACTGCTCAACAATGTCGTCA
>NZ_JAKILU010000019.1 GCF_023283485.1 Shewanella glacialipiscicola
TCTATCAAGGCGCACTCTCTGTTATATCAAGACTGCCAGTAGAGGCAAAAACCTATAAACAGCAATGGCTTATCAATTTAGTCAGGCGAGTGGGTATAAAACGTGCTTGTGTCGCGTTAATCAATAAAACCGTTCGAACCGCATGGGCATTGCTCAATTACAGAACCGAATATAACAGCCAGGCCATATAGGACATTGTTTTAGAAAGAGTTTTATAAATATTTTTAGGAAATGTTCAGCAAAATGCATTAACAAATAGGTAAGACCAACCTTCTGAAAACCTGTTTATCCCGACAGCGTTGATAACGCTACAATCTCGATAAGGACAGAAGGTGCGAATAGATCATGGGTTAGAAGATAGCTTCTTCAATAAAAAACCGTATATACGTGCGCATCTAATCTTTTTGTCAAAGCAATTGCTAAACAGGTGGAGTCCATATACGGAATAAGCTCTGCGTCTCTACAGGTTATTTTCCCCTTTATCTGCGTTAACTTTGCGACTAATAGCCCGCTATTAGGTACGCAAACTTGCCTTGATAACGGTAAAACTACCTCTGTAGAGTTAATTTTACGAATAAGGTAATAAGATTAATCAGTTACCACAGCCAATATCCCGAGTTCAGGTTAAATAGATTCATTTTTATTGACCCAGCCATGTTTGCTCGATAGCTTTTTACCACTACAACAATAACTTGTTAGCCTTTAAAGTATTATTCAGGATGTGGTGATGTTTACGGACGCGCTTTTTTGGTTAATCGCGATACCCGCCGTATTAATTACGGGTATTTCTAAATCGGGTTTTCGGGTGGAGTCGGCGGGTTAACTGTCCCACTATTGGCGTTAACGATTAGCCCAACTACAGCAGTCGCTATTATGTTGCCGTTACTAATCTATATGGATTTTTTAAGTGTACGTTCATGGTGGGGACAACATAATCCGCATCATTTACGGATATTACTGCCAGCTGCAATTGCGGGTATTCTGATTGGCTATTTACTGTTTGATCGGCTGAATGAAGCCTATTTGCGGGCTATTTTGGGTTGCGTGTCATTGGGGTTTGGTTTGTATGGTTTGATTCTTGGGGATAAAGCTCAAGCGTCACCTTCGCCATTGGTTGGACGGCTTTGTGGTTTAATGGCGGGATTTACCAGCTTTGTTGCCCATGCGGGCGGCCCACCACTTAACGCGTATTTATTGCCATTACGCTTAGCTAAACCTGAGTTTTTAGCTACAGCGATGGTGTTTTTTGCAGTAGTCAATTTAGTTAAACTTATTCCCTACAGCTTACTTGGGCAGATAAACCAAGAGAATATTATCGTCTCATTATTACTGGTGCCGCTTGCGTGGCTAGGTGTAAAACTCGGTTTATTTATCCAGAATAAAATTTCCGATAGGCTATTTAAACGCATTATTTTGATTTTAATGGTATTGGTGGGCGTGCGTTTATTATGGACGGCATTATAGATTTAAGCTTTAGGTTATCTAAATCTGCTAAAGTGCAGTGATATTTGAGTGTAGAGTGCTGCGGTATTAGGTTACTTTAGTGTTTGAGCGACTCTTAAGCTGAATTTTCTGATAGAAACTAAATGACTTTACTGTGAAATCTGCCTGCAATGAGTTAATGCTAATGAAACAATTACTGATAGTTATCTTAGCCTTAGGACTTGGTGCTTGTGCTAGCGCGCCAGAGCCTAAGCCTGTGGTAAAGCAAGTTGAACCTGTCTCGGTTTGGAACGATAACAACATCTCTGCATTGCATTCGGAGTGGCGCGGTGTGCCTTATCGTCTGGGCGGCGGTACTAAAAGGGGCATAGATTGCTCGGCCTTTGTTTCTGTTGCTTATCAAAAAATGTTAGGGCTAACACTGCCACGTACGGTTGAAGAACAACAAGCTCTCGGTAAACCTATATCTCGAAGCCAGTTACGCAAAGGTGATTTAGTATTTTTCAAGACGGGTTGGAGTTCGCACCATGTCGGTATTTATGTCGGTGATGATAGTTTTCTGCATGTGTCCACTAGCCAAGGGGTGAAAATTTCAAGTTTACATAACAGTTATTGGGCATCTAAGTATTGGAATGCACGGCGTATTTAATTCCACTATAGCCTTACGATAAGTAGAGAAGCATGCCACTAGAGCCTACGTTACCCCAGAGTGAGCCTTTACCCACTTCCGTTTTCCTTGCTATTTTTTCGGCGGTTTTTTTGCCTATGTTTCTGGCAGCGGTCGATCAAACCTTACTCGCCACAGCCACACCTGCGATTGTTGAAGATCTTGGCGGCCTGCGCCAAGCCTCGTGGATCACTATTGGTTATATGCTCGCGATGGCGGCTTCGGTGCCTATTTACGGTTGGTTAGGGGATAACTTTGGCCGCGCAAAAATCTTGATGATCGCCATCGTGATTTTTGCCTTGGGCTCTATCGTTTCTGCGAGCGCAGGCACGATGGACAATATGATCGCCGGACGCATCTTGCAGGGTATGGGCGGCGGCGGCTTAATGAGTTTGTCCCAGTCCTTGATTGGTGAGCTAGTACCTATTCGTCAACGGGCCCGTTTTCAAGGCTATTTTGCCGCTATGTTTACCCTCGCGAGTGTGGGCGGCCCTGTGATTGGCGGCTTAGTGGTGCACGCTTATTCATGGCACTGGCTATTTTGGGCGAATATTCCACTGTCCATATTGGCAGTATGGCGGCTCAATGGCTTACATAAACGCAGTATTAAACCCATACGCCAAGGCCAGTTTGACTTAGTGGGCGTGGTGTTATTTCCGCTCATTATCACAGCACTATTATATTGGTTATCGGTGGCGGGGCAGGAGTTTTCTTGGCTTTCAGTGACAAGTTTAGGGTTTGCCGTATTTGTCGTTTTAAGCTCTTTAGGATTGATAGTGTGGGAGCTGCGACGTGCGAGCCCATTTTTGCCGTTAGATTTACTCGCCAATAAGGCGGTATATATGCCGCTGCTGACCGCGGCACTGTTTGCGGCCTGCTTATTTGCGATGATCTTCTTTTTACCGATTTATTTGCAGGTGGGGTTAAATATCAATCCCGCCCAAACTGGTTTACTGCTATTGCCGATGACGTTCGGCATTGTAATAGGCTCGACGATGACCGGCCGCTTGTTAAGTAAAGACGTGGCACCTAAATGGTTACCGACTTTTGGTATGGGGTTAGCCTGTATTGGTTTGTTATTGATAAGTATTGTGCCGCAAAATGCCAATGTGATTGGCGGCTTAGGTGTGTTAGTTGGCATTGGTTTGGGCACAGTAATGCCGAGTGTGCAGCTTGTAGTGCAGAGCGTGTCTGGCAAGGCGCGGCTTAGCCAGATAACCGCTATGGTGTCACTGTGTCGCTCTATGGGCGCCGCCATCGGTACTGCATTGTTTAGTGTGCTGCTGTATGGTTTATTACCGCTAACGGATGCTGAATTTGGCATCGATGCCATAAAAAAATTGCCAATTGAGACAGTGCATCACGCCTTCCAATATGGTTTTATGGCCGCTGCAGGGGTGGCACTTTGTGCTGCGATAGTCGGTTTTTTATCGCCAGCGACCGCATTAAAAGATCACGATAGCGAAACGGCGCATTAAATGCGAGCAAGCTGAAGGTAAGTGCCAATACGTGACGAATGTCGACTTGCCACAGCACATTGAACCGCATATTTATGTTATTTTAGCCTCAGAGAATATAGCAGAAGCCGTTGTTATTTATACAATGGGCAAGTCATACATTGACGTTTGGGGAATGGGATTATGAGCAAAGCAAAAATCGGTATTGTGACGGTAAGTGATCGTGCTAGCGCGGGGATTTATGAAGATATCTCAGGCAAGGCGATTATCGACACGCTCAACGACTACCTCACCAGCGAGTGGGAGCCGATTTATCAAGTGATCCCCGATGAGCAGCATATAATTGAAGCGACGCTGATCAAGATGGCCGACGAGCAAGATTGCTGCTTAATTGTCACCACTGGCGGCACTGGCCCCGCTAAACGCGATGTTACCCCTGAAGCTACTGAAGCGGTATGCGATCGTATGATGCCAGGCTTTGGCGAATTGATGCGCGCTGAGTCATTAAAATTTGTGCCAACAGCAATTTTATCGCGCCAAACCGCGGGATTGCGTGGCGATTCTTTAATTGTGAACTTGCCGGGTAAACCTAAATCGATTCGCGAGTGTTTAGATGCGGTATTCCCCGCAATCCCTTATTGTATCGACTTGATGGAAGGGCCGTATTTAGAGTGTAACGAAGCGGTGATTAAACCCTTTAGACCTAAGGCAAAGTAATGTTAGGTCAATAACAAAAAGCCACTGAATATTCAGTGGCTTTTTGTTTTAATTGTTTTTTAGTCTCTATCGTTGATATGCCTCCTTTAAAGCCCAAAAATTACCTTTTCACTCTTGAGCGACCTTTCCATGCCAAAGGCGAGTAATACTGCAATGGCTAAGGTGCTGAGGGTCGAAACTAATAACTGCAACATGGGCAAGTCCTTACCTTTAATAAAGTCCATTAATGCTTGTTGCTGGCCCGATACGGGCAACCACTGCAGCATATCTGGCGCTATGTTGTAACTGGCGGCCATCGATAAAGCTAAGGGCACAAACAACACTATCGTTAGGTAGGATTGGGCCTCCTTAAAGGACTTTGCCATAAAAGACACAAACAGTTGTAAGCAAGCTGCCATCAACGCCACAGGGATACCCACCACTAACATCAGTGCCATAAATTCACTGGTGATGTTGACGCTAAAACCTAATTCTTGCCAAGGTACAAAGGTATAGGCAATTTTGGATACCAGTAAAATCAGCACTAATCCCAAGAGGGCAAACAGACTCACAGCGATGATTTTCGATAACACTAACTGGCGTGTCGTGAGCGGATGGCTTAGTAATAGCGCCAAAGAGTTACGTTCACGCTCGCCGGCACTGGTATCGATCGCGAGGTTCATGCCCGAGATAAATACCGAGTAAATCATAGTGAAAATCGCGATACCTAAGATCATTCCACCCTTAGAGTCTGTCGTCGCTTGGTCGTGGATATTGACCTTAAGTGGCTGCATTACGCGGGGATCGATACCGCGGGCAATCAAGCGTAGGCTGCCCATTTCTGTGCTGTAGGCTTGCAGTTGTCTTTCGAGTCTACGAATCGAGTTTTGCAGTTTCTCGTCTGAGTTATCGGCAACAATCGTTATCTCAGCACCTTTGCCTTGGTTCATTTGCGCGGCATAGTCGGTGCTAATAATCATTTCAATGGCTTTAAGATCTTGCGTGTCAGAGACTTTTTCCGTCAACGCTTTTGCCGTGCTGTCTTTAACGTCAGCTTCTTTAATATTGCCTTGAGTAATACCTTTATTTGATAAAAAACGCACTAGATCTGGGGCATTATCGGGATTGGTGATGGTGATTTTTAAGTCATCAGGGCTGGTAAGCTGGCCAATCAGTACCATAAATAAGCCACACATAATCAGCGGCGTGCCGATGGCGTAGTAGAGTCCTGCCATCACCGAGCGCTTATCACGGGCCGCATCAATGAGTTCCTTGCGCACCATTGTGATTATTTTATTCATGCTGCAATTCCTTCATCGGTACCGATAAGTTGGATAAAGGCTTCTTCGAGTGAATCTTTGCCCGTTTGGATACAAAGCTCGTTTGGGCTACCAATGGCCACCACTCGACCTTGCGCCATCACAATGACTTGGTCACACAGAGCGGCAACTTCTTGCATCACATGGCTAGAGAAAAGTACGCAATGTCCTTGATTTTTAAGGTCGATAAGAATATCGCGCAGCAGACGAGTGCTCATTACGTCGAGCCCACGGGTCGGCTCATCGAGGATAATATTACTTGGGCGGTGGACAATGGCCTGTGCGAGTGCGGTTTTCATCCTTTGCCCTTGGGAGAAACCTTTGCAGCGGCGATCGCTAATATCTTCAAGGCGCAATTTAGCAATCACTTGGCTGGTGGCCTCTTTAGCGTCTTTAGATGATAAGCCGCTCAGCTCGGCAAAATAGCGGATATATTCCCGTGGTGTTAAGCGCTCATACAAGCCAAAAGGATCGGGAAATAACCCGAGTTGTTGTTTCGCGCCGATAGGGTCGATGGCGACATCGATACCTTCGATTTCAGCTCTGCCGGTATCAGGTTTCAGTAAACCAAAAATAGTGCGTAAACACGTGGTTTTACCTGCGCCGTTGGGGCCGAGTAAACCGGTAATTTGGCCATTTTGTGCCTCGAAGCTTAAGTCATTGAGCGCCTGCACGTCACCGATGCGCTTGGAAAGATGGGATACTTTAATCATGGCTTATTCCTTAGCTCCAGTGCTGGCGTGATCATCTGTTGTCGTGGTTTTTGTGCTGGTCGCATTAAGCGGTTCCACCGAGCTGGCATTTAAATAAAAGCTGCGGCGCACATCTTTTTTTAAACACTCGCCGTCAAGATCGCTAACTGAGCCCGAGCGGACGAGATCGGCGATAAGCGTGTTGGCGCAGGATTGATAAGCGACGCCGTGGGTCGCGTAGGGCGCAATAAAGTGCTTGGCATTACTGAGTTTTTCCATTGCTAAATCGCCCCAACTGGGTGGTGTAGCAGGGTCTATTTCACCAGATAACAACAAGGTTGGGATATTGCTGCTGATAGGTTCGCTAAAGCTGTCATCGACCGCGGGGACTTTCCATACTGCACAAGTGGCTTCTAAGCCTTCGAGCATAGTTTTACCCATAAAGGATTGCTGGGCCTGCTCGCGCATGGCTGGTGTAATACGGTGCATATCTTCACCACAGACGACCGATGCGTGCATGCCCATCGCCATACCGCCATTTTCTAGGGTAAGGGCGTATAGACCGAGAATGGGTTGGAAATTATCTTTAGCGGCTTGGTGAATCGCATGGGGTACTAAGGCGCGCACGTTAGCCTGATACAGCGCCATGCGAATCGAGCCATAGAATTTACCGCGCGTCATCGTCAGCATGGTTTTTTCACCGCTGACAGGATCGTAAACATTTTTCATCACAGGCGCCTTAGCGAGTGATGCGGCTACTTGGTCGAATTCAGTTTTAAGCTCTGGGAATTGCGTATGACAAGCGGCGGTTTCTTGGCAATCTTTAAACAGTAAATCAAAACCACGATCAATTGCCGCGCCGATTTCTAACACACTTTGCTGCATTGGCACTATGCCGTCTAAGGTGACTGTGGCTAAGTGCTCGGGGTACAAACGCATGTAAAGTTGCGCCATACGCGTGCCGTAGGAAATGCCGTAAACATGCAATTTTTTATAGCCTAAATGTTGGCGCACCACTTCAAAGTCTTTAATCGCATTAAGGCTGCCATATTGGGTCACGTCAGCGTCGAGTTGCTCAAGGCATTTTTGTGCCTCAACTAAGGTATCAACATTGTCATCATCGAATGACAGTGGAGATTGCGCTCCTTCATCACAGGTCAGCAGATTCGAGCGGCCAGTGCCCCTTTGATCAATCAGTAAAATGTCCCGCTGTTGGCGTACTTTACTGAGCATGGCATCAAAACCAGCGGCGTTGTCGATAGCCGATTGCCCCGGGCCGCCAGCAATGGCGAGTAAGGCTTCTTCATGGTTGACATTTTTCACCGCGGGCAAGATGACGTAATGCACTTGGATCTGTTTGCCATCGGGTTTGTTAGGATTTTCTGGAACAGTAACAAAGCCGCAATTTAAACGGTCTGATACGCCCTCAACATAACAAGTGTCTGTCTTACTTGCTGTTTTTTTATCTTGGCTGATTACATCACTCGCCCAAGTGGCTGTACTGGCGATAGTCAGCAGAAGGACACTTAATATATCGCTAGGCTTTAACCTCATTGGCGCAAGACGCTGAACGGCTTGGTGGGACTTCCTATATGTCGTGCCGCGTATCATAAGCGCTTTCCTTTTTGCTGTTCAGGAGGAACTTTTGTTTAATTAGAACTATATCAATGCATTAATATAGTGTGTGAAGCTAATGTTAGCGCTTTTAAATGTCAACTTTAGTCGTGGATAATTTACCTACAAACCATTATACGAACAAAATGTACGATTAATGGTGAGTGTCTATCTTTGTTGTTTTTGTGGCGTAATGGTTCACTGAATGGCTGCTTTATATCAGATAGGCTATTGATGTTAATAGGAAGGATTGTGTTGATTTGGGGTAAGAAAAAGCATTGGAAGGAGGGCGTGATACAAACTTAACTGAATGTTTATAGCGTGATTTAGGCTGCATTTGCACAAGATTAGAGCAAAAACTCTTAGGTTTTATTTAGCCTTCAGGTAGAATGCAAAAAAAGCGGTACACTTGTAAGCTAAAAGGTGAGTCACTTATGTCTCTTGAACAATATCATGTTATTCGACTATTACAGCAGCAGAGTCAGTCTTTAAAAGACGCCATTGCGCTGCAAGGTTTCGAAATGGCCGCGCCTTGGTCTTTGGTGAGCTGGCAAGCATTCGATCATATTAGCAGTAAAATTGCACAAGTGTTGATTCAACTCGGCGTACAAGTGCAAGACCGCTGTATTATTTTGGCGCAAAACTGCCCGCAGTGGACCTGTGCCGATATTGGTACACTCAAAAGTCGTGCCGTTGTGGTGCCTATTTATCCCACCAGTACCCTTGAACAGGCGAGCTTTATCGTTAACGATGCTGCCGCTAAAGTCATCTTTGTGGATGATGCTAAGCAATATGCCATGGCCTGTGAACTACAAAAGCTATGTCCTAGTCTAGAGCATGTCATTGTATTCGATGTCAGCGTGGCGCTTGCGGCTAATAAGGTTGAGCAACACTGGCATTTAGACACTTTACTAGCCGCTAACGATGAGCAGAAGGCTGAACAAAAAACCGAACTTAATCAACGTCTACAAGCGGCTAATCTCGACGATTTACTGACCCTAATTTATACTTCTGGCACGACGGGCGACCCGAAGGGCGTGATGCTGGATTACCGCAACATGGCTTCGACTATACGCCAACATGATCAAAAACTGGCTTTTCAGAGTGGCGATGTGTCTTTGGCATTTTTACCCCTAAGCCATGTGTTTGAACGCAGTTGGAGTTTCTACGTTTTATGCCGTGGCGGTCATAACGTCTATTTGCAAAATACCCAAAGAGTAAAAGAGGCGATTAGCGCAGTACGCCCACATACTTTGTGTGTTGTGCCACGTTTCCTCGAAAAAGTTTACAGCGCTGTACAAGATAAAGTCACCAAATCACCAGCTAGCCGTAAAAAGCTGTTTGCTTGGGCAATGCGTGTCGGTCAACGGCAGTTTGAAGTTGCTCAGGGTCGTGCCAAAGGTGGATTGTGGCTATCACTACAAGGGCGTGTGGCGCATAAACTCGTATTTAGCAAGTTGCACACAGTGCTTGGCGGCCGGCTGAAGTTTATGCCCTGCGGCGGTGCGGCCTTAGATATTAATGTGGGTAATTTCTTCCACGCTATCAATATTCCAGTGCTATGTGGTTATGGCATGACAGAAACCAACGCTACAGTGACCTGCAACACTTTAGACAATCGAGTGCCAGGTTCAAATGGCCAACCTTTGCTGGAAACTGAAATCAAACTGGGTAAAGATGACGAGATCCTCGTGCGCGGCGCCGCTGTGATGCGTGGCTATTATAATCGCCCAGAAGATACCGCCGCCGCCTTTGAGGATGGTTGGTTAAAAACCGGTGATGCAGGGCGTTTAGATGCTAACGGTAACCTATTTATTACCGACCGCATTAAAGAGCTGATGAAAACCTCCAACGGTAAATACATTGCGCCACAAAGGATTGAAGGTGCTGTCGGCTGTTGTCCTTTTATCGAACAAGTGGCCATTATTGCCGATGCTCGTAACTATGTGACTGCCTTGATTGTGCCTGCGTTTGAGTCTCTGGAAGCGTGGGCAAAAGACAAGGGCCTCAAGTATGAGTCAACTCTAGAATTGCTGCGCCACAGCCACGTAGTCGCGCATTTTGAGCAACGTCTGAAGCAGTTACAGCATGAGTTAGCAGGTTTTGAGCAGATCAAAAAGTTCACTCTATTGCCCGATGCGTTTTCGATGGAAGCAGGGTTAATCACCCCAACACTTAAGTTACGGCGTAAGATGATTTACCATAAATATGCTCACGAAATTAATGCAATGTACAACAACTGATCCTTAAGCTGTTGTTACTAAAGGCCGCTATGCGGCCTTTTTGTTTTTCATTTTAAGCGCTGAGCTAGGCCTATTTTGGGTTTGTTTGGACGTTTGGGTCTGTTAGGCTATGTATAAATATGACTGTGACTACTTAATTAAAGTCGCCAATAGTTTTCACGATAGATAACATTGATACCAAACCCTGTTCAGCCATCAGGGGTCACCCGTCAAACTTAAATTACCCTGTAGTTGATTTATAAATAACAATAAAAAAGGAAGTGTGCATGTCAGTCATTGAATACAGCCTCGAAATATCTCCAAGATTCACCGAAACCGATGGGCTAGGTCATATCAACAACACTGTGATCCCCGTGTGGTGTGAGGCGGCGCGTAAACCTATCTTTGAGATATTTAATCCAGAGTTGGATTTGCAGCATTGGAATCTTATTGTCGCGGGGTTTACGGTGGCCTTTATTGCACCGACTTATTACGGTAAAGACGTTACGGTGAAAACCTACGTGAGCCGCATCGGTAACAGTAGCTTTGAGCTAACACAAACCTGTTGGCAGGCTGGACATAAGACGGCAGAGGTCAAAACGACGTTGGTGCATTACGACTATAAAATCGAAAAAAGTTGCCCTATTGCAGAGGATATCCGTGCAGTACTAGCGGGCTTACAAGGTGAAATTATTTAATGTTTCGCTAATCTTGGTTAAGCGCAATTGCAATTGCGCTTGTTTAACGTTAATTTGGCGCCCGCAAACTGTGATACAGGTATCTAATCTGTAATGCATTGATAATATTCAGCCCGGATTAACACAATGAGATTCTATTTTACCCGCATGCGCTCTAAAGATATTTGTCCGCCTAGACAACCACTTAAAAAAATAGTGTGGTCGTGGGTTGGCGCATTTTGTGGTATCTACCTGGTGGCTAGTCTTGCTTTTTATTTTAGTGAAAATCCAATCGGTACTATGTTTGTGATTGGCTCATTCGGAGCATCGGCAGTACTGGTGTACGGCGCACCACTGGCAGAGTTTTCACAGCCACGTAATTTAATCGGTGGCAGTGTGTTGTCAGCATTAATCGGGGTTGCGGTTTATCAGCTGTTTACAGATTATATGGTGCTTGCCTGTGCTTTAGCGGTATCACTATCTATCGCGTTAATGTACCTCACTCGCACTCTGCACCCACCGGGCGGTGCAACGGCATTGATTGCCGTGATTGGCGGCGAAAACGTGCATCAACTTGGCTTTCTCTACGCCATAATGCCAGTATTTTTAGGCTCTGTACTATTATTGCTGGTGGCACTGGTAGTTAATAACCTCTCCACCGATCCTAAGCGCCATTACCCTGTGTATTGGATTTAACAACGTTACTGTAAACGGGTTATTTCAAAAACTTCTGTACATACCAGCAGCTGGCTTGGATAGCCAAATCTTGGCCTTTAGCCCACTTTAAGCCGTGGCGAACTAAGCGCTCGGCAAGTCCTTTACCGCGCAGTTCGTTAGGGACAAAAGTACGGCTAAAATCGATATCTTTGCCTGATAATTGGTATTCCAACATCGCCTCATGGCCATCGACAGGGATAATAAAGCGCTGCTTATCTATTTGATGTTCAACGGCTATTTCGATATTTTCGTTATCTGACATACATACTTTCCTCAAGGTATGGCTTAAAGTGTGCTGATAATTTATCTATGGGCGTAGATAGCTTAGCGCTTAAGCAAGTTCATGCTGTTTGAGGATCGACAGCAGTTCTACGGGTAACTCGGCCTTTTTGCCTGTTCTAAAGTTGAACATCACCGCGACGGAAGTCCCTAGGGTTGTCACAGCCTGTTGCTGTTTACTAAAAGCTTGATAATGCATGGTAAATCTATCGCTGTGGATGTCGCTAATACTAACACTCACCAATAAAGTATCGGGAAAGGTTACTGGGCGTTTATAGCGTGCTTGATTTTCGCTAATCACTGGGCCAATACCGGATTGATACAAGCTATCTAACGGAAAGAGGCGATTAAAAAAGTCGATACGCGCCGTCTCAAAATAGCGGAAATACACCACATTATTCACATGTTGCAGAGCATCCATTTCGCCCCATGCCACGGGGATTTGAGTGACGATGGGATTGATTGCGAGAAACTTTTCCTGTGCCTGCTGTTGTGCACCTGCTTGTATCTGTTCCATGGTAAAAATCTCTGGTTAAAACGCTCGTTTAAGGGATCCAGACTAGCAGTATAAAATTACGGCGACAAGTATTGTCCCGTATAGCATCTATTATTAATAATGGTGTATTAAATAAATATTAATAACGTTTTTAAATGGTTATGGTAAGTTACCTGTGTTGAGTAAGTGATGGCGACAATTTTTTTGGCGATAAAAGAAACAAGGTTACTCAGTGTTAAACCTATCTAAACTGACTTGAATAGCGTCATAAAATAGTCTTGTTTATCGTGTCGTATTTGGGGCTAAATGTGAGTCGTTGTTAGCCATTTACTAGAGCCGTTGGGATGACTATTGTCACTGGTCTGGTTTATTTCAGCCGCAATTGCTGTGTGCCTTAATCATTAATGGAAGATAAATTGATAATGAATTTAAGTCCTTACACCAAAGCTGCTCGCGAATATCTGCGGCAAGTGACTTTACCTTCACCTTGTCAGCTCCGATTAGGATTGAGTAAACTATGGTGTTACATCAGCCAAGGTATTGCTCGGTTATCCTTTGCGCAAAAATTATATCTTATCGCCTTGATATTAGCTTTCAGTGGCGATCTGATGGGCGTAGTCGCTGTGATTGCCGTAATCGCTATGGCCATCGAGTTTTGGCCTGTGTTCGAGCGGGTTTGGCACAGTTTGGCGGGCAAAGCTGTGTTGTTGCTGTTTTATGCGATGATTGCCAACTTTGCTTTGGGCTGGTCTGGTGCGATAGTTAACGAAGTGGTTGGGGTCTCAGCAAGCGATCTCAATTACACCCATAACTTAGCGATTCTACTCTATATGCCCGCTTGGTTTTTGATGGTAAGCGCGATCGTGCTACTGGCATTGCAGTTGATTATCCCTGTCTATTTAGTATTGATATTTTTGCTTAAACCTTTAGGTATCAAATCGTTACGGATTACCTCGCATACTTCATTCCGTAAAACGACTTTTTTGATCCGTATCGTGCTAGCGACTGTGGTTTTGTATCACTTGAGCCTGTTAATTGATTTAGAGACTCGTATTGAAACCTCGTTTGGCAACTTTATTACCTCTCCCCAAGAAGCCGCTAAGCATGCTCCTCGCGAGCCTAAATCGGGACGGTTGCCGGATGCGACCGATGTGCTGACGGTACCGCTTGTAGAGCTAACTCAGACTGCTCTTGATTCTGAAAGCGATAAATCGAGCAAGGCTGAGAATAGTAATGATGACGGCGAGCTGGAAGAGGAAGAGCGCAAAAAGGCCTACGCTTCGGTGCGAACTCAATATCAGTACTTAGTGCGGCAATGGCTAGCTACGTTCGCATTTTCACTTGAAGCCAATGGCCGCTCGCGTTGTAAAAAGCCTGCCGAGTCGAATGTGATTGAATTAAATGATTACGAGATTTTGTTGATCACACCCGATAAGAATGCGGATTATGGTTATCGTTTTGAGGTGGAAAAATGTATCTCGGCCGCGTTTCCGCTGGCGGTGAAGGGTAATTGAGTCAATTAATAAAAAAGCGACCACAAGGTCGCTTTAGTTTTATCGGCTAAATCAGCTTGAGCTGACTGAGTCGACTATCGTGTTATTCAACCATCACGTTATTCAATAATCGCATTATTCAATCAGCAGCTCATCGAAGCTGCTGATTTTGCGGAACTCGCCAGTGCGTTGCTTGCTGTCGCGAACCATTTGGCAGGTCATCATGCCCGCAGCGTCGGCAGCCTTTAATTCTTCAATAACATCAGACACAAACAGCACTTGTTTGGGGCTTAAACTGATAGTGTTGAGGATATTGCAGTAAGCCTGCTTATCTAATTTGTTGCCCGTGCGGGTGTCGAAATGGCCGTTAAACATTTCAGTTAAATCGCCGCCGTCACTGTGGCTGAACAACAGTTTTTGCGCGTCGACAGAGCCGGATGAAAAGCTGTAAATACGCAGATTTTGTGCGCTAAAACGTTTCACCGCTTCAATAAAGTCTGGAAAGATATGGCCCTTAAATTCGCCATGGGCATAGCCTTGCTTCCAAATTAACCCTTGTAAGGTTTTAAGTGGCGTAGCTTTACGGTCTTCGTTGACCCACTGTTGCAGGATCTCAGTTACACGCGCTAAGTCAGCCTCCGGCTCTAGGGCGATATCTTTAGTGTCACAAATACAGTTTTCAACCAATACATTGTGTTGGTTCTGTTCTAAAAAGTCTGGCAAGGCTTTGACAGAATAGGGGAATAGTACATCTTGGATAAAGTTTAGGTCTGTCGTGGTGCCTGCTGTGTCTACGACTATGGCTCTGATACCCATAATGTTTTGATACTCCACAATATGTTGGCTAAAAAAGTGCTACGTCGATCCTAAGCGTTATTGGCAATATTGGCTAGTCTATTTCGCCCAAGTAGATGGGCAAATTGTGGTTGATATCACTAAGCGATAAATTTGAAATTTGATTAATCTAATAATTTTAAAAGCTTATCTACTGATCATCTGAGAAAGCCTGCGCTTGATACTGCATTTTATCTATTTTTTCGTGCACTATTCTGTGACGAACATAAGACTATAGTCTTAATAGCTAAGGGAAATTTAGGCTGCTATTGTAGTTTACACCTTGTTTCTACGTTATGTTGCATAGGCAGTCATTTTGGGGTGACGCAGGGGAATTTTATGGCCAATAAGAGAGATGTTAAATGAAATATTTACCCGCTGTTGGTTTTGGTATCTTATTAGCTTTATTGAGTTTTATCAGCTTCTCATTTGTCGCGAGTGCGGGTTATATGTTAGAGATGTTGAGCGGCGCACCTGATATTAACCAGAACAGTGTGGAGTATCTTTTGTTAGCTGCCCACGATGCAGGTTTGCTGATATTGATTGCGGGCCTAGTGCTTTATGCTTACCACAGGATATTTCCTACACTTCCCTTCGATTGGTTTGCCGCTGTGTTTATCCAAATGCCACTTGGTTTAGCAGTGCTGGTACTCGATGGCATTAACTTCAACTTACTGTCATTTAAAGGTTTTGCACTGACGTTGACGACCTTTACTGCCTCTTTTGGGGTGTTAATCATATTTTGGCTATTGCAGCGCAAAGCGAAGCGTTTGCAGACTATATGCCCAACTAAATAGTTGCCGAATTTTAGTTGTTGAATTTACAGGGCATAACGTAGACGCGACGCGGTTTGCTCAATAGATGACAGCGCCAGCCATTGTTCCCGTATTTCTACTATCTCTTTTGAATAATCGGTAATCAGTACATCAGCGCCAAGTGCTGACATGCGTAGCATTTGTCGTGGATTATTCACTGTCCATACACGCACTTGCTATGTGCACTATCGATAAATTTACAGCCTAGAGCTGAACCTCAGAGATAAAAAATCTGTCTTGCGTCACAGCGTTAGATATAAGGCGCGGATTGCAGTGTCATTATCTGAACTTTGGCTGAATTGAGTTATCACAGCATTATCCATGTGATTATTAATCTTCAAATCTACCGAGGAAGCGCTTAATGAAACAAGCCGCGTTGATTGCCTTATTGCTGTGTTCACCACTCGTGTATGCCGACATAGATAATATTGAAAAGATAAATGATATTAGTGCATTGCAGCAGAATGATAGCCAATTGCTGAGTTCTGGTTTACCAAGTGAGTCGCAATTTACTCAACTTAAACAAACCGGTGTTGATGTGGTGATTAATCTGATGCCTGATAACAATAAAGGTGCTCATCAAGATGAGGCTAAGTGGGTGACGCAAGCAGGCATGGAGTATGTATATATTCCGGTCGATTGGCAAAATCCACAACTTACCGATGTGGAAACCTTCTTTAAGGCTATGGATGCGCACGCAGGCCAAGATATTTTAGTGCATTGCTTTGCTAACTATCGCGCCTCAGCATTTGTTTATTTATATCAATTAAAACAAGGTAAGAAGCCCGATATGGTGCAGACTATGGCTCCATGGGGTGACGAGTTAGCCCGTTATCCACAGTGGCAAGTGTTGCTAAATGAAGTTCGCACTAAGTATAAATTTTGATTTATCAATATAGTCGCAGGTATAAAATATCGGTTGATAAATGAATCGGTATTTTTTATTTGAATATAACGCAGCTCTCTTTTCAGATGTTGATTTTTATATGGATGGAGTGAGTGGTTTAATTATATTGCAGTAGGTAGGTGATAATAAATGGTCAACTAGTTTTTTAAAGATCTATTATTTGGTAAAAAGGTTTGGTTTTTATTATTTTTCCTTCTTGAATTAATTCATTAATAATACGTCGATATGAGCGCGTTGTAATGCCGAGTTTTTTAGCGCCTAATGTAGAAGATAGTTTAAACTGTTCTTCATTAGCTAGGTTTCTCGCTTCTAATATTTGGTTGATAATGCTGGCTTTAGTCGGTTGTGTTAGATTACTGATGAGCTCGTGCATATTTCTATTATATCGTTTAGTAATCAAAGAAGTAATATACATAAACATATCTGAGTTTTTTTCTACAACTTTTATAAAATTGGCTTTAGATATCCGATATAATGTGCCTGATTTATTAGATCTCACACTAAATAAAGAGCTATTGTTTTCTTGGAAAAACTCCATCTCACCTAAAAAACCAGTATAGTCATCTTCCACTTTTAGAATAAACTCATTACCACTTGAGTTGATATACGATATTGTTAAACTCGCATTCTCACAAAATAATAGTTCTGACACTTGCTTAGATTGTCTAAGTAAGTAGGTATTCTTACTGTACTTAATCTCTGCAATACCCATAGCCTTAACAATAGTAGTAATGTCTTCCATAAGTATCTGTACTGTAGTCAATAGCATATAATTTAACATTTTATTATACGCTTGCGCTATTGAATAGCAATCTATACTTATATATGCAACATTGAGGCTGTGGATTGATCTTGTGAGTTTGATTTACTGTCTAGTTATAATAAATAAGTGGCTAAAAGGATTAGCCACTTATTAACGTGTAGTCTTTAGGGTGATATTAAGACCGTTATATTTTAAGTGCGGTTTCTAATGCGACTTTAACCATTTCGTGCAGATCGGTTCTGCGTTCATCAGCGGTTAAATATTCATGGCGAGTAATATGGTCTGTTACTGTGCACAGTGCGAGCGCGCGGCATTGATGTTCAGCAGCAAGTGTATAAAGCGCATTCACTTCCATCTCGACACCGAGCACGCCATATTTTGCCATTACAGCATAATCGTTTTCATTAGGACGATAAAATAGATCCGATGAAAATACATTACCGACTTTAAACGTAACTGAGGTTGTTTTTAATACCTCATAACACGCTTGTAATAGCTCAAAGTTTGCAATAGCGGCAAGGTCATGGTCTAAAAATCGAATTCGATTAGTTTTAGAGTCAGTAGAAGCGCCCATAGCCACAATTAAATCTTTTAAGTGGATGTTATCTGATATCGCACCGCAACTACCGACTCTAATAAAGTTTTTCACGCCAAAGGTTGTCATAAGTTCATGAAAGTAGATAGAGGCAGAAGGTGCACCCATACCATGGCCCATAACAGAAATAGCTTTAGACTTGTATTTGCCTGTAAAGCCTAACATTCCGCGAATATTCGTGACTTCTTTAACGTCTTCTAAATAGGTTTCTGCAATGAGTTTTGCTCGCAGTGGATCGCCTGACATGATAATGGTTTCTGCAAAATCACCTGGATTTGCATTGATATGTGGAGTCGACATGTTTCACCTCAAAATTTATATTAAAGACACTAGGCCGCCAGCAATCGTGCCGGACATTAAATTAGCTAAAATCGCTGCCAAAAGAACTTTTGGACCAATTTGAGAGATCACTTCTCTTTTATCTGGGCACATGGCAGCGATACCACCGACGACCATGGCAAGGGAGCCAATATTGGCAAATCCACACAGACTGAACACGACAATTGCCTGTGTTTTATCTGACAGGGTGCTGGAGATTTCTAAAAAATGGATATAAGCAACAAACTCATTAATGGCAATCTTTTGGCCAATGATTGAACCTGCTTGTATTGCCTCAGACCAAGGTACGCCCATCAAAAATGCCAGTGGTGCCAGTAGGTAACCAATGATCATTTCGAGCGTAAGATTATCAATACTGAACAAGTGACCAAAACCACCAATGAGTCCGTTTAATAAGGCGATAAGCGCGACAAACGACACTAATAAGGCGGTAACAGTGATGACTTGGTTCATCCCCATTAACGAACCATCGGTAATGGCTTCGAGTAAACCTTTAGGCTGCTCTGCGGCATCAATTTCGATTTCATTTTTGACTAAATGTTGTTCTGTTTGTGGACACAGTAACTTGGCAAATAACAGACCCGCTGGCGCGGTCATAAAACAGGCTGTGAGAATATATTTAGGATCAATACCTAGGTTGATATAGCCCACCATAGTACCACCGGCAACACTGGCTAATCCGCCTGTCATCACGGCAAATAACTCTGAACGTGTCATGTTCTTTACCAGCGGACGTACCATCGAAGGCGCTTCAATCGGACCGACGAAAATATTGGCCGTTGCAGAGAGTGATTCCGCTTTACTGGTACCTAATACTTTGGCAAGCGCGCCACCAATGATATTGATGACAAACTGCATTACCTTTAAATAGTAGAGAACTGAGATTAACGCAGAGATGAATATCACGACACATAGGACGTTGATCACGAAAACGAAACCCACTTTATAATTGGCTAAGTCGCCAAAAACAAAGCTTAATCCCGCATTTGAGAACGCGATAACGCTGTTGACGCCACTACTCATGGCTTCAATAATAGTGACACCTACCGGTACAAACATTACAAATGCACCCAGTAAAATTTGCAGTGTTAATGCACCTCCAATCGTTTTAAATTTTACATGGCGTTTATTCTCAGAGAATAAGTAACCAATCAAAATCAGAACAGCAACACCGATACAGCTCATTAGTGTAGACATAGGTCAATCCATCATTTTTGTAGTAGATCGTTTTTTGTTGTAGATGAATCATTGAGGATTTTTTCTTTAAAAAAACGGACATTTTTCCGATTTAACGATAAAAGTGTGGTTATTTGCAGCGCATCACAGAGGTTGAGTTCAAGCTTTGCCTTAAATGTTAAGCGGTATTTCATCACCTCGATTCTGTTAAATCACTCGATATAGTTGATATGGTCAATCAAAATCTATATTGTTGACGTTATCAACTATGTCGAGGGTCTTTTATGCCGTCATTGTCACTTAGCGAAACCTTGCACTCATTAGTCCATGCCTATAAAAAGCAATTACGTAACGATATTGCCGCACAAAAGATTGATTTACCTGTCACCCATATCCGTGCGTTAAAGGGTATTTGTCGTAATCCTGAATCTACAGCGCAGTCTATTGCCCTGCGGATGCAGCGGGATAAAGCACAAATTACGCGTGTTCTCAATGAGCTGCAGCACAGTGGCTTTATCACTAAAGTTGATAACCCTAAGGATGGTCGTAGCCAGTTACTGCGGCCAACGGCTGAGGGGGAAAAAATCATGAGGCAGGTCAATATCTCTGAGCGCAAAACAGTCGCACACATGACGCAGGCCCTCTGCCCCGATGAAGTTGCTACTTTTATTCAACTTGCCAATAGAATAAGTAAGAGTGTCGATGAGACATTTAGTGCGAATAGCGTAACGCAAAAAAGATTGTCTACTGAGCGTAAAAGCTCTGTGGAAAAAGTAAGTATTGCACCACAGCTAATGGCAGAACACGCAGCTGTAGAGCCTTCAATTGAGGATGAACACAATGAATAAGCCGCCGCCACGTGAGTTACAAGTTATCCGCCGCACTTATATTACTCCGCATATGCTACGCATCAGCTTAGGCGGCGCCGGATTTGCGGGTTTTCCGGCCTCACAAGAGAGCGCCTATATCAAATTGTTATTCTCGCAAACGGGTGAGCGTCCATTGATGCGCACCTACACTATTCGTCAGCAACGCGATAATGAAATTGATGTAGACTTTGTGCTACACGATACCGACGGACCCGCATCAGGTTGGGCAAAAACAGCGCAAGTGGGCGATATGATTCAAATTGGTGGTCCTGGGCTTAAAAAACTGATCAATTTTGAGGCGGATTGGTTTTTACTCGCCGGTGATATGACTGCGTTGCCCGCCATTAGTGTCAATTTGGCACTCTTGCCAAAAGATGCCGTCGGTTACGCCGTGATTGAAGTGCTAAGTGAAGCCGACATTCAGCCTTTAATACATCCTGAAAATGTTGAGCTGCTTTGGGTAATAAACCCAGAAGCTGATCCCGAAGGTCGCCCTTTGGTTGAGCGGATTGTCCAATTACCTTGGCTTACTGGTGAGCCAGCCGTGTGGATTGCCTGCGAATTTAACAGCATGCGTGCGCTAAGAAGACATTTTAAGCAAGCGCATGTATTGCCTAAGAGTCATTTTTACACTTCAAGCTATTGGAAAATCGGTTGTAATGAGGGTGAGCACAAGTTGGTAAAGCAAGAAGATGAGCAGCAAGAAAGTGCTATGAATTCTTAAGAAAGATAAGGTCGCTATGTTTGATTTAGCAACCTCATCTTACTTGCAGCTTATCCTGTATTTGTGGCGAGTACCTTCATGTTACTGATGTACTAATATGCCGTTTTTCACTACATCTTTGCAGGGGTTTACGCCGTAGCTGTAGGCTAACTGCGCTGGAGTGGCGATATCCCACAGACAGAAATCGGCTTGTTTGCCAACCACTAAACTGCCGACTCTATCTTCAATGCCTAAGGCTTTGGCGGCATTTAAGGTGAGACCTTTTAAGGCTTCTTCTGGGGTTAAGCTGAATAAAGTGCAGCCCATATTCAGCATTAATAGGGTTGAGCAAATAGGCGATGATCCAGGGTTAAAGTCGCTGGCGAGCACTATAGGTACACCGTATTGACGCAGTAAATCTATAGGTGGTTTTTGCGTTTCCCGTAAAAAGTAAAATGCACCCGGTAGTAGCACAGCGCAGGTGCCGCTTTCACTCAAGGCTTTAACGCCTGCTTCATCTAAATATTCAATATGATCTACAGACTTAGCGCCAAGCCGCGCTGCCAATGCTGAGCCACCCATATTGGTTAACTGCTCTGCATGGAGTTTAATCTCTAATCCTGCCGCTTTGGCTGCGCTGAGTACACGCTCAGTTTGTTCGAGATTAAAAGCAATATTTTCGCAGAATACATCTACCGCATCGGCCAGATTCTCGGCGATCACGGCTGGCAGCATCTCGTTGATAATCAAGTCAACATAGCCATCGCTATTGTCTTTATATTCTGGCGGAATAGCATGGGCGCCAAGAAAAGTCGTTTTGACATCCACATGGTGATGTTCACCTAATTCTCTGGCAACGCGGAGGATTTTTAATTCAGTTTCAGTATCTAAGCCATAGCCTGACTTAATTTCAACCGTAGTTACCCCTTCTTTAGCAAGCGCATTTAAACGCTGACGACCGAGCTCAAATAATTCTGCTTCATCGGCTTCACGGCAGGCTTTAACAGTAGAAATAATACCGCCCCCGGCGCGGGCTATGTCCTCATAACTGGCGCCCTGTAAGCGTAATTCAAATTCATTGGCGCGATTACCTGCAAAAATTAAGTGTGTGTGGGCGTCAATCAATCCAGGGGTTATCCAGCCACCTTTACCTCGGTAAACGGGGGTTGCCAATACATCAAAGGCGGGCAGTTCGCTACGCGGGCCAAGCCAAGCAATTTTGCCCTGTTTGACTGCGATAGCTGCATGGGTGATTGCACCATAAGGTGCTGATATGGAAGGGTCCATAGTGGCTAAGTTAACGTCAATCCAAACCTGATCCCAAGACATGTGTTCCCCTCGCTGCGTTGACATTTTGCCCCTGCGCAGTCGTTATCATTGAAAATTATGTGAGCTAGCTTGTATTTACTTGTATATACAAGCTAGGATTGTAGCCGCTATTTTAATCGTTTGAAAGCGTCGTTACATTCGTTAGCGTGAGCTTATTCGCTCGCATTTATTCTCTCAGTTTAAAGGAAATGTCTTGGCTATTCCTAAGTTTGCCGAAATTAAGCAATACATTATCGCGTGTATCGAGTCGGGCGAGTGGGAAGAAAATGCCCGTGTACCGTCTGAGAATCAACTCGCTGAATTGTTTACCTGTAGCCGGATGACGGCGCGACGTGCGCTGACTGAGCTAACCGATAACGGTGTACTTGAGCGCTCGCAAGGGCTTGGCACCTTTGTGGCGGGGCGTAAATCGCAATCGTCCATGCTGGCAATTCGCAATATTGCCGACGAGATCAAAGACCGCGGCCATGGCTACAGCGTGCAGCAACTTTTATTACGGCAAATGAATGCTTCAGCAGCTATCGCTATAGCGCTCGAAGTTGATTTAGATAGCCCTATTTTTCATTCAATATTAGTGCATTGCGAGCAAGGCTTACCGCTGCAAGTTGAAGAACGCTATGTGAATCCCGTATTAGTGCCGGACTATTTATTGCAAGATTTTAGCCTGCAAACACCACACGAATATTTATCACAGGTAGCGCCGCTCACCGAAGCACACCATACGATTGAGGCGGTTATTGCCAATAGCGAATTACAGCAAAGGTTGGCTATTCCAGCGACAGAACCTTGTTTACAGATTTTACGCCGCACTTGGTCACGCCAAGGCGTTGTCAGTTTTGCACGATTAGTTCACCCCGGAAGCCGCTTTAAGCTTGGCGGCCATTTAACCTTTAGCAAGTAGATTTCATATCAATAACACGCTGTACCCTTATTTAAAAATACATAATAAAAACAATACAATTATAAATAGTTCTACCGCGTTGACGGATGAACGCCACAGGTTGAAGAGGATATTTATGGACAAGCGACACGACCCTAGCCGCCGTATTATTGCGCCGCATGGAACAACATTAAGCTGTAAAAGCTGGCTAACTGAAGCGCCAATGCGCATGTTAATGAATAACTTACATCCCGATGTTGCCGAGCGGCCTGAGGACTTAGTCGTCTATGGCGGTATCGGCCGCGCTGCCCGCGATTGGGATTGTTACGATAAGATTATTGAAGTCTTACAACGCCTCGAAGATGACGAAACCTTGTTAGTGCAATCGGGTAAACCGGTAGGCGTGTTTCGCACTCATAGCGATGCGCCGCGGGTGTTAATCGCTAACTCAAACCTAGTGCCACATTGGGCGAATTGGGAGAATTTCAACGAGTTAGATAAGCTAGGTTTGGCAATGTACGGCCAGATGACGGCGGGTTCTTGGATTTACATTGGCACTCAAGGCATAGTTCAAGGCACCTACGAGACCTTTGTGTCGGTGGCAAAACAGCATTTTGACGGCATAGCGAAAGGCAAATGGATCCTCACTGGCGGGTTAGGCGGCATGGGCGGCGCACAAACGCTGGCGGGCACTATGGCTGACTTCTCGGTGTTAGCCTGTGAAGTCGACGAAACCCGCATCGATTTTCGCTTGCGCACTCGCTATGTCGATAAAAAAGCCACTACGCTTGATGAAGCATTAGCCATGATTGATGCGGCGAATGCCGCAGGCAAGCCTGTATCTGTGGGCTTGCTGGCAAACGCCGCCGATGTGTTTGCCGAGTTAGTTAAGCGCGGCGTTACGCCCGATGTCGTGACCGACCAAACCTCTGCCCACGATCCACTCAACGGTTATCTGCCGCAGGGTTGGACTATGGCGCAAGTGGCAGCCATGCGCAAAACCGACGAAGCGGGCGTTGTCAAAGCCGCTAAAGCCTCGATGGCAGTGCAAGTACAAGCGATGCTCGACTTACAAACTGCGGGCGCGGCCACGCTGGATTACGGTAACAATATTCGTCAAATGGCGTTTGAAATGGGCGTTGAAAAGGCCTTTGATTTTCCTGGTTTTGTACCCGCTTATATTCGTCCGCTGTTCTGCGAAGGTATTGGCCCATTCCGCTGGGTAGCGTTATCTGGCGATCCTGAAGATATCTACAAAACCGACGCTAAAGTTAAACAGCTCATTCCTGATAATCCACACCTACACAATTGGTTAGACATGGCGCGTGAGCGGATTGCCTTTCAAGGTTTGCCAGCGCGTATTTGTTGGGTGGGCTTAAAAGATCGTGCTCGCTTGGCATTGGCGTTTAACGAAATGGTCAAAAATGGTGAGTTGTCGGCGCCCATCGTTATTGGCCGTGATCACTTAGATTCTGGCTCTGTTGCCAGCCCTAACCGCGAAACCGAATCTATGCTCGATGGCTCAGATGCGGTATCCGATTGGCCATTACTCAATGCGCTACTTAACACCGCCAGCGGCGCAACTTGGGTGTCTTTGCATCACGGTGGCGGCGTGGGTATGGGCTTTAGCCAACATTCGGGCGTAGTGATTGTGTGTGACGGTACCGATGCGGCGGCAAAACGTGTCGGCCGCGTACTGTGGAATGACCCAGCGACAGGCGTGATGCGCCATGCCGATGCGGGTTATGAGATGGCCAAAAATTGCGCCGTTGATCAGGGCTTAGACTTACCTATGCTCACCGGAAATAATAACTAGAATAAAAACGGGAATACAAAATATGAAATCAGTGAACCACTTAGTGTTAACACCGGGCAGCTTGAGCCTAGCGCAATTACGCGAAATCAGCCGCCATAAGCTGACGCTTGAATTGGCACCAGAGGCCATTACCGACATCAATACCAGCGCGCAAATCGTGCAAAAAGTATTGGATGAAGGCCGTACTGTTTACGGTATCAATACTGGCTTTGGTTTATTAGCCAATACCAAAATTGCACCTGAAGATTTGCAACTATTACAACGCTCTATCGTGTTGTCGCACGCAGCAGGAACGGGGCAATATATGCAAGATGCTACGGTGCGCTTGATGATGGTGTTAAAAATTAACTCATTAAGCCGTGGTTTTTCAGGTATTCGCTTAGAAGTGATTAACTTTTTAATCCGTTTAGTCAACGCACAGGTCTACCCCTGCGTGCCAGAAAAAGGCTCAGTCGGCGCTTCGGGCGACCTAGCGCCACTGGCGCACATGTGTTTGCCTATGCTGGGTGAAGGCGAGATGAGCTATCAGGGCGAGTTAATTTCGGCTGCCGAAGGTTTAGCCATCGCCGGCCTTAAGCCTATCGATTTAGCGGCCAAAGAAGGACTCGCTTTGCTTAACGGCACTCAAGCCTCGACCGCGCTGGCGCTGGAAGGGTTATTCCACGCCGAAGACTTGTTTGCGGCGAGTTCAGTGATCGGTGCCATGAGTGTCGAAGCGGCTATGGGTAGCCGTAGCCCGTTTGATCCTCGCATCCATGCGGCGCGTGGTCAGAAAGGTCAAATCGATTCGGCCATGGTCTTCCGTCATCTACTGGGTGAAGAGTCAGAGATCAGCATCAGTCATGCTAATTGTGAAAAGGTGCAAGATCCCTATTCACTACGCTGCCAACCGCAAGTATTGGGTGCTTGTTTAACACAAATCCGCCACGCGGCCGATGTGTTAGGCACTGAGGCCAATGGTGTCACCGATAATCCATTAGTGTTCCAAGACACGGGCGATATTATTTCGGGCGGTAACTTCCACGCTGAACCTGTTGCTATGGCGGCGGATAACTTAGCGATTGCGATTGCTGAACTAGGCTCCATTGCCGAGCGTCGTATCGCACTATTAATCGATTCGAGCCTGTCGAAACTACCACCATTTTTAGTGAAAAATGGTGGGGTGAACTCAGGTTTTATGATTGCTCAAGTGACGGCCGCGGCATTGGCGTCAGAGAATAAAACCTACGCCCATCCCGCGTCGGTAGATAGTTTACCTACCTCGGCCAACCAAGAAGATCATGTGTCTATGGCGACCTTTGCGGCGCGCCGTTTACGTGATATGAGCGAAAATACCCGCGGCGTATTAGCGATTGAATGGTTAGCGGCAGCGCAGGGGTTGGATTTTCGTGCGCCGTTAGCGCCAAGTTCAGCCGTGGCTAAGGCCAAAGCCGAATTACGTGAAGTGGTCGCCTATTACGATAAAGACAGATACTTTGCCCCCGATATTGAGGCAGCTATTGATTTACTTTATTGCGCCAGCTTTAACCTGTATTTGCCAGCAGGAACACTACCCAGTGTTTAAATAGTTCGATACGGTAAAGTATTAACCTGTAGCAGCGCATAAAAATGCTGAAAGTGTGGGCTCAAGCAATTAGCTTGAGCCTTTTTTTATACTTTTTGTCCATTTTTAAGGATTTTTAACTTTGTACTTTGAGGGCGTTTAACACCGCGGACAGGCAATTTTTTTCACCTTTCTTTACATTGTCAGTTTTTAATTTCACTTCTGTATAAAAAAGAACCGTTGCAAGCATTCTCATATTCAGTATTTGATTGTTTTACATGTTCTTAATAACTAAATGTCACACTAGTGGGACTATTTGTACTTGTCTTGCGCGACAATATGTCCATGTGACTATTTTAGATTTTAATCTCGTATTTATTATTTTTTTTGGTTTTAAATTCTTCTTATTGGTGTTTTTTGTCTTGTTTTCGGTTTTTAGTTTTGTGGTTGGTAATTTGCGATCTAGATCTCGTGTCATTATTTGTCATCCATTTTCTATTTTAGGATAATCTCAAATTAAGTGTGGTCTTTAACGAGGCTCACTCAGTCGGTTGCAAAATTTACTATTGCAATCACCAGACTCATAACGACAAGAGTGTGAGAGGACGCTATGAACAGACGCCAGTTTTTTAAACTGTGTGCTGCCGGAGCTGCCACTTCAGCAATTTCAGCGTTGGGATTGATGTCCGAAAAGGCCTATGCGGCCGTTCGCGAGTTCAAACTCATTAGCGCGAAAGAAACCCGCAATAACTGCTGTTATTGCTCAGTGGGTTGTGGATTGTTGATGTATAGCAAGGGTAGTAATGGCAAGAATGCCGAGCAAACTATTTTCCATATCGAAGGGGATGCAGATCATCCAGTTAACCGTGGGGCATTGTGTCCTAAGGGTGCTGGCTTGGTGGATTATGTTAATAGTCCGAACCGTCTTAAATACCCAGAATATCGTGCACCAGGTAGTAATGAATGGACGCGTATTAGTTGGGATGATGCGTTTCAGCGTATTGCTCGCCTGCTAAAAAATGATCGTGATGCGAATTTAATTGAAAAGAACTCCGCTGGGACGACGGTTAACCGTTGGCTAAGCACCGGGATGATGACCTCGTCGGCGATGCCGAACGAAGGTGGCTATATCACCCAAAAATTTGCACGGGCATTGGGCCTAGTTGCAATCGATACTATTGCGCGTAACTGACACTCTCCAACGGTAGCAAGTCTTGCTCCGACATTTGGACGTGGTGCCATGACCAACCACTGGATCGATATTAAAAACTCTAACGTCATTATTATTATGGGCGGTAACGCTGCAGAAGCTCACCCTGTCGGATTCGGCTGGGTAACGGAAGCAATGCAACATAACAACGCCAAATTAGTGGTGGTTGATCCACGCTTTACCCGTAGCGCTGCGGTTGCGGATTACTACGCACCTTTACGCTCAGGTACCGACATTGCCTTCTTATTAGGGGTGATCCGTTATCTGATTGAAACTAAACAGGTTAACTACGATTACGTAAAAGCGTATACCAACGCAGGTTACATAGTCCGTGAAGACTTCTCCTTTAATGAAGGTCTGTTCAGTGGTTTTAATGAAGAAACCGATAGCTACGATAAAGAGTCTTGGTATTACGAATTAGACGAAGAAGGTCACGCTAAAATCGATCCTGGCTTTGAGAATCCACGTTGTGTGTGGAATTTAATGAAGCAGCATGTGGATCGCTATGATTTTGAAACAGTAAGCAATATTACCGGTACGCCGATTGCGGATTATGAAGTGGTTTGCCAACAAATTGGTAGCACGCATACCCACGACCGAGCGGCGACGTTTATGTATGCCTTAGGCTGGACACACCATACTAAAGGCGCACAAAACATTCGCTCTATGGCGATGGTGCAATTACTGCTGGGTAACATTGGTGTGCTGGGTGGTGGTGTTAACGCACTACGTGGTCACTCTAACGTGCAAGGCGCGACAGACATGGGATTACTGTGTCAAAGCTTACCTGGCTACCTTAAGTTACCAAGTGATAAAGACACCGATCTTAAGACTTATCTTAAACATAATACGCCGATTGCATTGCGTCCCGATCAGACCAACTACTGGCAAAATTATCCTAAATTCTTTATTTCACAAATGAAGAGTTACTGGGGTGATAACGCGACAGCAGCCAATGACTTTGGTTATGACTGGGTACCTAAATGGGATAAACAGTACGACTTTACTAAACACTTAGATATGGCCTATCACGGTGAAGTAAATGGTTACATTATCCAAGGTGTTAACGCCATTAACTCTATGCCAAACCGTAATAAGGTACTCAAAGCATTGAGTAATCTTAAATATATGGTGGTACTTGATGCACTGGCAACGGAAACCGCAACCTTCTGGCAAAACGCCGATGGTTTCAACGAGGTTAATCCTGCTGAAATCATGACTGAAGTGTTCCGTCTACCGACAACCTGTTTTGCCGAAGAAGAGGGTTCGATTGTGAACTCTGGTCGCTGGATGCAGTGGCATTGGAAAGGGGCTAACCCACCGGGTGAAGCTAAACCAGATGCGGAAATCCTCTCTGGTGTGTTGATGGAAATGCGTAAGTTGTACAAGCAAGAAGGCGGTAAATTGCCTGAACCATTAAATGCCATTAGCTGGGATTACCATAATCCGTTAGCGCCACATGCTGAAGAAGTCGCCCGTGAGCTTAACGGTAAAGATCTGCTGACTAACCGTCAAATTAGTAGTTTTGCAGAACTTAAAGATGATGGCAGTACGGCAAGTGCTTGTTGGATTTATGCGGGTTCTTGGACCGAAGAGGGCAACTTAATGGCCCGACGCGATAACCATGATCCGTCAGGTAAAGGGGTAACACCGGGTTGGGCATTTGCATGGCCAGCTAACCGCCGCGTGCTGTACAACCGTGCATCATGTGACCTCAACGGTAAACCTTGGGATCCTAAACGCACAATCGTTGAATGGGTCGATGGCAAGTGGCACGGCATTGATGTGGGCGACTTCAATATGAAGTTAACGCCACAGCAATCAGCGGGTCCTTTCATCATGCAGCCTGAAGGTGTGGGTCGTTTCTTTGCCCTCAAACTGTTGGCAGAAGGTCCGTTCCCTGAGCACTATGAGCCGATGGAGTCACCTATTGGGGTGAACCCACTGCACAAAGTGACCAGTAACCCTGCGGTGCGTATGTTACCGGGCGTAAAAGAAACCTTAGGTTCACATAAAGACTTCCCCTATGTGGCGACGACTTATTGTGTCACTGAGCACTTTAACTTCTGGTCAACCCATGCTCGTTTAGCGGCGATTTCTATGCCTGAAACCTTTGTCGAAATGGATGAAATGTTAGCGGCTGAGAAAGGGATTGCTAACGGTGATTGGGTTACTGTCAGCTCTAAGCGCGGCAGCATACAAACCAAAGCGTTAGTGACTAAACGTCTGCAACCGTTAAAGGTGAATGGCCAGTTAGTTCATACGATTGGGTTACCTCGTCACGGCAGCCATAACGCATTAACTCGTAAAAGTTACTCCTGTAACGTGCTCACCACAGAAGTCGGTGATGCAAATACGCAGGTACCTGAGTTCAAAGCGTTTTTGGTTAACATCGCTAAAGCTGAGGGGATCTGATTATGGCATCACAAGACATTATCCGCCGCTCTGGAACTTCAGGGATGACGCCAGCAGCGAAAGGTCGTAACTCGTCGGAGCAGGTCGCCAAGCTGTTTGACGCCACTAAGTGTAATGGCTGTAAAGCCTGTCAAGTGTCGTGTTCAGAGTGGAATGACCTACGGGAAGAAGTGGGTACGTTCCAGGGTAGTTACCAAAACCCCATGTCACTATCAGGCCAGTGTTGGACCCTGATGGAGTTTCATGAGGTGATGGAAAGTAACAAGCTACGTTGGCAATTTACCCACTCAGCTTGTATGCACTGTGCTGATCCGGCTTGTTTAAAAGCCTGTTCGACTTCAGGAGCGATTATTCAACATGCCAATGGCGTGGTGGACTTTGATTCAGACAAATGTATTGGTTGCGGTTATTGCGCCAGTGCGTGTCCCTTCGATGTGCCAAAAATCGACCCTAAGGACAACAAAGCTTACAAGTGCACTATGTGTTCTGACCGTTTAGCGGTCGGATTAGAACCTTCCTGTGTGAAGTCATGCACCACCGGAGCCCTGCGTTTTGGATCCCGTGAGGACATGTTGTTCTATTCCGAGAAGCGCGTGGCTGAACTAAAAGAAAAAGGCTTTCCAAAAGCCGGACTCTACAACCCAGAAGGCGTGGGCGGCACAGCGATGATGATGATATTACACGATATCACTCAGCCTGATAGCTATAACATGCCTGTTGATCCACAGATCCCATTGTCTGTCACCTTGTGGCAAGACTGGGTGAAACCGCTCGGTGCAGCGGGCCTAATTGCAACGGCTGCCGTGGCTTGTTTACACAAGATTACTGTGGGTCGAAACATAGTGGAAGAGGATCAGCCGGGTTATCAGCCTCCAGAGGAAGAGGTAAAGGACAAAGAGGAGGATGACCAATGAGCAAGCATGATAAGCAAGAAATGATAGTGCGTCATAAGCTGTTTGATCGCATTTGTCATTGGTTCATTGTTGCCGTGGGCTTAGTGACCTTTCTCACTGGCTTCTCTATCTTTTTTCCTTCCTTTCAATGGATGGGAGCGATAGCAGGAACACCCCAATTGGCGCGCTTCATTCACCCCATTGCCGGTTTGATGATGTGTTTACCCTTAATGTTGCTGTTGGTGCGTTATTACCACCACAACAAATGGGAAAAGAACGATCTCAAATGGATGTTGGCGATTAAGGATGTGATGTTCGAGAACGAGGAGGGTATCCCGCCTATCGGCCATTACAACCCGGGTCAAAAGGTATTATTTCGTACCTTTGTGGTGACCTCAATCGTCTTAACCGTAACTGGGATCATGATGTGGCAGCCTTACTTTGCACCGTATTTTTCGGGCGTAGTAGTGGGCTGGGCCATTCTGTTACATGCGATTTGTGCCTTGATCATGATGATATTCGTGATAGTGCACTTTTGGATGGCAACGTGGGTGGAAGGTTCGGTCGCGGGCATGCTTTACGGCAAAGTTTCTAAAGCTTGGTGTCGTAAGCATCACCCTTTGATGTTAGATGAACATTCAGACGTGGAGAAAAAACACTAATGAGTCAAACAGCCGAGATACCTATGGTCCCCGGCAGCGAATCGCCGCTGGAACTGAAACATATTAAAGCGGTGGATCCCCATGCTGTGTATCACAGAAGGGCCCAACGTTTGCTGACGCTAGCCAAGGACTCGCCGCTGGCTGACTACTTTGAGCTATGCCGCCGTGTGGTGTCTATACAAGCCAGACTGGCAAAGGAGGCTGATTTCGGTCAGCTACTCTCTTGGGGGAAAGAAGGGGCCATTCCGCTTTCTCATTTGGGCTCAGAGGTGGATAGCTACTGGCAAGGACTACTACAGCAACTGTTAAGCGATCTGCTACCGCAGGTGGATGAATCCGTTGCACGGGTAGTGCGTTTGCTGATGCAGCAATCTCCTGAGCAGTTAAGTACGTGGGGACGCGCATTACGCGAAGGGCGCATGAGTGATGCTCCCGCGCGTTTTAGCCTGTTTCTATGGGCGGCAATGGGGCTTTATTGGTCCCATTGGGCACCCATGGTGATCAAGCGTATGGATCAACGCAAGCTGAAACAACAAAGCTTGTGTCCCATTTGCGGCAGTCATCCGGTGGCGAGCGTTATTGTCGATGAGCCTCGAGCAGGCTTACGTTATCTGCATTGCAGTTTGTGTGAGAGCGAATGGCATTACATTCGCGCCCATTGCACGAGTTGTGGCCAAGATAAAGAAATGACAATTTGGTCGCTCGACGATGCACAAGCGCAAGTGCGGATTGAAAGCTGCGATGAATGTCATGGCTATACCAAAATGATGTTTATCGAAAAGTCACCCTTAATGGATGTGGCGGCTGACGATCTGGCAACCTTGATACTGGATAAAGAGCTTAATGCCAAAGGGTTTGGGGCGACAACCGTCAATCCACTCCTACTGGCCCATGAAACCGAGTAGTTCAAGTGAATGTGGGAGGGGCTTGTGATAATGCAAGTCCTTCCTTTTTTAGCACACTAAAGATGACACAGATGATGACCCAAGCACCCGACACGCCACAAGCCCTGTATCGCGCTTTACCTTCAATGGACAGCCTATTGGCAAAGCCGAGCTTTGCACAATTGCAGCAGACCTACGGTAAGGCGGCGGTAAAGGCGGCGTTGGATGGGCATTTACATGCTGCGCGCACGTTAATTAGTCAGGAACACCGCTTACCAAATTGGTGTTCTGACCCCGCGCAATTACACGGATGCTTGGTTGATCAACTGTCAAGAGACTATTGCCACAGCCTAAAACCGGTGTGGAACCTTACGGGTACGATTTTGCATACTAATCTTGGCCGTGCCCAGCAGTCGGAGGCCGCCATTAAAGCGGTCAGCTCGGTAATGCGTTACCCAACACCGCTAGAATTTGAATTAGCCGCAGGAGAACGTGGCCATCGCGATAATGCCATTAGTGGTTTGATCCATCGCCTTACTGGAGCAGAGGCCTGCTGTGTGGTTAACAATAATGCTGCCGCTGTATTGTTGATGTTATCTGCGGTAACGGCGGGAAAAGAAGTCATCGTTTCTCGCGGTGAGCTGGTGGAAATTGGCGGAGCATTTCGTATCCCCGACATCATGCGTCAAGCAGGTTGTACCTTAGTGGAAGTAGGCAGTACCAACCGCACTCATCTTAAAGATTACGAGCAAGCCATTACTGAAAATACCGCCGCCATCATGAAGGTTCATACCAGTAACTATCACATCAGTGGTTTTACCGCGGCGGTAGAAGAGGCCAAGCTGGGTGAGTTATGTCGCGAGCGCGGTATTGCATTAATCTCAGATCTGGGCAGTGGCTCACTCACCGATTTACGCCGTTTTGGTCTTAAACAAGAACCTACCCCGCAGGCCATGCTACTGGACGGGGTTGATTTAGTGAGTTTTTCGGGTGACAAATTATTAGGTGGGCCTCAGTCAGGGTTAATTGTCGGCAAACAGTCGTTGATTAATCAATTGCAAAGTCATCCTCTTAAACGCGCATTACGCTGCGACAAGCTGATTTTAGCGGCGTTAGAAGCCACCTTAATCCATTACCTCACGCCAGAAACCTTAGATACTGAATTGCCGATTATGGCGAAATTTGCCCGTAGCCAAGATACGCTCAGGCAAATAGGCCAGCGATTACAGCAGGCACTGGTACCACTGTTTCAGCCTGCTTATGGCATTGAATTACAAGACTGCCAAACCCAGGTGGGTAGTGGCTCGCAACCCGATACTTTTTTGCCATCCGTCGCCTTGTGTTTTACCGCCTTAAAGGGCGGGAGTTTAAGCTTGTTAGAACAGCATTTTAAACAAGCCGAACGACCCGTGATTGGCCGTATGAGTAACGATCAACTCAGATTAGATTTACGTGGAATCGACAATGAGGCAGAGCTGCTTGCTGAGCTAAGTACCCTAGGGGTGCAGTTATGATTATTGTCACGGCAGGCCATGTTGATCACGGTAAAAGTACACTCATTCAAGCATTAACTGGCATGGGCACCGACCGCTTACCAGAAGAAAAGCGCCGCGGTATGACTATTGATTTAGGTTATGCCTTTATGCCATTGAATGACGGTTCACGCCTCGCTTTTATTGATGTCCCCGGCCATGAAAAATTTATCAACAATATGCTGGTGGGCGTCAGTCATGCTCGCCACGCATTATTGGTATTAGCCTGTGATGATGGTGTGATGCCGCAAACCCGCGAACATTTACAGATTCTGGCCCTTTTACCTCTAACTAGCTTGACCTTAGTGTTAACCAAGCGAGATTTAGTCGATAGCGAAAGAGCTGCGCAAGTTGCCGCGCAAGGTCAGGCTCTGTTGGCAGACTATGCGATGAATGCCAGTCGCATTTTTGAGGTCGCGGCCAGTCAATTTGATGAGCAGCAGACTAACGGTATCGCAGCACTGCGCGCTCATATCCTTGATATTGCAGCACAAGAGTTATTACGCAGCGAAGATGTAAGTAGTTTTAGAATGACACTCGATCGCGCCTTTAATGTTAAAGGTGCTGGCTGCGTGGTGACTGGCACCGTCATTAGCGGCAGAGTGTGCATCGGCGATAGTCTCTACAGCTCAGCACAAAAAGGCAAGCTCAGGGTGCGTGGCATTCATTGCCAAGGACAAGAAGCGCAAAGCGCAGTGACGGGTACGCGCGTCGCACTTAATTTAGCCGGAGTTGATAGCCATCGCACTCCAGAACGTGGTGATTGGCTGAGCAGTTTACCCCAAGCTGAGCCCTGTGCTCGTCCCGTGGTGCATATCCGCACGTTTGATTATTCAGGTATCGATGGTCTAGTACATTGGCAAAATGTCAGTTGTCATCACGGCGGCGATCATACCTTAGGCCGCGTCTCGCTACTCAATGATGTGGATGAACAAGGGTTTTGTCTGGCGGAGCTCGTGCTTGAAAAGCCGTTATTGCTCTGTCAAGACGACCGTATTGTGCTGCGTCACATTGGTGGTAAACAAACCTTAGGTGCAGGGCGGGTGCTGGCACTCAAGGTGCCTAATCGTAAAAAACGCACGCCTGAACGAGTCAATGCCCTGCAGCAATTAGCCAACATGAATCAGGCTGTCTCTGCTTTGGCATTATTAGGCCAAAGCCAAGCATTGCCTGAAGCTGAACTCGCTTGGCGTTGGCAACTGACCGATGAAGGCCTTGCCACGTTGCTGGCCCAAGCAGGCTTAGTGCGACTTGGCGGTTATGCTATTGCCGTAAGTTTACTCGAACAAGAAAAACAGCAATTTCTGCATTTACTGGGCGAATACCATCAACAACATCCTGATCAACTTGGGTTAGGCCGTAGTCGTCTACAGCGGATGATCCACAGCGTTTTACCGCCCGAATTAGCTAATAAAGTGCTCGACACTCTATGCCAAGAAGGCCGCATGGTGCTACGCGGCGCTTTGTTGCAGCTTGCTGAACACAAAATAGTATTAGATGCCGATGCGCAGCAATGTTGGCAAAGGTTAGCACCTTGGTTAGCGCAACAAACTACGCCGATATGGGTGACTGAAATGGGTGAATACCTTGAGCTTGACCCAGCTAAGTTGCGCTTATTGTGTTTTCAATTAGTGCAGCAGGGTTTTATTACCGCCGTTGTGAAAGACCGATATTTGCTCAGCGAGCAGCTTTGTCAGTATGCCAATTTAGTGCGTCAGCATGTAGCAGTAGAGGGCAAAATTGAAACGAGTGAATTTAAGGACATGATTGGACTTGGACGTAAGGCGAGTATTCAATTACTGGAGTTTTTTGACCGCAGTGGCTTTACCCGCAGAAAGTATCGCAGTAATAGCCGAGAAATTAGGGATGCTGAGCTGTTTTTTTCTCACGAGGATTGGCGGAAGAACATAGGAGTCGAACCTACCCAGGACTGCTGGCAGCCCTACCCGGATTTGAAATCCGGACGCCTCACCGGAGACGACGTTCTTCCAATGAAGACCTAGGGATAATAGAAAATGCTTTGGGATGATTCAACTCGATTTTTATTTAGTTAATCACTTTGTGATGTAAGTCTTAAATAGTCATCAAACTAATTGTTTTTACTTGTTTTTAATACGTTAAGAGGGGCGCTATGGAATATCATTCACATGCTGTGGTTACTGAAAGAAAAGTGACCCTTTTAGAGCACGGACAAGCGTCAGAATTAACTGACTATTTAGCGAATGAAGTACGGGTTGCACTGGTTTATAACGGCATTTCACACACTGTTATGTTGGCCAGCCCCGAAAATTTAGAAGAATTTGCCGTCGGTTTTACGCTGTCTGAGCGTATCGTTTCGCATATTAATGAGATTAAGGGCGTTGAATTAGAGTTCACACCTGAAGGCATACTCATTCAAGTTGAGATTACGCAGCGCTGTTTCATGGAGTTAAAGCAACAAAGACGCAATATGGCGGGTCGTACCGGCTGCGGTTTGTGTGGCGTAGCACAACTCGAAGAAGCGGTAAAACCCGTTATGCGCGTCGACTCCGATATTCGGTTTGATATTCAACATCTGCAGAACGCACTCGAACACATTAAAAGTAATCAACATCACTTCAAGCTCACCGGAGCAACCCATGCTGCGATGGGACTAAACCTTGAAGGACAGATCACTGCGGCCTATGAAGATATTGGCCGCCATATCGCACTTGATAAATTGATTGGTGCTTTTTCGTTGCGCCAGGCTGAACGGCCTGTCGCCGTACTGCTGACGAGCCGAGCCAGTTTTGAAATGGTTCAGAAAGCGGCAAGCGCCAATATCCAAATTCTGTTTGCTATGTCCGCTGTGACCTCACTGGCGTTGGAATTAGCAGAGAAAAGCAACATCACGCTCATCGGTTTTTGTCGTAATGGCAGGGCAACGCTTTATACCCACGGTTATCGACTGCTGGGACAAAATACTGCTCGTTTAGCCAAAGCCATTTAAGCGTGAAGCGACTGTCACACTGAAATATCAATCGTGTATTGGGTTTGAGTGCAGCAGTGGCATAACGGTTATAAGCGCATTGCGCTTATTTTTTTACAGTCTCGTTCATTAGGATAATGACATGACATGGCAACAATTTAAGCAAGCCTATTTAATTCGATTTTGGGCGCCAATGCCTGCGGTGATCGCTGCGGGTATCCTTTCTACTTACTATTTTGGTTTAACAGGCACTTTCTGGGCTGTAACGGGGGAGTTCACTCGTTGGGGTGGGCATTTGCTACAGTTTTTAGGCGCAAACCCTGAATCTTGGGGGTATTTTAAAGTAATCGGTTTAGAAGGGTCTCCCTTAGATCGCGTCGATGGCATGATGATTATCGGTATGTTTGGTGGCTGTATTGCCGCTGCGCTTTGGGCCAATAACGTCAAACTGCGTATGCCGCAGAGCCGTATTCGTATCGCACAGGCACTGATTGGCGGCATTATTGCCGGCTTTGGTGCTCGTTTGGCGATGGGATGTAACTTAGCTGCTTTTTTTACTGGTATTCCTCAGTTCTCTTTGCATGCTTGGTTTTTTGCCTTAGCAACGGCAGCGGGTTCCTATTTCGGTGCAAGGTTTACTTTACTGCCGATGTTCCGCATTCCGGTCACATTAAAAAAAGTCAGTAAAGCCACCTCAATCAAGCAGGACGAAAATCAGGCTAGACGGCGTTTTCGTATCGGAATGTTGGTGTTTGTCGGTATTGTCGGTTGGGGTTTATTGACGATGTTCGATGCGCCAAAACTGGGTATGGCGATGTTATTTGGTGTCGGTTTTGGGCTACTTATCGAGCGAGCTCAAATCTGTTTCACCTCGGCTTTTCGCGATATGTGGATCACGGGCCGAACCCACATGGCGAAGGCGATTATTTTAGGTATGGCCGTCAGTGCTATTGGTATTTACAGCTATGTGCAATTAGGTGTGTCGCCAAAAATTATGTGGGCGGGCCCTAATGCGGTGATCGGTGGCTTACTATTTGGTTTTGGTATTGTGTTAGCGGGCGGCTGTGAAACGGGTTGGATGTACCGCGCGGTTGAGGGGCAAGTGCATTTCTGGTGGGTCGGTTTAGGTAACGTATTAGGGTCGACTTTGCTGGCCTATTATTGGGATGATATCGCTCAACCATTAGCGACTAATTGGGACAAAGTGAATCTGCTCACTAGCCTAGGTAATGAGGGCGGTTTATTAGTGACTTATGCGCTGCTCGCGCTGTCTTTTGGTTCAATGTTTCTGTGGGAAAAACGTTTCTTTGCCCGTAAAGCGAAGCGCGATGAACAACTGCTTGCGGAGGCCGTGTAATGACACAATATATTCCAGATTATCAACTTGATATGGTCGGCGAACCTTGTCCATATCCGGCAGTGGCGACCCTAGAGGCAATGCCAAAATTAAAAAAAGGCGAAATTTTAGAGGTTATTAGTGATTGTCCACAATCGATTAATAATATTCCCCTCGATGCCAAAAATCATGGTTATACCGTACTCGAAATTGATCAAAATGGTCCGACGATCCGCTATCTAATTCAGCGCTGAGGCTAACGAGTATTGAATCAAAAAAGCACAAACTGTTGAGTTTGTGCTTTTTTATTTAAGCAATTGCAGAAGGATTATTTGGCGAGCACTTTGTGCTGTGGACTTAACATTAATCTTGTAACGGCAATATTGCTGCTTGATACCAGCTGAGATAGTTATCACCTAATACAATTCTGAGAATTAAGTGAAATCCGTATTATACAAAACAAGTTGATAGGGCTACGAAACGCCAGAAATGGACGGTAAACTGCTATCCAATAGTTGTTGAGGCAGAATTAGAATGAAACAAGCACTGGTGCATATTGCGTTAGTCGTAAAAGATTACGACGAGGCAATTGATTTTTATGTGAATAAATTAAAATTCGAATTAGTGGAGGACACCTATCAAGCCGAACAAGATAAGCGTTGGGTGGTGGTTGCTCCGCCTGGTTCTAAGGGCGCTGCTATTTTGTTGGCGCGGGCTTCTAAGCCTGAGCAGTTCGATTTTATTGGTAATCAGGCGGGTGGTCGGGTGTTCTTATTTTTAAATACCGATGATTTTTGGCGTGATTACCGCCGTATGGTCGCCGATGGTGTCGAGTTTGCGCGCGAGCCGCAAGAACAAGACTATGGCACAGTTGCCGTGTTTGAAGACTTATACGGTAATTTGTGGGATTTGCTGCAATTGAATGATAAACACCCTATGGCGCAAAGATTGGCATATCGTGATTGAGTTATAGCCAATTACAGTAGATTGGTACGCGGCAATAAGGCTTTAATCAGATAATGAGCGGTGAAAATATCTCACTGCTAATGTCCAAGAGTTTAGCAGCAAGATACCCTTAGGACTGAATGTCAGATAAGACGCCTTGCTGCTTAATATAAAACTTAGCCATCCCTTTATATCGGCTAAGTTAGCGAGAGTTGATCTCAGTGATCTTGAGGTTGATTAACTGCTTCTGCCATTGTGCTTTATCTATACCTTCGACCCAAATCACGCTGCTGTTACGCTGCTCGCCTTTGCGTAAATAGGTTTCAGGCATGCGGAATATCGCTTCCCACACTGCCAGTTTTTCAGTCTTGAGTAACGTGCCATTATCGGAAAAAAAGCTGGCTTCAACTTCCACTAACGTGACATGTTTATTACTCGTACTCGCCAGTTCGAAGTTAAGCCCAAGTTTATCATCTTTCCATTGCGCTTCAGCAAAGCTGACTTTAATACCGTCTTTAGCGGTTGAGCCTAATAATTCGGGCTGAGCAATGGCGGTGGCTGTTAGTGTGGTGACGGGCGTCGCGGCAGCCTGACTCGCTACGGCAGCACTAGGAAGACTAGCTACACTGCTGGAGCTGTCAATCACGGCGTCAGTGGCTAAGGCGTTAGGTGCCGCCTGGGTCTGCGTGAGCACATATTCCCAAGTAAAGTCGTCTTTTAATCTGACTTGAGCGCCATTATCGAGGGTGATATTCGCTACGTCGGCAGCCATAACCGATGATGATAGCCACAATAACGAGCTAAGTGCGCTAAGGCGTAATGAGGTTTGCATTTATTTTTGGGCTCCAGTATCTGTCTAAGTCAACATTCTGCCTTAACCTAAACTATTTAGCGCATGTTAATCACTGCCTAAGTGCTGTTTAAATGAATAAAGTGATTTTTAAGAGAAGATTCTAACGTGAATACAGATTGAACTAACAGACTGTGTCACTATATTGATAGCGTGGTGTCATTACATAACCACGTAGCGTTATTGTCAGTAAAGAGCGTGGGAGGAGATTTATATGCAGATGAAACACGGTATGTATGGCTTGGTCCTTGGCTTAGTCTTTAGCGCTACCACTTGGGCTGAAGAAGCGCCTAAAGTCGGTTGTGCGGCAAAGTTAGACGCAATTAGTGCACAACTTGCGCAGGCGAAAGCTGCGGGTAATAAGCATAAGGTTGCGGGGCTTGAAAAGGCCTACAACGAAGTATCAACCCACTGTGACGACGACAGTTTATACGCCGAGCGATTAGCTAAAGTTGAGGAATCAGAAGAAAAGCTGACTGAGCGCCAAAATGAACTGGCTGAAGCCATAGAAGAAGGTAAATCTATGGATAAGATTAGTAAAAAACGTGCAAAGGTTGCAGAAGCTGAGGCGGAGCTTGCTGAAGCTCGAGCAGAATTAACCCATTAATACTGGTTACTCGCTTAGCTTGCGCTAGATCATCCATTCCGTTACATGGCTGGCGTGACAACTCGCGCTTAGTCTTAACGGCTTTGTGATTGATAAGCCCAATAGTCGCCGTTACTGATTGCATTTGGTGGCCATATTTAATGCTTTCAGCGGCGAGAATTGATCGAGTGGTAAAGCTAAGCGAGTTAATGCATCACTTAGGGGATAAGTGGTTTCTTGGTATCCGTTTAAAGATGTTCATTTGCCTTGTTGTTCGGTATATTCAAAATACCAATAGCTATTTAAATGTAAGCTATTGTAATTAATATGCATTATGTATGGTGATATGTAACCGAGGTTCACTCGACTGTTACCTTTGTATGAAATGGTTGCGCTAGCGGCTAAAAGTTGGAGTGGAATTGTGGAACAGGAAATAAAGCTCAAAATTTCGGCATGGTTAACGAGCTTTGGGATTGATAGCCAACCGTCGGACGGCATATCGACCAGCATTATGATTATTGCTTTTATATTGTTAGCGGGCATAGCCTATTTTATTGTTTTACGTGTGGTTGTCCGCGCGGTAAATATGGTGATCTTACGTTCTAAAGCAACGTGGGACGATGTGTTTATGCGTTACAAGGTACTCGAAAAGCTGGCTATGCTAGTCCCTGCCATAGTGCTTAATTTATTAGTTCCCATCGCACTCACTGAGTATCCAATCATAAATAATTTAGTCGACCGCTTACTGAGCATTTGGCTAGTGGTACTGATGATTGGGGCTATTTATGCCAGTTTAGATGCGGTCGATGAAATTTCAGATGTTAACTTGGTCAGTCGGCGTTTACCGGTTAAAAGTTTTGTACAGTTAACCAAATTATTTTTATTTTTTGTTGGGATTATCGTTTCTATCTCAATCTTGGCCGATCAATCGCCGGTATATTTCCTCAGCGGCTTAGGTGTGGCGACCGGTTTTGTGATGTTAGTGTTCCGCGACACTATTTTAGGTTTTGTCGCGGGTATTCAGTTAGCGGCGAACCGTATGGTGAGTAAAGGCGACTGGATCCAGATGGATAAATACGGTGCCGATGGCGCGGTAGAAGAGGTGTCTCTGACTACGGTGAAAGTGCGTAACTGGGATAAAACCATCACCATGATCCCAGCCTATGCTCTTGTATCGGATGCCTTTCGTAATTGGCGCGGTATGTCTGAATCGGGAGGCCGTAGGATCAAGCGCGCCATCAATATTGATATCAACAGTATTAAATTTTTAACAGAGGAAGAGCGTGAGCGCCTGAGTAAAGTTAACTGTTTAAAAGAATATTTTCCTGCAAAAATTAATGAAATTCGAGAGTCTAATGCGAAGGTGTCTGATCTTGATATAAAAGTGAATGGTCGTCATTTGACGAATGTCGGTACCTTCCGTGCTTACCTGCAAGAATACTTACAGCGTCACGATAAAATCCATAAAGAAATGACCTTAATGGTACGGCAATTAGCGCCAACCACAGAGGGATTACCCATTGAGATTTATGTTTTCACCAATGATACTCGCTGGGCTTTTTATGAAGCAATACAGGCGGATATCTTCGATCATGTTTTTGCGATATTACCTGAGTTTGGTTTAGTGTCATTTCAAGCACCTACAGGCAATGATATTCGTAGCTTAAAGTCGGTTAAGGCTGATTAATCTCTCGACACTAGAATCGCGGCTAACGTCAAAAAGACACCGCCGCTGACTCTATCAAACCAATGTAACTTGTTACTGGTTTTTAGACTGGGTGCAAGTACATTGGCCATGCAAGCGTAGAACATGACAAAGCCAAAATCGACTACCGCCCAAGTGAGTGCCAAAATAGTAAGTTGTGGTAATTGCGGGGCAGATAAGTCGATAAATTGCGGAAATAAAGCCGCAAAAAACAGTAAATCCTTCGGATTACTTATTCCTACTAAAAAAGCCTGCTTAGCAAGTTGTTGAGGCGTACCTTTACCTTTACCTTGTAAGTGGCCCATTTCAATTGTTTGCCCGTGGTTTTTTGTCAGTAATAGCTTAATACCTAAAAAAACTAAATACGCGGCGCCACCCCATTTAAGTAAAGTAAAACCATACTCAGAGGCACTAATCAGTGCCCCAAGACCCGCAGCAGAAGCCATCATTAATATTAAGGCTGCACTGACACTGCCTAATGCCGTGGCTAAGCTGCGCATTTTGCCAAAATGTATACCGTGGGACATGGATAAAACGGCGATGGGCCCAGGAGATATTCCAATTAACATAATGGCAATAAGATAAAGTAACCAAGTATCAGTTTGCATGGGTGAGGCTCTACATCGGTTTAATAAAAAATGAATTATATCATCTACTTTTTTTATATTTTGTGCTGACTTTAACGAGCGAGTCTGTGTTGAGTTCGCTATAGTGTAGTTTAGCCTGATTGTGAGGGAGAACAACACAGTGTTGAAGAATGGATGGTTGAATAAAGGTGTGTGGCAGAAAGTATTGGCAGCACTATTACTGTGGGTCACTTGTCATGTGAGTGCAGTACCAACGGATGAAATAACCCAAATGCTTAAGGGGCAACAGGACGCGTGGAATCGCGGCGATCTTGATGCTTACATGCAAGGTTATTGGAAGAGTGATCGATTACGTTTTGCTTCTAATGGTAAGTTTCATTTCGGATGGGATGAAGCTCTTGCTACCTATAAAAAGAATTACCCTAATAAAGAAGCCTTCGGTGAGCTAAAACTCACTATCAAAGAAATCAAAATGCTGAGTAATTATGCGGCTATGGTGGTTGGCCGCTGGGAATTACGGCGCCCAAAAGATGCACCAACAGGCGTGTTTACCCTGTTAGTTGAGAAAATTGATGATCGTTGGGTGATCACTATGGATCACAGTTCGGACTCATCACGCGACAAAAATTAAGACAGAATTAAACATTCTGGCGTTGCTGGTGGCTCGGATGGCAGGGTTATATGGAAATCCTGTTGCCCGAGTTGTCGGCCTTTGCCATCGTATCTCACCTCGGTGAAATGCATTCTACCTTGCGCATCTTCAAGCAAAATACTGGTGGAGCGTGTGCCGTAGTCGGGATGGTTAATATAAATTGCCGCTAAGCGACGTTCCCATTCAATTCCCACGCCCGTATTGGGCAACTCATGATCTTGTGGCTGAGAGTCATCTTTCATTAGTTGGATCAGTGCTTGCACATCAATATGACTAGATTGATTAATCAGGGCTTCTAACGCTTGTTGTCCTTTGGCCATTTTTGGCCAAACATCATCAAGATCGCCATTACTTATCGCATGGAATCCATTAGCTAGTTTTACGGTATTTTTATTAATACTGTTAAAACAATATAAGTCAGTGCCTTGACCAAAAATAAGATTGAATGGCTGATAGTTATCACTATGTTCAACAAGCCAATTTGGGCACACCAGTGAGCCAGAACTAAGTGTATTCGTGACTAACTCACCACGAGTACGCATCGCAGCAGAACTCTTTTGGGCCATTCGCAAATTAGTGACGGCTGCTATTTGTCCTTGTTTATTCACACCAAACCAAGTGCCGCCCGCTTGCAGATCTTTTCCCGCGAGTATGTTTTCTTCAGGTAGCCAAAAGTGTGCCGGCGCGGTAGGTCTATGATGAAACTCATCGCGGTTGGCACAGATGATTAATGGGTACTTAGGATGGGCATTAATAGCGATAAAGAGTATGCACATAACTGGCCAAATTAATCCAAAGATAGATTAATTTAGCCTGTCTGCTCATAAATGAACAGTGTTAGTGATGTGAATGTTTATCTGTTTTCGTATGCTCGTGTGCATGCTTGTCGGAATGTGGATTAGCTGGGTTGGGCATGTCCGCATGACTGTGAGCGTGATTATGTGTATGACTCACAGGTTTGCTGAGCATCAAACGACGTAAAAATTTACGTGGGCCTAAGCGCAGTAGGCTGGCAGCAAATAATCCCGATAGCGCTAATAGTGCGACTAAGTTCAGTGTTTCTGGTAACGAAATTAACGAGAACCACAGGGGTAAAACTAATGTAGCCATTAACCCTAATGCAATAATACTCAGTAATATGCCCCTTTGTAGCCAGGTCATTAATCTCAGTTGCGCTAGGTTGAGTACCGGTGCAGCAATTAGCGGCATCATCACAGCAACAGAACTCCATCCGCTGTAAGCCAGTGCTAGCGCAAGTACTGCAGCCCCTAAGTTACAGAAACGCATAGGTAAAAAGACCAATAACAACACTATCACTTGTAATAATGGATTACTTAATGGCACTGAAGGATGACCAATCAGATTCACGAGTACTAAGCTAAGCAAAATCCAAGGTGCACTGCGATCGACTAAATGCGCAAAGCCAAAACGCAAAGAGCTAGTGGGCAATGTTGTGTGTGGATCGGTAATGTTGACCTTGGCATAGCTTAAATAAGCACTCAAGATAAACACGACAAATAGTTGAAATAACGCTAACCACGGCCCCAGTAGCAAAGCGGTGATAACTAGCGCTTCTGGCCCCACTAAGCGTTGGAACCAACGACTAGCTAAACTGCTATCTTGCGGTGTCAGGCCACATTTAAATCGCAGCGCTGCCGCCCCGTAGCTCAATAACAATACGGGCGCGAGTGTCAGTAACCAAGTGACTAATTGTTCGGTACTATGATCGTGGTGAGCATGCTCGTGGCCACCAGAATCAATCATCAGTAGCATCACCAGTAGACCTATACCCAATAAACTACCGATTCCAGCTTGGTATTCGTATTTACCCTGTACCTTAGTGTCGTGTTGTCCATGGGGTTGATGTAGCACAACATGTAAAATAGAGCCCGTAACAAATGCTTGTAAATAAACGGTATTATCTAAACTTAGTTGAGATATTAACTGTTCCCCTGCGAAGTAACCGACAGCGGTAAGCACCATCATAGCGACCAGTACTAGACTGGCCCAGCGCGTGCCGACCTGTGGTTTAAGTAGCCACCAAATAGCGAGTCCGACAGGGAGTCTATGCATAATGACCCCGAGCGCAAGTAAGACTGAACTGCCTTCTTGTTGTGCTAATACCATAGCTCCACCATCGGTGATGGTATGCAATAGTAAGCCGCCGATACCTAAAGAGAGGGTGAGATTATGGGTTATTTCTGAATAGCGATGAAATAGCCGTTCACTGGCGGTTGGCCCCCAGATACCGAGCAATACAAACACAATCGCCAGCACTCCACCATGTTCTAATAGCTCAGGCAAAATATGGATCAGCACTAATCCGCCCAATGAGACGAATATAAAACCGTCGAGCGCTTTTTGTAATCCGCTTCCCGATGAGAAATAACGGTAAAAAAGTGGCCCGATTAATAGTGCGATACAACTAGCAAGAAGATAGAGCATGGATTCCACGGACAATTGGCTGAAAAAACGCTGTAGTATATCAGCTACAAGGCAAAGTGAGCATAGACTTGCTGGCAATTTACTTAACAGTTGACATTTTTCAGCGTATTTTTAGGTAGATGCTTTTATTCACTTTGGGTATTTTTATATAAATTTTCAGATCTAAGCTGCGAAAAGTTATACAATAGCGATCTATGTTGGCTTGGATGTTGATAAGTTAAATGGATATATTTTCTGCTGCAGTAATGTTGTTTCTTATTATGGATCCCCTAGGTAATTTGCCGATTTTTGCATCGATTCTTCGGCATATCGATCCTAAAAAACGTCGCAAGGTATTGATTCGCGAGTTGCTCTTTGCGTTAGTCATTATGCTGTCTTTTCTTTATGCGGGCGAAGCTATCTTAAGTTTCTTAAATCTCCGTTCTGAATCGGTCAGTATTGCGGGCGGGATTATTCTGTTTCTTATCGCAATTAAAATGATTTTCCCTCAGCCTGGTGGTGTGGTTGGTTTAGCAGCGGGAGAAGAACCCTTTATCGTGCCTATGGCGATTCCTTTGATGGCTGGCCCGTCGATTCTTGCTGCCTTGATTTTACTGGCGCATACCGATAGTTCGCGGATGGGTGATTGGACGATTGCGCTTGTTTCTGCTTGGGCCGCCAGTGCGGTAATTTTGATGTTCTATAAGCTCTTTACTCGAATATTAGGGGAGAAAGGGTTGACCGCCGTTGAGCGTTTAATGGGCATGGTATTGGTGATGATTTCGGTACAAATGTTCCTCGATGGTATTTCAAATTATATGAAAACGGCTATGTAAGTTGACCAAAGCCCCTACAGAAAAACCGTATTCGCGCCGTGAATACGGTTTTTTTATGCCTTAGATACCGTCTAGAGTAAGGTTTACGCTGGGGTTTGCTGAATTAATGCTGACAAAATGGTAAATCCTGCCTTTTAACCAATGTATCAAGTTGTTACCACGCTATAGTGCTGCTAACGTCCACAACCTGTCTCTTAATTTGAGAGATAGACCCCTGAATAAATTGCCTCACGGGCAGAGTTATTTTAATACGAAGAGACATTCGCCTTATAAAAACACTCTTCAAGGCGGTGTTAGCAGTTACCTAAAGGATTAAAAATGCGAAGTACAAAAAGCGTCATAGCGCTTGGACTCTTGTTGGCATTGATTAGTGGCGCGTGTATGGCAGCTCCAAATCATACCCCTGCAGATGCGGGCGTGATTAACAAAGATCGAATTTTATATTGGCTTATTAAACGGGGCGAAGTGGCAACGGATGCCAGTGATAGCGTAAAGCAGGCTGCGATTGAGGCTTATATCTACCGCGCGACATTGGCTCAACCTAAAACACCGCGCATTGAAGTTGAAGCCGAGCATGCGCGCGTACAAAGAGCCCAATCATCGCACATGATGCGCTCACCAGCACAGCGCCTACAAGCCGATGCTGATATAAAAAAAACCGTGAAAGTGTTGACCGTATTAATTGATTTCCCTAATTTAAAACACGATAACAATGGTTTAAACGCCGATGATACCGCCATGTATTATCCCAGTTATCCACTATCGCATTATCAAAATTTACTCTTTTCTAAGACTGGATTTAACGGTCCACAGGGACAGAACCTCACATCAGGGTATCAGTATTATCAAGCGGTTTCTGGGCAAACCTTTTCTTTTACAGGCGAGGTTAAGGGGTGGTATACCGCTAATCAAAATGCGGAATACTATGGCGCTAACGATCCTCAATCTGGCAGCGATGCACAGGTAAGCCAATTGGTTAAAGAGGCGGTGTCCCAAGCTGTCACGAGTATGTCCGTTGCAGAGTTAGCCAGTTATGATGTTGAAGATCCTTATGATATTAATAATAACGGTAACTATAACGAACCCGATGGCATCATCGACCACGTGATGATATTTCACTCCAGCATAGGTGAAGAAACCGGTGGCGGAGCATTAGGAACGAGCGCTATTTGGTCCCATCGCTATTTTGTTGAGCAAGGCACGCAAGGTTATGCACTTCCCGGTACGGTGAAAAAAGTATTCGGTTATACCATTCAGCCTATCGACGCGGCAACGGGGGTTTGTACCCACGAGTTTGGTCATGATCTCGGCCTACCCGATGAATACGATACGAGTGATAATACGAATAAAGATGGCTCACCAGTAGGCGCATGGTCATTGATGTCTGGTGGGAGTTGGACCGGTGACATTGCGGGTGCACAACCGAGTGGTTTTAGCCCTTATGCTCGCTCTTATCTGCAGGAAAGATATAAGGGTAAATGGTTAAATGAGCGTGAAATTAGCTTGGATAGTATTCCTAAGTCAGGCGTCAATATAACCTTGAATGAGGCGGTTAATCATCAGGCGGTAAACCAAATTTCTATCCCTCTTCCTCCTGCGCTAATTCCTTTTAAAACGCCATATCAGGGCAGTTACCAATACTATTCTGGCCAAGGCAATATGCTGAATAACAGCATGAGTTTTAATCTTGATTTACCTAAGGTAACCACGGAAAAACTTATTCTGAGTATGCAGGCCAGTTGGAGCATCGAGACCGACTATGACTATATGCAAGTTAACGTGAATGGTGTGGCGATTGCAGGTAATCACACTTTGTCCGATAACGCGATAAATAGTGCGCACCATATTATTACCGGTGAGTCGTCTGCCAACTCTCAGGCAGAAGGAAGCGATGCTTGGGTGGCTCTGGAATACGATTTAGCCGCATTTGCTGGCAATGCAGTGACGATTGAAATCAACTATGTCACCGATGAGGCGACAACTAAGGCGGGGATCACGCTGGACAACATCAGCGTTAAACAAAATACCACAGAGTTATATAGTGATAACGCCGAAGTGGCGGATAAAGTGAAGCTCAACGGTTATAGCCGTATTCAGGATTCTCGTCCGGGCGCTGCATCTCGCTATCTTATTCAGTTACGTAGTCATAATGGCGTTGATGTCGGTTTAAAATCTGTCGGTTTTGATCCCGGAGTATTACTCTGGTTAGAAGATGCGGGTTATACCGACAACAACGTATCAGATCATGCTGGCCATAGTTTAATTGGCGTGATTGATGCCGACCAAAATATGCTTGGCTTAGGCCTGACGTCTACCGATGAACAGATCCGTGACGCAGCCTTTAGCACGGTGAAACAAAGCTTTTATTTGGGTGATAATCATCTCGATGCAGTGAGTCTATTTGATGACAGCTTAGACTACAGCGCACCGCTGCAGCCGCAATCCGGTATGGTTTTACAACCGCTCGGATTAACGATGCAGGTATTGTCTCAATCCCGTAATAACAGTGCTGCGGTTATTCGTTTGGCGAATGCGAATGCCGTTACACCATTAACGGTCAGTTTTACTAAACAAGTGACTCAATTAGCAGTGAATTTTACCAGTAATGTTGATGGTGGTATGGGGCAATTAACCTATGCATGGCGTTTTGGCGATGGCGCGACAAGCACTGCTGAGGCGCCGACCCATACTTATGCTGCGGCTGGCACTTATAGCGTAGAGCTCACAGTAACCGATATGGCAAATACTCAGGTAACGAGCAATGCGACTGTCACGGTTGCAGCGGCAACTGAGAGTTCAGGCGGTGGTAGTTTAGCTTGGCTAAACCTTGCCATCCTCGGGGTATTTGCGTGGCGTCGTCAGTTAAAATAGCTTTAAATTCTTAGTGTTACTCAATAAAAATGCCTCTCAATTAGAGGCATTTTTTTATTGACTCTCAAACTGAAAATCGCATTACATCTTATTAATAGCTTGTTCGGCCGCGGGCAAAAAAAACTCACTGACGATCATTTCGTGCTCACCGTGATGAAAGTAACGGCGGCGGCCCCAAAGATCATGTTCGACAGTTTGCTGTAAACTTTCAGCTAAGTGGGCAAGGCGACTACAGGTTTCAAAGCTAGCGACTTCTATTCTACCGGGGATAAAGTTATCTTGGCTAAATAGCAATTCGCCTAAGGGGCGAGAGCCAAGGCTAAGAAAATCGCCTTGTCGTTCAGACATTAAACTTTCAGGGATTAAGGTTCTAGCAAATACCCAAGGTACAGTGTCGAGGCAGAGTAATACTTCGCGGATCCAGACTGATCCCTGTTGAGGATATTCACCATTTAATGGTGCATAGTGCCCTTCACCTAAGACTTTGACCTCAAATTGAGTGCAGCAGGTTTTGAGCTTTTGCGTTAGGCTACCAGTGGCGAACAACCATTCTTTTAAGGGGGAAAGAGGGAGCTTGTTGGCGCTATCGGCACAAAACCATTGAATAGATTCACCATAAGGGAAGCTTAAGCTAGTCACATCCATTAAATACTCGTTACAATATAAGCAAACGTCGGCAGTTTAGCATGTCATGGCGCGAGCAGATAGATTGGGAAGTTTCATCCATTACCATTATTGTTTTAGGGGCCATAAGTCGCTATGAAAAAATTACTCTCAACTTGTCTGATTTTATTCACGGGTATTTTTAGTGTTTACGCCGCCGATGAGAAAGAAGTGGCGCCTGCAGATACCGCTGCCGCGACCGCACCTGAGTACGCTTATTATGCTTTTGATCCAGAAATCGTCACCAATTACATTTCAACCCGTAAAAAACTAGGGTTTGTCAAAATCAGTATTGAACTGATGGTTAAAAGCCCCGACGATCTCATTACTATTGAGCGACATGATCCGTTATTGCGCGCCGCCATTGTTGAAGTGTTAGGCAACCAATCGGAAGACAAAGTTAAATCGCTGATAGGACGTGAAGAGATTCGCCGTGAATGCTTCGACATCGTCAATAATTTGATCACTCAAGAGGCGGGTAAGCCATTGATAGTCAACTTACTGTTTACCTCTTATTTGTACGATTAATTTACTGCCCCACTTTAAGGGCTGATGCATGTCGGCCCACTGCATTACACCCACTGCGCTACAAGAGTGACTATGTCAAAACCTGCCGTAAAACTGACTGCTTCAGCACCGCTCAAAATAGCCGCTAGCCCAATAAATACCAAAACCAACCGGGCAAAGAAGGCTGGCGCCAAGGCAAAGGTGAGCAAGGCGCCAGTTAAAAACCGCCCCAGTACCCAAATCAAAAAAACTCTACATCCGCGTAATGCCCATTTGCACGGTTATGATTTTCCGGCGCTGATAAACGCCTTGCCTAAACTAAAAACCTTTGTTCGGCCCACCGCCTATGGCGCTTTATCAATAGATTTTGCCGACCCTCAGGCGGTTAAAATGCTCAATACCGCCTTGCTTAAACACCACTATGGGATTGAATTTTGGGATATTCCTGCGGGAGCTTTATGCCCCCCTATTCCTGGTCGAGTTGATTATTTACATTATGTAGCCGATCTCTTAGCCGAAGGCGATAAATCATGCGCGATGGATAACGTGCGGGTGTTAGATATTGGCACTGGTGCAAATGGTATTTATCCGATACTCGGTAGCCAAGTATACGGCTGGCAATTTGTCGCCACGGATATCAATGTTGATTCCCTTAGCAATGTGCAACGTATTATCGAGCTTAATCCGCCATTGCAGGGGTGTTTACACTTAAGGCTACAGTCGAATGAAAAGGCCGTTTTTAAGGGCATTATTCAAACCGAAGAACGTTTTGAGTTAACGCTGTGTAATCCACCTTTTCATGCCTCTATGGCCGAGGCCAATGAGGGGACAAAACGTAAGGTGAACAATCTACAGCTTAATCGTCGTAGTGCGGTAAAGACTGAACCTAGGTTGAATTTCGGTGGTCAAGCGGCAGAGCTTTGGTGCCAAGGCGGTGAACGGCAGTTCTTGGCGACGATGATCAGTGAAAGCCAATCGTTTGCCGAACAATGCTTGTGGTTCACTAGCCTAGTATCGAAGAAGGAAAACTTAAAACCTTGCTATCAAGCTTTGGCGCAGTTAAAAGTGGACACAGTAAAGACTATCGAGATGCAGCAGGGTAATAAAATTACCCGAGTTTTAGCATGGAGTTTTCAGTCGGTGGATAAGCGCAAAATCTGGCGCAGTGAACGGTTATCACATTAAGCTTTTGATTTTAAGTAAAAAAATAGGTGCTAAGCGCCTGTTATGTCATCAAATTAAAAATACTCTTTATTGTGGTTTTTCTGCCTTGTGATCGCGGCGAAATAACGCCCATTCTTCAATGGTTTCACCATTGGGCAAGGTACAGATGCCATGTTCACCCTCAGCAGTCATCTCAATTGTTAAGCTGCCATTGAGGGAGATGCAATACTCTGAAGCGGGATTGGCTATGCTCACTTGTGCAGCAGGCTGTTTGGCTTCACCACAACCCGCTAATGCCACACCCAATAGCAGGGTGGTCACAAACGTTAAACTGAACTTCATAAACAGCCTTTGACTCATTGTCTTGCTTACTTGCGGCCTAAAATTCGCAAGATCCGTAGAAATAAGTTGATGATATCCATGTATAAAGCGGCTGCGCTATCAATAGCATTGTCTATAGTTTTAGGGATTTGATTCGCCCGTCCCCAGTCGTAACCAATATAACCGCAAAAAATAAGCACCACTATCCAATCTAAAATGCCGTGATGAGTATTAAACACAAACACTTCAATCAGTTCGACAACAATAACGAGCAACAAGGCGATAGTCAGTGCGCCCACAATTTTCTGGAAAAACGCAGGAAAAAGCGTACCTAAACACATCATGGCAATAGTCACTAAGCCTGTAATGCGAATGGCTTCAGTTACTAATTCAGGGTCGTATTGACTGACCACCATATTGATAATCAAACCGAAGGGCACGACCACAAAGTTATAACCAATAAAACTGACGAGTGGATTACTCGATTTTTGAAACAGATAAATTCCCAGAAAACAACAGGCAAAATAGCCGATAAAGAACACCCACGAATTAATGCTGGCAATCGCTTCTGGGTCGATATTGGTGACCATCCAATAGTTAACGGCAAATCCCCAAATCAGCGTAAGGCCAATAACGAGATTATAAATACCCGCGCCAACGAGAGTGCCGTCAGTGGTTACGCGATCAAATACACTATTTTCAGAGTCCATAGGTTTCCTTGTCATTCCTTTATGTTAACTATTCGTTCAGTCTCTACAATGTCGCGTTAAGTTAAGGTAAATAAACTTGTTCATCAAGTATTAGCATCCTGTGTACTACAGACGCTACAACGGGTTTGTTTGGGTAATTTCATCTCGCGAAACTCCATCGTCATCGCATCGATCATCAAAATACGCCCCGCTAAGGTTTTACCCATGCCAGTGATCACTTTGATAGCTTCAATCGCTTGCAAGCAACCGATCATACCCACTACTGGTGCGAGAATGCCCGATTCGACACAACTGAGTTGTTGCTCACCAAATAAAGCGCTAAAACAATGATAACAAGGCGTTTCATTGTGGTAGTCAAATACGGTGATCATGCCTTCCATGCGAATAGCGGCGGCGGATACCAAAGGAATTTTGTGCTTAAAACAGCTGAGATTGAGCTGTTCGCGCACACTGACATTATCGGTGCAGTCCAGTACCAAATGGTGCTCGGCAACGAGTGCATCAATCTCATGGTCATCTAACACGGCATCAATAGTATTGATTTTGATATAGGGGTTCAGCTGACTAAGACTTTGCTTAGCCGATTCAACCTTCGGCTGACCGATATTGCTATCTTGATGCAGCACTTGGCGTTGTAAATTCGACAATTCGACCCGATCAAAATCCACTAAGGTCAGTTCGCCAATACCTGCAACGGTTAGGTACTGGCTGGCGGCGCAGCCTAAACCGCCTGCGCCTATCATCAACACTTTTGCTGTTTTTAAGCATTCTTGACCGTCGATATCCATGGCTTTAATGGAAATCTGGCGGCTGTACCGCAATAGCTCGCTGTCGCTAAGAATATCTTCTGAAACATTCATCAAGATTTTCCTAGCACAGTACGCTGTTAAAGGGTTCAACCGTCACTTGAGTGCCGACCGCGGTATCACCTTGAAATTGCTCTAATAACACAAAACAGTTTGCTAGGCTCATTGAGGTCAACATGCCTGAACCTTGGCTACCAGTAATGGCAACTTCGAGCTCACCTTGTGCATTGCGGCTTAAAATACCGCGTTGATATTCGACGCGGCCTGGGCTTTTACGTATTGGCGTACTGAGTGTGGCATTTAACATTAAAGGTGCGACAGGGGTTAAGCCTTGCATCTTTTGAAGTATTGGCCAAACAAGTTTATAAAACGTCACCATAGAAGATACGGGGTTGCCGGGTAAACCACAGAACACCGCCTTACCTATTTTTCCCATGGCAAAGGGTTTACCCGGTTTAATCGCTAATTTCCAGAAGGTAATTTGGCCTTCTTCATCGAGAACTTGCTTAGTAAAGTCCGCTTCGCCGACTGAAACGCCGCCTGAGGTTAATACCATATCTGCTTGGCTGGCAGCATGGCGAAATGCCTGCCGTATCGCTTCAGGATCGTCGGCGATGACGCCTAAATCTAACCATTCGACATTGGCACGCTTGAGTAAGCCTTGGATTGAATAGCGGTTTGAATCGTAAATTTGCCCCGGAGCTAATTCACTGCCAACGGGGCGCAGTTCATCACCGGTAGAGAAAAAAGCCACTTTAAGCTGACGGTACACACGTACTTGGCTAGCGCCAATGGTCGCAAGTACGCCCAGTTCAGCGGCGCCGATTTGAATGCCCGCATTGAGCACCTTAGTGCCTTGGGTCAGTTCTTCACCGCGACAACGTACATTAGCGCCTTGTGCTTTAGGGTGACGAATATGCACAATTTCACCGTCTACTTCGGCTTCTTCTTGCATTTGCACTGTGTCATAACCAACAGGTAATGGTGCGCCCGTCATGATCCGCACGCAGGTATTGGGTTTAGCTTCGCCTTGAAAACCATGACCGGCAAATGAACTGCCGGTGAGTCGCAATGAGGTTTGATTCGTTTGCGTATTTAAGTCGGCAAAGCGTAGGGCGTAACCGTCCATAGACGAATTGTCAAACGGCGGCAGATCGATGCAAGAAGCTAAATCTTCGGCGAGTACGCGGCCAAGGGCATGGGGAAGTAACACAACTTCAGTGTCTGAAACAGGGCTCACTTGTTCGAGCAACAGGGGAATAGCTTGATCTGGATGCATTAAGCTAGGTTGCGAACAAGGATCGGCTTTTACGGACATAGGGTCTACCTTATATGCAATGGGTCATGATGACGCGAAATGAATTTTTACCTGACCTTGGGGTGATACCCAAGTGACATCAACATACTGATGCCGAATTTTAAGGTTATTGCGTAACATTATGCCATGGTGATTAAGGATGGCTATGATCTGCATGCGAGTTTATGTGATATGCCAGCCAGTTTTTGCCCTTGCTTTGACTCGGGGCTCGATTCTAATTTTTTAGTGCGACACATTTTTCAGTAGCAAAAATGATGGAATGAACGTGTGTACGCTGCCTTTGTCGCTAAAACAAAAAGGACGTTTGCCGCAGCTAAACGTCCTTTTTTGTTAGTTAACATCCTCAAGCGAGGATGCTGTCATCTCACTTAACCTACATTCGCCAGTAACGACTTACGATAAACCACGATATCTTCAATCGTTAACACGGGCATATTGTGCAGTGCACCAAAGGCAATAATTTCAGGTAATCGCGCCATAGTGCCATCGGGATTAGTGACTTCACACAATACGCCAGCGGGTTTTAAGCCAGCGAGTTGCACTAAATCAATAGTGCCTTCGGTGTGGCCGCGGCGGGTTAACACGCCGCCCGGTTGGGCGCGAAGTGGATACACATGGCCAGGGCGAGCGAGATCGCTTGGTTTAGCGTTGTCGTTAATTGCCGCTTTAATGGTAGTGACGCGATCAGCGGCTGAAACCCCTGTTGTTACACCAACAGTTGCTTCGATACTGACCGTAAATGCGGTGCCGTATTGGCTCGAGTTGTGCTCGACCATCGCTGGCAGTTCGAGGGCTTTGATTTTTTCATCGGGTAAACATAGGCAAACAATACCGCTACATTCACGAATGAGCATGGCCATTTGAGCGTTAGTGAGAGTCTCGGCTGCGAAAATTAAATCGCCTTCGTTTTCTCTATCTTCGTCATCGACCACTAACACACCTTGGCCTTGGCGCAGGGCATTAAGACCCGCTTCAACGCGTTCGATAGCAGTACCAAAAGGAGCAAGTAAAGACTGATTCATGGTTAATATCCTTAAATAAACGACATTGGAATATCCAGAATCAGGGCGTGCAGAAATACAACGTAATCCAACCCTGTGGTTCGATTTTGTTGTAGCAATAACATTCACTTTTGAGTGACGTTATTGCAAAACATGAGGCTAACACTGCGATACACAAGCGCGTTGCATTGAGATACCACAATGTTGTCTTACATTCTCTTCCATCCGGACTCAGCACTGTCGCCATTAAAGCAAACAGTCCATTACCGTCGGCTCTGGAATCGTCAGGTTTGCACTTGGCAAAGCCTAAATCACCAGATCTGCTGACCCCGAAAATATATTCGGGCGCTCGCGGGCTTTGATGACGTTAAGTAGAATAATTACTCACCGTTACCATTTACCGCCGGTGGGGAGTTTCACCCCGCCCTGAGAATTTGCTTTTGAGCCATTAACACTCAAAAACGCGGTTATGTTGCCCTTATTTACCCCGAATGGCAACTTCTCGCGCGCAATGTTTGCGCTAGTGCACACCTGACTACTATCATACTGAAAATGTTTAGCCTTTGAGTTATTCGAAGGTTGGTATCAACGTCACAAGGACGTATAAATGCGATCTCTGCTGCTAACTTTAGGTATTGCCATGCTGTTATCCGGTTGTTCGACCTCAAAAGGGCAAGTACCCGCCCCAATTGCTGAAAAAATTCCCCATGTGATGACTTTGCATGGCGTTACCCGCACCGATGATTACTATTGGCTGCGCGATGATGAGCGCAAAGATCCTAAGGTGATTGCCTATCTCGAAGCTGAGAATCGCTACACAGCAGCCTATTTCAAACCCTTAAAGCCGCTGCAAGACCGTTTATTTACAGAGTTAACCGAACGTTTAGTCGCCGATGAGTCGAGCGTGCCGTACCAATGGCACCAGCATAGTTATTACAGTCGTTACCAAGAGGGCGGCGAATATCCGCTGATCAGCCGTAAGGGTGGTGATGGCGTTGAGCAAGTGATGCTTGATGTGAACGAGCGAGCTAAGGGCCATGAGTTTTATGGTTTAGGCGGCGCGAGTGTCAGTCCTGATGAAACCATGTTGGCCTTTGGCGAAGATGTATTAAGCCGCCGCGTGTATCACATCTATTTTAAAGATTTAGCCTCCGGTGACATGATTGTCGATGTGCTCGAAAACACCGAAGGTCGAGTGGTATGGGCGAACGATAATAGGCATGTATTTTATATCGCTAAAGATCTTAAAACCTTACTGGGCTACCAAGTGTATCGCCACGAGTTGGGCACTAAGCAATCGAGCGATGTTTTAGTGTATGAAGAACAAGACGATTCTTTTTATATCTCGCTGGGTAAAACCTTAGATGAATCACAAATTGTGCTGTTCCAAGAAAACACCACAACCAGCGAAGTCTCTGTGCTTGATGCCAAGGATCCACTGGGTTTATTTAAGCCAGTATTAGCGCGGGAAGAAGGCCATGAGTACAGCGTGTCTAAACTGGGCGATAGCTATTACATTCTTACCAACTGGCAGGCGACTAACTTCCGTTTGATGAAAGTCGCCATTAAAGATGCGGCAGACAAATCTAAGTGGCAAGAAGTGGTTGCGCACAACCCCAATGCCCGTATCGAAGACGAGTTAGTGCTCAAAGATTATCTGATTATTCAGACCCGTGAAAATGGCCTGAGTCGGATTAAAGTGATGCCGTTCAATGGTCAAAAGCCCTTTGAGCTGAGTTTTGATGAACCTGCCTATGTGATGGGCCTAGATGTTAACGCCCAGCAAGATAGCAATAAATTACGTATTTTCTACTCCAGCCTAACAACGCCAGAAGCCGTATACGAATATTCGCTGATTAATCCAGATAGACGGGATTTATTGAAGCAAGACCAAGTATTAGGTGGTTTTGATGCGAACCAATATCGTTCTGAGCGGGTGTTTATTACCGCCCGTGATGGCGTAAAAGTGCCTGTGTCTTTGGTGTATCGTAAAGACAAATTCAAGAAAGATGGCACTAACCCTCTGTATCAATACGGTTATGGATCTTACGGTTACACCGTTGAGCCTGACTTTTCTTCATCCGTTATCAGCCTGCTCGATCGCGGCTTTGTATATGCCATCGCCCATGTGCGCGGCTCAGAAATGCTCGGTCGCCCTTGGTATGACGACGGTAAACTGTTGAATAAGCAAAACACCTTCAATGATTTTATCGACGTGACGACGGCGTTAACCGCACAAGGTTATGGCGATAAAAACAAGGTTGTCGCCTCTGGTGGCAGCGCGGGTGGTTTGCTAATGGGCGCAATTGCTAACCAAGCGCCAGATAAGTATTTTGCTATCGCCGCCCATGTGCCGTTTGTGGATGTGGTTACCACTATGCTCGATGAGTCGATTCCATTGACGACCAATGAGTACGACGAGTGGGGCAATCCGAACGAAAAAACCTATTTCGATTACATGCTGAGTTACTCGCCCTACGACAATGTTACTGAGCAAGAATACCCGCACATGTTAGTCACGACCGGTTTGCATGACTCACAAGTGCAGTATTTTGAACCCGCCAAGTGGGTTGCTAAGCTGCGCGATATTAAAAACAAATGGTACAAGAGTGACGATAAAGTCTTGTTACTTAACGTGGATATGGAAGCCGGCCACGGCGGTAAGAGTGGTCGTTATCGCCAATATCAAGACACAGCCCAAGAATATGCGTTCTTCTTGAGTCTGTTAGGTATGGCGAAGTAGGTTATTCGTAAGTGACCGAATCAGCCGTCAGCCTAGGTAATACTGACAAAGAAGTTTTACAGCGACATGAGTCACTGGTGGCAGATACTCTTGCCCCAGTGACTAGCGTTGTGGCTACCAAAGATGGTGTGACTAAAGAAGCGCTGAATCCCGCACCATTAAATTCTGCACCTCTGAAGCCTACACCCATAAAGTTAGCATCCCTCTGGTATTTATATCTAGTCCGCTGCGCCAACGGGCATTTATACACAGGCGTCACCACTGATGTAGCAAGGCGCTTTAGTGAGCATCAGTCTGGTAGTGCAAAATCTGCTAAGTATTTGCGCGGTAAAGGTCCGTTAACACTGATGTATCAAGAGCAGGTTGGTAGTCACGGCGATGCACTGCGCCGTGAGATCGCAGTTAAAAAGCTGAGTCGTGCTCAAAAGCTGGCGTTGATTAAGTCTGTCGAACAAAGTGCGATATGAAAGAGCAAAATCCTGCTTAATCATTGGTATGCAAATACAATGATTAAGCACTGTCATTCCAGTGACTCGCCGTAAATATGTCCCTATAGGCTCGACGGCGGCATCCATGCCGCCAACGGTCACTTCCATGTCAGCGCTTAATCCAATTAACCACTGAGTATCCTGTTAATCATAATTCAAGTATTAATTACTCATTAAAATAATGCATAGATATCAGCATTAATTTATGTCATCTGCCGCTCCAAAATAAAAGCGAGCCTCAGTCCTTACACTTTCTTTTTCAGAGGCTGTTATTGTCTCACCTGGAATAAAATTAACATCAAAAGCCAAGAGAATATCGAAAACTCTGATGTTACAATAGGCATTACTTACAGCCCCATCTCTAAACAGCTGATAGAGCAATAACCAGTAATTATCAATCAAGTAGTTATCTCGTGATTTAATAATTTCATTCGCAAAATTAATTATAAGGCTCTTATCGCTAATCATTGAATTAAGGATAGTCAAACCAACACAGTCCTTACTCTTAACAATCGCAGCAATCGTATTTTCAGTTGGTTTAATACCTATTTTTTTCATTATATGGAGAGGCCAGCAAATACCATCCGAACGACGATGCTTACAGTTCTCGATTATTAAAGCATTTAAGTGACTATCAACATTCTCTCTATCCATACTTGAATTATTAATTAAAGCATCAAGATAAGGGATAAGTATTGGATAATGCCATGACAGGTTTAGAACAGATTTATATACTGTCTCAGGAGCTTGTTCATTCAAAAAATTAACTACTAGCTGAATAGCGTATTTGAGCACACTACCATCAGGCGTTTGTCTGTTAACAATAATTGCATAATTTATGAACGTAATTGCTTCTGATGCAGTAAGTTTAGGCTCATCATTATGAGATTTATTCAATCGGCTAGGTAAATGTCCCAACAATTCTATTATCCAAGAATCTTGGTCAGGGGCAGGTTGTTCTATAATCTTAGTTTTTTTAATGTTTAGTGAAAATTTATATTTAGCTAGCTCCCTACCCAGCAATAATAAAAATTCGTGAGCTTTTTCATTCGTCTCACAGTAGCAACTATAATCGTCAACATACCGATGAACGTTGTAACCTGCATGTCTTAGTTCTTTATCAACCTTACCGAGAATAATTTCGAGGCTAATATTCGAGGTTGCAGAACCAATAGGTATACCTTGTGTTTCATTTCTTTTGCATTTCCTTTGAAATGAATCTACAAGATTGAACCATTCCCCTTTTTTGCGATTATTTTTTGCAAAATCAATTCCAACAAGTCCCCATGCAATGGCATGTGAGTAGACACTATTAAAGCAATTAGAAATATCGGCAGTTACATGAAATCGTTTACCAAAGCTTTCAGTCAACGCTCGGGTAGTCTTTTCGATGGGATCTTCATAGTTCATTACCATGATTCTACCATCGTCATGCAGTTCCGGTTTGATAATACTTGTTTCACTAACAGTAAATGGCTCGATTTTATCCCAGTTATCATGCAGATGCTTAGCTAACAGTGAATACGCTTTCGGGTGAATGAGTGACAGTTCACGAAATGCGTTGTTATACCTAGTCGCATTATATATAACCACATCATAACCACTACTCTCACGAGTGTCTGACTCACCCAAAGCAGCCAGAGCCTCACATACCTCTGGCGTAAACTGTCTAGTGCTAAGGAGTGGTGGAAGTTCCCCTATAGTCGATTTCTGATCTGGAAAGTAGTTATGACAAGTAAGTGCTCGATAAAGATAGTACTTTTTAGATTCTTCATTTAATTGTGACAAACCAGTACTTATTAACATAAACAGACCACAGCTTATAAAAATTCTACTTTCTCATATTATTACTCTAATTATCTATTTTTAAATGAAAAACATGGATGGTGCATCTCTTCATTTTACTTTGAAGAGTATTACTTACTGAGATGGTTAGTTCGGTTTAGGAATTCTTACTTGAATGTAGGAAAAAACTAACAGAATACGATTTAGCTCGCGGAATTAAGCACTGTCATGGAAGTGACCGTTGGCGGCATGGATGCCGCCGTCGAGCATACAAGGATGTACTTGCTGCGAGTCACTGGAATGACAGTGCTTAATAGCTTAATAGCTTAACGATTAACTTCCATAATAAATCAATTAGTTAAGCTTTGGCTCCCATTCACTGCTTCGCAAAGGTAAGTTTTCCCCAAGTTAAATTCCTACTCTAAATCATTACAGTAATGGTGTTGATCCGTCGCCACCACAGGCTGGTCTGCATTGGGGCTGAAGAAGTATGAAGCGAAAGCTTAAAAAAATGCCGCTACCAGGGAGTCGCGGCAAAATTGCAATAACTGCAAAGGGTGGGTAGAAGACTGACATCTTGGCTGGGAACCGTTGCAACATCAGTCTCTACGCCGGGAAGTGGGTAAAACCTTTGGGTGTAGGGTAGTAAAACGGCGCGTTATTTCATGCTTACTGGGCCGTCGATTTTATTAAATTTCACATCGCCAGAGCCTGCTGCAAGAATCGTTAATCCCTTAGTGTTAAACACATTAATATCGCCTGAGCCATCGGTGATAGTCACAGCACTTTGCACATTGGCGACTTCGATGTCGCCTGAACCATCATCGATGGTGATGTTGCCGCTAACATCAGTCACCTTGATTGCGCCGGAGCCATCTTTAATTGTTAGGTTGCCGTTGTGTTGTCTGACTTCAATATCGCCTGAGCCGTCGTCGATCGCTAAATTGCCATTGATTTGGCTGACTTCGATATCACCTGAACCGTCTTTGACATTGATGTCTGCTGTCATCTTGCTGATCATAATGGCGCCTGAGCCGTCATCGATATCCAGTGCTAAATTCGCAGGTACTTGCAGTTTTAGATCGATATAGGGCGAGTCATGATTAAGGCCGTTTTGTTCAATGTCAGCTTTGAGCTTGGCTTTATTGGCCTTTTTCTCAAGGGTGAGAATGACTTTGCTGTCCTTATTGCTATAGATATCGGCGACGAGTTTAATTTGGGTTAGGCCTTCGACGCCGATAATTTCAAGACTACCAGCGCCCGTCTCGGCAATTAGGCTTTGTAAGTCTTGGCTATCGAGTGTGAGTTCGCGTTGCTGGTGGTCTAAATCGGACATGCCAGCGGCGTTGACATTAATAATGCAGCCAGTGAGCGATACCCCTACGGTAAACACTAATATAAAAGCGAGGGTGAACATAAATGGACGTAGTGACATGTTAGCTTCCTTGTTTATCTGGCACTCATTTTTCGTGTGAGTGCTGAGTCGTCTTGCGATAGACAAGATATTGCACAGCCGATGCCAATATTAAGTTTTATTTATAATCAATGGCTTAAGATAAAATATGTCCGTGCTTGGTTGTATGGACATGACGGCAGTTTTTAATTTTTACTAATTTTTGGTGAAATTACGTATTTTTAGCGGCGATTCCAATATGGAAATAAACCAATAAAAAAGCCCCAAAAATTACTCTTTGGGGCTATGCAGGCGATAGCTAACGCTTATTGCTTATTAATATTCTAGCCTTAGCGACTACGGTAAACCGGATACTTAAGGTAACGGTTATCGTAGTAAGGGCTGCGTTCATAGAACCAGCGCAGGCGCGCTTCGGGATCGGCGGCAAATTCGGCGTTGGTCAGTGCTTTGTCGAACTGTGCTTGTAACTTAGGATCCTCTTTTAGCATCTTGGCCGCTAGTGGCTCTACGGCATAATCTTCAATGTATTCAGTGCGGGTGAAGATAGGATTAAAGAAACCCCATTGCAGCAAAGAATCTGGCGATTGCGGCTCAAGCAGCAAAATTGCCAGATCGCCCAGCGGTTGCTCTGTGCTGATTTTAACCGTGCCCACGGGCAGAGTGGTGCTGACTTTCGTCAACTCTGACTCGGCTTTAACCGTTTGGCGCCCCTCAAGATCCTGAGTATTAAACACTGGGTTACTGAGCTTATATTGCTGTAATTTAAGCTCGGTCGGTTTAGTCAGGCGCGTCATGCGAATGCCATGTACGTTAAGGCGATCAATCACTTGCGTCCATTGTGCTGGAATATAGTAAGCACTCGGGCGAGTGACTTTAATATCGGGCACAGTTTCAGCCATCACAGGTAAGTTCGGGTACAGCTTAGGTTGACCGTTCCAGCGCACTACCTCTGTGCCACTGATGGGGCTAGTTTCAAGGGCATAATTGATGCCTTTAAAGTCCCAGCCTGTTGCTAATGGCGCCGATTTCCACGTTAGGGTAATGAGCGGCGAGGCGCGGTATTTATCTTCTTGAATTGCGCTCTTGAGCTTAGTCGCCTGTTCCCCCACGGTTTTAAGGGTTTGCTCAAGCATTACATAGGTGCCGAGCACTCTTTGTTTAAAGGGTTTTAAGCTGTGGTTCTCAATCAAAATAGTCGGTAAATGGCGCGCATCACCATAACCATTAGAGAAGCGTGGGCTAGGATTCCACAGCGACATGCCTTTGGTGATATCGGTATTATCTACGGCAAAAATCAGCGGGCCGGGAATATGGCCTTGCTCGGTTAATGCCGCTTCAACCGCGGGTCTGTAACTGTTTTCGAGCCAGCGGAAACTGGCAGGGCTTAACCCTTGGGCAAGGTTATAACCAAAGGTGACATCGTATTGGTAATCGATGCCGTCGGTGACATGCACGTCGATATACAAGTCTGGCTGCCACACATTAATGGCACGCAGCATGTGCTGCATTTCTAAGGTGTCGGCCTTGGCATAATCGCGGTTCAGGTTGAGATTATTTGCAGTAGTGCGCCAGCCCATATTCACTGGGCCACGTTGATTAACCCGATTAAACTCACCGCTGCGCTCATGGGCATCAACACTAAATATAGGCACAAACAATAGGTTGGCTTTATCGAGCAAACCACTTTTATCGCCCTTGATGATGTCGCGCAATAGCATCATACCGGCATCTTTACCGTCGATTTCTCCGGCATGAATACCCGCCTGTACTAAAACCGTTGGTTTAGTGTTTTGCTTGAGGCGAGCTGATTCATTAATGCCTTCGCTACTGGCGATATACATCCACATATCGCGCCCTTGTGGGCTCTTACCTAAGCTAACCTTTTGTAATTTATTGGTTTCTAATGCGAGTTTGTCGAGCCAAGCGATAGTGGCATCGTAGCTTGGGCTCTCAATGCCGCGACTTTGCTCGAAAGGCGTTGCCCATTCGTTGTCGACACTGAGCATGAGTGATTCGCTGGCGCCATGCCAAGTGATGCTGGGCGGTAAAATGGCATCGTTAACAAAAGTATTTGCTTGCTCAGGAATCGGTGTTGGTTGAGTTTCTGGGGTGATAACTACGGCATCGGTTATTACATCGGCCGCAGGCGTGGTGATTGGCGTATTCTCTGCAGAGTTTACGACTTGTGGCACAGTAACAGGAGTATCAACTAGCGTTTTTTCGGGGGCAATTGTCTGAGTGGTAGCGACTAGGGTCGTCTTTACCTGAGTGGTTTGGGTTAAGATTTTTGCATCGTTGGCAAAGGTATTACTAACGGAGAGACTACCAGTGGAGATGCAGGCAATCGCGATAACGGAGAGGGAAAATACGCGCATAAAAAGAGTCCATCTATCGAGTTTTTATTAGGACGGTATCTTTTCATTAAACGCCCCGCTAACGCAAGGGCGGCCAAGGGTTTATCTGACTTTTAGGGCATAGATTTAGCCCGTAAGTTAACGGCAGAAGACGTTAATCTGTTTGCTTAGGCTTTATCTCAGCTGCTGATGGTTTATGGTAGGCAATATCGATAACGGCAATATCTTCATAAAGTGCTTCAACGGCAATTGCTAATTGGTAAATAAGCCAGCTATAACCCGTGAGCGCAAAGCCCTGCTGGGCATCATAACTGTGTAGCTGAGTTGCACTGGTGGCTAGGCTCGACTCGGAGGATGAAACTAACGCGAGTTGTAATCTGTGTTGTAATTGTGACTCTAAATTTTCAGGTAAATGGGGGCGCTGCGGTGTTTTTCCGCCAGTAAATGCGGCCAGTTTTTGCAGATAAAGTGCGAGTTCAGCGGCAATGCTATTGATTTGGTTATAGGCATCTTTATCTTTTTCCTGCCAGCGGGTTAAGGGCAAGAGTTCAAGCAGGGTGATTAAGCGCACTTGTTTATTCACTAACTGCGACAGTAATATTTTATGTTTTTTGAGTGTTTGGCTTTCCCACTCCAAAGAGAAAAATAACTTCTTTTGAGTGAGTACGGCCTTCATTGCTGCCTCAAGTTCAGTGCGAAAATCAAGATTGTGATTTGCTGGCGCCTGAAGATGTTGCGTTAATACATTGGCCATATTCTCAATGGCATGAGTTAGTTGCGAGCGCCAATCTTGCTTAGCCTTAATCGGAAAAATAAACAGTGATACCAAAATAGCAATCACACAACCAGAGAGAATATTCGCAGTTCGCCACAGCGCCTCATAGGTTCCGTGATTGGCATCGCCTACCACTATGATGATGGTAAATCCTGCCACTAAATAGGCATAGCTATAACGTCCGGCCGAGATAAAACAAATCAAACTAACGGCCAAAATAAGCAAGCTCATGATCAGCCAGTAACTGTCGATGGTCGCGACCAGCAGTACCCCATAAGCCGAGCCTAAACAGGTGCCTATCGCTCGTTGCAATGATTTTTCAATTGCGCCACCGACCTGCGGCAGACTCATCATAATGACCACTATCGTCACCATGCTCCAAATAAAGTGTGGCGGTGCCCATATAGCATTGATAGTGACGGCAATAAGCAGGGCAAAGCCTAGCTTCAAGGCATGAACCGCACGAAAATGACGATAGATAAAGTCGGCAAAGGGCGTTGCCGGTGCAAAGGGTGTAGCAGGGGCAAATACAGACATAGGGCAGGATTCCTTTTACACGTTAACTGAATGTTATTATCGCAGGAAAATCCTATAAATTGCGGGTTATAGGTGAGAAAGAAATGTAAATGGCGAAATTTAACCGCTTACTCTTTGTGAAAGGGCAGTGAGAGAACATATTAAAATGCAAATGATTGAATTAACCGAGCTTACGTATGTGTGAAAAACTGGGCGTTATCGGCTTTAGGGTATAAAAAAGCTTGAATAAGCACTGCCTATTCAAGCCTGTCCGAGTTTATATTAATACTTTAGCGACTAGCTCACGCGTCAGCTTGTACCTCAGCGTATTTATCCATGATTAACGCACAGGCCGCATCACCTGTGATATTGAGTGCTGTGCGGATCATGTCAAAAATCCGATCTAAGGCAAACAATAAAGGTAAACCATCGATTGGGATCCCCGCTGCTAATAGCACGGCTACCACTAAAAAGGAGGGGCCGGGCACGCCCGCTTGGCCGATAGCACCTAAGGTTGAGGTGAATATGATGGCGGCATAAGCCATCATCGACAGATCAACCTGATACATTTGCGCGAAGAACATGGCTACTAAACCATAATAAATCGCGTTGCCGCTCATATTAATAGTGGCACCTAACGGCAATACAAAAGCGGTGGTGGCTTTAGAGACTTTAAGATCTTCTTCGCAGGTTTCCATATTCACCGGCAGCGTTGCCATCGATGAGGCCGTTGATAACGCCATCACCTGTGGTTTTTTCATTGCTGAAATAAACTTGCGCGCCGACACGTTTGAGAACAGGTGCACGACCAATGGAAAGAAGACAAAGCCGTAGATCAGAATCGCCGCCACAAACACGACAAATAACTTAAACACCACTTCTAAGGCATCGAAACCGAAAGTGCCGACAGAATCAGCCATTAAGCCAAATACGCCAATAGGCGCAATGATCATTACGCAGTTGATCATCCACACAAAGGCATCAACTATGGTATTCAGTGCCGCCAAAATAGGTTTAGCGCCATCGCCTTTCACCTTCGTCAGTGCAATACCAAAAAAGATGCTAAAGACCAGAATTTGTAAGATATTACCGCCGTTCAGCGACTCGAACACATTTGTAGGGATCATGCCAATAAAGGTCTCGACTACCCCAGGCAATGCCCCTTGATCTTTAGTCACTTCCATCAAACCTGTGCTGCTATGGGCGGTAAAATCAACCCCTGCACCAGGTTGGAATAAATTTCCCATCACCAACGCCAATGCTACGGCGATGCCAGAAGTGACAATAAAAAAGCCGAAAGTACCAATGCCAATTTTTCCCGCAGAGGGGCTATCACCTAAACTCGCTGCACCACTAATGATAGAAACCAATACTAGTGGGATCACGAGCATTTTTACTAAATGGATGAAAATGGTGCCCAGTGGCGCAAATACGCTTGCACTGTCGCCCATAATAAAACCCACTAAGGCGCCCAAAATCATGGCAATAACTACTTGCACACCAATATTGCCTAATAATTTTTTGTTTTTCATCCGTGCGAAACTCCCCGTTACCGCAGTCTTTAGTGTTATTTGTCGGCGATTATAACCTTAACGTCTGCTCATGTGTTTGCAGTATGTGTAGGTTTTCTATATCAAATGCTGTCGTCGAGCCACTGGGGCGCTTTTTGTACAATAAAAGGGTCGCGGGTTATGTCATGTGAGTGTTTAATTATTTATACCAACTCCATTAATTAACTGGTCAGCATTGCCCATCGTCTAGAGCACAACTTACTCACCCTTTCTTTATTCTCTACGAAGCTATTCCATGCGATGGAACACTGCTCAACAATGTCGTCATAGCCGCTAAAGCAGCGATTGGCCAACACATTTTGGCGTAGCCATTGC
>NZ_JAKILU010000020.1 GCF_023283485.1 Shewanella glacialipiscicola
CGACATTGTTGAGCAGTGTTCCATCGCATGGAATAGCTTCATAGAGAATAAAGAAAGGGTGAGTAAATTGTGCTCTAGACGATGGGCAGTGTTGACCAGTTAATTAATATAAATGGTATTGTCTCATTTCTCCAATAGCTTCACGAGTGAGATTTTAAGTGAGCCGTTCTTATAGCTACGAGTATGGTAGAGGTGTCGCGTTAAACTGGCTGGTAATTTGAGTGAAAGTGAGGGGGAGGTTTCTAAAAAGAGGGCTGTATTAAGGTATGTATATAGTTGAGATAAAAAAAGGCGACACTCATTGCTGAGTGTCGCCTTTCGTCATTTAACTTTTAATTTAGTCTACACCTAAGAATCCACAGGTTTGGTGTGCCCATAGTTGGGCATAAATACCGCCAGCGGCGATAAGTTCTTGATGTGTGCCTTGCTCGACGACTCGGCCTTGATCTAACACGATTAGCCTATCCATCGCTGCAATAGTTGAAAGTCGATGGGCAATGGCGATCACTGTTTTACCTTGCATTAATTCATATAAGCTTTCTTGAATTGCAGCCTCGACTTCAGAATCCAGCGCAGAGGTGGCCTCATCCAGCAGCAAAATCGGTGCATTTTTCAATAAAACCCGTGCGATGGCGATACGTTGTCTTTGGCCACCAGAGAGTTTTACGCCGCGTTCACCCACTTGGGCATCTAAGCCATGGTTACCGTTAGGATCGCTTAAGCTTTGAATAAAGTCATAGGCTTGAGCTTGCTTAATGGCGCTGTCGAGCTGTTCTTCGCTGGCACTTGGATTACCGTAAAGAATATTTTCACGGATGGTGCGATGCAAAAGTGAAGTATCTTGTGTTACCATGCCTATTTGCGAACGCAGTGAATCTTGCGTGACCGTTTTGATGTCTTGGTCATCAATATTAATCTGACCTTTTTCAACATCATAAAAACGCATTAGTAAATTTACTAGAGTTGATTTACCGGCGCCAGAACGGCCAACAAGACCGACTTTCTCACCCGCTTTAATATTCAGATTCAGATCTTCAATTACGCCAGTTTGTTCACCGTAATGGAAACACACATGTTTGAAATCTATCTTACCTTGATTAACGATAAGCGGTTTTGCGTTAGGTTCGTCTTGGATTATTGTTGTTTTTGATAGCGTGTTCATCCCATCGGTAACCGTGCCGATATTTTCAAATAACGAACTAATTTCCCACATTATCCACTGTGACATGCCGTTTAAGCGCAGTGCTAAACTGACCGCAATGGCAATGGCGCCGATAGTAATCGCGCTGTCAGTCCATAAAGCAATCGCTACCGCAGCAATGCTGAAGGCGAGCATATAGTTGATGATTTGCACGCTGACGCTGATGCCCGTTACTAAACGCATCTGGCGATAAACCGTGTCTAAAAATATCCGCATACTGGATTTAGCGTATTCGGCTTCTTGTTGTGTGTGGGCGAATAGTTTTACTGTGGTGATGTTGGTGTAGCTGTCGACGATACGGCCTGTCATGGTTGAGCGTGCATCGGCTTGCTCAGTAGAGACACTTTTTAACTTAGGTACAAAATACCATTGCAGCCCAACATACAATGCGAGCCACACTAACATGGGGAGTACGAGACGCACATCGGCGCTGGCGATCATCACTAGCATAGAGGTGAAATACACTAAAATGTATACCAGTACATCGAGCAATTTCATCACAGTTTCGCGCACGGCTAAGGAGGTTTGCATCACTTTAGTCGCGATTCGCCCCGCAAAATCATTTTGATAAAATGAAACACTTTGCTTCAGCAAATAACGATGTGCAAGCCAACGAATCGACATAGGATAATTGCCGAGTAAGGTTTGATGCATGATAAGCGCATGCAGTAATACCAACACAGGCATGACAATCAGCATCATCACGCCCATGAGTATTAAGGTTGTCCCTTCATCTTGAAATAAGGTCTGTGGATCTTTTTTCACAAGCCAATCAACTAACTGGCCCATAAATCCGAACAATGACACCTCAAGCATGGCCAGCATAGCGGTCAGAATAGACATTAGGATTAATGGCAGCTCGTAGCCTTTAGTATAGTGACGACAAAAAGCATATACCCCAGTAGGTGGCTTAGTGGGTTCGTCATCGGGGAGGGCTTCAACCCAAGATTCAAATCGTTTAAACATGAATTAACTCTATGTTGAGATAAAAAATAGTCGTATTTATACCTAAATAACCCGCTGATGTTGAAACTCGTATCCTCAGGTCGCTTGGGTATAGCATATAGGATTTCATGCATTAACAGCATGGAAATGATTGAGTTTCGTTTTCCGCTAGTGCTACATGTTAGTTTTACGTAAAGTAATCAACAAGACATAAATTGTGAGCGGATATTGTCGGGCCTAATAAATGATGAAGACGAGTAACATGCCTGTGGTTTTGATAAAAAAAGAGAGTAATCGTTCGGCTGATATGCTTGAATTCAGAGCGGGACACCTTTCAGCAACGGTTTGCCGAGAGGCGAGGATGAGCTGCGATGTGCATTTTGATGGTAAGTTTTTTGTTGGCGTGTTAACGACGGGCATTTATTGCCGTACTGTGTGTCCGGCTGTTGCGCCAAAAGAGCAAAATGTGCGTTATTTCGATTTAGCCGTTAAAGCGGCGCTGGCGGGATTACGCCCGTGTTTGCGCTGTCGGCCCGACAGTGCGCCGGGGTCAAATCCGTGGAAGGGTACAGGCACAACGCTAGCGAGGGCCATTAGCTTAATCGAAGCGGGCGCATTGGCAGGGAAATCATCGGGGGAAGCTGCTTTAACCGTAACACAATTAGCTGACCGATTAGGCATCAGCAGTCGTTATCTGAATAAGCTATTTACCGAAGGTTTTGGCACTTCGCCAAAACAATATGCCTTATACCGACAGTTACTGTTTGCGAAACAATTATTACATCAAACCCAGTTACCTATCACTCAAGTGGCGTTGGCGGCGGGTTTCAACAGTATTCGCCGTTTTAATGAGGCGTTTAAGCAAAACTTGCAATTAACGCCCTCTCAATTAAGAAAGACCGCATTAATCAAGGCGGCGAAGGAGCACGTTATTGATCCATCAACAGGATTGAGCGAAATTAATGCTATGGGTGAATTTGTACCACACTATGGATTAACCCTATATCAATACTATCGACCACCATTGGATTGGTCATCGCAGCTGGCATTTTATCGCTTACGTGCGGTGACGGGGATGGAATGGTTCACGTCGCAAGTGAGTCATCCACAAGTGAGTCATCCACAAGCGAGTGATGCAGTTCAAGTTACAGATGAAGCGCACCTTGCCGCGGAAGCCAAAGTTGACGATAACGGGCTCGAATATGGTCGTTGTTTTGCATTAGGTAACATGCGCGGCACAGTGCAAATGTCCCATGAGCCTAAGCTCAATCGATTCAAGCTGTCCATTGCATTGACCGAAGACTCTACCGTAGATGAATTACAGCAATTAGTGACGCAGATACGGCGGATTTTAGATCTTGATGCGGATATGCAGCAGATTGAGCAGGGCTTAAGCACGCTACCCCATGTAGAATTAACGCCTATGGCAGGCTTGCGTATTCCTGGCGCGGGCTCATTATTTGAGGCCGTGTGCCGCGCGATTTTAGGCCAACAAGTGACAGTAGTGCAGGCAACTAAATTATTGAATCTATTGGTTGAGGCCTATGGTGAGCGCTTTTACCTCAATGGCCGAGAGTATCGTTTATTCCCGACACCTGAGATCATTCGCAATGCCAGTCTTACTGAGCTTAACATGCCGGGGGCACGTAAATCGGCGCTCAATGCTCTGGCTGCATTTATCTGCGATTACCCGGAGGCAAGCGTTGATGAATGGCTTAGTGTTAAGGGTATTGGTCCTTGGACGATAGCCTATGCCAAGCTTCGCGGTTTGGGCGAACCTAATGTGTTTTTAGATTCAGATTTAATCGTCAAAAAGCATTTACTGGCCTTATATGCTAAAACACATCCGCAGGATGTATCTGCTACTACGGTAAGTTATCCTGATTTATGTCAGCAGCTTAGCCAAAGCATCGCGCCTTGGGGCAGTTATTTAACCTTCCAGCTCTGGCACCAATAACCGTCAAACAGTTCCAAATTAAACTGACAATGTAGAACATCGTTTACATTAAATGAAGAGACAGATCATGAAGCATCCTATTCGTCAATTGAGCCAAGCTCCAAACGTTGCAGCGTATCAGCCCTGCGCTGTTGATACTTTTATGAGTCCTGTTGGCCTGTTGCAATTACATGCTAACGCCTACGGGCTGAGCCATTTAACGGTTATTGGCTCAGATCGTACTGAGATTACCCTTGCTAAGGTGAGTGCGGATACTCTCAATCAAGCCACGGTGCATATTCGCGAAACTCAGGCACAGCTCACGGATTATTTTGCGGGTAAACGTGTTCAGTTTGATGTAAAGCTCGCGCCCAAGGGCACACTATTTCAACGTGAAGTCTGGCAAGCTTTGCTTAATTTAGATTACGGTCAGAGCTGCAGTTATGGAGAGATTGCTAAACAAATAGGTCGTCCCAAAGCGGTACGCGCGGTAGGCGCCGCCAATGGCGCAAATCCTATCGCCATTATTGTACCTTGCCATAGAGTGATAGGTAAAAATGGTAAACTCACCGGTTATGCTTACGGACTTGCGATGAAACAACAGCTGTTAACGCTGGAAACTGACAAGCACGGCTTCGATATTTAAGCTAGAATAGCGGTCTATTAAGATATTGGTGAGCAGTTAAACTTTTTATGACTCAGGCTTCTTCCTCTGCGGCAAACTTTGCCCAACTCGGCATTATTGCACCATTGCTAAATCGATTAACCGAATTAGCCTATGTTTTGCCCACACCAGTACAGGCGGCGACAATTCCTGCCGTGCTCGCAGGGCGCGATGTGTTAGCCGGCGCCAATACAGGCTCGGGTAAAACCGCAGCATTTGCCGTACCGTTGTTGCAACAACTTGTTGAAGCCAAAACTGATGATAAGAGTGGCGCTTATGTCCGTTGTTTGGTCTTAGTGCCAACCCGTGAATTAGCGCAGCAAGTTGCTGACAGCTTTTTATCCTATGCCTCGCATTTAAATGGCAAACTAAAAATTGTTGCCGCATTTGGTGGTGTATCCGTTAATGCCCAAATGCAAAGTTTGCGCTCGGGCGCCGATGTATTAGTGGCAACCCCTGGTCGTTTATTAGATCTGTTATCCAGTAATGCGATTAAATTGAACCGCGTTAGTGTCTTAGTGCTTGATGAAGCCGACCGTTTGCTAAGTCTTGGCTTTACTGAAGAGTTAGCCCAAGTGTTTGACGCTTTGCCAGCGAAAAAACAAACGTTATTATTCTCAGCGACCTTTCCTGAAGAAGTGCGTGAGTTAACAGCAAAACTGCTTAATAATCCACTTGAATATCAATTGCAAAGTGAGCAAGAAAGCACTATTCATCAGCGGGTGATTACCGTTAACCGACCGATGAAAACCGCACTATTGGCACATTTGATTAAAGAACATCAGTGGTCGCAGGTGCTGATTTTTGTCAGTGCTAAAAATACTTGTAATCATTTAGCGCAAAAATTGTCTAAACGTGGCATCAGTGCCGAAGTTTTCCATGGCGATAAAGCTCAAGGTGCGCGTACGCGGGTGCTCGATGGCTTTAAGAATGGTGAGATCAGTGTGTTAATTGCGACCGATATTGCTGCTCGTGGTATTGATATCGATAAACTGCCTGTGGTGATTAACTTTGATTTGCCCAGAAGCCCTGCAGATTATATGCATCGTATTGGTCGTAGTGGCCGCGCCGGTGAAGCAGGCTTAGCCGTGACCTTGATTTCCCATGAGGATTATCACCACTTTGGCATTATAGAAAAAAAGAACAAGCTTAAGTTAGTGCGTGAGCAAATTGTCGGTTTTGAAGCCGATGATGAAATGCCGGCCGAATTGTTAGAGCAAGAAAAGCCAGTCGCTAAGCCTGAAGGTACGGGCAAAAAAAAACGTAAGCAGTTACCGCCAGCCAATACTGAATTTTGGGGTAAGCAATCGTAAGTCGTTGGAGATAAGCTATTGTTAACTTATCTCTAATGTCCCTTGTCATCTCACTTGTCGTAGGTAAGGTTTATGCAGCACTTATTTTGGTTAGTTGAAGGTAAAGTCGCAGGGCGCAGTGGCCCCAATAAAGATCCTTGGGATTTGCAAACGCTCAAAGACGCTGGCATTGGCGCCGTTTTGTCAGTTAATGGCGGCGAAGGCTGCGAACCGAGCGCATTTAAACAGCTTGATTTACGTTACGAATGCATTCCATTGTCGCGCAATGTGCCACCCCAAAATGGAGACGTGGCGATTTGTGTGGCTCAGTTGCCTAAGGCTTTAGCGTTTATTCAGCAATGTGAAGCTGATGATGTTCCTGTGGTTATTCATTGTCGTTCGGGTAAAGATCGCACGGGTTTAATTATGGCGTATTATCTGATGGTTAACGGCGCAGCACCATTACATGCGGTGAGCCAAGTACGCAATATTCGCGATATCGCTTTTACTGCCGAAGGCTGGGACCAATTTGCCTTTGATGTCCTATATGCATTACAAGACTAAGTCTTTAAAAGCCATTTGGTCGTTAAATCGACTAATTAATAGGTAATAATTTTCATGTGTTTGACCTTAATCATCAATTTTTAATTGTTTTAAGGTTAAGCTATCTCTAGATTCGTTTGAGTGAGTTACCCATATCATTATGAAAAGCAAGGCAAGTCAGTCGCAGGGATTACTACTGTTTAAGTTGTCACAGACCCAAGTATTTGCTTTGGGCACGCTAAAAATTCGTGAGTTAGTGCCATACACGCCATTAAGTAAAATACCCCAATCGCACCCGACGATTCTTGGCGCTGCGACCATTCGTGGCCATACTATACCGATTATTGATATGGCGGCCGCTATTGGCTACAGGCCGATTACCGCCGATGAATTAGAGAAGTGCTACATTATTATCACTGACTGCCAACGGATGATTATTGGCTTTTTAGTGCGCGGTATCGATAAAATTATCGAGTGTAACTGGCGTGATATTGAAGCCCCTTCTGCCAACTTAGGTAAAAATGCCTATTTGACTGGCGTTACCCGTTTTCAAGATCAATTGGTGCAGTTGCTCGATGTTGAACTGTTATTGTCAAAAATTTTCCCCGATAACCCACAAACTAACCGCGCTATTTTGACCGATGTGCAGCGTGAAAAACTTAAGCCGATGAATATTCTACTGGTTGATGATTCTAAAGTTGCCCGTAAGCAATTATCCGACGCCCTAGATATGATCAATATTCCTTATCGGGTGACCGCAGACGGTAAAGAAGCCTTAGCGATTATGGAGCAGGCGGCACTGGATCATCATCCTATTGATATTTTAGTGAGTGATATCGAAATGCCAGGGCTTGATGGTTATGAATTGGCGTTTGAGGTGCGGGATAATCCGTTAACCGCCAATGCTTATATTATTCTGCACACGTCTCTATCCAGCGAAATTAGCGTGAGCCAAGCCCATCAAGTCGGGGCAAATGAAGCGCTAACGAAATTTGATGCCCATGAGTTGATTGATGCCATGTTGCGTGGTGCTGATTTAGCTATCAAAAAGCACTAATCAAGCAGTGTGTGCGGTTTTTGTGAGCTTTAGGCGAGCAAGAGGGGGATTTTGCTCGCTTATTTCTTTGTAAGACTAGACAAGTCCAGTCACATCCTATAAAAACCTAATGGCCTCATTTTCGAAGGCGTGCGTTGGGGATCTCAACCAAAATATAATAACGATAGGTTAACTCATGAAACAAAAATCATTATTAGCTAAATTGGCTAATGGAAGTCTCGTTATACAAATCTTATTAGGCATCATCGCGGGTGTGGTTTTAGCCAATTTTTCACCTGATAGCGCAAAAGATATCGCTTTTTTAGGTAGCTTATTTGTGGGTGCATTAAAAGCGATAGCGCCAATATTAGTATTCATCTTAGTGGCGTCATCGATTGCCAATCAAAAGAAAAATACTCAAACTAATATGCGTCCTATTGTGGTTCTGTATCTATTTGGCACGTTTGCCGCAGCATTAACCGCAGTCATTTTAAGTTCAATTTTCCCCACTGATTTAGTACTAGTAGCTGGCGTGGAAGGTACAAGTCCACCACAAGGCATTGGCGAAGTCATCAATACCTTATTATTCAAACTAGTCGATAACCCCGTTAATGCGTTAATGACGGGTAACTATATTGGTATTCTCGCTTGGGGTGTGGGTTTAGGTTTAGCCTTACATCACGCTACCGATTCGACTAAACAAGTGTTTGCCGACATGAGCCATGGTATTTCGCAAATGGTGCGCTTTATTATTCGTTTAGCGCCTATCGGTATTTTTGGTTTAGTTGCTGCCACATTTGCTGAAACCGGCTTTGCGGCAATTGCAGGTTATGCACAGCTATTGGCGGTATTATTAGGTGCGATGGCGATTATCGCTTTAATCGTTAATCCATTGATTGTATATGTTAAGATTAGACGTAATCCGTACCCGCTGGTATTTCAATGTTTGCGTGAAAGTGGTGTTACCGCATTTTTTACTCGCTCGAGTGCGGCCAATATTCCCGTGAATATGGCGCTATGTGAAAAATTAAACCTGCATGAAGACACGTATTCCGTTTCTATTCCTTTAGGTGCCACCATTAACATGGGCGGCGCGGCGATCACCATTACAGTATTGACTTTAGCCGCGGCTCATACCTTAGGTATTCAAGTTGATCTACTGACAGCATTGTTACTCAGCGTCGTCGCCGCAGTTTCAGCTTGCGGCGCATCTGGCGTTGCTGGTGGTTCATTACTGCTCATTCCATTAGCTTGTAGCTTGTTTGGTATTTCTAACGATGTAGCCATGCAAGTAGTCGCAGTGGGCTTTATTATTGGTGTGGTTCAAGATGCTGCTGAAACCGCATTGAATAGCTCAACTGACGTTATCTTTACCGCTGCCGCTTGTGAAGCTGCTGAGAATAAAGCTAAACTGAGTTAACGAGTGCAGTTATGCGTATTGAAAAGTAATAAAAAAGCAGTCACTTAGGTGGCTGCTTTTTTATGGGAGTTGTTATGATCTTTTTTGATTTTAAAGTGCTAGATGCGGAAAAGCCTTGGTATGGCATAAATGATACTGTGATGGGCGGTTTGTCCCGCAGCAAGATGGCGATTTTACCTTTCGGTTATGGTGAGTTTAGTGGTCATGTGTCGCTGGCTAATGGCGGCGGCTTTGCCTCGGTGCGTTGTGAGTTCACCCCTATAGATGTGAGTGGGTTTACGGGGATTTATCTTGTACTAGATAGCGAGCGAGATAAGCACTATAAAGTGAATTTAAAAGATATTAATACCCCTCAAAGTACGGTATATCAAGCGGTAATGCCCATGCCAAGTCATCAAATGTTTGGTGTGAATGACACAAAAATTATAAATTGGCAGCGTATCAATATTCCTTTCAGTAATTTTCAGCCGCAATGTCGCGGTAAAGCAATTTCCCGTCCAGATATAGCGTTAAGTCAACTCTGCAGCTTAGGGCTAGTGATTGGTGCCCAGCAAAGCGGTGACTTTTCACTGTTAATTAAAGAAATAGGTTATTACTAGCTTGTGCTGTTATTGCTTGTAACTGACAGATATATTATCCATCGACTTGATTAAATAAAAATAAGGCGGAGACACTTACTCTTATGGTGAGTTTGACGGCACGGTAACAAGCGCCGACAACCCCTAATGGTTGGATATTTTTCTAAGTATCATTAGTTTTTCGCGGTCGTAGTTAGCGTTCGCCATCATCATGCCGTTTGGGGGGCGCTTAGAGCGATCAACAATTTACCAATATTATTTAATTGTAAGCGCTAGCACTTTGATAAAATTATGTTTTTCACGTCCCATTGGCTCTGTCGCTATCAATGCATGCTATTCCCATTGAGTTGAGATCATACCGTGGCTTAACAGATCTGATAACTCAGGTCTTTGCATTATAAATTGTGTTGTTGGTCTTTTTGTGAGCGGTTAACGGTTAAGTGATTGGTATAGAACAATATTTGCAGTGACGAGCCCAGCGGTAGCGGCATCTTTAACCTAAAAAATTACGTCGATAAATATTATACATAACGCTTTTTATTTTTTGACCTAAAAATAGTGAAATTATCCTCGGCGTTGTTAGTGTGATAATTCACTGAGGATTTATATTAGAAACCTTATTCAAATGAGCCATAAAAGATCCAATAGCTTATTCACTACAGAAATAAGTCTTTTAGCGCCCTTTACTTTAGCAATGAGTAAAGAGTGATAATGATCACGTTTTAATTTACACGTTGAGCTACACTGCCGATTAATTAATCAAAGGTGTTTATCTTTTTATTTTATATAGTTAGCAAATATTAATTAACCAAATGATCACATTACATACGTTGTTCTAAGTAATGTGCAGTCATAAGGAGTAAAGAGTCAAATGGGTTCTATGCTTAATGTACTACCAAAACTGACTTTCACCTCAGGTGATTGGGTATTGCATAAGGATATCAGGATGTCTGGAATTGAAAAACGCCGTCGCCTTCATTGGCGGGAGACAGATATGCAAAATCGTGAAATTATAGGTCGTTGGTTAGATGGGCGTCCTTTATTGGGTGACAAAATTACCCTCTATAAAGAAGACGATAAATATTTTTTAGAAACGTGGTTTAGTGATGGCTGCCATAGTTTAGATGAAGTCTATATGTCGCAAACCGCTGAAGGCCATAAGCTGGAAGATGTGGGCGGTAATTTCTTTGGTGAATTCTTTATCGTGACACAGTCACAGCAATTACAATTTTGTAATGAGCAGGGCTGTTATTTCCAAGCGGATAAATTAGCCGCCGATGCCGATTTTGCTAAAGGCATGCGCGTCGCTTAAACGACGACAGTCGAATCCGTAAATAACTAAGGTCGCATTTTAGCTCAGTGCTAAGTCGCGACCTTTTGCTTTTATGGGATTGCAGCTATTGGATTGAGTTATTCACTAAAGGGATGTTTACTGCAAAAAAATAGCGATTTACCCGAATAGGGATGGGTCAAACTTAAGCTTTGTGCATGTAAGCATAAACGCGGTGCGGCTTTGATAACCTCGGCATCACCGTAAAACTCATCGCCTAAAATCGCATGGCCTAGGGCAAGCATATGCACACGCAATTGATGAGTGCGGCCAGTTTCTGGTGACAGCTCGACTAAGGTGCTATTTTCTCTTCTTTCTAATACACGGTAATGGGTGAGTGCGCTTTTACCGCCCGTTTCTCCCGCTGGCAGTGTTTTTTGATAGGGCGGATGTTCACTGTCTGGCGCAATCGCGAAGTCAATAACGCCCTGTTCCTGCGTCATATCTCCCATCACTTCAGCAATATAAACTTTCTTACTCTGCCTATCTTGAAACTGCGTTTTTAGATGTGACTCGGCTTTCTTATTACGAGCGAACACCATAATGCCCGAAGTCGCGCAGTCAAGGCGATGCACTAAAATTGTTTCAGGATAGAGTGTTTGCAGACGTGTTAGCGCGCAATCGAAGGTGTGGGCTGCTCGACCTGGGTTAGACAATAATCCCGAAGGTTTATTGATGATAATCAGATCTCTATCTTTATAACGTATGTCTAGCCAGGGAACCGCTGGGGGCTGGTAATCAAATATTTGCATCTTATCCTCATTTTCGCGCGGCCATATTAACAAAATTTACTTAGGCCAACAGCATAATCTGATGCTCGCTCATTTTTTAGAGCGTCGAGGGCAAATATTCTACTGGCGTCTTACGACCCCAAATACGGCTGTAAGCCATTAATTGTGGATAAAAAGTGCGAAATGCCGTTTCAATTTCTATCTGCATTTTATCGATAATTTTATGGCTATCTTTAAATAGCGCAGCTTGTGGGTGCTGTTTTGCCACTTGTGTTAAAGCGTGCCGTAGTCCTTGCTCGGTAGCATAACTGCCTAACCAATCTTCGCTGTGCATGGTTGGAATAAGCGTTAACAAAGATTGAGGATGATATGGGTCACTGCCTTGTGCTGCAAAGGACGCAAGGGCGCCATAAGCCTTTTGGCTAAATGCATCCAGTGGTTCTGGATGGTATTCTTCCCAATAGTAAGCCAAGTAATGATCAAAACTCACTGCCATCAGTTCTGCTGCTATGCTTTTTAAGGCTACAGGGAAAGCTTCCATTAATTCGAGAGTGAGTTCGTGGCTGGCGCACAGAGCGTTAATTTCTTGGTTTAGCCACAAAGCTTGACGTAATTCCATTGGCGCTTGTGAGATTGGTGCTTGAATATAGTTACCTGCCACATTAGCGGCAAGATGGGTTTTACTGATGTCGGCAAGATGTAAGTGTGTAAGAAAGTTCATATATATGCTTGGTTAACCACGTCGGTTCACGGTAGCATGCTGTAGTGCGCTTAGGAAAGCGCCCAAGGTAAAAATGTAGTTTTTTTTCACTTTTCTAGGATCATGGATGATGTGTAACTGGTTTACTAAAATGCTCAGTAAAGATGAGCGGCCTAAGCGCAAAAAAGTGCTAGTCGAAATTCCCTTTGAACAATACCCTTTTAGTTTGGATGATTTTAGCCCCACACGGCTTAAATATAGTGTTGATGAGAATGTATCCTCAGAGGGGGCCAATCCGCAGTGTCTTGAGCAAGAAGTAGACGCTGGTAATAAGTAATCTTGATCTTATTGGCCTCTACCCTATAGACTAGCCGCCGTTTAACGCTATCTTGAGGCCACTATGCGCGTTGCTGACTTTTCTTTTGATCTCCCCGATGAGCTGATCGCTCGCTATCCTATGGCGCAGCGTAATGCATCACGCCTACTTACTTTAAATGGCAACTCTGGCGCGTTAGGTGATAAACAATTTACCGATCTACAGGGGATGATTAATCCTGGCGATTTAATGGTATTCAATAATACCCGAGTAATCCCCGCGCGCATGTTTGGTCAAAAAGCCAGTGGCGGTAAGTTAGAAATCTTAGTTGAGCGTATGCTTGATGATAAGCGTATTCTCGCCCATGTTCGCAGCTCTAAATCCCCCAAAGTCGATTCATTAATCCACCTAGATGGTGGTTATCAAATGAAGATGCTGGCGCGCCACGATACCTTGTTTGAACTAGAGCTGTTAGCTGAGTTAACCATCTTAGAAGTGCTCGAAGCAGTAGGGCACATGCCATTACCGCCTTATATCGACAGACCCGATGAAGATGCCGACAAAGAGCGTTATCAAACCGTATATAACCAAAATCCCGGTGCAGTTGCAGCCCCAACGGCTGGCTTACATTTTGACGATGCGATGCTTGAAGCATTAAAGGCTAAGGGCGTTAATATTGCCTTTGTGACCTTGCATGTCGGTGCAGGAACTTTCCAGCCCGTACGCGTTGACACTATTCTTGAGCACAAGATGCATTCTGAATGGGCCAATGTACCGCAGGATGTGGTCGATTTAATTGCGCAAACTAAAGCCGCGGGTAAACGTGTGGTTGCCGTTGGTACAACATCAGTGCGTTCACTCGAAAGTGCAGCGCGCGCAGGTGAGGGTGAACTCAAAGCTTTTTGCGGTGATACCGACATCTTTATTTATCCCGGTTATCAGTTCCAAGTGGTTGATGCCATGGTGACTAACTTCCATTTGCCAGAATCTACCTTAATCATGTTAGTGTCCGCCTTTGCGGGTTTTGATCATGTTATGGCAGCATATCAACATGCCATCACGCAAAAATATCGCTTTTTTAGTTATGGTGATGCCATGTTTGTGACGAAAAAAGCCCACTAGAGTATGATTTTGCTTTAAAATAGCCGCCCACAGTGAGTATGGGCGGCAAATTTATTTTATCAAAAGGTTGAACCTTTTTGCATTGTCCCCATCTCTATTGTTAATCAAAATGGCATTGGCCATTAAAAATGTAGTCAGACTGTTTTTCTGGCGAGGTAAATTATGAAATTTGAATTAGATACTACCGACGGCCGTGCGCGCCGTGGTCGGTTGATTTTTGATCGAGGCACAGTAGAAACCCCAGCATTTATGCCTGTGGGAACCTACGGCACGGTTAAAGGTATGACGCCAGAAGAAGTACGTGCCACTGGAGCTGACATTCTGCTCGGTAACACCTTCCATTTATGGTTGCGTCCAGGCGAAGAAATCATGCGTAAGCACGGTGACTTGCATGATTTTATGAATTGGCAGCGTCCAATATTAACTGATTCGGGTGGTTTCCAAGTATTTAGTCTTGGTGATATTCGCAAAATCACTGAAGAAGGAGTGCATTTTCGTTCGCCCATTAATGGCGAAAAAATCTTCTTAGATCCTGAAAAATCAATGCAAATTCAAGATGCATTGGGCAGTGATGTGGTGATGATTTTTGACGAATGTACCCCGTATCCCGCCACTGAAGATGAAGCGCGCAAATCAATGCAAATGTCTTTGCGTTGGGCTAAGCGTTCGCGCGATGAATTTGACCGTTTAGAGAACCCTAATTCTCTGTTCGGTATTATTCAGGGCGGAGTGTATGAAGATTTACGCGATGAAAGCTTAAAAGGCTTAGTCGATATTGGTTTTGACGGTTATGCCGTCGGTGGTTTGGCCGTAGGTGAGCCTAAAGCAGATATGCATCGCATTCTTGAGCATATTTGCCCGCAAATTCCTGCTGACAAACCTCGCTATCTGATGGGGGTCGGTAAACCAGAAGATCTCGTTGAAGGCGTACGCCGCGGTGTTGACATGTTTGACTGTGTGATGCCAACCCGTAATGCTCGAAACGGTCATCTGTTTACGAGTGAAGGTGTGATCAAAATACGCAATGCGCGTCATCGAGATGACACCTCACCACTTGATACTAAGTGTGATTGTTATACCTGTAAAAACTATTCGCGGGCATACCTTTACCACTTAGATCGTTGTAATGAGATTCTGGGTGCGCGTTTAAACACCATGCACAATTTGAGATACTATCAAATGTTAATGGAAGGTTTGCGCGGTGCGATTGAGACGGGTACATTAGACGCCTTTGTAAAGGACTTCTATACCAGTCAAGGTCGCGAAGTACCAGAGTTAGTCGATTGATTTTTTGCTAATAAAAAGAGAGAACTATGTTTATTTCAAATGCATACGCAAGCGCTGCCGGCGCACCACAAGGTGGCGGCACGATGGAACTGATTTTCATGCTGGCGATTTTCGGCCTGATTTTCTATTTCATGATTTTCCGTCCACAGTCAAAACGCGTTAAAGAGCACAAAAACCTTATGTCAGCGATTGGTAAAGGCGATGAAGTGCTAACTAGTGGTGGAATTTTAGGCAAAGTTGCAAAAATCAGCGATGAAAGCGATTACGTGTTACTGAGCTTAAACGACACAACGCAAATCACGATCAAAAAAGACTATATTGCAGCTGTATTGCCTAAGGGCTCTATCCAGTCGTTGTAAGCCAAGAGGGCTCAGGCGTGTTAAATAAATACCCAATGTGGAAAAACATTATGGTGATGCTCGTCATCGCCATAGGTTGTTTCTATGCCGTACCGAACCTTTTTGGTGAAGATCACGCGGTGCAAGTGGTGGCGACTCGAGGTGCTGAAGTTACCGCATCGACCCAAGCCAGTGTGAACGAGCTGTTAGCCAGTAAGGGCATTGCGGTAAAGCGCTCTGAGCTTGAAAAAGGTCAGTTGTTGGTCCGAGTGCAAAATCCGGAGCAACAACTACTGGCTAAAGAAGTGATTGCAGATAGCCTAGGTGACAAGTTTACAGTAGCGCTAAACTTAGCGCCTGCAACGCCTAAGTGGCTCGAGTCCATGGGCGGTAGCCCAATGAAACTCGGGCTCGATCTTCGCGGCGGTGTGCATTTCTTAATGGAAGTGGACATGGGCGAAGCTATTCGCAAGATGGAAGAAGCTAAAGTTGCCGATTTTCGCTCGCAATTACGTGAAGAAAAAATTCGTTATGCCGGCATTCGTAATAATGCTGCGGGTATCGAAATTAAATTTCGTGATGCTGAAAGTCTAGCCAGTGCGGAACGTTTCCTTAAGACTCGCAGTAACGATATGGTTTTTAGTGATGTGAGCCGTGGTGAAGATTTTGCCCTGCAAGCTGTCATGAGCGAAACCTATATTAAGCAAGTTAAAGAAGAAGCACTGCAACAGAACATTACCACTATTCGTAATCGTGTTAACGAGTTAGGTGTGGCTGAACCGGTTGTACAACGTCAAGGCGCTGAGCGCATTATCGTTGAGCTGCCAGGGGTGCAAGATACCGCTCGTGCCAAGGAAATTTTAGGTGCGACAGCATCGATAGAATTTCACATGGTGGATGACAAAGCCGATCCTAATGCTGCGCAATCTGGTCGTGTGCCTGCAGGTTCTGAAGTCTATCCTCGCCGCGAAGGTGGCACTGTTATATTGAAAAAAGAAGTGATGCTGACGGGGGATCATATCACTGGCGCACAGCCTAGCTTTGACCAGTATAGTCGTCCACAGGTAAGCATTAACTTAGACGCGAAAGGCGGTACCATTTTCTCTGACGTGACCAAAGACAACATAGGCAAGCCTATGGCCACTTTGTTCATCGAGTATAAAGACAGTGGTGAGCGTAATGCCGACGGCAGCGTTAAGATGCACAAAATCCAAGAAGTGATTTCTGTTGCAACTATTCAAGCTCGCTTAGGCCGTAACTTTGTGATCACTGGCTTAAGCCATGGTGAAGCACAAAACCTTGCGCTATTACTGCGTGCAGGTGCCCTGATTGCACCGGTATCGATTGTTGAAGAACGTACTATTGGTCCAAGCTTAGGTGCTGAAAATATTCAAAGTGGTGTGCAAGCTATGGTATGGGGTATGGCGATTGTCTTACTCTTTATGTTGGTTTACTACCGTGCCTTTGGTTTTATCGCCAACCTCGCTTTAACCGCAAACTTAGTTATGGTTGTAGGCGTTATGTCGATGATCCCAGGCGCTGTGTTAACGTTACCCGGTATTGCCGGTATGGTGTTGACTGTGGGGATGGCAGTTGACGGCAACGTACTGATTTATGAGCGTATCCGTGAAGAGTTACGTGCAGGTCGTAGTGTACAGCAAGCTATCCATGAAGGTTATGGCAACGCATTTTCAACTATTGCGGATGCTAACATCACCACCTTTATCACTGCACTCATTTTGTTTGCTGTAGGAACCGGTGCGATTAAAGGTTTCGCGGTGACCCTAATGATAGGTATTGCCACTTCTATGTTCACCGCTATCGTGGGTACTCGCTCAATCGTTAACGCGATTTGGGGTGGTAAGCGCGTGAAGACTCTGTCTATCTAAGGGGAAGTGATAATGATTGAAATTTTATCTTTAAAACATACGGTAAACTTCCTCCGTCATGCATTGCCTATCAGTATTATGTCGGCTGTATTGGTGCTGGCATCGCTGGTATCGCTTGCTGTAAATGGTGTTAACTGGGGGCTTGATTTCACTGGCGGCACCGTCGTTGAAATGGAGTTTACTCAGCCTGTTGATTTAAACGCACTGCGTGTGCAACTGACAACGCCTGATTCTGAAGGCGCCATTGTGCAAAACTTCGGTTCTAGCCGTGACGTCTTAGTACGTTTACAGGTGAAAGAGGGCGTTAAAAGTGATGTGCAAGTTAAATCCGTCATGGAAGCCGCACAGAAAGTTGATCCACAAGTACAGCAAAAGCGTGTTGAGTTTGTTGGCCCACAAGTGGGTAAAGAACTGGCTGAACAAGGTGCTTTAGCGGTATTAGTCGCGCTGATTTGTATCATGATCTATGTGTCATTTCGTTTTGAATGGCGCTTAGCTTTTGGTTCTGTGGCAGCTCTCGCACACGACGTGATTGTAACCTTAGGGGTATTTTCGGCATTCCAATTGGAATTCGATTTGACCGTTTTAGCGGGTCTATTGACGGTTGTAGGTTATTCACTTAACGATACTATCGTGGTATTTGACCGTATCCGTGAAAACTTCCTTAAGATGCGCAAGAGCGAACCTGAAGAAATAGTCAACGTTTCTATTACTCAAACGATGAGCCGGACGATTATCACCACAGGTACGACTTTAGTGACGGTTGTGGCCTTGTTCCTGAAGGGTGGCACTATGATCCATGGCTTTGCGACTGCATTGTTGATGGGGATTTTTGTGGGTACTTATTCTTCTATTTATGTTGCAAGTTTCTTAGCCGTGAAACTGGGGATCAATCGTGAACACATGATGCCAGTTGAGATAGAGAAAGAAGGCGCAGATCAACCGCCAATGATGCCTTAACAGCTAAGTTGGAGTAAAAGCCACCTTCGGGTGGTTTTTTTTACGCAAATATTAGAGTGGATGATGCATGTTGCTTGCAAAATCAGTATCTCATTATAGTTTGTTGTGTAGAAAGTCATTGTTAACGCTATTAATGAATGATGTAAAAAACAGCACTCGACACGCTCGGCTATTTAGCAGTAGGATGTCGGCAACCCTTATTTAGAGACTAGTAGCCGTAGGATGTCCCATGGAAGAACGTAAGGTATTAGTGGCAGGTGGTAACTTATTGCAAGCCCACACATGGAAAGGTTTATTAGAAACCTGTGGTATTCACGTTGAACTCAGAGGTGAAGCGTTGTTAGGTGGCGTAGGTGAACTCCCTACCGGAATGCAAAATGTGGAGTTATGGGTGAGAGAATCACAACATGGCTCAGCGCAAATTCAATTAAATGCCTTGGATGTTGAAAGTCCGCAATGGCAATGTGTATTGTGCCATGAGACCAATGAGGGCAGTTTTGAGCTTTGTTGGCAATGCAGCTCGGAGCGCAGCGAAAGCCATAATTAATCTAAGTAGTAGTCTAAGTACGTAATCTTAGTTGATTAATTCCTTAGCTAAATGGTGCGACAAAAAGATTGCTTGAGCCAGATGAGCGCATTACACTTTGTTGATAAGCTGACTTTATTCTCATCATTCAATATCTTACCTAGGAGTCTGCGATGCAGCACCCCAATGCCTTTTCCGCTCTTGTTAATGCTATTCTGCCTAAAATAACCGAAGTGACCATAGAAGCTTATCAATTAGATGACAGCTGGTATTTAATTGATGTGCGTGAGGATCGCGAGTGGCTACAGGATCATTTACCCCAAGCTCAACATTTAAGCCGCGGTATTTTAGAGCGTGATATTGAAGCGCGTTTTCCTGATAAAAATACTCCCATTTTGCTCTACTGCGCAGGTGGTGCGCGCTCAGCTTTAGCGGCCCATAATTTGCAACTTATGGGCTATACCCGTGTTGGTTCTATGGCGGGTGGTTATAAGGGCTGGATACAACGTCAACTGCCAGTGGTGCAGGATTAAGAGTCTAGGATCCTATTTTAATGCAATATTTCCCCTTATTTGTCGATACAGTTAACTTAAATGTCTTGCTGGTAGGAGCGGGCGATGTGGCCAGCCGTAAGCTCGCACTGCTAACACGTACCGAGGCTAATATTCACGTGATAGCCCCAGAGATTATTCCTGAAGTGCAGCGTTATGCCGATACGGGCCGTATTCTGCTATCCCAGCGTGAAGTGGTCCACGCCGATATTCAAAACTATGATTTAGTCTATTTAGCCACCGCCAATGACAGTTTTAATGCCGAGTTGGCGACCCTAGCCACCGCGCGGGGCATTTGGGTTAATGCCGTTGATAATCCTGCATTTTGCCGTTTTATTACTCCATCCATTGTCGATCGTGGTCGTTTAGTGGTGGCCATAAGCACTGCGGGCGCAGCGCCGGTATTTGCGCGTACCATTCGCTCACGTTTAGAGGCCAGTTTGCCACAATCACTTAAGCCTTTATTTGATTTTGTCGCCGATAGACGTGTAGAAGTGCAAGATAAACTCGATTCAACATCAAAACGGCGCTTATTTTGGGAACGTTTTTTCGATACTAATGGCGACCGTTTTGATAGTCGCACTGCCGAACATTATCACAATGCGTTTGGTCATTTAGTCAGCCGCGGCGAAATGTTGTTAATCGATGATGCTACCCAAATTGACTTATTACCGCTCGCGGCGATACCGCTATTACAACGGCTCGATTGGGTATATAGCCAAGAGGAGGTGAGTGATGCACTGGCTGAACTCGTACGCCGTGATGCTAATCGTGCTTTTTTACCTGTACTTAGTGAATTGAGTCAACAATATGAGCAAGGCACACGCATGTTGTTAGTGGCAGATACGCAAAAAATCAATCAGTTGAAAGCACATTTCCCTATGGCTAAACATTTACGCCAAGGCGCACTTTAATACTCAATGTGCCATTGTTCGTTTGAGCTAACATTGAGTCTCAGGTAGACTCAGCGACCTTATTTTAGGATTTCGCTTTTTCAGGATTTCACTCTGCACTTAGGATGACTATGGCTCCCAAAGCGACCGTGTTTAAGGTCAATTTACAGATTGCCGATATGGATCGACATTATTACCAAGATCATCAACTAACATTGGCCCAGCATCCTTCAGAAACCGATGGCCGCATGATGGTACGTTTATTGGCGTTTATTATTAATGCCAGTGAAAGCTTAAGTTTTAGTAAAGGCATGTGCGTTGAGGACGAGCCAGAACTGTGGGATAAAACCTTATCCGGTGAAATTGATCTTTGGGTTGAGTTTGGTCAAGCCGATGAGAAATGGCTGAGAAAGGCCAGTGGCCGTGCCAAAGTGGTGCAGTTATTTACCTATGGTGGCCGCAGCGTGCCTATTTGGTGGAAGCAAAATCAGCAAACGTTAGAGCGTTATCAAAATCTTAAAGTATGGAATATTGCTGAAGAGTCAGTAGCGGCGATGCAAATCTTTGTTGGCCGTAATATGGCATTGCAGGTTTCTATCAGTGAAGGCCAAATTTGGCTATCGGATAGCGAAAACAGCGTGCTGATCGAACCTGAAATCCTTAAAGATATTTAATCACGCATCGGATTAAAAAGCGCCGATAGCGAATGTCTTCACTCAAGAGTGAGCAGCATTAGCTATTGGCGCTTTTAGTTTATTAGTCTGTCATTAACCGGGTGGGTAAAGCAGCTAGCTGATTAAAATTATGTTTTAAATGTTATACCAACCACATTAAATATCTAATCAGTTCAGAGCCTCACAGGTATTTCAATCCGAGGCGCATTGACGCAGAAATGGTTATTCCCTTTTAAGTCAATGCAACACGGGAGTGGGATGCCTGTGAGGCTCCCAAAGGGCGGCTGATTTAACTGCATGGCAACGCGCTTTATACTGCGTTTAAGGCTTTCGACAGAGCACCACTATGCCTTCAAGCCTTCGCCTTATCTAAAGCGCGTTGAACTCCCGCTGAATGAACAGATATTTAATACGATTGGTATTACCTTAGCGCGTCAAGACTCACTTTTTGGAGCTCATTACTTAGTTGGCGCTTTTTGCGCTTCAATTAAGCTTGAATAACCGCCACCATCATAGGTTTGCGTGTATCCCGCAGCGACTAAGGCTTTGGTTGCAATACTGCTACGGCGGCCGCTGTGACAATACAGCACAACAGGGGCGTCTTTGGCGATGCCACGCTTAGCAAATTCCTCAGCCACTTGCTCAAAGGGAATATTGACGGCATTGGCGATATGCCCTTCAGCAAACTCCTTTGGTGTTCTGACATCAAGCACCATAGCGCCTGTCGCAATTTTATCCCACGCAATGGCTGGATTTTGATCTGCAGCGTTTGCCATCATCGGCATTAGCATCAGTGAGGATAGGCTTAACAGAGCTAAGCGCATTAGGTTTTGGCTACGTGTAATAAGGTTGTGGATCACTTTATCTCTCCTTGAAGACTTGTTTTAGACCAGCTTGGTGTAGCCAAGCTGGTATTCGCTAACCTTACTATTATGTACTGACTTGGTATTGGTTAGCTTTGCTTGGCAATTTCAGCCTCTGATTTTACACCTAATTTGCGTAAAACCATGGCCGCAGGGCAAAAACCTGTAAAAGCACTTTGTAATAGGTTAGCGCCAATAAATGCGGTTAACCATATAAAATTGTGGTGCACATACGCGGTTAGCACTAGCGACAGTAACACCATCAATCCGGCAAAAGCCATAATGCTGCGTTCTATTGACATACTTTACTCCTTGAGACCGTCTGGGTAGCGGCCTTTGTTGTGGTTAGTTTAGGGTTGATTTAGGGTCATACGATTTTTCATTGTTGTGTAATACAGCACTGGAATAACGATTAACGTCAGTATGGTTGAGATAAAAATACCAAAGATCAGACTAATAGCTAACCCATTGAAAATAGGGTCATCAAGGATGAATAAGGCGCCTATCATGGCTGCAAAAGCGGTCAGCATAATGGGTTTTGCCCTTACGGCGCCGGAGTGGATCACCGCTCGCTCAAAGGGCACGCCGGATGCGGTTTCTTGATTGATAAAATCGACCAATAATATTGAGTTACGCACAATAATCCCCGCCAGCGCTATCATGCCTATCATAGATGTGGCAGTAAATTGGGCACCGAGTAGTGCATGGCCTGGCATCACCCCAATCACCGTCAACGGGATAGGCGCCATGATGATGAGCGGCACCAGATATGATCTAAACTGCACCACCACCAAAAGATAAATCGCGATCATGCCGACAGCGTAGGCTATGCCCATATCTCTGAAGGTTTCGTAGGTGATTTTCCATTCGCCATCCCAAAGCACGGCGATGGAGTCGAGCCCTGTGGGTTGGTGAATATAATGTTGTTCAAACCCTAAACCATCCTTGCCATCGATGTTGCCTGCCATATCGAACATACCATAGAGCGGACTGTCCAGTGGGCCTGACATATCAGCGACGACCATGATCATCGGGATCATATTTTTATGGATAATCGGTGCATCAATGGTGCCGCGTTTGATGGTTACTAACTCAGAAATAGGTACAGATTGACCCGTCTGGCTAAGCAACTTCATATTCAGCACTTGGTCTAAATCAATTTTTGCGCCTTCCTCTAGTTGCAAACGAATCGGCACAGGTTTTTTTTGCTGCGCTTGGTGTAAATAACTCACGTCTTTGCCGCCAACGGAAGTGGCAATCAAATCGACAATATTGCTGTAAGGCACGGCCATCAGGCTGGCTTTACTGCGGTCGATCATCACTTGCCATTTTTGCTGGGCTGCGGGCAAGAAAATATCGATATCGACCACATCTTTGGTTTCATGGAACAATGCCTGCATTTCATAAGCGGCTTGTTTGCGAATTGCGGGGCTTGGGCCATAAACTTCGGCCACCAGCGGCGACCATACTGGTGGCCCAGGTGGTACTTCAACTACTTTAATATTGGCTTGATATTGCTCGCCAATTTTTTGCAAATCTTCCCGCACTGATACCGCAATGCTATGGCTGTCGCGCTTACGGTGTTTTTTATCTACCAGATTCACTTGAATATCGCCAAGCTCTTGGCTGTTACGTAAAAAATAATGGCGCACTAAGCCGTTAAAGTTCATTGGCGCGTTAGTGCCCGCATACAATTGCAGGTGCTCGACCTCGGGGACGGTAGTCAGGTAGCGACTCAAATCCTGTAGCACTCTTTGTGTTTGCTCTACGGGCGTACCTTCTGGCATGTCCACCATCACTTGAAACTCGGACTTGTTATCAAAGGGCAGCATTTTCAGTACCACGAGCTGACCAATGGGGAGCGCGACAGCGATGCCAATTAATACAAATACGCCAGCGGCGAGTCCCACTCTTGCCTTGCGGGCATTTTTACCCAGCAGGAAGGGGCCAATTAAGTGAGTGAAAAGACGCACCATCTTCGTTTCGACTTCATCCTCGTGCGATGCTTGGGCGCTATCGTGCTTGTCATTGTGTTTCAGCAGTTTACGACTAAGCCAAGGGGTGACGACAAAGGCAACCACCAGAGAAATCAACATGCCCATACTGGCGTTGATGGGAATAGGGCTCATGTAAGGCCCCATTAAGCCTGACACAAAAGCCATCGGTAGCAGTGCCGCAATAACGGTGAACGTCGCCAGAATCGTCGGGCCACCAACTTCATCAACCGCCACAGGGATAAGTTCGTTAAAGGATTTTTTGCCGAGCGCCATATGCCTGTGGATGTTTTCGACCACGACTATGGCATCGTCGACCAAGATGCCGATGGAGAAAATCAAGGCGAACAAGGACACGCGGTTTAATGTAAATCCCCACGCCCAAGAGGCGAAAAGGGTGATCGCTAGCGTGATAATAATAGCCACACCTACAACTAAGGATTCGCGGGCTCCCATGGTTAAAAAGACCAATACGACTACGGCGCTGGTGGCAAAAATCAGTTTTAAAATAAGGGTGTTAGATTTATCCGCCGCGGTTTCGCCATAGTTACGCGACACTGTGACTTCAACATTAGCGGGGATCAACACATTGTCGACCTTAGCAATACGTTCAAGCACGCTATCGGCAATATCGACGGCGTTTTGCCCCGCTTGTTTACCGATAGCGATAGTGACAGCAGGATAAATATCGGTTTTATCTGCATGCCAAACGCTCTGCTTAGGGATATCACTCTTTAAACTAATTTCAGCAATATCTGCCAGATAAATAGGTATAGGTTTACCTTGTTTACCTTGTTTACCTTGATAGACACTAACGACTAATTGCTTAAGATCATCAATAGATTGTAAAAATTGCCCAGCTTGTACTTTAATCTCTTGATTGCCTTGCACTAAGGATGCAGGCATAGAGACCATATTATTGTCATTCAGGCTTTGTCTTAACTTGTCGTAGGTCAGATTAAAGCTGTTCATCTTGGCGGGGTCGATGCGTATGTTGGCCACTATTTCGTGTTGGCCAACAGTATAGATTTCGCGGGTGCCAGGAATACGCTTAATTTCGGTTTCTAAACCTAAGGCGACATGGGTTAGTTGCTCGGCAGAAACTTGTCTGTCCTTAGACCACAAGGTTAAACTCACAATAGGCACATCATCGATGCCGCGGGGTTTTATTAGCGGCTCGCCAACGCCAGCGCCTTTTGGCAATTTATCCATATTGGAATAAATCTGGTTGTACAGACTCACGATTGCGTCATTTCGCGCCACGCCTACCTTGAAGATGACGATGATCAGCGCGCCATCGGGCTGAGAGAATGAATATAAGGTGTCTATGCCTTTGATTTCGGAGATTACCTGCTCTGCTGGCAGTGTGACTAAACTTTCAACTTCAGTAGGCGTTGCGCCGGGAAAAGGGATAAATACGTCGGCAAAGGTAACGTCAATTTGTGGCTCTTCTTCCTTTGGTGTTACCAAAATAGCGAATAAACCCAGTAAGAGCCCGAGTAGTGCTAATAGCGGCGTGATGGCGCTATTTTGGAAGGCTGCGGCGATTCGACCGGAAATTCCTAGTGTGGTTTGTGGTACTGGCGAATGTTTCATAAAACAACCTCAACAAAGCTTACGTCGCTAAAAAATTATTGCTTCTTGCTGAGCAACACTTGGTAAGCATCAACGGCAACCGTGTCACCTGACTTAAGGCCCGAGAGTACTTCGACCTCGCCATTTAAGGGTTCAGTCACACGAACTTGCGTGAGTACAAAGCCATCCCCCTGTTTTAAATAAACACTGCTCAGTTCGTTCATTGTGAGTAGCGCTGATAGTGGTAGTTGAATTTTTTCACGCTCGCCATTTTTAAAAGAAGCCTTTGCCCAAGTGCCGGGTTGGAGATTGGCTTCATTTTTAGGCAGGTTAATACGCACTTGGTAACTGTGACTGACGGGATCGGCAAAGCTAAAAATAGTGAGATCCCTCGAGGTCAACTCGCGGCCATCATTTAAACGGACGATAAATTCTGGGGTATTTTTCAGTTGATTGATGTAACGCTGTGGTACCTGGGTAATGGCGCGCATATGACTTGCTGAAAATCCTGACAGCAGCGCTTGTCCGGGGCTCACGGTTTCGCCAAGTTCGACGAAACGCTCAGTGACTACGCCACTAAATGGTGCTGAAACAACCGTATATTTTAAGGATTCGCTGGCTTTAATGACTCGTGCTTTTGCTGCACTGACGGCTTGTGCGGTTGCTTTAGCATTGGCAGTGGCTTCATCCATCGCACCCTTTGAGATAGCGCCTTGGGGAAATAACTCTTTATAACGTTGGTATTGTGCCTGTGCTTCAACATTTAAGGCTTTTGCTTTGGCTAAGTCGGCCTCAAAACTCGCGAGTTCAGCGCCTTGTTCTTTACTGGTTATTTCAAGTAGGGCAGCGCCTTCGGGGACGATATCGTTAACATCGTAGTTGAGCTTGACGATACGGCCAGAGGTTTGTGCGGACACAGTGGCCGCTTTGACCGCTTCAATGGTGGCATCTAAGGTAACCCAATTAGCATAGGGTTTATTTAAAACGTCGATAGTGTCGACTGAGGCTGCTTGAGCTTGAGCACTAGAAAATAGCAGCAGTAAGAACAGAGTGCGAAAAATAGACGTCATCATTAAAATTATCCCAGATGTTATTCATGAGAAAATTCTAATGGAGTTGCATTGAATAGGCAATCACTATTTATTAGAAAAAATTAATGTAATGCGGTTGGCTAATTTAGGAATAAGACCAATATGCCTCTTATTCCCAAATTATTAATAGGTTACCAACCGATAAGTCAATATAACTAATCGTTTAAGTAATAGCTCAGTGTGGAGACAATACGAATTTGTTTAATATAAGGCGTGCTACTGTCGCGATCTGAAATCGTGAACTGGCCTTGACTGGCCGTTTTAATTTTACCGAGGCGAGAATCTGAGTCTTTGGCAAATTTTTCTGCGACTTCGCGGCCATTTTGCGTTGCTTCTTGCACCATCAAAGGTTTAACTGAGTTGAGGTCGGTGAAGAGGAACTCAGCGCTATTACCATAGTCTTGACTGGCTATTGCTATGTCTTCTTTCACTAAATTAATCATTTGTTTACGGGCGTTAAGCATCAAATCGATTTGTGGAGTATAAACCGATAAATTAACTTTTGCGGAGTAACGGTATCTCACGTTTGGGTCGACATAACCTTGGGCTTGGCGGTCTTCAATGGACGGTAAAGAGACGGTGATTTCGCTGTCATTAAAGCCCTGTTCTTTTAAGAATGTCACCACACGGTCGGTTTTTTTCTGAACCGTCTCGTAGAGTTTGGGCAGATTATTATCGACTTCAGTAAAATTGATTGGCCAGATAGCGACATTGGCTTTAACTTCTTTTTCTGCCAAACCCTTTACCGTGACGGTACGCTCCATTGCTTTCATTTGTAATAAAGCTGAGCTTGCGGTTTGGCCGACATATACTAGGCCTGCACAGAGGAAGCCGCCGAGTAAAAGGGCTGGAAGGGTATTAGTTTTTACCATGAAAATAATCTCTTAATTAAATAAACTAAGCCTACGATACGCAATTACTGGAGGTTATGCACTGGGTTTATTCGGTATTGCCGCCGCTTAAAGCCTGCGGGATGAAAGGATGGAAAACATCAGTTTGAATTATTGTTAAACTATAAATTTAAATTAATGATACAAAAAAGCCGCAATCAATGCGGCTTTGTGGATGTAGCGCTTATCTTAGAACTGATAGCTGTATTGCACCGAGTAGTACATAGCACTTGACTCAGTAATCGCATTAACTGGGCCGGCGATTGCGCTATTTTCAATTAAGTGAACTTCTTCACCTTTAACATAGGCGATACCAAAATCGATGCTGTTCTGTGGGTTAACACGGTAGCTCATGCCCGCAGTAAACCAGTTACGGTCTGAATCTGGAATCGAGATTGAGCTAATATCATCAACCACACCCATATCATGCATGTAACCTGCGCGAACGGTAAATTGTTCGTTAATCGTGTAAGTACCACCTAAGCTAAATAACCATGAATCTTTCCATTGGTATTTTTTTAGAGCAACATCACCTGCATTTACAGTACTGCCAGCGCCAGCTTGGCCTGGTAAAATGGTGGCTACGCCATCTTTAGCAGTAATTTGCTCAAAATCGCCCCATTTGGTGAACTGGGCGGTGTAATGTACTGCAAATTGAGACGTCAGCTGATGGAAACCTGCTACTTGGAAGATATCGGCTAGCGGCACATCTAAGCTATCGAAGCTGGTGGCTAGTGTTGTTGGGCCGCCCAATCCTAAATTCGCAGTAGAGATAGTATTGATATCGCCTTCAACATTAACCGTTGGGCTAAAGCGGTAGCTTAAACCAAAACGGTTATCCTGATTTAACTCAATCGTTGCGCCAAGGATACCGCCAAATGCCCAGCCATCGGCATCAACATTAACCAGCGGTGTTGAGCCAGCATCACGGGTCAAGCGTCCTTCACCGTAAACCGCATCAATACCAGCACCTATGCTGAACATGTCATTGATGCGGTATGAAAGGCTAGTATTAAAGTTAATTGTGGTGACTTCTGTTTTACCTAATAGATCAAAGGGGGCTGCAGCAACATTTTTAGACAATGTGGCTGAATCGGTACCTGTACCAAAATTAGAAAAAGCGGCAAAACCTACGGCAAATTTGTCATCGATGGGATGGATATAGTAAATATTAGGAATGACCTTAGTGCTGCCGGCATCATCGATACTGCCTAAGTCAACAGCTCCACCAGCGAAATTCACGTCTTTTACATCAACTGAAACATCGACATAAGTTAAACCAACAGAAAGTGAATCCTTATCAAATAAGGCCATTGCCGCAGGGTTACGAGATATGACTGACGCATTATCGGCGATAACGGCATCACCAGAGAATGCACGGCCAGTGCCTGTAGCGGATTGGCTGTTGAGTTGGAAACCAGCAGCTAAGGTTTGTGTACTGGCTAATGCGACCGAAATGGCAACGAGTGTTTTGTTGAATTTTTTCACTATTATTCTCTCTATTTTTTATAAGTATTGGATTTTTATTCGACCGAACTCCCCAGTACAGTGCCGAAATCCATTTTTTAGTCCTTCGCATCTTATGGATGGAATGCATCGCCAACAAGTCCGACCAGATGTAAAATATGTTAATTTTCAGTTAATTAAAAGTGTCGCGATCATGGTTTTGGGTGTGTGATGATTGAATGGTCTGGCCAGTGGCTTGATATCAAGGGCTTTGGGGATGATGGGAAGTTTTAATTAACGTTAACAGTTTGTAATATTACGAGAGTCAGTTAAAACGCTACAAAATGTAAAAAGCGTACATGTGTACGCTTTTTACATTATTAATGAGAGTTTAGATTAGAGTGCAGATTTAAATTGTTCGAACTCTGCGGTCACTTGTGGACTCGGCGCAGATAATTTACTGACTAAAACACCGGCAAGGGAGGCCAGTACAAAGCCTGGTAGAATTTCATATAATTCAAAAATTCCACCCGATAATTGCTTCCAAATAACCACGGTTAACGCGCCCACTATGATAGTGGCAATCGCGCCATTACGGCTATATTGTTTCCAAAATAACGACAATAACACCACTGGGCCAAATGCAGCGCCAAAACCTGCCCATGCATAGCTTACTAAGCTCAATACGCTACTGTCAGGATTGAGTGCCACCACGCCAGCAATCACAGCAATAGCGAGTACGCCTAAACGTCCTACCATCATTAACTCGCGATCATCCGCTTGTGGGCGTAGCCACTTGCGGTAGAAGTCTTCGGTGATAACGCTCGAGCAAACCAGTAGTTGCGAATCGATAGTGCTCATAATTGCCGATAAAATAGCCGCGATAAGTAAACCGCCAATCCAAGGATTAAAGGCCGCTTGGGCTAAATGAATAAATACCGTTTCGGGGTTTGCAAGTGGCATTTTTGCAAAATAGATAGAGCCAGCAATCCCTGTTGCTAGCGCACCTACCAAAGATAATATCATCCAGCTCATAGCAATACGGCGCGATAAGGGCAGGGCATCGGCACTGCTTATCGCCATAAAGCGCGATAAAATATGTGGTTGACCAAAATAGCCTAACCCCCACGCAAGTAAAGACAACATGCCGAACACTGTGGTTTTATCGCTGACAAGTGCCAGCATCGTAGGATCTATTGATTCAATTCCGGCCTGACTTTCAGGATTAGTGAACACTGCAAACGGCACAATTAATAGGGCAATAAGCATTAAACAACCTTGGAAAAAGTCCGTCCAACACACTGCAAAAAAACCGCCTATAAAGGTGTAACCGACTATGATGGCTGAGCCAATAACCAGGGCGACGGTATAATCAAGGCCAAAGACTTTTTCAAACAAAATCGCGCCGCCCACCATGCCTGAAGAAGCATAGAAAGTAAAAAAAACTAAAATAGTGATGGCAGACACGAGCTTGAGATAACCTTGAGTATCGTGGAAACGTTTCTCAAAAAAATCAGGTAAAGTCAGTGCGTTATCAGCCAGCTGAGTGTATATGCGCAAGCGTTTAGCTACAAATAACCAGTTTAGCCAAGCGCCAACAATTAAGCCTATGCCAATCCACGCTTCACCTAAACCACCTAAGTAAACTGCGCCGGGCAAACCCAGTAATAGCCAACCAGACATATCGGATGCACCCACACTGAGCGCAGTAACGGCGGGGCCCATTTTTCGGCCACCTAAAATATAATCATCAACAGTATCGGTAGCACGATAAGCCCAAAAACCTATGCCCATCATCAATACTAAATAGCTAACAAATGTGATTAAAATTGGGGTTTCAATCGTCATCTTGCCTTTTCCCATCTTTTTATTTTTAAAAGTGGCGAGCATGCTACCAGATGTTTGAGCAATCGCCCATTAGCTGATAAATGTGTGATTAAAATCTAACCTCCGATACGTATTGATATCGGAGATTAGATTTAAAAATGATGGGGTTAAATGAAGATATTTTTTATTTCGTTTTTTACGTAGTTAAGATCAGATTTATCTTCACCTACAAGCAAAATAAAAGCGTCAGCAGTTTCAAAACCTATACCTTGATATTGGCTGTCGGCAAACGTTTGATCTAGCACCATACGTTTTTCCTGCGGTACGATAAATAAGGTGACTTTACCTTGCTCGCCTTGAAGCACGAGATGCAAGCTTTTTACACCCTGAAAATCGCAATAAGAGGTGAAATACACTTTGCCGGGTTGTTGGGTAAACTTGGCATTACCAAAGTTTTTTAAAGAAGCTAATCGAGCATTAACTTGTTTAAAGTCAACATTTTGGTCTAAGTGTAAAGCGATATCTTCATGGTAGACATGGGCCAGAGCATGCTCGGCTAAATCGACAGGGCCAAGGCGGAATAAACTAAAACTTATCCCTACAGTAAAGGCAATTGAAGCTGCCATTGCCACTAGAAAACCGGTTCGGCGTCGCTGTTTATAATGTTGCTGCAATTGCTGGCGTAGGATTAGCTTATCAGCTAAATCTTCAGGTACGCCAATCTTCAATGCATTGCAGAGTTTAGCATCGAGGTTTTTAAGTTCATTCACAAACGCTGGGTTTTCTGGCTTAGCATCTACTTGACGCAGAAAGTCGGCATCTTGATTGTTAGGGTTTTCATAGGCTTGACGTCTAAATTTAAGCTCATCCATTGGATTGGCCTCTCACCTGTGATTTTTCAAGTAATTCTTTCAATTGGCTCCTCGCCCGAAATAAACGTGTCATCACAGTGTTGCGATTAAGCTCCATCAGCTCGGCAATTTCATCGCCGCTAAAGCCACCAATAAGTTGCAGTAACAATGGTTCGCGGTATTCGATATCAAGCCGACTGATTTGCCGACGGATCAAATATTGCTCGGTCTGTTCTTCACTGCTATTAGAGATGTTGTCCTCTAAGGTGTCTTGTTCAACATCGGAATAATCAAACTGTTTACGCTCAAAGCGCCGGGCATTTTCACGCCGCAGAATAGTGATTAGCCATGCTTTTGCGGCTTTATCATCTTTGAGTGAATCTAATGCTTTCCATGCCCGTAAAAATGTTTCTTGGGTAATGTCTTCAGCTACGTGTTTATCGCCACATAGCCAATAGGCATAACGGAAGATATCGGCATGTAGTGCCTTGACTAGGCTGTTATAGCGTCGTTGTTTACTTAGCATGTCAGAAGAGACCGCAGGCTCAGCCGATTTCTTACGCCAATGAGTAAACATTTTTTACCTTTTGGTCTTTTAGTTGAATATTTAGCATGGTTGAGCTCGCTTCTATGTCATTAAACCTATTTTTTTATTGAGGGTTTATTGCGGATTTAATGGGCTTAAAGGTGCTGACTTGGGTTTTGAGTGTTGACGTTTATAGGCTTTGACCACGTTAAGTAATGCGGTGCACTGGGCACTTAAGTGCTGATTTGCACTGCTAGTACTTGTGGTTGCATTATCAGTATGGTTGACATCGGCCTTTGCACCATAGGCGGCTAGTTGTAGTTGCTGTATCGCCTGTGCGAGTGGTAAAGATTGTTCGGCAATCTTATCGAGTGTCATCGGCGTTTGTTCTAATTCGCTGAAATAGCGCTGTAACTGCAACATTATATGGCTCACATCGCCACTAGCACAGGCTTGCTCTAATCCTTGTAAACTCGTTACAGCTGTGGCTGGCGCAGAGTTAAGCGCAATAGGGGCGGTTATTTGATTTTTTAAGGCGCGGCGCCAAGCGATAAATGTGATTAGCCAAACAATCATTGTGACTAACCAAAGCGTTGCAAAAACGCTGCTGGCCCAAGACCAACCGTTGTCAGTTGTAGCGTTAGCTTGCCACGTAGGCTCTGTGGGCGTATCGCTAACCCTGCCACCTTTGACCACGATAGTTCGTGCGGGTAGTGTTGCCGTTTCTTGACGTTTAAGGTGTGGATTCCACCAAGGCACTTTGACTTCGGGCAGGGTAAATGTTCCCGCTTTGCTGGGGACAATAGCCGACGAAACACTGTACTGAGACACGATTTGCGCTTCACGCACAAAGGTCTGTCGCTGCGGTTTTTCAGGATATAACTTCAGCTCTTCAGGGAGCGCTTGGCTGATATCTGGCAAACTATTTTCATCAGCGTTTGAGGCTAAAAGCGTTATCGTGCGGGTAATGGGGCTACCGACGGTAAACTCTTTAATATCCTCCGGAAATGTTTCTTTTAATACGACAAGATCGGCAACCAGCCACTGACCTTGGAAACTGGCCGGTGCAGGGTTGACTTGCACCGTGAGCGATGGCGCTCCCGCTTGCATTGGGCGACTTTCATTAAAGCCAAACATACCGCCACGGCGTTGGGATTCAACCAATACATCGCCGGCAAAGGTGGCTCCCTTAATATTAATTTGGCCCGGTAAGTCGGGAATAATGCCATAGGTACGCTCAATTACGCGATAACGACGCCCATCGACAATTTCTGAACCATCCTTATCTTCACCGACTTGTTTGATTTGCCCACCCTCAATCACCGGTGCGCTCAATACGCCTCGCTGTAATTCTACCGCGAGATAGAGTTTTACTTTGTAGGTAATCAATTGACCGACATAGGCTTCGTCGGTTGACACTTTGGCGTCGATAAACAAATTATTCATTTGTGCGGGTTGGCTACCGGTTTCGACCACTTGTAGTGGAATAGGCGCCGAGTTTATGCCGCCAATACTAAAGGCTGGAATGGTCAACTGGCCTTTTTGTTTTGGTGCAAGCAGCACTTGCCAGCGGGTTTCTTTAACCGCATCAAAATTCATGATTTGTGTACTGCGACTTACACTGGTGCGACCGACAATAAAGTCCCTCAGTAAGGCTGAAGTGTCGAGTTTGCCGGTATCTATTTCATCATCAACACTGATATTTAATACAAAGTATTCGCCCAACATCACGGGGTTACGATCAACTGTTGCCTCAATTTTAGTGAGTGCAAAAGCGGGATTAACCACTCCGATAGCAAGGAGTAGCAGGATAAAAAATTGTCTGATTACCACTGTTCGTTATCCTTTGATATTTGGCCATTTTGGCGGCGTTTTTGATATTCCAACTGCATTTTGTTACGCAGTAATACTTGAGGGTCTTCGCTCACGCCCCGCAGTGCGCGCTGCATTTCGGGTGGAAGCGGCTCGCTATTTGTTGGTGGTGCTTCGATAGATTCATCCATAGCAATGTTTTGTTTATCTTGATCATTTTGCTCTGGAGTATCTTTAGCACTAACGTTTTGTTTTTCTTGCTCAGGCATTTGTTTGTTATTTGCATCAGCTTTAGCCTGCGCCTGCATGTTAGCCTCATTATCTACTGGCTGATTTTCTTGGCTATCAGGTTGAGGTTTATCCTTATTACTTTGATCATTGCTATTTTGTTTATCTTGTTCTGATGGTTGTTCATCTGCTTTTTGCTGTTCAGGGCTTTGCTTATGATCTTGTTCAGCATTGGTATCATCCTGCTGCTTCTTGGATTCTTGCCCTGCTTGAACTTGCTTATTTTGCTCAGAACCATTCTGTTGATCGTCATCTTGACCTGATTGCGGATCTTCTTTTTGATCTTGCTCTTTACTCTGTTGGCCGTTATTACCTTGCTGTTTTTGCTGTTCTTTCAATTGTTTTTCAGCAAGTTCAAGATTGGCTTTTGCCGCAGGGAAATCGGCCTGTTTTTCAAGCGCGTCTTGATAGCGTTCTTTCGCTTTATCAGGTTTACCGAGTTGCATCAACGCATTGCCTTGATTGTAAAGGCCTTGGGCTGAGTTATCTTGCTCGAAGGTTTTGAGCGCTTGCTCATAATCACCGGCTTTATACTGAGCACTAGCACGCCATTGGGGTGACTCAAACTGCTTAGCGGCGTTAGCATAATCTTGTGATTGATAGGCTTGCATTGCTTGTTGATCGGCGGTTTGCCATAAATCTTCCCATATATTGGCATGGGCAGATTGCGGCGCAGCCGCTAATAGTAGGCCGCTCAATAAGGCAACAAACCCGCCACCGATACCCGCAATGATGCCTTGCCTAAAACTGAACAGCGCGGGAAGCAGCAATAATAGTGCCAGATAAGGGCCGAGATCTTGCCAGGTTTCGCCGTCAAGCTCTGTTGCTTTAGCATCGCCAGCATCACTTAACCAACCTTGTAATTGGTCGAGATCGTTACCATCGGCGCGGTTCTGAATCAAGATGCCTTTATTGTTTGCAACCAGCTTTTGCAGTAAGCCAAAATTTACCGCAGCAACCACAACTTCATTGCTATTGTCTCGTTGTAATTGTCCATCGGGTAGACGGATTGGCGCGCCTTGGCTGGTGCCAAAAGCCATTATGGCAAGACGATATTGCGTGCCACTTAATGCCGAGTTTGCCTCATCAAATTGTGCGGTAGTAATGCCATCGGTCATGACAATGATATCGCCGTGAATATGGCCACCTTGCGCCAATAGAGCTTTAGCTTGAGTAAGCGCCGCAGCTAAGTTTGAGCCGCGCACTGGCATGATCTCAGGGCTTAATGTGGGCAGTAAATTGAGAAGTGTGCCGGTATCACGCGTTAATGGACTGATAGTAAAAGCATCACCAGCAAAAGCGACTAAACCTGTTTCACCTTCTTTTAGATTACGTAGTAAGTCTGTTGCCCTAAATTTGGCTTGGGTTAAGCGATTTGGCGTCACATCGGTTGCAAACATAGATACCGACATATCCATCACTAATACACGGCCTTGTTCGGTGGCAAACACGGGTAAGGATTGTTTATTAACGGCAGGCCCAGCAAGGGCAATCGTCGCGATCAGCCAAGTGAAGGCTAATAAATGCAGCGGATGGCGGGATTTTTTATCGCCTTGGGTGACTAATATTTTGGCTAAGTGCGGCGCAATATAACGGTTCCATGCGCTGTGACTCTGGTGTTGTCGCCATAAACTGAGTAACACTAAGGCCAGCGGCACTAGGGCGAGTAGCCATTCGGGACGAATAAAATGTAGGCTCATTATTTTATGTTCCCCCGTGAACTCGTTGCAGCGAGTTTAACTCGGCGCGTAGCAAAAAATGGTAATTGACCTAAGGCAATCCACAGGCTCGTCAGTAACGCTAAAGCCAGCGGCCAATAGAACAGGTCTGCCTGCGGACGATAGCTCAATTGGTCGCGACTCACTGGCTCGAGTTTGTCGATTTCTTGGTAAATTTGATCCAGTTCTTGGCTGTTACGGGCGCGAAAATAACGGCCGTGGGTGACTTCAGCGATATGCTTAAGCTGGTTTTCATCTAGATCCATCGAGGGGTTAACCCGTTCGCGGCCAAAGAGTGTGCGCCGCTCCATCACATCAGCTCCGACACCCACAGTGTAAATGGTGACTTTACGATTAGCGGCAATCTGCGCTGCTTGTTCTGGCTCGATATTGCCCGCGTTGTTAGATCCGTCGGTCAATAAAATCAGCACTCTATTACTCTCGTCCATTTTATCAAAACGCTTTACCGCTAGGGCTATGGCTTCACCTATGGCGGTTTGTTTACCGACTAAGCCGATTTGCGCTTCTTTTAAAAATTGCGCCACTGAACGTCTATCTTGGGTGAGCGGCGCCTGTAAATAGGCGTGATCGGCAAATAGAATCAAGCCGATACGGTCGCCTTTGCGGCGTTCAATAAAATCACTGACGACGTGTTGTATCAAAGTAAATCGGTCGACGGTTTTACCATTTATCACCATATCTTCAATCTGCATACTGCCGGATAAATCTACTGCCATCATCAGATCGCGGCCTTGGCTTGGTAGCTCGATGGGTTCCCCAAGCCATTGCGGACGAGCGATAGCAAGCACTAACAAGCACCACATCAGCCAGTAGCGTTTACGGCTCTGGCGTGTGTTGGCCGCTAAGCTTTGTTTACCTGTTTGGCTCATTCCCGGTAATTGCAGTCGGCCACCCTCTACTTGTATGGTTTGTTGGCGCCAAAAAATCAAAGGTAACGGCAGTAATATCAATAACCAAGGCCATGCAATAGTTAACATTGTGCCTCCGATTGTTGACTATCAACAGGCATAACTTGAACGTTAATTTGACTAAGTTCAGGGGCGTTGAGTTTGGCTTTTGATGCTAACCAAGCCTGTGCCAGCGCGTGTAACTCATTGGCTTCATCCAATGTTAGCGGCGTTGCTTGATGGCGTTTGGTTAGCAAGGGACCGATACGTTGGCGTTTATGCGCGGGTAAATAGCTGTCTAGCCAAGTTGCCCAAGCCTTTCCATCTAATGACGCTATCGCTTCTCTACTGAGGTAACTCATGGCGGTGCGCTTTAGGATGCTATTGACGTCAGAGACATAAGAGGGCGCTTGTCTATCAAGCTGATTGAGTAACTGTTTTGCGGCTCCTCTTGGCGCGAAGTAACGGGCGCGTTTTCTTAGCCAAATAACTAACAGTGTAATGAGGCTAATCACTATTGCTAAAACTAACCAATAACCGATGGCCCAAGGCCAAGCACCGATTGGATCGGGATGTATAATATCCTGCAGCTCTGCAAGTGCAGGATTTGGCACGGCAGACATCATCGGTGCAGCCGGTAAATTTGCTATTTCAGGCGTCGCTATGTGTGAATTCACTATTTCTGCACTCATTGTTAACGCAATAATTCCAATTGATTAGCTAAAGGAATACCCGCATCTATTAGCTGAGTACGCACACGCAATTGCTGCATCATGCTGATAAACCTTTGTTGCTGGCGCTGCTGCATGTCGAGCCAAGTCTGATAACTGTGGCGGGTGAGCACTAAATCTTCATCGCCATCGCGTACCGGTAAACTAAAGTTGTGCGGTAACGGCAAAGTGCCTTGGCGCAGGGGATCGGTAATCAGATAGGCGCCAACATCACAATGACGCTTTAGCTCAGTTAATGGTGCAATACACTGGGGCGTAAAATGGCTGCCATCAGTCACTATCCAAATTAAGGAGCCGGGTTTAGCGATACGTTGTAATCGCTGACAGGCGCGCAAAATATGATCGGGATCGCGCTGAGCACTGCCAACACGGTTAAGCTGATTTTCGTGCACGCGGCGCAGCTCTGATATTAATTGCAATATGCCCTGACGACGACTGCGTGGTTTAAGCTCGACATGTTCAGACTCGCTGGCAATCAAGGCGCCGAGCCTATCGCCATGGTTAATCGCATTCCAACCTAAGGTGGTCGCAAGGTGGCCTGCTTGCACCGATTGTAGCAATAAACGCGAGCCAAAATAGAGGCTTTGGCTCAAGTCGATTAATAGCAGAATAGGGCGCTCACGTTCTTCGACAAATAACTTAGTATGGGTTTTGCCAGTGCGAGCGGTAACGCGCCAATCAATCGTGCGCACATCGTCGCCCTGTTGATAGTGGCGCACCTCGGCAAACTCCATGCCGCGGCCTTTAATCAAGCTGCTGCGATGGCCGGCTAAATTGGCGCGGGCACGGCTGTATCGCTCAGGCATAGCGCGAGCGATATTCTGGCACGCCAGCAGTTCTTGCTCCGTTAAGTGCAAACCATCGGCAAAAAGCGGCAAGCCATCGGCCGAGGCTGAAAGTTGCGCAGTGTCACTCATCTTATTTCACCCTTATCTTCACCGTTAAGGTACTGCAACTTGACTCAAAATGTGGTTGATTACGTGCTCGCGGCTCACGCCTTCGGCCTGCGCTTGATAGCTCAGTAATAATCTGTGTCTTAACACATTGGGCGCAACGGCTTGAATGTCTTCTGGTGAAACAAAGTCTCGTTCGTGCAGCCAAGCGCGGGCGCGGGCGCAGCGTTCTAACGAAATCGTTGCGCGCGGGCTGACGCCATACTCTAGCCATTTAGCTAAGTCTTCGCTGTAACGTGAAGGCTCGCGGGTCGCCATAACAATTTCGACTATGTACTTTTCGAGCGGTTCGGCAAGATAGATTTCCATGGCTTCATCACGGGCGGCAAACACATCCGCCTGCGCAATTGGCTCCATTGTTGGCAACTCGTGGGTTAATGCTTCTTTACGCGATTGGCGCAGAATTTCGATTTCAGTTTCGCCGCTTGGGTAATCAAGATTTAAATGCATTAAAAAACGGTCAAGCTGTGCTTCCGGCAGAGGATAAGTGCCTTCGTTTTCTAACGGATTTTGGGTTGCCATTACTAAAAACAGCGGCGGAAGCTTATAACTGTGCTTACCGACAGTAACTTGACCTTCGGCCATGGCTTCTAATAAGGCCGATTGTACTTTGGCTGGAGCTCGGTTAATTTCGTCGGCTAAGATTAAATTGTGAAAAATCGGTCCGGCTTCAAATTCAAAAGTACCAGTTTGCGAGCGATAAATATCGGTACCAGTTAAGTCAGCAGGTAACAAATCAGGGGTGAATTGAATGCGGTGAAAATCGCCCTCAACCCCGTCACATAAGGCTTTCACCGCACGGGTCTTAGCAAGTCCTGGCGGCCCTTCAACTAATAAGTGGCCATTGGCAATTAAGGCAATGAGCAGATTTTCGGTCAATACTGGTTGCCCTAAAACAACCTTATTGAGGTAAGTGCGTAATGCATGGAAGCGACTCAAAGGCATGATGCTACTCGTTTTATTATGTTGAAAATACGTATGTGGGCTATAGACAACAGCTATGGTAAAGAATTCCCTTAGGGTTTGGCTAGTGTTAAAAAAACAAACAGGTGTTTAAAACTTGCTGACAAGAAGTTAGAATCAGATCACACTTTAATGGTCAGACCTGTTATTGGGCGATTTTCGCCGTAAATCAATGGGTCAAACACGGAAATCGATAGCGCCGCCTGAAATCTCTCAGCGATTGCGCACATAAAGAGGGTGACAAATGAGTGATAGACAACAGGTTACGAACGCCAAGGGCGAACGTATCGCCATTGTAGCGGGTTTAAGAACGCCATTCGCAAAGCAAGCCACCGCATTTCACGGTGTATCGGCGCTCGATATGGGCAAAATGGTAGTCAATGAATTATTGGCGCGTTCTGAACTTGACCCTAAGCTGATTGAACAGCTGGTCTATGGACAAGTCGTGCAAATGCCTGCTGCACCTAACATTGCTCGTGAAATCGTACTTGGTACTGGCATGAATGTATCGACCGATGCCTATAGTGTCACTCGCGCTTGTGCTACGAGCTTTCAATCTGCCGTAAACGTAGCTGAATCTATCATGACGGGTAATATCGAAATCGGTATTGCCGGCGGCGCTGATTCATCCTCTGTATTGCCTATCGGTGTGTCAAAAAAGTTAGCCCATGCGTTAGTCGATTTGAATAAAGCCCGTAGCTTTGGGCAAAAATTACAAATATTCCGCCGTTTAGGCATTAAGGATTTATTTCCAGTGCCGCCTGCGGTAGCTGAGTATTCGACGGGCTTATCTATGGGGCAAACCGCTGAGCAGATGGCAAAGACCTACAATATTAGCCGTGCCGACCAAGATGCGTTAGCACACCGCTCGCACACGTTAGCGAGTGAAACTTGGGCCGCTGGCAAACTTCGCGATGAAGTGATGGTGGCCCATATACCACCATATAAGCAGTTTATCGATCGTGATAACAATATCCGCGACAACTCTGTACTTGAGTCATACGCTAAATTACGCCCGGCTTTTGATCGGCAGCATGGCACTGTGACGGCTGCCAATAGTACGCCACTGACGGACGGTGCATCGGCCATCATTCTAATGAGCGAAGGTCGAGCCAAAGCTTTAGGTTATCAGCCTATTGGTTATATTAAGAGTTACGCCTTTAGCGCCATTGATGTATGGCAAGACATGTTGATGGGGCCGTCTTACGCGACGCCACTGGCACTGAAACGCGCTGGAATGGAGTTAGAAGACCTCACGCTAATTGAAATGCACGAGGCTTTTGCAGCGCAGACATTAGCCAATATGCAGATGTTTGCTTCGAAAAAATTTGCCGAAGAAAAACTCGGTCGTAACCGCGCCATTGGTGAAATCGACATGAGTAAGTTTAACGTGCTCGGCGGCTCGCTGGCCTATGGTCATCCTTTTGCTGCAACGGGAACTCGTTTGATTACGCAAGTGTGTCGTGAACTGAAACGTCGCGGTGGTGGAACTGGCCTAACTACGGCTTGTGCGGCCGGTGGTTTAGGTGTGGCTATGATAGTAGAAGTGGAGTAATCGGCATGGAAAAGACCTTTAATTTAACCCGCCGCGACGACGGTATTGCCATTTTGACAATGGATGTTCCTGGTGAAACCATGAACACCTTAAAAACACAGTTTGGCCTTGAAATCAGTGAAATTCTGGCCGAGATCAAGAGTGATTTGAGTATTCGCGGTTTAGTGCTTATATCGGGTAAAAAAGATTCTTTTGTCGCGGGCGCGGATATCTCCATGCTCGATGCCTGTAAAACGGCGGGCGATGCCAAAGCCTTATCCCAGCAAGGTCATGTGGTTTTTAATGAGCTAGAAGCGTTAAAAATCCCAGTGGTTGCGGCTATCCATGGGGCCTGCTTAGGTGGTGGTTTAGAGTTAGCATTAGCCTGTCATCAAAGGGTATGTAGTGACGATGGCAAGACTATGCTCGGTGTACCTGAAGTGCAACTGGGTTTATTGCCAGGTGGCGGCGGTACTCAACGTTTGCCACGTTTAGTTGGTATTTCGACTGCTTTAGACATGATGTTGACCGGTAAACAAATTCGACCTAAACAAGCCTTGAAAATGGGCTTAGTAAATGATGTTGTGCCGCAGACTATTTTGCTTCAAACCGCGGTCGATATGGCGCTTGCGGGCAAACGCGCACCGAAACCGGTTAAAAAGTCACTTGTTAATCAAGTGCTTGAAGGCACAAGCTTTGGCCGTAACATTATTTTTAGCCAAGCGACTAAACAAGTCGAAAAGAAAACCCAAGGCAATTATCCCGCCCCTGCCAAAATAATTGATTGCGTGCGCCAAGGGATTGCTAAGGGCATGCAAAAAGGCTTAGAAATCGAAGCCAGCCATTTTGCCGAGTTAGTGGTATCTAAAGAGTCTGAAGCACTGCGCAGTATTTTCTTCGCGACTACAGAAATGAAGAAAGAAACCGGCGCAGTGGGTGCGATTCCCCGCAAAGTGAAAAAAGCCGTGATCTTAGGCGGTGGCTTAATGGGCGGCGGTATTGCATCGGTGACAACGACCAAGGCTAAGATCCCCGTTCGCGTCAAAGACATCAGTGAAAAAGGTTTAAGCAATGCGCTAGCCTACGCTTATAAGCTATTGGATAAAGGCGTAAAACGTCGCCACATGACGCCTGCTGCCCGTGACAATTTAATGGCATTGATGACTACAACCACAGAGTATAAAGGCGTAAAAGATGCCGATATCGTCGTGGAAGCAGTATTTGAAGACTTAGCGCTTAAGCATCAAATGGTAAAGGACATTGAGCGTGAATGCGGCGAGCATACTATTTTTGCCTCAAACACTTCATCATTACCGATTAGTCAAATCGCCGAGGCGGCGACGCGTCCTGAGAACGTTATTGGTCTACATTATTTCTCGCCAGTAGAGAAAATGCCGCTGGTGGAAGTCATTGCCCACGCTAAAACATCGGCAGAAACTATTGCAACCACGGTCGCATTTGCTCGTAAGCAAGGTAAAACGCCGATAGTGGTGCAGGATGGCGCAGGTTTTTATGTGAATCGAATTCTAGCGCTCTACATGAACGAGGCCGCGCAATTATTACTTGAAGGCCAGAGTGTTGAGCATTTAGATAAAGCCTTAATAAAGTTTGGTTTCCCTGTTGGACCTATTACTTTACTCGACGAAGTGGGTATCGATGTGGGCGCAAAAATTTCACCGATCCTTGAGAAGGAATTGGGTGAACGTTTTAGAGCGCCAGCCGCATTTGACAAGCTTTTGGCTGACGATCGTAAAGGCCGTAAAAATGGCAAAGGTTTCTATCAATACGGCGCATCGAGCAAGAAAACTAAAACCGTCGATGAAACTGTGTATGGCGTATTAGGCATTAAACCCGGCACGAATAAGGATGCCAAAGCGGTTGCTGAGCGATGCGTCGTGCAAATGCTTAACGAAGCCGTACGTTGTTTAGATGATGGTATTATCGCATCGCCAAGAGATGGTGATATTGGGGCTATTTTCGGCATTGGTTTCCCGCCATTCCTCGGTGGTCCATTCCATTATATTGATACTTTGGGCGCAGCTAACTTAGTGCGAATTCTTGAGGGCTATCAAAGTCAATTAGGTAGCAGATTCGAACCTTGCGAACGCTTAAAAACGATGGCTCAAGAAAACTCGCGCTTCTTCTAAGTCTTCACCAGGCTATATTGAGCAAAAAAGCGGCATGATATTGCCGCTTTTTTATTACCATAAAGCATAGCTTTGCCTAAAAAACACTCATAATACTGATGCAATTCTTGTATGAGCAGCGCCCTTAAATGGTTGAAGTTGACTTTAATGTTATTCCCTTGAGTTGGATGCTTTAGTTCAGTGTTTAGTTGACCACTTGTATGTTGATAGCGGGTACGCATAGAACGCTTAGTCTAATATCTGAACGAAGATTAACATGGGTATTAATTTGAATGGCTCACAAGCGATTTTTTTGATGGGGAGTGAAATACCGAGCGTTATGATTTTTGTCTGCTGGTTATCGTTATTGCATTAACCTCAGCGGATATTGGTGTGTGGCTACATTTACCGCCGTTTTTTCAGTCAAATATTAGTCGTTACTGACTTGTATTCACAGATCTATGACTTACCCACTCCTTACAACACACTGCGCTTTGGCCTTGGTAATCATCTTTTGTAACTAAGAGAGCGTTCTAAATGATTTATTTAAAAATCATTTACCAGAAGTCCCTTTAATATTTATTAAAGAATAAAGGGAGCTATGCTCCCTTTATTCTTTTTCAGCTTTGCCTAATTTAATTTTTTATCGCTGTTTATTCATTAGGCTCATTACTTTAAGGCTTGAATCTAGTTCCACCAACCCTTTGCTGAAATCACTTCAAGTTGGTTTAAACCATCAGGTAACTTAACCTTTTTACGTGCTGGCTTAGATAAACCGAGTGCTTTTTTAATTGAATTTAGCATAGTTATGCTCCTTAACCTGATTAATATTATGCAACTTCAGAGTTAATTAATTTTACGCATGGGTGACCTGCGACTTCGAGATGTCTGAATTTCACCGCTGGGTGACCAGCAATTTCAAGAGGTTTAAATTTCACCGCTGGGTGACCAGCAATTTCAAGATGTTTAAATTTCACCGCTGGGTGACCAGCAATTTCAAGATGTTTGAATTTCACGGCAGGGTGGCCAGCTATTTCAAGAGGTTTAAATTTCACCGCTGGGTGGCCGGCTATTTGAAGAGGTTTGAATTTCACCGCTGGGTGGCCAGCTATTTCAAGAGGTTTTATTTCAAGAGGTTTAAATTTCACTGCAGGATGCCCTGTAGCCTCAAGCGAAGTTTGTTCAGAATTGCTCGTCGCTTCAAGTGCTGAAGAATTTGCTACAAAGCCAATTGAAGATAATAAAGTAACGGTTACTAGGATTCCTTTAATCATTCTAATTCTCTCTCAGGGTAGTTGATATTGATTTATTATTGACACTAACAGTACTGATGCATGTGTTGTGCCAATGTTTAAACTTGCAATCAAGTTGAGAGTTAAGTGATTAGATAATGTTTCTATTCATATCGGGTTTGGCTATATTTTCTTGGAGTAGCAGAGTAAACTCACTTTCTTTGATGGCCTTACTAAAAATATAACCTTGAATTTCTTCGCAGTTGAGCGCTCGTAAAATATTTAATTGTGCCGTCTGCTCTACGCCTTCACCTACCACTGATAGCCCCATGTTATGGGCGATTGTGATAATAGAATCGACCATTTTTAGATCGCGATCAGACTTATCAATATCGTCAACAAACGCTTTATCAATCTTCAAAGTATGAATTGGGAAGCGTTTTAAGTATGAGAGTGATGAGTACCCAGTACCAAAATCATCGAGTGCTAGACTTACGCCCATTTTAGCCAGTTGTTGCATGACAATAATTGCTGTTTCCGGCTGTTTAATGACGGTACCTTCAGTAATTTCTAATTCTAGATGACAAGCTGGCAGTTTAGTAAGTCTTAAAATTGACTCAATTCGTTGTTGAAGATCGGGGAGGGCAAATTGACGTGACGATAAATTGACAGCAACCCTGCCGCTAAATATTCCTTGTTCCCGCCAATTCTGTGCGGCGAAACAGGCTTTACGTAATACAATTTCACCAATTTCAACAATTAAACCATTTTCTTCGGCTAGAGGAATAAAATCATTCGGTGGAATTAAACCATGTATTGGATGATTTAATCTAACCAAAGCCTCCATACCAGTAATTTTACCGCGTTTAAGATCAATTTTAGGTTGATAATAGACTTCGAATAAATCTTCCTTTAAACCTTCACGAATTAAGGTTTCCACCTCTAATTGACGAATAGCATGTTGGTTTAATGGCTCTGAATAAAACTGATAACAATTACCTCCTGCTGATTTAGCATGGTACATAGCGATATCAGCTTTTCTCAATAATGCTTGCTCGTTTTGCTCATCCTCTGGAAATAATACGATACCAATACTTAATCCTAAGACTAACAGTTCATTATTAATTTCAAAGGCTGGTTTTAGTCCTTCTATAATACGACTTGCGATTGCTGCACTGGCATTTATATCTGAAATTTTATCGAGTACAATTGCAAACTCATCTCCACCTAATCGGTAAATACTAGTATTTTTAGGCAGTAATGATTTTATACGCACTGAAACCTGTTGTAGTAATGTGTCTCCAACCTGATGACCTAAGGAGTCATTAATACGTTTGAAATTATCAAGATCGAGTACCATTAGAGCATGGGCTATTTCTTTATTGACTAAGTTACTTAAGGTGACTTGTAAATTTGAACGATTTGGGAGTCCAGTCAATACATCATTATTTGTTAGTTTTCTAAGTTCTTCTTCTTGTTGTTTTCGTCTTGATATATCGGAAAAAATGCCAACATAGTGTGATAATTCACCTTGTTCATCATAGATTGCGTCGATAGTGAGTTCCATATTAAAGCGACTTTTGTCTCCTCTTATTGCTTCGACTTCATTTGTCCATCGACCTTGCTGTTTTAATATTGTTCTGATTTGAGTGGAAAAGGTTTCGGGATATAAATCAAATGTGAGTACGTTGCCAATAAAATCAGTTCTGTTACGTAATGAAATCTTGCAGCAAGCTTCATTAACTTCGACAAAACGGTATTCACCGTCGAGGATAAACATGCCTTCCGAAATATTTTCAATTGCCTTTTCAAACAATTTTAATTGTTCTTCTTTCTGTTTAAATTGGCTAATATTTTTAATTGTACCTGTCATACGCAGGGCATTATCTTTGTCATCACGCTCTACAATTTTGGCGCGATCTAAGATCCATATCCAATTGTCATCTTTACCTTTCACCCTGTATGCCGCTTCGAAATGATCTGTTTCACCATAAAAATGCTTATTGAGCGCTTCTCGAACACGTTCTTGATCCATTGGATGTATATTACTCTCTTCATCCGATTTACCCGAGCGATGTCCATCACGCGGAAATTCAAGTGCTCCCCAGATATTTGAGCGGAAAATATTGCCAGTTTCTATATCCCAGTCCCACATTTCATCACCACTTCCCCATAGGGAAAGCTTTAATCTTTCCTCACTTAATGCAATTTGTTTTTGCGTTTCTCGACGACGTAAAATAGTTTTTACTATTAAAAATAAAATTAATATTATAATTACTAAATATATCGATTTCGCTTGAAATGATGACCACCAAGGAGGTGTTATAATGACTGAAAGCTCTTTTATTGATGCTTTCTCACCAGAAAGAGAGTTAACGGCATATACTTGAAAATTATATTGTCCTGGCGATAGATTTGTATACGTAGCTGAGTTCGTTCCATTTGCTGATATCCATGTATCAGAAAGACCATGCATTCTATAGTAGTAGTTGGTAGATGAGTCGTCTGACATTGGTGATGTAAAATTAAATGAGAATGGATAATCAGAATATTTTAAGGTTATTTCATTCTTAGTAATATTTTCTTTGTTAAAGACGTTGCTTTCTTTTTCTTGTTTTATATTAAAGACTAAAAACTCTGATATTTCAGTTCTATTTGTTTTGCTATTTTTAATGTAGTTTATTATATCAGCAGGTGATACCAAACTAACTCCATTTATACCAGCAAGTAAAACATGACCATTAACATCTATCCCACTCGGTGAGTTATACTCATGTTGACTTCCATTTGATGTTTTTAGGATGTATTTTTTCTTACTTTCCTTTTCATATATAATTACTTCACTCAGCGATGCCGCAGTTAAAAAGTTATTACTATTAACGATGGAATAGATTTCTTTTTTATTAGAGAACACTTTAGAAATGTTATTGTTTTGTGTGTTGTAGAACATTAATGATGTCGATGTTCCAAAATAAATTCCATTGTCGCCTTTCTCTATGCTGTATGTTATTTCTTCGCTTAAATTTTTTAACGAACCATTCTCATACTTTTTAAGGCCACCTTGACCTGCAATATAAATGAAATTTTCCGACTCTAATTCAATATCAAAAACTGGTTCATTCTTTTTAGTATTAATACTGCTAATTATTTCTCCTTTACTAATAATCAATACTTCACCATCAGATGTGCCAGCAGCAATTATCGAGTCACCTTGATTGTTAGATAATGACGAGATTGATTTTTTACTAATCAATTTTACAGTATTAGTTGTCTTCAAAAATAACCCATTAGGAGTGCCGAAATAGAGCCCGTCATTATTTAAGATTGCATATTTATATCCTTGGGTTTGAGTGTCGAAACTGTCGATTAAACTAAAATTATTGTCAAAGAGATCTATTTTTTCAGATTCGGATGAGATAACAAATCCCTGAGTATTTTTTGTAAGATGCCAAGTGCTATCTTTTGCTAAATTAGTTTGTTGCACCAGATTGTTAACGTTTTTTATGACAATTACGCCTTGTTCAACACTACCCAATATAAACATATCTTCTGTTGCAAAAAATGATGATATTTTATCAGTGCGATCTGGCGATATAAGCCCTAAAACTAAGTATTTAGAAATGTTAACGATATTTTCTTTAGTGAGGCCATAAATTATATCTTTATATTTTGTGAGTTGAGAGAATGCTCGTGGATCTACTTTTACTATTTCATTATCTTTATATTCATATAATCCATTGCTGAATGATATTAGCATTGTCGTATCATTCTTTTGCTCAAAATCCATTGTTTTCTGAGCTATCTCCTTTAATTCATTTTTGGTTAGTTTAAATAATGTACCTGCATAGTCCCTGATATAATAATCGTCGCCTACTTTTATCGTTTTTTTAATTTCACCTAGGCCTTTCTTTGAGAGTTCAAAGTAGTACTCTTTATCACTAATATCTATAATTGCTTTATTTGTTCCAACAATTAAACTTTTCCCACTTGAGTTAAGACTCCAAATAGGAGCATCTTTTACTGATAAACCATAACTAGTGAATGATTCTTGGCGTTTGTCATATACAACGAGTCCATTATCGGTTCCCACATATAAAGCTCCTTTATCATCAACTAGCAAACTTCTTATAAAAGAACTGGGGAGGCCTGTTCTGGCATCATTAGCATAAAAATGCTTAAAGTTTTTCCCATCAAATCGATTAAGTCCATTAAATGTTCCAATCCATAGATAGCCATCATGGTCCTGGACTATAGACGTAACAGTGCTTTGGGAAAGTCCTTGCGGGACACCAAAAGATTGTGATTGGAGAATAATTGGGGATTTGTCAGAAAAGGGAGATGCGTTTACGTCTTTGAATGCATGCAAGCCAAAGAAAGCGAGCAAGACGATTTTAAAGAGTGCTTTAGGCATAGTATTTGTTCTTATTATCCGATGATGCCATGAAACAATAGTGTTACATCACTTTTCCAGAAAGCGAGTGGTTTGTCAAAGTGCAGTTTACCAAAAATCATTTTACAACATACAGATGCGGTAAAATTGTTCACTTAATATGTGATAAAACATGGATTAGCCATGTTTTACATCAGTATTATGCCCAACAGTGATAGATACGACTATCGTTGGGCTAATTTGTAGCGGTTCTGTTTGTTTGCCTCAAATCGCGAGCAAATGTGTGAGTAAAAGTGTTCTGTTTAAAAATTAAACTTATCTGCTGTTTGCTTAAAAGTCTTGAGATCAGTAATCATTTTTTCTGATAACAGTGGTGCTTGGGTTTTATGCTCTTCACCAGTGCTAAATAAGACTAAGCGGTCACTGTGTTTAGTACGCATTCTACGCATCATAAATTTAAGTAAATCGGTACGGGTGAGTTTAGCTATCTCATCGACAACGATTTCTCTTTGGTTAAATTGATAATCTCTATTACCGACACTGACCCAATAACGTTGACTACGCGTTTTGAGATTTGCATCATGTTCCATTATTTGGCTAATTAAGCCTACTTTTGTGCTTTCCCATTCTTCATTAGTAATTTGCATCACCGCATAATTAAAGTCGGCAATAAACTCATCGATTGCTTCTAATAAATGCAATGGTCCGGCTGTGGGTGACTGTATATAAAAAATGAGTCCAGGATGACGATTGAGTGGCAGATAACCTGTCCCGACCATATAGCCCAATTGCTTTTCGGTGCGCAGTTCATGGAAGAAGGTGGACGACATAGTGTGATTAAGTAAGCTAAATAGCGCCATTTTTTCTGGTGTTGCCACGGCCGATTGGTAATAGACTATGATTGCGCTGTCTTGATGATCTATAGCGAGTTCTCTTAACAACGTACCTTGGGCGGTTAGATTAACTAATTCTCTGCTGGACTCGGCGCTTGGCGTCGAAACTAAGGCTAAAATGTGCTCTAAGCGTTTGCCGAGCGCTTGAGCTTCTGAGACTAACCAATCCCCATAGACTAAACCTTCGAGGTAAATTTTTTCGTAAAAGGCGCGTACATGATCATGTAAATCTTCTAGGCTAATGTCTTCCAGCATTTGTGCCATGCGGGCGGGTTCATAACTGCTTTTTTGCAGTGTAACGGTCAGGCTAGTAAACAATTGTGAAATGGGTTTAGCTTGGGCCATATTCTGCCAGCTGCGCAATAATTGAGATTTAATCAGCGCAAAACGATCTTCAGTAAAATTACGTTCCCTCGCTTTATCAATTAATAAAGCCAGCAGAGTTTCTTGATTACCCGTGAATCCAGATAAATGTAGGGTAATGCCACCTTGATGCGGATAAATATTGTAACTTAAGCCCGCGACTTCAGCCTGATAGGTCGGCTCGGTCAAATAATCTAGCAGCATTTCAACATATAAGCGGGTGAGGGCGGCATGCTTTGGCGTTTTACTCGCTTGTTCTGAATCCAGTGATAAATACATGTGGCCTTTTGGCACATTAAACTCATCATCTTTCTTATGCCAAATACGGTATCCAGTTGATTCAGCGACGATCACAGGAACATCTACATCACTCTTATCTGGCCTGGGAATAGAGTCCGCTACGATAAAAGGGTTCGGCGTAGGTAGTTGTAATTCATGACGAATATGCTTAACTTGCCAGCGAGCAAGAGATTGTGGTGCAATCGTGCTGACTTTATAAGGTGTGTGATACCAGTTCGCTTTACGATCTGTTTTAACCGATTGCGCGATAAGCTGTAGACGCATGTTCGATGGCGTCATTAGCTCAAGTAACTCGATAGTCTCGGGGATATCGAGTCCATCCATGCGGTAGTCACCAAAGACTAAGTCTTCAACGTCATAATGATGCATATTAATGCTGAGATGGCTGGCTAAATCGAGTGATTTTACTTGTTCTTGATAACGAAATGCCATTTTAAGTAAATTTGCGCGTTCTAAATAACGCCACTCATCTAACCCTTGGGTTTTGATGAGTTCAATGTACTCAAAACAACAACTGATAATCTCATCAAGATTCGCCAGTCCCTTATCTGTTAACTGCAAGCCGATACTGTAATCTTTAAAGTTATACCCGTTTACGCCACCACCCGCAGACAAGTTATTCACCAGTCCTTGCTCTTTAAGATAGGACAACAGACTACCTTGGCTCTCATTACCTAAAATATGGCTGATATAAGTCAAAGGTTTACGTTTGTAGTAGTGGTCAATCCCAGGGAAATTAAAACTGATACTTAAGCGTTTTTGTTCTTTAAGCGGCACAATGTTGATTTGCGTTAATAGTTCTTTTTCAGAAAAAATAGGCACTTGAGGATAGTTTTTAACTAAGTCTAGGTTCTGTATGCCACTAAAGTAATGGTTTGCTAAGTCTTGTAATTCATCAAGAGAAAGTGGCGCGACTAAGCACAGTGTCATTAAGTTGGCACTGTAATGGCTTTGGTAAAAGTTGAGTAATTCGCTACGAACTTGCGCTTGTTCACCGCCTAAAGTGACTAAGTTACCGACAGAGAATTTTGAAAAAGGGTGGAGCGGGTTAACGGTTTCTTTTAGCACTTGATAGGTTCGGCGGATATCATCTTTGAGCTTTAAACTAAATTCAGATTCAATGGCTTGTCGCTCTCTGTCCACTAATTCTAAATCAAATTTAGGTGCGATAAAAAACTGGCTAAATCTGTCTAAAGAATCGGCAAACACGTCTTCATTGATGGTGAAAAAAAAGTTGGTGTGTTCAGTACCTGTCCAAGCGTTATTACTGCCACCATGTTGATTAATAAAGGCGTGATACTCGCCTGAGTCGGGGAACTTCTCTGTGCCAAGAAAGAGCATATGTTCTAAGAAATGCGCCATACCGGGTCTATCGGCGGGATCATCGAAATGACCTACGCCTACAGCCATGGATGCAGCCGCTTGGCTAGCATCTTGATCTTCAACTAATAGCACCCTAAGCGCGTTATCTAACACGAGATAACGGTACTGACGATGATCATTAGGACTTTTATAAATGGACTGAGAGGCTTGCAAAGAGACACTCCGATAACGATAGCTTGTTATATATTGATAGCCTTAACTGTTTTTAGCAAATATCTCTTGTGTTTATCGACTAAAGATTAAGTCTTATACCCAAACCACCTCAAAATGCAGGATTCAGCGGGAATTTAACGCACTTTAGGCAAGGCGGTTATTTGCAGACCTAGTGGACTAAGTTAAAAATAACTAACACAGCATAAAGTGCCTTAAAACCCGCCGGGACGGAGCGCCTAGGGCACTCCACTTCCGTGTTGCATCAATTTAAAAGGTGGCGTTCTGTCATTGATGCGCCTTGAATTGAAGCACCCTAGGCGCTCTGAAACTCGTATTTTGAGGTCGCTTGGGTATACATGGTTTGTTGAAACGGATTTTAGGGCTACAATTGGGATAAAATAAAAACACGTGTGAGTCACGAGATAAGTATGCAGCTATTTTTGATGAGACATGGTGACGCAGGATTTAATGCGCTGTCTGATAGAGACAGAACGCTGAGCGATGTAGGCAGGCACCACACCGTTTTGATGAGTAACTGGTTGGCGCGCAGTGTGACTGATTTTGATCTTGTTTTGGTTAGTCCTTACTTACGTGCACAGCAAACTTGGCAAGAGCTAAGTCAGCATTTTCCTGAGCCGCGTAAATGGTTAGTGGCTGACGACCTAGTACCCGCTGGTGATCCCGCGAATGTTGCAGCCTTAGTCGCGGCCTATGCTGAGTTATATAAAGCCGATAAAATACTCGTGATTGCTCACATGCCTTTATTAGGTTATTTGGTGAGTGAGTTAGTGGCAGGTGTGGAACCGCCTTTATTTGCGACATCGGGTATTACGCTCATTGATAAACATGCTGAGCAAGCTTCAATCGTCTGGCAGCACGCGCCCCACAGTATCAGCTAATGTTGTTCCATGTCGTGATTGCAAAATAATTACAACAAACGGCCCACCTTAAAGTGGGCCGTTTGTTTATCTTAATTGAAAGCAAATGTTTTAATGGCTTAAGTTTAGTCCAGAACATTACCGTCGATGCGGCAGTTCCCCAATATCGATCAGCACTAATAGCGCAGCGTCGCCGCCCCATTCTTTAGGGGCTTGGTGGAAAGCTTTTACCATAGGATGCTGTACTAGCCACATAGGGACTTGCTGTTTCAATATGCCGCTGCCGTAGCCATGCATAATGCAGCAACATAGACTTTGCTGTTTTACGCAGGCTTGGATCAGTGCTGCTAACTCAAGTTTGGCTTCTGATTGACGATAGCCGTGTAAATCCAACAGTAAATCTGGCTGGTAATCCCCACGCCTAAGGCGTTTTAATTCTAGGCTATCAACACCATCTTCCAACCAACGCATCGGCCCTTGTACTGGCAGTAGCGGTTGATAAGTATCTGAGAAATAACTGTTAGCATGCAGTTGCTGCTCTTTGAGCTCTATTTCTTGTTTGGTTTTTAAGGGCGTGCCGAAGTGTCGCTTATTTTGCGTGATGGGTTTAATCCCATCAATAAGCTTTGAAAACATCGCCAAGCCTTCATTATCATCGTCTTTATTCATGGCGGGTATTCTATTGAATCCTATGGTTTCTGAATAGAGTTCAGTTACAATGTTTTGCGAACAAATTAGCAGGAGCACGTTTTGGATAAGATCTTTGTAGATGAAGCCGTGACAGAGTTGCGCACCATTGGCGATATGTTGCGTTGGGCTGTAAGCCGTTTTAACGATGCCAATGTGTATTATGGTCATGGCACTGATAACGCATGGGATGAAGCCATTGCATTAGTTTTCCATGCTTTACACTTACCCGAAGAAATCGGCCAGCAAGTGATTTTAAGCAACTTGACCAGCAGTGAAAAACATAAAATTGTCGAGTTGATTATTCGCCGTGTAAGGGAGCGCTTACCGGTACCTTATCTGACCAATAAAGCGCGTTTTGCAGGGCTTGAGTTTTACGTTGATGAACGCGTGTTAGTGCCGCGCTCACCGATTGCCGAAATGATCGCCAATCGTTTTAGCCCTTGGTTATACGGTAAACCAGTCATGCGTATTTTAGATTTATGCACTGGTAGCGCTTGTATCGCGATTGCCTGTGCTTACGAATTTGAAGACGTTGAGGTTGATGCGCTGGATATCAGTCAAGATGCGTTAGATGTGGCGCAAATTAATATTGAAACCTTAGGGGTCATGGACAGAGTGTTCCCGATGCAGTCGGACTTATTCTCAGCCATTCCAGAAGGGCCGCAATATGATTTGATTGTCTCAAATCCGCCTTATGTAGACGCCGAAGATATTGGCGATATGCCTGATGAATATCATCACGAGCCTGCCATTGGTTTAGCATCGGGTCGTGACGGCTTAGATTTAACTAAACGCATACTGGCCAACGCCGCACAGTACCTCACGCCAACGGGTCTACTCGTAGTCGAAGTGGGTAATTCTATGGTGCATTTGATTGAGCAATTCCCTGAAGTGCCATTTACTTGGATTACCTTTGAAAATGGGGGTGACGGTGTATTTGTATTAACGCGTGATCAACTGGTTGAGAATCAATCAGTGTTTGGTATTTATCGCGACGCGCAATAACTTAAGATAGCAAATTAGGTTGAGACTTTTCCCGCTGCCAGTTAGGCTTGCAGTGGGAAAATAAATGGTCCAGTGGTCGCTGGACACGGAGCGATAAACAAATAATTTAAGGTGTACAACGCGGATGTCTGGAAACAGTATTGGTCAAAATTTTGTAGTGACGACGTTTGGTGAGAGCCACGGTGTAGCGCTCGGTTGCATTATTGATGGTTGCCCTCCCGGGCTTGAATTAACCGAAGCCGATATGCAGCACGATCTTGACCGCCGTCGCCCAGGTACATCACGATACACCACGGCTCGCCGTGAGCCTGACGAAGTGCGTATTTTATCTGGCGTCTTTGAAGGTAAAACCACGGGCACCTCAATTGGACTCTTGATTGAAAATACCGATCAACGCAGTCAAGATTACTCTAATATCAAAGATTTATTCCGTCCAGGGCACGCCGATTATACCTATCAACAAAAGTACGGTATGCGCGATTATCGTGGCGGTGGCCGCTCATCAGCTCGCGAAACCGCAATGCGGGTGGCGGCGGGTGCGGTAGCGAAAAAATATTTAAAACAAATTCATGGTATTGAGATCCACGGCTATATGTCGCAACTGGGGCCTATTTTTGCCGAGAAGATTGATTTTAGCCAGATAGAACAAAATGCCTTTTTCTTTCCCGATGCCAGCAAACTTGAAGCGCTTGATGACTATATGCGCGAGCTTAAAAAGTCCGGTGACTCAATTGGCGCAAAAATCTCCGTTGTTGCTACAGGCGTACCTGTGGGCTTAGGGGAGCCAGTGTTTGACAGATTAGATGCCGATATCGCCCACGCTTTGATGGGGATTAATGCGGTGAAAGGCGTTGAGATCGGTGATGGTTTTGGCGTTGTCACGCAAAAAGGCTCCGAAGGCCGCGACTTAATGTCACCTCTGGGTTTTGAGTCAAACCATGCGGGTGGCGTGCTCGGTGGAATTTCATCGGGTCAGCCGATCATTGCCCATATTGCATTAAAACCCACTTCAAGCATTAGCGTACCGGGTCAAAGTATGACGGCGCAAGGTGAAATGGCCGAAGTTATCACTAAAGGTCGTCACGATCCCTGTGTGGGTATCCGCGCTGTACCGATTGCCGAAGCCATGCTTGCCATAGTACTGATGGATCACTTGCTAAGGCACAGAGCGCAAAATCAGGATGTTCAGAGTCATACACCGATTCTTAGCATGAGATAGTCTGCATGAGATAGGCGGTGTGCGATAACGAATGTAATAAGTGACATGAGATAAATGGAATGTATTAATGTCAGTATCTTCTAGCACAAGTCAGCAATTACGCTGGCTTTGTGCCTGTTATTTTTTCTTCTTTTCTATTCTCGGTACTATGATCCCTTATCTTGGGGTCTTTTTTGAAAACCGAGGATTTAATCCCCAAGAAATTGGTTTTTTACTCGCAATCCTGATGGCGACGCGCATTGTTGCGCCCAATGTGTGGGCCAAAGTAGCTGACCGTACAGGCATGCGCTCCGAGCTGATTAAAATGGGCGCGGGTGCAGCAGCACTCGCCTATTTGAGTTTTTTCTACCATGGCGGATTTGTATATATGGCGCTCAGTTTGGCCTTATATACTTTCTTTTGGAATGCCATTCTCGCCCAGCTTGAAGTGATTACCTTAGAAACCTTAGGTGAGAATGCCAGCCGCTACGGCCAAATACGCAGTTGGGGTAGTGTAGGTTATATTTGCTTGGTGGTGAGTGCTGGCTTTGCGATTGGCCAGTGGGGCACAGAAGTACTGCCCTATATCGGCCTATCATTATTTATTGGCATGTTAGTTTGTGCGCTGCCATTGCCAGCCAATCGTTTAGTGCGCGACACCCATCAAGTTCGAGTACCGTTACAATGGAATAAGGCGATTATTTGGTTCTTAGTCTCGGCGATGTTGTTGCAAATGAGTGCGGGGCCTTTTTACGGGTTCTTCGTCTTATATTTAAAGCAAGCTGGTTATTCTGAATCCTCAGCGGGCATATTTGTCGCCCTTGGCGCGATGGCCGAAATCGTAATGTTTATGTTTGCGCCGCGTTTACTTGGCCGGTATGGCGTTAATACCCTATTGATTGTCAGTATTGGCATGACTTGTCTGCGTTGGTTATTGGTTGCCTTTGGGGTGGACAGCGTGTTGTGGTTAGGGTTTAGTCAACTACTACATGCCTTTACTTTTGGGTTAACCCACGCGGCATCGATTCAATTTGTGCACAGGCACTTTGATGCCAGTCATCGAAGCCAAGGCCAAGCGCTGTACGCCAGCTTAAGTTTTGGGGTTGGCGGCGCGCTTGGCACTTGGATTTGTGGTTATATTTGGGGCGATGGTAGCGGCGCTGTGTGGTCGTGGGTATTTGCCGCTGTGTGCGCTTTTGCTGCGATGTTGGCAGTATTATTTATCCCTAAAGATAAGCCTAGTGTTACTGCTGCAGTGTAAAATAAACCTTTTTTTGAACAGAATTTAAAAATAATAACAAGATTGTGCTGAGTGAGGTAAGAAGTGATTCGATTTCGTTTAGGCTTAGTTATCAACCCATTAGCAGGCCTTGGTGGCAGTGTTGGTCTTAAAGGTAGTGATGGTGTGGCAGCAGAGGCTCTGGCTTTAGGGGCAGAGCCGAAAGCTGCGATGCGCATGATGCAAGCGCTTGAGGTGATCTGTGATTATCGTGATGAAATCGAAGTTATTACTGCATCAGGTAGTATGGGAGAAGATGTCGCTAAAGCGCTGGGGTTTACCACGCAAGTGGTGTATCACACTCCTGAAAAAACCCAAGCACGAGATACCCAAGCCGTTGTGCGCGCATTGCTGGATGAACCGCTAGATTTACTCCTTTTTGCCGGTGGTGATGGTACCGCTCGCGATGTTTATTCTGTGTGTGAACAAGCCGACATTGATGACAAATTACCCGTGCTGGGCGTGCCTGCGGGCGTTAAAATCCATTCTGGCGTTTATGGTATTACGCCCCATGCGTCAGGCATGGTGGTGAAAATGTTACTCGATGGCGAGCTTGTTAGCTTAATGTCTGCAGATGTGATGGATATCGACGAAGTGGCTTTTCGTCAAGGCACAGTGCGCGCCAAACGATTTGGTGAACTTTTAGTGCCTGCCGAGCCGCGTTATGTGCAAGCGGTTAAAATGGGCGGTAAAGAAGTCGATGAACTTGTGTTGGCAGATATTGCCGCTGATGTGATTAATCAAATGGAAGATGAGCTTTACATTATAGGTTCTGGTAGTACCGTTGCCTTTATGATGGAAGAATTAAAGCTCGATAATACCTTGTTAGGTGTTGATCTTATTCAGCATAAAAAACTTATTGGTAGTGATTTAACCGCCAATGAGTTACTTAAGCTTACCCAAGATAAGCCGACTAAATTAGTGATCACTTTGATTGGTGGTCAGGGGCATATTTTAGGGCGTGGTAATCAACAGTTGTCGCCTGCGCTTATTAGGCGTATCGGAAAAGACAATATTATTATCCTTGCTACAAAAACTAAGTTAAAAGCACTTGAAGGACGACCACTAATTGTGGATAGTGGCGACCCTAAATTAGATCGCGAGCTTGGCGGCTATTACAAAGTGATTACTGGTTACCATGATTACGTGATGTATCAGGTGGCTAATCCAGATTTATTGGCCGCAGCCAATGCGCCCCTAAATTCAGTATTAATGGAGAGTTAGATTCAATGTTAGAGCATTACGAAGACGCATTAGAACAGTGGATCGCCAGCGTTGTCAGCCATGGTGATGACGATGCCTTATTTGCCTGTGGTTATTTACAGGGCCATGTGGCCGTGGTGTTGTCACAACTTGAAGCGCAGGGTGAAACCGATATCGATGCCCTTATGTTGAAAATGACCGATTGTTTAGCATTGGCGCGCCAAGAATTAAACGATGCTGACTACGCCTTAGTTGAGCAAGCATGGGCACAGTTACACGCTAAGATTATCAGTGAGCTGGATGTAGCCTAAATACGATGTTGATTTCAGAACCGCTACAAGTGGCAATAAGTGATGATTTACAAGATGCTAGCGCGGTATTTATCGGTTTAGTTAATCCTAAAACGCCGGTTAATGTCGGCGGTATTATGCGCGCATCGGGTTGTTATGGCGTTAACGGCGTATTTTATACTGGTAGACGTTACGAGCTCGCAGCGCGTTCTGGCGCGGCGCAATATCATGTTGATACTAAAGACGCTGGCGAGCATATTCCGCTCATGGGTGTTAACTCATTATTAGAGTCAATTCCGGCCGATACTAAGCTGATTTGTGTGGATTTAGTCGTTGGCGCAACGCCGCTGCCCGATTTTGTCCATCCACCGAAAGCCTTTTATGTGTTTGGCCCTGAAGATGGCACTATTGGCCAAGACATTATCGATAAAGCCGATGCCGTAGTGTATGTGCCTACGGTTGGTTGTATGAATCTGGCCGCTTCGGTCAATGTGTTGCTATATGACAGATTGGCTAAATCCCATCGTGAGGCTGCAAACCTATCATTGAATTTAGCTGGTGATGCGCTCATTCGTCAGAGCCGCGATAACAACAATCGCACTCGGGTGAAAGTGCCTCGAGCACCACGAAAATCTCGACATGTTGAACCAAGCAGTATCGATACATCTATCGTCATTACCGCCGCTTAAATGGTTTACAGAAAAGATGTTATAAAGGGATTAAGCTAAGGTTTAATCCCTTTTTCGTTACAAGACTTTCTTTTTTAAGTGACTTGTTCCTTTTCAAGTCACTTGCCGCCTAAAGGGCTTTGCCCTTGAGTAACTTACGCAGCCACATACGATTAGGGTTAAGTTTACATAAGGTTTTTTTGTCGAGCGGTATTGGCTCGCCGCAAAGCTGCGCCGCAAGGCATTCGGCAGCTAGTGGCCCTGAACTTAATCCCCGAGAGCCCAATCCGCCGAGAATATACAGCCCTTGATGCACCGGCGCTGGCGTTATTTGCCAGTAGTGTCGACTCTCTTTAGTTTGTTGATGTTGCTGATAATCTTTAAAAATTTTTGTTACGTCTGGCGCACACCCCATCATAGGAAAATGATCCCGCGTCACCATTCTCACCCCAATGCGGGCATTGTTGTCACTCATATCAATATTTTCAAGCCAGCTCTGGTTGGGATAACTCTCATGCATTTTTGCAAGATTGTCTTGCTGTTCCTGCGGACAAAAGTCCAGATGTGCAGGATCTTTAACGTAACTGGCACCAAGGCAATGCAGCCCTTCATGGCTCGGCGTTAAATAACCGTTAGCACACAGCACTGTCGCAAGTTGACTCAATTCAAATTGAGCTGGCACATGGCTGACCTGGCCGCGAAAAGGGCTGATTTGTAATTGATTACTGGCATCAAATTGCGTGAGCTCTGCGCCATTAGCGAGCACGAGCTGAGCAAAGGGACCAAAACGGCGATTGTCAGTTAATAAATACCAGCCATCGGTTTGGCGCTCAATGTTAAGGATGTCAGTATTGAGATTGAGTTTGACCTCGGTAAGCTCCATTGCTTTTTGTATGGCGGCCTCGGCATATTCAAATGGGCAAACCCAGCCACCTAAAGGATAAAAAAAGCCGGGTTTATCAAGCTTAATCTTGGCAATGGCATTGGCTTGCTCGGCATCGACGGCGTAGGCAATCTCCTGTGGCCAATCTTGGCTTTTTATTATTTTATTCAGTCTTAAATGGCTGCGCTCATCGTGGGCAGTTTGCAGTACACCGCAAAAATCATGGGCAATAGATGTTTGATTTTCGGCGCTAGCAGCGGTAAGAGATTGCACTCGGCGTCGGCTAAATAAAAATGCCTGTTGGAAAAAACAGCTCAATTCATCATTTTCAGGCGTGAGTAACGGATAAATTGCGCCCTGACGGTTGCCCGATGCGCCTTGGCCGAGCTGAGCATCTTTACAAAATAGTTGCGTGTCTTGGCCGCGCTCTGCTAAAGACAAGGCTAAATGCGCCGAAGCTAATCCACCACCAATAATGGCAATTGGGGAGGATATTTCTGAGGATAACATTGGCGCCGTAGGATTAAAGGCATAGACTTTAGCGTCTTGCTGACGCAATACATGGCGCTCGTGCAATAGTACGGTATCACGATGGTCATTAAGTGGCTTTTTGGAGAAGCTTATATCATCAGTGTTACTGTAATCACGGTTACTGTAATCATTCACCTCAAAACCGCAGGTTTTCATGCTATTAAGCGTCGTTTCAGTTAATCCAACACCTGCAATCGTTGAATTGTCATCACTGAGTTTAGCCATTTGCCAGTAGATTTGAGAATGTAGCAGGTTTTGCAGATGGGGCAGTACTAACCAGTGGTAAATGGGGTGCTGTGGCGAATGGATGAATGAAGAGAGTTGAGTGTGAATATCACCAAAGTGCAAATCAATTGTGATACGACCGTCATCAAAAATAAATCTTTGGCAGCCTATAATAGCCGCAGGCGCAGCATAGAGTAAGCTTTGCGCTAATGGGTTAAGCTTAGTGTCAAACTTAAATCTGAAGTCTGAATCAAGCTTTAATTCACTGCCTAGTACAGCCATTGATGTGTGTGATTGATCCCAAAGTAATTTAAGTTCGTAGGCATTAATGGGGTTGGGTTCGAAGACTTTAAGCAGTAAACGTTGGTTAAGATTGGCTTGTGTGTGCCACCAAGATAACATCTCAAGTCCGTTACCTAAGCCAATTTGTCCTAGCACGAGCAATTTTTGCTGTGCATTAACCTTAAATATCTGCTGCTGATAAACGCGCAATTTGCTGGCATAGTGCGCATCAGGGTGATCTGTTGCGGGATAAAGGTTGATTAATTGCTGGTAATCACGCTTAATTTGGCAAGGTTTATCGAGCTCTGCAGTCAAAGAAATTTACTCTCGGTCTCATAATAGGCATTATTTTACGCATCTTTATGGAAAGCTGACCACTTAATTGAGTCAAAACAGATATTATTGGCTCAGCGAAAAGTAGGTACTGATATGTACACAATGGGTAGCAATAAAATGAAAAGAGTCGTGATCACCGGAATGGGTGTTGTTTCAAGTATCGGTAATAACAAGCAAGAAGTGACCGAGTCACTGAAAGCGGGCCGCAGTGGTATTACGCATTCCGCTCAATTTGAAGAAATGCAATTACGTAGCCATGTATGGGGAGATATCAAATTAAACCCTGCTGAGCATATCGATCGTAAAGCACTGCGCTTCATGGGCGATGCTGCGGCTTATGCATACATTGCAATGAAAGAAGCCATTAGCGATGCCAATTTAACGGAAGAGCAGTATTCAGATCCGCGCGTAGGTTTGATTGTTGGTACTGGCGGTGCATCATCGTCTAACCAAGTACAATCTGCAGATACTCTGCGTGAAAAAGGCGTTAAACGTGTTGGCCCGTATATTGTGCCACGTATTATGTCGAGCACCGCCAGCGCTTGCTTAGCCACACCGTTTAAAATTAAAGGCATGAACTATTCAATCAGTTCAGCTTGCGCAACCAGCGCCCACTGTATTGGCCACGCTGCAGAGCTTATCCAAATGGGTAAGCAAGATATGGTATTTGCTGGTGGTGCTGAAGAAGTGGATTGGACATTGACCATGGGCTTTGATGCTATGGGCGCGCTGTCTACTAAGTACAATGCCACACCTGAAAAAGCTTCGCGTACCTATGATGCCGACCGTGATGGTTTTGTTATTTCTGGCGGCGGCGGTATTGTTGTGGTTGAAGAGTTAGAGCACGCTCTGGCTCGCGGCGCAAAAATTTATGCTGAAGTGATTGGTTATGGCGCATCGTCAGACGGTTATGACATGGTTGCTCCATCGGGTGAAGGCGCAGTTCGTTGCATGAAATTAGCCATGGCTGATGTCGATACTCCGATTGATTACATCAACACTCATGGCACTTCAACGCCAGTCGGCGATATGCGTGAGTTAGAAGCGCTACGTGAAGTGTTCAAAGACCAATGCCCACCTATCGCATCGACTAAATCGATGACTGGCCATGCATTAGGTGCTGCAGGTGTGCATGAAGCTATTTACAGCTTGTTGATGATGGAAAACAGCTTTATTGCTCCAAGCATCAATATCGATAATCTTGATGAAGCGGCGAAAGGTATGCCAATCGTTAGAGAATATCGCGATGCTGAACTGACTACCGTTATGAGCAACAGTTTTGGTTTTGGTGGTACAAACGCCACGTTAGTGATGCGAAAATTTAAATAAGTTTGTTTATCTAGCAGTATAAAAAGGAAGCTTCGGCTTCCTTTTTTGTTGGTGCTTTTTGCGAACCTGTTGCATCGGCAAGGATTTATCTCTTAAGTCTTGTTAGAATACCAAGCATCTTGATGCCTTCCTTTGCCACATTTTTAGAATCAGGTGCCTATGAAAATTTTAGTCGATGAAAATATGCCCTACGCTACGGCTCTGTTTAGCGACATGGGTGAGGTTATTCCGTTCAATGGTCGCAGCTTAACGGCTGCGCAAGTGCGCGATGCTGATGTGTTGCTAGTGCGCTCGATAACTAACGTTAATGCGGAGTTGCTCGCGGGTAATCATCAACTGAAATTTGTGGGCAGTGCCACTATTGGCACTGACCATGTGGATTTAGCTTACCTCGCAAAGTGCAACATTCCCTTTTCCAATGCGCCGGGTTGTAATGCCACCGCCGTCGGTGAATTTGCTTTTATTGCTATGCTGGAATTAGCGCAGCGTGTTAACTCACCACTGAAAGGAAAAGTGGTCGGTATCGTTGGTGCGGGTAATACCGGAACTGCAACGGCAAAATGTTTACAAGCCTATGGTATTAAAGTGTTACTTAATGACCCCATCAAAGCTGCGGAGGGCGACCCACGCAGTTTTGTCAGTTTAGATACCATCATGGCGCAGGCAGATATTATCAGTTTACATGTGCCTATTACGCGCACGGGTGAGCACAAGACCAAGCATTTATTCGATGAGGCGCGTTTAAGCGCGCTAAAGCCAAATACGTGGCTAGTTAATTGCTGCCGTGGTGATGTGATTGATAATCAAGCACTTATTAAGGTTAAGCAAAAACGTACGGATCTTAAATTAGTGCTCGATGTGTGGGAAGGTGAGCCTAAACCCTTGCCAGAACTGGTAAAGCTTGCAGAGTTCGCCACACCGCATATCGCAGGTTACAGTTTAGAAGGTAAGGCGCGCGGCACTTTTATGCTTTATCAAAAACTGTCTCTGTTACTTAATCTTCCTGCGGATAAAAGTCTTATCGATTTATTGCCGACCTTCAATATTAAGGAAGTCGAGTTTATGACGGCGCCGAATGAAAAAGCCTTATTACAACTTGCGCGCTTTGTTTATGATTTGCGCGACGATGACCTGATATTCAGAAATACATTCTTAAATGAGAATGGCTTTGACATTATGAGAAAAAATCACCTACATCGACGCGAATTTAGTGCATTGGCACTGGCTTATAACAACCTATCTGATGTAAATTGGTTATCCAATTTAGGTTTTTCAGGAGTCGGTCAGTAGCCATGTCACAGGAATTTAATGTTGTCGTTTTAGGTGCATCGGGCGCAGTGGGTCAAACTATGATAGAGATCCTCGAAGAGCGTAATTTCCCGATTGCCAATTTGTACCCTTTAGCCAGTAGCCGCAGCGCCGGTGAAACGGTCAGCTTCCATGGCAAACAAATTACCATTCTCGACGTAGAAACCTTCGATTGGACTCAAGCCCAAATTGGTTTTTTCTCCGCAGGAGGTGATGTTTCTGCCAAATGGGCACCGATTGCAGCTGAAGCGGGCTGTGTTGTGATTGATAACACTTCACACTTTAGATATGACATCGATGTTCCTTTAGTCATACCCGAAGTGAACCCGCATGCCATTGCCGATTTCCGCAATCGTAATATTATTGCCAATCCCAATTGTTCTACCATTCAAATGCTGGTGGCGCTTAAACCGATTTATGATGCTTATGGCATTACTCGCATTAACGTCGCCACTTACCAATCGGTATCGGGTACGGGTAAAAAAGCGATTGAAGAATTGGCACATCAGTGCACTAAACTTCTGCAGGGCTTACCCGCGGAAGCTGAAGTGTATCCAAAGCAAATTGCTTTTAACGTATTGCCACAAATCGATAAGTTTATGGATAATGGCTATACCAAAGAAGAAATGAAAATGGTCTGGGAAACCCAGAAAATTTTCGGTGACGATGAGATATTAGTGAATGCGACTGCTGTGCGTGTCCCGGTGTTTTATGGTCACTCTGAAGCAATCAACATCGAAACTCGTCAACCTGTCGATGCGGAAGACATAAAAGCGTTACTGCGTAATGCTGATGGCGTGGTATTGTTCGAGTCCGATGACGATTATCCTACGGCCGTGACTGATGGTGCTGGCACTGATCCCGTGTATGTTGGCCGTATTCGCAAGGATATCTCCCATTCTCACGGCATTAATCTGTGGGTTGTGTCAGACAATATTCGTAAGGGCGCAGCCTTAAATAGTGTGCAGATTGCCGAGATCTTAGTAAGAGATTATTACTAGGTTTTAGAAAGTAATTGATGTCCATTTAAAAAGCCTGCAGTCAGCAGGCTTTTTTTGTTTTACAATTGTGAACAGTAGCAGGGTAGGGATTTCTGGTTTATAGTAATCTCAATAAATACAATTGCCTAAAGCCTGTTATCAGTGAGATAACTTTATAGCGCTTCAAAGGGAAGGATTGATGACATTTCGCACTTCGTATCTTGTGGGTCTGATGGCCACTGTTTTAGCCGTTTCTTCCATTACTTATTTTGTTGATCCCGCCATTGCCGCAGACACATCAAGATTAAAACCTTTAAAAATCATGGGGCCAGATGGGCAAATTCGTCAGGTTAATCATCAATACGGCCCTACGACATCTAAAGACACTTTTTGGAGCATAGCGCAAAAAGTCCGCCCTGATGCCAGTGTCAGTGTTTATCAAGTGATGGCCGCGTTATACGATGCCAATCCCCACGCGTTTAATTCTGCCAGCTACAACAGTTTAGAACGCGGCATGATCCTGCTCATCCCATCTAAAGATGTCATGCAATCTATTCCTAATCGTTTAGCGATAGCAAGAGCCGAGCAAAGTGATAAACCCTCTCGCGCGGCAAAGAACACAGCTAAACCGGCAGCCAAGGTAACGATGGTTAAAGCACCAGTAGTTGCACCTGTCACAGTGCCAACGGTTGTCGCCGAAAAGGTCGTAACACCTCAAACAACTGCGCCAGCACCAGTTGTAGCTGATACTAAAGCTGCAGATACAAGCGTTGCGCCAGTACCCGCTGTAGATACGCAGGTTCAAGCTACCCCTAAAATGGTGAGTTCGGATAACACTGCACGGTTAGAGGCTGCTGAAAGTAAAAACCTGTCCTTAACCGATGAATTAGCTAGAACGCAAGATCAGCTCGCCGTACGCAATTCCGATGTTGAAGCATTAAAAGTGAAAGTTGAAGAGTTAAATCAACGCATTGCCGTATTAGAAGAAACGCTACAAGCCAGTAAGCTACAAAACCAAGCGTTAAAAACCGAGGTTGAAGCGGCTCAAATATCCGATCCAACCGATGCACAAGCTGACATCGAGCCTCCTGCTGAACCCGATGACCTATGGCGCAATTTCCTTAATAATCCCATGTTAATGGTTGCGGCAGCGGTAATTCCTGCTCTATTGCTATTATTGGGAGTGTTCTGGTTATTACGTCGCAAACGTAATAAAGAACGTCGCGAGATGCAGGCACAGCAAGCGGCTATGGCTGCGGGCGCTGCGGCGACTACGCTGAGTATGGATAATGACAATTTAGATGATATGGCGGTACATTTAGACCGTGATCCTATTGATTCTATCGACAGCTTACTCGATATGGGGAGTATTGATTTACAACCAGAGCACGATCTCTCTGACGCTAGCGACCAAATGGATATGGCCTCTGAGATGTTTATTGATCAGAGTGTTGCCGTTGAATCTGAGGTTGAGGAAGAAGGCCAGTCTTTAGATGATTTATGGGCAGAAGCCATGGGCGATCAGGAAGCGGATATACCAGAAGACAAGCCTAAATCTGGTAATATTCTTGAGGAAGCTGACCTTGATGCGTTATTAGCCGGTTTAGATGCTGAAGAGACCTCAAAAGATAATTTGAGTGAATTAGAACGTAATTTTGGCAACGATTTGGCCCAAACGAATGATGTTAGCTTTGAGCAAAACAACGATGTTGAAATAGACGCGAGTCAATCTGCCAAGGCGTCGGCAGCAGATACAGATGATCTTGATGCTTTACTTGCCGAGTTTAGTGCTCCAATCGCAAAAACGGCATCAGAATCTGTGGTAGTTGATGATCTTAGCGACACCTTATCGAATTCCGCTGTTGAATCCGATAATGATGTGGCAATGACTTCTAATGACGATATCGATGCCTTACTCGCTGACTTTGATAAGCCGACACCCGCTTATGAACCTGAATCTGAATCTGAACCTGAAATCCCTGAGCCCGATCTTAGCGCCGAAATTGCTGCTGAGTTAGATGCAGAGCTTGATGCCTTAGGCGTTGACGATACTGATGATATCGATGCCTTACTGGCTGATTTTGATAAGC
>NZ_JAKILU010000021.1 GCF_023283485.1 Shewanella glacialipiscicola
ACCTGCTCAATTCAACCTCACTCGCCGTATCGCTTACGCGCATCGCCGTGTCAGTGGATGCGCATTATAGGCAGCAGGAGATTTTGTGCAAGGGCTTTTAGTGAGAAAATTATGTTTTACCGTTTAGACGTTTATTTATCAAACGATACGCATAAAAAAGGGGCTAAAAAGCCCCTTTATCTAGATGTCATCGGTCAATATATGCGAGTCACTGATATCAAACTCGTCACTAAGGATGGTATTTATGGACTAAAGAAGCGAGATTCTTGTTCAACCACGACCTCTTGCCCATCAACATGAGTTTTTACTTGTATCGCTATGTTGGTCACTGAGCGAGAAAGCTCAACCGGATCGATACCAATACTAATAGGTAAAGTTAAAACTTCACCTGCTGCAATCGTGACGGATGTGGGTCCGTACCACTTATAGTTATTTAAGCCTTCAACACTCATAGTGTATTCATGAGGCGCTTCAGTCTTGTTAAGAATTTTCAAGGTGAAGGTATTCTCAATCAAACCTTGGTTGTTCTCTCTGTAGAGCTGATTGCGATCACGGATGATGTCCATACGAACAGGCGCTATGGTCGCACTGGCATATAAGAAAACTAATATCATCACCGCAAGCACCACACCATAACCAATCAGTTTAGGTCGAAGTACTTTTTCCTTTATACCTTCTAACTTGTTCTCAGTGGTATAGCTGATAAGTCCTTTAGCATAACCCATACGCTCCATTGTATTATCGCAAGCATCGATACATGCACCACAGTTAATGCACTCATATTGCAAGCCGTTACGAATATCGATCCCCGTGGGGCATACCTGAACACATAAATCACAGTCGATACAGTCACCCAGACCTAATTCTTTAGGATCATCTTTACGTGAACGCGGGCCACGAGTCTCACCACGCTTTGTATCATAACCAACTATATAGGTATTTTTATCAAACATGGCCGCTTGGAAACGGGCGTAAGGACACATGTGAATACACATGATTTCACGCATCCAACCCGCATTACCGTATGTTGCAAGCGTGAAAAACACCACCCAGAAGTAGATACCACCAGAGGCATTTAGCGTAAACACATCTATATAGACTTCACGGCTCGGCACGAAATAGGACACAAAGGTCATTGCCGTCATCAGGGAGAGCAGTATCCAAGCGATATGTTTAGCTGTTTTTCGCCATATTTTATTAAAACTCCACGGCATTTGATCAAGCTTAATACGCTTGTTGCGTGCTCCTTCGAGTTTTTCTTCAAACCAAATGAACATAAAGGTCCATACGGTTTGCGGGCAGGTATATCCACACCAAACCCGACCAAGGTATGTCGTTACAAAAAACAGCGCAAAAGCGGCGATAACAAAAATAGCAGCAAGCAAGGTAAGGTCTTGAGGCCAAATCGTTAAACCAAAGACATGAAACTTTTGTTCACTTAGATTAAACCATACCGCTTGGCGGTTTCCCCAAGGGATCCAAGGTAAAAGCAGGAAAAATAGCATAGCTATCCAACCCATCCGGCGACGTAAACTACTCCATAAACCATCAATAGCTCGGACATAAATTCGATTACCAGGGCTAAAGCGATCTGCTTTACTCGCATCTGGCTGATGAATTTTAATTCGATTAGTTTTGGAGTAATCTTTGTTATTAGATTCTGAGTTCATCGTTACAGCCTTTTACTGCTTTAATATTGGGCGAAAACTAGCTTATTATACCCACATAATTCATTGTTATTCACTTATGTTGGGCTAAAAGATGAAAGGTTGGATCATATTGGCGCTACTTGCTGGTGCATTATATTACTTATATACAGAAACAGATAAACTAGATGCACCTATTGCAAAGACAGAAGCAATGGTCAAAAAAATAGAGAATAAAGTTGACTCTATAACAGGAACGCAAATTATTAAAATTGACCATAAGCTGGCAAAGGTAAGGACAGACATCGTTGAGCGTTTATCGGCATTAGAACTCAATGCGTTTAATCAAATTCCAATGACACCCGAGTCAATTGCCGACTTTAAAGCTCACTATTGCGGCACTATGGCCCCAGAACATCCTGTTTTTAGCAAAGATAATCAGCTTTATCTGTGTGATAACCTCTAACTCTAACCATCATCAACTCATCGGCAAACGGGATTTTGCTATATAACACGAAGCTTTAGGCTTAGGTGATTGACCTTATATATGATTCCGCCTAGCCTTTGAGACATTACAGTGCAAAGGCCTATATATTATGACCCAACAAGTATCGGATATTTTTGATCCCACCCTATGGGATGAAGTCAGTGGATTTAAATTCGATGACATCACCTACCACAGAGCTAAAGCCCATGGCACAGTACGTATTGCCATTAGCCGCCCAGAATGCCGCAATGCATTTAGACCTAAAACCGTTGATGAACTATTTATCGCACTCGATCATGCGCGCCAATGGTCTGATGTAGGTTGTGTACTGCTAACGGGCAATGGTCCTTCAGCAAAAGATGGTGGCTGGGCGTTCTGCTCAGGTGGCGATCAACGGATTCGCGGTAAAGATGGCTATAAATATGAAGGCGCTGAAGAAGGTAAAGCCGATCAAGCCAGAATGGGCCGATTACATATATTAGAAGTACAGCGCTTAATTCGCTTTATGCCTAAAGTCATTATTGCCGTTGTGCCAGGTTGGGCAGTAGGAGGCGGCCATAGTTTACATGTTGTATGTGACTTAACCTTAGCCTCAAAAGAACACGCAATATTTAAACAAACCGATCCCGATGTAGCGAGTTTTGACTCAGGGTATGGCAGCGCTTATTTAGCTAAAATGATCGGCCAAAAGCGTGCCCGAGAAATCTTCTTTTGTGGCTTTAACTATAGTGCTGACGAAGCGTTCGATATGGGTATGGTCAATAAATCCGTTCCCCATGCAGAACTAGAGACCGAAGCGTTAATGTGGGCTAAAGAGATTAACTCTAAATCACCAACCGCGATGCGTATGCTGAAGTACGGCTTTAATATGACTGATGACGGTATGGTCGGTCAGCAATTATTTGCCGGTGAAGCGACACGTTTAGCCTATGCGAGCGCCGAAGCACAGGAAGGGCGTGATGCTTTCCTCGAAAAGCGCGATCAAGATTTTTCAGCTTTCCCTTGGCACTACTAGTTGATTAAAACAGCTTGAATTTTCGACTAAACACCCCAAAGTCCTCCACTGTGAGGGCTTTATGTTTTTAAAGTCTGACCAATAGATAAAACCGTTTAAACTAATCTGAAAACACAGCTGTTAATTTTAATGAGAAGCATTATCATCTATATATTCCCTTTGGGAACCAATTAGAGGATAAGATCATGACTAAGACACTTACTTTTGCCGTACTTCATTTTAGCGTTGCTTTTACCGTAACCTATTTGCTCACTGGCAGTGTGATAATAGGTGGTGCAGTGGCACTAGTAGAACCCGCTATCAACACAGTGGTTTTTTACTTCCATGAAAAAGTATGGAAACGAATTGAGGCAAAAAAGCAACACGAGCTAGATACCATAGCAGCATAAAAGGCTAAGCCACCAGCATTCGTTATTACTGTAAATAAAAAGTCATTATTACTCTAAATAAAAAAACCGCCAACAAGGCGGTTTTTATTTATAAACTATATTTATTCGACAGTTACAGACTTTGCTAGATTACGTGGTTGATCTACGTCAGTACCTTTAATTAATGCAACGTGGTATGACAATAGCTGTAATGGAATGGTGTAAATCAGCGGCGCCATAAAGATGTCACAATGTGGCACTGGGATCACTTTCATCGTGTCGTCCGACTCGAACTCGGCATCCACATCGGCAAATACATACATTAAGCCACCACGAGCACGCACTTCTTCGACATTCGATTTAAGCTTTTCTAACAACTCATTGTTTGGCGCAACCACAATTACTGGCATATCGGCATCAATAAGCGCTAATGGGCCGTGTTTTAACTCGCCAGAGGCATAGGCTTCAGCATGAATGTAAGAAATCTCTTTCAGCTTTAATGCACCTTCCATCGCTATCGGGTATTGATCGCCACGACCGAGGAATAAGGCATGGTGTTTATCAGCAAAATCTTCAGCCAATTCTGCAATCGCAGCATCTAAACCTAAAGCTTGTTCCACTTTTGCTGGCATAGATTGTAAGCTTTGAGTGATGTCGGCCTGCATTTGATCAGACATACCATTGTGGCGACCGATCACCGCAGTCAACATTAATAAACCAGCAAGCTGTACCGTGAACGCTTTAGTGGATGCAACACCAATCTCGGCGCCAGCTTTCATCATGTAAGCCATGTCAGATTCGCGAACCAGCGATGAACCTGGCGCATTACAAATCGTCAATGTGGCTTTGTAACCCATTGCTTTTGCTAAGCGCATAGCCGCTAAGGTATCGGCAGTTTCGCCAGACTGTGAAATAGTAACCAACAGGCTATTAGGGAATAGGTGCGACTTGCGGTAGCGGAACTCAGAGGCAATTTCGACATTACAAGATACGCCAGCCCAATCTTCTAGCCAGTAACGCGCCGCCATACCTGCGTGGTAACTGGTACCACAGGCGATAATTTGTACGTGCTTAATATCTTTTAAGAAATCAGCAGCCTTGTCACCAAAGGCGCTATCTAAAACTTGCTTATTAGCAATGCGGCCTTCGATAGTACGAGTCAGAGCCAATGGCTGCTCGTAAATCTCTTTAAGCATGTAGTGGCGATATTCACCTTTATCACCGGCATCGTGTGTCACTTCAGACTCTTTCACTTCACGCTCAACTGCGTTACCGTTTAAGTCGAAAATGCTTACACTGCGGCGAGTGATTTCGGCCACATCACCTTCTTCTAAGAAAGCGAATGACCGAGTCACCGGTAATAGCGCCAGTTGATCAGAGGCGACAAAGTTTTCACCTAGGCCAAAACCAATCACTAATGGACTACCAGAGCGAGCAACAACCATACGTTCACTATCACGACGGTCAATAACGACTGTGCCATAGGCGCCTTCGAGTTGTTTAACCGTAGCCTGTACGGCACCAAGCAGAGTGCTATGGGTTTTCAGCTCATGGTGCACTAAATGACAAATCACTTCGGTATCGGTATCAGAGCTAAAGTTGTAACCTAAACCTTTAAGCATCTCGCGCAGTTTATTGTGGTTTTCAATAATGCCGTTGTGCACCACGGCAATATCACCTTCCGATAAATGCGGGTGAGCATTACGCTCACTCGGCTCACCGTGGGTTGCCCAGCGAGTGTGCGCGATACCGGTTCCGCCCGCTAATGGATCGGTTTCAAGTGCAGCCGACAGCTCTTGTACTTTGCCAACGCGGCGCGTACGGTTGAGTTCACCATTGTGAATAACGGCAACGCCTGCGGAGTCATATCCGCGATATTCTAAGCGGCGTAAGCCTTCTACCAGAATTTCAGCCACATCCCTTTGCGCCACGGCGCCTACGATTCCACACATAGTCTTTACCTATAAATTAAAAATGAAGTTGTTAAGCTATTTTGTACTCACTCATGAGCGTAGGGCGCTAACAGCACTCGCACGCCCTGATTTGAAATTTGTTTTAGCGCGCTCTCGTCGATACGGTCGTCGGTGACCAACACACTGACCTTGGCCCACGGCAACTCTAAGTTGGGGATCCGTTTACCGATTTTGTCTGAATCCACCATAACGATCACTTCACGGGACACTTCAGCCATCACTTTGCTTAAGCCTGTTAACTCATTAAAGGTGGTGGTCCCGCGTTCAAGATCGATACCATCGGCACCGATAAACAGTTGGTCGAAATTATATGAGCGCAGCACTTGCTCGGCGACTTGGCCTTGAAAGGATTCTGAATGCGGGTCCCAAGTGCCACCGGTCATCAATAAGGTCGGCTCGTTTTCGAGTTCGTGGATGGCATTGGCAAGGTGCAGCGCATTCGTCATAACCACCAGCCCACGCTTATCGTTTAGCTGTTCAATCAAGCCTGATGTCGTAGTGCCGCTATCAATAATGATGCGATTGTGATCTTTGATAAGCTGTGCTGCAGTTTTCGCTATAGACAATTTATTGGGCGCGATTTTGGCAGAAAACTGTTGGGTGACTTCATCGGGAATCGCAACGGCGCCACCGTAACGGCGCAATAGCAGACCGGTTTTCTCAAGCGCTGCTAGATCTTTACGAATCGTCACTTCTGAGGTTTCAAAACGTAACGACAGTTCATCAACACTCACTTCACCCTGTTCATTTAATATAGTGATAATACTGTGGCGACGCTGCTGTGTGTTTCGTTTATTCATAAAAACTTTCAGTTAAGTTTCGATTCGAAAGATGCATTATAGTGAAATACCATTGTTTTACTAGCTTTTTGAAACGATCTTTCGCGTAGAACCGAGTATTTTTTTGAGGTGTAGAATCCAGTAATGAAACATTAACACGAATAAAAAAGGCAGTTTCCCCTACGGGAAGCTGCCTTTACAAAATCAAACCTTAATAAATATTAGAACTTAGCTTCAACGGCAACGCTAAAGTTACGGTCTTGGCCGATAGTGACCATATTGTATTGGCCACCATCAATATAATCGGTATCGAATAGGTTTCTAACGTTGGCACGAAGGCTCACATCTTTACCCATGATATCCATAGTGTATGCCGCACCGATATCAAAACGCACGTAACCATCTTTAGTAATGCTGTTGTCTGTATTAGCGAAGCGTTCACCGACATAAATGGCACCAAAGTTAAAGGCTAATGCATCAGATAACTCATAACGAGTCCAGATATTAGCCGACCACTCAGGGGCATCAATAGGTGTTTTACCTTCTCGGGCATCACCCGTTTGATATTCAGCATCTAAATACATCATTGATGAGGTCACAAACCAACTATCACCTAACTGACCTTGAGCGCCCATTTCAAAACCACGGTGTTTTTGCTCGCCACCTTGAGTTGTGATGTCAGTATAATCACCTATGGGTGAGGATAATTTTTCTGAAATAGTGATGTTTTCTAATGTGATATCAAACACTGCTGCGGTAAACAACAATCTATCATCAAACAATTCCCACTTAGTACCCACTTCATACTGAATACCGTATTCAGGCTTTAAGTTTAGATCGTTATTGACATCGAACTCGTTATTAACAGCACCTTGCGGAGTGAAACTTTTTGAATAGTTAACGTAGATATTGCCATTCGCCATTGGCGAGTAAATCACGCCAAACTTAGGCGACACGGCATAACTGTTTTCACCTTCACCATCTTTTTTCTGTTCGTCGTAACGTACGCCAGCAAGCAGTTTCCATTGCTCATTGAGCGTCATTAAATCCTGCAGATAGAAACCATAATACTTATAGGTACTCGCATCGCCTTTGGGTTTTGAGTGATAATCCAGATCTGGTTGAACAACAGGCTGGCCTGGCGTTACAATTTGGGTAGCACCACGTTGAATTTGCTGTTGATAGAAATAATCTAAATAGTTAGCGCCTATCAGCAGTTGATGCTCCATTCCTGCCAAAGCAAATTCACCCGTGAAATCAACGTAAGCAGTTTTATGCTGCCAATCATCGTAACGGTCAAATGGTTTAATGCTATAACCTTTGGTAAACGGATCTACGGTATATTGCGGAGCAGAATCAAAGCGCTGGCGATCAAACTGTTGTTCGTTATAACCGCCTTTAACTTTCCAGTTATCACTCATGTGCCAAGTTAGATCGGCACCTAAGTTCGACACGGTATTATCGGTAAAGGCCCAAGGTGCATCCCAAACGGTTTTACGATTGCCGACAACATTGCCCTGTTTATCTAACCAACCACCGGCATCAATACCGGCTTTATCTTGAGTATGATCGTATTTAACCGACAGCAATACATTATCGCTTAGGTCAAATTCCATATTGAGATAGCCTAACCAACGGTCGCGCTCTTGATTCTCGTCATTAGCGGAATATTCACGCCAGTATTTTGTATCTTGCTTAACCAATACCGTACGGTAACGAATGCTTTGCGCTTCATTTAAACTACCACCCGCATCTAATTGAGCACGAGTAGAACCATAACCATCGGTATCAAAACCTAAATCGAGCATAGAATCATAGGTTGGCTTTTTAGTGACCATGTTCACTAAACCGCCAGGGCCAGATTGACCATACAACATGCTTGAAGGGCCTTTTAATACTTCGACTTGCTGCAAGGTTTCGATAGGTTGTACATAGTGAGACCATTGTTGATGGCCATTAATGAGGTAACCATTGCCAGAATCTAATTCAAAGCCGCGGATACTAAAAACTTGACGGTTCCAACGGGTCGTGCCCGCAGTAACACTTGAATCATTAACCAACACTTCAGCTAGGTTAGTGGCAAGCTGTTCATCGGTCACAAAGTCAGGAATAACATTGACTGACTGTGGCGTGTCCATTAAATCAATATCACCGCGCATAGCGCCAGAGGCTGTACCGACTTTATAATCATTAAAAGTACGGCCAGTGACATTAATACGCTCAATATTTTCTTCTTTAAGATTTTTATCTGCAGCATCTTCTGCCAAAACAGGCATAGCACTGAGTGCCGCCCATACTGCTAAACCTACACCTGAATACTTAAATATCATTGCCAACACCTCAAGTCTTATAAATTGCAGGCAATATAAATGAGAAGTGTTTTTATTTAAAGTTCTTTACATGAATTTACAATCGCGTGTGATATATCTCTAAATTATCGAAAAACAACAGCACCACCCCTTCATTAATCAAAACTTAAAACATAGCAATTAATCCTAAACAACAATAAAGCGGCATATAGCCGCTTTTTCGGGAGTCAGTTTTGTAAGGTTATTTTTTAATTTTGACTGGACGTTGCCAACCCGTAAGGTGTTTCTGTTTAACACGGGTGATCACTAATTCGTTTTCAGCCACATCACGGGTAATGGTAGAACCAGCACCTAGGGTTGCCCCCTTACCAATAGTGACCGGAGCCACCAGCTGAGTATCAGAACCAACAAAAACGTTATCCTCAATCACAGTGAGATGTTTATTGGCGCCATCGTAGTTACAGGTAATAGTACCCGCACCAATATTCACGCCATCACCTATAATCGCATCGCCCAAATAAGCTAAGTGTCCAGCCTTAGAGCCCACGCCTATAATCGCTTTCTTCACTTCAACAAAATTACCGATATGCGCATCTTGTTTAAGTTCAGCGCCCGGGCGCAAACGAGCAAAGGGACCAGCACTGGCTGCAACACCAAGTTTCGCACCTTCGATAATAGAGTAAGGTTTGATTTCAGCGTTATCGGCAATCTCGCAATCAATTAAAATCGCACCAGCACCAATAGTAACGTTATTACCTAAGGTCACTTTGCCTTCAAATATGACGTTCACATCGATCATCACATCCATACCAACCGTAACGTCACCACGAATATCAATACGATTAGGGTCTCGAAGGTTTGCCCCTGCTAGCATTAACTTTTCCGCTTCACGGGCTTGGTAAGCACGTTCGAGCTGCGCTAATTGCACGCGGTTATTTGCGCCTTCCACTTCAATCGCCGATTGCGGCTGCGCGGTATCAATATCCACACCATCGTTATGCGCCATAGCAATAATATCGGTTAGATAATATTCGCCTTGAGCGTTATTATTCGATAAGCGGCTAAGCCAGCCTTTAAGCTGCTTACCAGGTACCGCCATAATGCCGGTATTAACTTCATTAATGAGTCGCTGTTCAGCGCTGGCATCTTTCTGTTCAATAATGCCAACAACCTTGCCATGCTCACGAACAATACGGCCATAACCTATAGGGTTAGCTAGATTCACCGTTAATACAGCGACACCATTCTCAGGTCGTGCTGCCAATAAGGCAGTTAATGTTGATTGCTGGATCAGCGGTACATCACCGTAAAGAATAAGCACTGTATCATCATCATTGATATTGAGATTTGCCTGCGCCACCGCATGGCCAGTACCTAACTGCTCATTCTGTAATACCCACTGTACATCCTGCTCACCGAGTACGGCTTGTAGTTTGTCGGCACCGTAACCATAAACTAATTGGATCGTATCGCTACCTAAGCTTTTAGCCGTATCGATAACATGCTGCACCATACTTTTATGCGCAATAGGATGTAAAACCTTAGGAAGATCTGAGCGCATCCGTGTTCCCTTACCAGCCGCTAAGATCACTACATTTAATGCCATTACCATATCCTTGAACAAATACCCAAGAGGGTGAAAAAACTAAGGTCTATTTTGTGGCGCAATTTTAACGGAAAGTACATTGAAAAGCGAAGTGGATAGTCAGATGGATAAATCAACACATGCAATATGTGTGTAGTACTGTAATTTTAAGTACAAAAAAGGCGACCTTATGGTCGCCTCTTTTCACAAACAATAACCTTATCTGGCAATGTTTTTCTTGATGGTTTCAACAACACGTAATTGAGCCATTGCTTTCGCTAACTCAACCATAGCTGCGTCATAATTAAAGTCAGCACCAGCAGTTACCATATGGGCTTCTGCACGACGCTTAGCTTCTAATGCCGCTTGCTCATCAATATCTTTGGCACGCATAACCACATCAGACAATATAGAAACTGAAGAAGGTTGTACTTCCAGTAAACCACCTGAAAGATAAAACACTTCTTCATTGCCGCCTTGTTTGACGATGCGCGCCATGCCAGTCTTAATTTGCGTTAGCAGAGGAGCGTGACCAGGTAAAATACCTAACTCACCTTCAACACCCGTTACTCGTAAACTCTCTACTCGGCCGCTGAAAATACTGCTTTCTGCACTCACAATATCAAGATGTACTGTCATGGCTGCCATCCCGTTCTCCTTAAAAAACTAAGTAATACTACTTAGTTATTTTTTTTTGTTAGCTTTCTCTATGACTTCGTCAATAGAGCCAACCATGTAGAACGCTTGCTCTGGCAGGTGATCAAACTCACCTTCCAAAATACCCTTAAAGCCACGGATGGTGTCTTTCAGAGAAACGTACTTACCAGGAGATCCAGTAAAGACTTCTGCTACAAAGAAAGGCTGAGACAAGAAGCGTTCAATCTTACGAGCACGGAATACCATAGTCTTGTCATCATCTGACAATTCATCCATACCCAGAATCGCAATAATATCTTTCAGCTCTTTGTAACGTTGCAGTACAGTTTGCACGCCGTTAGCAACGTCATAATGCTCTTGACCAACAACCAATGGATCTAATTGACGTGAAGTCGAATCCAATGGGTCAACCGCTGGATAAATACCCAGTGAAGCAATTTGACGTGATAATACAACAGTCGCATCTAAGTGAGCGAAGGTTGTTGCTGGTGACGGATCGGTCAAGTCATCCGCAGGTACATATACTGCTTGTACAGAGGTAATAGAACCAGACTTAGTTGAAGTGATACGTTCTTGCAGAACGCCCATCTCTTCAGCCAATGTGGGTTGGTAACCTACCGCAGAAGGCATACGACCTAACAGTGCAGATACTTCAGTACCAGCTAAGGTATAACGGTAGATGTTGTCAATAAACAACAGTACGTCACGACCTTCATCACGGAACTTCTCTGCCATAGTCAGACCAGACAGTGCAACGCGCAAACGGTTTCCTGGTGGCTCGTTCATCTGACCATAAACCATGGCCACTTTGTCGAGAACGCCAGAATCTTTCATCTCGTAGTAGAAGTCGTTACCTTCACGAGTACGTTCACCTACACCGGCGAATACAGAAAGACCCGAGTGAGCTTTAGCGATGTTGTTAATCAGTTCCATCATGTTAACTGTTTTACCAACACCCGCACCACCGAACAAACCGACTTTACCACCTTTAGCAAACGGACAAACAAGGTCGATAACCTTGATGCCTGTTTCTAATAGTTCAGTAGAGTTCGATTGATCTTCATATGAAGGGGCTTTACGGTGAATTTCATAACGCTCTTCTTCACCAATAGGACCCGCTTCATCGATAGGCTCACCTAATACGTTCATGATACGGCCAAGGGTTGCAACCCCTACCGGAACAGAAATAGGTGAACCTGAGTTTGCTACTTCAAGACCACGACGCAGACCGTCAGAAGAACCCATAGCGATGGTACGTACTACGCCACCACCTAGCTGTTGCTGAACTTCCAGCACCAAACCATTACAAGGGCCTTCACCTACGATTTTCAGAGCGTCATAGACTTGAGGTACGGCATCTTGTGGAAACTCTACGTCCACAACCGCGCCAATCACTTGGACAACAGTACCTGTGCTCATGATTAATCCTCTAAAACTTGTATTCGTTACCTAACCTAAACCGCAGAGGCACCAGAAACAATTTCCGACAGTTCCTGCGTAATGGCAGACTGACGGGCCTTGTTATAGACCAATTGCAAATCATTAATTAGCTCACCAGCGTTGTCAGTTGCAGCTTTCATTGCCACCATACGGGCAGCTTGTTCTGAAGCAACGTTCTCAACAACACCTTGATATACCTGAGACTCAATATAACGAACCAATAATGCATCCAAAAGTGTTTTTGGATCAGGCTCATAAATATAATCCCAAGGATATTTAGCCACTTCTTCTTCTGATTTAGGCAAAGGTAGCAGCTGCTCAATCACAGGAGTCTGGGTCATAGTGTTCACAAATTTGTTGAATACTATGTACAGACGATCCAGTTTGCCTTCGTTGTAAGCTTCTAACATAACACTGACTGTCCCGATCAAGTCAGCGAGCTTTGGGGCATCGCCTAAACCTGAAGCGTGAGCAGACACTTGTCCACCGAAGCTTTTGAAAAACTGCACACTACGTGCGCCAATGGGGCAAAATTCAAATTCTACACCTTGGTCTTTCCAGTTTTTCATATCTAACACTACCTTTTTAAAAAGGTTAGCGTTCAGACCACCACAAAGGCCACGGTCGGTTGCAACTACAATGTAACCAACCCGCTTAGCCTCTCGCACCTCTAAATAGGGGTGTTTATACTCGAGAGTACCTTGCGCTACGTGACCGATCACCTTACGTATGCTTTCCGCGTATGGACGGCTTGCAACCATGCGTTCCTGCGCTCTGCGCATTTTGCTAGCTGCCACCATTTCCATGGCGGACGTGATCTTCTGAGTGTTTTTAACACTCGCGATCTTGGTTTTAATCTCTTTAGCGCCGGCCATCTCTACTCTCCAATCTGGACCTGAGGTGTCTTAAGACACCTCTATCATTGTTACCAGGTTTGGGTTGCTACGAACTTGTCGAGGCCAGCTTTTAATTCAGCTTCGATATCAGCATTATAATCGCCAGTATCATTAATAAGCTTCATTAAAGGAGCATGCTCGCTGTTCATGAACGAGAGCAAAGCGGCTTCGAAATTACCGACCTTGTTTAGCGCAACACTCTTCAGGTAACCTTTTTCAGCTGAGAAAATAGACACAGCTTGAGCGGCTACGCTCATTGGAGCATATTGCTTTTGTTTCATCAGTTCGGTAACACGCACGCCATGCTCAAGCTGAGCACGTGTTGCATCATCAAGATCAGATGCAAATTGCGAGAACGCAGCAAGCTCGCGATACTGTGCTAGTGCGGTACGAATACCACCAGACAGTTTCTTGATGATCTTAGTCTGAGCCGCACCACCAACACGAGAAACAGAAATACCAGGGTTAACTGCCGGACGAAGTCCTGAGTTAAACAAATCAGTCTCAAGGAAGATCTGACCATCAGTAATTGAAATTACGTTGGTCGGTACGAATGCAGATACATCACCCGCTTGTGTTTCAATAATAGGTAACGCGGTTAACGAACCGGTTTTACCTGTTACAGCACCTTTAGTGAACTTCTCTACATAAATCACGTTAACACGTGATGCTCGCTCTAATAAACGAGAATGTAGATAGAATACGTCACCAGGATAAGCTTCACGGCCTGGTGGACGCTTGAGCAGTAACGAAATTTGACGATAAGCAACTGCTTGCTTAGACAAATCATCGTATACGATCAAAGAATCTTCACCGCGGTCGCGGAAGTATTCACCCATAGAACAACCAGAATAAGGTGCTAAGTATTGTAGAGCAGCGGCCTCAGAAGCGGTTGCAACAACAACAATAGTGTTAGCCAAAGCACCGTGTTCTTCTAGCTTGCGCACTACGTTAGCGATAGTAGAGGCTTTTTGGCCAATCGCTACGTACACACATTTAATGCCAGAATCTTTCTGGTTGATGATTGCGTCGATCGCCATTGCTGTTTTACCAGTTTGACGGTCGCCAATAATCAATTCACGTTGACCACGACCAATAGGGATCATGGCATCAACGGCTTTGTAACCAGTTTGTACTGGTTGATCAACAGACTGACGCTCAATAACACCAGGTGCGATAACTTCAATTGGCGAGTAACCATCGTTATCGATAGGTCCTTTTCCGTCAATTGGCTCACCTAGAGTGTTAACAACGCGGCCTAATAGACCACGACCAACTGGAACTTCCAGAATACGGCCAGTCGTTTTCACTTTTACGCCTTCTGCTAAATCAGCATAAGGACCCATTACTACGGCACCGACAGAATCACGTTCAAGGTTCAACGCGATTGCAAAACGGTTACCAGGCAGTTCAATCATCTCACCTTGCATCACATCGGCTAAGCCGTGGATACGGATGATGCCGTCACTTACCGCAACGATAGTACCTTCGTTACGAGATTCGCTGACAACATTGAACTGCTCGATCCGCTGTTTAATCAGATCGCTGATTTCAGTGGAATTCAGTTGCATGCTTAAACTCCCAATTACGACTGTAGCTTATCAGACAGGCGCGATAACTTACCGCGTATCGAGCCATCAATGACTAGATCACCTGTCTTAATAATGGCACCGCCAATAAGCGATGCATCTATGCTGCAGTTCAGCTTAACTTTGCGTGCGAGACGTTTCTCTAAAGAAACACTAATTTGCTGCTGTTGCTCAGAACTCAACTCAGTAGCAGAAACCACATCGGCTTCAACTTCTTTTGCTAACTCATTACGGTATTCAGCAAAAAGTAGCGATACTGTAGGCAGTATCACTAAACGACCGTTTTCAGCCATCACCTTAATCAGATTATGACCTTGCTCGTTGACTTGCTCACCGCACACTCCAATAAAGAGGTCGGCAAGTTGCTTACTGGCTAATGCGCCAGCTAGCAGTGGTTGTATGGTTTCGTTTTCACTTACCAACGCCGCAAACTTAAGCATTTCTGCCCAGCTATCCACTGCATTCTGTTCAACCGCAAAATCAAAAGCTGCCTTTGCGTAAGGGCGAGCGATGGTGGTTAATTCAGCCATAACTCAACTCCCTTATCAAATTTCAGCGACTAGTTTATTAACTATGTCATTGTGGATGGCAGGATCTATCGAACGCTCAAGAATTTTTTCTGCACCAATAATGGCCAAAACAGCAACTTGCTTACGCAAGTCATCTTTCACGCGATTACGTTCGTTCTCAATTTCAGCTTTACCTTGAGCGAGTATTTTAGCTCGTTCAGTTTCAGCTTCAGCCTTTGCTTCTTCTACTATTTGAGACTTACGCTTATTAGCTTGCTCAATAATTTCATTAGCAGTTACCTTAGCTTCCTTTAGTTGCTCAGTCGCTTTTGCTTGAGCCAACTCAAGATCTTTGGCAGCACGGCCGGCATCAGCCAGACCATCAGCAATTTTCTTCTGGCGCTCTTCGATCGCATTCATCAATGGCGGCCATACGAACTTAATGCAAAACCACACAAAGAGCGCAAAAGAAATAGCTTGGCCTAGCAGGGTAGCGTTAATATTCATAACGACAACTCCTTACAGGGTGCTAAAATTAGCCAAGTTTAGCTACGTTCTCTAAGAACTGAGCTAAGAATGGGTTAGCAAATACGAAGAATAATGCAACACCAACTGCAATCATAGAGATCGCATCTAGAAGACCCGCTACGATGAACATCTTAATCTGTAAAGATGAAGCTAGTTCAGGTTGACGAGCAGAAGCTTCTAAAAACTTACCACCTAAGATAGCAAAGCCAATACCAGTACCTAATGCAGCTAGGCCAATCATGATAGCAACAGCGATTGCCGTAAAACTAATTACAGTTTCCATTTTATCTCCGATTAATATCTAATTTTCTTAATTAAATTAATGATCTTCATGTGCCATGCTTAGATAAACAATCGTCAGCATCATGAAAATAAAGGCCTGAAGCACTATAATTAAAATATGGAATATAGCCCAAGGCACTGAAAGTGCGAACTGAGCCCACCAAGGCATTAGTGCAATCAGAATAAAAATTAACTCACCTGCATACAGGTTACCAAACAGACGAAGCGCCAATGAAATGGGCTTAGCAATCAAGGTCACAGTTTCCAAAATAAAGTTAACAGGAATCAGTGCCCAATGATTGAAAGGTTGCATAGTAAGTTCTTTAACGAACCCACCAATCCCCTTAACTTTGATGCTGTAAAACACAATTAACGCGAACACACTTAGAGACAAGCCTAAAGTGACGTTCAAGTCAGTAGTGGGTACAATCTTAAGATAAGGAACACCTAAAAATCTGTTTGCGGCCTCAGGTATAAAGTCAATAGGGATTAGATCCATAAAATTCATCAAAAAAACCCAGACGAAAATTGTTAGAGCTAACGGAGCGATAACTACATTACGACCATGAAAAGAATCTTTTGCAATTTTATCGACACCTTCCACGCACATTTCAATAAAACATTGAAATTTACCTGGAACACCAGTGGTGGCTTTTTGTCCTGTTTTATAGAATAACCATAAAAACAAAACCCCGAGACCTGCTGAAAACAAAAGTGAGTCAATGTGCCAAGTCCAAAAACCAGCATCTTGACATGCATTATTAAAAGCAACTCCACCATCGGTAGAGCACATTTTCGCATTAGTCAGGTGATGCTGGATGTACTCGGAAGCATTTAATACTTCACCAGTTGTCGCCATGATTAATCTCACTTAATTTTGCTTGAAGTATAAAGAAGCAGCAAAAGGTACTATGAGACATAGTGCGTAACAGGCAAACAAAGGAGCAAAAAGCACCTTTAGCGTGCCAAACACTAAAGCAAATAATACGATAGTTAACAGCAACTTTATCGCTTCCCCCAGAAAAAATGATTTTACGACTTTTCCTGATGAACTCGCCCCCGAATGGGAGAAAGCGAGGGTTGCGAATACAAAATTAGGGAGTACAGCGATTGAACCACCTGCTAATGCAGAATAGCCAAACTGAACTCCCCACACAGCGAAAAAGAGAATTGAAGCACCCCCAGCGACCGCCGCCTGCATCATCACCAATTTATAGGCTGACCACCGGCCACGACGCGCTAAAACCTTACTCAATTCATCATCTCCGCATTCTTACTTTTTGTTTCGATGACCGGATGACAAATATCCGTATTTACTCGATGCACAAAAAGCTTGCGAAAGTATACCGTTTAACGCCTTCATTGCAACTTTGAGATGAGGAAAAACAGCACTTTTAATGTTATCTCATACCAAACATGTAAAATGTAATATTTGCATATGTCACAAATTTACATTAAAAACAGTTAATCTACAGACATTAATGTATTTTGCTAAGAATCCCGTCTAATTCAGCGAGATTCTGATAGTTAATTACAATTTTACCAGTTCCTTTACTACTGTGAGCAATAGAAACTTTGGCACCTAATCTTTCAATTAACTGCTGCTCTAAACGACAAACATCTTGATCTTTAGTCGTAGTTTCGGCTTGTTTAGGCGGATTTAAGGTTTGATTAATTAATCGTTCAGTTTCACGAACGGTTAACTCCTTAGCTGCCACTAATCTCGCAAGATTGGTTTGTTCCTCTCCCTCAATAGCTAACAAAGCGCGTGCATGGCCCATATCAATATCGCCATACTCAAGTAATCGTTTTACTGGCTCATTTAAACCGTTTAAACGCAACAAGTTAGATACACTCGCTCGCGATTTTCCCACAACATCGGCAACCTGTTGGTGAGTTAGTTCAAATTCTTGCATCAAACGTTGCAGTGCAATGGCTTCTTCCATGGCATTTAAGTCTTCGCGCTGGATATTTTCAATCAAAGCGATAGCAACAGCGGTTTCATCGGGCACTTGCTTTACAATGCAGGGAATTTTATGTAAACCAGCAAGTTGGGCTGCACGCCAGCGACGTTCGCCAGCAATGATTTCATACATCTCATTGGTCACTTGTCTCACAACGATGGGCTGAATAATTCCTTGATTGCGAATAGAGTGCGCCAGTTCTTCTAACGCTTCAGGGGACATATCTTTACGCGGTTGATACTTACCCGGTTGTAATAAGTCTAAATCGAGATGGATAAGCTCTTCTTTTTTTTCTACAAAATCAGCTTCTTCTGTGTGTTTTTTACTAGCGGCATGGCTGTTACTCAGTAGGGCATCTAGCCCTTTGCCTAATCCTCTTTTCTTTAACGTCATGGTGATCCTTTACGCTTGCTTAGCCTGAGTTTGTTGTTCTGAACGACGGATCATTTCACCCGCAAGTGCCAGATATGCCTTAGCACCAGCACTCGATTTATCGTAATACATTGCTGGAGCCCCAAAGCTCGGCGCTTCAGCCAACCTGACATTACGCGGGATTACAGTACGATACACCTTGTCACCAAAATGCTGTTTTAGCTGATCGGACACATCATTAGATAAACGATTACGCGGATCATACATAGTACGTAAAATCCCTTCGATACCAAGTCCTGGATTGACCATTGCGGCAAGCTTAGTAATGGTATCAATCAGTGCCGTTAAACCTTCAAGGGCATAGTATTCACACTGCATTGGCACGAGTACTGAGTCAGCAGCTGACATAGCGTTTACCGTCAGCATGTTCAATGAAGGAGGGCAGTCGATAAAGATATAATCATATTGATCTTTGATCGGTGCTAGCGCATGGCGTAAACGCACCTCGCGAGCAAAAAACTCCATCAGTTTTATTTCTGCTGCTGTCACATCACCATTACTGGCAATAAGATCATATTTACCCGCAGTATTTTTAATCACGATCTCGTCGAAGGGTTTGTCTTCAACCAGTAATTCGTAGGCGGTATTTTCTACTTCATATTTATCAACGCCGCTCCCCATAGTGGCATTACCTTGGGGATCGAGATCGATCAATAATACTTTACGTTTTGTTGCTGCTAACGAAGCGGCGAGGTTAACGCAAGTAGTTGTTTTTCCTACGCCACCTTTCTGGTTAGCCACGGCAATTACTTTACCCACAATATCACCCTGTATGTAAATGCTGGTTTATTGCCCTTGCTTAAAAATGAATTTATTCATCACTTTCAAGCCTGTTATTCTTTGATTATTTTCAATAAATGTCTTTGTTCGTCGAGTTTAGGTACTTTAAGCTCGATAACTTCTTTCACTGCAAATCCATTCGGAATATGTTGCATTTCTTCATCATTCAACTGGCCTTTAAGGGCATAAAACTGCCCATGTTCAGCGGGTAGATGATGGCACCAAGTCAGCATATCTTGGATTGAAGCAAATGCACGACTTAATACACCGTCGAACTTTTGCTCAGGCTGATAAGCTTCTACGCGGCTTTCAACTGAGCTGATGTTATGAATACTTAATTCAAAAGACACTTGTTTTTGAAAACGAATACGTTTACCCAAGCTGTCCAATAACACAAATTGTTTATCTGGATTCATAATCGCTAACGGGATGCCCGGTAACCCGGGTCCAGTACCCACATCGATAAAACGCTCACCTTGCAGATGTTTTGAAACCACTAAGCTGTCCATGATATGACGAATTAACATAGCTTCAGGATCTCTAACCGCGGTAAGGTTATAGGCTTTATTCCATTTGTTGAGCATGCCAACAAAATCAATTAGTTGTTTTTTCTGCTCAACGGTTGCGGGCAGATTTATTTCGGCTAAATAAGCCTCTAACTGGGCAGATAACACTGAGCAACCTCAACAAAGATACAATTATGAACGCGAAGGCTATTATGAAGCCCGAAAACGATGAAGGGAAGCCTGAATGCTTCCCTTCTATGACCTAACCAGCGATTAAACTAGCTTTTACGCACTCTTGCGTAATAAGCCACGTTTTTTGAGATGGACTAATAAAATTGAAATAGCCGCAGGAGTAACTCCAGAGATCCGTGACGCTTGACCTATGGTTTCTGGTTTATGGTTATTTAACTTAGCAATCACTTCGTTCGATAAGCCTGGTACTTCTTTGTAATCGAGCGTCAAAGGTAGGCCAGTGTTCTCATTACGCACAGCTTTGTTGATCTCTTCTTGCTGACGCTGAATATAGCCTGAGTATTTTACTTGGATCTGTACTTGCTCAGCTGCCTGCGGATCTTCAAGTCCTGGGCCAAACCCCTCGATCTGCATTAATTTGCTGTAATCCATTTCAGGACGACGCAGTAATTCTTCAAATGACGCTTCACGGGAGATCGGCGTATTTAAGTGTGGGTTTAAAGCAGTGATCAAATGCGAATTTGGATGTACCCATTGAGCGCGTAAACGTTGTAGCTCAAGTTCAATAGATTCCAGTTTTTCACTAAATGCCGCCCAGCGGGTGTCATCGACTAAACCTAATTCGCGACCTTTGGCCGTTAAACGAATATCAGCGTTATCTTCACGAAGTAACAAACGGTATTCCGCGCGGCTAGTAAACATACGGTACGGTTCTTTGGTACCTAGAGTTGATAGATCGTCGACCAGAACACCCAAATAAGCTTCATCTCGACGTGGGCACCAAGCTTCTTTGCCTTGCACTTGCAGTGATGCATTCATGCCGGCTAATAAACCTTGCGCAGCAGCTTCTTCATAGCCTGTTGTACCATTGATTTGGCCAGCGAAGAATAACCCGTTGATAGCTTTGGTTTCTAATGAATTTTTTAGATCTCTAGGATCGAAGTAATCATATTCGATCGCATAACCAGGACGCATGATCTCAGCGTTTTCCATACCTTGGATCGAACGAACTAAATTCAATTGCACATCAAAAGGCAAGCTAGTAGAGATCCCGTTAGGATAGATCTCATTGGTATTCAACCCTTCTGGTTCTATGAAGATCTGATGTGAAGATTTATCTGCAAAACGATGGATTTTATCTTCAATCGAAGGGCAGTAACGTGGACCAATACCTTCAATAACCCCTGAATACATAGGGCTTCGGTCTAAACCACCACGAATTATCTCATGAGTTTTTTCATTGGTATGAGTGATCCAGCAAGAAATCTGTTTTGGGTGATGACTGACATCTCCCATAAATGACATGACAGGTAAGGGAGAATCACCTTTCTGTTCAGCCATTTGTGAAAAGTCGATTGTGTTGGCATCGATACGCGGCGGTGTACCGGTTTTTAAGCGACCCACTCGAATCGGTAATTCACGTAAACGATTTGCTAAGGCAATAGCGGGTGGATCGCCTGCACGGCCACCGCTGTAGTTTTCTAAACCAATATGAATTTTACCACTTAAAAATGTACCTGTTGTCAGTACAACTGCCGGTGATTCAAAGGCTAATCCCATTTGGGTTACTACGCCAACCACTTGATTATTTTCAACAATTAAGTCATCAACGGCTTGTTGGAAAATACGTAAATTAGGTTGATTCTGTAATATATTTTGGATTTTTTGACGATATAACGCACGGTCAGCTTGTGCCCGTGTTGCTCGTACTGCAGGGCCTTTGCTTGAATTTAGGGTCCTAAATTGGATCCCCGCATAATCGGTTGCGATTGCCATTGCACCGCCTAGAGCGTCAATTTCTTTTACTAAATGGCCTTTACCAATACCACCGATCGCTGGATTACATGACATTTGTCCTAACGTATCAATATTGTGCGTTAGTAATAATGTTTTTGATCCCATTCTTGCTGCGGCTAATGCTGCTTCAGTTCCGGCATGACCACCACCAACAACAATAACATCAAACCGTTCATGAAAATTCATGCCACTACCTTCAATTGCTATAAGACTCAGTACGAGCTGCGTATTTTAGCACTTGCTTTGCGATAGGTGAATGATCATTTTACGCTGTTCGATCGAGTTGATCCGGACTAATAGATCTTAAGATCTTTATATAGATCTTCTTATTATGTTTACTATTAGGATCGCCTTTTTCTGTGTATAAGCCTAATTCTCTTTATTTATCATGATTTAGTACGATCTTGATCCTGTGATCTGTTAGCGATCTAACTGCATTAAACATGGGGATAGATCGGCTACTTATCCACAGGGTGGATCATTAAGCAGATCGGAGTGTAAATAGTACAGAGGTTGATCAGATCTAAATAATAGGTTATCCACAACTTTATACTTTAAATAAGTAAATTGTGGGTAACTATGATCTAAACTGTACATAGATCGCGGCCTTATCCAATACGCGATCTTAAATATCCTGTTGCCATTGTGCTAACCATGCAAGCGCTGGGTCTTCTGGTACGGGATCGAGTTGTACATCGATCTGGATCTTATCCACAAAGGCTTTTGCATCGCACTCTTGAATCGCAGAAATTAATTTTTCAGGCCCTTGGCAAAAAGTGTCATAACTTGAGTCACCAATTGCACATAAGGCAAAGTTTACTTGGCTGAGATCCGGTTTTTGCTCAGTAATTTCGTTAAAAAAGGGCTGAATATTATCTGGAAGATCACCGGCACCATGGGTTGATGACACGATTATCCATAGAGCATGAGTGTCTATTTCATGCAGCGTTGGTGTTAAATACACTTGAACTTGGTGCCCTTGCTCTGTTAATTGCGCCATTATTTCGTCGGCGACATACTCAGCACTGCCCAAGGTAGTACCAACAATTACTTCAACCTTTGCCATTATAATTTCTCTTTGTGTTGTTGTTTTTTAAAGTTATTTCAATTAAATAGATAGCAGATAGCTATTATTATGCTCATCATAAAGGAAATATGAGTAGGACCACAGAAGCAATATGGGACTTTTATTATATTTATCGTCGCGATAATAACGTTTATTTAATGTACGAGCGGCTTTTAGATAACCCTAATAAAAAATGTTTTATTACAATAATTCCATTTAAAATCAAATAACTATAATAGGTAAACTATGACTGTACCCGTAAATTCGCCCCAGTGGCCACGGCAAATCCCTTACATTATCGCAAGTGAGGCGTGTGAACGTTTTAGCTTTTATGGCATGCGGAATATTCTTACTCCGTTTTTAATGACAGCACTTTTACTGTCTATTCCTGAAGAATTACGTGGGGCTATGGCTAAGGATGTGTTCCATTCCTTTGTCATTGGAGTGTACTTTTTTCCGTTACTCGGTGGTTGGATTGCCGATCGTTTTTTTGGTAAATACAATACTATCCTGTGGTTAAGCCTTATTTACTGTGTTGGTCATGCGTTTCTCGCTATTTTTGAACACAGTATTCAAGGATTTTATACGGGATTATTTTTAATTGCGCTCGGTTCGGGTGGGATTAAGCCGTTGGTTTCTTCTTTTATGGGAGATCAATTTGATCAAACCAATAAAACATTGGCGCAGAAAGCGTTTGATCTATTTTATTTTACGATTAATTTTGGCTCCTTCTTTGCCTCGTTATCTATGCCGCTATTGTTGAAATACTATGGTGCTGCGGTCGCATTTGGGATCCCTGGTGTGTTGATGTTTATTGCAACTGTGTTCTTCTGGTTAGGCCGCAAACGTTATGTACATATGCCACCCGAGCCTAAAAACCCCCATGGTTTTTTACCCGTGATCCGTACAGCGTTACTAACTAAGGTCGTGGGCCAGTCCAATATTGGTTTGGTATTAGCCTTAATCGGAATTATGTCAGCAGCATATGCTTTAGTGAATATTCCTACTTTAGGCATAGTTGCGGGGTTATGTAGCGCCTTAGTGTTAGTGATGGGTTTTGTGGGCGCTGGAGCCGCATTACAACTCGAGCGAGCTAAAGGGATTCACCCTGATAACGCCGTCGATGGGGTACGTTCTGTATTACGTATCTTAGTTTTGTTTGCGTTAGTGACACCTTTTTGGTCTTTGTTCGACCAAAAAGCGTCAACTTGGATTCTGCAAGCTAATGACATGTCTAAGCCGCAATGGTTTGAGCCTGCCATGATGCAAGCGTTGAATCCATTATTAGTGATGATATTGATCCCGTTTAATAACTTTGTGCTTTATCCGGCGATTGAGCGCATGGGAGTTAGATTAACGGCTTTGCGTAAAATGGGAGCGGGAATTGCGATTACAGGTGTGAGCTGGATAGTCGTTGGCAGTATTCAATTAGTGATGGATGGGGGAACGGTATTATCTATATTTTGGCAAATTCTACCTTATGCTTTGCTAACGTTTGGTGAGGTTTTAGTCTCTTCTACGGGATTAGAGTTTGCCTATAGCCAAGCGCCTAAGGCGATGAAGGGCACCATTATGAGTTTTTGGACACTATCGGTGACCGTCGGTAACTTATGGGTATTGCTCGCGAACGTCAGTGTAAAAAGCCCTGCGGTGACTGAACAAATCGCTTTAACGGGCATTAGCATTACCGCATTTCAAATGTTTTTCTTTGCTGCTTTTGCTATTTGCGCTGCATTGATATTTGCTCTTTATGCCAGAACCTATCAGATGCAAGATCATTACCGCCACGTCGAATCATGATTTAGCCGATGAGTAAAAATATTCGGTTGTAGATAAAAAATCAGCCCATATTGTATGGGCTGATTTATATGGAAATAATATTAAGGTTAGTTATTTCCCGATGCAGAAAGAACTAAAAATCTTGCCAAGTAAATCATCTGAAGTGAAGCGGCCAGTGATTTCTGATAATGCTAATTGGCACATACGCAGCTCCTCTGCCAATAACTCTCCAGCTAAATAAACCTCTAACTGTTCCTTACCCAATTGCAGGTGTCCTGCGGCTAATTCAAGGGCTTCTAAGTGGCGACGACGGGCGATAAAACCCCCTTCGAGATTACTCTGATAACCCATAAGTGACTTTAAGTGCTGTTTCAACTCTTCAACACCTAAACCTGTTTTAGCCGAGATCCGATAGACGCTATAACCTTGTTCTTCGGTCATCATTAAGTCTTCACCTGTGAGATCGGCTTTATTGCGAATCACAGTCACGCCCAAATTAGAAGGCAGGCGATCGACAAAATCTGGCCAAATATCATGGGGGTCCACGGCGGCAGTTGTGGTGCCATCAACCATAAACAGTACGCGATCGGCAGTATTAATTTCATTCCACGCACGCTCAATACCAATTTGTTCAACGGTATCTGTAGTATCACGTAGACCCGCGGTATCGATAATGTGCAGTGGCATACCATCTAAATGAATATGTTCACGTAATACGTCACGTGTTGTACCGGCTATTTCGGTCACAATCGCCGACTCTTTACCGGCTAATGCATTTAATAAACTTGATTTACCAGCATTTGGGCGACCCGCAATCACGACTTTCATGCCTTCGCGGATGATAGAACCTTGCTTCGCGCTGGCTTGTACTAGGTCGAGTTTGTTGATGATTTTATAAAGTGCATTAGCAATTTTTCCATCACTTAAAAAGTCGACTTCTTCATCGGGGAAATCAATCGCAGCTTCTACGTATAAACGTAGATTAGTGACTTGGTCCACCAGCTCGTGGACTTCTTTAGAAAATTCCCCCTGCAAAGATTGCAGGGCACTTTTTGCTGCTTGCTCACTGGTGGCATCAATAAGGTCGGCAATCGCTTCGGCTTGGGTTAAATCGAGCTTATCGTTCATAAAGGCTTGTTCACTGAACTCACCGGGTTTTGCGATACGAATGCCACCGACTTCCATTACACGTTTGATCAGCATGTCGAGAACGATTTGGCCACCATGGCCTTGCAGTTCAAGTACATCTTCGCCAGTAAAGGAATTAGGTCCTTTAAAAAATAGCGCTATGCCTTGGTCTATCACCTGGCCCGATGCACTTTTAAAATCGCAGTAATCGGCATATCGTGTTTTAGGAAGATGGCCTAATACGGCCATAGCGACATCACAGGCTTTGTCGCCTGAAATTCGAATGATGCCAACGCCGCCACGTCCGGGCGCGGTGGCTTGAGCCACAATAGTGTCAGTTGTCACAAGAATACCCACCCAGCTAATGTCTACTAATCATATAAAGGAAAAGGCGGCTAATTAAGCCGCCTTTTAGTGTCAATCGTTCATATTAATATGTAATGATGCGCTAGAATCTTGGAAATCTTAGACTTATTTTAAGCCTTTTTTCGCCAGACCTGCATAAATAATCTTTTGCTGCGTGATAGCAACAATGTTACCTACTAACCAGTACAGCACTAGACCTGATGGGAACCACAGGAAGAATACGGTAAAGATGACTGGCATCCACTGCATCATTTTTACTTGCATTGGATCCATTGTCGGTGCAATAGGCTGCATTTTTTGCATCACAAACATCGACACACCCATTAGCAACGGCAATATGTAGTATGGATCTTGTACCGATAAATCGTGGATCCATAACATAAATGGTGCATGACGTAGTTCGAAGCTTTCTAACAATACCCAGTATAAGGCAATGAAGATTGGCATCTGTAAAATAATAGGTAAACAGCCACCCATAGGGTTAACTTTTTCTTTCTTATACAGTTCCATCATGGCCTGACCCATCTTTTGACGGTCATCACCAAAGCGTTCTTTCAACTCTGTCAGTTTAGGTTGTAGGTTACGCATCTTCGCCATTGAGGTGTACTGCGCTTTTGTTAGCGGGAACAGTAAACCACGAACGGTTAAGGTGATCAGGATAATTGCTAGACCCCAGTTACCAACGAATGACTGATAGAACATCAGTAACCAGTGAATTGGAACCGCTAGCCACCATAGGAAACCGTAATCGACAACTAGGTTTAAGGTTTCAGAGATTGCAGACAGTGCTTTTTGATCTTTAGGACCAACATAGAACTGTGAGCTAATCTCTTGAGTTGCTCCAGGTGCAATATCGTATACCGCGCCGCGGAAACCAATATTTGCTAAACCGCCCGCACTAACACTAGAGAAAATAGTATTGCTGTTGGTAGCCGGTGGGATCCAAGCTGAAACGAAATAATGTTGTAGCATGGCTGCCCAACCGCCCAATGTCGCTTGGTTCAGGTTGCCTTTTGCCATGTCATCAAAGTTGTATTTCTCATAACGCACATCTTGCGTCGAGAATGCAGCGCCACGATAGGTTGGCATAACCATGCTGCTTTCAGACGGTTTAATGGTTTGTTTAATCTGACCATACATCTGAACTTGTAACGGTGTTGCTGAAGTATTATTGATTTTATAATCAACATCGACGTTAAATTTACCGCGATGGAATACAAATACTTTAGTATAAGTTACGCCATTGTCAGCCACATAGGTTAATGGCACTTCTAAGGTGTCTTGGCCTTCAGCTAACGTATATTCAGTGGCTGTGGTGCTAAATTGCGCACGACCTTTTGCACTACTGTCGATGCCATCACGACCAATTAGACCGCTTTGGGCGATATAAGTGAAATCTTTTGTTTGCTCAAGCAATACAAATGGTTGCTCTTTATCGAGCTCCATTTTATGCGAAACTAATGCCGCAAAAACGATGTCACCACCGACTGGATTAATCTGAACATCTAACTGATCGGTTTTTACGGTAATAAGTTTACCGTTTTCAATCACAGCTACAGCAGGCACACCAGTATCAGCTTCTGGAACATCGGCACTGTGTGAGCTTGTCGCGTTCGCCACTAATGACGATTCGGTTGCAACGGGTTTAGGAGCTTTATCCGTTTGCCACTGTTGCCACAGCAAAAAGCTGACAAACAGTAGTCCTATGAGCAATATATTGCGTTGAGATTCCATAGCCTATTTATTACACCTGTCATTTTTAGGGGGGACGGGATCACTACCGCCGGGATGTAAAGGGTGACATTTTAATATGCGTTTCAATGCAAACCAACAACCTTTCGCGGTTCCATGCACTTTTATTGCTTCAATAGCGTAGTGAGAGCAGGTGGGATTGAAACGGCATCTAGGGCCCAGTATAGGGCTGATGAATACCTGATAGCCACGAATAAACGTGGTCGCTAGCCGTTGTAGCGGCGACTGAGTTTGCGCCATAGCTTTTCTATCAATTTGTTGATTTCAGCGTTTTCCATTTCCATCACGCCATTTCTGACAAGCACAACAATATCAAGATGAGGAATGTCGTGTTGATTTAAGCGAAAACTATCTCTTATTACGCGTTTAATACGGTTGCGTTGGTTCGCGCGTTTTACATAGCGTTTAGCAACAGTAAGGCCCATACGCGGATGTTGTTCCGTGTTAGGAATAGCGAGCAAGGTAATTTCAGCAGAAGATGCTTTGATGGGATTGGAAAATACAGATTTAAATTGCGCGGGAGTTAGCAAACGTAACTCCCGCGTAAAGGTATAGCTAGTCAACTAGTTACCCACTTATTAAGCAGATAAACGAGCGCGACCTTTCGCACGACGACGTGCAAGCACCTTACGGCCGCCTACAGTAGCCATACGAGCGCGGAAGCCGTGAGAACGCTTGCGCTTCAGGTTGCTAGGTTGAAAAGTACGTTTACTCATGATGGCAATCCGTCTTTGTTATTAGTGAATATATCCTTATCTCCAAAGTTAGAGGTAAGGGCAAAAAAGAGGCCGAATTGTAATCACTTTACTTAGCCCCGTCAACAACGAAAGTAAGTAAGTATTTTATTTCTGCCAGCGAGTCCTTAGATTAATCCTCAAAATACACTATAAGATGTGGATAACTCTGTGCACAGACACTACATATAGTAGTAAAGCTTATCTTCGAGCCGATCTAAGGGCCGCCATTATAGATCAATGTGGATCGCTTAATAAAGCAGGATTTGCGCTTAATGCAGAATAAAAGGATCGTTTTAGATCTTTGATGATCGACAAGTTTTAAGCTGAATGATCTCGCTGGGGATAAATATTTTTTAAGGATGGCGATCATTGAGATCTCGCTATAGAATACACCTCTTTTTTGATGATCTTTTGGGGATAACTAAGTGGCGGTTTCACTTTGGCAACAATGTATCGGACGTCTGCAAGATGAGCTTTCTGCTCAGCAGTTTAGTATGTGGATCAGACCGTTACAAGCTGAAATGGATGGAGATACTCTGGTGCTTTATGCGCCCAACCGCTTCGTGCTTGATTGGGTCAGAGATAAATACATCAATATCATTAATCAGTTCTTTATTGAACAAATGGGCAATGATGCGCCTAAATTACGTTTTGATATTGGTAGTCGCCCTTCGGCGAAAAAGCCCAGTGTGCCGGCACCTATTGCGCCAACTCGGACTCCTTATACCCAAAACATCCAAACTAAAGCGACAGTGGGGACGACATTTAATGTCCAAGCTGAGCCTATGGCGAATGCCAATCATCGCAGTAACATTAATCCAAGCTACCAGTTTGATAACTTCGTGGAAGGTAAATCAAACCAATTAGGTAAGGCTGCAGCGATGCAAGTGGCTGAAAATCCTGGCGGAGCTTATAACCCATTATTCTTGTACGGTGGTACAGGTCTGGGTAAGACGCATTTGTTGCATGCTGTAGGTAACGGGATCATCAAAAATAATCCCAATGCTAAAGTGGTTTATATGCACTCAGAGCGTTTTGTGCAGGATATGGTTAAAGCACTGCAAAATAATGCGATCGAAGAATTTAAACGTTACTACCGTAGCGTCGATGCGTTATTTATCGATGATATTCAATTTTTTGCCAATAAAGACAGATCCCAAGAAGAATTCTTTCATACCTTCAACGCCTTACTTGAGGGTAATCACCAAATTATTTTGACATCAGACCGTTATCCAAAAGAAATCGACGGCGTTGAAGATAGATTAAAATCGCGTTTTGGTTGGGGTTTAACTGTGGCTATTGAGCCACCTGAGTTAGAAACCCGTGTCGCGATTTTAATGCGTAAAGCGCAAGAGAGTGGCATTAACTTGCCTGATGAAGTGGCCTTCTTTATTGCTAAGCGTTTACGCTCTAACGTGCGAGAACTGGAAGGGGCGTTAAACCGTGTTATCGCTAACGCTAACTTTACTGGTCGTCCAATAACCATTGATTTTGTTCGCGAAGCTTTACGTGACCTCTTGGCACTTCAAGAAAAATTAGTCACTATAGACAATATTCAGAAAACCGTAGCGGAATACTACAAGATTAAGATGGCTGATATGTTGTCTAAACGCCGTTCACGCAGTGTCGCGCGGCCAAGACAAGTTGCAATGGCGTTATCTAAAGAATTAACTAACCAAAGCTTGCCGGAAATTGGTGATGCTTTTGGTGGTCGAGATCACACCACTGTATTGCATGCCTGTCGTAAAATTGCTCAGCTACGGGAAGAAAGTCACGATATAAAAGAAGATTACGCTAATTTAATTAGAACTTTATCTTCTTAAAACAAGGAATTTGGACACGATGAAATTCTCAATTGATAGGGATACCCTATTAAAGCCGTTACAATTGGTCTGTGGCGCCGTTGAAAAACGCCATAATGTGCCAATTTTGTCGAATCTTCTTGTAGAAGTAAGTGGCCACACACTTAAATTGACCGGTACAGATTTAGAAGTTGAACTCGTGGGCCAAGCCGTCGTTCACGGTGATATAGAAGAAGGTCGCACTACGGTGCCGGCTAGAAAATTACTCGATATTGTTAAATCTTTACCAGAACAAAGCGAATTAAAAGTCGAACAACAAGATAACAAATGGTTATTGCGTTCAGGTCGCAGCCGTTTTTCATTAGCGACTTTGCCTGCTGAAGAATATCCTAACGTTGAAGCTTTCCAAGCAGAGATTGAATTTAGCATAAAGCAGGGCATGCTAAAGTCGATTATTGATTCGACGCAGTTTTCTATGGCTAACCAAGATGTGCGTTATTATCTCAACGGTTTATTGTTTGAAACCGAAGGTAATACTTTGCGTGCGATTGCGACCGATGGCCATCGTTTAGCCTTAAGTCATCGCACTATTGAAGCGCAATTACCTGAAAAACAAGTTATTGTGCCGCGTAAAGGCATAATGGAAATGGCACGTTTATTAGAGTCGGATGATCTTGATATCACGATAGCTATTAGTGATAACGCCATTCGTGCCACGACTGCCAATACCGTTTTTACCAGTAAATTAGTTGATGGTCGTTTTCCTGATTATCGCCGTGTACTGCCCAAAGGTGGTGATAAAATTGTGATAGCTAGTCGTAATCACTTAAAGCAAGCGCTGACACGTGCCTCTATTTTATCCAATGAAAAATTCCGTGGCGTACGCATTCAACTCGAAAATGGTCTACTAAAGATCACCGCTAATAATCCTGAACAGGAGGAAGCGGAAGAGATCATCGATGTTGAATACAATAATGAAGCCTTAGAAATTGGCTTTAACGTGAGTTATTTACTGGATGTGCTCAACAATCTTAAGTCAGACGATGTGCGTATCACGCTGATTGATGGTAACTCCAGCGCCTTAATCGAAAATCACTTGGAAGAAGATTCCATGTATGTTGTTATGCCGATGCGTTTATAAACTCTTCATTTTTATATTACCCGTGTCAGTCCCTCTGTCTTTAATGCAGATGCCGCCTAAGGGCGGCATTATGTTTAATATGCAGCATTGGCTATTCCTTCACTCAGTTACCAATAGTTTTGGCGGTCAGCAGCGGAGCTCGATATGCTAAGTGCTATGAGTCCTTGTCTATGCCGTTTATGCGGCTCAATGAGTAATGCATGAGCCTGACCCGTCTTAATATAGAAGCCTTTCGTAACATTCAGTCTGCCCAGCTAATGCCTGCACCGGGGATTAACTTGATTTACGGCCAAAATGGCAGTGGCAAAACCAGTATTCTTGAGGCGATTTATTTTCTTGGCATGGGACGTTCGTTTCGTAGCCATTTATCCCAGCGCGTGATTAATAACGATGATGATAAGTTAACCTTATTTGCTACGTTAAACTTAGTGCGTGGCGACAGTAAAATCGGTTTACGACGGTTTCGTAGTGGTGAGACCGAAGTAAAAATTGATGGCGAAAAGGTTAAGCGATTATCGACATTAGCTGAAACTTTACCTATCCAAGTGATCACGCCTGAAAGTTTTTCTCTACTGTTTGAAGGTCCTAAATCTCGTCGACAATTTATCGATTGGGGTGCATTTCATGCTGATCCACAGTTTTATACTGCTTGGGTGAATGTTAGACGAGTTCTTAAACAAAGAAATCAATTACTTAGAAATGGTTCATCCTATAGTAATATTCAATTTTGGGACCAAGAGTTTGTGCGCTATGCCGAGCAGGTTACCGAAATACGAAACCATTATGTAGACTCGTTAAATGAGCTACTTAAGGGTATAATCGGGGAGTTTTTACCGAGTGTAGATGTGAAGGTTTCATTTACGCGCGGCTGGGATAGTAAAACGGATTTTGCTGAACTACTCGAAAATCAATATTCCAGAGATTTGGCCACAGGTCATACCGTCAGCGGTCCCCATAAAGCTGACCTTAGACTTCGTGTAGGCACCTTGCCAGCGCAGGATGCCCTGTCCCGTGGTCAATTAAAATTATTAGTCTGTGCACTGCGTATTGCACAGGGAAAGTTGCTCAAACAACAAATAGATAAACACAGTATTTATCTTGTGGACGATCTTCCGTCCGAGTTGGATGCACAGCATAGACAGCTATTGCTTAAGCAGTTAACGGATACCGGAGCACAAGTGTTTGTGACCGCCATAGATCCTGCTGCAATAGTCGATTCGTTACACACGCCTCCCGGTAGGATGTTCCATGTGGAACAGGGACGTGTAACGGTAATTGAATAACCATTGAGAGAATAATATGTCAGAGAATAGTTACGATTCTTCGAGTATTAAGGTCCTTAAGGGCCTTGATGCAGTACGTAAGAGACCTGGGATGTATATTGGTGACACCGACGACGGTACGGGTCTACATCATATGGTGTTCGAAGTAGTCGATAACTCTATCGATGAAGCCTTAGCCGGCCACTGTAGCGAGATTACGATTACTATCCATGTTGATGGTTCGGTTTCTGTTAAGGATGATGGCCGTGGGATTCCGGTTTCTATCCATGAAGAAGAAGGCGTATCAGCAGCTGAAGTTATTATGACGGTATTGCATGCCGGCGGTAAGTTCGACGATAACTCTTATAAAGTGTCTGGCGGCTTGCACGGTGTGGGTGTGTCGGTAGTTAACGCGTTATCTAAAAAGCTGCAGATGACCATTCGTCGTGCTGGCAAAGTGTATGAGCAATTTTATACCCACGGCGTACCAGATGCACCAATCCATGAGATTGGTGATGCGACTAAAACCGGTACTGAAATCCGTTTTTGGCCAAGTGAAAATACTTTTAGTAATATCGAGTTTCATTTCGAAATTCTGGCAAAACGTGTGCGTGAATTGTCATTCCTCAACTCAGGCGTGGGTATTCGTCTGATTGATGAGCGCGACAATAAAAATGAATTATTCAAATACGAAGGCGGTATTAGCGCATTCGTTGATTACTTGAACCGTAATAAAACACCTATCAACAAAGATGTGTTCCACTTCATTCAAGAGCGCGATGACGGTATTACCGTTGAAGTGGCTATGCAGTGGAATGACGGTTATCAAGAAAATATATTCTGTTTTACCAACAACATTCCACAGCGTGATGGTGGTACTCACTTAGTCGGTTTCCGTAGTGCTTTAACGCGTAACCTTAACAGTTACATGGAAAACGAAGGTTACAACAAGAAAGGCAAAACTAGCGCGACTGGCGACGATGCCCGCGAAGGTTTAACTGCTGTTATCTCTGTTAAAGTACCTGATCCTAAGTTCAGCTCACAAACCAAAGATAAACTGGTTTCAAGCGAAGTGAAAACCGCGGTTGAACAAACCATGGGTGAAAAACTGAACGATTATCTGCTGGAAAACCCAGCCGATGCTAAGTTAATTGTTGGTAAGATTGTTGATGCGGCTCGTGCCCGTGAAGCGGCGCGTAAAGCCCGTGAAATGACCCGTCGTAAAGGCGCACTCGATTTAGGTGGTTTGCCAGGTAAGCTGGCCGATTGCCAAGAGAAAGACCCAGGTCTTTCTGAAATCTATATTGTGGAAGGTGACTCTGCTGGTGGTAGTGCCAAGCAGGGGCGTAACCGTAAAAACCAAGCGATTTTGCCACTTAAAGGTAAAATTCTAAACGTTGAGAAAGCGCGTTTCGATAAGATGCTGTCTTCTCAAGAAGTGGCCACACTGATCACGGCACTTGGCTGTGGTATTGGTCGCGATGAATATAACCCTGATAAAACGCGTTATCACAACATCATCATCATGACGGATGCTGACGTCGACGGCTCGCACATTCGTACTTTGCTGTTGACCTTTTTCTTCCGTCAAATGCCTGAATTGATTGAGCGTGGTTACATCTATATTGCTCAGCCACCTTTATTTAAAGTTAAAAAGGGTAAACAAGAACAGTATCTTAAAGATGAGCCAGCGTTGACTCAATACCTAACAACTCAAGCATTGGATGGCACTATTGTGTACCCGACGCAAGGTGCTATTGGTATGTCTGGTGAGCCGTTAGAGCGTTTAGTGACTCAATATCGTGAAGTGGAAGCGATTGTGGCTCGTCTAGAGCAGCGCTATCCAACGCATATTACTAACCGTATGCTTTACCACCCAATGATCACTAATGATATGTTGGCCGATGAAGGCAAGATGAAAGAATGGATCGATGCCTTTATCCATGAGCTGGTGGAAATGGAAAGTAGCGGCGTGCTGTATTCTGCTGAGCCGATTCTTGATCCAGAGCGTAAAGTGTATCTGCCTAAGATTACCATTCGTAAACACGGTATAGATACCAATTATCTGTTTACTTATGACTTCTTCCAATCAAGCGATTACCAACGTATCGGTAAGTTAGGTGCGGCGTTAGAGGGTATGATTGAAGAAGGTGGTTATGTACAACGCGGCGAACGGGTTAAAGAAGTCGATAGCTTTCTTGAAGCGCTAGATTGGACAATTTCTGAAGCCAAACGCGGTTTATATATTCAACGTTATAAAGGATTGGGTGAGATGAACCCTGAGCAATTGTGGGAAACTACAATGGATCCTGAATCACGTCGTATGTTACAAGTGACGATTGATGATGCCGTTGGTGCTGATCAGTTGTTTACTTGTTTGATGGGTGATCAAGTTGAACCACGTCGCGAGTTTATCGAAGCTAACGCATTGAACGTGGCTAACTTAGACGTGTAGTGCTAGCTAGGTAATGCGTTTTAAGTGACGCGTGATGAAGTTAGTAATTAAGGGAAAGCTTAGGCTTTCCCTTTTTATATCTACGATTTAACACCTCTTTTATTGTGTAGATTCCTACTGTTTAGCTAAATTAAGCGCATCGTTTAAGGGCTAGATAAAATCGGGACAATAAAAAACGCGCTAACTAGCGCGTTTTTTATAAAGCGTGAAAAGCGTATCGTTATTGCAGTAGTGAGATATCTGCTACGTGCAAGAACTGCTCGCGTAGGTTATTTAATAAAGCTAAGCGATTCTTTTTCAACGCATCATCATCTGCCATAACCATTACATCTTCGAAGAACTGATCTACGCTTTCACGTAGGCCTGCCAACAGAGTTAATGCTTGCTGGTAATCGGCATTGGCAAATAATGGTGCTAACTGTGGTTGCAGCTCGTTTAATTTGGCTGCTAATGCTTGTTCTGCGACTTCGGTTAATAAATTCGCATTGATGGTTGTCGGTAAAGCCCCTTCAACCTTAGCGAGAATATTAGATACACGTTTGTTCGCTGCCGCAAGTGCGCTAGAAGCTTCTAGGCCTTTAAAGTGGGATACCGCATTGATACGACTATCAAAATCAGCAGGGCGTGTTGGACGACGTGCAAGCACGGCTAAGATCACATCAACACCTATGCCTTTATCTTGATACCAAGCGCGAAAACGTGCCATTAAAAACTCTAACACTTCGTCGCTTGCATTGGCGTTGCTTAAGTTAGTGCCGTGTAGTGCTTGTGCTTTAGCAATAAGATCAACCAAATCAAGCGGTAGCTTATTTTCTACTATGATACGTAGTACGCCAATGGCCGCGCGGCGTAGGGCAAATGGATCCGCTGCGCCTTTAGGTGCTTGGCCAATGCCAAAGATACCGACTAATGTATCAAGCTTATCTGCTAATGCGACGGCGCAAGATACGCCCGCTGTTGGCACTGTATCACCAGAGAACTTAGGCTTGTATTGCTCTTCCTGTGCTAAAGCAACGGCTTCAGTTTCACCATCAAGGCGGGCGTAATGCATACCCATAGTGCCTTGAGTGTCGGTAAACTCCATTACCATATTGGTCATTAAATCGGTTTTAGATAATAAACCTGCACGGGCTGCATCAACGGTATTAACGCCAGTTTGCTCCGCAATATAAGCGGCTAGGGCGCTGATACGGTTAACTTTATCTTTTAATGTGCCTAATTGCTTTTGAAATAATACGGTTTCAAGGCTTGGCAGGCGCGATTCTAGTGTGTGCTTTTTATCGGTATTAAAGAAGAATTCGGCATCGGCTAAACGTGGACGGACAACTTTTTCATTACCAGAGATAATTTGTGCTGGGTCTTTAGATTCTATGTTGGTTACAAAGATAAAGTTGGGTAGCAATTTACCCGCAGCGTCAAATACAGGGAAGTATTTCTGATCGCCCTTCATGGTGTAGACCAAAGCTTCAGACGGTACGGCCAAAAACTTATCTTCAAAGCTTGCGGTTAATACCACTGGCCATTCAACTAAAGAGGTCACTTCTTCAAGCAGGTTTTCTTCGATATCGGCTGCGCCACCAATCTTAGCGGCGGCTTTTTCGGCATCAGCTTTGATTAAAGTTTTACGGCTTTCATAATCGGCGATGACTTTACCTTTTTCTTTTAGGTCAGCAAGGTAGTTATCAGCATGCGCTAATTCAAACTGCTTGAGACCCATAAAGCGGTGACCGCGAATGGTACGTGCCGATTTAATACCTAATAATTCACCTTCAATCAACTCACTGCCTAACAACATAGTGGCTGTATGGACAGGACGGATAAATTGGGTTTTATTATTACCCCAGCGCATTGGCTTAGGAATAGGTAGTTTATCGAGTGCACGTTGCGCCATAGCAGCGATCAAACTTTTGGTTTCAACGCCTTCTACTTTGGCATTATGGACTAACCATTCGCCTTTATCTGTAGCTAAACGCTCGGCTTGCTCAACGGTAATGCCATTGCCACGTGCCCAACCTTCAGCGGCTTTAGTCGGTTTACCTTCAGCATCAAAGGCTGAACTCACGGCGGGGCCGCGTTTTTCAACCACTTTGTCGGCTTGTGCAAGGGCAAGTTCAGTGATGTTAATCGCCAGACGACGTGGAGTTGCGTACCAAACAGCGTTACTAAATGCTAAATCGGCTTTGGTGAGTTCTTCGGTAAAGTTAGCTAAAAATGATTCAGCTAGTTTACGCAGTGACTTAGGTGGTAATTCTTCCGTGCCTAACTCTATGAGTAAGTTTTCAAAATTCATGTTTTCACCTCTACTTACACATTGGGAAGCCAAGCGCTTCGCGTGCCTGATAATAAGATTCAGCGACCGCTTTCGCCATGGTACGAACGCGTAAGATGTAGCGTTGGCGCTCGGTAACTGAAATAGCATGGCGAGCATCGAGTAGGTTGAAGGCGTGTGAGGCTTTCATTACTTGCTCATAGGCGGGTAGAGGTAACGGTTTTTCCAGTGACAATAAATGCTGACACATTTTTTCACACTGATCGAATAAGGTAAACATAAAATCTACGTCGGCGTGCTCAAAGTTATAGGTCGATTGCTCGACTTCGTTTTGATGGAATACATCACCATAGGTGATGCGCCCCAGCGGACCATCGGTCCAAACGAGATCATAAACGCTATCAACACCTTGAATATACATGGCTAGACGTTCAAGACCATAGGTGATTTCACCTGTGACCGGGCTACATTCGATGCCGCCAACCTGTTGGAAGTAAGTAAATTGAGTCACTTCCATACCGTTGAGCCATATTTCCCAGCCTAAGCCCCAAGCGCCTAGCGTTGGAGATTCCCAGTTATCTTCTACAAAGCGGATATCATGGATTTGAGTATCAATACCCAATGCTTGTAGTGAGCCTAAATAGAGTTCTTGGATATTGTCAGGAGAAGGCTTCAACACGACTTGGAATTGGTAGTAGTGCTGTAAACGGTTAGGGTTTTCACCGTAACGACCGTCCGTAGGGCGGCGCGATGGCTGCACATAGGCACTGCTCATAGGTTCTGGCCCTAAAGAACGCAAGAAAGTTTGTGGGTGGAATGTACCCGCGCCGACTTCCATATCTAGAGGTTGAACGATTGCACAGCCTTGCTGTGCCCAATATTCTTGCAGGGTGAGAATGAAACCCTGGAATGTTTTTACGTCGTGTTTTGTCGTCATGTCTACTTGTCTACTGCCGTCAGCCTGAATAGAAAATGGTTTCGATTATACCTTGTAGATATCTGCTTATGTAGGTTATTTTCTACCTTCTTAATTAAAACAATAGGGGATGTGAGATGGATGAGATCCGCTGCGGCTGGGTAAGTGATGATCCCTTATATAGGGAATACCACGACAAAGTGTGGGGGCGACCGGTTCGAGATCCTCGGGAGCTATTTGCCAAGTTATGTTTAGATGGGCAGCAGGCCGGATTATCTTGGATCACGATCCTGAAGAAACAACAAAACTATGAACAAGCCTTTGCCAATTTTGCGCCTGAAGTGATTGCGACTTTTGATGAAGCGAAAGTTGAAGAGTTAATGTTAAACGCTGGCATAGTACGCAATCGCTTAAAGGTGAATTCGATCATCAAGAATGCTAAAGGTTATTTAGCTTATACAGCGGATGGAAAGGATTTCTCTGAATTTTTATGGAGTTTTGTTGGTGGCAAACCCATAGTTAATCAATTCACATCAATGTCGCAGATTCCGACACAGACAGCAGAATCAGAAGCTATGTCTAAAGCATTAAAGAAGCAGGGCTTCAATTTTGTCGGCCCAACAATTTGTTATGCCTTTATGCAGGCGGTAGGTATGGTGAATGATCACCTTGTAGAGTGTATTTCCTATCAGGCCTGTGTTGATTCCTGTGCCGGTCAGCATCACCGCGAACATCAGTAATCGCTCATCTTGCTGATGTGATGTAGGACAGTACTCATAGCAATATTCGAGTTCTTGTCCATATGCACAATAAACAATGCATAAAATGTAAAAAGCATGTTCCACGTGGAACATGCTTTTATTTTCATTGGTGATATCTGGTTAAACCAAATAATTAAAACAGGGAAGCGAATCTCCCATTCTAGCCTTGAGGATAGAGTTTATATTTTCTCAAAGAAAAATGGCTGACGTTTTTCCTTGTCCCCATTAAGCTCATTCATCGTCTCAGCATTAAAAAGCTTACCGTTGACCATGGTATAAGTGACTTTATCTGTAACGCGAATATCGGCTAATGGATCACCATCAATAACGATTAAGTCTGCGAGCTTACCTTCTTTAATCGAGCCTAGCTGTTGTTCCATACCAAAGGTTGTCGCAGGATTAATGGTGGCCGTTTTCAATACCTCCATATTGCTCATGCCGCCTTGGGCAAACATCCACATTTCCCAATGTGCCGCTAAACCCTCACGTTGCCCATGGGCGCCTATGTTGGGATTAACGCCTACTTTATTGAGCTCATTTGCGACTTTTGCAACGTTGAAATGATTGTAATGATCATCGGGTGCATGTGGGCGTCGCATTGATCGAGCTTGTAAAATATCTGCTGGTACATACATGGATAGGCGCGGATGTGCCCATACATCGGTTTTATCGTACCAGTAGTTTTCACCTGAAATACCTCCGTAGGCGACGACTAGGGTTGGCGTGTAACCGACTTTAGTTTGGCTCCAGAATTGTTTTATATCATCATAAATGGTTGCCACAGGCAAAGAGTGCTCAACCGTAGTATGACCATCAGCGACCATAGTGAGATTGTGTTGCAGCAAACTGCCACCTTCAGGCACAACCATCATTTCGAGCTCACGTGCGGCAGCAATCACTTGCTGCCTCTGATTGCGACGTGGTTGGTTGTAACTTTTTACGCTAAACGCGCCGACTTTTTTAAGACGCTCAAGGTGAAACTTGGCATCATCGAGTGAGTCGATGTGCGATGTGTATCCCGGTGCATTGGCGCCATATAAAATAGTGCCAGTAGAGAAAATACGCGGGCCGACGATATGTCCTGCTTTTTGTTGTTCGGAAGCGGCAAAAATCTCAGAGGTATCATTCGATGGATCGTGAATAGTGGTGACACCCAAGGAAAGGGCTGAATATAATGCCCAGTTTTGCTGTGGCACAATTTCATCATCCGCCTGTGGTCCATGGGCATGAGCATCGAATAGCCCCGGCATGATTGATTTTCCTTTTATATCGATAATCTGCGCATCTTTAGGAATGGTAATATTGGCATCACCAACGGCGACAATATGATTGTCTTTGACTATGACCACGCCATTATCAATGACTTGGTCGTTTTCCATGGTAATCACTTTGCCACCGACGAAGGCGATTGTTCCACGTGGAACATCTGCATTTTCGGTAAAGCCTAAATTAATAATGTTTGGTTGGGCTTTTTGATCTTTGTTGAGATATTGAGTATCAACCTTAGCTTGATAAAGCTCAGGGCCGAGTGTCCAATACAGTTGATCACTCTTACTATTCCAGCTGATACTTTCACCGGCGCGGACGCTTAATTGACTAACGGGTAGGTTACTGGCATTGGGGCTAATCTCAACAGTCTCGCCGTGCTTGGCAAAAGGAGTCACCCATACCTTAAAGCGTTCAGCGAACGCGAGTTGTTCACCATCGGGTGAAACTCTAAACTCAGTCGCATGTTTGCTGCTGTAATGAACTCGCTTATCGAAGCCATCTAAATTAATAGATGCTAATTGTGGTGTTTCATCTTCGCTGCTATCCATAAAAAAGATGCGTTCGGCATTGGCACCAAATTGTGCTTGGTAGCCATTAGTGCTGATTTTTTTATTGTTTTTACCTTTGATATCGACCTTATATAGTCCAGGTTCCTGCGACCAAGTTCGAGGTGTAAGGTTACCGCCTTGAGCTTTGCGATACACCACAAGTTCGCCATTTGGGGAAAAGGTGGCTTCGACATACTTTCCTGGGTCAGACGTGAGTTGCTTAGGCTTACCGCCGTTAGCGCTAATCACCTGAACTGTCCCTTGGTCTTGGTCGTTCCAAGTGGTGAAAACAATATTTTTACCATCACGGGACCATTGTGGATACAGTTCTTCAATCCCGTTACTGAGTTCAGTTAAACGCGACATTTTTCCGTCTGGTAATGATTTTAACCAAAGTTTACCCAGTGCTTCGAATACCACCTTACTGCCATCGGGAGATACTTGAGCCATACGCAGCATTTTTACATCGAAAACATCCTTATCGATATTTTGCTTAAAACGCACCGAAGGTTGCACCGCAAGATCTGTTTTTACACTAAAGGGAATATCGGTGAGAGTTTTGTTGGCAACATTTAGGCGATTAATTTTTCCTTTCGCCCAAAATAAAATATCCTTGTTATCTTGAGTCCACGCCATTGTTGGGTAGACGCCGTGAATCGCCCAAGTCTCCTGCATATCGCGGTCTAGCTCGCCAAACAGTTTAGTGCTTTCGCCGGACTTAAGGTCGAGTAGATAAAGCGATGATTGAAAATCATCCCGCTTGATATATGCGAGCTTAGTACCGTCAGGGCTTGGAGTGGGTCGAATTGCGCCACCTGTGCCTTCAATCAAGATTTCAATATCACCGCTTTGAGTATCATAACGTTTGATTTTATAGATACCGTTAACTGAGTCCTTCGAATAATGGAATGTTTTGCCTGGTGTGTCATCTTGGCTAAAGTAGATATAGCGGCCATCAGGCGAGTATGCGGGCTCACCTAAATCCTTTTCTTCATTCGGACGTTCGGTCAGTTTGACACCTTCGCCACCCGCAACGTGGTATAGCCACACTTCGCCCGCACCCAAACTGCGGCTGGCGGTAAAGTGCTTACGGGCAACCAGATACTGGGAGTCAGGACTCCAAGCTGGGCTGTTTAGTAGCCTGAAGGTTTCTTGGCTGACTGTTCTTGGTTTTTTACCATCAGCATCCATAATCCAAATGTTATCACCACCATCGCCATCGGACGTAAAAGCAATGTGCTTGCCATCTGGGCTATATACGGGCTGCATCTGCCAAGCTATGCCTTGGGCTAATGGCTTAGCTTCACCGCCTGTTACTGGAATTTGGTAGATGTCACCGAGTAAGTCGAAGACGATATGCTTACCATCTGGACTGACACTCAAGTTCATCCAAGTGCCCTCATTAATATCAATATTAACTTGTTCTAAGGGGGCGTTTGCTGGAGCGTTAACATTCCATGTCGATTCTTTGGTTTCTGCGGCGTTAACGGCGAGGGGATTCATCCCCAGTGCAAGAGCAATATAAAGCGGGGTAAGTTTGGATTTCAGCATGTCACTTCCTGTTATCATTCTTATGGGCTGCATGAGTTGTATTTATCGTAAGATGAAGTTTTATTTATACTTAATGATGTAGTTATCGCATAAATGGCTAAGAAGGAAAATGTAAATACTGTTTCAAGTGATGACTGAGGTTTAGGCTAGCCGGAAATAGAGAAACCAAACAAGGCGTTTGGTTTTTGTGTTTAGCGAGTAAGAATGACTTAGGTGATGGAAGGCCGCTTAATTTAGGAGCGATATTTCAACATCGTCACCGAGGTGGATCATACCATTGTGTATGACTCGGCAGGTTACACCGCCACGCCAATCAGGGGTTAGTGCTACTTCTAAACCAGTGTGAGCAATTTCCATCTTTTTACAGGGATCTGTCTCGCCAGTGATTTCTAATCGTAACTCGCCAATCAGTAAATGTTTGCCTACGTCTGCATGGCTAAACATTAGACCATCAATTAGCAAGTTTGCCCTGCGAGTTATCCAAGGTAAATCAACTTGCAGACTATTGCATGCCTGTTGCCACTGTTGATGGGAGAGGATTGTGACTTGGCGTTTGCCTGGGCGGCCAAAAACGTCGTTCTCTACACCTCTCAATTGGGTGACGTTAGCGCAGAAAACTTCGTTCATCGTGCCGCGTCTTGCGGTCTTATAGGCAATACCCAACAGTTTTGGCATAACTTTATGCTCTCACAGTAGATCAGAGTTATTGTATTGCTATACGACTTAAAGGCCTTTTTTGATCAAATATTGATAGGGTATTTGTGTTGTTTCGCTAGCGATAAGAGTGTGATCCATAAACTCACAAAAACTTGGAATATCACGTGTTGTTGCAGGGTCATCAGCGATAATCAGTAATGTCTCACCGGCTGCCATTTGTCTTACTGTTTTACGTACCATCATTACGGGTTCTGGGCAGCGTAAGCCGAGGGCGTCGAGTTTATGCTGTGCGGTTGAGAAAGCGTCGTTCATATTACCTCTACTGAACGTTTAAGCAGAATGAGCTAATGTTACTCCAGCACCTATGATAAACCAAGTTGGCGATTTAAATTTGTGAGTTGTTCTCGGGTATATGTGTCATTACTCATGTGGAGTATTAAATGTTCCACGTGGAACACTTTATAGCTTCTGTTATTTGTACGGAGTAGTCAGGGGGATAATTTTTAGTATGAAAAGTATAAAAAAGCCGGAACTTGTTCCGGCTTTTAATTTATTCGAGTAATAAATTAAACGCGTTCGAATACTGTAGCGATACCTTGGCCTAAACCAATACACATAGTCGCTAAACCTAAGGTCGCGTCTTTGTCTTCCATTAAGTTGATCAGCGTCGTAGAGATACGAGCGCCTGAACAACCCAGTGGGTGACCTAGTGCAATCGCGCCGCCGTTGAGGTTGATTTTGTCATCAACCACATCTGCTAGACCTAAATCTTTCACACAAGGTAAAGACTGAGCAGCAAACGCTTCGTTAAGTTCAATCACATCTAAATCGGCAACGGTAATACCGGCACGAGCCAGTGCTTTTTGCGTGGCTGGCACAGGGCCGTAACCCATAATTGCCGCATCACAACCCGCAACCGCCATGGAGCGAATACGTGCACGAATTGGCAAACCAAGTGCACGCGCCTTAGATTCTTCCATGATCAACATGGCTGAAGCGCCATCAGACAGTGCAGAAGAAGTACCAGCAGTCACAGTTCCGTTTACTGGATCAAATACTGGGCGCAGCGCTGCCAAAGATTCCATTGTGGTTTCCGGGCGGATCACTTCGTCTTGCAGCACTTTAATTAAGGCGCCGTTAGCATCGTGACCTTCAATACCATAGATTTCTTTGGCAAAGCGGCCTTCAACTGTCGCTGCATAAGCACGTTGATGTGAACGTACTGCAAAAGCATCTTGCTGCTCACGGGTAATGCCGTGAAGTTTACCTAGCATTTCGGCCGTTAAACCCATCATGCCAGAGGCTTTTGCCACGTTGTTAGCAAGACCTGGGTGGAAGTCGACACCATGGCTCATAGGCACGTGGCCCATATGTTCAACACCACCAATAATAAATGTGTCGCCCATACCAGTCATGATTGCACGCGCCGCTTGATGGATTGCATCCATTGACGAACCACATAGGCGGTTAACGGTCACTGCGCCAGCGGTCTTTGGAATGCCTGCTAATAGCGAAGCGTTACGGGCGATGTTGAAGCCTTGCTCTAGGGTTTGTTGCACACAACCCCAGATAACGTCTTCAATCAGGTTTGGGTCGAGTTGTGGGTTGCGCAGCAACAGACCTTTCATTAATTCGGCAGACAGAGTTTCTGCACGCACATTACGAAATACGCCAGCTTTAGAGCGGCCCATAGGAGTGCGAATACAGTCTACGATAACAGCTTGTTTCATGATTAAATTCCTTTCCCGCTAATTAGGCTTGGTAGTAGCTACCGTTATTGGTGGCTAATGTGCGCATCGCATCTGTGACTTGATACAGACCGCCCAAGTGAGCGTATTTGTCTGCTAAGGCCACAAAGTTTGCGACACCCATGGTATCCAAGTAACGGAACACGCCGCCTCTAAATGGTGGGAAACCTAAGCCATAAACTAGGCCCATATCCGCTTCGGCAGGGGATGCGACAATACCTTCTTCTAAACAGCGCACGGTTTCGATGATCATCGGGATCATAGTGCGGGCAATAATGTCATCGGCTTCAAAGGCTTTTAACTCGCCAAAGGCATCTTTCAATAGGCTGTAGCTCGTTGGATCGACATCTTTCTTCGGCTTGCCACGGCTATCGACTGAATAGACATAGAAACCTTTGCCATTTTTCTGGCCAAGACGTTTGTTGTCAAACATCACATCAATCGCGTCAGTACCAGATTTCCCCATGCGATCAGGGAAACCTTCAGCCATAACGGCTTGGGCGTGGTGACCTGTGTCTAAACCCACCACGTCCAGTAAGTAAGCCGGGCCCATTGGCCAACCGAATTGTTTTTCCATCACTTTGTCGATTGCAGCAAAGTCGCCGCCATCAGCAAGTAAGCCATTAAAGCCTGCAAAGTAAGGAAAGAGTACGCGGTTAACAAAGAAGCCTGGGCAATCGTTAACGACTATGGGTGTCTTACCCATTTTACTCGCGTAGGCCACTACAGTAGCGATAGTTTCTTCAGAGCTGTGCTCGCCGCGGATCACTTCAACTAGTGGCATTTTGTGCACTGGGTTGAAGAAATGCATACCGCAGAAACGCTCAGGTTTCTTCATACTTTTAGCAAGTAAGTTGATTGAAATTGTTGAGGTGTTTGACGCGATAATCGCATCATCACTTACGTATTGCTCAACTTCAGCTAAAACCTGTGCTTTGATTTTTGGATGCTCAACAACGGCTTCAACGACGATATCACTGTGTTTAATCGCGGCATAATCTAATGAAGGCGTGATGTTGTTCAGCACTTTGGCCATTTTTTCTGGCGTTGAACGGCCACGGGCGACTTGCGCCGACAGCAGTTTAGCGGCTTCATTGAGGCCTAAATCTAGTGCTGGTTGAGCAATGTCTTTCATGACAATCGGTGTGCCTTTGCTGGCGCTTTGGTAAGCTATACCGCCGCCCATAATGCCGGCGCCTAATACGGCGGCATTTTTCACTTCTTTCGCTAACTTGCCGGCTTTCTTCGCTTTACCTTTAACAAATTGATCATTAAGGAAAATACCGATAAGTGCCTTAGCAACGTCAGTTTTAGCTAGCTTGATAAAGGCTTGATGTTCGATTTGTAATGCTTCGGTGCGGCCTTTAGTTGATGCTTGCTCAATTACGCTTACAGCGGCCATTGGTGCAGGGTAGTGTTTACCCGCAACCGCAAACACCATGCCTTTAGCTGTGGTGAATGACATCATAGCTTCAAGTTTTGGCAGCGTTAGGGCAGACAATTTGCGGTTACGACGTGCTTGCCAATCTAGCTTTCCAGCTACAGCATCTTTGAGCATTTGAATTGCAGCGGCTTCTAACGCTTGTGGTGCGACCACAGCATCAACAGCACCAACTTTCAGTGCATCTTCAGCACGTTGGTCTTTACCTGTGGTGATCCACTCAAGTGCATTATCTGCACCAATCACACGTGGTAGGCGTACAGTGCCGCCAAAACCGGGGATGATGCCGAGTTTAGTTTCAGGTAAACCGATTTGGGCTGTGGTATCAGCGATACGGAAATCAGTTGCCAAAACAGTTTCACAGCCGCCACCTAAGGCAAAGCCTTTAATTGCTGATGCAGTTGGGAAAGGTAAGTCTTCGAGCTTATTGAATACGGCGTTAGCTTGTTCAACCCAAGAGAGTAAAACCGTGTCATCTTGTGCGAATAGACCTAAAAACTCGGTAATGTCGGCCCCCACAATAAAGGTGTCTTTACTTGAGGTCAGCACTAACGCTTTGATATTGGAATCTTGCTTAATGCTGTCTAATGCCGCATCGAGCGAGGCGAGGGTTTCTCTATCGAATTTGTTCACCGAACCGGGTGCGTTAAAGCACAGCTTGGCAATATTATCCTCGAGTAACTCAACCTGAATTGTAGGACTTTGGTAGATCATTGCTTGCTTCCTTTTGGCTTAAAAGTGATACCCACCATTATATGTTGGTGTTAGTACGACTCTCTATCTCACAGCAGCTTCGGCCATCATTTGACCAGTTGTATGTCAGTGTGCTTTGAAATTTAAAAAATTACAACACCCAATTTAAACGACTGTTTAATTTGTTGCTGGCTAGAGTGATTTTTCACCTTTGTGATACACTGCATAGCATGTAATACACTTAGAATACGTTGTCGATAAATGGGTCTTTCTCGCTGTTTATTTAAGACGTTTAAAAGTTAAAAATGTATTAGAGTTAACCGTAATTATTAAGTTTTATCATCATATTATCAATTTTACATGAGCCATGCGGCAACAATATGTTTTAGAGTGAGTAACAGTTTATTGCGTTGAGTGAATCTGTTGTTCATGACCCGATTAAGATAATGTGAGTCAATTCGACACATATTATTAATTTTTATTCATAGCAGGAGATGACAAATGGATCAGCTGGCTCATTACTATCGTGCCCATATTGCCGAGTTAAACCGTCGAGTTGCAGAGATTTTGTCTCGAGAAGCCTTGTCTGGTTTAGTGATCCATTCGGGTCAGCCGCATCGGATGTTTTTGGATGATATCAATTATCCCTTTAAGGCAAACCCGCACTTTAAGGCGTGGTTACCTGTTTTGGATAATCCCAACTGTTGGTTAGTGGTTAATGGTCGAGATAAGCCGCAATTGATTTTTTATCGTCCTGTCGATTTTTGGCATAAAGTTTCTGATGTGCCAGAGATGTTTTGGACAGAGCACTTTGATATTAAATTATTGACTAAAGCGGATAAGGTTGCCGAACTATTACCTATCGATATCGCTAATTGGGCGTATCTGGGGGAGCATTTAGATGTGGCTGAAGTATTAGGGTTTACTAGCCGTAACCCCGATGCAGTAATGAGTTATTTGCATTACCACAGAAGCACTAAAACCGAATATGAACTGGAATGTATGCGCCGCGCTAACCACATTGCAGTGCAGGGGCATTTAGCGGCCAAAAATGCATTTTATAATGGGGCGAGCGAGTTCGAAATTCAGCAACACTATTTATCTGCAGTCGGTCAGGGCGAGAACGAAGTACCCTATGGCAATATTATCGCCCTTAACCAAAATGCGGCAATTTTGCATTACACCGCATTAGAAAACCAAAGTCCTACGCGTCGTTTGTCATTTCTTATCGATGCGGGCGCGAGTTATTTTGGTTATGCCTCTGATATCACCAGAACCTATGCATTCGAGAAGAATCGTTTCGATGAGTTGATCACTGCGATGAATAAAGCGCAGCTAGAGCTTATCGATATGATGCGTCCAGGTGTACGTTATCCTGATTTACACTTAGCCACCCATGCTAAAGTCGCGCAAATGCTATTGGATTTTGATTTAGCCAGCGGTGATGCTCAAGGTTTGGTCGAACAAGGCATTACCAGTGCTTTCTTCCCCCATGGTTTAGGTCATATGTTAGGCCTACAAGTACATGATGTTGGCGGTTTCTCCCACGATGAGCGCGGTACTCATATCGCGGCGCCTGCAGCTCATCCGTTTCTGCGCTGTACTCGCATTTTAGCGCCCAACCAAGTGCTGACCATGGAACCTGGGTTATACATCATCGATACTCTGCTCAATGAGCTCAAACAAGATGGTCGTGGCCAGCAAATCAACTGGCAAACCGTGGATGAGTTAAGGCCTTTTGGTGGCATTCGTATCGAGGATAACGTTATCGTGCATCAAGATAGAAACGAGAACATGACTCGCGAATTCGGTTTGACTGATTGATGACAGGTAGAAATTAGGGCGGATGTGTGCTCGAAAGTTATAAGGTTCCCAGTGAAGATATCGTGATTGAAGAAGAGATAAAGCATAGTCGTTTTATCTCTTTTCTGTTTCATTGTGACAGCATTGATAAATTAAAGTTAGTACTCACTGACATAAAGCGTGATTATCCGGGTGCAAGCCATTATTGCTATGCCTTTGTTGCCGGTGCGCCTGATGATAGCGTCTTAATTGGTTCGAGTGATGATGGTGAGCCAGCAGGCTGTGCGGGACGGCCTATGTTAGCGTTATTACAAGGTGCAAATATTGGCGAAATTGGCGCTATTGTTGTGCGTTACTACGGTGGCACTAAGTTGGGAGTGGGTGGCTTAGTGCGAGCTTACACTTCGGGATTGAGGCAAGGCTTGATTCAATTGCCTACTCGCCTTAAACAGTTACGCTATCCCGCGAAGCTGCATTGTGATTATGCGCAGCTGCGCGATGTTGAGCATCTATTACAGCAAGTGAATGCGGTAATCATCGATAAGCAATTTGCTGAGGCAGTCGATATTGAATTTGAAATCGGGCGACAGCAACAGGCATTACTTTGTGAGTTGTTGGCGACACTGAGTCAGGGAAGTTTGCAGCCTGAGTTTGAGCTGTGATGCCTGCGTAAATTATGCCAAAATAGCTTAAATGCTGAAAATACCTTTGCAGCCTATGGAATAATTGAACTCGCTCAATGCAATATAAAACAATAATAAGAATTATAGGCCTATTGGTTGGCTTGTTTTCCACCACTATGTTGCCGCCAGCACTGATTGCCGTATGGTACAACGATGGTGGTGGTACTGCATTTGTGCAGGCATTTTTTGTCAGTTTGTTCATTGGTTTTTGGCTTTGGTATCCTAATCGTCGCTGCAAAGAAGAGTTACGTACCCGAGAAGGATTTCTTATTGTTGTTCTATTCTGGACCGTACTTGGGTCCATTGGTGCATTACCCTTTATATTCTCTAGCGAGCCAGATCTTAGCTGGACAGATAGTTTCTTCGAATCCTTTTCTGCATTAACCACCACAGGTGCAACCGTGATTGTGGGGCTTGATTCTTTACCTAAAGCCATCTTATTTTATCGACATTTGCTGCAATGGCTCGGTGGTATGGGGATTATCGTATTAGCCGTGGCTATTTTACCCGTACTGGGGATTGGAGGAATGCAGCTGTATCGGGCTGAAATTCCTGGGCCGGTGAAAGATAATAAAATGACCCCGCGTATAGCCGAAACAGCTAAAGCACTCTGGTATATTTATTTATTCCTGACTATTACCTGTGCAACTGCTTATTGGTTTGCGGGAATGAGTCTTTTTGATGCTGTTTGTCACTCATTTTCGACAATTGCGATTGGCGGATTCTCTACCCATGATGCCAGTATGGGCTATTTTGATAGCTCTGCGATTAATCTTATTTGTGCGTTCTTTTTAATTGTTTCTGCCGTTAATTTTAGTGTGCATTTCGCGGCATTTTCCCGCAGAGGCATCAACGTAAAAGTATATTTTAGAGATACTGAATTTAAAATGCTGGTGGCGATCCAGCTAATATTGACGGCGATTTGTTTTTTTACTCTGTATCAATCGGGCATTTATGATTCACCTGAAGAAACCTTAGATCATGCGTTATTTCAGGTGGTATCGGTGGCGACTACCGCAGGATTTGGTAGTGAAAGCTTCCATTTATGGCCACTCTTTCTGCCGATTTTATTGATATTTTCAAGTTTTATTGGTGGCTGTGGGGGCTCTACTGCTGGCGGTATTAAAGTTATCCGTATTATTTTATTATTGTTGCAAGGATCCCGTGAGTTAAAACGTTTGGTTCATCCAAAAGCGATGTTTTCAATTCGTATTGGCTCTAAAGTACTATCTGACCGCGTTATTGATGCAGTGTGGGGGTTCTTTTCTGCTTATGCCCTTGTTTTTGTTGTGTCTATGCTCGCTCTGATGGCGCTAGGGCTTGATGATATTACCGCTTTTAGCGCTACAGCAGCATGCCTTAATAACTTAGGCCCAGGTTTAGGCGCCGTTGCCAGCAACTATGCCAGTATTGGTGATGGCGCTAAATGGGTACTCTTGATTGCTATGCTTTTTGGGCGATTAGAAGTCTTTACTTTACTCATTTTGTTTACGCCTACTTTTTGGAAGAACTAATCATGCAAACATTAATAATCTATTCAACAATTGATGGCCAAACCTTAGCTATTTGCCAAAAAATGAAGCTCATTGCTGAGCAAGCTGGTGAACAAGTTTCGTTAGTTACATTAGAGCAGGCTGAAGCTTTCAACTTAGCTGATTTTGATAAAGTATTGATTGGTGCCAGCATTCGTTATGGTAAACATAGACCCGCGCTTTACCAGTTTGTAAATCGCCACCATGCAGTATTGAATACTAAGATTAATGGCTTTTTTACCGTTAATGTTGTGGCCCGCAAGCCTTTAAAGAATACGCCCGAAACTAACCCTTATATGCAAAAGTTTCTGCAATTATCACTGTGGCAGCCGCAGATATTAGAAGTGTTTGCGGGTAAGATTGATTATCCTAAATACGGTTTATTCGATCGCACTATGATACGTTTCATCATGTGGGTGACAAAAGGTCCTACTGATATTTCGGGCACCTTTGAGTTTACCGATTGGGCTAAAGTTGACGCCTTGGGTATCCGGTTTAGCCAAGCTTAAAGATACTTATCCCTAGTTCAGGTGACTTAAGCCCTAGCGATGTAAAATGCTAAGGCTTAACTTTACTGATTTTGCCGTATTATGCCGCACAGTAGCGGCTATGCAGAATCGAAATTACTTGAGTTACCTGTTCGTCCTTGAGCTTATAGTAAACAATTTGCGAGCTCTTACGGGTATCAACCAAATCTTCAGTACGTAATACCGCTAAATGCTGGGATAGTGCCGACTGGCTTAATGGCACCGTGGCATTAAGCTCAGTTACGCTCAACTCTTTGTCGAGTAGTAGGCACAAAATCATTAGGCGATAAGGGTTTGCTATAGCTTTGAGCCATTTTGCCGCACTTTCCGCATTAGTTACCATTGCAGCTACATCTATGTCATTTTGCATAAGGTCACTCACTTTATCGCTTTTTATTAGATAATTCTAATTGAACACCTGTGTCAACGCAATCATACTGCTCACTCATGTAGATCTCAATTCTTGTATCTCAGAATATGAGATACAACTAATTTGTGATCCTATCAGAGGTTTATTGCGCACAATCTTGCCACAATAGCCTACTAACTGAATCGATTTGGAATTTCCTATGATACGTGTTCTTGTGCTTTATTTTACCCGTGGCGGCCACACGGCCAAGATAGCCAGTGCGATTACCGACCAATTAAGGTCACGGGGAGTGCAGGTCGATCTCATCGATATCAACAGTGCTGCAGCTAAATCTATTAACTGGTCCGCTTATCAAGCCGTCGCCTTGGGCGCCTGTGTACTCTACGGCAGTTATGATAAAAGCGTGTTTCAATTTATTGAGCAGCATGCACGCGCTTTGGCCGCATTGCCCAACAGTTTCTTTTGCGTCAACGTGGTGGCGAGAAACCCTGAAAAACGCATTCCTGAGAATAATAAATATCTGCAAAAGTTCATTACGCTGTCGCCTTGGACACCAACAGATCTTAAAATTATTGCCGGTAAAGTCGATTATCCTTCATGGCCTTGGTACGACAGGTGGATGATCCAATTGATTATGAAGATTACTAAAGGCCCAACGGATCCTAAAACCGTTATCGACTATACCGACTGGGAGGATGTGAAGGTCTATGCCGATCATCTGTTGGAGTTAGCTCAGGTGAACACTGCCGCATAATAAAAATGCGCTTAATTATTTAAGCGCATTTTAGTTTTTAAGTGTTATGGGATCAGTATTTCCAGAAACTCGGATGAAACAACACCGCGACGGTCAAAATTTCTAAACGGCCGAGTAACATACCAAGGGCTAATGCCCATTTAGCCACATCGGGGAGCGTCGAAAAGTTACCTACTGGGCCAATAATGGGTCCTAACCCTGGACCTACGTTTGTGACTGCGGTAATTGCACCAGTAAAGCTCGTCATAGGATCAAGTCCTGTCAGTACTAGAATCACCGATAAGGCCACAATAACCATCATAAATAACAACACGAAAGTGATCAGTGAACGCACAATATCTTCACTGATGATGCGGTTGTTATAGCGTTCTCTAAAAATCCCATTCGGATGACATTGTTGTTTTAATTGCTCACGCATAATGGCGCCAGCAATTTGAAAACGAAAAATCTTTATCCCGCCAGAGGTTGAGCCTGAGCAACTGCCGACAAACATTAAAAATAAAAAGGCAATATTAGAAAAAGCGCCCCAAGCACCGTAATCTGTTAAACCATAACCTGTGGTGGTCACCACTGAAACCACGTTAAAGCTGGATAAACGCAATGCATCAAGTAATGCGATATCGCGGGTTTGCCACAGCCAAAATCCAATAGAACAAGACACTATAGTTAGAAAAAATAGAAAGCCTTTGACCTGAGCATCGTTCCAAATCCGCACATCTCTTTGCTGTATGCTGTGTACAAACATCAGTAACGGCAGGCCACCCGCAGCCATAAATACTATACCAACCCAATGAGCAGAGTTTGAAAATGCGGCCATTGAGCTATCAGAGGTTGAGTAACCGCCAGTCGATAGGGTAGTCATAGCATGGTTAACGGCTTGAAACCAAGTCATGCCCGCAAGATGATAGGCCACGCAACAGATACTGGTAAGGGTGATATACACAAGAAACAAATACTTAGCCATGCTCTGGGTGCGAGGAACCGCTTTGTCGCTCCAATCAGAAGACTCAGTTCGAAATAGCCGCATTCCGCCAACGTTTAAAAAGGGCAGAATAGCTACTGCCATCACAATAAAGCCGATGCCGCCTAGCCATTGCAATAAAGAACGCCAGATGAGGATGCTGTGATCCATGGTATCCAAACCAGATAGGACGGTAGATCCTGTGGTCGTAATACCTGACATGGTTTCAAAGAAGGCATCCGTGTAACCAATACCGTGATAAAGGGTAAAGGGCATGGCAGCAAATAAACTGACGATTAACCAGGTTAAGCTGGTCAATAAGAACATATCGCGAATATTAAGGTTGATGGTTTTACTCTGCCCATTATGCAAACACAGGCTGGCACTAATGCCAGTTAACAAAGCAGATAGCATGAAAGAGCCCACGGTTTCCTCGCCATTGGACATAGCAAGAAGCAGTGGGATTAACATGAAGGCTGTCAGCATCGACAAAAACAGCCCTAAAATAAACAATAGCGGTCTAAAGTTCAGCATGGATAGGGCTTAGAGGTTTAAAAGAAGAAAGCACTGGGTTGGAAAAGCTTCTCGACTTCGCCAACAAATTTTTTATTCACTAAAAACAAAATAACGTGATCGCCTTGCTCTATCACTGTTTTATCGTGGCCCATCAGCACCTCGTCATTACGTACAAGGGCACCAATTGTGGTACCGGGTGGTAATTTCACATCGCCAATGGCCTTACCCACCACTTTTGACGTACTTGAATCACCATGGGCAATGGCTTCAATCGCCTCAGCCGCGCCGCGGCGTAACGAATAAACGTTACAAATATCACCCTGACGAATATGAGTTAATAGTGCTGAAATCGTCGCTTGCTGTGGTGAAATGGCGATATCAATATTCGCTTCTTGCACGATATCTACATAGGCTTCGCGCTGGATCAATACCATGACCTTTTTCGCGCCCATGCGTTTGGCTAACAGGGCCGACATGATATTGGCTTCATCATCATTGGTAACTGCAATAAATACGTCGGTTTGGTCTATATGTTCTTCGAGCAGTAATTCTTGATCTGACGCGTCACCGCAGAATACGGTGGTATTTTCGAGTTGTTCCGATAAGGCTTCTGCTCGCTCATATTTATGCTCAATCAACTTGACTGAGTGAGTACGCTCAAGGCGTTTGGCTAAACCTAATCCTATGTTACCGCCGCCAGCGATCATAATATTGCGGTAGGTGCTATCGAGTTTTTGCATTTCGCTCATGACTGCGCGAATGTGACGACTGTCGGCAACGAAGAAGACTTCGTCATCGGCTTCGATAATCGTGGTACCGCGGGGCATAATTGGGCGACCTTGACGGAAAATTGCCGCAACCCGGGTATCAATATTCGGCATATGTTCGCGAAGTGCTGCTAAAGCATTACCTACCAGCGGGCCACCATAATAGGCACGAACAGCCACTAAGCTCAAGCGACCATCGGCAAATTCGAGTACTTGCAATGCGCCAGGATACTCAACAAGACGTTGAATGTAAGCAGTCACTAACTGTTCAGGAGCGATTAACTCATCGATCACAAAACCACCGCGCGGACGACCGTCGCTATTTTTGGTTTCACTGTCGATAAAAAGTTTATCGCGCATTGCCAAATAAGGTTCTGAACGAATTCGGGCAATTTTAGTTGGGGTACCAAAGAGGGTGTAAGCAATCTGGCAAGCAGCCATATTGCATTCATCGCTGTTGGTGACGGCGATCAGCATGTCGGCATCTTCTGCGCCTGCTTCTCTGAGTACATCAGGGTTAGCTGCGTGGCCTGTTACGACGCGAAGGTCATATTTATCTTGCAGGGCGCGTAATCTGGATTTGTCATGATCGACTATGGTGATGTCATTATTTTCACCTACCAAATTCTCGGCCAAGGTTCCCCCGACTTGACCCGCACCTAATATGATAATTTTCATGGCCTTGCTTACTTCCTAATCGGTCGCTTTCAATAAACGGGCATAATAAAACCCATCCATATTGTCTTGTCCTGGCGTGATTTGCCAACCTATATCTTGTGGCGAATTTTGCTGGGGTAATGTATCTAGCTTAGCATCTGCCGTTCTCTCTAAAAACGCACTAATCTGGTCGCGATTTTCCTGCGGTAAAATCGAGCAAGTGGCATACAGCAGCGTACCGCCCGGTTTTAGCCATTTCCAGCAATGATCGATAATTTGCTGTTGTAGCCCTGCGAGCTCTTCAATGTCATGGTTTTTACGTAACCACTTGATATCTGGATGACGGCGGATCACTCCTGTGGCAGAGCAAGGCGCGTCCAGTAAGATACGATCAAATTGTCCACCTTGCCACCATGAGTCAATATTGGCCGCATCACCATGGATAAGCTCAGCTTTTAATGATAGGCGGTCAAGGTTCTGTTGTACGCGCTCGAGGCGTTTGGCATCAAAGTCGACGGCGACGAGTTTGATACTCGGCTCAAGTTCGAGTAGATGACAGCTTTTACCACCGGGCGCTGCGCAGGCATCAAGTATTAGCTCATTAGCTTGTGGGGCAAGCAGCATCGCCGCCCATTGCGCTGCGCCATCTTGTACTGATGCCGCGCCGTCATGGAAGCGTGGCAGTGTGGCGACATCCTTTGGATGCGCTAAAAGAATAGCATCGGCGCTAGTGCCTTCGCTCGCTTCAATATCAAGTTCGGCTAAGGCGGCGAGGTATTCGGTACGGCTCTGGGATAAGCGATTATTACGCAGCCACATAGGTGGACGTTCGTGACTTTGTTGGATAATTTCTTGCCACTGCTCGGGATAAGCTTCTTTTAATCGCTTAATCAACCAAGCGGGTGTGTTGTAACTTAACGTATCAGACTCTGTGCTTAGCGGCGAAAGCTGACGCTGAATGTTGCGCAGGACACCATTAACAACCTTAACCATGCCTTCAAATTTTAATTGGCGACAGGCCTCGGCAGTTTCTGAAATTGCGGCGTGGCTTGGAATGCGAGTGAAGTAAAGTTGATAGCAACCAATGATCAGCAGCTGGTGGATAATCCTTTGCTTACCTTTGAGGGGTTTCTCAAGGCATTCGCTGATGCGTTTTTCTATTTGTGGCAGAGTGCGCATCACGCCGTAGCAAAGCTCAGCGAGTAAGGCTTTATCTTTGCCGCTGGCAAGATGCTTTTGTTGATCGGGCAGTGCCACTGACAGTGACACACCTTTTTCTAATACTTCGAAGATGGCTTTAGCTGCCAGCGCGCGCAAGTTCATGGCTATTGTGCCTCGTTTGCGAGGCGAGTATTTGGGCTAAACCATTCACCTCGAGCATTGAGAATATCGGCAACATTGAGCGGCTTTTTCCCTGGTAGCTGCATACTCAGCAGGGCTAATACGCCGTCGGCGGTGGCGACTTCTATACCTTTTTTGCTGGCGCTGATAATAGTGCCCGGAGCGGCTGTGCTAATGGTTTCGCTAACTTGAGTTTGCCACACCTTAATGGTATTGCCTTGGTGTTCAAAGTAACTCACAGGCCAAGGATTAAAGGCTCGGACTTCTTGCCAGAGTTGTTTGGCAGATTTATTCCAGTCGAGCCTGGCTTCTTCTTTGCTGAGTTTTTCAGCGTAGTTGGCTAAGGCTTCATCTTGTTTTTCGGCGGTTAAAGTACCGTTAGCTAAGCCTTCAAGGGCTTGCAATAGGGCAACAGGGCCTTGTTCTGCCAGTTTTTCGTAAAGACTTGCAGAAGTGTCGCTATCTTCAATTGGTAGATAGGTTTTAAGCAGCATGTCGCCCGTGTCTAAGCCGACATCCATTTGCATGACAGTTACACCCGTTTCAGTGTCGCCCGCCCACAGTGCGCGCTGAATAGGCGCTGCACCGCGCCAGCGTGGCAAAATAGAACCGTGAACGTTAATACAGCCTAAACGTGGTGTATCTAGTACGACTTTTGGCAGAATTAGACCGTAAGCAACCACTACCATAATATCGGCATTAAGCTCGGCAAGCTGTTGTTGTGCTGGCTCTTTACGTAATGAACCGGGTTGATAAACGGGGATGTTATTGGCTATGGCCAGTTCTTTTACTGGACTTGCGGTTAGCTTCTTGCCGCGACCTGCAGGTCTATCGGGCTGGGTATAAACGCCAATCACATTATGGTGTGAGTCCAACAGTGCTTGTAAGTGGCGAGCTGCAAAATCTGGTGTTCCGGCAAAGATGATGTTGAGTGGTTTCAAATCTAATCCTATGCTTCTTTGGCGTCTAATCGGGCCGCTTTTTCAAGTTTCTGTTTGATCCGCTGACGTTTTAGTGGTGATAGATAATCAACAAACAATTTACCTTTGAGGTGATCCATTTCATGTTGGATACAGATAGCGAAGAGCTCATCTGCCTCAATAATAAATTCGTTGCCGTGTCTGTCTAAGGCTTTTACTGTCACACATTCGGCGCGATCGACTTTGGCATAAATACCTGGGACCGATAGGCAACCTTCTTCATTACAGAAATCACCACTGCTGGCGATAATCTCAGGGTTGATAAACACTTTAGGCCGCTCGACGTCATCTTGTAAGTCCATAACAATAAGCTGTTTATGGTAATCCACCTGAGTCGCAGCTAATCCAATTCCCTTCTCTTGGTACATGGTTTCGAACATATCATCGATCTGAGTCTGTAGTGCAGCATTAAACTCAGTGATAGGTGTGGCTTGTGTCCGTAATCTTTCATCGGGAAATTGTAAAACTTTTAATAGTGTCATACATAAACTCTTAACAAGTCTGTCAAATATCTATCAGTTAGTTATACTCACTGATGCTAATGGGTTAATTTTAATCTTTAGTTCCTATCAATAATAGTAAAAGCTCAAACTAAGAGCCAAACAACATGGAAATGCCCATGAAACGGTTAATTTTAATCGCGTTAATGACTTTAAATTGCACGTTTGTTACCGCTGATACTCTTACGCTAAAAGCGGGGTATCCTGAGTCATATGTAGTGAAAAAGGGCGACACTCTTTGGGATATTTCCACAGTGTTTCTAAATGATCCATGGAAATGGCCACGTTTGTGGGATGTTAACCCTCAGATTGCTAATCCCCATCTCATTTATCCTGGCGATCAGCTCACATTGGTATTTGTCGATGGTCAACCGCGACTGATGCGTAATAGCGCCTCCAGTGATAGCGCTAAACCCCATATTAAGAAGAGTCCAGAGGGACGGGTTATTGCAAAAAATAATGCAATACCAGCGGTTGATCTCACTTTGATAGAGCAATATTTAGTTCAAAATCGAGTGGTTGAAACTAACTGGCTTGCCGAACAACCTATGGTGTTATCAGGTGAAAGTCCATCACGCCATCATATCGTTGGCGATGTAATTTATATCGATGGCATTCTACCGCTGGGGCAAAAATACGGTGCTTATGAACGCGGCCGCGAGTTTTTGAATAAAGAATCGGGTGAAGTATTAGGTCAAGAAGCCATTTTAGCCTCAACAGGACAGGTGATTGAGTCTGGTAAGGTTTCAAAAATTAAGTTATTAAGCAGTTTTCGCGAGACCAAAGCTGGCTTTAGGGTGCTGCCGATGGAGAGAGACTCTTTAATGTCTGCTTACTTCACGCCTAAACCCGCAGAGTTAAAGGCTCCAGCCTTAGTCTTGGCTACAGAGTCTAATTTACGTGAAGCGGGCAAGTTGAATGTCGTTTATCTCGATAAGGGAACTCAAGATCGTATTGAACCGGGAGTTGTATTTTCAATCTACCGTGATGGAGAGGTGATTGTTATCGACCCTAATGGTATGCCGGTGCCTGTTATCGAGCGTACAGCTTACGAAAATTTAATCGCTTCAGCTTCCACTGATCGCGCGATTCAAATGCCAGATGTCTATCATGGTAAATTGTTAGTGTTTAAGGTGTTCGATAAAGTGAGTTTAGGATTAATTGTCACGACTGAGCGCCCTGTTCGTGTTGGCGATAAGTTAATAGCCCCTGAATCTTTAGCCTTTAGAGGTCTATAATTTCTGAATACTTGGTCGATTGGTTAATTGTTGGCGCTGTATCTGGGCTGGGACCCGCTAGGATCCAACAATTATTAACGCACATGGAAGTGGACGATCTTAGGCAAAGGTTAGAGCACGAGAAAGAAGCCCTACCTTTATCTAAGCATCTGCTCCAGAACCTTGCTATTGATTATCAAAAAGTGGATATAGCCCTATCGTGGCAACAGCAGGCTGCTGACCATCATCTACTTTGTTTCTCCGATCCGCTCTATCCGCCACTCTTAAAGCAGCTTACTGATCCGCCTACAGTCTTGTTTTTGAAAGGCTGTATAGAAGCTCTCGCATTGCCTTCGCTTGCTATTGTAGGCAGTCGTAATGCATCGCCGGGAGGTTTACAGGTTGCTTATCAACTTGCCGCTGAGATGTCATCAATAGGATTTAGTATCTGTAGCGGTATGGCGATGGGGATTGATGGCGCGGCTCATAAAGCCTGTGTTGATCACCAAGGACGAACAATTGCCGTGCTGGGTACCGGCATCGAGACAATTTATCCACGTAAGCATCGGCAGCTTTATCATGATATTCAGCAGCAAGGCTGTATACTTAGCGAGTTTTGGCCAGATGTAGAGCCCTTTGCGGGTAATTTTCCGAAACGAAATCGCATTATTAGTGGTCTTTCTCTTGGTACACTTGTGGTTGAGGCTTGCCGTAAAAGTGGCTCTTTAATCACTGCGAGATTAGCAATGGAGCAAGGGCGTGAGGTGTTTGCCGTTCCTGGCTCAATCCTCGGCGGTTACCATCAGGGTTGTCATGATTTATTACGTGATGGCGCAAAACTTGTAGAGACCGCGGCCGATATAGTGGAAGAATTAGCAAGTTTAACCGCTTTTCACCTTGAAGAATTGAGGCTGCACCACCATATACAGCAGGATGATGTTTGTGATTTGCCATTTTCGTCGCTGTTAGCTAGTGTAGGTTATGAAACTACAACCCTTGATGCTGTAGTTGAACATAGTGGAAAAACGATAGATCTGGTGTTAGAACAAATGCTTGAACTTGAATTGCAAGGTTGGGTTATCGCAATACCCGGTGGTTACGTCAGAGTAAAGAGGAGCTAGCCATGTTTGATATCCTCATGTATCTATTTGAAAACTATGTTCATAGTGAAGTTGAATTACTCGTTGATGAAGACGAGTTAACCAAAGAACTCACTCGCGCTGGATTTCATAAGTCCGAGATTTTAAAAGCGTTAACTTGGTTAGAGCGCTTAGCTGAATTACAAGAAGGCGATCAGCCTTATCTTTGTAATCATGATCAGCATTCGTTTCGTATTTATACAAAAGACGAAATGGAAAAACTGGATGTTGAGTGCCGCGGTTTCTTACTGTTTTTAGAGCAAGTGACAGTGCTAAATGTTGAAACCCGTGAAATGGTGATCGATAGAGTCATGGAGTTGGATGAACCAACACTGATTTTAGAAGATTTGAAGTGGGTTATCTTGATGGTGTTATTCAATGCACCCGGTCATGAATCCGCTTACGAGCAAATGGAAGATTTAATCTTCGAGCAACCGGAAGGCAGGCTGCATTCTTAATCGTTGCAAGAGATGCATTATGAGAGAAGGGAGGCTAAGACCTCCTTTTTTGATGCCATTAATTTCTTGATGGCACAGCGCTTGATATCCTAATGCGCTACGACAGGTGGTGAATGATTATGTCTAAGATTGATGAACAATTATTTAGTGCCCACGAACACGCACTGGAAAAAGAATACGAACGTTGCCCTGAATGTGGCAGTGAGTTATCGGTGAAGCACAGTAAGCATGGTGGTTTTCTCGGTTGTAATAACTACCCCAGCTGTAATTATGTGCGCCCTTTAGTACAACACGAATCGATTGAAACTCAAGTGATAGAAGGCTCTGTGTGTCCGGCATGCGGCCATGAACTAGCTGTAAAGTCTGGTCGATTTGGTATTTTTATCGGTTGTACACAATATCCTAGCTGCACGCATATTGAAAAACAGGATCAAGCGCGCGATCAGCCTGACATTTCTTGCCCTGAGTGCAAACTGGGTAAACTTGAGCACAGAACCAGCCGTTTCGGAAAGAGTTTTTATGCCTGTAGCGCTTATCCTAAGTGCAAGTTTATTGTGAATTATCCACCCGTGGCTGAAAATTGCCCGAGTTGTGGTTTTGGGATCTTAGTTGAGCGTAAAGGAGCGGCAGGTATGCGCGTAGAATGTCCGCAAAAAAGCTGTAAATATAAAAGACCACTGTAGTTTATTGTGTGATCTGCATCTTATTATTTGGCCGATGAAACTGGCTTGCGTATAATCTTCGGCTGATCGTTGATGGGTTGGTCAGTATTCGAATTTATCCAGTAACTTGATTGTAGAAATCGACAATACTCAAAAGGTGATCCTAAGATGTTGCAGCTACACCCATCCGATGTAAAAGACATCATTCTTCAAGGTGGTGTTATCGCTTATCCAACCGAGGCAGTTTATGGCCTAGGTTGCGACCCAGATAATGACACCGCTATCCAAAAGTTATTGGCGGTTAAGCAACGCCCATGGCAAAAAGGACTGATCTTAGTCGCCAGTGATTTTCAGCAGCTTTTAGCTTATGTTGATGAATCGCAATTGACGGCTGAGCAGCTCGAATTTGCATTTTCCAAGTGGCCAGGACCTTTTACTTTTGTAATGCCAATCAAAGCGCATGTTTCAAAATACCTTTGTGGCGAATTTGACTCTATCGCAGTGCGGGTGTCTGCCCATACTGGGGTACAAGCTCTGTGCCGCATGCTTAATAAACCTTTAGTGTCGACCAGCGCTAACCTTGCGGGTGAAGACCCTGCATTAACTGCCGCTGAAATCCTCGCTGATTTTACAGGTAAAATCGATGCACTCGTATTAGGCGAACTCGGCGAACAACGTCAGCCCTCGACCATTATCGATGCGCGTAGCGGTAAAATTTTACGAAATGGACAATGAGCAAACCAATAATAAGGATAACAAAATGAGTGTGCCTGATGTTGCAGTGGTAAAAGCGTTTTTACTCGATTTACAAAACCGAATTTGTGCCGGTTTACAGGCTCTGGATGGCCAAGCTACGTTTGCCGCCGATTCATGGACCCGCGCCGAAGGCGGTGGTGGCACTAGCCGAGTATTAACCCAAGGTGCAGTGTTCGAGCAAGCTGGGGTTAATTTTTCCCATGTAACTGGCGCCGCTATGCCGGCGTCAGCTACGGCGCATCGCCCTGAATTAGCCGGTCGTAGCTTTGAGGCTATGGGAGTTTCGTTAGTTATTCATCCTAATAATCCTTATATCCCAACGACTCACGCTAATGTGCGTTTCTTCATCGCCCAAAAAGACGGCGCCGATCCCGTGTGGTGGTTTGGTGGTGGTTTTGACTTAACACCTTATTATCCATTTGAGGAAGATGTGCGCGAGTGGCATCAAACATCTAAGGACATTTGCGCGCCTTTCGGCGATGAGGTTTATCCCAAGTATAAAAAGTGGTGCGATGAGTATTTCTTCCTACCGCATCGTAATGAAACCCGTGGCGTGGGTGGATTATTTTTTGATGACTTGAATCAAGAAGGATTCGATAAGAGCTTTAGCTTTATGCAAGCGGTAGGTAATGGCTTTTTAACGGCCTATACGCCGATAGTGGAACGTCGTAAAGATATTGAGTTCGGTGAACGTGAGCGTCAGTTCCAACTGTATCGCCGTGGTCGATATGTTGAGTTCAACTTAGTGTACGATCGAGGTACCTTGTTTGGTTTGCAGACGGGTGGACGTACTGAGTCAATTTTAATGTCACTACCGCCATTAGTGCGTTGGCAATATGCTTACACCCCAGAGGCGGGAAGCCCAGAGGCTGACTTGTATGATAACTATCTCAAGCCTCGCGACTGGGTTTAGCCGTTAATCTTAAAAGGTGGACGCCACATCCACTTTATTATTGATTACGCATATGATCAGCCAGAGTTGAAATCGCCTCATAAATGGCGGCTCGATGCTCTGGCTTTTTAATATTCTCTTCAATCGCAAACTTCATACACAACAACCATTGGTCACGCATCGCCTCATCAACGGCGAAATGCATGTGCCGTGCTCGCAATGCGGGATGACCATGTTTTTGCTGATAGAGTTGCGGCCCGCCAAGCCATCCACTTAAAAATTCAAACAACTTTTGTTCTGATTCCGTAATTGGCGCTCTATGAATAGCAAACAAGGTTGTCGTTTCTGTCGAACTTGCCATCTTCTGATAAAAACATTGAGCGATAGCACGGAGTACCTTTTCGCCACCGATTAAGTCATAGGCATTAGATTGACTCGGATCGCGATCATCCTCTGGTTGGGGTTGTGTATGTTTACTAAAAATCTTCTTAAGCCAGTTCATTGGTATATTCGATATTCGTTCACTGAAATAGAGTGCATTGAGCCGATGGCGCATTATAGCGTGAAATTCAGTTGAGCATAATTCGGCTTGCGTGGACCTAAAAGCGCGGTAGACTGCAAAGCTATCAAATTTAAAGTTTAATATCGCTATGACAGACAGATACGCAGTGTTCGGCAATCCTATTAGCCACAGTAAATCACCGTTCATCCATGGTCAGTTTGCCGCCTCCACTCAAGAGTCATTAATCTATGAAGCCATTCTTGCGCCAATAGATACTTTTGAAGCCTCGTTGATGGCGTTTTTCAATGCGGGTGGTAAGGGCGCCAATGTGACAGTGCCTTTTAAGGAGAAAGCTTTTGCATTGTGTAACAGTATCAGTCCAGAGGCCAAACTCGCCGGTGCAGTAAATACCTTAACTTTGTTGCCTGATGGCACTATTCGCGGCGATAACACCGATGGCTTAGGGCTAGTGGCCGATCTCATCGCGAACTTAGGCAGTTTGCACGATAAAAAAGTATTACTTATTGGTGCCGGCGGCGCGGCGCGTGGTTGTATTTTGCCGTTATTAAATGAAGGTATTGCACAGCTTACCATCAGCAATCGCACCTACAGTAAGGCACAAGGTTTAGTTGATATTTTTACCGTAGTTAATGATAGTGCCTACGCGAGTAAAGTCAGCGCGATTAAAATGAGTGAGCTTACTGGAGAGTTCGATATCATCATTAATTCTACCTCAGCTAGTCTTGCGGGTGAGTTGCCGCCAGTGCCCGCGCGCATCATCACTACGAAAACTGTTTGCTATGACATGATGTATGGCGCTTCCGTTACCGCTTTTAACCAATGGTCATTATTTCAAGGTGCGGCGAAAGTTATTGATGGACTGGGTATGTTAGTGGGGCAAGCGGCCAAGAGTTTTACCCTATGGCGAGGTGTTGAGCCCGACACTCAAGTGGTATTGAGTCTTTTGAGGGATAAACTAATGGCTGAGCCTAAGTAGGAATCATGAATCAAAGTATTCTTTTTCCGGATTTACAGTACTGGGACGATGCCCAAGGGCAAATCTGTTTTATGGCACAGTTGCAGGGGGTGAACATCAAGTGTTATATCAGTGCGAATAAGTTAGCCGAGCTGAATGATTTTTCTGAGCAGCCAAGTTCCGGTGAAGTCGCGGCTATGTTAGCATTGTTTGATGCGGTGAGATTTGATGCTGAAGAAATGGCAGAAGATTTAATCGCAGCCGAAGACTTCGATGAATTTGGCGCCGTTCATTTAGGCTAACTGTATGAAAAGAGATGTAAGGCAGTAGATAGCAAAAGGCGGCAGAAACTGAATCAGTCTCTACCGACTTTCTGACTATCTATAGTGACTAGCTTTTTTGTAGTTCAAGCATGTACTCATTTTTCAATCTGACATAGTTATCGGCAGACTCTGGTAAAAAGGCAATTTCGGCCGCCGTTAATGGGCGTGATTGCTTCGCTGGGCTGCCTACATATAAGTAGCCACTCTCCAATACTTTACCCGGTGGGACTAATGAGCCCGCACCTAAAATCACATCATCTTCTAAAATCGCACCGTCAAGAATAATTGCACCCATACCTACTAATACACGGTTACCGATTTTACAGCCATGAAGCATAGCCTTGTGACCAATTGTCACATCATCACCAATGATCAGTGGATGACCATCGGGACGAGAAGCGGACTTTCGAGTTACGTGCAATAGGCTGCCATCTTGTACATTTGAGCGTTTACCAATTCGAATATGGTTCACATCACCACGCGCCGCCACCATAGGCCAGATACTGGCATCTGTATCTAAAGCAATATCGCCAACAAGCACCGAAGCTTCATCTACATATACATTACTGCCTAATTGAGGATAAGTGCCTTGATAAGTTCTGAGTGGTCCTGACATAGAAAAGTCCCTAATTGAGTGGTTTTTTCTATTATAAAGGTTAAAAACTAGCTGGTCAGGTCAAATATTCCGCGAACAGCGAGAAAATGACAATTATCTTAAAAATAGGGGTTGCGCACTTTCTCAATCTCCCTATAATGCGCATCCACTGACACGGCAGACAGCATTAAGCAGCCTGATGTGACAGTTCATCGATGAGTTTACTGATTGATGAGTGTTGAGAAAGTTTGTAAAAAACTCCTTGACGCACAATGGGAAATGCGTATAATACGCAGCCCTAGCCACCTAGAAGCATTTGATGCTCAGCGTGGTACTCACGTTCTCTGATGAGATTGAGTTGCTCTTTAACAATATAAA
>NZ_JAKILU010000022.1 GCF_023283485.1 Shewanella glacialipiscicola
TATTATCTATTATCTATTATCTATTATCTATTATCTATTATCTATTATCTATTATCTATTATCTATTATCTATTATCTATTATCTATTATCGTTTGCGTTAGTTACTATACTTAACTTGTTTTTTGCTTTTGATTTTTGATAAGTAAGTTTGAAGTTTACCTTTGATGGACGCACATTTTTCATTCAAGCGTGTAGTCTCGATTATTTGTGAATATACTTTAAATCTATTTTTTTTCTTATTTAAAGAAATGTTAGGGTATGTTTCTTGTAGTGTAATAATATCCATTTTTGGTGATAACTCCGGATTCAACCTATACAGTTCACCACCTATAGGTCTAGTATGAGTAACTGGTGTGCTATCAATAATACCAATTTTACCATCAACAAGATGTGGCCATAAAAAATCTAATCCCCATCCTGATTTACTTTGTGAAAAAGTGTGTTTAATTCTTTCTAAACTAGTTAAAGAAAAAATAGGAGCCATAACTTCAACAAAATTAGTAAAGCGAATAATGGAGTTTTTTTTCTGTAATAGACACGGGTGCGAAAAATATGAATCTATACTCAGTGCTGGTTGACCTAAAGATAAATTAAAAGCCGTAAATAAATCGAACATTTTACAAATTGAGTTAGTGTCAACTAAAAGATCGTCATCAGGAAGCCATACAGCGTCATATTTAGATATGATTTCCCAGTTTTTATCTACAAGCGCTGCAATTACCGGCCATTTTCCGCCTTTCACATGCTCATAATAATCTGCATTATTTGCATATTTATTATCCTCGTTCCCGAAGTAACTAATAAAAATGTCAAAATTTTTATTTTTACTGTTAATCCAATGATGATGTAGTGAGTTATCACCGACTCTTGCAATAATTAGATATTTTGTCAATTTAATTACCCCGTTAACTTGGATTGTAAATAAAAGAAGGCATTTTTGCATTTGCATTTGAAATAAAATGATTTGCAGTATTTAAGGCTTCTTCAATAGTGACATCCATATCTAAATATCTATAGGTGCCTAACCTTCCCACAAAAGTAATGCCATCTTCTTTTTCTGCTAGTGAAATGTAATTCTTTAAAATGTCACTATCATTAACTAACCTAACTGGGTAGTATGGAATATCTGTACTATCGGCTTCTCGACTATATTCTTTAAAACAAATTGTATCATCATGAGACTCCCATGGTGAAAAATGTTTATGTTCTGATATTCTTGTAAATCTCTCACTGTTATCGCAATAGTTAATAACAGCAGCACCTTGATAGTCACCTTTATCTCTAATTGGTATAAAATCCAAAGTCCTATAACTTAACATACCATACTGATATTCAAAGTACTCATCAATTTTACCAGAGAAAAATACATGATCATAATTTAGAACATCTTTTCGCGTAATGTTAGAACCCAAATGAACTGCTATATTTTTATGATTAAGTAGCTTTTCTATTAATGGAGTGTAGCCATCTTTTGGCATCCCTTGATATTGATGATTAAAGTAATTATCATCATAATTAAATCTGACGGGCAAGCGTTGTAAAATGCTAGCAGGTAAATCAGATGGAGAACGCCCCCACTGTTTTAGTGTATATTCTTTGAAAAACGCTTCATATAAAGGCCTCCCAATAAACTTCATAGCTTGCTCTTCAAATGAGATAGCTATATCAATACTGCTATCTGATTGCTGTTCTATAAATTTTTTAGCAGCCGATGGTGATAACTGTTTTTTGAAAAATTGATTAATTGTATGTAAGTTTATCGGTAATGAAAATATTTCATTATTTGTGTGTGCCTTTACTCGATTAATATAAGGTTTGAGCTCTATAAGATTATTAACATAATCCCAGACTAACTTGTTGTTAGTGTGGAATATATGTGGTCCATATTTGTGAACCATTATTCCACTAGGCTCATCCCTATATGAAAAACAATTTCCTCCTATATGCTCTCTTGGGTCAAATACATGCACTTGATATCCATTTTTAGCCAACTCATTCGCAATAACCGCACCCGACAGGCCTGCGCCAGCAATACCGATTGATATATTCAAAATACTTACTCACATTCAAGATTTTTATTGATTATACATGCCTGAAACTAGATTGTAACTTTAAAGAGTTATCTGTGGAATTGCATTTTCACTTAGTATTTTTTTGTACGAGTAGTGCTATAATGTGTAACTGTTAATCTAGCCTTCTGTTAAATTTTGTGACGTGTTATTTTTCTGTACTGTCTTGAGTATTTATTTCTTCCATAATAAATAATGATAACACTAATCCTTTTTTTATTTTATGATAACGCTATTATGCGGTATAGATTTTTAATGCATTGATTTTTAAAGGGTCGAGTTAAATGGTTGTAAGGCGCTATTTGATGTACATCTCACAAAACTATTCTTATGCGATATTACGGCCACTTCAAGCTGTGATCCGCGCTCAGGGTGGTGAGGTGTGTTGGTTTTTAGAGGGTAATGAGGTTAACTCTGCATTCTTAAAAGCGGATGAGCAGTGTTTGTTCAGTATTGATGCAGTAAATTCGTGGAAACCTGATGCGGTGTTTGTTCCAGGTAATGTGGTGCCAAACTTTATTCCAGGTATTAAAGTTGCAGTATTTCATGGTTTTAATGCGGGTAAAATTAATCGTAAAGGTCGTGAAGATCATTTCGAAATCCGTGACTGCTTTGATTTGTACTGTACTCAAGGTCCTAATACCACTCAAAGATTTGAAGCACTAGCGGCACAGCATAAATATTTTGTGGTGAAAGAAACCGGTTGGCCTATGCTCGATCCGCTGTTTATGCCGGTAGTCGATAACCCTTATATCGTTCCATCAGATACGCGTAAAACTTTACTGATGTGTTCGACTTTTTCACAAAAGTTAAGCTGTGCACCTCACTTACTTACCCTTATGAGTCGTCTTGCCGCAAAAGGAAATTGGCGTATCCTTGTTCAATTTCACCCTAAGATGCCGAGTGAAATAGTTAATCAATACAAAGGCATTGTCAGTGATAACTTAACTTTTGTTGAAACTGATAATGTGATCCCCTTGCTTCAAGCAGCAGACGTTATGTTGTGTGATACTTCTTCAATTTTAAATATATTTCTCTTATTGAAGAAACCCGTTGTGACTTTTAGAAATCGAACCAATGCCGCTTATTTACTAAATGTTGAAACTGAAGATCAAGTGGAGTCAACTATCGAGCATGCATTAACTTGCCCACTAAAGCTGATGGCAAGTATTGAAGCATTTTGCCAACAAATGCATCCATATAATGATGGTAAATCCAGTGAGAGAGTCTTAGCTGCAACTAATGCGCTTATTGATAACCCTGATAGAGAAAGAGTGCGTAAGCCTTATAATTTGATAAGAATGCTTAAGTTACGCCGAAAATTAGGCTATTGGAAATTAAAGTGCTGGCGATAGTAATCGAGCAAGTTGCTAATATTATTGGAGTAAAAAAGTGAAAAAACACTCGTTGTCTGTCATGTTAATTACCAAAAATGAAGAGGATCGTGTAGAGCGCTGCCTGATGTCGGTTGCGGATATTGCCGATGAAATTATCGTGCTCGACAGCGGTTCGACAGATAACACTCTGGCGATATGCCAGAAATATACCGATAAAGTCACTGTTACTGATTGGCCTGGTTTTGGTAAACAAAAGCAGAGAGCTTTAGAGCAAACGAGTTGTGATTGGGTGCTGTCCATTGATGCAGACGAAGCGCTGGATGAGACGATGCGAAATGCTCTTATTGCGCTGTTGTCGCAGGAAGAGATTAAAGAATCCGCTTTTTGTTTACCATGGGGCGTGACCTTGTATGGTAAAACCCTAAAGCATGGACGCAGTGCTCGGGCGGTTTTACGCTTATTTAAACGTGATGGCGCACGCTATACCCTTGATGAAGTCCATGAGACAGTAATCCCAGCGGCCGGCAATATCGGTAAGCTAAAAGGACTGTTATTGCATTATACCCATCGTGATTACGGTCATGGACTGAATAAAGCGGCGCAATATGCTTGGCTTGGCTCACAGAAATACTTTCGCAAAGGTAAAAAATCCCATGGACTAACCCTAGCTTTACTCAGGGGTGTGTGGACATTTTTTCATATTTACTTTTTACGGCGTGGCTTTCTCGATGGCAGTGTTGGTTTTATTGTTGCTATGACCTATGCGCAGGTGAGCTTTAACAAATACGTAGGCTTATGGTTGCTTGAAAATAATCGTTAATATTCATTAAGTCTATGCTCGCTTCCAAAGCGTAATCGGCATCTGTAAGCGCTTGCAATTAATAAATTCAGGCTAGTTTTAATCATGTTAGTCCGCTGTTGACCTATCATTTTTCGATGATAGGTCAATGCTAGGCGCTTAAGCTAATTTATAAACCTCAGTATTTCTATCGATTAAAACGACTTAATTGTTCCAGCGCTTGTTGTAAGTAGTCAAAATTTGGTTGTTGATCTTTTAGTGGTCGATTCGTTTTATCCAGCAGCTCATATTGGCCTCCGGCACCCACCTCTAAAATTGATTCGTTAGTTATTATGGCAAAACCGTTATAATCCGAGGAAATGGTCCAAGGACGTTCTGGTATTTCAGATAAAAGATTTTCGCCTACAGAGTAATGGTTAATCGGACTTTTTACGCCCAGATAGTTTTCCATTAACGTGGGGACTAAATCTTGGTGGTTTGTAAGCTTATTGCTATTTTTTGATACCATTTCAACGTTCATGTTAGGTGCCACTATCGCAAACGGCACTTTTACTTGAGCGTCAGTATAATTACTGTTGTGACCCCAATAATTTAATTTATTGTCATTTATTTCTTGGCCATGATCTCCGGTGATAATCACTAGCGTGTTATCAAGCTCACCAGATGACTTCAGCGTTTGTAATACCTGTTTAGCTAAACTATCAACATAATGAACACTGGTTTTGTAGCGATTTAAGAACGGTTGTGGATCTGAGTCATCATCTAACTGTAAATAGTTAATTTCACTTAGCATAGGTTCATAGCGGTGAGGGTAATCACTAGGGAAATCATAACCGTGGGGTGAGTCAAAAAACAAAAATGAAAAGACTGGCCTCTGAGTATCGCGTTGCGTAAACCATGTTGTCCAATCTGCAACGAGATTGGCATCCCGCGATGATGGACTCTCACCAGATGAGCTAATACGTAAGTTATCAATATTAACAAATACAGTTTGATCAAACTCTGGCTTATGTAACTGTGCCGAAGTAAAAATACCCATCTGGTAATTGAGTTGCTGTAGTCTATCTATTATTAGCGGGCTTTGTTGGTTTGCTAGCATGGCATGCCAATAAGTACCCGGCATGCCATAAAAAAGACCAAAAATACCTGCCCTTGTTGAGTTTCCAGAGGCGATATGCTGGTTAAATACGACTCCAGATTGTGCTATTTCCCATAGGTTGGGCGTATTATCCGCATTAAAGGTATCTGCACGCCAAGAATCAATCACCAGCAATAATATGTTAGTGGGTTTTGATATAGGTACCATATTCAGCGGTTCGATTGGGTAGCGCAGATCACTTTTACTTTTTAAGGTAAGAGCTTTTTGTTGAGCTATTGCTGATTCGTTAATATATCCATATTTACGCATCAAGCTGTTTGCTGTTGCTGGATAGAACAGTGGTAAATAGCGTTTTAACTGAGTGACCGGTTGGTATGCATTCGCTGCCGCCCAAATATGTACAATATGGGTTGATAGCAGCGTCATTATCGCTAAGGCTAAAAAATAGCGACTCAATGATTTTTGTTGTAGAGGAGTTGCGTCTAAGCGACGAATAATTAGCCATTCACCCCCCCAAAGAGCGCTCACTCCAATCACGACCATCAACCAAGTTAGCCATGGAAAACTAACGATTTGGCCAGAAAGAATTAAATCGAGTACCACGGCATTAATATGAAAGCGATATTGAGCAAAGACAAAAGTATCAATGATTAATATGCTAATGCCTAACGCGGCCGTGCCTGATTGAAGGAATCGTCTTAATGCCGTTGGTAAGAAAATGAGTGGCAGTGTGACTAATCCCGCAATCCCCGCGAGTAGGCTCATTTGTGAAAAAGTACTGGCAAATATGAAAAAAATCCCGAGACTATCGCTTGGTAGTTCAGGTAGAAAAGTAAAATAGCGGCTAGCAATCATCATCGCGATGAGTGAATTAAAAAGTATTAACCACCCATGAGTGTGAAGTTTTACTTTAAGAGAACTGTCTATCATTTGAATACCTTTATACAAAAAATTATAGCAAACACTTAATGGTTCATGATGCTAAGCGTTAACCTTAAAACGGGATCGGTTTATCTGGTAATGATTTATTTATAAATTTTATGATGTTTGCGTGGCGTTCAGCCAGCATTTCTAATCAATTGACTCCGTCTGTGAAGATGAATCCATCCTGCATATCGCAAAAAAACATAAGCCATTGATTTTTATTTAAATTACTTTTTATTGTTGAGTCTGGCCGACATTCATTTACTAGTTCTGCCGAAAGTCATTTTTCAATTATTGTGCTTTGAATTATGATCGTCAGATATCTAAATTAAATCTAGTATATAATACGCGCCAGTATCATCGTTAGCTTTATTACTTACCTGTTTGATTTTTAAGGTTAATTAATCATTGGCAAGGTTAGTCTTTTGTAGTCGTAAAGCTATTTTATGATGTAGTAACGGGATGCTTTATACCCTTATTGAATTAATAAAAGTGGGAATAGACTTTTACTATGCACACAAGAGCGATTTATCCGGGGACATTTGACCCAATCACTAATGGCCATGCCGATTTAATCGAGCGGGCAGCTAAGTTATTCAAGCATGTGATTATTGGCATTGCAGCTAATCCTTCTAAGCAGCCAAGATTTACCCTAGAAGAACGGGTTGAAATGGTTAATCGTGTCACGGCTCTCTTGGATAATGTTGAAGTGGTTGGCTTTTCTGGCCTGCTGGTCGATTTTGCTAAAAAGCAAAATGCGAGTGTGCTGGTACGTGGTCTACGTGCGGTCTCTGATTTTGAATATGAATTTCAATTAGCGAATATGAATCGTAGGCTGAGCCCTAATCTGGAAAGTGTATTTTTAACCCCAGCTGAAGAAAACTCCTTTATTTCATCAACCCTAGTAAAGGAAGTCGCTTTACATGGTGGCGATGTAAGGCAGTTTGTTCACCCTGAAGTGGCGATGGCACTAACAGCAAAGCTTAAACTGACGAAACTGTAAGTCTTATCCACTTTTTTGTCAGTATTTTGTGTTAACTTTGAGGCGAGTTTGACCTCGCGATGATACCTAAAAGGATGTTATGAAGGCTGTTTTCACTCCAACACTACTCGCGACTAGCGTGGCCACGGGACTGTTTTTTTCTTCTGTACTTGCCGCCGCGCCTTGGGTCGATGCTTCTGATATCTATCTTAGAGCGGATATTCAAGCGCTTGCCGATGCGGGCGTCATTACTGTACCTGTAAATACGTATCCTTTGATGTGGTCAGGTATCGGTGGTGATTTAGCGAAAGTTGAACCAGAGTTGCTTTCAGCCTCTTTAGTGCAAGCCTTTGCGCGAGTAAATTTTTACTATCAAAATGCCGTGGATAATCACGGTAATGCGCGTATAAAAGTGACGGCCGCATCTGATCCTGCTCGCTTTCGACATTATGGCTCTGACTATCGTGAAAAAGGCGAAGTGCTGGGCTCGTATGAGTATTTAGGTTCACGTATCGCCTATAAAACGACCGTGGCAGAAACCTATGATCCTCAGGATAGTGAAAACTTTCGTCTTGATGAATCCTACTTTGCGATTATTTTTGGTAACTGGATTGCAACCCTAGGTTCGGTTGAGCAATGGTGGGGACCCGGATTTGATTCTGCGTTGCACCGCTCTAACAATGCGCGCTCTATGCCGTCGCTGACCTTGAGTCGCAATAATGCATCTGCTTTTGAAACGCCATGGTTATCTTGGATTGGCCCCTGGACATTTAAAAGCGGGTTTAGCCTGATGGAGGCTGATCGCGCTGTGCCAAAAACGGCTGAGTGGGATATGCGTTTAAGCGCCAGACCGATTAAACAGCTGGAAATCGGCCTATCTTGGTCAACACTGTTTTGTGGTGAAGGCCAAGATTGTAACTTTGACTCTTGGTGGGACTCGGTGACGAGTAGTCCAGTGTGTATTGATGGTGCTGATAATTGCGCGCCAGATCAGCGCCGAGATGCAGGCCACAGAACTCAAAGTATCGATATGCGCTATGCCGACACATTGGGCAATATTCCTGTTGGCTTATACCTAGAGCGTAGCTGCGAGAATGGCAGCGACTGCGGTTCACTTTGGGGCATCGATACTCATTTTGGCACAACGGCTAAACAGTTTAAGTTTTTTATTGAGTACTCAGACACTTATGTCAAGTGCGATGGTGATAGTGCAAATTGCTTCTATGAAGATCCTGTCTATCTCAGTGGCTCTCGTTATTATGACCGCGCTTTAGGCTCAACCTATGACAGTGATGCGCAAGTATTTGTCGTCGGATTGGTGGGGCAGCTGACCAATAGCCGTGGGTTTACCTCATTACTACGCTATGCACAGTTAAATAAAGATGGTTCAAACGTAGCGACAACTTGGGCACCACAACCTCTTAAAGAAGACTTGTTAATGCTTGAACTTTCCTATCGGATGCCGCTGTGGAAGGGCATGTGGAGCTTAGGTGGGACTGTGTCTAAATCAGAATTTGAGGCTGAAGACAATGATACCAATGCCACACTCTTTAGTAGTTTCGAGTATCGGTTCTAGCATTCACGATTAAAAAAGCCTGCATTATTGCAGGCTTTTTTATCCGCTTTGTCTTGAGGTTGCGTTAACGTGTTTGGCAAATGCCGCAAAATACTGTGCTGCGTTGGCCTAAGCGGATTTCACTTAATAGATTACCGCAGCGGGTACAGGTTTTGCCGCCGCGACCATAGACATGCAGTTTTTGGGCAAAGTAACCCGGTTTTCCATCGGCATTGGTAAAATCTTTCAGTGTGGTGCCCCCCTGTTTAATGGCGTGGGCTAAGATTTGTTTCACTTCGGCGACTAGTACACACAAGCGCTCAATATCGATTTTACCCGCTTCGGCTTCTGGGTGAATACCCGCCGCAAATAGGGCTTCATTGGCGTAAATATTGCCGACACCCACCACGATATGATTGTCCATTAGGCAAAGCTTGATGGCCTTTTTCTTGCCAGCTAAAGCTGCTGCTAATTGGGCAATATTAAAGGCATCAGTCAGTGGCTCAGGCCCCAATTTAGCAAGTAATGGGTGGGCTTCTTCGGGAAGCTCACACCATAACCAAGCGCCGAAACGTCTTGGATCGTTAAAGCGTAATAGGCGACCATTGGCGAGCACTAAATCGATATGATCATGTTTTTCTACTGGGGTGTCGTGGGGCAAAATCCGTAAACTTCCCGACATACCCAAATGCACTATGCTGGTGCCTGCATCGGTATCAATTAATAGATACTTAGCACGACGGCGCACTTGGCGTATGACTTGACCAATAATCTGCTTGGCGATTTCAGGTACAGGCCAACGCAGTGAACCATTACGGATCACAAGATCAACCACGGTTTGCTCGACAAGGAATGGCGCAATACCTTGACGGGTAACTTCAACTTCTGGTAATTCCGGCATGGGTTCTGTCTTATTTTAAGTAAAAGGAGGCGATATTACGCTGCGGGTTTCGCATCGAGAATAGGTTGCAGTGTAGCTCGTAAGCTCGGTGGCACTAAGTACCAATTACCTGCAGGAGATTTTAGGGCGCCTTCCTTGGGAAAATAGATCCATAGTTGAAAATCACTGATATCAGCAATCTGTATCACTAATTCTTGAGGGGCATCAGTGGTTTCTGGTGCAGCAGCTAAGGGCGATACTCGTATGGTTTGCCATGCTTTGGCCCATTCATCGCAATTAAGCACTTTAGTATCGCAGCGCCATTCTGATGCTTGCTTATGTAGCCATAGCCCATCGAGTTGTAACTGTGCGAGCGGTGCATTATCGTCAAATAACAACTGGGCATCACTTGGAACATTATTGGTTTTTTTATCAATAAAAGTCAGTACCGCGACCATAAAGACACAGGCGATAATGATGATGTTATTCCATTGTTTACGAGTTAAGGCCATAGGGATGTGTGCTGCTAAATATGGAATGATAACTTGAGTTTATCACGGCCAAATTGAGATGCTAGCCCTGCAAACTATTGAGTGGCGATGGTTAACCGCCAGTCACGTTCATAAAACGTAGGATTTGTACTTCGTTGTTATCGAAGTCATGCTGTTTAGGCTTAAGGTTGATCCCTGTGAGAATAGCGGCTTTTAGCCTTTCAATATCAGCCGGAAACTCACGTACTATGCTTTTGAGATCAACAGCATGCTCATTACCTAAACACAGTAGTAATTGACCTTCGACAGTGACTCGTACGCGATTGCACTCGTGGCAGAAGTTGTGGCTGTGGGGCGAGATAAAACCGATATGGATTGAGCTGTCGGCCATAGTGTAATAACGCGCGGGGCCACCAGTACGTTTGCTCGATAGCTGCAATGGATAGTGAGCTTCAATCATCGCTTTCACTTCGTCACTACTGCAGTGACGGGCACGTTTGCGCTCATCTATTTCGCCAAGCGGCATTTCTTCGATAAAAGCGATATCCAAGTCGCGACCACGACAGAAATCTACTAAATCAATTATTTCATTGTCATTTTGTTGTTTCAAAATCACCGCATTAATCTTAATGCGCTTAAAGCCTGTGGCAATGGCCACATCAATGCCGTCGATAACTCTGTCTAGTTTGCCGTTACGAGTTAATTGGGTAAACAGTGTGGGATTTAAGGTATCTAGGCTGATATTAAGGCGATTTAATCCAGCGTCAAACATGGGCTTAGCAAATTTTGTCAGTCTTGAACCATTGGTGGTCATAGACAAATCCGTAAGCCCTGGTAGTTTACCAAGTAGGCTAACCAGCTGGTCGCAATCGGTGCGAACTAAGGGTTCACCGCCAGTCAGACGAATTTTAGTGACACCGAGTTCGGTAAAGGCTTGTGCAATCCAAGCTAATTCTTCGAGGTGGAGAACTTGCTCCTTTGGCAGAAAGCAAGGTTCCTCCGTCATGCAATAAACGCAGCGAAAATCGCAGCGGTCGGTGATTGAGAGCCGTAAGTATTCAACCTTACGGCCAAAAGAATCCACAATTAGACTCATAAAAAACTCACTAGATCTTAAAGTAGATCCGCAAAGGGCTGAATAAACACCGTTTCACCTGCGTTCACGGCTTCTACATCATCACCTATGATGATGAGACAATTCCCTTTGACCATTGAGCTCAACATTCCAGAACCTTGATTGCCCGTACTGCTGACGTGTAGACGTCCATCTTTACCAAGCTGATAAATACCGCGAATAAATTCGGTGCGGCCATGGCGGCTTCGCAGTATTTCATCACTGATTGCAGGGAATAATGGCGCTTGCCAGTTTACTTCACCCGCTAATTTACGCAGAGCGGGTTGTACAAATTGCAGGAAAGACACCATGACTGCGACAGGATTACCCGGCAAACCGAAGAACAGGCAATCACCCACCTTACCAAAGGCGAGTGGTCGACCTGGACGCATGTTAATACGCCAGAAATCGATATTACCAAGGCGAGCAAGCACAGTTTTAATGTAATCCGCATCACCGACGGATACACCACCCGAGCTGATGACGACATCGGCTAGGGTTGCCGCTTTGGCTAGCGTTGCTTCGAGAGCGATTTCAGAATCTTCAATAATACCTAAATCGATGACCTCACAACCTAGGCGTTTTGCCATGGCTTTAATGGTAAAGCGATTTGAGTCATAGATGCAGTTGGCTTTTAGCGTTTCGCCTGGTTGGCTCACTTCATCGCCAGTGGAGAATACAGCCACGGTTGGACGACGATATACACTCACGCGATTAAGCCCAAGTGAAGCCAATAAACCTTGTTCGGCGGCGCTCAAGCGAGTGGCTTTGGTTAATGCTACTTGGCCTTTTGCAATGTCTTCACCCGCGAGTCGAACATGTTGACCCGCTTGAATGTGGCCTTCAAAGGTAACTATGCCGTCGATTTCAGTGGCTAGCTCACGGGGCTGCACTGTATCTGCGCCAGCTGGCACTGTGGCTCCGGTCATAATCCGCACGGTTTCGCCAACGTTAAGTGTGCCTGAGTATTGATGACCTGCAAGGACTTCACCTACCCGCTTTAAGTTGGCTGGCATGGGATCTTGATAGACAAACGCGTAGCCATCCATCGCTGAATTAGTTTGCTGCGGCACGTCGATGGGCGAAATACTGTCGTGGGCAAGTACACGGTTATCTAAGGCATCTAACTCAAGTTCTTCAACTTCAGTTACGGGAGATATATGGGATAATATCTGTGCTAACCCTTGGTTTACGCTGAGATTCTTGTCATTGCCAAGAGTGCAGGCTTCTACTGTGGCTATCGGTAAGCACACGCTCGGTGCTTGCCAATTTTTGGCGTAGTCCATCACAAAGTCGGCAATCTGGCCGATATTGTTGAGGTCGAGACGGCGTAGCTCAGTTGGAAGTTCGCTGCTCGGTAACTGGGTATCATCGCAACAGGCGATAGCGAGGATGTTTTCATCTTGGGTATAAATAAAAGGTTTGCCGTGGGCGGCGCGGTGCAATTCAATTTTAGGTAATGCGAGTTTTTTAAAGCCTTCGACCAACACAATATCGACTTTGTCAGCTTCGATTTGCTTGAGCAAATGGACTAACTCAGGATCGCCATCGCGGGCATCTTCAGTCATCAGCGCCCAGCGTACATGGGAGGCAACTAGCATTTGCCGCGCGCCGGCTTTACGCATTTCGTAGCTATCTTTGCCGGGAATATCCACATCAAAATTATGGTGCGCATGTTTAATCACAGCTAAGCGTAAACCACGCTGATTTAATTCAGGGATTAACTGCTTGAGTAAGGTGGTTTTCCCCGTGCCACTGTAGGCACAAAATCCGAGAACGGGAATAGCGAGCGGATTGACGAAGGGGTTACTCATTTGCACCTCTAATTTGAGTTGTTGGAACCTTAGCTTTTGGTTATTTCTATGGCCAATCGTTGTTTTTGTTCTGGCGTATTCACATTCACAAAGGCATTGGGTTGATCGGCGAACGACACGACAACGAAGTGATGCTTAATATACCAAAAGTCCACTTTACGCTCACCCGCCTCAAGAAAGGCTTTCATCGAATCACGTAAGCTAGGTTTTAGCAGCATCACTACAGGTTGCTCATATTCACCGTCACTGGCAACGGCTAGCTCAGCATCTTCAGTTTCAATTGTGGCTAACATACGCGGCACAAGGTCGAGTGGCAGTAATGGGCAGTCGCAGGGCACTACCAATAAGTAATCGGCATCGGTCTTGCCCATCGCAGCGATCATACCTGCTAAGGGGCCAAGAAAACCACTGTGTTCATCGCTTATCACTTTAAAACCGAACTCAGCATAACGTGTTTGGTTGCGATTTGCGTTGATCAGGATCTCCTTAACCTGAGGTTTTATTCTATCAATGGCATGTTTAATCATGGCTTCGCCGTTTAATTCGACGAGACCTTTATCGTCACCGCCCATGCGACGTGCCATACCACCGGCGAGAATAACGGCATCAATTTGCGATGACATATAAGGGCTCCTGTGCTGGCAAAGATTGAGAATGTGGATAGGTGGTCATCACTTGTTCGCCTTCTATGTGCCACTGCTGTTCACAAATAGCGGTTAACGCGCAATTCTGATGGCTACTCAGTAACATACCGGTACCTTCGTATTTGAGTTGTTGGATCATTTTTAATACTAGCTCTTGGGAATCCTTATCCATATTAGACGTTGGCTCATCAAGCATTAGTAGTTTAGGTTGGAGGATCCAAGCGCGCGCAATAGCGAGACGCTGTCTTTCTCCGCCTGAGAGGTTACTGGCTCTGGCATGTAATAGCGAGCCTAGCTGCGCCATCTCAATCGCTTGAGTAATCCGTTGTTTCGCCTTGGCTTTGGTTTCTGAGCTGAAATTTAGCCCATAGGTAAGATTATATTCTACAGTGCCATCGAATAAATAAGGATGTTGATGTAGATAAACCGCTTTACCTAATAAAGGGTTACGTCGCCACCAGGCATTTTTAGCAAAACCCACCGTCTCAATATGGCCCTTCGTTGGTGCCATTAGGCCTGCCAGAATCTTCATTAAGGTCGATTTACCAGTACCATTGTCGCCTTGCAGATAAATGACATCACCTTGGCAGAGTGCTAACGCATCGGCTTTGAATAACAGGCGCGCGCCAAAGGACATTTCTAAGTCGCGGGCGATAAGTTTCACCTTACTCATTGTTTAATGGCTCCTTGGCATCGCTTTGCCGCGTAAACTACCTAAAGCAAAGTTAAGGATCAAGGCTAAGATGAGCAGCACGAGTCCGAGGGCAATCGCTTGGGCGAAGTCACCTTTACTGGTTTCGAGTGCAATGGCGGTGGGGATATTACGCGTTACGTTTAAAATATTACCGCCAACCATCATAGAGCAGCCTACTTCAGTCAAAATTCGACTAAAAGCCGCAACAATCGCCAGTAGTAACGGCATACGCAATTCGCGGCACACGGTCCACACCGCGCTACACCAAGAGGCACCTAAGGTACGTGAAGTTTCCCACGCTCTGCGGTCTACACTGGTAAATGCGGCTTGGCTCAAGGCGATTAATACAGGCGCGCAAATCAACATTTGCCCGAGGATCATACCTTCTTGGGTAAATAACCACTTTAAATCACCCAATGGGCCATTGCGTGTGAGTAATAGATAAACTAGCAGACCGATAACCACAGTAGGGATAGATTGCAGGGTTTGGACTAAGTTAGTAATGACCCATCGGCCATAAAATGGCGCAAACGCCAACACGAAGCCGAGCACCATAGAAGGAACTAAAGTGATCAGTAGGGCTGCGAAAGAAACCGAAAACGAGATCGAAATAATGGACCAAACGTCGGGGTCCAATGAAAACAGCAGGCTTAACGCCTGCTGTAACAGTGCTAACCAGCCGTCGCTCATTCGCTATAAGTTGCCTTGAACAATTGCTCACCTTCAACTTTGAAGTTATTGATCATGCTTTGACCTTCTTTGCTGATCAACCAGTCACTTAACGCTTTAGCGCCTTTGTGGTTTAGATCTGGATATTTAGCAGAGTTGATTAGCACGACTTGGTATGGGTTAGCTAAAGTTTTGCCACCATCAAAATCAACGCCTAGATCTAGCTTAGTTTTGTAAGCGACGAAAGTACCACGGTCAGATAGCGTATAACCTTGCATTTCGTTTGCCATCAGCAGAGTTTTACCCATGCCTTGGCCTACTGAAGTGTAACCTTTGAAGTCTGGTGTCACACTTGCTGCTTTCCATACTTCTAACTCTTTGATGTGAGTGCCTGAATTGTCACCACGAGAGATAAAAGGCACACCTGATTTTGCAATTTTACTAAAGGCTTCTTCGGCAGTTTTGCTATCACGAATTTTTGCAGGGTCATTTTTAGGGCCAAGTACCACGAAATCATTTTCCATGATGCCACGTGGCTCAACACCAAAACCATCGGCAACGAATTTAGCTTCGGCGCTAGGAGCATGGGTCATCACTAAATCTACGTCACCTTGCTCACCTAGTTTTAGGGCTTTACCTGTGCCAGTTGCGATAACTTGGACTTTATAACCTGATTCACTTTCAAACTTAGGTAATAGTTCTTTTAGTAGGCCTGAGTTCTCCGTGCTGGTGGTTGTAGCTAACTTGATAATTTCAGTCGAGTGAGCGGGTAAAACACTGAAAAAGCTGGCTGCAATAACCAAACTCAGTAATGATTTCATTTTTAACATGGGTACTCCTTGGCGGAAAATAGGATTCCAACTCAAATGCCTATTGAGAGGAAGAACGCATAAATAGTAATACGTTTGGTTGCAAAGCAAATTAGATGCCAAGCTGATAATGCGACCATTTTCTTCACAGCCTAAGCTAATTTGTGAGCTTAGTCTCAAGCTGATTAAATATTTTACAGACAAATTGTCTCAGCACACACTTCCAGTGGTTCATAGTGGCCTATTTATCTCTTTTCAATGATAGAATTGGTCGCAAATGAGTCAAAATGTCCAGAAGCAGACAATATGAACCCGACAGATAATAATCTCAAGCCCCTTCCATCGGCAGTATCAGTGCTCATTGTTGATGATGAACCCGGCATGCGCAGTTTTTTAAATAAGGCGTTATCGAAAAAATTCGCCTTAGTTGAGACGGCTGGCAGCATCGAAGACGCGGAGCAGCTACGCAGCCGTTGTCATTTTGATTTGCTCATCGTTGATATTCGCTTACCCGGTCGCTCAGGTATTGAATGGCATGAAGCACTCGATGAGCAAGGCCGTCGTTCAGATATTATTTTTATGACGGGTTATGCCGATATGGAAGTGGCCATTACCGCACTGCGCGCCGGTGCCTCTGACTTTATCATGAAACCTTTCCACCTTGAGCAGATGATGGCGGCAGTCGATCGCTGTATTGAGCGTCGTTTGCTTAAGCGCGAAAACTTAATGCTGCGCCGTGAGGTGTCAATTGGTTATTCATCGACCATTATTGGCAGCAGTGAAGCCATGAAGTCGGTGAAATACATTATCGAGCGTGTGGCGCCGACCAATGCTGTCGTGCTTATTCAAGGTGAATCTGGCACGGGCAAAGAACTAGTCGCACGACAATTGCATTTACTTAGTGGACGGCAGGGATCTTTTGTCCCGGTAAACTGTGGCTCTATCGCCTCTGAACTATTGGAAAGTGAACTGTTTGGTCATACTGCGGGGGCATTTACGGGCGCGAAAGGTAATCGTGAAGGCTTATTTAGTTTTGCCTCGGGAGGGACGATTTTTCTCGATGAAATCGGTGAAATGCCACTGAAAATGCAAACCGCTTTGCTTAGAGTGTTAGAGCAAAAAGCGATTCGTCCCGTGGGTAGCGAGAAAGAAGTTAATATCGATGTGCGAGTGATCGCGGCCACTAACCGTACTCTGATTGATGAGGTGGAGGCGGGTAATTTCCGTCGAGATTTATATTATCGACTCAATGTGCTGGATATTTTAATTCCGCCATTACGCGACAGGCCCGAAGATGTGGTGGAGTTAACTCATCATTTCACTCGCCAACTGGCCGCTGAACTTGGCGTCAGGGAAGTGGTGTGGAGCCATGAGGATATGGTGAAACTGCAGCAGCATGAATGGCCGGGTAATATCCGTGAACTGCGCAACATGATTGAACGCTGTATTTTACTGGGTAAACCGCCTGCGGAATATTGGAAACAACAGCTAAAAAGTGAAGTGTTATCTACATCGGGCTATCCGCTGGATTGGCCATTAAAAGAAGTCGAAAAACACCATGTTACCAGTGTGGTGGACTTACACTCTGGCAATAAGTCCGCTGCGGCAAGGGATTTAGGGGTATCGCGTAAGACCTTAGATCGCAAATATAAAGAGTGGTTTGACTTTGGCAGTGAGCAGGAGTCATAGGGTGTCATTTTTCACTCATTTTTTTGGTGTGAGTTGGCAGCAAATGCAGGCCAAGGTGCGTTATCGGATCTTAATCCTGACGTTATTACCTATCCTGCTGACGCTAGTGAGCTTAGTATTTATTACGATTTACTGGAACATCAGTTACACAGGTAAGCAGCTGTTTATGATGGTTAAAGCTGACTTATCTGTTGCCGAAAACACCTTGTTGCAAGTGCAGGTTCGTCAAGAGAATCAACTTGAGCGAGTGGTCACCTCTTGGGCTTTTCAAAATGATTTTAGGCCACTATTGAGTGCCGAAAAGTTCAGTAGTGAAAAATCGAATGTAACAGAGGCAACCATTAATCATCGAGCCAGTATCGATGCATTTCTCCTGCTGCAAAAAAAACAACTTCAGCTCGATTATTTACGTTTGATCAGTGTTGCTGATGCCGCCGAAGACCCTGATTTACGGCAAATTTTGCCTAAAATAAACGGCTTATTGCCGTATTCTGGATTAATGGTGTTACCGCCTGAACGGTTAGCGCGTATTGATCCTGAATTAGCACCAACCGCGCGTATTCCTATAGTGGCAACCTTGCGGTCACAGAGCACGACTCAAACCGTTGAGGAGCGTGGTCTATTAAGCCGCAGCCTGCTCCCCGTGCCGGACTTAGAAGGTAAAGTGGCTTGGTATCTGGATGGTGGGATCTTATTTAATCGCGATACCTGGATTGTCGATCATATTCGTGATTTGGTTTACGACAAAGGGACTTTACCCGAGCGCTCTATTGGTACAGTCACCATCTTTTTAGATGATGTGCGCATTTCTACTAACGTACCGCTCAAGTTTCCTGCCCATGAGGGAGAAGCGCCAGAACGTGCACTTGGCAGCTTAGTGTCTGATGAAGTGAAGGAAAAAGTATTAGTCAATGGTGAGCAGTGGATCAACCGCGCCTTTGTATTTAATGATTGGTTTATTTCCGCCTACGCCCCTTTAGAAGATGTTCGCGGCCAGCGTGTTGGCATGATCTATACCGGATTTTCGGAATCACCCTTTATCCATAATTACTTATTAAATATTATCGAATTGGGTACCATTTTAATGCTGGTGCTCTTAGTGTCTGGACTATTAGTTTATCGTGGGGCTTATAGCTTATTGTTACCGATTGAACGAATTCACCAAGTGGTGCAAGCGGTTCAGTCAGGTCGAAATATCCGTATTGGTGCTTTAGATTTAGACAGGGATAACGAGTTGTCGAATTTAGCCGAACAATTCGACAGCATGCTCGACCTCTTGCAGAGTCGAAATGCCCAAATTCAAGCAGCGGCAGAGCAGCTCGAGGTAAAAGTCGCAGAGCGTACCCGCAGTTTGCATGACAAAACTTTAGAGCTACAAAGTAATGTCGCATTACTCAATGAAACACGCCAACAGCTCGTCACTAATGAAAAACTCACCGCACTCGGAGAGTTGACAGCGGGGATCGCCCACGAGATTAACAACCCCACGGCGGTGATCCTCGGCAATATGGAGCTACTGCGTTATGAGCTGGGCGACAATGCCGATGTGGTAAAAGAGGAAATTGATCTCGTTATTCAGCAAGTAGGACGGATCACAACCATAATCCGCAGCTTGCTGCAGTACAGCCGCCCTGGCGAATTTAATGCACCATTAGAAATGCACAACATGACCTCCATCATTGAAGAAATGCTGGTATTAGTGCGGCATTCTATTCAGAAACAAGCAGTGGTATTGATTACTGAGCTAAACGCAACTTGCCCAGTGCAAGTTAACAAACCACAGTTATTACAAGTGTTGATTAATCTGGTGGTAAACGCTGCCCATGCGATGGATGGTAAAGGTCGAATTTGGATACGAACCTATGACTGGCTGCAACAGGGTGTGCCGATTGGCGTCAAAATTGAAGTCGAAGATGAAGGTGTTGGTATATCCCCAGAACAGCTAGGGCGTATTTTCGACCCTTTTTATACCACGCGTAAGGATGGCACTGGTTTAGGACTTTCACTGAGTTACGGCATTATTAAGCGGATTGGCGGCACCATAGAAGTGAGTTCAACCTTAGGTAAAGGGAGTTTGTTTACTATGGGCCTATATCGTGAAGCGAAGGAAGAGCGGCAAAATAGTCCCTATGAGGGATTATACTTTGCAGGTAATTATAACGAGATGTCTGGCGAATAATGATGTTTCTAAATGCAGAGCAGGCTTGTTAGCGCGGTCGTTGCCGTCATTTTGTGGTGCAGCTGTGAAGTCTATTATTTGGATGTGGGTAGTGCAGAAAAATAAGCAAAAAAAAGCCGGATGATGAGTCCGGCCACAAAGAGTGTGTGTGAGCAATGTCGTGCTTGCAAACTCAGGAGCACTCTAATTACGTTGATTACCAGTCAGCGTTATTAAAGATGAGTTTTGGAACGCGAGTTAACAATAATCATTCTCATTTGTGTTTGCAAGCTATTTATTGCAAAAAGTGCACATCTTTACAAATCAGGAAATTGATTCTTGCGGATTGGCTCGCAAAATCTTGTCTTGTAAGACTTTTAGCAAAACGCCATAGGCCGGTAAAAAAAGCCCTAAACTCACGATCAGTTTAAAACCGTAATCGACGGTAGCAATTTCGAGCCAGTTGGCTGCCATAAAGTCATCAGAAGAGGCGTAAAAGGCGATACTAAAGAAGACTAAGGTATCGACAAGATTGCCCACTAAGGTTGATGCAGCGGGCGCAACCCACCAAGAACGGTTTTTTCTAATACGGGCAAAAACCGTAATATCCATTAACTGACCGATTAAATACGCAGCAAAACTGGCAAAAGCGATACGAAATACAAAAGTATTCCACTGTGCCAGTGAATCAGCCCCTTGAAAACTACCCTGATGGAACATCACACCTATCACGTAAGAAATCACCAACGCCGGAATCATGGCTTTGAGTATGATATTACGCGCGGCTTGTTGGCCAAAAATACGGACAGTGAGATCTGTGGCTAAATACACGAATGGAAAGCTGAATGCACCCCAAGTAGTGTGGTAACCAAATAGTTGAAATGGCAATTGTACCAAGTAGTTGCTGACGCAAATAATCAGTATATGGAATCCTACTAATAGGAATAAAGCACGGCGAAGCTGCGCTGTAGTTAACATTAACATAGGTGGCCTTTTTAGTTGTGCAGGGCGGGGTGAGGGAACCCGCTAATATTTAATTTATTATGTTTACGACTCGATAACCGATAATAGCGTACTGAAATCGGGGTCGTCATTATAGTGGGCGAGTTTTAAGATGCAAGCTTGCTGTTTAAAGACGCGTATAAACGGCAAGATTTTTTGCAGTTTGACTATTTCTAAGGAGGGGGGTAACACCATTAATGGCAACGCTTAATGTAAAAGTGTCGACAAAATTTAATCATGCCATGTTTGGCCATGACTTACTCTACAGCTCGAAAAGTCTACAGCTCGAAAAGAATCGACATAATAGTCGCGAGTTTATTCTCTAATTCTTGCCATTCCGCTTGTGGATCAGAGCCTGCAATAATCCCTGCCCCTGCAAATAAATTAATCCGACCTGGTTCGATTAGAGCGCTACGAATAGCGACCGAAAATTCACTTTCGTACTGATTAAAATAGCCACAGGCACCGGCATACCAGCCGCGCATATACCCTTCTTGCTGGCGAATAAAGCTCATCGCAGTATGTCTGGGTAACCCACCTACGGCAGGCGTTGGATGCAGGGCTTGTAACAGTTCAAAATCATTGACACCTGTTTTTAGCTCGGCATGAATTGCACGGTGTAAGTGTTGAATATGATTGAGTTTAAAAATAGTGGCGAGTTCATCGGCACCGACATAACGGCTCAATGGTGTGAGCATGTTGACTATATGGCTGCGAACAAGTTGGTTTTCAACGCTATTTTTATTGTCTTCTAATAAGGCGTTTGCCAGTGCAATATCCTCTTCTTGGCTTAAGCCGCGAATCGTTGTGCCGGCAAGGGCTTCGGTAAATAACTCTTGTTGACGACGGCGAAATAAACGTTCTGGTGAGCAAGAGATAAAAGTACGCTTAGGGCTAAATTGAAAGCCAAATTGAAAGCTATTAGGATTACGCCCTTGCCAGCAGGCAAGCACCATCCAAGGATCGACAGGTTCGTTAACGGCAAGCTGAGTTAACCGAGATAACACCACTTTTGGGGTGTCTTGATTGAACTTCGGGTCGATAACTTGTTCAACAAGGGTTTTCCAACGTGTAAAGTCGGGCGTATCCGTGCGTGCTAAAAGGGCGATTTTTTTGGGTGGCGAAAGTGGCTTTGCAGGCATCACAGCTTCGATAGCTGCAATGGCGTTATCTATTTCGCTATGATGATCATTATCGGCAAAGTTAAGATTCACTAACAAACTAAATTGGTTGCCACTACGTCTAAATTCAATACGCGGTAGGATAAAGTGACTATTACCAAACTCAGGCCAAGATTCTATGGTGCGATCAAAAGCGACACCGCCATAGTAGCGAATATTCTGATTGGTTGATAACGCGCGCTGCTCTTGATAGGTCGTGGCCAGTTGCTGATCGCTGATTGCCGTTTCAAACTTAATATCTTTACACGATCCTATCGCCGCCACTTCTTCAATTCTATCGCGCCCATGCCAGTAAATACGTGGAAATTGGACCTGTGATGCCAGCCATGAAATTAAAGGCATCGCGACTGTACCAACAGACAGCTGCATGACCCGTTCTGTCACAGGAATTTGCTTTAATTGAATGAGTTTGTCGATGAGAGACTTAAGGTCTTCTGACAGGGCATGAACGGGCAAATAGAACTCCAAAGTAAAGATAAGGGATGAAGGCGAAAGCTGAAAGTCACGTTATCAGTATTCCGCATTAATACATTTAATTCAGGCTAATGTACTATTTTTTAAGTCATTTACCCTTTAGTTGATTAAGTTTGTAAATAAGAATCTTTCGCTCAAATTAAAGGCCACAGCCAAGAGTGTCAAGATGTAAGCCTCTGGTGTGTGACTTTTGCCATAGTCTCATTTAATGACGATAAAAACCGTGACTTAAGTGGGTCTTTTTGTCGTTCGAACCATCTTTGAGAGACATTTTGTCTGCTGATGGTGAAATGCCTCTCCCCTTTAGTTTAATTAGTTGATCTGAGTTGGTTTTTAATGGTTTTTCGGTTGAGACAGAATCGTTGCGGCTCACAATAGCGAGTACAGTTTAAATTTTATACGTGATCTGCAAAATATGATTACCACGAATGCTATTTTTAGAGTGTCGTTTCTAGCCTGCGCTACGAGTCTGCGATGAGCCTAGTTTTCACTGCTCAAGCTGATGATATGGCTCATAAGCCGTTATTCAATATCAATAACGCTAACATCGTTCATACGGGGGACGTTGAAGTACGTGCAATAGCAACGGTTGATGGCGGGATTGATGCACAACAGCTTAGTATCGATAGCGCCAAAATTTTAAAGAAATCCTTAAAGAATACGCCTAGCGTGTTTTTAGGTACAACGACGTTACAAGATGAAAACGATGGCCAGTATGAACCCCTGATACCGGCAGAGCGAATATGAAACTCCTCACGCTTGAAGGCGTTAGCTTCAACTACGGCAGTCAGTTACCAACGGTATTGCAGGAGATAGACTTAACGATTGGTGCAGGCCAATGCCATTGCGTGACTGGCCCTACTGGCTCAGGAAAGTCGAGTTTACTCAATTTGCTTGCAGGCGTGTTAAATCGTCCACATGAAGGCGATATCTGGCGATCCCCTAGGTTAGTTACCGGCTGGGTCACGCAAGACCCGCAGACACAACTATTGCGAAAAACCGTCGGTGCAGAGCTCGGTTTCGCTTTAGAAAACCTTGGAATTTCCACCGAAAAAATACTCTTTAAAGTGCAATTGGCACTGCGGCGCGCCGGTTTATACTTGCGCCTCGATACGCAGCTCAATACGCTTTCCGTTGGCCAAACATATCGCTTAATGATTGCCGCTCAGTTAGTGTGCGAGCCACATTTACTGTTGCTCGATGAACCTTGGGCGCAACTTGATGATCATGGCGTGAGTGAGCTGCTGGTGGTGCTGCGGAATCTTCTCCAAGAGGGCATGGCGTTAGTGTTGGTTGAGCATAACCCTTCGGCTTTCGCAGAGATAATTCAGCATCACTGGCAGCTAGAAGCTGGCAAGTTGTCTGAAGGCATCTATACAGTGAGCGATGCGGCGCAAATTGAGGCGCCTACGTGGCGAAATCAGCCTAAGTTTGAGCATGTAGGCAAAGTCTTGATCAATGCGGAGGCGTTGGAGTTTGGTTTCGATGGCTGCCCAGTGCTATTTACGTGTCCACAGGGGTTTAAGCTTCAAGCGGGTGAGATAGTGACCTTAATGGGAGATAACGGCTCAGGTAAAACCAGCCTATTAAAAAGCTTAGCGGGTGTGCTTAACTTGAAGCAGCGACTGCCGATTAAGGTGCTAGGGCGAAGGCCTAAGCTGGGCGTTTACGGTGCTGACCTAGGGCTGTTGATGCAAAGACCGAGTCGACAATTGTTCGAGACTAGCGTGTTAGCCGAAATGCAGTTTAGCTTAACGCGTTTTAAGCTCCCTAAAGAGCGGGCTGCGCAAATGTTGGAGGAGTTGGGGTTATCAGGTTTATCTCAGTTGCCACCTTATAAATTATCCCACGGTCAACAGCATTTAATTGCTTTAGCATCAATAGCTTGCTTACATCCTAAGGTGTTGTTATTGGACGACCCATTAGCGGGAATGGATAAGCATTACTATGATAAAGCGTGGTATTTGCTGCAGTGTTTAAGTTCTCAAGGTTGCGCTATCTTGCTTAGTTGTCATAGAGGCATTGAACATAGTGCGGTGTCTCGGCAACTCAGCCTACACAATGGATTATTGGTAGAGAGTTTTATTGAGGAAGGGTAAAGTCTTACTCACATAAGCAACATTGCAGGCCTTATTCCATCTACTTAAGTTTAGCGTATGTCGTTTAGCAACAAAGTCTATAGTGATTCTCTAATACTCGCCTTCACGTCTGCTCTATAATTATGAATTAATCACAACAGAAGATGCGAGTGTAGGTCGCTTTAGTATCATATGTTTAAAATTGATATATTATTCAGGCAATCATCCTTGGGGTTGTAGATATGAATGAGTCGGCAGAATTAGTTGACCTAATCAAATTACCTGTGTCGCAACTGACATTAGGCATGTTTGTCTGCGCCATAGACAAACAGGATAAAGGCCAACTTGCGATTACCAATGCTGGGCAAATTAAGCATAAGGATGCAATTTCCAAGCTAACGAAAAGCGGTATCAAATTTGTTTGGGTTGATGCACAACGCTCTGCTGAGCATTGTGGTTTAAGTAAGAAAACGGCTAACCCTCTTCATTCTCCAGTCCATTCTGCTCCTCCAATTATTAGTGAACCAGAAAGTCAAGAAATACCCATAAGTCGTGAAAAACAACAAGCTCAAGCAAAGGTGATGCTGAGTGAGGCTAAAGACCTAATTCGTAAAGTATTATCCGAAACCTTTGAAGGCAAAGCTATTGAGGTTGGACCGTTCGAGGCTTTAGCGGACAACATGATAGAGTCTGTTATGTTAGATGCTGACGCGCTTAAGTGCATGTCAGCGCTGCGCTCAAAAGATGCTTATTTACTTGAACATTCAGTGAATGTCGCTTTTTTATTAGTAACCTTTGGCAAGTATTTACAATTTGATCGTGATAAATTGCGGGAGATAGCCGTCGGCGGAATTTTACATGATATCGGTAAAATTAAAGTCGACAATAAAGTGCTGCATAAACCGGGCAAACTGACGCCAGAAGAATTCGAGCATATGAAGCTGCATCAAGTGTATGCGCTAGCAATTATGAACGAAGCCAAAGGATTATCGCAAACCAGTAAAGATATCTGTTTAATGCATCACGAAAAGCTCGATGGTCGAGGTTACCCAAGGGGGCTGAAAGGCGATCAAATCCCTCTTCATGGTCGCATGAGCTGTATCGTCGACATCTTTGATGCCTTAACTGCAACGCGTTGCTACAAAGAAGCCATGAGCCCAGCAGCAGCCTTTAAAATTATGCTCAGTTTAACGCCATTCCATTTAGACCAAGAGTTGGTCTATGACTTTATTCGTTGTATCGGTATTTACCCGGTAGGCTCTCTGGTGGAGTTATCCGATGGCCAGATTGGGATTGTTTGGACCTCAAAGGATAGAGATGCATTACATCCCGTAGTGAAGTGTTTTTACTCTCTAAAATTAAAGCGTTACACAGATGTCGCTATGGTGGATTTATTAAAATCTGAGCTGTATATCGAGCGCGGCGTGTCACCGAGTTCATTGGATATCGATCCAACGCCTTTCTATTAATCCTCATATTCTTATTCCTAACGCCATCATCTTCGCTGATGGCAGGAGTGAACGATTGCAGAGCCTGCGTTAAAAACCGTAAACTGAATGTCTTCTCCTGTCTGGCAATGCGATGAACAGTGCGATGAAATCACTATCTCCTATTTTTATCATTATCCTATCCTTGGCGTTGTTAATCCCAGGGGTCACTCAGCCTATCATGAGTATCAGTGGCACTATCGATAAGTCTAAGCTTGCTGAGCAAGGTATAGCGCAAGTTGCCCAAAGCTTTGATGAAGACTCGGGGCGCGAACGTGCTCGCGGCATGTTAGGTATGGTCAGTGGTTTGCTCGGGCTGAATAACCTTAAGGGCGAAGTCGAAGTGTTGCAGAAAACTCGCAGTATTTGGGGAACGGTAACCGAACTTTATCACTCGGGCAATCGACTCGTTGCGGGCTTAGTCATGTTATTCAGTGTGGTTGTTCCCGCCTTGAAGTTGAGTTTAATGCTGGTACAGCAATGTGTGAGTTCGATTGGCCTGAAACTGAGGATTAATGCCGTCGTCAATGCACTCGCTAAGTGGTCGATGGCCGATGTGTTTGTGGTAGCGCTGATCATCACCTTTATGACGGGGAACGCCTCAGGCGGTATGGGGGAAATGTTGAAAACCCAGGCGCAATTTGAAAACGGTTTTTACTTCTTTACCGCTTACTGCATTTTATCGATTCTGAGTGGTTTTTTAGTGCGGCGTCCAACGCCAATTTTGTAGCGAGTTTATAAGGCATGCCGACCTTAGCGAGAAGGTCGGGATGCCGAGATTTAATGCGGTTAATGGCGCAATGAGTTAGGACAAAGTACCATTTTGAACAATGGGCATAATCCAATAGCGGCAGGGATTATGTTTGCAGACCAGCGCCAGCGCAGCGAGCAGCGCCGCTTGTTGTGCCGCGGGGTGCATGATTTCGAATTTACAAAACTCCCGATAACCTTCTACTTGTTCCTTGATATTAAAATGACTGTGTTCGCGGCTAAAACCACAAATATTACCTAGGCTAAAACCCGACAGAAACTCCAGCTCTATCAAGGTATCGACTATGTCGTCCTTAATATCATTCTGGGCGATCAGGACTAACAGTTGTTCTGTGCTCATTTACGTTTCTCCAGCCAAAAATACAGAATTGGCAGTAAATACAGTGTGGTTATGGTTGAAGTGAGCAGGCCGCCAATCACCACAATCGCTAAAGGTTTTTGAATTTCAGCCCCAGGGCCCGAGGCAAACACCAGCGGCATAAGACCAAACATCGCCGTTGTGGCCGTCATCAAAATGGGGCGTAAACGCCGCGTGGCACCTTGTTCCACTCGTTCGCGCAGGTTGCTGAACATGTGCTGGGTTTGTTCGTAATAGCTGACCATCACCACGCCATTGAGTACAGCAACGCCGAGCAAGGCGATAAAACCAACCGAGGCGGGCACGGACAAATATTCCCCTGACAAATACAGGCTAACTATGCCGCCCATCATAGCGAAGGGAACATTGGCGAGGATTAAGCCCGCTTTGGCCAGTGAGCCAAATGTCGTGAATAAAATTAATGTGATCAGTGCGATAGCAATGGGGATCACTAACAGTAAATTGCTGGTGGCCCGCTGCTGGTTTTCAAACTCGCCACCAAAACTCACGCTATAGCCACTCGGGAGTTTGATTTCCTGCGCGATTTTAGCGTTGAGCTCTTCTACAAAACTCACAATATCGCGACCTTGCACGTTGGTGGTTATCACTGAAAAGCGATTCCCTTGCTCACGCTCGATAAGGATGGGGCCTTGCTTATAGCTTAAGGTAGCGACATCACTCAGGCGTTTTAAGGAGTGATCTGGCATCACCAGTAACTGATTTTCAAGCTCATTAATGCTGCTTAAGTGGCTCTGATTGTTAGCAATCAGCACGGGGGTGCGCTTTTTACCTTGCAGCACTTCGGTCACGATAACGCCTTCGAGCTGGCTTTTCAGGTAGCGAGCAAACTCCATGGTGCTCATGCCAAAGCCACGGGCGAGCTCGTTATCTAAGGTGAGGTTGATAAAAGGACTGCCTTCGATCATCGCCATTTTCACATCGACGCTGCCGCTAGTGGTATTAACCAGCTGTTGGATTTGGCTCGTGAGCTGACCTAAGGTGTCGATATCGTTACCAAAGACCTTGATCGCCACGTCGCCAATGCTGCCGGTGAGCATTTCGGATACGCGCATTTGTATCGGTTGAGTAAAGTTAAAATTAACGCCGGGATAGTCCAATAACACAGTGCGGATCGCATCGATAAGTGCTTCTTTATTTACAAAGCGCCATTCGCTGCGGGGCAAAAGTTCTAAGAACACATCGGTTTCATTGAGTCCCATGGGATCTAAGCCGATTTCATCTGCACCTGTTCGCGCCACCATCTGTTTGATTTCAGGTACTTTGGCTAGCAAGGTTTGTTGAATTTGCTTGTCGATGGCAATCGAAGCCTCGAGTGAAATTGACGGAGACTTCTCAAGCTGCAGGATAATGTCGCCTTCATCTAAGGTCGGCATAAAGGTTTTACCTACCAGTCCAAACAACCCTAGGCTGACAATAAGCAAACTAAAGGCGATTATCATAAAGCGTTTTTGATGGCTAAACGTGCTCTTGAGACTGCCCAGATAGAGCTGTTTAAGCTTTTCAATCGCCTTAGGTTCCTTGGCGGCTTTTTCGTTGACGAGGTAAGAAGCGATAACCGGAATAACAGTTAACGACAACACCAGCGCCGACAGCATGGCAAACACGATAGTGACCGCAACTGGGGTAAAGAGTTTGCCTTCAAGCCCGCTCAAGGTCAGCAAGGGCGAGAATACTATCATGACGATCACTGTGCCCGATACCACGGGGATGGCAACGTCCTTGGTCGCGCGAAAAATCAAATGTAGCCGCGGTAATCTTTGCTTAGTGGCGATAAGATTCACCATGTTTTCGACCACGACCACAGATGAATCCACTAACATGCCGATGGCGATAACTAGCCCGCCTAGGCTCATTAAGTTCGCAGAAAGATTGAAGTAATCCATCATCAAAAATGTCATCAGCGCGGCGAGAGGCAGCGAGAGTGACACGACCAATGCTGCGCGCACGTTGCCTAAAAATAGCGCCAGCAAGATGATTACCAGCACTACGGCTTCGAATAAGGCATTGGAGATGGTATCAATCGCGGTATTGATCAGATTCGCGCGGTCGTAAAAGGTGTTTATCTGGCTCCCTTCTGGCAAGGTTAGGCTGATTTGATCGAGCTTTTCCTTAATATCTTTGACCACTTGTGCGGTATTGGCATCTTTCAGGGCGATGATTAACGCTTCGGCGGTTTCGTTGCCGTCTTTCGTGACTGCGCCATAACGGGCTAAGTGACCAATTTGAATATCGGCTAGATCCTGTAGTCTATACACTCTAGCGTCATCGGCCTTGATCACTAATTGTTTGAGTTCGTCGATGTCATCGATACGACCTTCGGCGCGCACGATAATGGTATCGGTACCAATAGTAAGTTTACCCGCACCTTCGTTATGATTATTTTCTACTATCGCTTGTTGCAGCGCTGCAAAGCTCACGCCCGCAGCTGCCATTGCCGCCGGTTTAGGCGTCACATTAAAGCTTTTAGCATATCCTCCGAGAATATTAACATCGGCGACGCCTGCAACGGTTCGCAGTAACGGGCGGATTTCCCATTCGAGTAATTGTCGCCTTTCCATCAGCGATAGATTGGGATTTTCGAGTGAAAACATAAAGATTTCGCTGAGTGGCGTACTCATTGGCGCTACGCCGCCTGTCACACCTTCAGGGAAACTATCCCACACGGCGGCGATGCGCTCGCTCACCTGTTGGCGCGCCCAATAGATATCTGTACCTTCGTCAAAATCTAGGGTGATATCGCTAATGGCGTATTTAGTGGTCGAGCGCAGAATCGATTGATGGGGAATGCCTAACAGTTCGGTTTCAATCGGCACGGTAATTTGCGCTTCAATTTCCTCCGGCGTCATGCCGGGCGCCTTGAGGATAATCTTTACTTGGGTGGGCGAAATATCCGGAAAGGCATCCAAGGGAATCAAAAACCAGGCTCGCGCTCCCGCTAACATAATAATCAGCGCCACAATCAGCACAAATAGGCGCTGCGTGAGCGAGAAGCGGATGACTGAGGTCAACATCTTATTCGCCTCCTAGGCCAAGCATTATGCCTTTGACTGCGGCAACCGACTGGGATAACACTTGGATTTGGCTCAGATCCTGATCGCTTTCAACAATATATTGCTCAGGGGTTGAACCCAGAATATCGATAGTCACTGAGATGAGCGTGTCGGCGGTTTTAGTGAACACTTGGCTATCCTGCTCCCAACTAAAAACACTATTTTTAGGTAGCAGATATACGGCTTTTTGATACTCGGGAATCACAGTGATCTGTTGTCCTAACAGTAAGTTACATTCCTGCGGCACGGGTGATGACCAAGCGGTCACAAAGGCACCTTCGGCGATGGCCGACATAGACTCAATGGCGATATGGCACTGATTGATGTTCACCGCCGAGAGCGAATGTGACTGGCTCATAGGCACACTGACTTTGATGCGAATGCTGTCGCTAGGCACCAGTGAAAATAGCTGTGAACCCGCCATATAAGGTCCATTTACTTGGTTGAGTTTGACGATCCCCGCGATTGGCGTGCCTACCACTAGCGAGTCTGTGGTGGCATCTGTGCTTTTGACTAGCTCCATAAAATGCTGCATGTGCTCGTATTCGAGGTGAGTGCTGAAGTAGTCTTGGCTGATCTCGCGCCACTTTTCGGCGCTGATACTGCCATTGTTTAATAAGGGTTTATTGCGCTCATAACGGCCCTTTGCCAGTTGATATAAGCTGCTTGCGGCTTCGACTTGGGCGAGGTAGTGAAACACTTCTGGCCCTGTCAGTTTGACTATCGCTTGCCCCTTAGTAACCCGCTGGCCTTGGCCGACGAGGAAGCTGATCTGCTGGATATTCTCCGGCGTGCTGATCCAGTAATCATTACCGGGGAGGATTTCAATCTGTGCGGGCAAAGGGCTGCCCTCATAGCTGGCGACTTTCTGTGGTTGCACGTAGCTCAGGTCTAAATTACCGAGGGAACTTATCGTTAAGGATTCAGCCTGCACTAAGGTGGCAACACTGGCGGATAAACAGAAAAGGCATGCGCCGTACTTGGCCATCATAATGAAATTCCTAGGGCTTGCAGTTGTTGGGAGTGCAGTTGTTGCTGCGCGACTTGGTTCAGTGCCAAGCGAGATTCGGTATCGAGCGCATCCATATAGCGGCGCAGCCAGACTTCGTAGCTAACTTGGTTTTGGTCTTTGACCTTAGCCAGCTCCTCTGTGATGGTGCGGCTAAGGTGTAATGCTTGAGTCAGCAATGTCTGTTGGTCGAGTAAGTTGTTTTGCTGTTGCTCTAGTTTTTTAAGCTGAGTTTTTAGCTCGATATAGGTTCGGTCGAGGTTGAGCGTGTGCTCGGTATTGGCTTGTTGCCATTGGGATAATTCGGTTTGTGATAGGGCAGAACCCAAAGTCAGTGGTACAGAAACGGCGATGCCAAGCTGTTGATCATCGACTTGATTATCGGCGGTATTTTTGGCCGTGAGTGAGACAGTCCAAGGATCGTTATTCCCCGTTTGCTGACTCTGGATGATCAGCAGCTGTTGCTGCTTCTGCAGGCTCAATAATTGCCATAATGGATGTTGCGCGAGAATGTCATTGGGTTGGCTGCTGGCTGGAAGTGGCCGCGCGGTTTCGGCTATGTCCTGCGGTATTTGCTCTTGTCCTGTCAGTTGCTGATAGAGAGCAAGCGCATCGGCCTGTTGCTGATTTAGGTCGACCCGCTCCAGTGCAATATCCACCAGTTCGCGCTCTAACAAGAGTATGTGGGCAATCGGCAGTTCGCCCGCATCAGTGAGTTGCTTTTGCTGACTATGGAGTTTGTCGAGTAATTGGCTCTTACGATCTAATTGGGCTAGTTTTACTGCGGCAAGACGATGTTCCCACAGGCTTTGTCGCAATAATCCCGATAAATACAGGCCTTGCAGCGCGACTTGTTGCGACTTAATGCCTTGGGTGAGTTGTTTAATTTGCTTATCGCTGCTGTGCAAAGCAGGGGATTTTATTGGCAAATTGAGTGAGAGTTCTTGCTCGTAGCTGTTACCATTATCTAGGCTACCTAAGTGACTCAAGCTAATGCTCGGCAGGCCATTGAGCCAAGATGAGCTGCTTAAGCTTATTTGTGATTGCGGTAACTGACCGCCTGACTGAGATAAAGAATGTAATCTAGTTTGGCTGGTGAAGAGTGCTGGAGATAGCTCGGAATTCGCGGCGTGGCACAGGAAACTGCTGCTGACTAAGCTCGTCAACAGACATAACTTGATACAAGACGTACTGACAGACATAGGACGATTCTATGGTAATAAAGAGTGCTGTCAGTGTAGAGATTGGTGGGCGAAAGTCGTGGGGGACATGTATCATAAAACCGTTTATGGTACATATGTCCCATAAATTAATGGGTTGATTTTGCTTTTATTTAGGAGTTTTTCGATGAAGGATCTTGTCATTATTGGTCTGTTGGCCTTGATCATATGCTTTAAGCTTTTTGACATCACTTCCGACATTCAATTGGGCATTCCCCAATGGCATATTGCACAGGAAGCCATGTTGTTAGTGCTCACTGTGATTGGTGCCATGTACTTAAGTTATGATCTTATTCGTCGCTCTCGCGAAGTGAAAGCGTTGGCTAAACGGCTGGATAATGCAGATAAGAAAATCGACAATATGTCGACGCAAATGCGTTCCGCCAGACAAGAATACAGCCAGGCTGTATCGAACCAATTTGAAACTTGGGGCTTTACTAAGAGTGAGCAGCAAGTGGCATTTCTATTACTTAAAGGCTTAAGTTTTAAAGAAATTGCCGAAGTGCGTCAGACCAAAGAAAAAACCGTCAGACAGCAGGCATCAACCATTTATGGTAAAGCAGCAGTCGATGGACGCCATACTTTCTGTGCTTGGTTTATGGAGGATTTTATCCAAGAGCATAATCAAGATATTGCCGCGAACGAAGCGGCATCAAGCCATAAGGCAGCGTAAATAAGTACAGAACTGACTTAGCTGTTATAGCTATTTGTTATTAATAAATGATATTTGTTAGCCTTTAAGTTCTAAACAATAATGAGCATCCCCTAAGTTTGCAGGAAGATGCAATTGAAGAACTGGTTGATTATCGTGTTTTGCCTGCTTGCCTTAATTGCGTCAACGCAAACCTTCGGATTGGTACGTTCGCTGATTGAATTATGCGCTTTTGTCGGTGTTCTTTTTTGGGCTTGGCGAGTGCAGACGATGGCAGAGTAAATCTCTGCCATCGTCAATATTTATTACTGAAAATAAAGAATATACACTAAAGATGTTACACCAATTGCTGCCCACAACATTACCCCAAGTAGTAAAGGCTTTGGGCCACTCGCGCGCATTTTCTGCACAGTAATTCCTGCACCAATCAAAAATAAACACACTACGAGTGCGCGTTTTGAGAGCATAAATAGGGTGTCATAAACTGCATTAAATTGTGGTAACCAATGCGCTACAGCAATCGCTAAGCAATAAAAACCAATAAAATATGGCAGATTAATTTTGCGTTTATTGCCACCAAATATCATAGCGCTGACAAGGGCGATAGGGATAATCCACAGTGCGCGAGAGAGTTTTATGGTTGTGGCGATTTTTAAGGCTTCGTCACCATAGGCTGACGCAGCACCGACAACCGATGAGGTGTCGTGGATGGCAATGGCACTCCACACGCCAAAATCGTATTGGCTCATGTTGAGTAAATGGCCAATAGCGGGGAATAAAAATAGTGCAACTGAATTGAGCACAAACACACAGGCTAATGCCGTGGCAGTTTGGTCATTTTTGGCATTAATAGCAGGGGCGACAGCAGCAATCGCACTACCGCCACAGATAGCGGTGCCAGAGGCAATTAAGTGGCCTGTCACGTGATCAAATTTGAGGGCGCGAGTGAGTATAAAACCAAGGCCGAGAGTGAAAAAAATCGAACCTACAATCAAACCAAAGTTGTGGGTACTGGCTTCTATGGCGGTGGTGACATTAATGCCAAACCCTAAGCCAATGATTGAATAAGATAGGAGCTTTTTAGTCAGTGCAGTGATATTCCAGTCCACCGGTACCCAACCTAAGCTTGCCAAGGTAAAACCTAGCACTAACGCCATAGGAGATGAGATAAAAGGTGTGAGGCATAATAAACCCGCACAGATAAAAATAATGCGCTGACGTTTATTAACGTCTTGTAATTTTGATGAAAGTTTCATATCTACCTATGCACTAGCGATTAAATATTATCGCTCCAATGCCATTATTTACACTAATACCGCTAATAAAAAATGGCCATCAATAAGGACTGATATTGGAAAACGATGCTAGGGACATTATAGCTGTGAGTGTTAGCTTCAATAAAATCAATTAAACTTATTTTTATCATCAATTTTATTTATTGTTTGGCGGGATACATTTGCGCAAAGGTAAAGCAGCGGAGATCAACTGCGGCGCAGTTAATCTCCCCACGAGAATTTATAAATTTACGATGCTTTTCAAATCGTAATCACTGCCATCTTTCGCTGTAAATAACTTATCTTGAGTATCGTTAGCGCTAGGCATACCGACATGTAGCAAGCTAAGCCAATGGCGTGATGCTGCAGAGCGTGCCTCGGTGGTTTCCATTAAGATGCTTGAAGACGCTTCTATTTGGATATCTTCTAAATTGGCCACGTCTCTGGCACCTATCATGCCGCAACGGTCAAAACTCAGCTCAACGTGACAATCTTGGTCTTGCAGTACGATAGCGCTGGGCGCATCTTTAGTGCCATTAAAGGCCACAAACTGCTTTGGTTGGCGTAAACCACTGTGGCTGCCGTCGGCAAAAAAGGCTAACAAATGCTGGTAGTAAACGACGTAGCTGCTCACATCTTGATGTGAACCAGAGCTAAGTGGAAAGAGTCGGTCGATGAAAAGTTTCGCCTTGGCGATTTTTTCGTGCTCGGCAATCCCAACATGGACTACGGCTAGCACTTCTTCTGCGATGAGGTTGTTTAAATTTGTTTGGCTCTGGTTATTGCTGATTATTGACATAGTCATCGCTCGTTCCTCTACTCTTTCAATTTAAAAAATACGGTTCAGGGTTTCGATTTAACTTTTGATTTTTCAAAGTTTGTCTTCAACTTGGCTTGTCCGCTTTAAGTGCTTGCTGTAAGTATTAGTGGTTAAGCATTTCTTGAATTTGGTTGACTCAACTTGTTTACTTGAATCGTTTCTTGATTGCTTGATTTGTAGTCTAGTCTTTTTTTGTTTACAATTTCACAATAGAAATTTTACACTGTGAATTTTACAAAATGCGTAATGACCAGAGCTTGATGAGAAAATCACACTTCCTAGGGACAAAAATACGTAACCTACGGAAACGTAATAACTTAACTATGGAAGATTTGTCAGCACGCTGTATTCGAGTCGACTCTGGAAGCGCGCCCTCTGTGTCATATTTGTCGATGATTGAACGTGGAAAGCGCGTGCCGAGTGCCGCTATGCTGGCGGTGATCGCGACGGTTTTTCAAAAAGATGTCGATTGGTTCCTTGATGATACCCCTGAGGAAAGTGCTATTACACCGGACAAGGGCCGCCGCGGGGGGATTAGCGGTATGGCACTCGAACCTAGCTTTTTGTTTTCCAATGATATTTTGCAAATTGCGATACCTGAAATGTTATCGCAGACCGGAATTTCTGGCAGGCAGTTTGCCCATTTACTGATCCGCGCCCATCAAGAGCATCACCAAAACCACTTTCCTGATCTTGAGCGCGCTGCCGAAGAGGTTGGCCTTAAACGGATGCCATTATCCCTTGAGGATATGCTGGATATTGCCAAGGGAATAGGGCTTATCATCAAATGGGTAGATAACACGCCACAGGAAGTTATCGACGAAATGGGCGGGAGCTCTCGTCAACTTGTAACGTCTTTTTTTGAGCCACCTAATACTATTTATATGAATAAAATGCTTAAAAATCGTCCGAGTAGATTGAAGTACGATTTAGCCGCACACATAGGACATTGCGTACTCCATAACAAAGACGGTTTGAAGAGTGTAATGATTTCAGGCCGAAAGTTGGAGATGGACGAAGAAGTCACGCTGCAATCCAACACGCTAAACGCACAGGATATTTTGCACGCATGGCGTGACTTTGAGTCGAGCTTTTTTGCCGGCGCCTTGTTATGCCCTAAAGTACCGTATCGGCAATTACTCGATCGTCATGGCTACGAGATTGCAGTGCATAAGCAACTGCAAGTGTCGGCGTCGGTGGCCATGCGGCGAATGACTGTGGTATCACCGTATCCCCACTGGCATTATTTTGATGCTTACGCACCGGGTAAACTTAAAGCGGTTTACCGCGGTAACGGTATTCCACTGCCTTGGGGCAATATGCGTTTAGTGGAAGACCCTTGTCAGCACTGGGCCGTGTTTAGGATGATCAGCGAGCCAACGGTTGGCACGTCGGCACAGATTTCGATTTTAAATGTCGGTAACGAACCCCGAATTTACTGCTGTGAATCGATTAAAGTCGAAGATTCGGCGGGTAATCCCCACGTACTCTGCGCGGGCATTGATTTGAATCCGGCGATTGAAGCCCAAGGTAAAGATGCCTTATCTATCGCCCACGATTTGAAGAATGCCTGTGTTGCCAGTGGCGGCTCAGTGACGATCCCTAAGCACATTAAAAGCGATCTGGTGAGTGTTGCTAAAATCCTCAATATTAATTGGGTAGAACGTGGCATCAAAAATGATGCCCGCTTAATTTGCTCCCGCGGCGCCGTATGTCCGCGCCAACCAAGTTGTTATCAAGCGGGTAAATCACAATGCGATGGCAGTTAAATCAGTAATTTTGGGGATAAGTAGCGTGGTTGAGTGGTTATGTTTATCGTTTTCTGCATGGCGCCACTCTCTCATTCTCGATCATTCACTATGCTAGGCGTTAAGTTTGAAAGTTAGGCATAAAAAGTTAGCCACAAAAAAGCGCCGATTCATTATTGAATCGGCGCTTTTTTTACAGACAACATTCGGGCTTAATAAATAAAATTAAGTGCTTATGCCTTTGGACCTGCATTGCGGATTGCGTCTGACACTTGGTATTTAGCGAAGTTTTTAGTAAAGGCTTCGGCCAGTTTCTGGGCATATTCGGCATATAGCGCTTTATCGCCCCAAGTGTTGATTGGGTTGAGTAAATTGCTGTCTACGCCAGCTACCGCTACTGGAACTGCGAGGTTCAGTGTTTCTAAGTGGACGGTCTCAACATCTTTCAATTCACCGCTCACAATCGCATCGACAATAGCGCGGGTGGTTGGAATGTCGAAACGCTTACCTACACCATGCGGGCCGCCGGTCCAACCTGTATTAACTAAGTAAACTTGGCTACCGAACGATTCAATGCGCTTTATTAGTAACTCAGCGTATACGCCAGCAGGGCGTGGAAAGAAAGGCGCGCCGAAACAGGTTGAGAAAGTGGATTGAATCGCTGAGGTTGAGCCGATTTCAGTCGAGCCCACTTTAGCCGTATAACCTGATAGGAAGTGATACGCGGCTTGTTCTTTAGTCAAAATAGAGACCGGTGGCAATACGCCTGACACGTCGCAGGTTAAGAATACTACCGCACGTGGCTCGGCGCCGCAGTTGTCTTCTTTACGCTGGGCAATATGTTCCAGCGGATAAGCTGCACGGGTGTTTTCGGTTAGGCTACTGTCTGTGTAATTGGGCACACGGAGCTCGTCCATCACCACGTTTTCGAGCACAGTACCAAAACGGATTGCATCCCAAATAACAGGCTCATTCTTTTGGCTTAAATCGATACATTTAGCGTAGCAACCGCCTTCAATGTTAAATACGCCGCCCGGTGCCCAGCCGTGTTCATCGTCACCAATAAGGAAGCGTTTTGGATCGGCCGATAGCGTCGTTTTACCTGTGCCAGATAAACCGAAAAATAGCGTAGTGTCGCCATCTTTACCTACGTTGGCCGAGCAATGCATGGGTAACACTCCTTTGGCTGGCAGTAAGAAATTTTGCACTGAGAACATCGACTTTTTCATTTCGCCAGCGTACTTAAGGCCAACGAGCAGCACTTTACGTTCAGCGAAGTTTAAAATGACCGCAGCATCAGAGTTAGTACCATCGCGCGCGGGATCGCAGACAAAGTCAGGGGCATTAATAATTTGCCACACGGGTTTGTCTTTGCGATTAAAGTCTTCAGGGATGATAAATAGATTGCGGGCAAATAGTTGATGCCAAGCGTATTGAGTGGTCACTCGCACAGGCTGGTAATGTTCGGTATCGGCACCGACTTCAAGATCAGAGACAAACAATTCTTTATCGGCGAGGTAAGCTTCAACTCGTGCCCATAAACTTTCAAAAGCACCCGCTTCAAAAGCTTGGTTGACTGGGCCCCATTCGATATCAGCTTCTGAGCTGGGTTCTCTAACAATAAAACGATCGCCGGGTGAGCGACCACTGCGAGCGCCTGTTTTAGCGACTAATGCGCCATTAGCTGTCAATTCACCTTCGCCGCGTAGCAGGGCAAGTTCGACAAGTTGTGCTGTTGAAGGGTTAAAGTAAACGCGGTTTAATCCATCCGCCATAATGAAATCTCCATTGATTTGTAAGGTTATTTTTATCATCGATCGTCTGCCGATTTAGTTTATTTATCAACTGAGTCGTGTCAGAGGATAAAGTGAACCGATTGTAGCTTAAGCCGAGTGCAATGTGTGAGGGGATTATAGGCAGGATAAAAAATGGGCGCCGAATTGGCGCCCATTATCTCAACAGCAGTCAGGTTATTGCTGCGTGGTTGATGTTTGACCGTTTGCAAATAAGGTGGCGATATCTATGGCATCAAAGGTGTAATTTGCGTGGCAATATTCACAGCCCATTTCTATCTTGCCGTCTTCGGCCAGTATGGTTTCAATCTCTGCTTGAGCTAACGTCTTAATCGCGCCCGCACTGCGCTCCAAAGAACAGGTGCACTTAAAGCTGACATTGATAGGCTCGAATAGGCGCACTTCTTCTTGATGATAAAGGCGGTGTAATACGCTTTCTGCATCCAGAGTGAATAGCTCTTCTGCCTTAACGGTTGAGGTTAACTGGCTTAAGTGCTCAAACTCGATGTTATCTTCTTTTTGGCTGGGTAGAATTTGTAAAAACATACCTGCAGCTTGTTTGCCATCGGCAAATAACCAAATGCCAGTTGGTAACTGTTCGGATTGATTAAAGTATTCTTCAACACAGGCCGCTAAAGTTGGCTTGTCCAGTGCAACCACACCTTGGTAACGCTCACCTTCTTCGGGTGTTAGGGTGATGACCATATAGCCTTGGCCGAATAAATCCGCCAAGCTAGCATCGTCAGCCAGTTCGTCATTCCAACGTGCTACACCGCGTAATTCTTGTCGATTGTTACCGTTGATCACCGCTAAAGAAACTGGGCCATTACCCTGTAACTGCACACTGATATCGCCGCTAAATTTTAACGTTGCGGTTAATAGTGACGTGGCCGCCATGAGTTCACCCAGCAGAATTTGCAAAACGGGAGGGTACTGTTGGGCACTGATCACTTGTTGGTAGCTGTCTTGTAACTGTACCATTTCGCCACGGACATCTGCATTGTCGAACAAGTAGCGGTGTAAAATATCTTGAGTCATGGTGTATCTCACTATTAAAGGTCTTTAAAGCGCATGAGCTGGCGTCGTTGCTTTTTGTCTGGTTTCTGATCTGGTATGGGGTTGTTAAGCATGTTGAGGCGTCGTTGCTCAGCATTAACGGCCCGTTTAACCATGCTTGTCTCGGTTTCTTGGTACAATTCTTGTGCAATCGCACCCGATTGACGTATTTGTGATAATTTTTTTATGACGATCTCTTTATCGTCATATCCTTGGCGTATCTTAAGGACGGCGCCTATCTCAGCATTCCTACTAGATTTGGCGCGCTGACCGTTGTAATGTACTTTGCCGCCGTTAATCATGTCTTTGGCAATGGCACGAGTTTTATAGAAACGTGCGGCCCACAGCCACTTATCGAGTCGAATGTCTGTTTTTTCGCTTTGACCTTGCGTCATAGTGTCTCCAGCTAAAAGATCGATTAGTTCACATGCCGAGCAATAAAGTGTCAGATGCGCATTTCTATTATGTTAAAGGGTGGAGTGCTTCACAGCCTTTTTAGGTGGGCAAAGTTAGCATAATTGGCCTATTTTCGCCAACGGGAATACTGTTATGGGCTTGTTGCCACATGCCGCCTAGGTTAGCATTAGGCGCTTATTACCTAATTATTATAATCAGAACAGAGACCTGTATCGAGGGTCCACATAAAATATGGATTTATTAGATAAAATTATCGCAAAAGCCATTGGTATGCCCCATAAGCCCCTCAGTCGGATTGTTTTCTGGTTAGGGTTTATTGTCATCATGCTATTGGCAGCACAAATTACTTGGAAATTAGTGCCCACAGACTCATCTGTCACTGCTTGGTCACCCACTCCCGTTAATGTTAATGGCAAAGATGTGGGGCAGGTTGATCTTGCCGGTTTGCAGCAGCTTGGACTCTTTGGCAAGGCAGATACTCAATCTGATAGACCTAAAGTCGCAGCGGTTGAAACCATTACCGATGCACCTAAAACCTCACTTTCCATTCAGTTGACTGGCGTAGTCGCATCGACAACAGATCAGAAGGGCTTAGCCGTTATTGAGTCAAATGGCAGCCAAGAAACCTACAGCTTAGGCGACAAAATTAAAGGCACGTCGGCATCACTCAAAGAAGTCTACGCTGACCGTATTATCATCACTAATGCGGGTCGTTACGAGACATTAATGCTCGATGGCCTTGTTTACACTAGCCAAAGCCCAGCCAACCAGCAGCTACAACAGGCCAAGAGTAATACAACGGTTAACCGTATCGACCAACGGAAAAACGCCGAAGTTTCCCAAGAGCTCGCTGAATCTCGCACAGAATTGTTAGCCGACCCCAGTAAGATCACCGATTACATTGCTATCTCTCCTGTGAGACAGGGTGACGCTGTGGCGGGCTATCGTTTGAATCCGGGTAAAGACGCCAATTTGTTTAAACAGGCGGGTTTTAAAGCCAATGATTTAGCTAAATCGATTAATGGATACGACTTGACCGTTATGAGTCAGGCGTTAGAAATGATGAGCCAACTTTCCGAGTTAACCGAAGTGTCTATTATGGTTGAGCGGGAAGGACAATTGGTTGAAATCATGTTTAGTTTGCCGCAATAACACGCGTTAGAGGAAAGAAAAAGAATGAAAAACAAAAGGATTCGACGCAAGCTTATTGCTGGGATTGTTGCGGGTGCAGCTATGTTCTCATCGCAATTTGCATGGTCAGAACAGTATGCTGCTAACTTTAAAGGCACGGATATTCAAGAGTTTATCAATATAGTTGGTAAAAACTTGAATAAGACCATAATAGTTGACCCAACGATTCGCGGCAAAATCAACGTGCGCAGTTATGATTTACTGAACGATGAACAATATTATCAGTTCTTCCTCAACGTCTTACAAGTTTACGGTTATGCCATTGTCGAGATGGAAAATAACGTCATTAAAGTCATTAAAGACAAAGACGCTAAAACTGCTGCCATTCGTGTCGCTAATGATAATGATCCTGGTATGGGTGATGAAATGGTCACGCGTATTGTGGCTTTGTATAACACTGAGGCCAAGCAATTAGCCCCACTATTACGCCAGCTTAATGATAACGCGGGCGGCGGGAACGTAGTGAACTACGACCCTTCTAACGTATTAATGTTGTCGGGCCGTGCAGCGGTGGTGAATAAGCTAGTTGAAATTGTTCGCCGCGTAGATAAGCAAGGCGATACCTCTGTACAGGTTGTACCGTTAGAATTTGCCTCCGCCGGTGAAATGGTGCGAATTATCGATACGCTTTATCGTGCCACCGCCAACCAATCACAACTTCCGGGTCAAGCGCCTAAAGTGGTCGCAGATGAACGTATCAATGCCGTAGTGGTGAGTGGTGATGAGAAAAGCCGTCAACGGGTGATTGAGTTAATCCGTCGCCTCGATGCTGAACAAGCCAGCACAGGTAACACTAAGGTACGTTACCTACGTTACGCTAAGGCTGAAGATCTCGTTGAGGTATTGACCGGTTTTGCGCAAAAGCTAGAAGGTGAAAAAGAGACGGGCACCCAAACGGCAGGTAGTAAGCGTCGTAACGAAATCAATATCATGGCCCATACCGAGACTAACGCTTTAGTCATCAGTGCCGAGCCAGACCAAATGCGGACTATTGAGAGTGTGATTAATCAGCTCGATATTCGCCGCGCGCAAGTATTGGTCGAAGCTATTATTGTGGAAGTTGCCGAGGGTGACAGTGTGGGCTTTGGCGTGCAGTGGGCCGCGAAAGCGGGTGGTGGCACGCAGTTTAATAACTTAGGCCCAACCATTGGTGAGATTGGTGCTGGTGTATGGCAAGCACAAGATAAAGAAGGCACTTACATCACTAACCCGAGTACCGGTGAAGTAATTGGTAAAAACCCAGATACTAAAGGTGATGTAACGTTACTGGCTCAAGCGCTAGGTAAAGTAAACGGTATGGCTTGGGGCGTGGCTATGGGGGACTTTGGCGCACTTATTCAAGCCGTATCGAGTGATACTAATTCTAACGTGTTGGCAACGCCGTCAATTACCACCTTAGATAACCAAGAAGCCTCGTTTATTGTGGGTGACGAAGTCCCTATTCTGACCGGTTCTACTGCCAGCTCTAATAACAGTAATCCTTTCCAAACCGTTGAACGTAAAGAGGTTGGGGTTAAGCTCAAAGTCGTACCGCAAATTAACGAAGGTCACTCAGTTAAGCTGACGATTGAGCAAGAAGTGTCAGGCGTTAACGGTAACACGGGTGTGGATATTTCTTTTGCCACTCGCCGGTTAACGACTACTGTGATGGCCGACTCAGGTCAAATCATTGTGCTTGGTGGTTTGATTAATGAAGAAGTGCAGGAAAGCGTACAGAAAGTGCCTTTCTTGGGTGATATCCCTGTGATTGGTCATTTGTTTAAATCTTCCTCGAGCAAAAAGACGAAGAAAAACCTGATGATCTTTATCAAACCCACCATTATCCGTGATGGCATCACAATGGAAGGGATTGCTGGCCGTAAATATAACTATTTCAGAGCATTACAGTTAGAGCAGCAGCAGCGCGGCGTGAACTTAATGCCTAATACTCAGGTGCCAGTGTTAGAAGAATGGAACCAATCAGAGTATTTACCGCCAGAAGTTAACAATATTTTAGAGCGTTACAAAGAAGGCAAGGGCTTAGATACCCAAATGCGCCAAACGGACTCAACCCTTAAAACGTTAGACGACAACAAAGATAAGCCTAATGAGTGAAATACAATTATCCCCAGTCGATGATCTTAGCCAAATCTCTAATGAGCTAGGTCTTGAAACCGAAGGTGATGAGGTGTTTCGTTCAAGCAGTAAAGAGCGTTTACCTTTTGCCTTTGCGCATCGCCACGATGTGGTGCTCTCGCTGGGTGATACGGGTGAGTTGAGCTTGTTTTACACCAGTAAAACACCGTTAACGGCCATGCTCGAAGCGCGGCGTTATTCGGGTGTCGATTTGCCTTTGGTTAAGCTTGAAGTGACGAAGTTTGAGGCCAAACTGACGCAAGCCTATCAGGCTAATTCATCAGAAGCGCAGCAGTTGATGGAAGACATCGGCAATGAGATGGATTTATTCACTCTGGCCGAAGAGTTACCACAAACCGAAGACTTGCTCGAAGGTGATGATGATGCGCCGATTATTAAGCTCATCAATGCCCTGTTATCTGAAGCGATTAAAGAAGAAGCCTCGGATATCCATATCGAAACCTATGAAAAACAGCTTATTGTGCGTTTTCGTATCGATGGTGTGCTCAAAGAAGTCCTTAAACCCAACCGTAAGCTGTCGTCGCTGTTAGTGTCGCGGATTAAGGTGATGGCGCGTCTGGATATAGCCGAAAAACGCGTGCCACAGGATGGTCGTATTTCGCTGCGGATTGCCGGTCGTGCCGTGGATGTGCGGGTATCAACCATGCCATCGAGCCATGGCGAGCGTGTGGTGCTGCGTTTGCTGGATAAAAATACTGGTAACCTTGATTTAGAACAATTGGGCATGACCGACAGTATTCGAGTTAAGTTTGAAGATCTTATCCGTCGCCCCCACGGTATTATTCTAGTGACTGGCCCGACGGGTTCGGGTAAAAGTACCACCTTGTATGCGGGCCTGACCGAGATTAACTCAAAAGATACCAACATACTGACAGTCGAAGATCCCATCGAGTACGAGTTAGATGGTATTGGTCAAACCCAAGTTAATATTAAGGCGGACATGACCTTCGCCCGTGGCCTACGGGCTATTTTACGTCAAGATCCTGATGTGGTGATGATTGGTGAAATTCGTGACTTAGAAACCGCGCAAATTGCGGTGCAAGCGTCACTCACTGGCCACATGGTGATTTCAACATTGCATACCAATACAGCATCAGGCGCCATTACCCGTTTGCAAGACATGGGCGTTGAGCCGTTTTTGGTATCCTCGAGTTTGCTCGGCGTATTAGCCCAACGCTTGATCCGTACTCTTTGTCCAAAATGCAAAATTGAGCACGTGCCCGATGCGCGTGAGCGTGAGTTACTGGGCATAGCCGCCAGTGATGATAGACATATTTTCCGCGCCAATGGCTGTAAATCCTGTGGTAATAATGGCTATCGTGGCCGAACAGGTATCCATGAGCTATTACTGGTTGACGATAACGTACGTGAGTTAATCCACGGCGGTCGCGGCGAATTAGCTATCGAAAAATATATTCGTCAGTCTATACCCAGTATTCGTCACGATGGCATGAGTAAAGTGCTCGCGGGCATCACCACACTTGAAGAAGTATTGCGTGTGACTCGCGAGGAGTAATCTATGCCAGCATTTGAATATAAGGCGCTCGATGCCAAGGGAAAGCAGCTTAAGGGCGTAATTGAAGCGGATACCGCCAGACACGCCCGTAGCCAGCTGCGCGACCAGCGCATGATGCCGCTAGAGATTCTGCCCGTTTCCGAAAAAGAAGCTAAAGCTAAGAGCGGTAGTTTCTCTTTTTTCAAACGCGGTATCTCGGTAGCCGAATTGGCCTTAATCACCCGTCAAATTGCGACGTTAGTGGCGGCGGGTTTGCCGATTGAAGAATCCCTTAAGGCTGTTGGTCAGCAATGCGAGAAAGACCGTCTTGCAAGCATGATAATGGCGGTGCGCTCGCGGGTGGTTGAAGGTTATAGTCTGGCCGATTCCTTGGCGGAGTTTCCGCATATTTTCGATGATTTATACCGCGCGATGGTGGCCTCGGGTGAAAAATCCGGTCACTTAGAAGTGGTGCTTAATCGACTAGCGGATTACACCGAGAGGCGCCAGCAGCTTAAATCTAAGCTGACCCAAGCCATGATTTATCCTGCAGTACTCACCACTGTGGCGATAGGTGTTATTTCCATCCTATTGGCGGCAGTTGTGCCAAAAGTGGTTGGGCAATTTGAGCACATGGGCGCCGAGCTTCCTGCCTCAACACGATTTTTGATTTCGGCCTCTGACTTTGTGCAAAACTATGGTGTGTTTGTTGTGATTGCCTTAGTGCTGCTATTTGCACTCTTTCGGCGCATGCTAAAGTCGCCTGCGTTTCGGATGAAGTACGATAATTTTTTATTGAACATGCCAGTGGTTGGCCGCGTAAGCAAAGGCTTAAATACGGCGCGTTTTGCCAGAACCTTAAGTATTTTATCCGCCAGTTCAGTGCCTTTGCTCGACGGTATGCGTATCGCCAGTGAAGTATTGCAGAATATGCGAGTGCGAGCGGCGGTGGACGATGCAACTGCGCGCGTACGCGAAGGAACTAGCCTAGGCACAGCGTTGACTAATACTAAATTGTTCCCGGCAATGATGTTATACATGATTGCCTCGGGCGAAAAGAGCGGCCAGCTTGAGCAAATGTTAGAACGTGCCGCCGATAACCAAGACCGCGAATTTGAAGGTAACGTCAATATCGCACTGGGTGTATTTGAGCCTATGCTGGTGGTCAGCATGGCGTGTGTGGTGCTATTTATCGTGATGGCGATTTTGCAGCCCATCTTAGCTTTGAATAACTTGATTAGCGGTTAATTTTTGAATTTACGGATTATGACCAAGTCGATTGGCATAGGATTTTTTAGGAGAAGTAGTCAATGCAAATGAACAAAAAACATCAAGGTTTTACCTTACTCGAAGTCATGGTCGTTATCGTGATTTTAGGTATTTTAGCCTCTATGGTCGTGCCTAATTTAATGGGTAACAAAGATAAAGCTGACCAACAAAAAGCGGTGTCTGACATAGTCGCGCTCGAAAATGCTTTAGATATGTATAAGTTAGATAACGGCATTTATCCATCGACCGAACAAGGCTTAGAGGCCTTAGTACAAAAGCCGACTATTTCACCTGAGCCACGTAACTACCGTGAAGATGGTTATGTTAAACGCTTGCCAGAAGATCCATGGCGCAATAATTACCTGCTGTTAAGTCCTGGCGAAAACAGCAAGTTAGATATATTCAGTGCTGGCCCTGATGGTCAACCAGGTACCGAAGATGACATCGGTAACTGGAATTTACAGAATTTCCAATAAGATGTTAAAGCTGCGCCACGCTGGCTTCACCTTAATGGAGGTGATGCTAGTGATGTTACTGATGGGGCTCACGGCTGCGGCTGTGACTATGTCTATCGGTAATTCGGGCCCGCAACAGGCTCTAGATAGAACAGCGCAGCAGTTTATCGCCGCCACTGAAATGGTGCTCGATGAAACCGTTTTAAGTGGCCAATTTATGGGTATTGTGATTGAAAAAACCAGTTATCAGTTTGTTTTTTATAAAGACGGTAAGTGGCAGCCTTTGGATGAAGACCGGCTCTTGTCTGAAAAGGAAATGGAGCCGGGCGTGGTGATGAATTTAGTGCTCGATGGCTTGCCTTTAGTACAAGAGGATGAAGAAGACGATTCTTGGTTCGAAGAACCATTGATAGAACCTTCATCTGACGATAAGAAAAAACATCCAGAACCACAGATCATGTTATTCCCAAGTGGTGAAATGAGCGCTTTTGAACTGACATTTATCGCTAAAACTGACAAACGCCAGCAGGCTGAGGCATTAGTGACTGGCGATGCACTGGGTAGGTTAACCGTAGGGCGCGCCGATGAAACGCGTTAAGGGCATGACCTTACTCGAAGTGATTGTGGCCCTTGCCGTATTTTCGATTGCGGCTGTGTCGATCACTAAAAGTTTAGGCGAGCAGATGGCTAATATGCCCATTCTGGAGTCACGCACTTTGGCCCAATGGGTAGCTGATAATCAGATGGTTGATGCCAGACTCGAGCCGCAGTTTCCTGAAGTCGGTAAAAAAGAAGGCCAAGTTGAACTGGCAGGAAAAGATTGGTACTGGCGTAAAGAAGTGGTTAAAACCACCGATGATAATTTTCGTATGATCCGTATTAGCGTAAGTGAAGACGAGCGATATCAGCGTATTGCAGCACAAGTGAGCAGTTATGTCCTTAAAACGGATTAGTGTGCAGCGCGGGTTTACCCTGTTAGAAATGCTGATCGCCATCGCGATTTTTGCCATGATAGGCTTGGCTTCTAATGCCGTGCTCAGCACTGTGCTGACTAATGACGAAGTGACGCGTACTTTCTCTACTCGGCTTAAAGCATTGCAACAAGGTTTTGGCGCGATTGAGCGTGATCTCGCGCAAATGGTAGCGCGCACACCCAGATTACTCGAAGGTGGCCGTGGTTCGACCGTCTTCCAAACAGGCAATGATATCTTAGAGTCAGAATCAGAAGCTTTAGTGTTTTACCGTTTAGGTTGGTTAAATCCCGACGGGTTATTGCCACGAGGCAGCTTACAGTCGGTGGCGTATGTGGTGCGCGAAGGGCGGTTAGAACGCTGGTATTTTCCTTATCCTGAGCCTGAATTTGGCGCCGAACCGATTAAGACGGTAGTGATAGATAAAGTGTTGTCGGTAGAATATTCCTTCTTTATGGATGACAAGTGGGAGCGCAAAGTCGAGGCGACTAAGTTGCCTAAGGCTATCGCTATGGAGATTGAGATTGAAGGCTTGGGTAAAATCCAACGTAAGTTTTTATTACCGTTAGGTGCTGTAGCACCTGAAAAGTCTAAAGATGACGATAATAAAGATGATAATCAGGATAATGGCGATAAAGATGCCGATGGAACCGATGATGGCTCGGGGAATGATACTGGCAATGGTTCTAGCGAATCCGGTGACGGTAATCCCGAAGATGAGGACCGCGAATGATAACCGGCATTCAGCCTCGGTCTAAGCAACGCGGCGTTGCACTAATCGTAGTGTTGTTGATTGTGGCTATGGTGGTCATCATCGCAACTAATATTACTGGCCGTAATCAGTTATCAATGCGCCGAACCTTAAACTTGGCCCAGTACGATCAAGCTTATTGGTATGCGATTTCCGCCGAAGAATTAGCGAAAAAGATTTTAAAACAAGATTTAGATGACTCAGAAGGCCGAGTCCATAGGCAACAATATTGGGCGATGGCCGATGTGGTATTTCCAGCAGAATACGGTGAAATCGCCGGCAAGATCACCGATATGCGTTCTTGTTTTAACTTGAACGCCCTATCCGCTACCACCAAAGAGGTTGAAAATGGCCAACCTAAGCTGCCGTTGGCAGCGAAGCAATATAAGGCCTTGTTAGTGAGTTTAGGGATGGACGACTTTAGTGCAGATCGCCTGACTCAGACCTTAAAAGATTATATTGACGAAGACATGACGGCCAGCCCCTACGGCGCTGAAGATGCGGAATACGAAGCGCGTAATGTGCCTTACCGTGCGGCTAATACGCTGATGAACCATCGTAGTGAATTACGAGCCGTTATGGGGTACACCCAAAGTGTTTATGTGAAATTATTACCCTATGTTTGTGTGATCCCAGGTAACGACAGGCAATTACTTAACGTCAACACCTTGGAAGTTGAACAAGCGGCACTGCTAGCGGGCATGCTCGATAATCAGATTTCAGTCGGCGAAGCCGAAAGTATTATCAACCTGCGTCCCGGTGATGGCTTTGCCAAGATAGAAGATTTTTATGAAAGCTCATCCATGGGATCGATCAAGTGGGAAGGCGCCATGAAATCGAGCTTTGTCATTGATAGCCAATATTTTCTGTTGGCCTCGGGGGCGAAAGTTGATAACGCCGTATTTAGAATGGAAAGCGTGCTCAAAAAGAGCGGCGGCAATAAAATGGAAGTGCTCACCCGTCAGTTTGGTGGCCAAAAATAATGGCAGTGCCCATCCCGCAGAATCTGGTGGACAAAAATAATAGCAACGAGCTCAGTCACGCTTTCTTGACTGGGACTGGTGGAGAAAAACTGTGAGTGAACGGCTATTTATTCGCTTAGGCAGAACGGCAGAGCAAGCGTGCTCTTGGCTAGTTTGGTCTGAGCAAGAACAAGAAATTATTGCCTCTGGCGAACTTGCCAATGCTCAAGGTTTATCGACCTTAACTGAGCGTGCGGGTAATCGCCCTGTCGATGTGTTAGTGCCCGCTGCGGCAATGACGCTCACGAGTGTGCATTTGCCCGAAAAAGGCCAACGTCAAGCCTTAAAAGCCTTACCCTTTATGCTCGAAGAAGCCTTAGCCGAAGATGTTGATGCGATGCATTTTACCGTTGGCCCGCGAGATGGCGATGCTTTAAGTGTGGTTGCTGTGGCCCATGAACAAATGCAAATGTGGCTGAGTTGTTTAACTGAAGCCGGTTTAAAAGTAAAACGTATCGTACCTGATTGCTTAGCCTTACCATTGCAAGAATGCCAATGGGCAGCAATGAGAATGGGTAATGAGTTATTACTGCGTACCGGATTAGCCACGGGGCAAAGTTTACCGCTACCTTGGTTACCGATAGCGTTGGAACAGCTAAAACCGGCAAAGGGCGAAGTCTCTGTCGCCAGTTATACCGACATGCAATTCGAAGGTGTCGAGCTTAAGCCGCAGCCACTTGAGCTACCTATGTTAGTGCTCGCTCGCGGTATTCTGCATGCGCCGGTTAACTTATTGAATGGCGTTTACACACCTAAGCGTGAATACAGTAAGCAGCTGATGATGTGGAAAAGTGCCGCCATCGTTATAGTCATCGCCTGTGTGCTAGCGTTAGTGAACAAAGGCTTAAATATTCACCAAATAAATGCACAGGTTGCCGATCTTAAAGCGCAGAGTGAATCTATTTATCAACAGGTGGTGCCAGGAAATTCGCGCATTGTTAACCTTCGCTCGCAAATGGACAGTCAGTTACGTGCATTGCAAGGCCAAGGTAGCGGCGCCGAGTTTTTTACTATGCTCGAGGGTTTACAGGATGCCTTTAAGCAAGTACCTGAACTTAAACCTAATAGCTTAAGATTCGAAAGCGCGCGTAACGAGATACGCATGCAAGTGACGGCTAAGGACTACGCTCAAATTGAGAAGTTTAAAGACATCGTCGGTCGCCGTTTTCAAATGGAAGGTGGCACTATGAATAGCGGCGAAAATCAAGTCACCAGCACCTTAACCTTGAGGAGCAAATAAAATGAATAATTTGCGAATTTGGTGGCAAGGGCTCGCATCGCGCGAGCAGCAGTTAGTGGGTTTTGGTTCAGTATTTTTAGTTATTGGTATTTTTTATTGGGGTATTTGGACACCCATTGCTAATGCTGAAGCCGATGCACTACGTAACCTCAATGCCCAACAACAAACCTTGAGTTATGTAAAACAAGCAGCGAATAAAATCGCTAGCCTCAAGCAGAGCGGCGCAAAACCGACAGTATCAGGCAGTTTAAGCTCAGTGGTTAACCAAACCGCAGGCGATTATGGGCTAGTGATCACGCGTATGCAGCCCCAAGGCGATAAAATCCAAGTATGGATGGACGATGTGCCTTTTGATGCCTTGTTAGGTTATTTGGGTGAGTTAGTGCAGAAAAAAGGTTTATCACTTGAAAGTGTTGATTTAGCAGAGGCCGATGCGCCTGGCTATGTCAAAGTAAGACGTATTCAATTAGCGCAATAAGTTAAGGTGTAGCAGTGAGTTTGATAAAAAAAATCATTATAGGTGTACTGATTTATTTAGTATTTTTAGTGGTGTTATTTCCCGCTAAGATTGCGATAGCATTAGCCCCTTTACCGAGTAATATCAGTGTTTCAGGGGTGAATGGCAGTATTTGGTCTGGCAGCATAGAAACCTTAAGTATGCCGCAGCGCCAGTTAGAGCAAATTCGTTGGGAACTGAGTCCTTGGGCATTATTTTTAGGTAAAGTGAAAATCGATTTCCAAGTCGGTAGCCGCGCAACCCCTGTTAGTGCAAAGGGGTTAGTGTCTTGGTCTTTGGGTGGCTTGAGTGCGCAGGGATTACGTTTTGAAGTGCCAGATAGCTTTTTGCTGGGTAATGCAAAACTACCCTTTAGAACTGAAATATCTGGTGAAGTCAGTTTATTAGTTGAGACATTAGAGCAAGGTAAACCTTGGTGCGAACAGCTATCTGGCAAGCTATTTTTGAATCAAACCAATGTTAAAAACCAGTTTGGCAATTATCCGCTCGGTAATATTGAACTCGGCTTAAGTTGCATTGATGGCAAAGCGCAATTGGCGACCGATGAAGCTAAGAATCAACTCGGTATCGTTGGCACTTTACAGTTGGACGAAGGCAATATGGTGAGAGTGGACGCTAAGATTAAAGAAACCGCTGAGCAACCAGAAGATATGCGAGAGTCGCTGAATATTTTAGGTAAACGCGGTGCGGATGGTTATTTCCCTGTGGTATATCAGGGTCGTATTCCTGGGTTATAGTGCTGTTTCAGCGTGTGATAATAGATCTACACTATGAATGAAAACGAAGGCACCTTAGGTGCCTTTCTTATTATCTTTTTATCGTGTTAGATCATTAAGTAGCGAGTGATAGTCGGTAATCGCGGGGAAATCTTGAAAGACTTTGACTGGCTTTTTACTGTCTGGGTTAGCAATCCCCAACTGATGGCCCACACCGGCAAGTTTAGCGGCCTTGAGTATGGGTTCACTATCGTCGATAAAGAGACAGCGACTTGGCTCAAGTTGAAACTTTTCAAATAAACTGACCCAAAATTGCGGGTGTTCTTTTGGGTAACCTGTCTCGTGGCTCGAGATCATGTTATCTAATCCTAAAGCGAGTTCGGTATGTTCAAGCTTGAGGGCAAGACTCTTTGGATGAGCATTAGTCACCAGAATCCGCGTTTTACCTGCAGAAGCTAAGGCCGCTAAAAATGGCATGCTGTCTTGGCGCAGTTGAATGCGATCCACCAAAGTGCGATGCAAACCCATAATGTCGAGTTGTAGCTGCGCCTGCCAATAATCGAGACAGTACCAATCGAGCGTACCGACAACTTTCTCATAGGCGTTGACGACTAACAGCTGTGCTTCATCCTTGCTCATACCCCGTTGTTTGCTTAATTCCTGCGGTACTACACTCAGCCAAAAATGATTATCGAAGTGCAAGTCGAGCAGGGTGCCATCCATATCGAGTAGAACCGTATCAATAGTCTTCCAGTTAAACATTGGATATTTCCTATTCTTTGTATGTTTGAGCAACACCTGCAATAGACACTGTAAGTGTACCTCATAGTGACAGCAAGGATGATTGTTCGCTTTGTTACAACAAGACAGATAATCTGACTTCAATTAGCGTGAAAGGCTTTATAGTTATTTGGATGTGTTACCTTTTTGCTGCAGAGTACAAGCAGCAAACCTCATCTTGCAAGTCTTCCTCATCATGGCAATATCTGCTTCACTTAGAGTCTGTCCCAATTTAACCATAGAACTCGATAGTACCGATTGACATGTCTGAGATCGTTTAACTGTTGATTAATCGTAAAAGATTTTATGCATATTTTGCTCTAACCCACTTAGGCTGAGCTTGGTTTGTGATGTATCTCGCAAAGGGTTTACGGCTTGTCTTTAGCGGTATGTAATAAATTCAGGTTGTAGATTAAAGGCAGGATAGTAAGATTGTCACTTATCTTATTTAATTTATCGCTTTTTTATCCAGAGGCAGTTATGTCGCAGCGGCAGAATAAGCCGGAAATATTGCATACCGAAGTTGTCGCGAAAAGCCGATTATTTCAAATTGAGCAAGTGCACCTTCGATTTTCTAATGGTGTTGAGCGTCAATATGAGCGTATGAAAGGCGGTAGTCGTGGCGCCGTGATGATAGTGCCGATTCATCAAGGTCAAATGCTACTGGCGCGCGAATATGCCGCAGGTACCGATCATTACGAGTTAGGTTTTCCTAAAGGACTTATCGATCCTGGTGAATCGCCAATCGAAGCTGCTAATCGTGAATTACAGGAAGAAATTGGCTTTGGGGCGAATAAGCTCACGCTATTGAAAGAACTTAGCCTAGCGCCGGGCTATTTCTCCAGCAAGATGCAAATTTTTCTTGCAGAAGATCTGTATGAGAGTCGCCTTGAAGGTGATGAGCCAGAGCCCATTGATGTGGTGCCTTGGGCGCTGGTTGATTGGGAAGCTTTGCTCGATGATGTCGATTTTTCAGAGTCCCGTAGTGTGAGCGCGTTATTTTTAGCGCAAAAATATTTACAACATAAATAATCTTTTTCCTTTTAAGTATTCGATGAATGCTTGCAAAACATTCGCAAAGGTTGCGATTGGAGTTGTTATGAAGCCAGAAGAGTTGATCGATCAAATTATTGAAATAGCAACAGAAGCGGGGATCATAATCCGTGATATCTATCTCACAGGTAATTTTGAGCGAGAAATTAAATCTGACAATACCCCTGTCACATCCGCTGACTTAGCGGCGCACAAGATCATTTGTGATCGATTAACCGCACTCACACCCGATATTCCGGTGTTATCTGAAGAGGCCGCCGATATCCCGCTCAGTGTGCGTGAATCTTGGAAGCGTTATTGGTTAGTTGATCCGCTCGATGGTACCGGAGAGTTTATTGCTGGCAGTGGCGATTTTTCAGTGATCATTGCGCTGGTGGAGCACAACCGTCCGGTTATGGGCGTGGTGTATGTACCAATGACCCAAGTGTGTTATTACGCCATTGCGGGTTTAGGTGCCTACAAACGTACTGATAAACAAGAAGTGCGTATCAGCAGCCGCCAAATTGCCAATCGAGATAAAGTCTCACTGCGGTTGGCTGTGAGTCGCCGCCAAGATCCACAATCCGTTTTAACCTTATTTAATCATCCTAAGCACTGCGAGTTAGTGGTCATGGGCGGCGCAGCATTGAAAAGCTGTTTAGTGGCTGAAGGTCGAGCCGATTGCTATGTGCGTGTCGGTCCTACGGGGGAGTGGGATACGGGAGCGGCGCAAATTATCGTCGAGGAAGCGGGCGGGCAGCTAATGGATACCGAGCTGCAACCGTTAACGTATAACGAGCGTGAAACCTTAGAAAACCCTAACTTCATCGTAGTGGGTGCACCCAACTTAGAGTGGGATAAGATTTTAATAGGTGAATAATTTTCGAATGCAGTCTATACGTCCGGTATTAAAGTCAGAGCTGCTAGCGGTGTACCAACTTGAGCAGGCCATTTTTGGTGACCATAGCTATCCTGACTTTTTCTTCCGTCAGGGCTTTGATTGCTGGCCTAAGCAATTTTTAGTCGCCGTAGATGAGCGTCATCAGTTACAAGGTTATTTGCTCTGCGCTCAGAGTGGCGATCCTCAATATATGTGGATCTTATCCGTTGCCGTGAGTGAGAATGCCCGGGGGCAAGGCTTGGGTAAACGTTTAATCGAGCAATGTTTAGCTGAGTTACCCCTATCGATACAAGGAGTTTACTTAACCGTCGACCCTAATAATCCCGCTTATTCTTTGTATCAAAAGCTGGGTTTTAGTGACATAAATTTTGAGGCCGATTATTTTGGTGCTGGCATGGAGAGAATGGTGATGCAGTATCGTCGCTCCTGAGTGTGAGTACGTTGCCATCTACATATCAACCGATAAAACTCTTATACTGCATTAACTTAACGGCAATCGACGATTAAAGGGAATGACCATGTTGTTAACTAAACGTTTTTTGCCTTATTTTGTCACGCAGAGTCTGGGGGCCTTAAACGATAATTTCTATAAAAATATTTTATTGTTATTTGTGACCTTTAGCCAAGTGCAGGATTTGCCTATAAGTGTCGATCTATTTGTTAATTTAGCAGCTGGGTTATTCATTTTACCGTTTTTTCTATTTTCGGCTCATGCGGGAGTGGTCGCCGATAATATGGATAAGGCCAAGCTTATCCGCCGATTAAAATTACTCGAAGTTATCATCATGTTCAGTGCCGCTATCGCAATCTTGAACGGAAATTACATGATGATGTTATTACTGTTGTTTTTAACCGGTAGTCAGTCAGCCTACTTTGGTCCGGTTAAATATTCCTTATTACCTCAAGCGTTACAAGAGGACGAGTTAGTCTCAGGCAATGCATGGGTTGAGATGGGCACCTTTCTGTCAATTTTAATCGGCACCTTGAGCGCCGGCATACTCATTTTTGAAGAAAATGGCACGCAGTGGTCGGCCATAATTGTTGCTACATTGGCATTGGTGGGGTATTTGGCCAGCCGTGCTATTCCTGCATTGCCCCCGCAAGGCACCATCGAAAAAATTCGTTTCAGACCATTATCAGGTACTTGGCGCAGTATTCAAAAAGTCCGCCAAACACCATCAATCTGGATGGCGATTATTGCAATTAGTTGGTTTTGGTTTTTAGGTGCCACTTATCTGACGCAGTTTCCCAATTTTACTAAGCTGCATTTGCACTCTGGTGCCGCTGTAGTGTCGTTACTATTAGGACTGTTTTCAATCGGAATTGCTGTTGGTTCATTTGTTTGCGAGCGATTCTCTTACGGTCATGTTGAACTAGGTTTATTACCATTTGGCGCACTTGGGTTGACCATTTTTGGCATTGACTTGTTGTGGGCCATTCCGCCAGTACCTGTTGATGTCAGTGTTGTTTACGGCGTTAAAACTTTTATTAGCCAGTCGCAGCATTTTAGAGTCATGCTAGATTTCTTTATGATTGGCGTTAGTGGCGGCCTATTTATCGTGCCTTTGTATGCTTTTATACAATCGCGCTCAGCTAAGGGAGAGTGTGCTCAAGCTATTGCGGCAAATAACATTATGAATGCCTTATTTATGGTGGCTTCCGCACTGTTATCTATGTTGTTGCTCGGTGTTGCGGGCTGGACTATCCCACAGCTATTCCTGCTGCTTGCCGTGATGAACTTCGGGATGATTCTTTACGTTTATTCGCAAGTGCCCGAATTTACCTTGCGCTTTATCAGTTATTTGCTGAGCCATGTTATGTATCGCGTGACAGTAATCGGCCGCGAAAAAATCCCTAAGCAGGGGGCTGGCATCATAGTTTGTAACCACGTGAGTGATGTGGACGCATTGATTATTATGGGGGCGTCAATACGGCCAATTCGCTTTGTGATGGATAAATCCGTGAGCGAGCGGCCTCTTCTTAAATCTGTATTTTGTCACGCAGGTGTGATCCCTATCTGTTCACCTAAACAGAGTGAAACAAGCTATAACCAGGCCTTTGAGCTAATTCATGAGGCGTTATTCAATAACGAGTTGGTGTGTATTTTCCCTGAGGGACGAGTTACATCAGACGGTACATTGGGTGAGTTTTATGTGGATATCGATAAAATCTTAGCTAGAGATTCGGTGCCAGTGATCCCTATGGCACTTGACGGGTTGTGGGGTTCTTATTTTAGTCACAAAGATGGGCTGGCATTAACGACAATACCCATACGATTTCGCTCAAGGGTATCGGTGACTCTCGCAGAGGCTATTGATGGCCATGTAGCAAATAAGGATTCGCTAAGAGTTAAAATTGCGAGCCTGCTGGGTAAGCGATAACCCGTTAGATTCAATATCAATAAAGACATCACCGCGGATCTTACCCTCGCGGTGATGGCTCTAAAGATGGCTATTGTGGAGGATTATTACTGTTGAAGATTATGATTGAGGCTGATAGCTATCTAACCATTCGTGCACGGCTTGATGCGAGCCTTTAAAGAGCACCCGTTCGGACTTTTTCTGTAATTGGTACTGATACATAGGATCGTAATATTTATGCAGCAATAGGTTTATCCAGCTGAAATGCAGGGAAGTCTCATTAGTGCTGATCTGTTGATCTAAGGCCTGTTGAATTAAATCTTGCAGCTCTTGATGCTGTTTACCGCCTAAACGCTTACTAATACTGCCTAATCCTTGCAACAAATATTCGCTAAAAGCGGTAAAGCCCGCTTCAGGACCAAAGCGTTCACAAAATCCGCTATGCATTTTATGTACGTACTCATTACGCAAGCGCTCTAGCCTAGCATCATCAGTTTCTTCTAATACGATGACACTCGCGGTTTGCATGGCATTATAAAACGTTTGTGGTAATGCTGAACGACCAATAAGAAAACTTTCATCCTCAAGTAATAAATAGTCTACAGCACTGCTTTGATGTTGCAGTAAGGCGATAGCGAGTTGGTTTTCAAAGTTAATTTGCGTTGGTTGAGGGTCAATGTTCTTACCAAAACTTGAGCCCCTATGGTTGGCTATTCCTTCAAGATCAACCGCTTCTTTACGCAGTAGTAAAAAATCGGTTTTACCGCTGCCCGTCATCCCGCTCAAACTTAAAAAGGGCAGTTGTGCTGGCGTTGTTTCAATCACCCCCATTAAATACTGGCGCATGGCTTTATAGCCGCCCTGAATATAGGGCACCTCTAAGCCAGCTTCTTTGAGCCATTGTTGCGTCAGTTGCGAGCGTAGGCCACCACGAAAGCAATAAAGGTAAGCATTAGGGTTGGCTTTAAAATAGCTTATCCAAGCCTCAACTCTTTGTTGCTTGATTGAGCTATTCACCAGCGAATGGCCGAGTTCAATTGCAGCTTGCTGACCTAATTGCTTATAACAAGTGCCGACACTTTCTCTTTCGTCATCAAGCATCAACGGTAAATTAGTCGAGTTGGGAAAAGCGCCTCGCGCAAATTCGATAGGCGCCCTCGCATCCATGATGGGATGTTGATTTAGAAAAATCTCTCGATATTGATCAGCGGTAATAATAGGACTAGGTATCAACACAACACCACGCTAGCTTGAGTCGTGGGTGTTTCAAGCGTTCCAATGCAAATTGGCGCTATTTGGTGTGCCTCGAGCAGGGCAATAAGTTCGGCTTCGGCATCGCTAGAGACGGCAACTAATAGACCTCCGCTGGTTTGCGGATCGCACAAAATCGCTTTTTGATGTTCGTTCAGTTCGGGTAGGTGTTCCCCATAACTATCGTAATTGCGGTGGGTGCCGCCAGGAACACAGCCTAAGGCTAAATAATCTAAAGCGCGTGGCAGTAATGGAACAGTGTCAAATTTAAGTTTTGCCGTTAGTTTGGCGCCTTGGCACATTTCGAGTAAATGCCCAGCCAATCCAAAGCCTGTGACGTCAGTCAGCGCATTTACGCCGCCGATTTTGGCAATTTTTGTGCCGATAGTATTGAGCTGGCACATCGCATTGACTGCAATGAGGCTATCTTCATCTTTGAGTTTTTTTTGTTTTTGCGCCGTAGTGAGAATACCAATACCGATAGGTTTAGTAAGATATAAGCGATCGCCCGCCTTGGCGGTATCATTTTGCTTTAAATCACTTAATGCAATTTGGCCAGTCACCGCGAGACCAAAAATCGGTTCAGGTGCATCGATACTGTGGCCACCGGCTAACATAATCCCTGCTTCCATACAGGCTTGACGTCCACCATCTACCACTTGTTGAGCTATCTCGGCTGGCAGTTTATTAATTGGCCAACCTAAAATTGCAATCGCCATAATTGGCGTGCCGCCCATGGCATAAATATCACTGATAGCATTAGTCGCTGCAATGCGGCCGAAGGTAAAGGGGTCATCGACAATGGGCATGAAAAAATCGGTAGTGCTGATGATACCCACGTCGTCGTTGAGTTTGTATACCGCAGCATCGTCGCGGCTCTGGTTACCCACGAGTAAATTTGGGTCTGTGAATACAGGAAGCTGCGAGGCAAGAATTGTGCTTAGTACTTTGGGTGAAATCTTACAACCGCAGCCTGCACCGTGACTGTATTCTGTGAGTTTTATCGTTTCGGAGAGAGTAACCGTGGGAGATGACATGAACTCAATATCCTGTATTAAAGTGATTGAGGCATCATGATAATCCGATACGGCCACCATGCAAGGCGGCCGTTCGACTTTAGCGTAAAATTGTGGTTTAGCTATAACTTGCGGTAAGGCTTTGCCAGTTCTTTTTTTGAGTTAAAAAACGGGTTTTCAATTCAGCGACCTGTTGCAATAACTGCTTATCTACTAGTTGCTTGCGTTTCGCTTCCAATAAGACTTTTTGGGCCTGATAGTATTCAATTAAGTGTTCTTTCATTAATTCATACTCAAATTGAATTTTATCAATAATCTCATCGGCATTAGGTAAGTGAACAACATTGTTTTTAGTGCGTAAAAGCTGCATCTGTAGCCGTGCACTTTCAATACGCTCTTGCGGGCTAGTACGTAAGTCTTTAGCTAAACCGGCCCATGATAAGGCTTTAATTAGCCATTTAGTGGGGTCGTAATGCCACCATTTAATGCCATTGCGATAGTCATTTTCAAAGATGTGATGAAAATTATGGTAGCCCTCACCGTAGGTCAACATGGCGATAAAACCATTGTCACGCGCAGTGTTTTTATTGGTATAAGGCTGGCTACCCCACACGTGCGCTAACGAGTTGATAAAGAATGTACAGTGATGCACCACCACTAAACGCAGTAAACCCGCCATCAATAACATAGACAGCACGTCACCATTGAGCCAACCAAGCAGTGCAGGCAGTCCAATGTTCATCAGCAACACGAGTGCGAGGTAATGTTTGTGTTGCCACATGACAATACGGTCATTTTGCAGATCGCGCACATTTTGATAATCGTGATAGCGTTGCGACTGATACTCACGCAGCATCCAACCTATATGGCTGTACCAAAATCCCATTTTAGCTGAGTACGGATCTTTGTCGTTATCATCTACATGTTTGTGGTGGACTCTGTGATCAGATGCCCAGTGCAACGCACTGTTTTGTAATGCTAAAGCACCACCAAGTGCATAGATAAAGCGCACCGCAGGGTGAGCTTTATAGGCCTTATGCGACCAGAGTCTGTGATAACCTGCGGTAATCGACAGACCACTGGCAAAGGCTAAAACAATAAACGCAATCCATTCACTGGCACCATAGCCGTGAACAATACCGCGCCATGGAACTAAAATCACTGCACAGAGGAAAGTGATAGCAAACAGACAAACATTGAGCCAAATGATAGGGGGTTTTTTCATTATAGGTTTCCAAAATTCACTTTTGAGCGTACATCTGTAAGCTAATTTAACTTAGCTATATTGTTTGGTCAAGGACGATAGGGCTGTGTTTAATGCCTAAAAGCGGTATTATCGCGTTATTACATTCAGTTAGCGGATTTAATAATGGGTATTCGAGCACAGCAAAAAGAGAAAACTCGCCGAGCGTTAGTCGATGCAGCCTTTAATCAGTTAAGTGCTGAGCGCAGTTTCTCAAGTTTAAGTTTGCGAGAAGTTGCCCGAGAAGCCAATATCGCTCCGACCTCCTTTTATCGCCATTTTAAAGATTTGAATGAACTCGGGCTGACTATGGTGGACGAGGGCGGATTAACGTTACGGCAGATGATGCGCAAAGGGCGACAGCGCGCCGAAGTTGGCGGCAGTGTTATCCGTATTTCTGTTGATACTTTTATGGAAGTACTGGATTCTAATCCAAACGTATTTCGTATTTTATTGCATGAACGCTCGGGGACTTCGGCGGCATTTCGTGCAGCAGTTGCCCGCGAAATTGAACATTTTATTTCTGAGCTGGCTCATTATACCGAGGCAAAAGCCGGGCGGACCCCATTGCTCGCGCGTGCACAGGCCGAGGCTTTAGTGATTTTGGTTTTTAACGCAGGCGCTGCCGCATTAGATATGAAGCGAGTCGATCGTAAAATACTGGCCGACCAGTTAGTCATGCAGCTGCGGATGGTTGCTAAAGGCGCTGAGGCTTTACAACATAAGGTAGAGCACCGCTAGTTTGGGTGGCAAACTTATTTGATAAAAACAAAGGAGCCTGGGCTCCTTTGTTTTTATGTCTATATTCTATTTAGTGTATTTAAAGTGGTTAACGACGCTCTAGCAATACACCCGTTTCCATGTGGTCCGTGTAGGGAAATTGATCAAACAAGGCAAAACGAGTGACTTTGTGGGTTTGGTTTAGCTGTTGCAGATTGTCTTTTAAGGTTTCAGGATTACAAGAAATATATAAAATGCGTTCGTAACCCTGCACTAATGCCAATGTATCAGGATCGATCCCTGCGCGTGGTGGGTCAACAAAAATGGTGTTGCAAACATAACTGTCAAGATCGATACCTTCTAGGCGTCTAAAGCTACGTTTCTTCGCCATAGCATCGCTAAAATCTTCAGCTGACATACGAATAATCTGCAGATTTTCAATGCCATTTACTTCAATGTTGTATTGCGCCGCATCTACTGAAGGCTTAGCGAGTTCAGTGGCTAATACGCGATTAAAGTTTTGTGCCAGTGCGATAGAGAAATTGCCATTACCACAGTAAAGTTCTAGCAGATCCCCCTGACTATTTTGGGTCGCATCAATAGCCCACTCCAGCATTTTTACGGAGACTTTTGCATTGGGCTGAGTAAAGCTGTTTTCGATTTGCTTATATAAGAACGTTTTGTCATTTACTTGTAATGACTCAACCACAAAGTCTTTATCTAAATCGATTTTTTGCTTACGGGCACGGCCGATAATGTTGACGTTAAATTGGCTGCTTAGCTTAGCTTTTAGTGCTGTTGCATTGGCACGCCATTGGTCATCAAGCTGTCTGTGATAAAGTAAGGATACTAACATCTCACCGCTCAAGGTCGACAAAAAATCCACTTGGAACAGCTTATGCCTTAAACTTGGATTCGGTTTTAGCTCGACGATTAATGCCGACATCATTTGGTTGATTAGCACGCTGGCTGGCAAGTATTGATCGCATCGCACCTTCTCATTCAATACTTTATCGAACATGTAATAGTATAAGTCGTCACCGTCATGCCACATGCGAAACTCGGCGCGCATACGGTAGTTAGCAGGCTCTGAGGCAAAAACTTCAACACTCGGTGTTTCAAATTGGGCAAAGGCTTGTTCTAGCTTGATACGCTTGCATTCTAATTGCGTATCATACGTCTGAGGATCCATGGCTGCTAAGTTCATTGCTTGATTCACCGTTGCTGTAAATTGGGGCGCAAATATTATACTAGGTGACACGAATGTCCAGCATCTTGCTTTTGCGGTTTTCGCAAAGCTATGGGAAAATCCGCGCGCTTGAATGTGGTTCTATGGGGATTTGGCTGGATTTAATCAGTAAAGAAACCATAGAATCGTTAATGCTTCAATGTATATAGTGTATTTGTTTATTCGAAACTGGAGATTCGCTTGTCGCGACCTATATTAGTGTTTGATTCTGGGATTGGTGGTTTATCTGTACTGGCTGAAATCCGCAAGAGCTTACCCCATAGCGATTATTGCTATCTTTTCGACAACGCTAGGTTGCCCTATGGAGAGTTAGAAGAGCAGGTATTAATCTCTGGTTGTGTAAAATTAGTATGTGAACTCGTCGCCCGCACTAATGCAGCACTTGTCGTCGTTGCCTGCAATACCGCAAGCACAGTTGTGTTACCGGCATTACGTGCACATCTTACTATCCCTGTTGTAGGTGTTGTTCCTGCCATTAAGCCTGCAGCCTTAATGTCTAAGAGTAAACGTATTGGACTTTTGGCCACACCAGGCACAGTTAAACGTCATTATACCCATGAACTTATCAGCCAATTTGCCGATAATTGCCATGTCGAACTGTTCGGCTGCTCTGAATTAGTCATGATGGCAGAGCAAAAAGTGGCGACAGGGGTAATAGATATATCAAGGCTAGCAGAGTTACTGGTACCTATTGTTACTGCGAATTTGGATGTTCTGGTGTTGGGCTGTACTCATTTCCCGATGATCAAAGCTGAATTACAGCAAGTACTGGGGGGGGGCGTAACGCTATTGGATTCTGGCGCCGCGATTGCAAAACGGGTCGTTACGCTTTTAACGCAACAAAATCAAATTGTGGAAGAGCACAGATTCAGTGATGAGGTCGTTGGGCTGTCAGTAATGCAGGCGTTCTATACTAAAGCGGAAATCAGCGAAGGCTTGATAAGAACATTAATTGATTGTGGCTTTTCAACTATCGAACGAATCACCACAACCAACTAAACTTATAACGTCACATAAAACAGGTTAGCGGTAAGGCTATTCTTCAGAAATACGATCGGCAGCTTCTGAATCTTGTGTTTTTGCTTCTCTTACTTTTAAGGTTCTTTCTTGGAAACTATAGTCGTTCAGTTTAACCATGGCTTTCTGAGCGCCAGATTCTGACATCTCTACAAAACCAAAACCTTTACGGCGGCCAGTCTTACGATCTCTGACTAAACGCACAGAGTTAACCGGGCCAAACTCACCAAATAATACTTTTACTTCACCTTCATGAACACGATAAGGCAGATTACCTACATAGAGTGTCATAGTAGGACCAACATATTGTTCTTCTGTAGCATGAGATGATGAAGTCTCAGGAACAAGTTTGAAAATAAGGCTAGTCACAATAACACCTGCAACAAAGGCAATATAAGCCGGCAGGGTAGGTGCGAACTGAAATAGCACAAAGGCGCCAACAATGGCGACAATCAAAACAATAAGAAATGACTTTTGCATAAGAATGCTCTCTGATGAATGGAAAATTGATAAATAACTGTTAACAGCAAGTCATATGGTAATGAATTATTTACTTTTACACTAGAGCATTGCTGAAATATTGAGCGTGAATTATCAATTATTAGATAAAAAAGCTTATCTATTCATTATAAAAGGGGTATTTAAGCTAAAAAATGGCCATAACGTTTAAAATACCGACGTACGACTCAATGAACTATAAAAAGCGCTTGCGGACTTTCTCAATCTCCCTATAATGCGCATCCACTGACACGGCAATGAGCGTAACGCAAGTTAAGCAAATAACCCAATCAGTTCATCGGTTAGCAAGCTAAACGATGAGTGTTGAGAAAGTTGAAAAAACTACTTGACGCCCCAACGG
>NZ_JAKILU010000023.1 GCF_023283485.1 Shewanella glacialipiscicola
GTGAATACCGAGCCATATCGTTCTCTTTTGCCGCACCCTGTCTTTAAACATAATGATTATTTAGGGGTGACAACAATCCTGACACAGGGGGGACGTTTGATCCGCATATTATGCGTAAATTTGGTGAAGTAGGTTTATTAGGCGCCACCATTAAAGATGGCTATGGCTGCTCTGGCGTAGATTATGTGAGTTATGGCTTAGTGGCGCGTGAAGTTGAGCGTGTTGATAGTGCCTATCGCAGTGCGATGAGTGTGCAATCTTCATTAGTTATGCATCCTATTCATCAGTTTGCTAGCGAAGAAATTAAACAGAAGTTTTTACCGGGATTAGCCTCTGGCGAGCTGATTGGTTGCTTTGGTCTTACCGAGCCAGATTCAGGCTCTGATCCAGCCTGTATGACAACCCGAGCGAAAAAAGTTAACGGTGGTTATCGCCTAACGGGTAGCAAAATGTGGATCACTAACTCACCCATTGCTGACGTTTTTGTGGTCTGGGCTAAAAATGAAGCTGAAGATAATCAAATTTGTGGTTTTGTATTAGAAAAAGGCATGGTCGGACTGTCTACTCCAGAAATTGAAGGTAAACTGTCGCTAAAGGCGTCGATTACCGGTGAAATTGTCATGGATAACGTGTTTGTACCTGAAGAAAATATGTTTCCTACGGTACGTGGCCTTAAAGGCCCGTTTAGTTGTTTAAATATGGCGCGTTATGGTATTTCTTGGGGCGTATTAGGTGCCGCAGAATTTTGTTGGCATGCATCACGTCAATATGGCTTAGACCGTATTCAGTTTAATCGCCCACTGGCACAAACTCAGTTATTTCAAACTAAATTAGCGAATATGCAAACCGAAATTACGCTTGGTTTGCAAGCGTCGCTGCGTGTTGGCCAAATCATTGAACAAGGCAACTGGGATCCCACCATGATCTCATTAGTTAAACGAAATAACTGTGGTAAATCACTTGATATCGCGCGTATGAGCCGTGATATGCATGGTGGTAATGGTATCGCTGATGAGTTCCACGTTATTCGCCACATGATTAACCTAGAAACAGTCAATACATACGAAGGAACTTATGATATTCATGGTTTGATTTTAGGTCGTGCACAAACTGGATTACAGGCGTTTTATTAATGGCAGCATATTTACTTATTCAAGCCACCATTAAAGATATGGCAGCATTTAAGCGATATACCGCAGTGGTACCGCAATTGGTGCAAAAATATGGTGGCCAATACGCAGTGATGGAAAATAATCACGTATTACTAGAAGGAAAGCATAAGCCTGGTAGTGTAGTGCTCTCAACTTGGCCTGATGAAGCTGCCGCTCAAAAATTTTGGCTGTCAGATGAGTATGCAGCAGCAAAACAGTTAAGACAGGGCAGCGGACAATTTCATGTCATGTTGCTGCACAGTTTAGGAGCTTAAGTATGGATTTGGCGTATAGCGCATTAGCCCTGCAAGTACAATGCAGATCAGTCAATAGCTTAGATATAGCGGCAGCACGCCAGCAAATTTTTAATAATATTGAGCATGTTGCTAAGCAAGTAAAATCGAGTTTAGGGTTTATTAAAACCTTTTCTGGCGAAGCCGTTCGTTTAGTGGTGTTGCCAGAGTATTTTTTAACGGGCTTTCCGATGGGGGAGTCTATCGCGGAATGGAAAGCCAAAGCCGTGCTAGATATTGACGGTGAGGAATACAACCGATTAGCTAAAATTGCTCAAGATAATAATATTTATTTATCGGGTAATGCGTACGAAGCCGATCCTAATTTTCCTGAGTTGTATTTCCAAACCTGTTTTATATTGTCACCTGCTGGCAATACGGTACTGCGCTATCGCCGACTTATTTCCATGTTTTCGCCTACGCCGCATGATGTGTGGCAACCGTATTTAGATATTTACGGTTATGAAGCTGTATTCCCTGTCGCTAAAACAGAGATAGGCAATTTAGCTGCTATCGCATCAGAAGAAATTTTATACCCTGAAATAGCTCGTTGTTTAGCGATGCGAGGTGCTGAAGTATTTTTGCATAATACCTCAGAAATTGCATCGCCGGGTTTAACGCCAAAAGACATTGCTAAGCGTGCGCGTGCTATTGAAAATATGGCTTATGTGGTGTCTGCGAACTCAGCTGGAATTGCCGATATTAGCTTACCGGTTAACTCGGCCGATGGTATGTCAAAAATTATTGATACCAAAGGGCGAGTGCTAGCGGAATCTACGATTGGCGAAACCATGGTGGCATATGCGGAGCTTAATATCTCTAGCTTACGTGCTTTGCGCTTAAAGCCCGCGATGACTAACTTATTGGCCCGTCAACGCAATGAATTATTTGCACCGACATATCAACAAACAGTTTATCCGGCAAATAATATGCTGGTGCAACTTAATGATCAAACGCCGATAAACCGCCAACACTTTATCGATACACAAGTTAATGTCATTGACGACTTAATGGCTAAAGGCATTTTTCATTCAGATGCTTCTCGTTCAGAGCCGAGGAAATAACCATGCAAATAAGAAACCCAAGAACCGGCAAATACGATTTTGACCTTGTTGAATTTTCGGCTGAACAGGTAAAAAAAATAGCGAGTAATTTACGTCAGCACCAAGCTGCTTGGTGGCAATCTGGGCTTGAGTTGCGCATTGAACAATTACAGTTATTTGCGGCTGAAATAGTTAAAGCAAAACCTGAGTTAGTTAAAGCCGTTGCTGAAGACACTGGGCGCTGGTCTGAATCTGAAATTGAAGTTGATGCGCTAGTACAAACGATAAATCGTTGGTGTAAAGATGCGCCTAAATTGTTAGATGTCGTACCAGCAAGAGCGGCAAGTATTCCGTTTTTAGAAATCCAACAACAGTATTATCCTTTTCAGTTGGTTGGCGTAGTGAGCCCATGGAACTTTCCATTATTATTATCTTTTGTAGATGCTATTCCAGCATTATTAGCGGGTTGTGCAATATTAATTAAACCCAGCGAAGTCACCTCGCGTTTTGTTAAGGTGCTAGCCGATGTTTTAGCAAAAGTGCCACAATTGCAAAATGTATTAGCTGTAGTAACCGGTGGCGGCGAAACTGGCCAAGCGGTTACTAGCAATGTGGATATTTTATGCTTTACCGGTAGCGTTGCCACCGGGCGTCGAGTGGGCGAGCTTTGTGCAAAATTATTTATCCCGGCATTTTTAGAGTTAGGTGGTAAAGATGCCGCTATTGTTTGTGCCGATGCTGACTTAGATATCGCCAGCAGCGCCATTTGCTGGGGGAGTATGGTGAATGCAGGGCAGTCGTGCATGAGTATAGAAAGAGTGTATGTTGATCGCCGTGTCGCTAAAGAATTTAAACAGTTACTAGTTGAAAAGGTGAGTAAGTTACGACACAACCACCCAACGATGACTGAAGGTCAAGTGGGCCCCGTAATTTCGGATAAACAAGTTGCCGTAATAGAGGAGCAATTTTTTGATGCCAAACAAAAAAATGCCCGTTTCTTATGTGGTGGCGAACTCGTTAACTTAGGCGGGGGGGTTTACTGTCAACCCACAGTCATCGATAACATCACGCCAGAGATGTTAATTGCCACTGAAGAAACCTTTGCACCAGTGTTAGTTATTGAAGAATTTACTTCAGAGCAAGAGGCCGTCACGTTAGCCAATAATTCTAAATATGGTCTTTCTGGAGCCGTTTTTTCGCAAAATATAGCCAAGGCGCATGCTATCGCTCACCAGTTAAATGTCGGCGGTGTTAGTATTAATGATGCAGCATTAACAGGCTTTGTGCATGAAGCTGAAAAACAGTCATTTGGCTTATCTGGTCTGGGCGGTTCGAGAATGGGTGCTGAATCTATTCGTCGTTTTATCCGCAAAAAAGCATTATTAACAAATACAGGGGTGAGATCACCTTGGTGGTTCTAATTGGCTAAAACGATAAAACAAGCTAAATATAAAGAATTAGGCGAGAAAATAATTGATGCTATTTTACAGCAGCAATATTTAGTCGGTGATTTACTGCCGACTGAAAAAGAGTTATGTCAAACTCATAACATTAGCCGTTATACCGCACGAGAAGCTTTACGTTATGTACAAACCGCCGGCCTTGTTGATCGCAGACAAGGCTCTGGCTCGCGGGTGTTACGCAATAAGTTACCCAATAAAATTAATCAGTTTATTCACTCGGTCCAAGATTTACTTAATTTTGGTGAACAAACTCGATTTGAAATTGAAAGCTGCGAATTGCAGAACATTACAGCAGAGCAAGCTGAAATCTATGCTATCGCTGCTACAACACCTTTTATTAAATTAGCTGGAGTCAGGTTAGAAAGCCACAATAAAAAACCTATCTGTTATTCGGTTATTAACCAATTTAAGTTCGATCAAAGTATCCTGCCCGATATTAGTAATAAAAAGAAAGTACTATATGCTTTTGTCGACGCAATGAAACAAGTGCCTATAGGCAGAGTGGAGCAAAGCTTTTCCGCAACGATTATCCCTAACGATCTTTGCGATAAACTCGGTGTGCCTATGTATAGTGCTGCAATGCTAATTATTCGTCGTTATATTAGTAAAGATAATACGTTACTTTTAATTGCAGAGAATATTTACCCTGCAAGTCGTTACACCTATTCAAATGTGTTAGAGCAGAGTTAGTTAGAAAGTGGATCTAGTGAAAACCTACACGCAACATGATTTACATTTTCATGACAATTGTCAATTGTCAATGCGGAAATAATCAGTTTGCTTAATTGTAATTAATATATATAAAAAAGTTGGCTGAACACTTTCTGCTTTGATAAAAGTTAACTTGATGATACCAATTATAAAAACGGGATACCCTTATGCTAATTAATTTGACATCATCTTTGCGTTTACGCGTGTACAAGCCTAGTATTTGGCGCTTACCCGCCTTAGTTGCCATGCTTGTTCTTGTAGGCGCCTGCTCCGAAAAAAGCGTTGAAAAACAAGGTGAAACACCGAAAAATACTGAAACCGTAATTATTATAGGTGCCGGTTTATCGGGCTTAAATAGTGCGTTATTGTTAGAAGAACAAGGCTATAAAGTAACCGTTTTAGAGGCCAAAAATCGAGTAGGCGGTAGAATTTATACACTTGATGATGTGCCAGGTCGTCCAGAAGCGGGGGGTAATACCATTAGTACAAATTATGCCCGCATCATAGACCGAGCAAATAAATTAAGCTTGGCCTTAGTACCTGCACCCGATGTAGTTGGCGGCATGCGAACAATGCAGCTGTATATTGACGGACAATTTTTAGCCCCTCAAGCTTGGGCTACTTTCTCTGGAAACACCTTTCCAGCACCTATAAAACGCGTTCCTCCTGGCAGTATGATATTTGCAGCACTGCGTGAAAACCCTTTACAACAGCCAAGTGATTGGCTTCAAGAAGAGTATCAAAAATACGATGTAGCCATCTCGAACATTTTTAACGGTATGGGATTAGATGAGCGCAGTAAGCAACTCGTTAATCAGACCAATAGTTACGGTGATACTTTAGACTCTACATCTTTACTTGCGCTATATAGAACCGCTGCTAGTTACGCCAAAGCTGGCGATATTCAAGGCGGATTAAGTGCTATTGAAGGGGGAAATCAGCGATTACCTGAAGCCATGGCGGCAAAATTAAAAAATCCGGTTTTATTAGAGAAATTTGTTAGCTCCATTGCGCTAAACGATACGGGCGTGGTGGTGACCACGAGTGACGGCAAAAAATATGAGGCTGACTATGTTATATCCTCAATCCCCTTAACGGCCTTGCGTAAAATTAATATCACTCCAGCTTTGCCAGCATTGCAGCAACGTGCCATAAATGAAATTGATTACAGCAAAACCCTCATAGTGCAACTAACTGTAACTGGCGAATACTGGGGCGAGCATACTCCAAGCCTGTGGACCGACACAAAAATTGAGCGCATATTTGCCACCTCACTTGACGGCAGTGGTAATGTCACTAACTTAACTTTTTGGCTAACAGGTGCGAACGCTGAGTACTTTAGCGGCATGCAAACCGAAGCTCGCGATAAGGCTTTGTTAGACACTTTTTACGCTATTTACCCGAAAGCCGAAGGCTTAGTAACATTAGAGAAAGTAGTAGATTGGGGTAGTGATCCGCTCATTCTGGGCACTTGGCCGGCATATAAACCCGGACAAATAAGAGAATTTGGCAATGCTATTGCTCCACCCCATGGTCGTTTGCACTTTGCCGGCGAACACACTGCACTATCTAACACCGGCATGGAAGGTGCGATGGAATCATCAGAGCGAGTGGTAAGTGAAATATTGCGCAATAAAAATAAACATGCCGTTGCAACAGCCGCACTTGATCCAAAATCCTTATTCGTTACCTGTATGGCTTGTCATTCTTTAAACGAAGGCGAACCACATAAGTTAGGGCCTAATTTATATGGTTTTTTTGGTCAATCCGCTGCAATCCAAGAAGGTTTTAATTATTCACCAGCATTAAAGAATGCAGGCATTGTGTGGGATAAATCTATCTTAAGAAAATGGTTAACAGCACCCGACAAACTGGTACCCGGCACGCTCATGACATACCGCGGCACTTTATCAGAGCCAGAACTTGAGCAGTTAATTGACTATCTAATTACGCAGACGAATCCTAAGGTTAATCCTTAGTACGTAAGATAACAAATGTTATGCAATTGTATTTACTGCCTTTTGCATGATTGACATTGAAAGGTGCTAAGCTTATTTAAGGCAGGTTAAATTCTACATTTAAGCCCTCATTTTGAGGGCTTTTTATTGTCAGATATTGATTTTTATACTGGTAATTATACCTACAAACTATGCATTCAAGGGTAATCCAATAAATGGTGCCGTAATGGATTTTGGCTCATATTTATGTGTAACGTATAAGTGCCTTTAACTCGTTTGCGCGCGACTAATCCATCGGAAAAATTCATTTAAAACCCGCTTAGCGGTGATCCTAGAAATATCAAATTTTTTGACAGCTGAAGCTCAGTAGGCAACTGCATATCATTTCCGAACGTACTACTCACAATATTTTGCTGCAGTAGCTTGTAAGACTGATAGTAAAGTAGCGTAAGTGACAACTCGCTAAGCATAATACCTATTAAAAAAGAATACTCCCAAATAACCAATAATATTTATCAATGAGTGGGTATAAAATAAGCATTTTAATGAATAGACTGTCATACGAACTTTATTAATTTTAGTTTTAAATCCGTAGCATTTCATTTCTTACTTAGCGGTTTTGATATTTATCAAAATGCACAGAATAGAAGATGTTAGCGGTTAGTTAATTCGTGACGTTGAAGTCAATTGATATTACATTATGGTCACCCTTTGTTTTATTAACTACACAAATCCGGATGCTATTATACGTGCTCTAGCCGGAACGACATGTTTGGATATTGTTCAAGTATGTAAAAATATAGATGGTGTCTACATACAAATAGGTAAGCCCTATCAATATAAAGAAGATATAAGGTCTAATTTGTATGTGTTGTTAAAGGCGCTTAAAAAGCACTTAACCCTAAAGGCGCGTAAATTCCAACGCCACAGGTTTCGAAAAAATATTTTGAGTCTTTGAGAACATGTTATTCCATATACTAAATTGGGATTGGGCTTACTAAAAAATATATTTGATGTAGATATATCTAAGAGTATTAATGAGCGTTCTTAACACGGGAACTTAAAGTCTATAGAGGCTAACCTTGCTGAGCGACACTGATAAAAAAGAATTTATAATCGTGAGTAAAAAAATGGCTAAAACATTATTTGAAAAAATTTGGCAACAACATGTGGTTACAAATCTAGAAGGTGATACATCGCTGTTGTATATAGATAGAGTTTTTTTGCACGAGCGCACCGGCTCCATTGCTCTTAAAAGCTTAAGTGCAGATGGCCGTAAAGTTGTCAATTCTGATCAAGTATTTTGCACCATGGATCATATTGTTGACACATTTAAAGGGCGTAACGACACCACCTTAATGCCCAGTGGCCAAGATTTTATTGTTGCCACACGAGAAGCATGCGTTGAGGCAAATATTAAATTATTTGATGTTAACGATCCACAGCAAGGCATTGTGCATGTTATTTCACCAGAGTTAGGCATTGTTCAGCCGGGCTGCACCTTGGTTTGTCCTGACAGTCATACCTGTTCACAAGGTGCTTTAGGCGCCCTTGCATGGGGCATAGGATCAAGTGAAGCAGAACACGCCTTAGCGACCAAAACCTTACGTGTTACTAAGCCAAAAACCATGAAAGTCGAGTTTGTCGGAGAGTTAGCGGATGTAGTATCGGCTAAAGATATGATCCTACATTTAATCGGAGAATATGGCGCTGCAGGTGGGGCAGGTTACGTGATTGAGTTTTGTGGTCCTGCCATTGAAAATTTAGGCATAGAGGCAAGATTAACACTGTGTAATATGGCAGTGGAGTTTTCTGCATTTTCGTGCTTAATTGCCCCCGATGCCAAAGCGATAGAATATTTACAAAATAGACCCTATTCCCCCAAAGGTGAACAATGGGAACGTGCGGTAGAGTATTGGAAAACACTTTATTCCGACAGCCAAGCCACATTCGATAACGTCATCACCATTGATTGCGCCAATATCGGCCCTACTATAACGTGGGGAACCAGCCCTGAACATACCTGCTCTGTTAACGGTGTCGTGCCCGAAGTTAAGCTAAATGATAATGGCTTAGAAGACCAATCCTATATTCGTGCCATGGACTATATGCAAGTGACTCCTAATATGCGATTAAGTGACTTAGCCATAGACGCAGCCTTTATTGGCTCGTGCACAAACAGCCGTATAAGCGATTTAAGAGTCGCGGCAAAAATACTCAAAGGGCGCAAAGTGGCATCTGGCGTGAAAGCTATTTGTGTACCAGGTTCAACCTTAGTAAAAAAGCAAGCTGAGCAAGAGGGCATTGATAAAATACTGATTGATGCGGGTTTTGAATGGCGTGAATCTGGTTGTTCGATGTGTTTTTACGCCGGTGGCGAAAACTTTGGTTATCAAAAAAGAGTGGTAACCAGCACTAATCGCAATTTTGAAAGCCGTCAAGGACCTGAAACCCGATCACATTTAGCCAGCCCTGCAACGGTTGCCGCCTCAGCTATTGCTGGGCATTTAGCCGACCCAAGAGATTACCTATAATGGATAAATTTACCCAACACTTAGGCGTAGCCGCCGCTTTATTACAAGCTAATATAGATACCGATGTGATCATTCCTTCGCGCGAAATGAAGCGTGTTTCCAAGCAGGGACTGGGTGACGGTTTATTTGCTAATCGGCGCTATACGCTGCCTGGTAGCCGAGAAATCAACCCTAACTTCGTACTCAATAAACCTGAATATGCTAACACCAGCATTTTACTATCAGGTGCTAATTTTGGCTGTGGCTCATCTAGAGAGCATGCGGTGTGGGCACTTAAAGAATACGGTATAAGAGCGATTATTGCCGAAGGATTTGGTTCAATATTCTATAATAATTGCATACGCAATGGGTTGCTGCCCTTGGTGCTATCAGAAAAAGAAATTGCAGCTTTAACTGACTTTGTTTGGTCCGATCCGCAGTCTAATCGTATTCACATCGATTTAGAAAAACAACAAGTAACAGCAAGCCCTGGGCAAATTTTTGATTTTGCAATTAAACCCGAGCAAAAGGAAATGCTGATACACGGGCTTGATGCCATCGCGTTGACGATGAAATTAAACGCTGAAATAAGTGCGTTTCAGCAACAGTATTTAAAAACGTATACTTGGTTAAATTAAGCTCTAGTGGGAGGTTATTTCGGTAAATTGGTTATTATGTCAAATTCAAATATGACCTTTTGAAACGCCAGTAACTGAACTTGTAAGGGCGAGATTTGTGTAAAATAAACCTAGCCCATTGCCTGATCTATTTAAATGTTAATATCATTAAGGTTAACCACTTGGCCTATGTTTTTAATGCTGACTTAGCTAAAAAACCTAAATTATCTACACTTTGCCCTATGGCAAACGCACTAAATACATCTGAGTCTACTGTGGCAGATTAATACCATGCTCGTGGTTACGTTATAGAAATACCATCGAGTTTATTCTGGAAAATTTGCCGCTATTTTCCCGCTAAGTTTTTACCATCTGGTAAAGCCCTATACAACTCATCAAAAGCAATACACTGCCCAGCAGGCAATAAATTTTTGCTTACTCACTTTCTAGCAAGCGCTGATGAAAAGAAGATGCAAACCAACAAAATAGCCTACTGTAGCGCAAGGCAGCAGCCACATATGCTGTTTGAGCTATAAATCAACACCTACGTAAACGAACATAGACAATTCAATGGCGACTAACATAAACCAGAGTATAAAAAGCATATCGTGTAGCTGATATTTGCTAACGTGATTTACCATAACCGCAATAATGAGCGGTGCACCCACACCAATAGCTGCAGAATCGGCGCTTCATACTCCTTGCTTTTGTATATGATAATGTAAACTAGCCAAGATAGTCATGGTTAACAAATATTGTAAATTATTATGAAGAAATCATAGTGTTAAAATTGACACGCATTAAGTGCTATCAAAAAAGTTTATGTTGCTTCTTCAGTAGAATACCTGCGGCATTTACAGCTGCAGGCTGAGTAGATTTTGGCTTCTAATTGATGAATTTAATCTCTCACCACACCCAACTCAATAAGTTTATCTATTTGAGCTTGATCAAAACCTGCTTTTTGTAATGTAGTAATTGAATTTCCGTGATCACTTGGAATATCTTCTCGTAGAGTAAAGCGCTCATTATCCATTTCCAAGGGGAGTCCGGGGAGTTTAGTTTTTGTTCCACACGGTAATGTGACGTTAATTAGGCCACCAGCGTTTAGTTGAGGATCGTCAAATAAGTCTGAGGGTTTGTTTATAGGCGCAAACGGTAAGCCCGACTTTTCAAGTCTGTCCATTAGTTCGGATTTTTCCATTGTTGAAAACAAGCGAATAATTTCAGGCAATATTTTATCTCTTTGGGTAACTCTGCCATTGTTAGCATCTAAAGATTTATCAGCGGCAAATTCGGCAAATCCAAAGGCCTCACAAAATACTCGCCATTGGGTATCACTTACTACGCCTAAAAATACTTGTTCGTTATTTGCACAATCAAAAATATCATATATTGCCCATGCGGAACGGCGCACTGACATAGGTGGGGGAGCCTCACCTGTGACCATTTGTTGGGCCATGTGTTGACCTACCAGAAAGGCGGTAGTTTCGTATAACGAACTGGTCACCATTTTGCCTCGTCCAGTTTTGTGACGATCTTCAAGCGCCGCCAATACACCAATAGCCCCAAACATACCGCCGGTTATATCAATCACTGATGAGCCTGCGCGCATAGGTTTGCCGGGGAGTCCGGTCATATAAGCTAACCCGCCCATCATTTGGGTAACTTCATCTAACGCTGTACGGTGTGCATATGGACCATTTAAAAAGCCTTTTAATGAACAATATATCAATCGCGGATTTAATGCAGACAAGTCTTTGTATCCTAGGCCTAGCTTATCCATGGCTCCAGGGCGAAAATTCTCTAATACCACATCAGCGCCTTCAATAAGTGACAATGCAAGCTCTAGGCCTTTGTCAGACTTGATATCTAAACATAAACTTTTTTTATTGCGGTTATACATTGAGAAGTAACCCGCCCCCGAGCCTTTTAAGCGCCTTGTATTGTCGCCCGTTAAGGGCTCAATTTTAATAACATCAGCACCTAAGTCAGCCAATATTAAACCCGCTGCAGGACCCATAACCATATGTGTAAATTCAATAACTTTAAGGCCAGCTAAAGGCAACGGTTTTATTGTGCTCATGAATGGATCATTCCTTATTTGTGTAAGACCTGTATACCTGTATAACGCTACTGATATTTTTGCCGATATTGATATTGATGTTTGTATCGCTTTATTAGGTGTAATGATATAACGACGTGTCATTATACTTTGATTTAGCAAGCTTCAATTTGTTAAATGTCAATTTGCAGCCAACATTCACGTGATAATGTTGGTATATAGAAAATACAGAGTTGATAGGCATAAAGTAATGACAAAATTCGATATCGAAATTAGTGAGGTCGGTCCGCGCGATGGCTTGCAGAGTATTTCTGCGATTATGTCAACCGAAGATAAAATAGCGTGGATTGACGCCTTAGTCGCTGCTGGTATTCCTGAAATAGAAGTTGGTTCGTTTGTTCCTGCAACGTTATTACCTCAGTTGGCTGATACGCATCAATTAGTTGAACATGCTAAGCAGTATAAAGGCTTGTCGATTGCCGTTTTAGTGCCTAATCTGCGTGGCGCTCAAAATGCCTTAAAAACCTCTCCGACTAAAATGAGCATCCCTTTGTCGGTAAGTGAAACTCACAGTTTGCGTAACGTGAAACGCACGCACAAACAAATGTTAGAAGAGGTTGCTAATATTGCTCAGTTTATTAAATCTTTACCTGTTGAAAACAGACCTAAGTTTGAAGGTGGCTTAGCAACTGCTTTTGGTTGCACAATTGAAGGCAGCGTCAATGAAGATAGCGTCGTTTCGTTGGCAGTTGCATTAATGGAGGCTGGTTGTGACGAGGTAGGTTTATCAGATACCACAGGTTCAGGAAATCCAGCTCAAGTTAAAAGGTTGATAAAAAAGGTGTGGGCTGCGGTGGGTAAAGAAAACCTAAGTGGCATTCACTTGCATAATACACGGGGTCAAGGCTTAGCGAATGCTCTTGCCGCAATTGAAGTCGGCATAACCACTGTGGACTCTTCAATGGGCGGCATAGGTGGTTGCCCGGCAGCACCGGGTGCGAGTGGCAATATCGTTACCGAAGACTTAGTGTTTATGCTAGAAGCCATGGGCCTACGAACAGGTATTAACTTTGAAAAATTATTTGAAGCGCGTGAAATTTTGGCAAAAGCGCTACCGAATGAACAGCTCTATGGCTTTACGCCAAATGCTGGTTTACCTAAAGGGTTTAAATACGCCCGCTAACTATTTCTAATAAATTAATCGCTTAAATTAAATGTTTGCTAAACAAGCTCAACGATAAAATAGCGCTCGATTAAAGATAAAGTAACGATTATAAGGAAAACATTATGCGCTTTATCAACTTAGACCATTCAGCTTTCGCTGCAAGGGTTAGAATACAAATTCTGCATAAAAAATTACCGATAGAAATAATCGCGCCTTCACATGCCTTGCGCACGCCCGAATTTTTAACCGCTTTTCCATTAGGTAAAATCCCTTTATTGGAGCTAGATAATGGTGATTTTTTACCTGAGTCCACTGCCATTATGGAGTACCTTGAAGATATATATCCACAAACAGCGTGTAGGCCTAAGGATCCGATGGATAAAGCAAAAATGCATGTCGCTATGGCCTACGCTGATACGCATCTTTGGCCAACATTAATGCCTTATTTTAAATCATTGTTAATGCCAGAGTTTGAATTTGATAAAAAAGTACAATTTGAATTACTGAGCCAAACGCTTGGTAAGTTTGAGCGCTGGCTTACTATAAATAGCAGTAATGATAGCGGCTTTCATAAAACCAATATCGACTTAGGCGATATAGCGCTTTTTCCTATCATATGGTACACAAAAACCATTATTCCCATGTTTCATACGCAAAATATATTTGCGGATGTGCCCGTTATAAAGCAATGGCAGGTATGGATGGATGAGAACGCTGCCGTGCTAAGCGTTACACAATCAATGGACACAGCGTTTCGTGCGTTCTTAAAATGATAAAAAATACCCAAGTCATACTTAAATCTACCCCTGAAGGCGAACCAAATGTCAGCAACTTTGCCTTTACGGAGTCAGACATTCCCACATTAAACGACAAACAAGTATTATGTAAAACGCTTTATTTATCACTTGATCCTTACATGCGCAGTCAAATTGCAGGGCGTCATATATCGGGCTCCATAAAGCCAGGTGATGTACTTCATGGAGAAACCGTAAGTGAGGTTATTGAATCACTTGATGAGCACTATAAAGTAGGCGACAAAGTAAGGTGTATGGGAGGATGGCAAAAATATTCGCTGCACAGCGCAAAAGATCTTAACAAGATCAGTGAGCATATTAATCCATCGTCATACGCACTATCTGTGCTAGGCATGCCAGGGCTTACTGCTTACGCTGGTCTTGTTTGGCAAGCTAAACCCAAAGTGGGTGATGTTGTGGTGATCTCCGCAGCCACCGGCGCGGTAGGTTCAACCGCTGGGCAATTAGCAAAAAATTATGGCTGCAAAGTGATTGGCATTGCTGGCAGTGACGAAAAATGTGCCTATGCAAAAGAGCAGCTTGGCTATGATGAATGTATTAATCGGCGCACCGAAGATTTAGCGAGCCGCTTAGATGAGTTATGCCCTAAAGGTGTCGATATTTATTTTGATTTGGTTGGTGGTGAAATACTAAACACGGTATCAGCAAGGCTTGCCATAGGTGCACGCATAATACTGTGTGGCCTAATGGCTGAATATAATCAAAAAGAAAGAATAGGCGGGCCGCCACCGGGTTTTTGGATCCGCTCGCGTGCCAAGATTTACGGCTTAGTGGTATACGATTTTGAGCATCGCAGACAAGAGTTTATTGACGTTTGCTTACCCTTAATCAATAACGGTAGCTTAAAAACGCGTGAAGATATTGCACAAGGCATAGCGGCAGCACCCGAAGCATTCTGCCGCTTAATGAAGGGCGCTAATATAGGGAAAGCGCTTGTTAAAGTGAGTTAGTTTAAACTAAAAAAAGGCGTTAATTTAAGCGCCTACTAGTTCGATTAGCTCGCCTGCTGCACCTCTTAATATAATGATTTTACTGCCTGGATAATAAGCATTATCGGTTTGGGTAATTGTTACCTTAAAGTGTGCTGCGATCTCGTCTATATTTTTAACAATACAGGTCACCATCGCAATTCCCGAGGGTAACGATCCTTCATTATTAATAATAGGTTGCGCCTGCGGCACTTGATCAATTTCAAATAAACACTTGCCATCTAACTGCAACGTAGCCACTTGGTATTGATGCTCAATGTCTTTGTTCCACGCGCTGTTTAAAATGGTAATTTTTGTATCAAACTTCAAACCTGCCGGAGCCTTGTTGATAGACTGATAAAAAGCCAAGCTATCGTCTCGGCTAGGCGTACACAAAACAGGAATAAACAACCCCGAGGTTCTAGCGTTTGTCATAGGTAATTCAAACGGAGGCACCGGACGTTCAATATGCGTTAAATAAGTCACTTCATTGGCGGGGCCTACCACTTGCATTGCTTTAATCGCGTCGCTTACTTGCAGATAAGCCGGTTCGCCAATAATGGTAAATGCGTTTGTATCAATCTCATTTCGTATTACATCTACATCGGCAACGTTGGTCTCAAGTGACATCCAACCGTGTGTTTTAAGGGGTAAATGAGTGTGGCTGTGTATGTCTTCAACCAGTCTTAGCCAAGCTTGACCATCGGATGATGCCAAAATGTGCGTTTTGTTCTGGCGAAGTTTAGGCGTATTCCAACATTGTATTTGCGCCTCATCTAACACGCCTTCGCTTACCAAAGAGTAACCAAGACCGTTTTGATATGCCTCACTTACTTTGTCTATGTTTTGGCATAATAATGTTGCCCCGACAACGGGTCCTAATTGTCTTTGTGTCATATCTATTCTCATTGAAGTGCTGCGCGAGTACTAAACCACAATTTAACCCGCCACTAGTTAGGTGATACATTTCTTATATTACCTATTCATTACTTTATAAGTGCATGATAAATGTCAACCATAGGCCTCACCGATGAAGAAACTAATGCTTATTTAGGATTAAATAGACCAAGAAATACAGTGCACTGCGCCGACATGTTGGATATAAAATTAAACTGTGAGTGTTCATCATTAAATATACGAGTAAAAAAGCATTTAGATTTTTCGCGGACATAAAAATTTATAACGTTATTGACAGAGGCAAAACGCTTATAAAAAACTAACCTATGGGTGTAAACGAGGTAGCAAAAATCAGCTCAGTTATTGTATGCAAATATGATTAAACTAAGCGGCACTCGACGACGGGTAATTTAAAATAGCGGGAGTCATTGTGCAGTGTGCTTAAGTTAATTTGAGATTGTAAAGTGTTAACCTTATTCAGTACGTGTCTGTATGCAATAAAAAACGAGCTATTAACGCTCGATTTTTTATACCTGACAGTCTGGTTTGTTTAATATTCTGCAGGTGGAACCCAAGGCTTATTTTTATACTCATGTAAATAGTCCGGTAGGATAGGCTGGTATGGCGTGTCGTATGAGAAAGGCGCTTCCTCTTTAGTCCATATATTGACATGCTTACCGCCAACAAATCGCATCAGCGATACTCCACCCCAGCGTGAGCCAAACGGTCCATGCGCTATTTGTGGCGGGCGCCAAAAATAGGCACCAGGATACATAGTGCCATGGGGACCCGTTAACGATCCTGAAATTACGTAAGCCTCTTCTACCACTGGATGTTTCTCTTGTGGACCTTTGTTATTGGTGGGCGTTGCCTGAGGGAAAATTAGCGATAAAAAGGTACGTTCTCCGGTATCGGGATCGGTGCGTAGATTTTTGCGTGAAATACCTAAATGTTTAAGATTAGGATCGTTGAGTGATAAGTCCCACGGCATGGCCGCAACATCTAAATGTTGAATTGCTCTATGAGATAATTCGGCAGTACCTTCGCCGTCAGCATCTATCAGATTAGGTTCGCGGTTATAAAATGCGAGTATTACGCAGCCATTTTTTGAGCTCATTTTATGCCGTGTCCAGCCTGCGGGTAGAAAAGCGTAGCAGTCTTCATAGTAAACATGGTCATCCATTTCAATAGAACCGTGCAGTACGTAAAACTCTTCATCAGCAGTAATGTGCTCAGTGCCGCTACGCGACCAACCAGCGGGATATCGCATTAAAATAGAGCATGCACCGTTAGTAGGATCTCGGCTTAGCATTTTGTAATCTACATTAGGACGCGCTAAACCGCCGCCAATAACATGCCATGGCAACTGTTGTGATTGAATAAATTCGATATGGCCGCGTGACAACATAAAGCCCTCTGTTCCAGTTCTAATAAATTAAATATCCAGTTTATATAAGAGTAATAATTGGTCATTGACGATAGTCAATAACATCCGGATACAAAATATTTAGATAAAGGCATTATCTCCAACTAAACGTAGATGTATTACTTAATAGTATGGATTAGTGATAAGTGGTTTCATTATTAAATGTTAATTTTCTATCTAATTATTAATCAATGAACTGATTAATTGATTTTTATCAATGAGCCTAGCTTCTGCCGTTTCTCTAAAGCCACCTTTGACTTCTGTCAATGATGAATCAAGATACCCTGCCTTATTCTGTTAATTAAATAAACCAAATAAGGTCTAATTATGGATTTTCTTGTAATGTATGAATTACCAATATTACGTTGGCTACACATAGTAGCTATGGTGTACTGGCTAGGTGGTGAGTGGGGAGTATTCCAAACATCATATAATGTAATTAACCGTAAGTTGACGATGAGCGAACGTAAGCGGCATATGGAAACCGCATATCGAATCGATATTTTGGCCCGCACAGGTATTTTAATGCTTTTCCCATTAGGGTTCCACATGGGGAACTTGTGGGGTGTGCAGCCTTTTGGTGGCATATGGTTAACTGGGATGTGGATATTCTTCTTTCTATGGATAGCGCTTTGTTGGTCAGCGTTTTTCTATCGCGAGTCAGATACAGGTTTGAGACTAACTAAAGCGGATGAGTCTATTCGTTACTTTGTTATACCGGCTTTAGCTATTGCGGCTATTGCTTCATTAATAGGCGAAGGACCGTTTAATGCTGCAGATGGTCAAAAGTGGTTTTCGATTAAAATACTATTATTTTCTGTTGCTCTTGTTATTGGCTTGTTGTTGCGCTTTATCATGCGTGAGTGGACTGAACTCTTCCGCAAATTAGCACAAGAGGGTGAAAGCCAAGAAGTGGAAGATAAATTAGAACGCAGTATCCATTTTGGTCGCCGTTTAGCGTATTTATATTGGGTGATTATTTTAACTGTTGGTTTCTTTGGTGCGGTTAAACCACTATAATTTTGCTATATAACTGATTCATGAAAGATGAAAAAGCCCCAACTTGAGTTGAGGCTTTTTTGCTTATGAAATTCTTTATAATCTGAAAATTAAGCCGGTACAAAAATAGCTACCACTAAGCCGTGACGGTAGCTTGCTGAACGGCAAAAGCTTGCAAGATATCGCTAGCCGAAGCACTCCAAATGGGTTGCTGGCTTAAACGCGATAATATTTGTTCAAAGTACTGAATACGATGAGGTTGACCGAGCAACCAAGGGTGAATATTTAAGGTTAGTATCCGGCCACCTTGTGCTGCGGCTTCTTGCAGTAAAAAGTCGCAAGCATCATTTATTTGCTCAACGTAAGACGCTTCACTGTGTAGGTTATTACCCAGTATATAAAAGTCTTCTAGCTCAGTAGAAAGTGGCATGGCCCATAAGCCATCTTGCTTAAAACGATAGGGCATATCGTCATTTACCCAGTCGGCACAGTAATGAATGCCATTTTCAGCCAGTAAGACTAGGGTGTTTTGGCTTTGGTTTCGAGCAGGGCTTAACCAACCCGTTATCGCTTGGTCGGTTAAGTCTCTTAATTGATTAACCGAACGCGAAATAAGTTCAGACTCGTCAGCTCGGTCCATCTTGCCGTGATGAAGGCTATCCATATTCCAACCATGACATAACACTTCGTTACCACGGGACTTTAGTAGCTGCACTAAATACGGCGTTCTAAGGGCAAGTTCAGTATTCACAGCAAAAGTTGGCGTAATATCAAACTTATCTAGAGCTTTTAATATTCTAAATAAGCCAACCCGATTACCATAATCACGCAGACTATAATGGCGTAAATCAGGGTAGGGCATAGTCATACCACCAGGGACTTTAAATGGCACACCTTTTTGATTTAGCGGGAAAAACTCTAAATTAATATTTACCCAAACCGCTAAGGGTTTATTGTTAGGCCATTGCACTTTTGCTCTGTTACTTAGCATTGACCAGTTGTATAAATCGTGGTCCATACCATACTGGCGCAAGGGATAGTGTAAGGGGCTATTGGGGTCCATCACTTTATCTGTCATTTATTGGCTCCTAACTTAGCGCTGATATCGGCTAAGGCAGCATCGTAATAATGTTCACGATAATAGTCGGCAATCTCACGTCCTGTTGTCACCCAGACATCAGGATGACTGGTGATATAATCCAACGCTTCTTCAAATGCTTTCATTCTGTGCGGGCAGGCAACTTGGTAATTATGGGTAGGAATACACATAATGGTGCCGGATTCTTCACCCTCTTGGTATAAACGATCAAAATTGTCTTTTAACATTTGACCGTAGCGGCGCGGCTCTACTTTGTTCACCACATAAGCGATGGTGTCGTTCATTTCTAGTGAGTAAGGTATAGACACAAAACGCTTATCACTGCGCAGCTTAATAGGAGTAGGTTGGTCATCATGAAATAAATCGCAAGTATAAAATCCCGCATTATTACCAAACATTTCTGTGCCTACTTCGGCAAATAAATCTAAGGTTAATTCAGAATGTGACAGCGCTGGCGCTAAATAACCGGCGCAATGCTGATTAGTATGACGATAAATGGTTTCCATTGAATCGCGGATCATATCGCGCTCTTGTTGCTCAGATAAACCATAGGTGTAACGGGTATTATAAATACCATGACTGAAAAACTCCCAGTCTCGCTCTTTACACATTTGGATAATTTCTGGATGGTGTTCACATAACGCCGTAGATAAACTAATAGAACCACGCACACCATATTTATCTAAAAGGTCCATTTGGCGTTGATGGCCGACACGGTTGCCATAATCGCGAATACCATAACCTTGTATCGCAGGATAAGGTTGAGGCCAAGCTTTTCTATGCGGGTTTTCTGGCGGGTTTAGCTCGTAGAATTCTATATTAGGGGCAACCCAAAAAGCCAGTTTTTTGCCATCGGGCCAACGTATTTTTGGCCTATCTTGATAGGGCCAGTAATCATAAAAGCCTGGATCTGCTTTCATTGTATTCTCCTGCCTTATTTTTGTTGCTTAAGCCAATCTAGTACTTCAGATACGTCTAATACGTCAGCGTATTTTAATGACATATCTGTAAGGTTGGCGTAATGGTAGCTTTCATGTTTATCAGCCACACATTCCTCTGGCACTATGGTGCGATAACCACGAGATAATGAGTCGACAGCGGTAGCTCGAATACAACCAGACGTAGAGCCCCCGGTAATAATAACGGTATCGGCTTGATGCCAAATTAGTAATGACTGTAATTGAGTTTCAAAAAATGCAGAGGGCATTTTTTTGCAGTAAATAACATCTCGTTCTTTATCGATTTGTACTCGGTCATCAAACTCTGAACGTTCTGAATTAAATTTAATATTTTGTAATGAGTCAGGTGTATCAGTACGCGTGCCCCATATGCCCGCATCTTCGCCTGATTCCATGTAAGCAACGTAAGTCCAAACAACCGGCCAACCTAAACGGCGACATTCAGTCGCTAATTGGTTCATATAATCAATTTGATTAGGATCGGTTTCATAAGCTGTAGCGAACTTATCAACTTCGGTATAGGCTTTTTGTGGATCTACATTGACCAATACGGCTTTTTTACCAAAACCAAAACGTTTTCTGGCAGGATTATTTTTTACTTCTAAATAAATTTCTTTAGCGGTTTTATTTGAGGTTTGCATTTTAGACCTGTTGTAGCAGACATAGGTGCGAAAATACTACGACAATGTTGGTACGGACCAATTGACAAATATCAGCCTCAGCAAAAATCACCTCTATTGAGTGCACGTCAGATAATAAAACTAAATTTTTAAAACCATTTTGCTTTGCTGGCAAGATAAAAGAATGAGTGTTTACTTTTCAACGTTACGGTTAATGGCTATTCCTTTATTTATTTGTTGGTGCTTTTGCTTTCTGGCAAATCAAGCAACATTGAAACGTTGTCAGCAAGGTTTGTGACGTGGTATCACAATAAAAGAATCGATAGTGCTATGGCATCGGCAAAGCACTGAATTGGAATACAAACAAATTTTAACTATGAGAATTTTAATACATGTCAACAATATCGCTGAATGTCACCGGAAAAATTGCCAAAATTACCATTAATAGAGCCGATAAGCGCAATGCGCTAAATAAAGCCATGTGGCAGCAATTAGCCGACTTTTGTGACCAATTAGCCAATGATATTAAGCCACGTGTTGTCGTTTTCCAAGCCCAGGGCGACAAAGCTTTTAGTGCTGGGGCTGATATTGCCGAGCTAACCGAAATGCTAGCGTCGCCTGAGTTATTGCAGCAAAACAACGATATTGTGCAGCAGGCACAATTAAAGCTGCAACGATTACCTTGCGTGACGATAGCAGCTATAAATGGTGCCTGTTTTGGTGGCGGCCTAGGTATAGCCCTGTGTTGTGATTTTAGAATTGCTGCCGCACATGCCACTTTTGCCATCACACCAGCCAAACTAGGCCTACTGTACAGCATCGAAGATACACAGCGCTTAGTACAAACCGTTGGTTTACCCACAGCTAAAGCCATGTTGTATTTAGGTAAAGCACAAACGGCGGAGCAAGCCTTAAAAAATAATCTTATTCATCAAATGGTTGAGTCAAGCGAGTTAGATTCGGCAGTACAAAGTATTATTAATGACATTGTTGCTGCAAGTAGTAGTGCTATACAAGGAATGAAGCAAACCTTAGCTTATTTAATGGAGGATCCAACGTTACCACAAGCAGAAATACGCCTGTTATCTAAGCACGCATTTGACTCGAAAGATTTTAAAAAAGCATCGCAGGCTTTTATTACGAAAACCAGAGTGGAGTTTGATTAATGAGCAAGTTAACAAGCCTAGGTTATATGCAGTGTGAAGACATGCAAGGCTTTAGCGCTATAGCGGGGCCGTATTACGAAAAACTGGAGCTGGGGGTTATAACGCGGGCGCTAGAAATTACCGAACAGCATTTAAATCCACAAGGTGTGGTGCACGGCGGTGTATCGTTAGCGATGATGGATTTTGTGATTTATCGCGCGATAGGCGATGAACTCTCGCATGATAAACAATTTGCTACTATTCAATTAAATACGAACTTTTTAGCTGCTATAAAACTTGGCGATATTGTTTATGGCCGCGGCAGTATTCAGCGCAGCACTCGGTCGGTCATTTTTGCAGAGGGGGAGTTATACACTGCAGATCGTTCCACAATGAAGGGGAGTGGTATATGGAAAGTATTAGGTGGCAAATAAAATTGATGAATAATTGTTTTATTTCATGCGGTTAGTCGTTAACGTTGTAGTTTGACTTTTATCAAGGCTTGTTGCTTCTATTTCAATCTACTCTGATTGTTCTATTAAGGGAGTAAAAACATGCAGAACAGCAAGCATACAAAAGTACGACCGTTACGCACACTGTCATTAGCGGTTGGCTTAACATCACTAATGATTTTTCAGCTCAATGCAGCACCTATTGATTTAAATTCGCCAGATGGTGCAACCATCGCCTCACGAAAAATTCAGTGTTCAACCGTAGATGATAAACCGGTGTTTTACAGCTGGGTAGGTAAGTTGTTTTCTCGACGTATGGGTGAGCCGGATCAACATCTGTTTGATGTTGAAGGTTATAGTGTGCGTGCTTGTAAAACCGTTGATGGTGGCAAGCAAGGCAAAAGCTTTAAGCTAGTCACTCGGGAAATTTTACTTTATAAAGATAAAAAAACCGGCGAGCCCCTTAAAACTTGGCTTAACCCTTGGACTAATGAAGAAGTAAACGTATTCCAAGTATTAAACGATCCAGTTAATCAACCGGTTAGATTTAATCGTGATGAAAACGGTAAGGTTTTACCTTATGCTGCTAAATTTATGGCTAACCAACAAGATGACCGCTGGTGGCTAACTTTACCAGTACCTTTGTTCTATCATAACCCGCTGGCTGGTGACTACCAGAAGCAAGTTGGTGGCATATACCATGCTACAGAGCTATTTAATTTCTTTGGCGATAAAAATAGTTTAGTCGATGAAAAAACCGATACGGCTGATGTACAAGTTGGTTGGGTTAGAATTTCAGATTGGCTGCCGTTTATGATGATGAGTGGTCGCGAAGGCGGTATTTATATTCATGCAGCGGGTCGTAAAATTGACAAGTTTGTTGACGTAAGCGATACCATGAAAGCCTTTATTGCTGCAGAAGCACCAAAGTATAGTGAGCCACCGCCAACGAATGATACAAGACCAAATGATACTAGCTGGACTACCTATAAAAAGGATGTACCAGGCGCACCATTTGTATCATCAAAAAGTCATTAAAAGCTAAAGTCTCCCCTCTGTTAAAAATCAATTATGTTCATAGTGTAATATGTAAGCCCGCGTAATAACGCGGGTTTTTTTATTACTATCTGTCAATTTGTAGTTATTGATAAAGATCAACGCATATTGGCCATCCTCACTCCACTATTAAGTTTATAAGCTATTAGCGGATGATGGAGTATCGAATGAAACACAGAACTATCCAAGGCACCATACTTTATACCAGTAAAAAACCTGAACGTATGGATCAAGAACGTGGCCGAGAGTTCTTTAGTATTACTGCCCAGTCTGATGACGTAAAAGTATTACATGCACACTGTGAGATCGATGACGCCCCTAATGTGGTACGTGACGTTATTTTAGCCATGAACCCAGATGCCAGTCCAATCGATTGCAGTGTGCGTATTAGCGTTGGCGATAAATATGAAGGCTCTGGCTGGATGCGTTTTACCCCACATTATGTTGAATGTGAAACCCATAATCAGCGCGATGGTCGTATTACGCAAAAAGTAGATATTTCTACGCCAGTAAAATGGTTACAAGCACATCCTATCGTGGGTGATGCGTTATTAATGCGTATGTACGATTTAAGCCAAGGCCCGGGTAAAACCTTCTTTCCCGATCTGTTTTTAACCTCTCCCGATCACCGTGGTGCAACTGGCCCATTATTGTTTAAAACCGGTTTTGGTATTCGTTATATTGGTGAAGAAACCGTTACGGTAAAAGCGGGCACTTTTAACGCTCGTCATTTTCAAGTGGTGGATACCGCTGGTAATTTACCTGAAGAGCACCCTCCCTATAATCTGTGGTGTACCGCGGATGATGATTACCTGTTTTTAAAAGCCGGCGTTGAGGGTTATATGCAAACTTTTTATGAGCTAGTTGATTATAAAATTACCGAGAGAGGTCTGTCATGAGTAATGTAAAAACACTGCCGTCATGGCGGGCACTTACCCAGCATGGCGTTATGGCGCAAGCGAATCATGACGAAGTAGCGCGTCTAAATGTATTAACCCATTTAAATCTGCATTTAAGTAGCCGAGTGATACCGGGTTTACGCCAAGTATATGAAAAACATGTTCATCCTGCTTTTGTTAAAGATCACGGGCGTGAACCAGAAACACGACATGAAGTACGCAAAGTGATGATGGAAGATGGCTATTGTCAATTGTGGAGTGCACTTAGACGTAACACCATGGAAATGCGTCATCAGACCGGTAGAGCAATGGTATTACGCCAAGCAGGTGTCTTATCTAACAAAGTAGAACAGTTAAATAAAGGCTGCGATACCTTACAACTTGACCCAAAAATTGAAGTACCCGCCAATATTAATCAAGTTGATATTCACTGCCAACCTGGTTGTTATTACCAAGAGTATTTTGACCAAGATGTCACAGTAGCTGCTAGCTATGACGTCGGTTTATTTGTGACAACAGCTGGTTTATTAGGTGCATTAAGTGACGGTGGTGGTCAAGCCATCGCTAATTGGCTTAAAACTGAACACCCTAATTTTAAACCTAAACGCATCTTAGATTTGGGCTGTACGGTTGGTCACAATGCGGTGCCGCTTGCTCAAGCATTTCCTGATGCTGAGGTGATTGCTATTGACGTTGCTACCCCTTGTTTACGTTATGCCCATGCCCGCGCTAAATCACTGGGTGTTGATAACATTCGTTTTGTGCAAGCTAATGCAGAGTCTTTACCGCAGTATGCAGATGAAAGTTTTGATCTTATTACGTCAGCGATGTTTTGGCATGAAGCCTCACATCAAATGCTGCCTAAAGCGTTAAAGACAGTACAACGCTTACTTAAACCTGAAGGCTTAACCATCCATTTAGAGCAACCGCAATATCACGGTAAAAGTGTTTTTGAACAGTTTATGCGTGATTGGGATACTTATTACAACAACGAACCTTATTGGGGGCCTATGCATGATCTGGATCTTGCCGAACAACTCGACAAGGCCGGTTTTGATGGTTCAGCCATGTTTGAAATTGGTGTGGTCGCTAAAGTTGACGAGAAAATTTTTGGTAAATCTGCAGCAGGCGATTCAGGCGAAGATTATGGTCGCGCTCCAGTCTGGAATGCTTTTGGTATCTGGAAAAATAAGCAGTAAGCGTAGAGGAACAGAATAATGACAAGTACGAATACAAGTACCCACAAGACTAGCGCAGATATAGATATTTTAGATTTAGCTGGCACTAAGGCAAAAGGTCAACGTCCTTATTTTTTAGCCGATAAGCAGGTTGAGCAAGTGCTGTCTATTGCTATGGCTGTAGCAACAGAGTTGGCGGTTACGCGTGAGCGCTTAGCCAGTTTAGAAGCGGTATTAACCGAAAAAGGCATTATAAGTGCAGATGCTATTGAGCAATTTGCTCCTAGCGCTAAGCATACCGCCGCAAGAAGTCTTGATACTCAAGAATACCTTGCCCGCATTTTACGTATAGTGCAGCAAGATAAAGAAGAGATAAGTCAGGATGATAAGTCAATGGAACAGTTACAACGTGAACTGACCCAGACTGATTAATCGCAGATGACAAATTTAAACTCAGAACCTACAACAGGAACCTTAACTGAGCAGTTAGTAGCTAAGCTGCTACATAAGCCTATAACCGCCGCCGATCGTCAGCGCAGTGCTTTGCATGTCATAGACTGGCTAGCCTGTGTTGCCGGTGGTTCAACGGCAGAAGTGGCTAAAGTATTTGCCAGCCAGCTTACTGCTGTTAACAACAGCGCGGCCACCGCCAGCTTACAAGCAACTGCGTTATGGCAAGGTAAAACGGATTGGCAATCAGCGCTGCAATATAATGCGGCGCTGGGTAACGTGCTAGAAATGGATGACGTTCATAGAAGCTCAATATTACATGCCGGTCCTGTCGTTATTCCAGCAGCATTAGCCATGGCAGAGCATTGCCAGGCTAATCTAGCCCAGTTTTTAGATGCGGTTATTTTAGGGTATGAAGTCACTATTCGCGTTGGTCAAGCTATAGGCCGTAGTCATTATCGTTATTACCACAATACGTCTAGCTGTGCCGCTTTTGGCGCCGCCATGGCCGCTGGTTTTTTACTAAAACTAACTGCACAACAGCAAGTGTGGGCTTTGGGTAATACCGGAAGCCGTACCGGTGGTTTATGGCAAATGCGCCATGAAGACGTGATGACTAAACAGTTCCACAATGCAGAAGCTAGCAAAAGTGGTGTTCAAGCTGCGTTACTGGCAAAAGCAGGATTAACCGGACCTGCGGCTATCTTGGAAGGTCCGCAAGGATTATTCGCTGCTACGTCAAATGATGCTGTACCTGAAAGAGTACTGGCTTCGAGCGCTCATTGGTTAATGCATGATTGTACGTTTAAACCCTGGCCTGCATGTCGGCATGCCCATCCAGCAATGGATGTGGTGATGCAAGTATTTGCTAGGAATACTGATTTAGATTTAACTAAAAGCCCAAATAATCAAGAGTTAAGCGCGACTATTCAGTACATTAAAATCGGTTGCTACCAAGATGCTTTAACCTTTTGTGACCGGCCCAACCCGCAAACCGAGTTACAAGCTAAGTTTAGTATTCAGCATGCCGTAGCCTGTTTATTGGTTTTTGGCGAGCCTAAGCTTTGGCATTATCAGGCAGAAGCTAGAGCTGATGAAAGAGTGGTAGCTATGCGGCGCAAGATAACATTATTTTTAGATACTGATATCGAAGCTAATTATCCGAGGCATTATGGTGCGAGTGTTTGTATGCAGCTAACGGCTGAACCGCTTGCTTTTAACCATCAACATCAAGATACCTTAGGCGATCCAGAGCGACCGCTTAGCCAGCAGCAAATAATGGATAAAGCTGACTATTTATTTAAACAAAACAACTTAAGCCAAACCCATCGCCAGCAACTACTCAATTTTGACTGGCATAGGCAAGCTGACTTCTCGGCTTTTACAGACTTATTGCTGCCTATTACTAATACGGCTTGACAGCGAGGGGCACATGACAGCGATTAAAGCATTATTACGCCACATTGAAACAATACGTTATGCCGACTTACCACCACAGACTATAGCGGCAGCAAAAACCTTTATTTTTGATTCTATCGCGGTAGGTATTAGTGGTAGCCGAGTGCCAACGGTTAGCCAAGTTAAGCGAGCAGCGAGTAGCTGGGGCGATGCAAAACAAGCTCAGGTTTGGGCAACCGGAGAGTGGTTACCCGCCGGTAATGCTGCCTTAGTTAATGGTTTTCAAATACATAACCAAGAGTGGGATGCGGTGCATGAAAAAGCCGTGGTTCACCCCATGGCTACTATATTGTCGGCGTTAACCAGTTACGCGCAGCAGCATCATTTAAGTGGTGAGCAATTAATTTTAGGCGTAGTGGTCGCGGTAGATGTTGCTACTTGTATAGGCAGTGCTGTGACCTCGGGGCTGAAGTTTTTTCGCCCCTCTATGTGTGGCGCTTTAGGCGTTACTGCGGGTATCTGCGCGATGCAGCAAATTAAAGGTGAGGTGTTAGCTAATGCTATGGGCATTAGCTATAGCCAGCTTAGTGGCACTATGCAAGCGCATGTTGAGGGCTCCGGCATGTTGGCTATGCAAATAGGCATAAATGCACGCTCGGCTATGCATGCGGTAGATTTAGCACTGGCCGGATTTTCTGGTCCTAAAGATATTTTAGAAGGGCCTTTTGGTTACTTTACATTATTTGAAGAAAGCTATGATATCGACTTATTCTATCAGCGCTTAGGTAAACAGTTTCAAATTGAATGTGTTAGCCATAAACCATTTCCTACCGGTCGTGCCGGTCATGGCTGTATCGATGGTTTGTTAACGTTGCAACAGCAGCATGGTTTTAGTATTGAACAAATTCAACATATTAATGTACTAGCGCCGCCACTCATTATGCGTTTAGTCGGTCGGCCGCTAAAAACGGATATGGACAGCAGTTACGCTAAGTTATGCCAAGGCTATATAGCCGCTATCGCCTTACAAAACGGTAATGTCGGTGTGGAAGACTTTTCAGCACAGTCCTTATCTAATCCGGACACCTTAGCCTTAGCCGCTAAAGTGAGTATGCAGTTAAACGATTGCCAAGATCCTAATGCACTGGCGCCAGTTGGGGTTGAAGTGACCTTGACCGATGGCCGTTTTCTGCACATAGATTTACCGGCGGTATTAGGCCATCCAGATCGACCTTTAAGTAAAGAGCAGCAAGTAAAGAAATTTTGGGCTGCTTGTCGTAGTGCTATTTATCCTTTTTCTGATGATGCTATTAGCAAATTGATAAATGCCATAGACGGATTAGAACAAATCTCAAATATTAATAATCTAGTCCAATTAATGATTTATACCAAAAATAGAGGCATTTTATGAGTTACCCAAATTATTTCCAATCTTTTGACATCAATAAGATGCTTGAGGACTATCCGTTAGGTGATGAATTACTGCAACGTTTTGAAGGCATGTCTAAAGCTGAGCTAAAAAAATTACAAAATGAACGCTTCTTAGACGTTATGGAGAAAGCCTGGACTATCCCATTTTATCAGCGTATTTGGGGGGATGCTGGTGTTAAGCCGCAAGATATTAAGTCATTAGATGACATTACTAAATTACCGTTAATTTCTAAAAGTGACATTATGGAGAGTGTTGAACGCTTTCCACCTTTTGGCGACTTTCATGGTTTAGATAATATCGCACCTGAAAACCGGCCGCCTATTGTATTTCACACCACTAGCGGTACCACAGGCACACCGCAGCCATTATTATTTGGCCCCAAAAGCCGTGAAATTCAATCATTATTAGTCGGTCGTAGCTATCGTTTTATGGGGCTTAAGCCTGCGTCGACAATTCAGTCTTGTTATGGTCACGGTATGATTAATGGTGGCCACTATATTCGTGAAGCGGTCACCCATTATACCAACTCCATTTTCTTATCTGCCGGCACCGGTGTTGAAACGCGTTCAGTGCAACAAGTTAACTTGATGAAAACCTTTGGCGTTAACGTGTTAGTTGGCTTTGTCGATTACATAAAACGTTTATCCGATGTCGCCAAAGAAGAAGGCATAGTACCAGGTAAAGATATCAAAATTGATATGATTATTGGTCACTTAGGTATGGAAGGCCGAGATGCTATTGCACAAGCTTGGGGTGGTGCAGAGCTGTTTGATTGGTATGGCGTAGGTGATACCGGCACTATTGCGGCTGAAGGCCCAGATCACGACGGTATGCATGTTTGGGAAGATGCTCACTATTTAGAAATTCTAGATACCGAAACGAATGAAGTCGTTGCTCCAGGTACGGTAGGTAATATGGTGGTTACCTGTTTATATAAAGACGATGTTTATCCTATTATTCGTTTTAATACCCATGATATTACTGAAGAATTATTAACTGAAAATAAAATTGGCTTCCCGTTCAAACGTATTCGCGGCTTTATGGGACGTTCTGACAACATGGTTAAATTGCGGGGTATCAATATTTATCCACAAGGCGTTGGCCCTATGCTGGAAGAACGCAAAGAGTTTTTAGGTGAGTTTATCTGTAAAGCCATACGTGATGAAAATGGTCGTGATGAGTTTATTGTTTATGTTGAAGTTGACGTAAAGCCTGAAGACCGAGCCAGTTTATTGCCAGAATATAAAACCTTGCTAAAACAAAAAATTGGTATTGAGGTTGGCATTGAACTAGTTGGTGAAGGTGAGTTGACGGCATTAACCCAAGTTGATGTGCGGCAAAAACCGATACGCTTACTCGACGAGCGTGTAATGTGATTTTGGCTATCAAGTGGATCTTTATGTATGTCGGTAAATGATATGAAGAACATTGACTTAAGTTTACTTAGCCTTGATTTTACCGCCTTAAGTCAGCTAATCAGCCAGAGGCAGATTTCTGCCACTGAGCTGTTGACGCAGCATCAACGCGCAGCAGCTAAGCTAAATCCTGCTTTAAATGCGTTTATCACTATTAATACATCTGAAAATAGCGAAGGCACCAACCAAGCTGGTGCTTTGCATGGCTTAGCGCTGGGTGTTAAAGATAATATTGATGTTTGTCACCTGCCAACAACAGCAGGACTGGAAATTCGTCGTCATTTTTTGCCTGATAACGATGCTTTTGTTATTAGGCAATTAAAGCAAGCGGGTAGTGCAGTTGTGGGCAAACTGAATATGCATGAAGGTGCCTTAGGTGCCAGTAATCATAATGCCCATTTTGGCCATTGTTATAATCCGCATAAACAGGGCTATACGCCGGGTGGATCTTCAGGTGGTTCGGGCGCCGCTGTAGCAGCATGCATTGTGCCAATTGCGCTGGGTACAGACACTATGGGGTCTGTACGAATACCAGCATCTTACTGTGGCGTCTTTGGTTTAAAGCCCAGTCGTGGTGCCGTCAGCAATAGAGGCAGTGTACCTTGCGGTAAAGTATTAGACTCAATAGGGCCTCTGGCCCGTTCGGTGCGAGATTTACAACTTATTTATCCCTATATGGTAGCGTATGACGCTGCCAGTATTAGTTCAGAGCGGCTTTTTTTTACACCTAATGCCCCTAAAAAACCGGTGTTGTTGGTGCCCAATGATTTGCAGGCATTTAATGTTGACGCTTCTATTATGAGTGACTTCAACGCTAATTTAGTTGCTTGGCAAGATCTTGGCTGTGAAATTCGTTATTTTCAGTTAGCCGATTTTGACCCCACTAAAGCACGTCGTGCGGGCTTATTACTCTGTGAAGCAGATATGCGTATTGAGTACGCAACTGAGTGGCAAAATAAACGTGAGTTGTTTTCTGATTACCTTTCAGCATTGCTCAGCTTTATTGATACAAAGTCTGCATTAGATTTAACTAAAGCACATGATGTTGTCACATTAGCTAAATTACAAGCGCGTAGCTGGTTAGAACAAGGTGACTATTTATTATTACCGACTACCTTACAGCGGGCATTTAGTATGCAAGAGGCTATTCCCGCTAATCAGGCTGACTTTACCAGTATTGCCAACTTTGCAGGTTTACCTGCGTTATCAATACCCATGCTTTCTTCTGCTAAGTTGCCAGCAGGTATGCAGTTAGTGGGTAAAATAGGCAGTGATTTTGAATTGCTAGATTTAGCCGCTAAGTGGCAACAATTAACGGCTTATAACTACACCGTTAGTCGTGCGATTAGCTTTTTATATAAATAGGAGTCGCCATACTGAGCAGGCGCTGACCAGCATCGCAGGTACCACAGATTAAACTGCACTAAGTAAAATACGCTCATACGCGCTCAGAAAATATCCGTTAAAGCACAGTAATCACTGTGCTTTTTTGTTTGTCACTTCCTCTCTAATTGCCAAATGTCAAACCTAGTCTTATTAGGCCGTGATTTGATAGACAAACAACCACAAGTTGATTAAATTTGTACGGACAAATAATTTTAACGGAGCTGAAGATGACGACCCTTGTTGTGTTATTCAATTTGAAATCAGACACCGACCACGCCGCTTATGAGCAATGGGCTAAAACCACCGATATTCCCACCGCTGGTGGATTAGCGTCTGTAGATAGATTTGAGGTGCTAAAAGCACAAGGTCTATTAATGAGTGATTCTCCCAGCCCGTATCAATACGTTGAACTCATTGAAGTCAATGATATGCAGCAGTTTGGCCAGGATGTAGAAAGCGATGTTATGCAAAAAGTGGCAGCGCAGTTCCAACGCTTTGCTGATAATCCACTTTTTATTCTTACTCAAGCGCTGTAGGGAGTCGACATGGCATTGTATCCAGACTTAGCTGGGAAAGTCGCTGTTATCACTGGCGCAGGTCGGTTGCTTGGGCTTGGTGAAGCAATGGCAAAACGCTTAGCCGCTGAGGGCTGTAAAGTGGTGATCACTGATGTTGGTCAATCAGAAGATAAACACTTACCTACATCTGAGATTGGTTCCAGCGCTGAAATGCAGCAAATTGTTAATGACATCAAGCAACAAGGCGGTGAAGCCAGTGCCTTTGCTTGTAACGTGCTAAAACCGGCAGATGTTGAAGCCGCGGTTGAGTTCGCTGTTAGCCAATATGGCAAAGTTGATATTTGGATTAATAACGCCGGTATTGGTTATTTAATGAAGCCTATTTTAGATATGGATATCGACGAGTGGGATGCGGTGTTAAACGTTAATCTTCGTGGCAGCTTTTTAGGTATTAAATATGCCGCTAAGCAAATGGTTAAGCAAGGCCATGGCGGAAAAATCATCAATATTGGCTCGCAAGCATCAAAATCGGCTTTTCCAGAAGCGTCTGCCTATACCACTTCTAAACATGGCATGACGGGATTAACCCGAGTCGCCTCATTAGAACTGGGTAAATACGCTATTAACGTTAATCAAATCTGCCCTAATCATATCACCACAGGTTTAGGGGCTTGGCAAAATGCACACTTTTCTGAAGTGACAGGCAAAGGCCATGACAAATATATGCAAGACATGAAAGATCGTATTCCGTTAGGCCGTCCAGGTTTGCAAGACGATATTGCCAAAGCTTGTGCGTTTTTATGCTCTGAGCAATCTATATATATCACCGGCGAAGCGATGAACGTGTCTGGTGGTGAAGAGTACCACTAGGTAATGATTAAATAATTTGGAACCGTTATGAGTCAACAATATGCATGGCCAAAACAAGCAAAATTAGCACTTTCTATCGTTGTTAATGTGGAAGAGGGCTCTGAGTACAGCGTAAAAGATGGTGATCTAGGAATGGAGCCTGTCGACGAGTTACAGGTGCATTTAAGAAAGCCAATCCGTAACTATGGTAACGAATCTAACTATCAGTACGGTATTAAAGAAGGTGGCCCGCGAATTATCAGTTTACTCGATAAATATAATATTCCAGTTACTTGGACGGCTGCTGCAGTTTGCCTTGAACGTGCTCCGTATTTAGCCGAAGCCATTAAAAGACGCGGTGATGAAACCTGCTCGCACGGTTATCGCTGGATCCACCAATTTAGAATGAATGAAACAGAAGAGCGTGAATTTATTCAAAAAGCCGTAACCAGTATTGAAAGCACGACCGGTAAAAGACCGTTAGGGTGGTTATCGCGTTATTTATTAACACCGAATACTCGCCGGTTATTACAAGAAGAAGGCTTTCTGTATCACATGGATGACTATAGTGCCGACGAACCCTTTTGGGATGATGTAGAAGGCAGTGATAAGCAAATGATTATTGTGCCTTATGCGCTTGATTCTAATGATATGAAAATGTGGGTAGCGCCATCTTATACGCCAGAAGCTTGGCTTAAGTACGCCAAAGATACCTTTGATACCTTATATGCCGAAGGGGCTGAGCAAACTCGCATGATGAGTTTAGGTTTGCACTTACGCATTATCGGTCGACCCGGTCGCATTTGGGCTTTAGAAGAGTTTTTACGCTATGTCAGCCGTAAAACGGATGTTTGGTTTGCCACTCGACAGCAAATTGCTGAGTACTTTTATAACCAAACAGCTAAGTCCGAGGCAGCAACCAAAGCATAGTCATTATTAGAAGGATGTGAGTAATGAGCGTAATTCGTTCTTTATTGTTTGTACCCGGCTCACGTAGCGATAGGTTTGATAAAGCCTTAGCCGCGGGTGCAGATTTAATCTGTATTGATTTAGAAGATGCCGTATTACCCGAGCAAAAAGACAGCGCTCGGGCGGCAGTTGTCGATTATATCGCTAAAGGCAACAACCAAATTTGTGTGCGAATTAACCCGGTAAATACCGACGTAGGTCAGCAAGATTTAGCGGCTTTAAGTCAAAGTGATGTGGCGTATGTGATGTTAGCAAAATGCAGCTCAGCGGCAGAGGTTAAAGCTGCAGAAACAGCCTTTGCTACCAATAATATCCAGCTTATCGCCTTAATCGAAAGCCTAGACGGTTTAACTAATGCTGTAGAGATAGCCAAATCTTCAACAAGACTGTCAGCCTTGATGTTTGGTGGTGCAGACATGTCAGCCGAGTTGCGTTGTAACTTTAGTTACGAGCCATTGCTTTTCGCCCGCAGCCAATTAGTTTTTGCCGCAGCGCAAGCTAACTTGCAGCTGATTGATGTGCCTTATATCGATATAAAAGATGAGGCCGGTTTAGTGGATGAGACTCAACGCGTTAAAGCCTTAGGTTACACGGCAAAAGCGGCTATTCATCCAATACAAATTGCCTCGATTCATCAAGTGCTAACACCAACCGTCGAGCAAGTGATTTATGCCCAAAAAGTGATTGATGCCTCAAAGGCTGCCGGTGGTGGTGTACTGGTCGTCGATGGCCGCATGATTGACCGGCCAATCGTTTTAGCATCGCAACGCATATTACACGTTGCAGCTTTGGCACATTAAATACCTATTACCAAAACGCTAATACCCTAATTGATGAATCTATTAATACAGTCATCACTTCAAAAGAGAGAATAGAACCATGGTCCAGAACGTAAAAAAAATCAGTGAAAATCGTTATCGTGAAACCTTTGGTCGTTATTACGAAGACTTCGTCGTTGGTGATATTTATGAGCACCGTCCAGGTCGTACTATCACTAAAACCGATAATACCTGGTTTACCTTATTAACCATGAACACCCACCCAATGCATTTTGATGATGAATATGCAAAAGGCAGTGAGTTTGGTAAATGTATCGTGTGTTCGCCGTTAACGGTTGCCTTAATGGTGGGTATGAGTGTGACGGATGTGAGTCAAAAAGCCATTGCTAACCTTGGTTGGGATGAGATCAAAATGACTTATCCATTATTTGAAGACGATACGTTAACGGCGGAATCTGAAATATTAGAAAAACGCGAGTCTAAGTCACGTCCAGGTGCTGGCATCGTGGTGACCAGAAGTACCGGCTATAACCAAGATGGCAAAGTAGTCTGTACTTTTAAGCGCACCATACTCATTGCTAAGCGTGGTCATTCAGTTGAAGACAAAGTTAATTACTAATAATTACTGACTAACGAGGTGAGCCATGGCTGATATTTGGACCAAAGAAGACGAAAATTCAATCTTAGATATGATTGCAAAATGGGTTGATAATGAAGTTCGACCTATCGCTCAAGAATACGATCAACAGGATAAGTATCCTGCAGATTTAGTTGAACAAATGAAAGAGCTAGGTTTGTTTGGTGCCACTATCAGCCAAGACTATGGTGGTATGGGTTTACCAGTATCAATATATGCAAAAATCGTTATGAAAGTATCGTCAGCTTGGATGGCGCCCGGTGGTATTTTTAACTCGCACTTAATCCAAGCTTCCGCTATTGAACGTAGTGGAACGGAGGCCCAGAAAGAGCAGTTTCTTGCAAGAATGGCCTCTGGCGAGTTGCGTGGTGGTGTCGCTTTGACAGAACCCAATGCGGGTACGGATTTGCAGGCTATTCGTTCTACAGCAGTACGGGATGGTGATGATTATATTATCAATGGCAGTAAAACTTGGATCACCAACTCCCTAAACGGTAATTCATTAGCTGTCTTAGTTAAAACCGATCTGCATGCTAAGCCTGCCCATAAAGGAACGAGCCTATTTATCGTTGAAACCAAAGATGAACAGGGTAACTTTAAAGCGGGTATAACGGTCTCAAAAATGAAAAAAATGGGGTATCGCGCTATTGATACCTGTGAAGTGACCTTTGAAGATTTTAGAGTACCCGCTGCAAATTTAATTGGTGGGGTGGAAGGTAAAGGTTTTTTACAAGCCATTGGTGGTTTAGAGCTAGGCCGGATTAACGTAGCGGCACGCGGAGCCGGTATTGCACAAGGTGCGATGGAATTAGCGGTGCGTTATGCCCAAGAGCGAGAAACTTTTGGCAAACCAATTTGTCAGCATCAAGCCATTCAATTAAAGCTGGGAGAAATGGCCACTAAGGTTGAAGCGTCAAGATTACTAATAGAACAAGCCGCTGCTAAGTATGACGCCGGTGAGCGCTGTGATATGGAAGCGGGTATGGCCAAATATGCCGGTTCAGAAGCAGGGGTATTTTGCGCCAATGAAGCTATGCGAATTTTTGGTGGGTTTAGCTACTCAGTGGAATATGAAATTGAGCGATTTTACCGTGATGCCATGCTGATGTGTATCGGCGAAGGTACCAATGAAATGCAACGCATTATCATTGCTAAACAATTAGTTGAACGCTACAAAATTTAATAGGTGAATCATGAAAACACTTCCACTTGAGGGAATTCGGATTATTGCCGTAGAGCAATACGGTGCAGGGCCCTATGGATCAATGTTTTTAGCGGATCTAGGTGCAGAAGTTATTAAAATTGAAAATCCTAAAATTGGTGGCGATGTATCTCGGCAAACGGGGCCATTCTTTTTAGGTGAAAATGACAGCTATTTTTTTCAAACTTTTAACTTAAATAAAAAAAGTTTAACTTTAGATCTTAAAAGTGAGTCTGGTCGGGCTATTTTTGACAAACTGGTTAAAACAGCTGATGCCGTGACCAATAATTTACGCGGAGATCAACCAGACAAACTCGGTATTACTTACGATAAATTAAAACATATTAACCCTAAAATTGTCTGTGGTCATTTATCCGCCTATGGCCGCGATAATGACCGCGCTAGTTGGCCTGGCTACGATTACTTAATGCAAGCCGAAGCCGGTTTAATGTCATTAACCGGTGAACCCGATCAACCACCCGCACGCTTTGGTGTGTCGATGATTGATTTTATGACGGGTGCTGTGGCGTCATTAGGCTTAACGTCAGCGTTACTGGGTGCCCATCGTACTGGCCAAGGCCGAGATGTTGACGTATCGTTATTCGATGTTGCATTACATCAGTTGTCTTACCCTGCAACATGGTACTTTAACCAAGACCATGTCACAGAGCGCTTAGCCCGTTCAGCCCATCCTGCAACAGTACCTTGTCAACTATATAAAACCGCCGATGGTTATATATTCTTAATGGCGATGACTGATAAGTTTTGGCTTGTATTGATCGACTTACTAGATGATGCGACGTTACAGCAAGAACGTTTTGCGACTGTGGCTCAGCGCCGTGACAATAGAGATTTACTCACTACCGAGATTGACCGCGTGCTTAGCACGCATAATACCGATTATTGGTTAGCGCATCTCAAAGGGCAGATCCCCTGTGCGCCAGTGTTAGATTTACCGCAAGCGTTACAAAATCCGTATATCCATAATATTGGTATGGTGCGCACCATTAATCATCCTGAAAAACAGGATATGCAAGTATTAGGTTGCCCGATTAAAATCGATGGCCAACGTATGGCAGGTAAAGCCGCTGGTCCTATGGGGTGCGACACGAACGATTTGCTAGGTTCGTTAGGCTATAGTGCTGCTAATATTGCAAAATTAAAAGCTGAGGGTGCTATTTAATTAGTCTATAAAAGTGAGAAAAAGGCAGCAATTTAGCTGCCTTTTTTAACGGCGACAGAGCGCTTATTTAGTATTTATACTGCATTAACTAGATGATTTAGGAAATAATATGAAGCTACAAGGGATCCGAGTTCTCGATTTATCACTGTTTTTACCGGGGCCACACTTTAGTATGATGATGGCTGATCATGGGGCAGATGTTGTGGCATTAGAGCCTCCTTATGCCGAGCCTGTGCGAGCCGTTGGGCTGAAGCAAAACGGTCATTCAGTATGGTTCCGTAACGTATACCGTGGTAAAAAAAGTATTAATTTGGATCTAAAATCCGCAACGGGTAAAGCCGATTTTCTAAAGTTGTGTGAGACAGCTGATGTGGTAATTGAAGCGTTTCGCCCCGGCGTTATGCAGCGCTTGGGTTTAGATTACGATGTGGTTAAAGCGGTTAACCCTGGTATTGTATATTGTTCTATTTCTGCCTATGGCCAAACGGGTAGCAAGGCCTTAAAACCAGCACATGATCTTAGTATTCAAGCGGATTCTGGAGCCATATTTATTAATGAGGGGCAAGATGGTAAACCGGCAATGCCCGGCATGCCAGTTGCTGATATGGCAGGCAGTTTAATGGCGTTTGCGGGTGTGTTAATGGCGCTGCTCAAGAAACAACAAACCGGTATCGGTGATTATCTCGATATTTCGATGCAAGACTCTTTAATCGCTTGGTACCCTAATATTATGGGCCCCCCCTTCGTAGAAGATCGCTCACCCGTTGTTAAACAAGAACGAAGTTGGGGCGGGGCTGCATTTTATCAAATTTATGCAACGGCTGATCAACAACATTTAACCCTAGGCGGTAGTGAGGTTAAATTTGCGGAAAATCTGCTTAGGGCACTTGAACGCTCCGATCTAATAGACTTATGTAAGCAAAACCCAGGAGAAGTGCAACAACCAGTTAAAGACTTCTTAGCCATGACCTTCGCTGCAAAACCAATGGTTTATTGGCAAGCGTTTTTAGCTAAAGTAGACGTGTGTTGGTCCCCCGTGCGCTCACTTAATGAGGCTGTTCGTGATCCACATTTAAAACAAAGAGACATGTTATTGCAAGATGAGCAGGGCAGTTATCATCTTGGTATTCCGATAAAATACCGCAACGAACCAGGCCAAGTGAATTTTACCTTACCTGAGTTTGGTCAGCATACCCACGAAGTGCTGCAACAATGGAGTACTGACAAAGGGTAACGCTGTAAGATATTAATGAGCTAAATGTCATTACTGCTATAGTGAACTTAACAGTAATGACGACAAGTAAACATTAATTATCTGTATACTCGGTTAACGATTTAGGGTCTAAAATCGTAATACTATAATTACTTTCAATGGAGATTAACTCTTTATTTTTAAGGCTAGTAAAGCCTCTACTCGTAGTCTCAAGCGACATACCTAAATAGTCTGCTATATCTTGTCGGCTCATCGGCAGAAAGAATTTTTGCGTGCCATGGCCAATTCTTTTGGCCATATCTAATAAAAATAAAGCCAATCGTTGATGAGCCGTTTTTTGGCCCATGATAAAAAGCTGATCTAAAATATAATTTAATACGATATTAGTATATTCATGAAAACGCTTGGCAATTTGCGGGTGACGCTCAAATACATTTTTAATCAAGCTTTTATTAATTTTTACCATAGTGGAGTTAGATAATGATTTAGCACTAAAAGTATAAAATGAAAACTCGGACAAACCAATTAAGTTGCCGGTAAATAAAAATGCGAAAACATGACGAGAACCTCTAGCGGTAGAGCGCTCAAGCATAATCACGCCAGAGATAGGAATATATACAAAGTTGCTTTGTTCATCCTCTTTAAAAATGTAAGTGTTTTCGTCAACAGTAATTTCTTGGGCCAAAGAGGCCAATTCTTCTAAAAAATCTTGGCTACCTTTTAGGTCTTGAAAGTTAGTACCGAAACAGGATGCCAATGAAGTTTTAATAGAAACTTTTGATGTATCTAACGTCATAATACTCTTATTTGTTATAGTTTTAGTAACAGCTTATTAAGAAGCCAGTGTGCACTTTTTGCTAAAACGCATTGCAATAACGCTTATGTAGCCTAACAAACCTACTATGTACTTTAGAATAAGTAAAATCAACTTTTGACTTATCTTATAGAAGATTTTAAATTAATGCCGTACCTGTAATTTTGCAACCTACAAGGTTACGACGAGGCAAGTGTATAACATTATGTTTTAGAACGGATTAAGTGGGTTTTATTATTATTTTTAGCACCATAGCACTTTGAAAATAAGTAAATAAATAACACTTTTAAATTATTCTTCCATTATTGACGCTTACCTTTGTCTAAGGTAAGAATATGAAAGTTCACTTGCCAAATATAACCATTTAAAAGTAATCAGGATTACGGTAAGCCTTTATTTTTTGATCTTACTCCTTTCGTAAATGTTGTTTATAATTGAAGTCAATTCATCGCAACATACCTCATTCCTGCAATAAGTTCCGGAGCACCAGCACGACTGAAACGTGATCATATCGATAATGCTTATAGCCCTCACAATCGTGTCATGCTTAGGAATAACATTTCTAAAAAACAAAACTTATGTAGGCAAGCGAGATGGTCGTGTCCAAAGTTCCTATCCTTGGAAGCAAGAAATAAATACTCTTAGCAGAATATTAATCAGTTTATGTGTAATTTTCCCCCGTTGTCGAGGGCATTCATGTTTGAAAAGTATTTGAGTCATTAAAATTACAACATCGGCAAACTCATTCAACTATTAAATCAATAAATATCAGCAAGTTAGTTATTTTCAGGTCTTATTATCTTGTCCTAATTTTTCGCCTAAAGTATTACTCTCGCTCATCCCTACTCAGTGATCACTTCAATGAGATTGACCAATGTCAAAAACACTCTGATCTAACAAGTATTTTCATTTTTGTTCAATTAACAGTTTGCTAGACTAAGATTTGTCAGGACAAATGTATGTGTTGATACTGGGCTGGATTGTTACTTGTATGTTTGTGCACCATAAAAATGATTGATTACACTCAGTTTGACCAACATTTTTAATCTTCTTCACTTACAAAATGAAGTCGAAAAATTGGTTAATGTCTTTAAATCAAGGGAATGTTATGAAAATACTGGTTCCGGTTAAACGGGTGGTAGATTACAACGTAAAAGTTCGGGTTAAAACAGACCAGAGTGATGTGGATCTTAATAACGTTAAAATGGCCTTAAACCCATTTTGTGAAATTGCGGTGGAAGAAGCAGTAAGATTAAAAGAAGCCGGTATTGCCACTGAAGTAATTGTTGTGTCCATTGGTTCTATTCTAGTACAAGAACAGATCCGTACCGCGCTTGCATTAGGTGCAGATAGAGGCATTCACATCAATACAGAACAAAAATTAGACTCTATTCATGTTGCTCGATTATTGAGCAAGATTATCGAGGCTGAGCAGCCAACGTTAACGATATTAGGTAAGCAATCTATTGATGCTGATAATAATCAGACAGCACAAATGCTAGCTGCCATAACTCATTACAGTCAAGGTACCTTTGCTTCTAAAGTTACTATTGAAGCAGATAAAGTATTAGTCATTCGTGAGATTGATGCAGGGCTTCAAACTATCGCACTCACTCTACCTGCCATTATTTCAGCTGATCTTCGATTAAATGAACCTCGTTATGCGTCTTTACCTAACATAATGAAGGCAAAAAGAAAGTCGATTGAAATGCTTGAAGCTAGTAGTTTAGATGTGGATTTGGCCCCAACCTTCGAACTGTTATCTGTCAGTGCGCCTGTACAAAGAAAGGGGGGCGTTAAATTAAGCTCTGTAGCAGAGCTAGTTGATAAACTAAAAAATGAAGCGAAGGTGATCTAATGAGTATTCTAGTAATAGCTGAATACAATGCAGAAATGGATTTAACTAGTTTACGTAAATCAGTTAAAGCAGCTCAACTTATTGGTTCTAACATCGATATTTTATTAGCAGGTAATGACACCAGCGCCTTTGCTACAGCAGCTAGCCATATTAGCGGTATACATCAGGTTGTTGTGGTAGAAGATAGTATTCTTAGCCAACCGTTAGCAGAAAACCATACGTTAGTTATTGCTAAATTTAGTGCTGATTATGAGCACTTTATTTTTGCCGCAACCAGTTGGGGTAAAAATGTCGCTCCACGGGTAGCTGGTACTTTAAATGTCGCCCAGTTCTCAGATGTCATTGATATTGAAAGCGCTGATGTGTTTGTAAGACCAATCTATGCTGGCAACGTCATTGCAAAAGTTAAAGCCTGTTGTGCGAAAAAAGTATTAACTATTAGAGGTACTGCCTTTTCTGAGGCCGAGTTAGGTGATAGCGCTGCAGAAATTAAAAAGGTTAGTTTAAGTGATACTAATTATAGTTTTGATGCTGGTTTATCCCATTTTATTAGCGAAGAATTATCAAAATCAGAACGACCTTCAATTACTGCTGCCAGTATTATTATTTCCGGTGGTCGCGGTATGCAAAATGGAGCTAACTTTAGCATTCTAGAACGTGTCGCTGATAAATTAGGTGCAGCTATTGGCGCGTCTAGAGCTGCTGTTGATGCGGGTTTTGTGTCAAACGATATGCAAATTGGCCAAACCGGTAAAGTAGTCGCGCCCAATTTGTATATTGCTGTTGGTATATCGGGGGCTATTCAACATCTGGCTGGAATGAAAGATTCAAAAATCATTGTGGCTATTAACAAAGATGAAGAAGCACCTATTTTCCAAATTGCAGATTATGGCTTAGTGGGTGACTTATTCGATATAATGCCAGAGTTAGAAGCTGCGCTTTAATTCTCTAGTTTTATTAAAATTTTTAACTTGTAAATCACACCTCATAAAAGTCTATTTTTTAATTTAAGCATTTTTAATTATAATAATTTAAAGGAAAAATCATGCAGTTTAAGAAATTAGTGTTTATAGTTGCATTGTCAACTTTATCTTCATATTCACAAGCAGAACAGTCTAAAAAATTAGACCTATCTGACTCTGTTGATTCGTATAAAGCCATGCTAAGAGTTGTGGGCAATTTAGATGGTTCAGCAGTATTTAAAGACTGGGATGCGACTATTATGATGGTGTTGCCTGGTGAGAAGCCTAAGCCTATTTTACGTACTATTGGTTACAACGCAGGGCGAATGATTGCCAAAGAAGATGGTAGTTATGAGTGGGTAACTCGTGAAGTTTCATACTATGTCGATTTGAAAACAGGTGAAATTATTAATCAATGGCATAACCCTATTTCAAACAAAACAGTTTGTATTCTAGATGTAGTCAATGACCCCGTCAGTAATGCTTTCCCTTCGCCTGGTAGCAAGAACAATCACTTTGCCGCTTTTAGCCAATTTGATGTGATGGGTAATGTTGCAGCCTTACGTTGGGATGTACCGTTAAAATACCCTAATGCGTTGCAACCCAAAGATCATCCTGCTGAATCTACCGGTGAAAACTATGTCGCTTCTGAGCATTTTATATTTTTTGCTAATACAGAAGATTTAGAACAGCCAAAAAGTACTTCAACGAATACACATTATTCATGGGCTAGAACAGGTCCTTGGTTACCTTGGATGGAACTAGGCCAAACAGAAGGTTATTTAATCTATAGCGGTCATGGTAATAAATACCATTCATTTGATGAACTTTCTAGTCAGTTAAAAGATTATACCTTAAAGCATTATCCGACATTCACTGATGCACCGACTAGCTTTTACCAGCCTAACGAAACTAGCTGGACTTACTACTTAAAGCAAAAGAAAGCCGGTAAGTTAAAAACTAACTGTAACTAAGCTGTTCAGTATTTTAGTTATGTAAGCTATTTAAGTTATTAGCACGTCTAGGAGTGTCTAAATGGCAAGTTTATTATCTGTAAAACAATGGGATATTGAAACTGATGTTTTAATCTTAGGATTTGGCTTAGCAGGCGCTAGCGCGGCAATTGAGGCACTGGACGCCGATCCAAATGTAAAAGTCACTATTTGCGAAAAAAATCCGGAAAAGTATGCTGGCGGTAACTCTCGTGCTGCAGGGCAATCATTGTTAATTGCAAAAAATCCAACGGCACTTAAGGCCTATCAAAAGGCAATGAGTACATCGAATCCTATTCCTGAAGAAATGTTAGATGAATGGGCAATTCGCATGTCAGAACTTGAACCTTGGATCAAAGCCCGTGCAGAAGAAGTGGGATCGCAATATATACGCGGAACCGGCTTTACCGATCGCGACGCTGTTTTAGAGTTTCCAGAACTGGGTGCGGAAGATGCGGTTACTTACACGGCAACCATTTTGCCTATTCCAGCAGGTGTTTGGTTAGCGTTTAAAAAGAACGTAGATAAACGGGCTGTTAACGTTTTATATAACTCTCCAGTAAAAGACTTAATTCAAGACCCAGATACGCTTGAGGTGTTTGGTGCCGTCATCGAACAAGATGGGGTATTAAAAAATATTAAAGCTAAGCGTGGCGTCATAATGGCTGTTGGCGGTTTCGAAGCTAACTTAGATATGCAGCGCAATTATTGTGGTTATGAAGAGATTTTTCCCTTAGGTAACCCAGCTAATACTGGCGATGGTATTCATATTTTACAAAAGGCCGGTGCCGATATGTGGCACATGCGTAACAAAGGGCAGTCTGGCGGTATTTGGCCAGGACTTCAGATTCCAGGTTATAAAACCGTTTTTTTACGTAATTTGTTTTGGCAAAGCTACAGTTGGATTGAAATTGCCGCTGATAACAAGCGTTTTTACAATGAAACAGCTGAATTACAGTTAACGCATTATAAAGAAAAGAAACATAAGCATTGGGTAGATACACCGCATATTAATGCTGGCCCAATTCACATGATTTTTGATGAAACCACGCGTGAATATAACTGTTTAGCGTTAAAAGCCTTTACCTGGAATATTGCAGCAGAAAATCTTGACTGGAGCGATGATAACTTAGTTGAAATTGAGCAAGGTTTAATTGCGAAAGCCGATACAATTGAAGAATTGGCAGTAAAAATTGGTCGCGACCCCACTGAAGTAAGTGCTGAAATACAAAAGTATAATGGTGCCTGTGCCGCAGGAGAAGACAAAGAGTTCTCACGTATTCCTATTACGTTACAACCAATTATTAAAGCGCCATTTTATGGTGTGAAAATTGTGCCTGCAGTGGTGTGCACAGGTGGTGGTGGACGGCGAAATATTGAGTCAGAAGTATTAAGTCCCGTCGGTAAACCTATTCCGCGCTTATATGAAGCAGGTGAGTTAGGCTCTATGTTCTCTAACTTGTATCAAAACGGTAGTTATCTGACAGAAGCGATGATTTCAGGCCGTGCAGCAGGTAAAAATGCTGCAAATCAAAACAGTTGGGATTAAAGGAACTATTTTATGTTAGTTAAAACTGTCGCGATGAAAATGGGTGTACGCATAGAAAAAGCTGAAGCTGTCGATGAGTCGATAGTGCTACATGGCTTTGCCGGCACTATGCCCTGTGAAACCATTATCACTTCAGCGGAAGCATTAGTCATTTTCAAAATGTGCTTTAAATGGAGCATTATAAATATACTTTTAAAATCTTTGTTTTCAAAGAAAAGTAAGCAAGCCATGAATTAACATTAATACTTTCTTATGATAAATAAGTAGTTTAAAAATTATTTTATTTAAATAATAGTCAACTGGAGTGGGGTTTAAAACCCTACCTAGCTTCAAAAGCTAAACAATTAACTCTATATTATTTAATTTATTCATACCTTTGATTAAAAATATTTAAACCAGCTTGATATGACGAATTTAGCCATCGATGTTGATAGTGACCGACTAGAGCGAGATTAACAGAGGAGATATAATATTTTATGTGTGACTTAGTTAGAGCCCATTGGCGCGCTCTGTTTAAAATTTATTTACCTACAGATATTTTGTCGCGAAATAACGAGTAAAACTATCGTATCAAACTCATACCTGAAATATATTTAAAGATGAAGAATAGCCAATCGGCTACACATCTCAATATGTGATAGCCATTTCTACTGTGTTATACGAAATAAATCCTATAATTTCTCCTTCAGCAAGAAAATTTATGCTTGTTTACTCAAAGTAAGCTTTGCTTTATTTAAACATTCGCACTTGTTCGTGATGAAAACATAAGGGCGATAAGCCATAGTGACGTTACATGTTATTTTATATACATATCTTCTGTAAATATACCGCTAGGTTTTTTCATATTTGTTTTAGAAAAAAATAGAATACATTCCGATTGATAAAAGTCAAAACACCGACATTATATAAATTTAAAAAATAATAATTGTGTGTACTGTAGGTAGACTAATAAATGCGCATTTGATTTTAAATGTGAATAAACAAGAGGGATCTATGCTATGAATAAAAAATTTACCCCAAAAATACTTAGCTGCGCAGTAAAAGCAGCATTATTAGTAACTATGTCGCATGCAGTTGCTAATGACGATCAGCAACAAGTGACTGAAGCCACTGAAGTAGCACAAGTGGAACAAGACGAGCACGCACGTATAGAGCACATACAAGTTACATCGCGTAATCAAAGTGAATCAATTGATAAGATCCCTGTTTCAGTTATCTCGTTAAGCTCTGATGAGATGAAAAAAGCTAATATGCAAAATATTAATGATGTCGCTGAAGGTACTATTGGTTTCTCAATGGAAAAAACTTTTGGTCGACAATCTGATATTCCGGTTATTCGAGGAGTGTCTTGGATCCCTGGTTACGGTACACAAAAAGCATCGTATTTTATTGATGGTATTTATTACGATGGTTCTTTACAAAGCTTACCGATGGACTTAGTCGAGCGTATTGAAATTATAAAAGGGCCACAAAGTGCTTTATATGGCCGTCGTACTTTCTCTGGTGCAATCAATATAGTTACAGCAAAGCCGACTGAACAATTATCCGGCTATGTTAGCGGTACTATTGGCTCGTATGGTAATGAAAAATTAGGCGCTGGTGTGTCTCTGCCAGTTAATGATTGGTTTGCCTTAAGGGCCTCAGTAGCGGCAGATAATTATGATGGTAACTGGGAAAACTCCAAACAAGGCGGCCCTGATATTGGTGGCGAAAAATCTAACTCGCAAATGTTGGGTTTGTATTTTAAACCATCAGCCAATACCAATCTCGATATTAACGTTATTCGCAATGAAACAGATGATGAACATGCTCCTTTTATGCGATTGGCAAATGATGCTAATCCAAAAACAGATTTGAACTGCTACTTAGATACTTCGCCATATTTCTGCGGTAAAGTTCCGACCGACTTACCTATAAATATAGGTGGAGTATTAAATAATAGTGAATATGGCCTACGTGGTGAGAGAACACACTTTAGTCTTAATCTTAACCATGCCTTTGATTTTGGCACGCTTACTTATATGGCCGGTTACAATAAATACGATATCGAAAGTGGTATTGATCAAACTTATACAGGTGCTGAGCAAGTATTTGACTTTGGTTTCTTCACCGGTGGCCCTATGTTCGGACCTGCAACAGAATGGCATAGTTTGTCTGAAGATAATAATCAAGAATATAACCATGAAGTTCGTTTCAAATCATCAGCATTAGATTACAGATTAACTTGGTCTTTGGGCGCATATCTGTGGCATTCAGAAAAAAACACCACCGATCGTAATAAAGCCGATATCATAGAAGACAACTTTGCTTTAATGGGAATGATATCTTACGATTTTACGGATGATTTTAAACTATCACTTGAAGTGAGAAACTCGACCGACAAAATTGAATCAGATGTTTATAACCAGTTAGTTCAAACCCCTGAGTATGCCGATCTTGATAATAAGTTTAATAGCACCACCACCCGTTTAATTGCTGAATATGAATTAAGCTCAGATACAATGGTTTATATCACACGCTCAGAAGGTAATAGTCCAGCTGGTTTTAATGGCGCTTTAGGATTGCCGGCTGAATTAGTTGTTATTGAAGAAGAAGAGATGTTGATGTATGAAGCGGGTATTAAATCCACCTTGCTTGATAATCAGCTTTACGTTTCTGCCGCTATTTACAATATGGACTGGAATAACCAACAATTAACAGATACCTATCTGGTTCCAGGGGGGGCAACACCAATCTCCTATACTGCTAATGCGGGTAAAACCGAGATTAACGGCTTGGAAGTTGAGCTTAAGTATCTATTTAATGATTACTTTGATGTTGATGTAGGTTATGCCCTAACCAAAGCTAAGTTTGTTGAATTATTCGATTCGAACCAATGTAAATTAATTTTGGGCCCAGGCACTGCACCGAATAGAAACTGTGTGACGCCTGAAGAAATTAGAGAGTTTGGTAGCGTAAAAGGAAATACTCCACCACAAGTACCAGAGCATGAGGCCACATTAGGATTAAACTTCAAAGCGCCACTGACTAAAACGTTTGAGTTATATGCTCGTGCAGATATGAATTACGATTCAACGCGTTATGCTCATGTCCATAACTTAGCAGAAACAGGAAGTCGTACTTTAGTTAACTTAAATATAGGTGTATCTGACGGTATGTGGAACGTATCAGCTTGGATGAAGAACGTGTTAGATGATGACACGCCAACGTATATCTTCCGCTATATCGACACTCAAAGTGTAGGCTTCAGCGAACGCGCATTCCCAATTGCACCAAGTCGTGGCAGAGAAATGGGTATAACAGCTTCCTATAGTTTTTAATTAACCGGAGTACTGAATAAGCGATAGTTAAAGTAACGTTTTCTAGGTCAGTTAAATTAAGGTGTGGCTTATTGTCTTTTAAGTAATAAGCCACCAACCCTGAACTCGATTCAATATAAAGTTATTCATACTGCTTGTTTTTAGTTTACTGTGGATGTTATGGATGCTAGGATTCCACTTTTTATGCCAAAGGTCGGATACAAACTCGGGCAAGGGGAGGCTACTTTGAACCTCAACACCCATATGGTCGTTAACCATATTAATAGTTAAGGCTAGTCATTTTTTTCCTTAATAGTGCTTCAAGGTTTTTTGTAAATAATACTGGACTCGTCTCTGCTGCTTGTAGATACAAACTGAATGTAGGCCTTCTTTTTTCCTGTGTTTTTAGTTTAAGTGAATTTTTACTAAATATATCAGTCACATCAAACGCTTTGAGTGTTTTTCTTGAGGCAATAGGTTGCTTAATTAACATTGAGGCTAAATAACTTACGCTATCTGAATTTTCCAGATGGTCGAAGAGTTGATTCAAATCCATTGTTTTAAGTCGCACATTAATAGGGATATTAAATTTTTCTGCTAACGTTTCTATTCGATGCTGTTTCTTTTCGATTATGCAGTAATTTAATAGAGCAAGTGGTGAGCTAAATGCATTTTTAACGGATAAGGGTTCTGCAAAAACAGGGTGCTCTCTATGCGCGACTAAAAAAAACTTTTTAATATGGCCAACTAAATATTTATGTATTTTATCTGAATCAGGTGGGTTTGCCGTCAGGCTATAATCCATTTGTGATAGGCTTAGTAAGCGCTGTACCTGTTCGGTCCAAGGATAAATATTAAAGGTCAAGTCTAATGATAATTCCTTGGCCGTTTCTTGCAGGCAATCTAACATAAATTGCCCCATATGACTTTGTACCGCCACGTTTATTTCTTTCTTTTGACATAATTGGTAGTTAACTACATCTGATAATAATCGATAGCTTTCAACAAGTGATTTCATCGGTTCATAAAGACTTTCAGCTAATTTAGTCGGCCGCATTAAGTTTTGCTCTCGGGTGAGCAACTCATCACCGAAAGAATCTCGCAACATTGTGAGGGTTCGACTAATTTTAGGCTGGGTGACGTTTAATTTCAGTGCAACTGTAGTAACACTCTGTTGCTCAATCAGCTCAATCAATACTCTGAGTGAAAAATAGTCTAATTTACTTATTCTCTGTAGCATCAATATTAAGCCGTCTGTTAACTCATTTGTACGGATTATATAATGGTAGAAAACGCTTTAACCTAACTAGAATCACACATTGTGAATGTTTAGCGTTAAAGAGCTGAAGTTACTTTATGCTTTAATGATGAGTCTATGTTGCCGCGGTGGTATATTTTTTAAAAAGCCAGCTTTATAGAAAGCTGGCTTTTGATGGGCAATTACCTTTTAGCCTAATGGAATAATGTTTTCTATTTTCAGCATTAAATTACATGCGCCAACATCTTCCCATTTAACGTCTTCTGGCTTAAAGGTTTCTCCTACGCCTAACCCAGGTACGGCGGTGGCCCAGTCGGCACTTAATAATCCCGTACGTTCATAGTCAGTTTTAGCGATAATACGTGCACCTCTGTTTCTACTCGGTATTGCTAGGCCAGTTTTTTCAACTTGAGCGGGATCGTATTCATAGTAAGAGAGTCGTGCCTCACCGTTCATGATTATATTATGGCAAGTGTTACCTTTTCCAATATTCATAGTGACAAAATATGCACCATCAATTTCTTTTAACCCATAGCCGAAGGTGGCAATATTGGGTGTTTCTACCGCCTTGCCATCTTCTTGAAACTTATTGACAGTAGCAATTGATTTTGCACCTATCGCATTGTTTTTATGCTCTATCTCGTATGCTTTACCATCATTGGGGAACATGTCCACCATATGTTGACGTTGAGCTAGCTGGCACGCTTCTTCTAGTTTAATCACCCCACCGGTAGAGACTTCTTTCCAGCGATAAATATGGAATTGTGCATTTAACTGGCGGTATAACCACTGGGCATTAAGGTAAGAGCCTGGAGTATAAAAAGTACTACCTGAGGCTCCAGTCTTACCGTCAATTACACCTGGGAGGAAAGCCGGTTGTGCGAAGGTAGGTAAAGTAGGTCCTCCGGTTGGAAGCTCTGGCTCTGGGGCATCGGCATGTCCTTCATGGCAGTTTTTACAATCACCATAATCGGCATGTGGCGGAGGATTAGAGGCTCCATGGCATGATTTACAGTCAGTGGATACTGCTAATGTTTGTATTGCAGCAGTATTAACTTCATTTACATCAGCATTTGGGTTAACAAAATCAAAATCAGTCCCTATTATTTTACACTGAGAAATAAAATCATGGGCTTGTATTGTCGGGCTATTTTTTAAATCATTAACTTCAGTAGTTAAACGCTGATTATTTTCTAACAACTGGCTATTTGTGGTCGTCAATTGAGAGTTTCGAGTTGTTAGCGCGCCATTTTCATCGGTTAACTTTTGTAGTTTACTTTCAATATTAGGATCTGGCTTATAAATAGTCTCATCATCGTTACAGCCTGTCATTGCGATCATGGATGCGCAAAGCAATGTCATAGTAAATTTTCTTTTCATCATTATTAATTACCTTATCATTAAGATTTATTGAGTGATAAACTTTTTAAATTCTTTACTTTGGTGGATTTTTAATTCGCCAAAGTTATCTTCAATTAACATTACTGCTAAATCTTGTTCATCAGCGAGTTGCATTATCGCTTTGGTTCCCATAACCATTGACGCAGTTGCTAACGCATCAGCGGTTGCACATTTAGGCGCGATAACCGTGGCTGATATAATATTTGTTTGAATAGATCTACCTGTTTTAGGATTAATAACATGGGAGAACTTGCCGCCTTCTGCCTCAAAATAGTTTCGATAGTCACCTGATGTAGCAATCGCTTTGCCGTTAATGCTCAGTGTTGTAATAATATGAGTTGAATTTTTTTTAGGTTCTTCGATACCAATGATCCAGTTTTCTTTATTTGGCCTGTATCCCTTGGCAAATACTTCACCACCGATATCAACAAAGTAATGATGAATACCCTTTGAATCTAATGTGTCGGCTAAAATGTCAACCGCATGTCCCTTCGCGATCCCTGATAGGTCAAGTTGTAGTCGGCTATCTTTTTTAGTGTAATTATTACCCATTAAACTAAAGTTTGATGATCCCGTGTAAGATTTAACTTGATTGATACTGTCTACACTCGGTATAGCTGTTGGAATACCGTCAGGTCCAAACCCCCATAATTTAACCAGTGGGCCGACAGTAATATCAAACGCACCAGAAGTTATTTTCTCAACCTTCTTAGATGCTAATATAATTATTTTTAGTTCGTTGGAAATATAAATAGGTTTATCTGCTGGCCAAGCATTTATCTTTGAAATTTCTGAATCTTTACGCCAAGTAGACATCGTTTTGTTGACTATTTCCAACTTGAGTTCAATGTCTTCACGCAACAAATAAAGTTGTTGCGGCGTCATGCTATTGGCAACTAATGAGACTTTATAGTTATTCCCCATTGTTTTTCCGTTGATATGATAAATTTTGTCGGCACTATCCGCCCATGTCGTTTGAGTTAACAAAATACTGGATATAAGTAATGAAGTTAAATGTTTTATATTGAACATATATTTGTGCCATTTACATTTTATGTAGATATTTTAACGTTATTAATACGCCATTCAACATATGTACTTTGTGTTTAATTTTTTTTTAGATTTATTTATCTATGTTTGCTGTTAAAACAATGCCATGCAATAAGTGCATAGTGGATATCGCATCTAAAAACATGATGTATTTCACAATGATTTTTTCTTTATTAATTACGTAAAACTTTTGTTGTAGATCATAGTGATATGGGTTGTAGTTGTAGCTTTAGCATCAGGGCAGGGGGGGATTACACTTTTGATAAGTTTCGAAAACTGAAGTCATCACTACAGAGACGTCGCATGCTCTTGCCTGCTTATCTGCTTGATAAAGACTTCTTTGCTGACATAAAAACATATATGGACCCATCAGGTTTGCAAGACATTCGATATCAATTTTGAGAAGAGTTCATTGCCCCCATATATTCGGCCTGTTATTGAAGGATTCCTCTAGCCCTGATGGATATTTGCTTCTACTGTCCTTATCATCCCTGCGGCTTCATCAGAGCCTATGTTTTCGTAAGGTTTTTAGGTGAAGGCTTGAAGACATAGTGGTGCTCTGTCGAAAGCCTTAAACGCGGTGTAAAGCGCTTTGCCATGCAGTTAAATCAGCCGCCCTTTGGGAGCCTCACAGGCATCACACTCCCGTGTTGCATTGACGTAAAAGGGAATAACCATTTCTGCGTCAATGCGCCTCGGATTGAAATACCTGTGAGGCTCTAAACTGATTAGATATTTAATGTGATTGGAATTACTCATCAAGCTGTCGGATTAGTAAACGCCCTGTGCCAACATGGCATCAGCCACTTTAACAAAACCGGCAATATTGGCTCCATCCTCATAGTTCACATGGCCTTCTTCGTCCATGCCGTAATTCACACAGGTTGCGTGAATACTTTGCATTATCTTCTTGAGGCGAGTGTCAACTTTTTCTCGACTCCAAGAGAGACGCTGAGCATTCTGACTCATTTCTAACCCAGAAGTTGCTACTCCACCGGCATTGGCGGCTTTACCTGGCGCAAATAACACCTTGGCTGCGTGGAAGGCTTTTATTGCTTCGGCGCTGCTAGGCATATTTGCCCCTTCGGCTACCATTAGTACGCCATTGGCAATGAGCGCGACGGCATCTTCTTCCAATAATTCGTTTTGCGTGGCACAAGGCAACGCGACTTGAGTAGGCAGATGCCAAGGCGTGCGATCGCTAAAGTATTCAAGTCCCATCTCGAAGGCGTAATCAGCTACACGCTTACGCTGCTCATTTTTTAACTCCATGAGCCTGGCGAGTTTCTCAGGGGTAAAGCCTGACGGGTCGTAGACAGTGCCATCGGAGTCTGAGGCAGTGATGACACAAGCCCCCAATTCCATCGCCTTTTCAATAGCGTATTGTGCCACGTTACCGGATCCCGATACTGAGACCGTCATGCCAGCCAGTGACTGAGCCTGATTAGCTAACATGGCCTCGACAAAATAAAGTAGGCCATAACCCGTGGCTTCCGGACGTACCAAGCTGCCGCCAAAGGAAAGTCCCTTACCAGTGAATACACATTCGGCGCTGTTGGTAAGCTTTTTCATCATACCGGCCATGTAGCCCACTTCGCGCCCACCAACGCCGATATCGCCAGCGGGTACATCAGTGTTGGCGCCTAAATGACGATAGAGTTCCAACATCAGTGCTTGGCAGAAGCGCATCACTTCACCCTCGCTTTTGCCTTTGGGATTGAAATCGCTGCCACCTTTGCCTCCGCCCATGGGCAGGGTCGTTAGGGCATTCTTCAAGGTCTGCTCGAAGGCAAGAAATTTGAGCACAGAGAGATCTACCGAAGGGTGAAAGCGCATACCACCTTTGATTGGGCCAATGGCCGAACTATGTTGGATGCGATAACCGCGATTCACTTGTACCTGACCTAGGTCATTGACCCAACTCACTCTAAACTGGACCAGTCGCTCAGGCTCAACCAAACGCTCTAGCAGCCCATGCTGCAGGTAACCCGGATTTTGTGCCAAAAATGGCCAGATAGAGGCAATAACCTCATTTACGGCTTGAATGAACTCTGGCTGGTTAGGGTTGCGCTGGGCCACTTGGGCGATAAAACTCTCTTTAGAAAGGGAATGACTCATCGATAACTCCTACTAGTAAATTACATCGGCTTTATGCCAGATAATGGCCATGCCCTATATCAACCTAAGTGCTACATGTTTGGTTTGCCTGACAGTCGGCTTACGAAAGAAGCCGTCTCATTTGTACCGTGGCACCAATCCATTAAACGCCTAAAAGCGTCTTTTTATGCACTTAATTAACATAAATAGCAACAGTTAGTTTTATGTTAACTTTTATGACTAATCATTAACGCCATATATTTTAAAAAAATAAGCATTAAAATATAATGAGTTAACCATAGAGCAGGAGGGATAGGATGATGAAAAATAAATACTCAAGCAGCGTGTTTAAAGATGTAGTTATATGCAACATAAAAATGTAGTGCTTTTAGATATTGAACCTAATCAGGAAGGGCAGGCAGAACGCTTAAATAACAAGGTACACTTAAGTAGATATTGTGGCTTATCAAACCCAATGCGTTTTGAGTGTTAGCGAAATCATCAACTTAGAAAAATTGTTCGCATTAAGCAACGTCAAATACTCAAATTTTCTGACTTTAAGCGCAAAGCAGGTAAAAAGGTCATCATCGGAGAGCAAAATAAAATTTCGTTTTTGATTAATATTTTTATAATTAAAAGTGTCATGATTATCTATGGTTTACAGGCTTGAACAGAGTCATTATGACTAGCCACAAAGTTCAGCTGAAAGCCGATATTACGAGCTAGACAAGAGACTGATTTAATTACGCCCCATATTTTGGCGTGATGTACGGTTTTTTTTACGTATGCTCTCAAGTCGAGACATAGCTGTAATGATATAAGAGCTCTTTTGAATATGAGTTATATCACTACAACTTTTTTGCTTATTTATCTTGTTAGCAAAGTAAACCGCAATAGATAAAATCAATTGCTCTGCTTGGGTCAATGTGTGATGTTCTATTTCTTTTATAAAAAGTAAATAGAAGCATTGAAAAAAATAATCAAATACTTGATTTTGATCTATTTTAAAGTCTTTATTATTTATCTCTGCAGGTAATTCAACCATAGCGGCAATGAGAGTACAGAGAGTGGTTCTATTTGTTACTCCCACAAAAAAATCATTAATGGCGCTATCTTGACTTAAGTATATCTCTAATTTATGAGCAAACTCTGCTTTGTTCCATTGTGCAGCCACTGACCGAATCACACTCATATAACATACCTTATTTTAACGAAATAGACGCATCGGCATAGGTACTACATTCGTAGTGTGGGCAAGGACTGATTCAAAATCTTGGGCAAGAAGAGCAATCGCCCTATAAAAATCCGTTTGTGCATGTTTAATAGCGAGTTCATGACAGCGTCCAGACCATGGCAACATATGTTGTTGTAGCAAAATGACGAGTGTATCTTTCGCTAATGTATTATTAGGCTCATCTAATAACTGTTGCAATAGTAAATCAATAGCGGAATAAAACAATGCTATATGGTCTAATGGCTGGTTATATTTCAACTCAAATTTAATGCCTACTTTTTTATAGAAGTTAATGAGCTGAATAGTCGATTGGTCATTTAAAATTTGTTGTTCACCCAAATATACCGAGCCCCAAGGCATAGCACTGGGTTCGCCGGGTCCAAAATACAACTGACCGTAATCGAGCTTAATGTCGTTAATTTGTTCAGCTTGCCATGTTGATAGAAATTTATTTAATAGGATCTTACCTTGTGTATTATGTTCTGAACTTATCAATATTGGCCAACTTTGATCCAGCTGGTTGTCATTGAAATACTGTATAGATTCTACGGTGGGATAATCTAAAAAAACATTATGTAATAAACGTGCGATAGCATGTAGTTCAAGATATATATCAGTCGTTTTATTGGTCATTATGGTTTCCTGTATTTAAATAGATGCCCAGAAGGGCATCTATTTAATGAGTCGTGTTAAACTTCAGAATAATTCAACACTTCACCTTGGCGGCCACCATTCTTGTTCGCTTTAATGATCAAGTTTGGTGAGGTAATACTTTCTGGTGGTAGTGGTGCCATATGTCCATCGCCATTACCATATTTAGCACGTAAGTTTACCATCGTATCAAAGTCCAGTGCACGTAATGGGCATGAACCGACACAAATAGGTTGCTTTCCTTCTGCTAATCGATCGTAGCAACCATCACATTTCGTCATCACTTTTCGCTGTGGATCTAATTGTGGTGCGTCGTACGGGCAAGCTTCAGCACAGCTATTACAACCAATACATAAATCCGTGTGGACAAGGACTAATCCATCTTCACGGCGTTTATGCATCGCGCCAGTGGGGCAAGCTTTAACGCATACTGGTTCGTTACAATGGTTGCAACCAATAGAGGTGTAGTAGGCGAAAATATTTTGCTCGAAACTACCATCCGCATTTGTTGACCAGCTACCACCTCCATATTCATAAACTCGACGCCAGTTAATACCTTCTAATGCAGGAACCCCTTGTTCGATAGGGTTAGTTTTGCGGATAATATCACCTTGTCTGTCTTTACAAGAGATATGACACGCTTTACAGCCAGTGCACTTGGTGGTATCTAAATAAAAACCATATTGAGTTTGTTCTGTCATTTTTAATTACTCCATCAAGCGCTAGCAATTTGTACACGGTTTGTGTGTTGTGGGTTACCTTTGGCAAAAGGACTTGGCTGGTAACGAGTTAGAGTATTGATACATCCACCAATGTCGATGATATGACCTGACGGACCGACTCTTCCTGAAGGGTCGGGTGTATACCAAGCTCCTTGGCCAAGGGCAAGCACACCGGGTGCTACACGTGGGGTGACCCTGACTGGTAACTCTATGGTGCCGCGTTTACTCCAGATAAGGACTTTTGATCCTTGAGTAAACCCTTTTTTGTAGGCATCGCCAGGATTCATCCATACAGCATCCTCAACAGCTTCACGTAACCAAGGGACGTTGTGATAACTTGAGTGTGTACGGCCTTTAGTGTGATATCCCATTAATTGGAATGGATAATCTTCAGATGTTTCATCATCCTCATAACCTTCCCAAGTCGCTTGGTACATCGGAATACTAGAGATGTAATCGCCTTTGACTTCATCGTTAAATTCCCATTCGGCGCCTTTTTGCGCCATTTGTAATGAGAAAATTTCGATTTTTCCTGATGGAGTATTTACCTTACCAGCCCCATTAATGTAGCTCTCTAATGCTACTGTCGCTTTACCATCAAATGCGCGGAATACCCCTTGTTTTTGCGCTTCTTCGTATGTGCTAGGAAGCGGTGGGATTGCGTTAGCATTGTTACTATTTGTGCGCGTTTTTTCGTAAAGCTCAGCTAGCCATCCCGCTTCATCTTTACCTTCAGTGTACTCTCCAAGCTTACCCATTTTGTCTGCAATTAATGCACACATATCGTACATTGATTTACATTCCCAAAGCGGGTCAATAGCGGCTTTCATTGCCACTAAATAGCCCATAATACCCGAGGCATAGCTGTCATTTACTAAGTCGTTTGACTCTAGCCACGAAGTATCTGGCAAGAGGATGTCAGCAAATTTAGCCGATGGTGTCATCCAGCAATCACACACAACGATGAATTCACACTTGGTATCATCTTCAAGTATTTTAGCGATACCGTTTGAATCTGAATGCTGATTAATAAGCGCATTTGAGTTAAGGGCAAAGATAGCTTTTAGATCAGCACCGAGTGGCGTATCTAAGTCAGCAGTGCCTCTAATTCCGTCTTTTCTAGCAGTCATTTCATGACCGCGCTCAATCGCATCGGGGAAAGTAAAGAACGAGATAGATTCTTTTACTGGGTTAGATAAACCCGACATTCCGCTATTACTGAGGCTTCCTTGACTTGGAAGTGCACCATTACTCACACCTGGCTGGCCGACTTTACCGGTTAAGAAAGACAACATGTAGCAAGAACGCATTGCTTGCTCGCCATTTGCGTGTCGGTTTACTCCCGCGCCTGTGATAATGAAAGGGGCACGTGCATTCATTATCTTGCTAGCGATTTTCTTAATATTGGTTTCGGATATACCACATACTTTAGCTGCCCAGCTTGGTGTTCTAGGACCTTTTGTAGAGAAGGTTCCTTCGCCTAAAATATAATCTTTGTAGTTATCATCAGGATTAATATAGGGCACATAGGCTAGTTTCTTTGGATCTCCTGAGGCTTGGAACTCCGCTTTTAATTTAATCAACGAGTCTTTGTCATAACCAACACAAAACTTGTCTAAAAAGTTTTTCGAATTGCTGTCTACCCAACCTGAGCTTATCATTTCATAGGCAATGCCTTCTGCTAATGCAGCATCCGTACCCGGGCGGATAGGGAACCAGTTATCCTCTTTTCCGGCCATTGAGTCGGTATAACGAGGATCAATCATGATGATTTCAAGTGCATCATTTGCCTTGATAGCTTGTAAGAAATCATAGCCTTCACCTGATCCAGATTGGCGCATTTCACTGGGGTTGTAACCCAAGCCAATAAATAAATCACTGTCTTTTAATGACAGTAAAATAGAACCTGAAGTACTACCAAAGCCGGTTGCAGCAGCGGCTTCATTTTGTTGCGCCCAAGAATAGTTACCATAAATATTAAGGAAACCACCATTGAGATTTAAGATACGATTAAAACAGTTTGAACTAGAGAACCCATAGTAGGCGCCTGTTCCATAAAGTTTTAATATCGATTTATTGCTATATTCACTAGCAATACGTTGCAGTTCGCTTGCTACCGTCGATGCGGCTTCATCCCAGCTAATCGGAACAAATTTTCCTTCACCGCGTTTACCAACCCGTTTCATTGGCGTTTTTAGACGATCTGGCGCATAAGTGCGTTGTCGTAAAGAGCGACCGCGTGCACAAGCACGGATTTGATGGTTAACCCCATATTCATCAGTGGTTTCGTTATCTGCTTCAACACGCGTGATAATCCCATCGCTACTAAACACTTTTACAGGGCAGTTTGAGCCACAGTTAACTAAACAAGCTGACCAACTGATACTCTCATCCGCTACCGGTGGTGGCGTAGGTGTGACATTGGCATCATCAGAGCCTGTTTTACAACCCGTAAGAGAAGCGGCACAGCTTAATGCGGCACTGGCTTTTAAAAAACTTCTACGTTCCATAGATATATCCTCTCGTATCATAAACGATGCGTCTTAGCGCAATTTGTAGGTAAACGACAGCATCACTTGGTGTGCGTTGTAGTTATGGTTGATATCGCCCAAGGTAATCATCCCCGGAATATCATTAACCCCTACGTTAGCTGCATCGGTATCGAAATAGCGTTCATAGCGGTAAGTTAATTTGAGTGCCATTTGTTCACTCAGGGCATAATCTGCATACATGCTGGCACTGTGGTTATATGAGTAATAATCGCCATAAGTGCTAAACGTATTTGCATTGCCCACATTGTTATAAAGTAGGGTGTCACTAATAGAATTACTGAATAAGTAATCTATCCCCAGCGTCAAACTGTCTTGCATTAATCCGCTGTAGCTTAAACCTGTACCTAGATTGATAAATTCATCTTCAATATCGTCCTGCCAATCGGCTGAACTAAAGCTTTGGCTACCTACTTGATGAGAGTTAATCCACTGTTGGCTTCCATACACATAACCATCGACATACTGATTAAATTGGATATTTAAATTAACGTCATAGCCATAATCTTCTGATTCGGTTAATCCTATCTTGGTGTTGTCATATTCGTCTTTGGCATAACGCGTTGTAACGTCAAGGCTCATCCAGTCTGTGGGGGTGTGGATGACTTTAAGTTCAAATGCATTGCGGTCACGATCAGCGAGGTAGTACTTACGTAATAAGCTGTTGTTTTCTGATGAAGTGAGCGTACTTGCTTCGTATAGAGATCCACTGCGGTTGGCGTGTTCTACTTTGAGGTTAACGTTGAAGTTGTCGACAGCACGAACATTAAACTTCATCCATAAATTATCGTCATTCGTTTGTTCTCGATCGCTAAAAGTACGCTCGATTTCTTTACGATCGTAGCCAGTTTGTAAGCGATAACCACTGGCAATACGGTAGCTTGCGTTGACTTTATAAGTATTACGCTCTAAATCGCGAGGGGTGTTTTGTCTAAAAGCTCCGGTTAAGCTATTAAAGTTGTATTGAGCAAACTCGGCGCTAGAGCTTTGGTTATCACGTTTACTGTAATCAATGCTGCCACCTAAACGTAAACGGTTAGTGAGCATTGAAGTCAGCGCAAAGCGGCCGTCTAACGTATCGACTTGACCATCCCAGTTTTGCAGTGGATTACCGCTCATTTGGATTAGATTTTCATCTTGGATCATACGACCACTGACAATACGTCCATTCATTACTGTTCGGTCGAGTTGGTATTGACCAGATAACGATACTTGATGAGCTTGATTATCTGGGGCAGCCGAATACACATCATTAACATATGGAAGGCTTAGATTATCGATATTGTTTTCATAATAGCTGCCAAAATAGCTCAACTCAGTTAACCAGTTATCCCCTAATAAGTGCAGCCCGGCATCTAATTGTTGAGTCGTTGAGTCTATTGGTAAGCCAAAATTTATAGGATTAGGAGATACGAGGCTACTGGACTGATATCCTGTTTTATCTTCTTGATTATATTTAACAAACATGCCATAAAAATCTTGACCATATTTAAATCCTAAACCAACTTTTTCACGTTGTTTATTTAAATCAAATTCATTAATACTGTTATAAGGCGTTAATAGGCCATTATTATGCCAAAGTGAACTTTGAACATCGCCAGCCTTATAGGTATTAATAGAATCAATATCTAGATTGATTTTATACAAACCCGCTTGGCCACCTGATAAGTGAACAAAACCATTGTCCATACCCAACTGGTAGGCTTGAATATTTGCGCGATAACCTGACTCACCTTGGTATTTAATATCGCCGCTCACTGTTGCAATAGCACCATTGCTTGCTGTGCCAAAAGCGTTACCAGCATGAATATCATCAACGTCGTTATAACCCACAGCAAACGCAACTTCACCTTGGTATCCAGCAGAAGTCGTACAGCGATTACATTCGTAATTTGTTGTATTCACAGACTCCATATTGGCATTACCTACTGCGAAGTTAGCCGCCATAATAGGTGATGACATAGCTATCATGGATAAGGTGATTAAATTCAATTTAAATAACATAAACTTGCTCTCCATTAACGTTGCAACAAACTGCCCGCTGGATGATTCGAACCATGAATTTTGCTGTGACAATTCAAGCAACTATTACCACCGCCAAATGCATCCATACCCGGTTCTGGAACAACACGACTGGCGTGACCGTCATCGGCATGACATTGTTGACATAACTGTGGTGCACGGCTTTCAAGCATATTTTCATTTACACTGCCATGGGGGTTATGACACGAGACGCAGTTTTCTGTTACAGGAGCATGTTCCCACAGGAAGGGGCCACGTTTTTCAGCATGACAGCTGTAGCAAGTATCATTAACGGTGGGTTGGATCAGTGCACTTTCACTCATTGAACCATGAGGAGAGTGGCAATCTATGCAGGTCATCTGATTCCATTTCATTGGATGTGATGACCGCTTATTCATGCCCGCTTTTTCTTGGGTATGACATGAGGTACAAGTATCATTTACACTCAGCTTATCCAGTGCGGGATCTTTAGCTGCATGAATTGTGTGACAATCGCTACAAGCGATTTCTTCTAAGTTATGAGTACTGGTATGCCACGCCATCTGTTTTGGATCATTATGGCACCCTTGGCAAACGGTATTTTGGGTGGGTGCGGATAATTGACTGTCTTTCCCAAAGGCAATCATCGGTTCTTTACCACCACGATTATGATTACCTTGTGGGCCGTGACATGCTTCGCACTGCAAGCCCGCCATAGGCGATTTATTGTGATTAGTTTGACCGTGTACACCGTCAAATAGGCCCATCACTTTTTCATTCTTGCGGTGACACACTAAACAACTATCCGCACCTTTAGGAGAATATTTTCCTTCGGAAAATTTCTCATTTAGTTGCAATTCAAGTTGTTCTGAGTTGAGATTGTCCCACGGAGCTGCAATTGCATTAAATGCACATCCGTAAACTATGAGTGAAAGCATAAACATGATCTGCTTACATACGTTCATAGTATTACCTGCCTTATTAATAATGAGTACCTAATAAGTAGTAGTTTATTGGTAAGCCGTTTATTATTCCAATAATAAAATTTTGAATAATAACAAATGTGATCGAGATCTATGGTTTGAATATAAGAAAGAAAACATTGATCCAGATCAATGTTAATTTATTTTAAACTCTATTTATTAAATATATTTATAACTGTGATTCATATAACGATAATATTGAGTGAACTTTTTCATTTGATTTTTAATATACCGTAAAATATATTCTTATTGAGAATGAATGCTATTACCTTATATTTATGCTTGGCAATAATGAGGTGCGTTCCTAACTTTAAAAATTACTCCATAACCATCCGGATAGAAGCGGTGTTTTATCAGTAAGCTACTTTATATCTTTAATCCAAGATAAGGTGAGTAAGGTAGGTATAAAAAATTACTGCGAAGGGCGTTTAATATTCTATTTATAGTTAATTTCCACGTTTCCAGTGCGCAGCTCAAGCGTCAGTTAAAAATAAATTGTTAACTGAGTAGAGTCAGTGTTGGAACTAATATTATCTAATGAGGTTAGGGGAGTCATAATTAAATCTGCCATAAAAGACTAATCCTTTCAGGTTTGCGAGTCGGTGGCTAACGCTGAACACGATTGCTGAACGTCAATAAGCTGCTCCGCACAGAATTGTTCGGCAGCGTCAAAAGAGAGGCCCGGTGGCAGCCCGAATACCTGTTGAAACTCCGCGGTAAACAATTCTCAAAAGGAGAAATATCATCTTTATACATCAACAATTGCATCGTCATTATCCAAGCCCATTAAATATTGAGTATCAAACTCATTATATTCCTCAAGAAGTGATTTACTGATGCTAACGCCTAAGTGCTGACCTTTGATCTCACTATGAAGATAGATATATCGAAATCTGCAATAAGATGGAAGCTATTGAATATCCAAATCCTAACGAAATTAATCCAAGCATCGAGAGCAACTCATTAAACTGGCTGGGGTATAGGAGATATGGGTTACAGATCGGATACTTTAATGTGTAGTGTGAAGATTAATGTCAAATAACATCAGAAAACATATCCCGAGTTTTAAAAAAGTCAGGCGGTGAAAACCGGGCTAAAAGCGCTCTTAATGATAAGTTTGCACCACAATAGTGCAAGCCTATCATTGAAATCACCATAATACGTTGATTATATAGAATAAAAATCCAGATCCACGAAGTGAGACAAAAACCATTTGGAATGAGAAACCACACAGGCATATGCAGTGAAAACTCTGACAGCATCAATTTAACATAATATACATTGTGCGCAGCTTTGTATGGAAGGGATTAGATGTGCCGATAAGTGTCGTTATCGGCATTAGCGCGTCATTTCTCCTCGGCTCAGGCT
>NZ_JAKILU010000024.1 GCF_023283485.1 Shewanella glacialipiscicola
CTTTTCTCTGATTTAACTAGGGCTAGGATATTGGGCTTGTTCATACTTTGTAAGGTTAGAAAGTGACGACTTATTAGATCATATAATTAAAATAATTGGTATTAAACCCTATGATTTGATGCCTGAGATTTGAAGTATTAGACATCAAGCATCTGGCCCTAGCATTTTATTCGCATCGACCCAAAGCGTGAACTCTTCTGCGGTCACCAACTCAAGCTCTAATGCCGCTTGGCGCAATGTTTTGTTCTCAACATGGGCTTTTTTGGCTATCTTAGCGGCTTTTTCATAACCAATGTGTTGATTGAGCGCCGTAACTAACATCAGCGAGTTTTCCACATGCTGAGCAATCTGCGGCTCATTCGCCACTATGCCGACCACGCAATGTTCATTAAACGACTGACAGGCATCGCCCAATAGGCGCCCAGATTGCAGCACATTAGCAATAATCATCGGCTTAAACACGTTAAGCTCAAACTGACCATTACTGCCGCCAATACCGACGGCAACGTCGTTACCCATAATTTGCGCGCACACCATAGTCATCGCCTCGACCTGAGTCGGGTTGACTTTGCCCGGCATAATAGACGAACCCGGTTCATTTTCAGGCAGTAATAACTCACCGATGCCGCAGCGCGGACCAGAACCTAACAGCCTAATATCATTTGCAATTTTCATTAAACTGACTGCAGCGACTTTATAGGCCGCCGACAGCGCAACTAATTCATCGTGGGCGGCAAGCGCGGCAAACTTATTTGGCGCAGTCACTAACGGCAAACCTGTGAGTTTTGCGATATTGCCAGCGACCTTAACCGCGTAATCCTTATGCGTGTTAAGCCCAGTACCCACAGCAGTCGCGCCTAAAGCTAATTCAGCCACGCGTTTGAGACTGTGCTCAATACCGGCAATGCCATGGCTTAACTGCGCCGCATAACCCGAAAACTCTTGGCCTAAGGTTAACGGTGTTGCATCCATAAAATGTGTACGGCCGATTTTAACGATAGATGCAAACTCATCAGCCTTATCCTGCAAGCTCTGCTGCAATAACGTCATGCAAGGCAAAACAAGTTCAACGGCTTGGCGATAAGCTGCAATATGCATAGCAGTAGGAAAAGTATCATTAGAGGATTGTGAGCGGTTAACATCGTCATTGGGGTGTAAGTATTTGACCGCATCGCTGAGTTGCCCGCCGCTGAGCACATGGCCGCGATAGGCAATCACTTCATTGACGTTCATATTGGTTTGCGTGCCGGAGCCCGTTTGCCAAATCACTAAGGGAAATTGTGTATCCAGCTCACCAGCAATTAACTCATCACACACTTTAGCAATTAATTGCGCTTTATCCGCAGTTAAGGTGCCCAACTGTTGATTAGTGATAGCGGCGGCTTTTTTCAAGTAACCAAACGCATGGATTACTTCAATCGGCATAGATGCGCTAGCACCAATACGAAAATGCTGCCGCGAACGCTCGGTCTGCGCGCCCCAGTAGCAATCTGCAGGGACTTTTACCTCGCCCATAGTGTCGTGCTCGATTCGATATTGCGCTGACATGCATCTCTCCTTTACGAAAAACCTCTGTGATTAACCATACTCGCTCAAGGCAAAAGTACCAGTTCATTCCAAACTAATGAGTCCAAAGAAAGACGACTATCAAGCATAAGGCTGATTTAAGTGTAAAGACGGAAGTTAAGATTGGCGAAATAGCATAAACGGGCAGAATTAGCGGGGTATAGAACAATGAGTTAAACCGATAAAAAACAGACTAACAAAAACTCAAACCTAGAAAGTCAAAAGGGGCATCGCCCTTGTGCTGATGCCCCTTTCGGTTACTCATTTTAAATGCCTTGTCTTTACGGTCGTATGACCCTTTGCCCTTTTTCGCTCTCTCGGCTCGAGTCCGAAACAGAGGGCTAGTCACCAATGCTTTTAAGGCATTGTCGGCAATTTTGCCTCGTCCACTATCGTGTTCTATGGCCACGACCACCGTATTTTGCTTGTTCATTGCACCTCCAAAGATGACGTAGAACGGTTGAAATAATAAGCCACTTGGTTAACTAGGCCACTATAGCCCAATATGGGGATATGTATAGAGCCCCAACCCCCAACCTAAAAATATCGTACGCGACTTAACATTCCCGCCATCGTTCCCCTTGATGCTATCTCTGCGACAATATGTCGCACCTACAATCCTAAGGGGTTGATTATAATGCCGTACAATGAATCCTAATCAATGAAAGGTCATCACATGGCTGTATATTTCTCGCGTTTATCCCATCCCTTTAAAACGTCAATACTGTATTCATCTGTCGCGATGGCGATGGGGTTAGTATCTATGCCGCACGCGATGGCTGACGCTAGCGAATTAGCTAATATTGAACGCTTAACAGTCCATGGCCAAACGATCGCAAACCGTAATGCACTAGGTTCAGCTGAAAATTTACTCAAAGGACAAGGGGTAGATTTCTCTGAAGCGGGAGGTGTATCAGCCTTGCCTATTCTCAATGGCATGATGGGCGATCGTATCAAAGTGCTCGTTGATGGCGCAGACATCACCGCTTCTTGTGCAAACCAAATGAATCCACCGCTTTCTTATATCTCAGCCAATCAAATCACCACAGCGGAAGTGATTGCGGGCGTATCACCCGTTAGTGCCGGTGGCGACAATATTGCAGGCGTGATTAAGGTTAGTAGCCTGAATCCTAAGTTTGGTGAAAGCGAGACGATTAAGTGGAATAGCGGCGATATTTCAACAGGATATCGCAGCGTGAGTGACGCCTTGTTACTCGGTGCCCAAGCGACAGTGGCCAGCAAAAATGTCAGCCTTAGTTACCAAGGCGCCTATGAAGATGCCAACAGTTATAAAGATGGCAATGGCGACAAAGTGTTAGACACGCTGTACCGCGCCCAAAACCATGCGCTGACCGCAGCATGGCGTGATGATACGCAAGAGTTAGCCATCAAACTGACACACCAATATATTCCATTTCAAGGTTTTCCGAACCAATACATGGATATGACAGATAATAAGAGTTACGGTGCCCTCGCCCGCTATCAACTCAAACTCGACGATGACGGTGAGTTCAGTGCCCAATTCAACTGGCATGGTGTGAAGCACGAAATGGGCTTTTTCACCCCAGAAAAAATCGGCAAAATGCCAATGAACACTGAGGGTGACGACTACAGCTATCAATTGCACTGGCGCTTGCCAATGGGCGATAACAGCACGTTATTAGTCGGCCAAGAATTCTATCTTTATCAACTGAATGATGTTTGGCCTGCGGTGCCGGGCACTATGATGGCGCCTAATGACTATATCAATATCAACGATGGTGAACGCCGCCGCGCTGCTGTTTATGGCGAATGGCAGCAAGATATGAGTGCAAACTGGTGGTTATCGGCGGGCATTCGCTACGAGTATGTCACCACCAACACCGGAGAGGTCCAAGCCTATAGCCAAACGCCGATGATGGGCATGCCTAATATGGATGCCGCAGCGGCGCGGGCCTTTAATGCGATGGACAGAAAACGTGATGACAATCTTATTGATGCCACCTTGCTGGCCCGCTACCCATTATCGACTAATCAACAACTCGAGTTCGGCTTAGCTCGTAAAAATCGTACACCCAATTTGTACGAACGCTACAGTTGGGGTCTTGGTGCTATGGCGACCAAGATGATCGGTTGGTATGGCGATGGTAATGGTTATGTTGGTAATGCAGATCTTAAGCCTGAAACAGCCCATACACTAAGCGCGGCCTATAAATATAATGGCGATCGTTGGCAAGCCTCTACCACGGCTTGGTATACCGCCGTCACCGATTATGTTGATGCAGAAGTGATCGGCAGCTTTAATAGCAATACACCAACAGATAAACGTAATCTGCTTAAGTTTACCAACCTCGATGCCAATCTTTATGGCGCTAAGTTCAACGCACTTTATCTATTTGCTGAAACGAGCGGCGGCAAATGGCAAGTTGCAGGCAACGTAAATGTGACCCGCGGTGAACGAGATAAAGGCAATGAGCCTTTATACCAAATAAAACCCTTGCAAACTGAGCTGGCACTGCAACATCAGTTAGGTCAATGGGAAAACCGCCTTTCATGGCAATGGGTGGCGAATAAAGATCGTATCGATGACCGCCGCCTCGAAAATGAAACCGACAGCTACTCATTGATTAATTTGAGCAGCAGTATGAAATGGCAAGATTTTAGCGTCAGCTTCGCGGTCAATAACCTGTTCAACAGCGACTATGAGTTACCACTGGGCGGTGTCAGCATTGCCGAGTTTAAGGTGGATAACAGCAATGGCTTTAACCAAATTGCAGGGGCTGGCCGCTCATTCGAGCTCAGCGCAAGCTATGCGTTTTAAGCTAAATAATTAATCCTTAAGCCACAAAAAAGGGCAAGCAGATGAAATAACTCGTCGCTTGCCCTTTTTTATGCGCTAAACGCATTCACAATCAGTCGCTAAAATTAGCTAAACGCTATCTAAAACAATACCCATTAGTTACCCGCGATTTTCATCTCAGATAACAAAATACCACCGGTACGAATCGATGAGCGCAGATCAAAATCCTTACTCACGGCTTGCACACCGCGGAACATCTCTTTCAAGTTGCCCGCTATGGTGATCTCTTCAACTGGATATTGGATCTCACCATTTTCGACGTAAAAACCTGCAGCGCCGCGAGAATAATCGCCCGTCACCATATTAACGCCTTGGCCCATAACTTCGGTCACAATCAAGCCTGTGCCCATGTTTTTTACCAATTCGTCAAAGGTTTGGCCCGTGTGAGCGAGTGTCCAGTTATAGATCCCACCCGCATGGCCTGTATTAGTTAAACCTAACTTACGCGCCGAATAGCTAGTCAGCAAATAGGTTTCTAACATACCACGGTCGATAATACGTCTGTCTTGAGTTGCCACGCCTTCGCTATCGTAGTTCGCACTCGCTAGAGCACCGAGTAAATGCGGTTGTTCTTCGATATTAAACCAATCGGGGAATATTTGAGTATTAATAGAGTCCAGTAAGAAACTGGATTTACGATAAATACTGCCGCCACTGATCGCGCCGATAAAGTGGCCGATTAAGCCTGTTGCAATATCTGGAGCTAATAAAATCGGTAAGCGAGTTGTGGCGATTTTACGGGCGCCAAGACGACTGACGGTTTTCTCGGCGGTTTTTAAGCCTACGGTTTCAGGTGCAAGCATCTCGCTGAATTTACGGGCGATAGTGTAATCGTAATCCCGCTGCATATTGCCGTCGCTGTCCTCACCAATAACGCTACAGCTCAAACTATAACGCGAGCTGCAATAGCCGTTCAAAAAACCATGGCTGTTACCGTACACTTTAACCGACGTATGGGCATTGGCGCTGGCGCCGTCAGAATTATTGATGCGCGGATCGGCATCAAGCGCCGCGGTTTCGGCGCGAATAGCCAGTTGCGCTAACTCATCGGGGGAAATATCTTCTGGATAATACAGCTGCAGATCGCGGATCTTCGTTGCCATTAATGCTTTATCGGCAAGACCACTGAAAGGATCGGAAGAAGTGTAGCGGGCAATATCATCGGCCGCTTTTACCGCTAAGGCAATCGCCTCAGGGCTCAAATCTGACGTCGATGAGCTGCCTTTGCAACCATCGCGGTAAACCGTAATCCCTAATGCACCATCTTTATTAAATTCAACGGTTTCGATTTCTTTTAAACGGGTAGAAACCGACAAACCTTGCTGTTTACTGATCGCCACTTCGGCAGCGTTCGTTCCTAATTTATTGGCATATTCCAGCGCCACGGCCACCGCATCTTTCAGCGCGCCTAATTCACTATCGATTCGATTTAAAGACACAAAGCTACTCTTTCGTTGTCGGCAATGGTCGTAGCATAACAAACACAAATCCCATTCACATTAATTATTCGTGCTAACCCGCAGCCAATAAGGTGACTGCGCTGAAAATAGCTAAAAATGCAGCCTCTAGTAGAAAACGGGTGGCAATCTCGGAATCAGCACATTCACCTAGGCGATTTTTAGCTGGGGATGTTATTATTAGCCAGTATATTACTTGAGGTTTTATCTATATGAAGATTGTTGGTGATTCAGAACATTTTAAACAGCCCTACGACATCGATGAAGATTATGTCAGCAGCAAAACAACGGACAAGCGTGATAGCGAAGCCGTGCAAAAAGTCGGTATGGAGCTTGTTTCACTGAGCAAGACTCAGCTAGATAAAATCGAGCTGGATGAGTTTTTGTACGACGCTATCCTTCAAACACGCAAAATCAAAGTCAATACTGAGGCTTATCGTCGCCACATGCAGTATATCGGCAAGTTGATGCGTAATTTTGATATCGAGCCAATCAAAGCCTCTTTAGCAATCGTGTTGAATAAAAACAACAACGAAACCGCTAAATTGCAGATGTTCGAGAAAATGCGTGAACGCTTACTGACTCAAGGTGACGAAGAAATTCAAACCGTAGTCGAGCATTATCCGCAATTAGACCGACAAAAATTGCGTACTTTGGTGCGTCAAGCCACCAAGGAACTCGCTAAAGGCACCGATTCAAAATCATCTAAAGAGCTGTTTAAATACCTACGCAGCGAAATTCAAGACTAATTAACTTCAGCTCACAAGGATGTTGCTTATGCGACTTAGCAAAACGTTATGTAGCCTAGCTTTGCTTTTTATTGGACTATTTGGACTTGGGGCCTGTAATGGCCCTGCGGACGAAGATAACGGTGGCACAGATGCCACTGACGGTATCTATAAACTGTCTATCGACTTTCAGACCTTAACAGGTACTGAATGCGCTAGTTTTACGTCACGCCAAAGCTTCCCTAAAGACACAGGTTTTTGCGCCGTCGCGAAGTTAAAAAAAGGCTCAGCCACCGTCAGTAATCAGAAAGTCGACTTTACGGCAGACCTTGGTGCATTAACACCGAGTAGCAAACTAACAGATAGTAACGGTGAAGCCATTATTATCATTAGTAATCCTGATTTACTTGTCAATGCTGGGATAATTACTGCAACGACAACTCCAAATGATTCCACAACGGCGCTAACAGCTACACGTAATTTTGAGTTTTTAACTACTGCTGATGGCACCTCTCCAATTCCAGCAACACCTAAACTCAGCGCCAGTATTTTAAACAACTCAGCTTTAGTGACTCGTTTTAAAGTCGACGAGTCAGTGCAACTGCAAGCCATATTGCTCGATAGCGCAAGTAACGGCATCGACGGCGTTAAAGTCACGTTTACTGCAGGTTCAGCAGCGCTTAATCCAGCAAGTACATTGACCGACACCCAAGGCATTGCGCAGGTGACCTACACGCCAAGTGCAACTGAATTAGGGGCAAACACCTTAACGGTAACCGCTGACTATCAAGGTCAATCACTGCAAACCAGCAGTTTATATGAAGTGTTGAGTAAAGATGCGGTCAATCAAGAAGGCACGCTGAAACTCGGCTCGTTCAATGGCACAGTATTCAATGAAAACACCTTGGCAAGCACCTTAACAGCCGATACGAATGGCACTTACAAGGTCAGCGCCGGAGGCAGTTTTGGCGTGAACGCAAGTTTAGTGTTAGTGGCTAATGATGGGACAATTACTCGAGTGCAATCCCCTTCTTCAATCAGCTTTAGCTCTGATTGCACCAGCAATAATAGTGCGACACTTGATACGCCAGTGACCACCTTATCGGGTAATGCCAGTTCAACTTTCCAAGACACAAAATGTAGTGGTAATAGCGAGCGTAGCGACCAAATTATCGCCACAACTGTGGCAGGCAATCAAACGCTCACGGCGAGTTTCCCGTTTACCTTGCAACGCCAAACGCTTGCTAGCTTAAGTTTTGAATCCGCTGAGCCTAAGCAAATTCGTATCAGAGGTGCGGGCGGCACAGGTTCAAACGAATCCTCTTTAGTCAGCTTTAAAGTCACCAGTGCTAATGGACAACCTGCAGCGCAACAAAAGGTGAGTTTTGAACTTGATACCGTGGTTGGCGGTTTAAGTTTTGCTAATGGCACCGCTAATGCACAAGGTCAAACGAACTCCCAAGGCATCACAAGTGTGCGCGTGTTATCGGGCACAGTGCCCACACCTGTGCGCGTGGTCGCCACTGCCGTTGATGCCGATACTAAAGAGGTTATCACTAGCCAATCAGAGCAACTTACAATCAATACTGGCTTACCGCAACAGCTTGGATTTAGTCTATCGACCAGTAATCCAAACCCTGAGGCGGGGAGTATTGACGGAGAAAAAGTCACAGTTACAGCCAGACTTTCCGATAGTTTCGGTAACCCAGCGCCAAATGATACCACCGTCAACTTCACGACTGAAGGTGGCCAAATAGAGCCTAGCTGCTTAACCCTAGATGGTGCCTGTAGCGTAAATTGGACATCATCTAACCCTCGAGTCGCAGATCACCGCATAACTGTTTTAGCCTATGCTCTAGGTCACGAAACCTTCTTCGATACTAACGGTAATAACCAATTTGATGCCGCCGATGGTAGTGCAGTCATAAAGGCTTGTTTACAAGATGGCACACCAGTTAGCTGTAGCGGCAACGGCTTAGATGTTGAAACGTTCCACAGTTCGGGCTTTAGCGATTTACCAACCGCCTTTAGGGATGATAACGAAAACTTTGCCTACGACCTAGGTGAACCATATTTTGATAATCTTGCTGCCGTCACTTATTCCGGCGCCGATGGTCTTTTTAATGGCCCCCAATGTGTGAAAAATTTATGTGGTTTAAATCAAGCCAATAAAACCTATGTACGCAAAGCTGTGGTCATGGTCATGTCGGGCTCAAAGGCATACTTCACTCTCTGGCAAGATGGCGTGAAAGTATATGAAGACCGTAAAGGGCAAAATATTCTGAATAATCTCAGCGCAATTAAACCTATTAACGCCGGAGTAAGTGGTAAATTCACCGTTCAATTTTATGATGATGCCGATCAAATTATGCCATCAGCAACCACCCTTGGCGTAACAGTAACGGAAGGTAAGCTCGTCTATAACCCATTTACAGTGAGCAAAACCAATAAAGCCGATGCAGCTACCACGAGTTTCTCACTTGAAAAAAATGCACTGACAATTAATAGCCAAGTATTGATCACGGTTAAAACACCTAGTGGTAACACATCTGAGTTAAAATTTGACGTCAGCTTGCTATAGCAAGATGCCTTGTCTCTTAAGAAAATACCCGCTCAAGCGGGTATTTTTTTGGAAAATGAGTTCAGTTTGTTGATCAATACTCTTATCAGCCTGCTGAACTAGTGCGCTATGAATTAGTGCGCTAGAAAGCCGCGACCAAGTGAGCAGAGGTTGAGTTGATATCAATAGATATGCTGCGTGTTACTGGCAAGATAGTGCTTATCAATGGCTCCAAACACTAACCCACTTGCGCTTTTAATAACCTAACTCTGCGTTTAACCCCCAAAATAGCTAAACCAAAAAAGACGGCAAATAAGCCCCAGAGTTGTAGCCATTTTGGCATCACACTCGCCCAGCTGGCGCCCATTTGATTGAGTTCTAGCATGCCCATAATCGCGGGTACGGCGGGAATAAACTGCGAACCTAACACTAGCGGTTCAGGGATCAATGCCAGCGGCCAAACAAAACCAGATACAAATAGGATAGGCATAGAAATCAACAACAATACTTGGGTCGGTAAATCACGGCGGGTGAATAAGCTGCTCATCGCGATACCTGCAGCGGCGGTCGCCAGTAAAAATGGCAATAGCCACAGCGCAACTAAACCAAGACTGGCTTGAATACTCACGTTATACCAGTGGTAACAGTAACCGACATAAAAACTAGTAAAAAACATATAAATCAACATGAAGGCGAGTATTCGACCACCTATCAACTGTACGGGTGATACCTGCTGCCAATAGCCCCTTTGACGCCATTGTCCTGCCCCCAAAATACCTGTGCCTATCAGTAAGGTTTGATGCAAAATCAGCAAAAACAGCCCAGGCACTACATAGGGTGTATAACCTAAACTAGGATTAAAGGCGGGCACACTATTAAGGTGAATCGAATTTAAGCTTTGCTGTGCTTGCTTAGGATTTTGCCCCTGAGCCAACATACCAATTAACTGTACTTGCTTGCCCGCATCCATCCCCGCACTCACTAAACCTTCAGCAACCGCAGAATAAATCAAGAAGTAGCTAGCATCGCCGCCATAACTTAAAGTTACGCCTTTACCCAGCAGCAAGTCGCGGCGAAACCCTTCTGGGATCACCAATAAACCGTGGGCTTTACGCGTCTGGATATAACGCTTTGCTTCGGCGATTGAACCAACTTGACCTATCACTTGGATTTTTGCGCTGGCATCGGCATGGCGGATCAACTGACGGCTTAAGGAAGAATGATCTAAATCCACCACGATCAGTTGTTGTTCGGTCGGTACTTGGTGCAAATAAGGTAACGGATATAACACCGAATAAAACAGTACGCCGCCAAATAAGGTTACCGCAATGGCTTTATCGCTAATGATAGCTTTAAGTTCAGTCATTATCAGTTGCCACATATTCATCCTATTGCCCCTTTGCTGGCTGAGTTGCATCAGAGTCATATGCGGTTACCGCGCTAGTAGCGTTAACTGTAATAGGCAGTAATTTACGTGATAGAAAATAAATCACCGGCAACAGGCAGAGAAAGCCCCAATAGCTACAGAGCTGGCTCACCACGCTCGGTAATGCAGCGCCATAACTGACAACGCTCACATGGGACTCAATATAATGACTCGATGGCATGATAAGTCGCCACCACTGGGCTAATTGTGGCATTTCATGGGTGGGAAACGTGATCCCCATAAAGGCAAAGGCCGGTGCAAATAACGCCGTGCAAAAGCTAATCACCCGTGCACTGTCGCGCATCACCACAAATACCAACAGCACTAAACTCCATACCGCTAGCAACATCACTGATTGCGCTAACAGTAGTGAGGCTAAACTGCCTGCAACTGGCAATCCGAGATACAGATACAGCCACACTAAGATAAAGCCGCCTTGCAGCATTAATATCGGCGTAAATAACACCATTTTCGCCAGCACTTTAGGCCAAAAAGCCACGGTCAGCACATTCGATACATCATGATAAGTATCAGAATCGATATTCATTGGGTTTAAGTGCAACTCTCGATTTAAGCTGTTAGCCATCACTAACATCGATAATAGCTGCCACAGCGCCACCAGCACTGGCGGCACTAAAAAGCCAATGTAATTATTATTTCGGTTAAACAGCGCCGTAGTTTGACTTTTGACTGGACTTAAATTGACCGCCACTTGGGATTTTGGCGTCCCGCTAGCCAACTGCTTTAAGCCCGCAACATGCAATAAGCCTTCGCCAAGGCTCAGCTGAATTTGGCTTGAGAGTAACTTACCCACCAGTAAAAACTGACTGTTATAGCGCACATCTATCGTAGGTTTATGACCCGTGAGTAAATCTTTTTTCATATCATAGGGAAAAACCACAATCGCGTAGACTTTTGCCTGCTTCATGGCCGTTACAGCCGCAGTGAGATCGGTAAAGTTTTGTGGCTCAGTCACAGGATTAGCCTTCAGCTGACGGGTCAGCATACGGCTCAGTTGACTATGATCTTGATCGACAATCGCCACCGGCAGCTGCCTTGGCAAACCAGCACTGAATAACCACCACAGGCAAAAAATCCCTAGCAGCGGAATATAACTGACTAAAGCTAATTGCCAAGGGTCATGCCACAGGGCGCGCAGCTCACGGCGCACAAGCGCGATAAAACTAATGCGCGAGGGTGACTGCTTACTATTGTCCACCGTATTGGCGTCTGGCGTGCGTTCAGTCACAGCCCTTACTCACCACGCAGTAAAACAGACATGCCGACACGTAGGTCGCTAATTGGCTGGCTTGGACGCAATTCAACCTCGAAGGTACGCATATCAAAATCGTGGCCACTTTCGGTCGAGCGCCATGTGGCAAACTCACCCATGACGCTAATATGCGACACAGTAAACTCAATATCCTGCCCGAGCGCCGGAATATTCAGCCGAATTTTTTGACCTTTTTTAAAGCCTTTAAGCTGATCTTCTCGCACTTGGAACACCGCCCACGCATCTTTCATATCAATCAGGCTCACAATGGGAAAACCACTTGGTGCCAATTCACCCGCTTGCAAGAGTACATCGCTGATTTCGCCCGTTTTTGGGGCGCGCATTTGGCTATCTTGCATAATCGCGCTAACCTCTTTCACCGCGCCCTCAGCCATGCGCGCATTACCCGCCGCTGCGGCTTTAAGTTCAACGCGCGCGCCTTCCTGCGCCATTTGATACATGGCTAATGCCGCTTGTTCTGTATATTTTGCTGCCTGCCATTGGGTAAAGGCTTCATCGCGTTTTTGTCTTGCTGCCACACCTTCGTTGAACAGGTTTTTCACCCGGTTATAGGTCGTTTTAGCGAGCGTTGCCGCCGCTTGGGCTTTAAGCCATTGTTCTTTAGCAGCCATGATCTCTTGGCGACGAGCGCCGTTGTCGGCCTCCGATTGTTTGGCTTTGGCGGCGTCGCGGCCACCTTCGGCTTGCATTAACTTAGCGTCTAATTCTGGGCTGTGGATAGCGAATAATAAATCACCTTCAGCCACACGATCGCCGCGGCGAACGAGCACTTGCTCAACGCGGCCAGGAACCTTAGAAGAGACGTTATATTCGCGCGCTTCAATCTGCCCCTGCAATAAGCTCGGCTGCGGGCTGTAAGCCAACTTAAGGCCATAGGCTAAAACAAGGCCTAATGCGACCAACGCCACCAGGGCAAGTATTCTGTTAGCGCGCATTATTTGTCTCCTGCGACAGTGTACGGTCAGCGGTGCGACCAATAAATTCATCTAGTTGACCACTAATGGCCATTAATCGAGCATAGGCTTGCACATAACGATAACGGGCGGCCAGCTGTTGAGTGTTAACGGCGCTCAGTTTCAGCTCAGCATCGACTCTGTCGATAGACGTAGAAAGCCCTTGATTAAACGCGATTTCTCGCAGACGCAGATTTTCAGTGGCCAGTTCAAGTGAAGTATCGAGCGCTTTCACTTCTTCTTCAGCTTGTAATAATTGGCGATAACTTTGATCCACTAACAGACTCAAATCCTGCCGCGTTTGTGCTTTAGTGTAACGGGCTTGCAATAAGGCACTTTTCGCCGCTTCAACCTTACCACTACGGCCATCACGGCTCAGTATTGGCACTTTAACGCCAACGCCAACCATCCAATCTGGCTCTACCTGAGAAAATAGGCTGTCATCTTCGTAAAGGGTGTAATTACCAAACAGGAATACGGTGGGGTGATACTTGCTCTGTTCTAATGAAACCAAGCCATTGGCTTGTGTCTCTTTTGCTTCGAGTAATTTTAGCGCCGGATGTTGGCTCAGGGTCACTTGAGTAAGCTGATCTAAGGACGGCGCATGCGGCAAAACAAATAAAGGTGACTGCGTGCCAACATCGCTTTGCTGCAACATGCGTGATAGAGCAATGATCGCCATTTCATGCTGGCGGCGAGCACTGCCTAAATTAACTTTGGCATTGTCTAAGGCAACCTGCGCATTAAGCCGTTCAACCTTAGCGATTTGCCCTTCTCGCTCTAACGCTAACGCATGGTCAACATGCTTAGTTAGCGAGCTTACTAGCTCAGTTTGCGTGCTCACTAACGCCTGAGTGACATCAACGGCATAGTATCTGTCTACCAGTAAAGTAAATAAATCGCGCGTGACTAATTGCAACTCTTGCTGTTTCTCGGCCACCATAGCGGCCTGTATACCTTGAGCGGCTGTGATCTGCCCACCGGTATAAATTGGCCACATGGCTTGCAAGCTAGCTCGGAAGATATCTTGCTCGGTAAAAGGCGTGACAAACATTGACCCCGGAATACCTGCTAGTGCTCCGCCAAGAGCTGGCGGTAACGTCGCAGGATCAAGTGAGGCTAGTGGATTGAGATCGCGAAGATCGAGTTCGATGGGTTTTTCAAGGTGGGTATAGCTACCATTAATGCTCAAAGAGGGCAGATTTAAGCTCTCACCCGCCTCTTGCTCACCCTTAGCACGGTTAACTTCCTGCGATTGCGCCTGTAGCTTATCGCTCACTTTTAGCATTTGTTGCCAAGCGTCGGTAAAGCTAATCGGCTGTGCATGACTCGCCAAAGGCAATGATAGAAGGCATAACCAAGCCACTTTTGATAGTTTCATTAACACCTCTAGAGTAGTTACTCTATTTCCATTTGCGAATGATAACATCCATCATAGTAAGCAGCTATATACCCAAGCTACCTGAAGATTGGCACTGTAGCCTCTTCAGGTTGTTTGGGTATAAAGACAATGACGAAACTGAACTATGCCGTACCGCCAACCGTTAAACGATCTAACTTCAAGGTCGGTTGACCAACGCCAACGGGTACGCTTTGTCCATCTTTACCACAAACGCCAACGCCTTGATCTAACGCCATATCGTTACCGACCATCGAAATTTGGCTCATCGCCTCTGGACCATTGCCGATTAAGGTTGCGCCCTTAATTGCTTGAGTCACTTCACCATTTTCAATCAAATAGGCTTCAGATGCGGAGAATACAAACTTACCCGAGGTAATATCCACTTGGCCGCCACCAAAGTTAGGGGCGTAAATGCCCTTTTTGACCGATTTAATGATCTCACTTGGATCTGACTCACCCGCCGTCATATAGGTATTGGTCATACGCGGCATAGGCAAATGTGCGTAAGATTCGCGCCGACCGTTACCCGTTGGTGCCACACCCATCAAGCGTGCATTGAGTTTGTCTTGGATGTAACCCTTTAAAATACCGTCTTCAATTAATACGGTTCTTTGGGTCGGAACACCTTCATCATCAATGCTGAGTGAACCGCGACGATTAGGTAAAGTACCATCATCAACCACAGTCACTAATTTAGAAGCAACGAGTTGCCCCATTTTACCGCTGAAAGCACTGCTGCCCTTACGGTTAAAGTCGCCCTCTAAACCATGACCCACGGCTTCATGAAGCAATACGCCCGGCCAGCCATTGCCTAACACCACTGGCATTTCGCCCGCTGGCGCATCGATAGCATTGAGGTTGACCTGCGCTTGACGCACTGCTTCACGAGCAAAGGCAAAACACATAGGTAAACCAGTATCGTCGCTGGCCATTAATACGCCGTAGTCATGGCGACCACCGCCACCTGCACCGCCACGCTCACGTTTACCGTTTTCTTCTAGAATCACGCTGCAATTAAAGCGCACTAAAGGGCGGATATCGGCCGCTAGCGTACCGTCACTTGCGGCAATTAAAATTTCTTCGTGCACACCCGCCAAGCTAACAACCACTTGGATAATGCGGCTATCTAAACTGCGAATAAAAGCATCGGCTTCTTTCAGCAGATTAATCTTTTTGACTTCTTCCATCGCGGCAATGGGATCTAAACTGTCGTACAAGGCTAATGCCTTACGGCGCTTAAATGCGCGAACCTGAGTTTGCTCACCTGCGCTAGCAATACCACGCGCGGCCTCTGCTGCGGCGCTTAAGGCGGCTGGTGTAATATCGTCGGCATAAGCAAAGCCGGTTTTTTCACCGCTAATAGCACGTACACCCACACCGCGTTCAATGTGGAAACTACCGTCTTTAATGATGCCGTCTTCCAGCACCCAAGACTCATGGCGACTACCTTGAAAATAGAGATCGGAATAATCGATTTTGTGTTGATGTATAGTGTTGAGATAACCCTGTAGGCCCTCTAACGCTAACCCATTCTTCAATAAACTTTGCTCTACTTGTGCTAAAAATGGCATCGATGCTCTCTTTGATCCCAAGGGATCTTTATATTCTGAGTGTAAATTCGTTGTACTAATTCTGTACGTTAATCGCCGTCTAATTGGATATTGCCGCTCGCCAGTGCGGACGGTTATTTCAAGCTTGGCTCAAGAAAACGATTATGCTGCATAACGGGCATTTTACGGCGAATATCGTGCAGTTCGGTTAAGTCAACTTCAGCCTGTACCCAACCCGTACCGATTTTACGCTGGGCCAAAATGTTACCCCAAGGGCCAACTATCATGCTCTGCCCCCAGGTTTCACGGCTACCTTCATTATGCTGTCCCCACTGGGCGGCTGCGAGAATAATGCATTGTGTTTCAATGGCTCTAGCCTGCAACAACACCTGCCAATGAGCTTCGCCGGTCACTTTGGTAAAAGCCGATGGCAAGGTAATGATCTCAGCCCCAGCCAGACGCATCGCCCTAAATAAGTCGGCAAAGCGTAAATCATAACAGATGGCTAGACCAATTTTGCCAAAAGGTGTATCGATAACGCTAATGTGATCCCCTGGGCAGAAGGTTTCGCTCTCGCGATATTGCTTTGTACCATCGGCAATATCCACATCAAAGAGATGTAATTTATCGTAATGCCCTAACGTATCACCTTTATCATCAAACAGATAACTGCGGCTATAGACACGGCCATCGTCTGCTAATACTGGGATAGTACCCGCAACCATAAAGACCTGATACTTAGCTGCAAGTGCACTTAACGCCGATTTAAGCGGACTGTTGTGGGTATCGCCCGCATAAGCCAGTTGCTGACTTTCGTGGCCACCAAACAATAAACAACATTCAGGTAAGACCACTAAATGAGGTGTATGCAGACTGTCTTTATTAAGGGCTTCCCGCGAGAGTGCGTTAAGCTGCGATTCGATAAACAGCAGATTGGCGCTGACGTCGCGACTGCTCTGGCATTGCAACAGGCTGATGTGCATTCTTACCTCCCTGAATTTGTTTAATCGGCTCTACTACTTGGCTTTTTTCGGGTAGGGCAGACGCAGGGGCCTGTACCGGTGATGTAGGCTCTTCAACCTGTTCTGTAGGCTTAACCTCTTGGGTTTGCGCCTCTGGTGTCTCGGTCGCTTCAGTTTTCTTAGCTGCGGGTTGAGTTTGACTCGCGGCGCCGACCGACACTGCTGGGCGCTCAACACCCACTATGGGTAGGATAGACTCGGGAATTTCAATCTCTTTACTCTTACGTTCCAATTCTTCAACCACAGGTTCGGCCATAGTGCCAGTCACTCGAAAACGAATTTCTGAAATGATTTCAATCACAGGCTCAAGCACCTTTGTCAGTGCAAATGCACCTATCCCTAGTGTCCAAGCACTGGTGCTAAGTAATACCACTGTAGGCACACTTGAGGCTAACTGCGGTACAAAGCGAATATCGTAATTTAAACTCTCTGTTGTGAGATCCGTGAAACCACGCACCTTCATATTACCAGCAATGGCATCCATTTCGGTATCCGTGGTTTTTACCACGCCATTGTCAATTTGTAGATTGCCGTTGAAGGAGTTGAAATACATACCTTGACCAAAAACATCGGTAAAATCCAGTGACAGTTTACGCACAAGGGAATCTAAGCTAAACAGAGAGAAGATGCGCGCGCCCTTATCACTCACCTCAGATAAGTGACCTTTACCGAGGTCAAACTTCACTTTACCGTTTAAGGTTTCGAGGGAAAACGCATAGGGAGCCCCTTGCCACGATACGTCGGCATTTATTTTCAGCGGCGCTTCTTTTACTCCAGGATCGATACCCAAGAGCGCCGATAAATGATCAAATTGTTTCGCCTTTAACTCAACATTAAGTTCAGTTCGATTCTGGTCAGCTTGCTGCCAAATACCACTGCCTTGCAAGCTCACGTTAGGGGTTGTTAACGACAGAGTTTGAATTTTATAACCGTCAGGTTGCGGCGTCGCCTGAAACACTAACTTACCTAGTTGCTTATCATGAAAACGAAAATCTTCCACATTGATAGCAACGGGCGGCAAGTTAGTGAGCACTTGATCACTACCAAAACCAGATTCGGCAGCCGAGGCTATCTCAGGGGATAAATACAATTTATTCGCTACGACTTTAAGGCCTTGAGTGCGCCAATTTGGATAGAAATCAATACTCCCATCAAACTCATTAGCAAGGATATTAAAGCGCCAACCGGTTTCATTGGGTTTAGCATTTAAGGTAAGTTCGGTAAGCGGTTGTCCCGCAAGATCGAAACGACCAATATGGGCATCAATAGCGCTGACCTTAGGAAATAAACTCCTATGGGAGGCTTCATCAACTAAAATTCCCGTTTTCGGTAATGTTTCTTTATTAACGAAAGCGTCTATCACGGGCTGCCAATCCGCTAACGTTGCCTTACCGAGATCCGCTTGAATATGACCTTGGTCGGTATTTCTGGCTTCGTCTTCATCAAACAATCGACCCAATAATAAGTCAAAATAACTCAGATTCGCGCCCTTGCTCGCCTCAAAACCACCGATAAACTCAGCATGACTGGCGACTTTTATATTGAGCGAGGTATTATCTTGATTACCCGCAAATTCGGCAACCAAAGGCCGAGGCTCGTCAGTTGGCTTAGCAAAGTATCCTGGGAGTAATAGCTGCGTACCGATAAGATCTGAGGTGACGTTAGCCTGTATATCATAACCTTGCTCAGTAAATAGCATAGTCAAGCCGCCATCAAAATTGACCTTTCCTTGATAAAAATCACTCAAAGGAGAATGTAACTCTGCGGGTAACCGACTGAGATCCCAGCGGCTTTTAAGCTTAAGATTAAGGCCAAAGTCCTTGCCTTTAGGCTCGGTATTAAAAGTTAAACTCAGCGGTTGTTCAAACAAGCGGGCATTAATCCCTTTGCCCGTAACAATCTGGTTAGCAAAATCGACGGTGCCAGTCACGTCCTTTAATTGTAACCCTGGCTGTGCAATATATACTGGCGTATTGTTGAAATTGATTTGACCGCGAATATCTTCGTTATCCCCGTCATACAGCGGAATACTCAGATTTAAACTACCAGTCACCGCGCCTTGTACTTGCACAACCTCTAAGGTTTTTCCTATAGAACTCGCTAAAGGCGAAGCCTGCAACACCTTAGTTGCAGCGCGGCCTTGCACGGCGAGATCAGCTTCAATCCTCAGTAGCGTTTGCTCGCCAATGGCAGGAATATAAACATGCGCGCCGCTAGCATCCACCTCCATCAGCTTGCCGTGGTTTACCCATAAATCCATACGGGCATTTTCAAATAAGGCATTAAGGGACAAATCGGTGACAGCGGGCCAATCGGGTTGAAATTGAAACTTAGCATCGGTTAGCGTAAAGGCCGCCTGAAATACGCCACTATTATCATCAAAGGGGAAACCGCTTAACGGACCATTCCAAACCACATGTGCATCTTGAGTCTGGCCTGCTTTAAGTCCAGTATCCAAATATTCGGCTAGCGACTCACCCATCGCCTTCTTTGGGAAGTATTTGTCGGCATTGGCGACATTATTGATATGAACATTCGCGCTCAGCGCCATATGGATTGCGTGACTGAAATCTAACATGAGTACAGAGTCGACACTCATGTCATCATTATTGAGCTGTAATTGTGGCACGCTTAAGGTTAGGGTTTCACTATCGAATCGCCCCGTCATAGGCGCACCATTGAACACTAACGGCGCTGAAAACTCATCACCAAAATCAACTTGATAGATCTGTTCTGGCAGTGACAGCAGGAGACTTTTATCTTGCCAGCGTAAGTTAATATCAAAGGGGTTTGTGCTAGGAATACCACCAACTTTTTGCCAATGTAACTGCGTTATATTTGTGCTGGCAAGTAAAGGCTGTTCAGCTTGTTGGTATAAGCGAATGGGACCAATACTGGCTTTGGGGGATAACGCAGTCCATTGGTGCAGCATCTCTTTGTCAGCACCCGGAAATAACGGTAACAAAGGCAGTAAATTTTGAACGCTGAGTTGATTTACATAAGCAAAAAATTGATCATTCTCGCTTTTAGCAGCCAAGGTTAACGTCGGCCAATGCTCACCATTGGTGATAAAATCGAGCCCCGTACTTTGTACTTCCCAGCCCGTTGCTGTGGGTTGCCAAACGATATCGCCCGCCTGAATTTCAAATTTTTGCGTCGATTGCTGTAATGTCCATTGCAGCCAACTGGGCTCAAAATGTACCATTGCTGAGCTGATACTGCGATTAGCAAACGTCAACCAAGCCTTAAGATTCACCACGCCTTCTAAGGGTAACTTTTGGTTTGAATCATATTGGCTTGAATCATAATAGTTACTCTGGCGCGAAGCCCACTCGCCCAAATCTAATGATGTAGCAGCCAAATACATTTGCCCACTTAAGCTATCGGGGTTTGCCCCATCGCCATTAATCTCTAACTGTAATGCCAGCGACTCATGCTCAGTGGCATTATTATCCAGATACAACTCCCCTGCACCGCGGTGACGCTCACCATTATTGCGCCAGTTTAAATGGCGAATATTAATAGGGCGAAACTCTTGGCGTAAACTGAGCAATTGCACGGTGGCGTCAGTAAGGGAGAACCTATCGAGTTGCTTAAGTAATAAGGCATAAAGCCAATCAACTTGGGGTGGAGTATCCGCTGCGTTCGCCTTGTTATCAGATAACTTATCTATATTTAACGCGACATGCACGCCATCAAAATTGACATCTTCAATACGTGGAGTCAGCGTGAGCAATGATTGCCAAAAATCGAGTTTTACTTGCACTTTTTTGATTATCACTGTTACCGGCAGGGCATCCTGTGGCGGAATAACTAAGTGATTAATATTGATTGCGGGGCCAAAAGCCTGCCAGTGGGCAGATAACTCCCCCACTTGTACATCGATTTTATATTCGTTTTTTACGTAATTAACCAGTTGCTGACGCACTTCATCAACTTGGGGTAACAAACCGCGAATTAAACTGACTGCAAGCGCAAACACCACTAAAACCAGCGCCAAAAGTTGCCAGCAAAAACGGCTGATTTTTTGTGCAGTCAAAGGCGTGGCCACTACATCATCACCACATCATATTTGTACTGTGAGTACATGGGCTCATTCTGTAAGCGGATACGTTTACCTATGTATACTTCAAGTTCGGCGATCTGATGGTTTTCATCAGTATGCAAACTTTGGTACACCGCAGGCGCGCAATATAATAAAAACTCATCGGCATCATAGGTACGATTTAAACGAATAATCTCGCGAAACACCTCATAGGAGACAGTTTCAACGGTTTTCATACTGCCAGTGCCATGACACGCAGGACATTCTCCGCACACTACATGTTCTAAACTCTCACGGGTACGCTTACGTGTCATTTCGACTAAACCTAAGCCCGAAAAACCACTCACATTGGTTTTCACTCTATCCTTAGACAAAGCGCTAGTTAAGCTACTGAGTACCCGAGCCTTATGATCTGCGGTCATCATGTCGATAAAATCGATAATAATGATGCCACCGAGATTACGCAGACGTAACTGTCTAGCGATGGCTTGGGTTGCTTCAAGATTAGTATTGAAGATGGTTTCTTCAAGATTTCGGTGCCCAACAAAAGCGCCAGTATTAATATCGACTGTGGTCATAGCTTCGGTCTGATCGATAATCAGATAACCGCCAGACTTAAGCTCAACCTTACGACCCAGAGCCCGTTGAATTTCGTTCTCCACATCGTAGAGATCAAAAATAGGCGCAGGGCCTGAATAATGTTCAATCTTCTGCGCAATCTCAGGCATAAACTCTTGAGCAAAAGACTGTAACTCAGCAAAAGTACCGCGAGAATCAACTTGAATTTGGTCAAGCTCAGTGCCAACAAAATCACGCACTATCCGCACCGGCAATGCTAAATCTTGGTATAACAAAGACACACCACTGCGCTTACGACGTTCGCTGACTTTAGACCAAACACGGCGCAAGAATGCCGCATCTTGGGATAATTCATCTTCACCCACCCCTTCAGCGGCGGTGCGGATAATAAAACCACCGTCATCATCCACATAAGGCAAAGTGATTTGTTTAAGGCGATTACGCTCTTCTTCTAGCTCAATACGTTGCGAAACACCCACATGGCTAGAACCCGGCATAAACACTAAATAACGCGAAGGCAGAGTGATATCAGTAGTCAGTCGGGCGCCCTTAGTACCGAGCGGATCTTTAACCACTTGCACCATAATATCTTGCCCTTGACGGACTAATTCAGCGATATCACGGACCACGAAATGACCCTTCTCAACATCGGCAACGCATTCAGTGTGCGGCACTATGTCGGACGCATGTAGAAAAGCGGCTTTATCTAAGCCAATATCGACAAAGGCGGCTTGCATACCGGGCAACACACGGCTGATTTTACCTTTGTAAATATTGCCTACCAAACCCCGTTTCATTCGGCGTTCAATATGCACTTCTTGCAGCACACCATGCTCAACTAAGGCGACACGCGCCTCTGAAGGAGTTACATTGATCAGTAATTCTGAACCCATCTTGCGCTGTATTTTATTTGGATTTAAGCGACCGGTATTCACGACTCACCCCATTCGGGAAACTAGATTAATTAATCGAAGTTACATATTTTCTAAGCATGAAAACCGAATGAAGCATCGACGATAAAGAATCACTTCATCGGAGACTCGATTAAGAGCCTATCACTCCTGTAAAATTCATTCTAACCTCAAGCTAAAAGCATAATACCAGTAACACTAGGTTAGATGAGTCCAACTTCGGCTAACAATTCGCAGGTTTCGACTAAAGGTAAACCCACCACACCTGAATAGCTGCCGTTAATCGCCGCAACAAAGCAGCCACCCAGACCTTGTATACCGTAACTACCCGCTTTATCCATCGGCTCTGTTGAGGCAACATAAGCTTCAATATCTGCTTTAGATAAAGTGCAAAAACGCACTTGTGTCTGCACTAATCGTACTAAGGTTTTTGCCGTTAAAGATGGCTCATCCTTATAATAAACCAGTGCCACAGCCGTCATCACGGTATGAGTCTTACCAGATAACTCACTGAGCATTCGCTTAGCATCGGCAGCATCGGCAGGTTTTCCTAGTATTTGGTTTTCAAACACTACGATAGTATCAGAACCTAATACCACAGGCTGTGAAATATCCGCGCATAATGCCAGTCCGGCATAGGCTTTTTCGGCCGCTAAACGTTGCACATAATCTGTTGGCGTTTCACGTAATCGGGGCGTTTCATCAATATCGGGGGCCACTTGCGTAAAACTAAAATCGAGGCGACCAAATCCAATTTGTGCCAATAACTCTTTGCGGCGCGGTGAAGTCGAAGCTAGCACTAAATTCACAATTAGCGAACCTTATAATGACGTCGAACGCGACGTAAAATCCAAAATATCCACGGCCAGATGATTAATCCTGAAATGGCGGGCAAAAATAAATCCGTGTGGAATACCGCTTCTTGCATCACAAATTCCACCCAGTAAATCACTAAATGGTAAATACAAAGCAGTAGCATGATCACCAGCGACTGCTGCCATTTAGGAAAATTACGTAAACGCTGGCAATGTAAAATGGCGATATAAATCACCAATGACATGGCCAAAGAACGCACTCCTAAGGTAGCGCCCAATAAAATATCTAAAATAAGCCCTAAAACCCATGCGGTTAAAATATTGTATCTATGGGGTAATGCAATAGACCAATACATAATAATCATTAATAACCAGTCTGGCCGCCACGCATCAACCGCACTTGGTAAGGGCATAATCTGGCTGATAATCCCAATGAGTAATGTCACCCAAACGATGAGGCGCCCATTGGCGGCTTGGAAACTCATTGATTTACCTCAGTGGCTGGACGAACGGTTTCCGCCAGCGGATTAACAGCAGCTGGCGTAGATGTCACCGGCTTAGCCGCATTGGCATCGGGCGAGGTTAGCTTAACTTGAGGAGTAACTTTCTTAACTGCAGGAATGGCCGTATCGGTATTATCCCCATCGGTGGCAGTAGGATGGTCAGCTGCTGGCGCAACCAATTGATTAGGTAAAGTCACACCAGAATCACTAGCAGGCCAAATAAGCAATAAATAGCGAATACGATCTAACGCCGCTAACGGTTGGGCGGTAACGCGAGCATAGCTTTGGCCATCTTCAGTTAACACTTCCATCACGCGTGCAACAGGGTAGCCTTCAGGGAAACGATTACCCAAACCCGATGTCACCAGTAAATCGCCGACACGAATGTCAGTACTCTTAGCCACATGGCGTAGTTCTATCTCGTCCAATTCCCCCGTACCATTGGCGACAAGGCGCACATCATTACGGGTAATACGTACAGGTAAGCCATGGGATACATCGGAGAGCAATAGCACCCGACTGGTCATTTCACTCACTTGCACCACTTGGCCTACAACCCCTTGCGCATCAACGACAGGTTGGCCGACAAAGACGCCACTGCGAGAACCGTGATTAAGTACCACATATTGATGAAAAGGATCGCTTGCGACCTCTAACACTTCAGCTACCATTTTGCGCGAGTCAAGATAAGCTGGCGAACCTAACAGTGCCCGCAAGCGCTCATTTTCTTGGCGTAGGTGTTCAAAACGTTGTAAGCGTTCACTCATCAACAACTGTTGTCTCAGCAGTTCTTTATTTTGCAGCGCCAACATATTACGGGTAGCAAAACTTTCAGAGGACCAATCAAGCGCAGCCCCTGGCACACTGGCTAAATACTGTAATGGGCTAAAAACAGAGGCAAGAGATTGCCGAGCAGGATCGAGACGATGATTAGCAACGAGCAAAGCCACCGACAAAATAATTGCCAGTGTCAGACGAAATTGGTTTGAAATACCACGAACAAAAATTGGCTTCATAGGAGAGCTAAGGCGGTGATTAGCCGCCCCATACCGAAGTTAAATTAGGTTTCTTCGGAGAACAGATCGCCGCCGTGCATATCAATCATTTCGAGGGCTTTACCACCACCGCGTGCTACGCAGGTTAATGGGTCGTCCGCCACCATGACTGGAATTCCGGTTTCTTGCATTAATAAACGGTCTAAATCACGCAATAATGCGCCGCCGCCAGTTAATACCATACCGCGCTCAGAAATATCAGAAGCAAGTTCTGGTGGAGACTGCTCTAAAGCCACCATAACAGCACTAACAATGCCAGATAATGGCTCTTGCAGCGCTTCTAAAATTTCGTTGCTATTAAGCGTAAAACTACGAGGCACACCTTCAGCTAAATTACGACCGCGGACTTCGATTTCTAACACTTCATCGCCAGGATAAGCGGTACCGATAGTATGCTTGATACGCTCAGCAGTAGCTTCACCAATCAAACTGCCGTAGTTACGACGGACATAGTTGATAATGGCATCATCAAACTTATCACCACCAATACGTACTGAAGATGAGTACACCACGCCATTGAGTGAAATAATCGCGACTTCAGTAGTACCACCACCAATATCCACGACCATAGAACCCGTTGCTTCAGATACAGGTAAACCCGCGCCGATTGCAGCAGCCATAGGCTCTTCAATCAAATATACTTCACGTGCACCGGCGCCCATGGCCGATTCACGAATCGCACGACGTTCAACCTGCGTTGCGCCAACAGGCACACACACTAAAACCCGTGGACTTGGACGAAAAAAGCTATTGTTATGCACTTGCTTAATAAAGTGCTGTAGCATTTTTTCTGTCACATAAAAGTCAGCAATAACGCCGTCTTTCATTGGACGGATAGCTTGGATATTGCCAGGTGTTCGCCCTAGCATCTGTTTAGCTTCTGTGCCGACTGCGGCAACAGATTTCTGGCCAGAGCCACCGCGCTCACCACGTATCGCAACAACGGAAGGCTCATCCAGGACTATGCCTTCACCACGAACATAAATTAATGTGTTAGCTGTACCCAAATCGATCGATAGATCATTAGAAAAAATGCCACGTAGCTTCTTAAACATGTAACTAGCCTGTATTCTGTGGAGCCAGAAGAAAAGAAAAATCAGCTAACTTTATCAATGCCACCCTGATTCCACAAGACCGACGGGGTCAACAATCGCTAATGAAGTGATTTTTTTTCAAATCTACACCAAAAATACAATATTTAAGCGCATATCACAGTTTAATGTCGGAAAAAAATACAGTAAAAACCTGAGCGCGCACAACACCGCAACAATTTGACCACTAAAAACATCCATTTTACGATTAAGATTTATCGCGCCAAGTCCAATAAATCTCCAATAACTGATTAAGCATTGCGTTTTTTACTTGTCAGTTTTTAGCCAATAAATGACTTAAACTAATCCACCTCACGCCAGTAAATAATTCGATCATGACCTCGATAACGGCCAAAATATGCACTCGCCCGAGGATCGCTCAAGAGCGTTGGCGTGACGTCATTCCAATTCCAGTACCATTCAAGCCAACTCGGCACATCTAAAGGCGCGGTAACTTGCCCACGATATAGCGCGCCACTGGTTGTAACTGCCCGCCAAAGCAAATCAAATTGACCTGCCTGAAATTTTGGCATGCTGCCAGAACGCTCAATACTTTGTCCCGAGACTAAATCAGGTTCAAAATTATAGCCAAGGCTAATATCATCGGTTTGTAAAGCCAAACTAGCGTTCGCAACTGTACAACTATCATCACTATTTAAGACCCAACTGCCATTCCAATACTCAGCCCGAGTCGGCATACGTAGTATTTCAGTCTCTGGTCCATAAGTATTATCCATTACCACTCGCCCATGGCGAAGTCTTTGGGTGGTGATTTTTTTTGCAGTACAGTTCGCACAATTTCCTGTCGTTGCGGCATCCATGTCAGGTGAGGCTACATACGAGTTAATCCCATTAGGACGCGGATCGTTATCCAACACTTGCACACCAATATCAAGCAACTCGAAGGGGCCATCCTGATATAAATTGGTCAATACATTAGGTGTCACTCGGCTGAAGTTCGCTCGGTAACTGTTACCTAAGCTTGCAACCCCTTTGGCCCAACGTGTTGATATTATGGGTAAGGCGCTTAAACGGTTTTGTAAATCGATACCATTATTGATGTTCTCGCCCACAAGCATGGCTGTGGCAAAAGAGAACGGTGCAAAGTAGTTTTGCGTTATATCGCCGGCGATATTAAGCGCGCTTAATGTCATCGACATTGGGAATAATTGATCCATATAGCTAAAGCTATTGCAGGCTGGAGACACGAATGCCTCACTCACCAAAAATCTATCGGGGACAAAACGACCAATATTGGCACTCTTTGCCAGTGGTATTGAGTAAAGACTCGATCCCAAGTAACTAGCTGGCGGTGCAGCACTAAAGGTAAATACCCCGACCTCACTGATACTTTGAACGACTGTATTGAGATTATTTGTCGCGGCCACTTGATCGTAACTGGTAATACCTACTACGCCCTGAGCACCGGGATTTGGCGCTACCAGTTGGCTCGACAACGCAATACCAGATTGAACGTAATTGGGCGTACTTGGGTTATCGCAATAATTACTATCGTTATCAATAACCCAGGCTTTTGCAGCAATCTGCAAATTAAAACTCTCACCGGCTTTTTTATATACAGCGCAACTAACGTCTCCCGCTGGGCACAAAGCACCGCTGTCTCTGGGCGTGACACACAGGCCAACAGGAAAACTGACGAAGGGATCGCTACCTATCATCACCAGCCCTTCATCGGGTGTGCCAGCAACACCGGTATATTTGGCGTTTAGCTCAACTTTACCAGCGTCGCTATAATTGACCGCTATCGTTGCTTTACCGCTGGCATCAAAGGTTAAATTCTGGGAAGAAGGTGACAAACTCGAACCGCTGATAGAAGCTGAGTTAACGCTAACGGCTGTTGGGGTAAACATAGATGTAGCGACAGGCGAAATATATTGACTCCACAAATCTACCCTTTTAGTTTGACCAGCGAACGTCGGCAAGCACTCTAGGTTGTCATTTGACTTTCTGACCGCAGAGATAGTCGCATTTTGCGCTTTATTGGCCAGTTTATCTGGCATATCAATTAAAAAGCCGCTATCGGCAAATGACAGCGTACAAGCCGCGGTTGATAACGCGCCAACGCCACTGCGGCACAAGGTATTACTACCAGGGACGGTGGCAGGATTTGAACTCGATACTCCAATTTTTACAGGGGTGGTGACATTATGGCGTAAGTCAACAGAGGCGATTCCGTTGATGAAACTGACATTACTGACACTGCTACCACTTTGGTACCAACCGCCATTAGTAGCAGGATTCAATGACAATTGCGCACTAACTGGGTCAGTAAACGGGGTACAAGGAGTGTTTCCATCAGCACACGCTTTGATCTGCATCGGCTCTGCTTTACATGTGAGCGGCGATGACGAATAAGCAAATTCAAAATGATGTACTTGTAAGCCAATCGGTTTGGATTTTATTGCACAAACTTTAAAATTATCGATTTCGTGGTTGTTATTGGCGCCGCCGGTAGAACCCGTAAATGACAGATAAAAATCAGCAGGAACAGAATCTTGACCTGATATAGCTCTAGCATTAAATCGAGAGACAAGCACCTGATATCCATTACCATCACGCACATCTCTGTCTAACGATACCCAAGCTTGACCTGTGCTGGTTGAATCAACTTTAATCCGATACTTATGATTTGGTGCCGCGGTTGTCGTACTACGAACATCAATTCTAGGATTCAAATTCGCGGCGGTACCAGCCAAATATTTATAATTTGCCGACATAGAACCACGCAATGTTACCGATTGTGATCTAAATCCAGGGCCACCTATCTTCCCCTCATTCGGATTGGAAAAATTACCATACTCATCTAAACCAACGCCAATCCAACCTCCCGCAAAGCCCGGCGTATCATCATCACGTTGTGCATATCCGAGTGAACCACCAAAGCTGCCAGGTTGCGGTGTAACAGAAGCATCCGATAAAATAACCGCAACCCCATCACCTCCCGTTCCAGATGTAGGTGACCAAGCATAATAATCAAACTCTATCGTGACTAGATTGCCTTCAGCAGGAAATAACCGCTGGTAAGTGCTAGCAGTGGCCTGATTACCCAATGCTGGCGTTATTCTTAGTCGTCCCCCGTTGATAGCCGGCGGAGTAGAAGAACCCAGCACTTTCGTTGCCCAATCGTTGCCTAAGCTGCTGCGGGAAAAGTCATCAGTAAAACACTCTTCAACTGGCGCTACTTTCTCAAGCGCAACAAAGCCATAGTCTTCAGCAAGATGACTACGTTCATTATCGCCATAGGTATCTTCATCGTTTACCATACTGACTTGAGTTGCACTCAGATTACAGCGTCTTAACCAGCCACCATCACCACCATCGCGAGAAGACTTTCCAGCCACTAATGTTGGAGGATTGCCAAAGCCAGTTAAGCTGGTATTAAAGGTACATTGAGTTGCTAAATCACGAGTTGAACTTCCCGAGCTATGAGTCAAGGCGTTGGCAAACTGATAGTTAATCGGCTCACCACTCAGGGTTATCGTGCCGACACCTGGCTCAATGGCAAAATAAGCAATAGTTTCATTGGCTAATGTATTTAAATTACCAGGCTGACAGCGCCGACTTGTGCCCGTTACAGTGTAGACTTCTGACGTATCCATATTAAGCGAAATGCCGTTAGCGCTTGGCTGCGACACGCTAGTCAACCAACAATTGTTATTGCGGGTTTGTAATTGGTTTAATCGTACGCTCAAACCTAAGTCGAGCGTTTGATTGACCCAAGCTGACGATGACATGTTCAAGGCACTGTTAGTCACCACCGTACCCGCAGTCAACCGCTTACCATCGGATAGAGCATAACTGCCTGGCGTCACAGCTATCCAGTGCACTTCTGGCATAGTGACCGCCGCACTGCTACTTGGAGGTTGCCGCTGAGTCCAACTAAAACCAGTCGCTGATACGCTACTGATAAACACCGATGCAGGACCATCACCACTAGGATTTGACGACGAAATCGTCGGCATTAAAAATACTAATGGAGTGACACCAGATGAAAACACATGTTCGAAGGTGACCGAGGTTGATGTTGCTTTACCAAATTGCAAATCGAGTTGTTGGTTAATCCTACTGCGGGCATTGATTGTTGCACTAGAATTCATCTCTAAGTAACGGGCGGTAACTCGGCCATTAATGATTGATGAAGCATTCATCTGTAATCTTGCGTCGCTATAGACAAAACCATTGATATTAGTAGCGCCATTCAAGTTAATATCGCTATAGACTACTAAGGTCAAATTATTATTGCCCACTTGATTCACTGAACCATTAGTGAGCCCGACACTATTGCGCACAAATATTCTGGCATCACCAAGCAGTTCGATTTGCGCACTACCATTAATTTGTAAAGTATCTACCCAGTAATCACCGGCTGATAGCACTAATTTCGCGTCACCACCGAGCTCAATTGAGCGAAACACATATTCAGAAAACGTGGAGGAAGTAGTCAATGTACATGTGTTGTATAAGGCAATAGCGCCATATTGGTTAGTACCGTTATTGCCGACATTAATCGCTTGGCCTGCGGTGCAATAAGATATCCCGCCGCCACTTTGTGAATTGCTCGGGAAATCGGTGCTATTGAGTTGTAGCCCTCTTAAATCACTTCCTGTGATGCTGCACTGTCTTGAGCCACCTAAAGCCGTATCGCAACCATTTTCCGCTAAGCCACTGCCGACAGAACAAAAATTTAACGCTAATCCAGCTGTGCCATTAATTTTGGCGTTGGTGTACTGCTTAAACTGTTCATTGTTGATTTTATGACACACGTTATTGTTATTACCGTGCTGGCCTTGGGCAACAGCAGGGAAATAAATATTGTCATCAATCGGGCCATAGGCGAACGTAGGCGCGGCAAACAGCATGGCAACGAAGCTAAAACTAAGATACACACAAAAACGAAAACTACTCACGGGCTTCTACCTCAATTTGTCGGCTAACGCGGGTATCACCACTCTCGCATACCGCTGTGCTATTAATACGATACTGAATTACCGCGCCCACGGAATAAGACGTACAACGGAGACTTACGCTACAAGCATGAAAGCCAACCACATCGGGGGGTACCCAAGAGCTTGAAACACTGGCGCATGTCGCCGTAGCGTTAGCGGCCGTATTCAATGGAAATAACTGAGCTAGTGCCGCATCGGCGCCACTGTTGGCGGCGGCAAAGGCTCGAGTGCCCCATACTTCTTGGGTGAGTGCGGTATCGCTGTCCTGCACAATATTAATGAGAGCAGAAGCTAATAGAAACATCACTGTAATTACAAACACGCCGATAATCAGCGCACTACCTCGTTGTTGCGCAGGTAATGACGCTCTTGATAGCGATGATCTGGATGATGAGCGTTTATATGCCGTTTTACGACCAGAGTTAAGGAACATTAATCACCTGCACTTGATGTTTGTATTGAAACGTCTCACCATTAACATTAAATCTAGGTTGTAAGTGCACCATGGCATTATTAACCAAGGTTGATGGCGTCAATGTCAGAGGCAGATCGGCATTATTTGTTAAACTATTTGCCACACTTTGCGCCATCAACACGCCAGCTCCCATCATATTAGGTTTAGGCTGAATAATGCTGAAGCTATAGCTGGTATAACGCTGTAGTTGTAATTCATTACTCGCTGCGACTTTTTCAAAACAGTAACTTACCGGATTAGTGCCAAAATAAATTCGCTGCCGCGGTGAGCCTTCGGCAAAACGCAAGGCCGCAGTAAAAGTCAGTGTCACTTGATGCTCAAAAGGGGGAAGCGAAGTCGCAATCGTTTTAACCTGTGCTCGTTTTTGTCTCGCGCTGCTATACACATCGGCGTCAATCAAGGGATAGATCCAAGCAAATTGATTCTCACTAATCTTATTCTCATCCTGATTTCTATCAAGAATCACGATCCCAGTACTCGCAGCAGCATCGGGGATGATTGGCATAGTGAGATAAGTCGTGCTGGCCTCGATAGGCACAAATTCAATACATTGATAGGTCAGCGAATTGGTATTAACTCGCAGGCTATTGGGCAAAGCACTACGCAGCTCACGGGTCATTCGCTCAACGGCAAAACGGCTCTGGCTTAGTACTTGATCGACTGAACTCGACTCAACAAAAATTCGGGTGCCAAATAGTATAAAACTACTCACGCCAACCACAAGAATACCCAGAATCAAGATAACTGTGACCATCTCGACCAAGGTAAAGCCTCGCGTGGATGTTTGCATGCGCTTTGCTGATAAAGAGTTCATCAGTAATTACTCCTCACCATATTGTAAGTAATCACTTCGCTGTCAGGCGTTGTCACATTAATGGTGACTAGCTTAGTATTTGCCATACTGCCATAAACCACACTGACACTTAAACGATAGTTGGGATAAGCATCGGCATAGGTTTGGGTTGAGTTAAGCATCTTACTTGTCTCATTTAAGCCGTTATAATCATCGACATCATTGTAATCGTTGCGGCCTTCTCCTAATTCAGACCCCAATATTGTCGAACATGCAACGCCAGCTGCCGCACCACAGGCCGGCGTTCCACCATTGGCATTGGTGTTTTGGTCATAGCGTTTGCCCCAGATTTCATTCATCACAGAATGGGCAAGCTCAGCACTCTTCACTCGATGTAAGGTACTAGCCGCACGATCAGCTTGGGGAAATAACATACTGGTGAGCATCACTATCGCAATGCCAATCACTAACATGCCTACCACTAACTCAATTAAGGTGAAGCCCTTACTCGATGATTCTTTGCGAAGAAATAAGCGAGAATTAGTTGGCATAAATATATCCCTCGGAGGACACATTAATCAGCACAGTGTCATTAGCTGTCACGCGAATACAGCTACCATTACACGTTGGAAAGAGTCGACCTAAACTGTCGAAATCGAGGGTGAAGTTAGTGCTATTCGTGCTCACCAGCACTAATTGAGCTCCACCTTGAAAAGCTTGGCTATAAAGTGGATTGGGTGACAATGCAGTACCCGTACAAACCGTATCCGTGCGAGTGGAGAATTGACTCACTTGATAACCAGTATTAGAAACAGCTACGCGAAAACATCTGTCGGTATTATTGAGCGCCTTTTGCTGCACTTGACGCAGCTCACCTATAAACTCATTACGTAAACTATAGGCACTGTAGGAAGACTGAGTAAACAGGCGCGGCAATACCACCACAGCAAGAATTGAAATCAAGATGATAGTCGTCACTAACTCTACTAAGGTAAATCCGGCCTGTTTTGACATAGGAAATTTAAGCATTGCTCGGGTTAATTGCTGATTTGAAGTGCTAGGTTCAGTTTCTGCCAACCTTATGATTAACGCAAATAAATGTCGGTAATTTCTTTGTAGACTCATTTATTTCTAATCATGTATGCAGCGTATTTCACCTAAAAAAAAGGCCTGCTAGGCAGGCCATTCTAGTATTAATTTAATTAGCAATCTTCTGACTTAACTTCATACTTAGGTGTTTCTGTAGATGTTGCTGGTGTATATGTTACATAACACTCTTTAGTACTATCAGTAGCATAAGGCGAGCCAGCCTGGTATATAGTTGCCATTGCTGAACCATCGGCTCCCTCTACAATAAACCAATCTACTTTATCAGTAGTTGTATTACTAATGTTCAAGTCCATCGCATTTTTTAATTCTGCAGCAGTGGATTGTAGGTAGCCGTAATGTGTTACAGCCGGAGTTCCTGTGCCAATATCTACAGATGGGGCAACAGTATCATTAAACGCTTTTTTCTCTTCACCTTTTAATGCAGCTTTTGAATAAACTAAGCTATTTGCACCTTGAATTGCGCCCTTCATACCTTGAATTGCAGAAGCACGCGCATCACCTTGCAAGTTAATAAACTTAGGTGCCGCTGTGACAGCAAGAATACCTAAGATGATGATCACTACAACTAATTCGATTAAGGTAAAACCTTGTTGTCTTTTCATATAAAACTACCTTTCTTTATAAGTGAGAACTCGTGTGAGTACTAATTAAATTAAACCACTTTTAAGCTAAATTCGCTTAAAACTAAAATCATTTCAAATTAAGCCATTTCAAACATAAACAAAATAAAACTATAAATTACAATCTAAGGTGTAAAGGGCGTTTGGGTAAAGCTTAACACTTTGCCTGTACCAGGGTTATACACGACCCCTTTAGCACCTGCTGTTGATAAATCTGGCGTTGGTGTGGGTACACCATTAGTTTGGTTTAACACCAGTGAAGCCACTTGGTGATAAACGCATAAATCTAAACCCGTAACGGTAGTACCTGTGATCGAGTTCGCACTGCCACCCGCACCATCAATCATACGTACTGTGTAACGTTGGTTACGAGCATCATCAGTGTAAAGCACATTACGAGGTGCGCTCTGCAACACAGTATTAAACACTTCTTGGCAGCTAGCATCTGTCATCGCCGTGGCATCGGTCTCTGATATACCCGTTGGATAACCAAAGCGTGGGTCCAGAGCCACTGGTGTGCCGTCAAGAATAACGCTGCTATTTTGGCGTCCGTCAACTTCCCACTGCGAGCGAACAAAACTCACTGCAGTTGATAAACCTCCAGCGACACCGTCAACACTAGCATCTTCAGCACTATCGGTAACATTTAAAAACCGAGGGATCGCCGTTGCTGCCAATAAACCTAAAATGACAATGACAATGACAAGCTCAATTAATGAGAACCCTGCTTGTTTCGTTTTCAAAGTTTTCATATATGCCCCTATGCTTAATCATTTTATTCTAACAGTTAAATCAATTTTAAAAAGCTATTGAGATAACAATATTTTACGGTGCAGCCAAAAATGTAACGCTGCCAGAATCCAGTTGATAACCTAAACTATCGCCATTGGACGACAAATAGCTACAGCTATTATCTTGAGCCGAATAATCAGCGACCAAGTCCGTATTATCAAGTTCTGCCCCCATTAACTGCCACCATAAATCCTGACAACCTTGAGCAGTGAATGACTTAGGTTGTGGCCAACCGAGATCATTCATACTGACGACACTGGTTTCTGGTTTTATCGATATATTGTCCAATACTTCCCAATTCAACTGCATCTGTTGCGGTTTACCTAGGGATAGCCACTGCGATCGCACCATGACCAACACATTCAATAAACGAGTATGTTCGACTTCTAATCCACGCGCCGCAATTTGCGGTAACGTCAAAAAATATTTAGCGCCGACAACGGCCATAATAACTAATACTAGCCCTACAGAGATCATACGCCCATAGATATGTAATAGATCATTATCGGCCTTTTGTTGGCTCTGCATTAGGGCTACTTCCCACCTTTAACTACATTGAGCATATCCCACATCGGTAGATATATACCTAGTGCTAATATTAAGACAATTACTGCGACAAAACCGATCAAAATAGGTTCCAATTTAGCGGTGAGATTCTTTAAATCATAATCAACTTCACCCTCATAAAAATCAGCAGCATCATTAAGTAATTGATCAATTTGCCCGGTTTCTTCCCCTACTGCGACCATTTGCAGCACTAGAGGTGTAAACAGCTTGCTCTGATTCGACACCCTTAGCATAGAATCACCAGACTCAATTCCACGGCGCATACCGACTATTTTGTCATGCATATAGGCATTATCTACGGCATCAGCCACTAAGCTTAACGCCTGTGTCATCGGCACCCCAGCGCTCAGCATCATAGAGAAGCTACGGCAATAACGCGCTAACGTTGACCGTTCAATAATCGACCCTACGGCAGGAATATGTAATTTCCATTTATCCCACTGTTTCTCGCCCTTTTCGGTATGGTGCCAATAGCGAATACCGATAATCGAACCAATAAGCGCCACCAGCATTAGCCCCCAATAATTCACAAATAGATTCGATGTACCAATCAGCACTTTTGTCGCCCAAGGTAAGTCAGCACCAAAACGTGAAAACATCTCGGCAAATTTAGGGATCACCATAATATTCAGGATCACCATCGCAATCGCGATAGCAATTAATACAAACATGGGGTAACGCATGGCCGCTTTAATGCGTCGCCGCGTTTCTTGCTCGCGCTCGATATAGCCCGAAAGCTGAATAAACGCATCTTCTAACTTACCGGTGTTCTCACCCACATGCACCATAGAAACAAACAAAGAATCAAACACATCGGGATGTTGATTCATCGATGATGATAATGGCCGCCCGGCTGTCAGCTGCTCAGAGATACTATTTAACGCATCTTTCATTCGCTGAGAACGTGCCGTTTCAGATAAGCCCGCAATCGCCCGTAAAATAGGGATGCCAGAGCGCGTAAGCGAGTACATTTGCCGAGTAAAAATCTGTAATTCTTCTAGCGCGACTTTACTGCCAAACAGCTGAGCCAATGAGAAGGGTTTAGTCACTTTGGCCACGTTGATCTCAAGGGGAATAATACCCCGCGACAGCAATATATCAGCGGCAGCACTTTCCGATGCTGCATCTAATTGCCCCGTCACGGGTTGACCTTGACCACTGCGTCCACGGTATTGATAAATTGGCATAATTACGCCTCAATGCCTTGTTGACTGATAATATCCTTAGATAAGGGGATGTGTGATTCGCTCACGTCCTCGACCAACTTAGCGACCTCTTCAATCGTCGTCATGCCTTCGCTCAAATATTGTAAAGCTGATTCAGCAAGCGGAGTAAAGTTAGGGCTATTTAACGCGGCTCTGGCGAAATCCTGTGGATTACTGGTACGCATGGCATCAACCATCTTATCGTCCAGCTCAAGAATTTCAAAAATACCAATACGGCCGCGATAGCCACTGCCGTTGCAACTCTGGCAACCGGTACCTATTTTAAAGTTTGCATGGGTAAAATCTTTACGACTCACACTAGTTAACCACGCCTTTTCCTGCGCGGTCGGTTGATAGTCAACCCCACAGTTATGGCACACCCGCCGCACTAAACGCTGGGCAATAATGACTCTTAAGGCACTGGCGACTAAGTAACTGGCAGCGCCCATATCCAGTAAACGCAGTGCACTGGTGACCGCATCGTTAGTGTGTAATGTCGATAACACAAAGTGACCGGTTAACGCGCCCCTAAGACCAATCTCTACGGTTTCTTGGTCACGCATCTCACCGACCATGATGATGTCGGGGTCTTGGCGTAACGTGGTACGTAAAACGTTCGCAAAATCTAAACCAATCTTATGGTTAACTTGTACTTGGTTTATTCGTGGTAATTGATATTCGATAGGATCTTCGACGGTAATAATCTTACGATCAGCGGTATTAAGCTCGCTCAGAATGCCATATAAAGTAGTGGTTTTGCCGCTACCTGTCGGCCCCGTCACCAATAGCATGCCGTGAGGACGTTTAATTTGTTTACGAATACGCGCCAAAATAGCCGGTGGCATACCGGTTTCGTTCAAGGTTAATAAACCCGCCGATTGATCAAGTAAACGCATTACCACAGATTCTCCGTGGTAAATCGGCATGGTCGACATCCGCACATCAATATGATGTCCTTTGATCTCCATTTGAAAGCGACCGTCTTGTGGCAATCTTTTTTCTGAAATATCGAGTCCGGCCATCAACTTAAGCCGCAGCACTAACGCGGCGGCAATGTTAACTTCATTCAGAATCGTTTCGTGTAACTGACCATCGATACGCTGACGAATCCGCAGGGCTTTATCACCGGGTTCAATATGAATATCCGAGGCGCGCATTTGCACCGCATCCTCAAAAATCGACTGTAGTAACTTAACGACTGTGGTTTCATTATCACTGTCGCCTGAGGTGAGGCTGGCTAAATCGAACATCTGATCGGCGGCGTATTCCTCTTCAAGCTTACCGGCGATCTGAGCAATTTGGTCTGTGCGACGATATAAGTTATCAAAAGCTTGTAGCAGTTGCTGCTCAGGCGCCACGGCTAACTTTAAACGTTTGGGGGCAATAAGGGCTTCGAGGTGATCAAGCGCCTGTAAATCAGCCGGGTCGCTCATCGCCACGAGCACGCTGTCGCCTCTGTCTTCAACCGCTAAAGCGCGGAAACGTCGTGCTTGCACTTCAGGAATTAAGTGCACCACCTCTGCGGAAATAGGCAGTTTGCTGATATCAAGAAAGGGCACATTTAACTGCTGGGATAAAAACTGCAGTAATTGATGCTCAGTAATCGATTGTAGATCGATCAAAGTACGGCCTAACTTTTTGCCGGTATTACGCTGTTCAGCCAACGCTTGTTGCAACTGCGTTTCAGTAATTATCGATTCTTGAACTAACAGATCGCCTAAACGCATTTTTAATCTGGGCTTCATTGGCTATCTCCTAGCTGAGTTAAACGTTGTTCAATAAAGGCACTCGCCTGCGCTGATAAGCCTCTATGGCCTAGTGCAGTGCGATAAGCTTGGCGTGCTTGGGTAAATTGTTGCTGTGAATCAAGCGTATAAGCCAATCCCATCCACCATTTAGCCTGTATTGGTTCTTGTTGTAATAACTGCCTATAAGCTTGTTCTGCTAAGGTAAACTGGCCTAATTTTTGTGCGATATCCGATTGTGCCATCCACTTTTGCCTCGCGAGCAGGTGCGTGTCAGGTACGTTCGCTAACGTCGCCAGTGCCAAACTAGGCTGAGCAGAAGCTTGCTGAACCCTAGCGAGAAGCAGCGCAAAGTCGACTTCTTGCGGATATAAGATAAGACCTTGTTGCAGCAGGTCGCTGGATTGAGCTAATTGATTCTGCCCATAATGCAGCGCAGCCAATTGTTTACGTGCTTCATGCATGCCAGGGTCTAGCGCGAGTGTTTGTTCATAATAATCAATAGCACGACTGAGTTGACCGTCCTTCTGCGCCTCGCTCGCTAACGCAAAACGCTTATTTGCCAATTGCTGTGGCGTTAACGTCACTTCTGTTATCGCCATTTTTCCCTGTGCTTTTGGAGCAGTATTAGCAGCAACGCCGGATATGCTATCTGGCTGATTATGATCATCATTGGCAGGCATATCATCAACGAACTCAAGGCTCATGTCTGATTCTGACTCTTGTTCAGACTCAGGCTCTAAATCAGTCTCAGGCACGGGTATGGCAAGCTGTTCAGCGGCAAAAACTGGCATAGTGATTTGAGCATTGGAGCCAATTTCAGCACGCGCGGCTGTCGTTACCTTGACGGGTGTCGTCACAGAATCAAGGCTTGCCGAGGTGGGTTTCCAAACTACGCTGTCAACTGGCACAGGATCTGTGGGAGCCGAGGTTAATGGATTATGTTCACTTGTGAGAGTCGGCGTTGCTTCAACTGGTGTTGCCATAAAGGTTTGCCAGCCATAAACAACACCACCGCCTAGCAGCAGCGAAAAAACGCAGAACAATAATCCGTTAAAATAGGAGTTAGAACGAGCTAAATACGGTATCTGTGGTTGGATAACGTTACTAAGCTCATGCCCCTGTTGGCGCTTATCGAGATCCTGCAGCATCTTGTTGATTACGCTCATACAACATCCTTAAAAAAATGCTGTAATCCAAGGCCAAACACTAGGGTCATTAGCGCTAAAAACGGTAACCACTTCCACGACCATAATCTGCGGCTGCTGGCATCTTCGGTATCTTGAATTGCTGCGTTAATATGGGAGTTTTGCACACAAGCAGCGCCCTCGCCAAAACTTAACAACAAGGCTTTGTGGGCAAGAATATTGATCAATCTGGGGATCCCTCGGGACGCATGGGCAATTTTGCGCGTTTCCCGTGATGTAAATAAGGCTTCGCCAGCGCGTCCTGCTATGGCTAATCGGTGGCGAATATAAGCATCGGTTTCGTCTAGTGTTAATGGACGCAGGTTATAACTAAAAGTAATACGCTGCCTTAATTGCCTAAATTCTTGGCGTTTAAGCCGCTCATCAAGCTCTGGCTGTGCAAATAACACGACTTGCAGCAATTTGCGCGTCTCGGTTTCAAGATTAGTGAATAAACGCAGCGCCTCTAGACTATCGTCCGGTAATGCCTGTGCTTCATCAAGCACTAATACAATGGCGTGGCCGTGGGCACTTAAGGCTAAAAGCTGTTGTTGAATAAGCCCTGTGAGCTGTTGTTGATCGATATTACTGGCATATTTAAGGCCCAGTTCACTCGCCACCGCCCAACGTAACTCCGTAGGTGTAAGGTAAGGATTCGGTAAATAAGCGCAATGGAACTTACTCGGTAATTCATTGATGAGTTTACGACAAATCAATGTCTTACCCGTTCCTACTTCCCCAGTCACCTTAATAAAGCCTTCACCCGTTTGTAGGGCGGTTTGCAATACTTGCAAGGCTTCTACGTGCGGTGATAGTCCGAAAAAAAATCCGGTATTGGGTGTCAGTGAAAATGGCGCTTGGCTGAGGCCAAAATGCTTCTGATACATAGAAGCTTAATTTGTTTCCGGATACCAACGGTCTAATAAGGTCTTAGAACGTTGTAACTCGGTTTTCCACGTATCGACACCTACAACCGTAGGTTTAAGTAAAATAATTAACTCAGTTTTCTTCTTTTGTTTACTGCGGTTTTTAAACAGCTCACCTAACAAAGGAATATCACCCAGCAAAGGCACTTGCGATACCACTTCAATATTTTCACTCTTCATCAGGCCGCCAATCACCACTACATCACCTGAAGCGGCACGAATAACGGTATCCGACTCACGAATTTCACTCTGAGCCAGAGGCAACTCTAAAGAGGCATCACTGATCCTAATATTTTTAGTTTGTTCTTTTACATCAATCACTGACGGATGCACATGTAACAGCACGTTACCATCACGATCAATTTGCGGAGTAACATCTAAAGCAATACCAGAGAAAAATGGCGTAAGCTCTACCTGCGGCGTTGTCACGGGTGTTGTACTCGCCACTGTGGTCGATGAAACGTCAGTCACAAAATATTCATCAGTCCCCACTTTAATCACCGCTTTTTGGTTATTCGATGCCGTGACCCTTGGGCTAGACAGCACATCGACATCGCCTTGGGTATCTAAGAAATTGATCATAGTCGTAAAGTCTGAGCCTTTGATGCTAAGCGAAGTAACACCACCTATTGCAGAGGTAATTTTATCGCTTAGACCTGGGCCCGCTGAGGTGCCAAAATTCACGTTAGTATTACCGACATGCCCCAGCACGTTGTCCCACTGAATGCCTTGCTGGTAGCCATCGGATAAGGTCACTTCGAGGATTTTAGCTTCAAGGATCACTTGGCGCTGTAAATGGCTTTCTGCTGTATTTAAGAAAGTACGCACTTGGCGTAATTCACTCGGAAAAGCACGAATGGTGACTAAACCCGCCTGCGGCGTGACAACCACCTGACGCCCACCTCCGGTTTCACCAATAATAGAGGTTAGCGTTTCTTTTAACTCGCCCCAAAAATCAGTCTTGGTACGCGAACGAATAAAGGTGCCGTTAGAGCTATCACTACTGCCATTGTTACTGGAGTTGTTACCGTTATTACCATTCGAATTATTGCTCGAATTACTATTATTTGAATTATCGCTGTTTGAGTTATTACTGTTTGAATTATTGTTATCCGACAGGCGACCCGAACTCACCGATGTGAGCGACAAACCATCACGCTCCATATACAGATAGTTCAGTGGAAAAGTCTCTGTGCGCATTCCTGCTGGAAATACGCGTAAAATGCGGCCTTCACGACTTACTTCGTAGCCATAAATATCTTCAACCACTTGAATCGCTTCGGTTAACGTTACGCCTTTTAAAGAGAGCGAAATCGTTCCTTGCACATCGGGATGCACGGCGACGCTCAGGGGCGTACCTTGGACTAAGCTTGGGAAAAAGACCTTTGCATCCACATCGAGGGCCGACACATCGAAACGGCGCTCAGCTTCCATGACTGGAGTTAAACCAGACAATAAGGCTCCAGCATTCAATTCTCGCTGCACCGCATCTGGCATAGTCGCAGGCGGTGGCGTCGTTGTCGCCATTGAAGCGGCTAATTCATTTTTACTCGCCTCGGGTTGTGGCCTATTTGTGGTCTGACACGCCACAAGGCAAAGTGAGAGTAGAGGTGTGAAGTATTTAATCGCTGTCATCGGAGGTGTATTCCCTATCTCTCTGTTATTGCTTGAAACAATGTCAATTTCCGGCCATCGGATAGTGACACATAAGCGGGGGTGATTTTAACAATTCTCAGCCCCTGAATATTGTCACCTACAGACACTATTTTGTTATTAATTACAGCGTAAGCAGTGTTGCCAGAGCTGACTATGCTATTGAGGATTATCGCCTGATCTTGCATTTGACTCGTGGTATCTACCGCAGCAAAGCCTTTGCCCGGCAATGTGGGATCTCGCAGCGACTCAGCCAAAACAGCAGTGGAGCTTAAGCAAAGTAAAATGCTAATAATATAAGACTTATTTAGACACACTGATAAAGTCCTTATTAATACTTAAGGTATAAAGTTCAATCTCAATCGTCGCCAGCGGATATACTGCAACGTTATAATCAAGACGCTTCCAATACAACTTATCTGGCATCGCTTCAACTGCTTCAACAAAACGCAGCACGGAGAAATAATCGCCTTCTAAACTCAAGCGAATACCATGGCTATACAGGTTAAGCTTTTTATCTTCACCTACCGCTAACAAGGGGATGGGCGCTATCGACATAAACTTAATTAATTTAATCCCTTGCACTTGTCCAAGTAAGTTACTTAGTAGCTCAGGCATATAATCTGCCGGTACCATAGCCACCATTTGCTCATCGAGTTGGCTATCTAAGTCTTGGTTTTGCTGTTCGACTATAGCTAAGCGCTGCTGATAATCTAGGTTAGGATCTAGGGCTAGGCGCTGTTGATATAAATCAATTTGCTGAGCTGAAATACTATTTTCTTGCTCTAGGATTTTAAGCTGCTGCGAAATCGATGTATGGGTTTTCCAAATCGATTCGAGCGGCAAGTAACTCAGTATACCCAGCACGGCCAACACCGCAGTTGCAATTAACACCCGCTCTCGGCGGCTTAACGCATCAAACTGCTGACCTAAATGGGTTAACTTTTGCTTCATTGCGTGGCCTCCTTGCTACTACTTTTCAAGGTAAAAGCCAAAGGTTTATCTTCACCACGATCCATACTCATCGACGAGAAAGCGTGTCCTTTGAGAGTACGTGTTGTCTTAAGCTTATCTACCCACAGCGGAATACTCTGTGGGTGGTCAGCAAAACCTTCGAACATAAAGTCCTGCTCGTTGATTACAATATGACTTAGCCACACACTGCCATCCGCTACAACGGCGAGATCGTTAAGTACTGGAGCAAAACCGCGGCTCGTTAAGGAAGCCCTTAAGCTTAATTCTCCCATGAGCAACTGCTTTAACTCTAACTGCTGGGTCACTAAATTGACTCGCTCAACCAGCGCAGGATCGGCTTTGCGTGCAGTGAGCTCAGCCTCTAATGTCTGCTTTTGAGTATCAAATTGCTGTTTTTGCTGCGTTGCAAATTGTAATTCTTGCCGTAAAGAGCTGACTTGCCAGTAGCTATAACTCACACAAACGGCCAAAAGGAGTAAAACACTTAGGGCATAAGCCCCTAAACGAGTAAAAGTCAGCCTTTGCTTTGGTGGCAATAATGAGGGAGTGTAAAGGTTAACGCGGTATTTAATCACTCTGCACCTCTTGAAAACTCGGCAAATGCGAGCTGCGCCATTTGAGCGTCAACACTGCTTTTATTGATAACATTCACGCTTTGATTAAAATTTGCTGAAAGTAATGTCGCCAATTTATCCACTGCGCCATCGACAAGCAGTTCGATAGAAGACACTGGGGCTTGTCTTAATTGACTCTCAAAATAATCCATCGAACGCTGGATTTCTAAGCTGAGATTGTCTGCCATACCATAAGCAAGTTCCTCTGCTGGAGCCTTATCTAAATGAGTAAATCCTCGTACTCGGCGCTGCATATAAAGCTGGCCTTGCTTAACCACAGTTAATAACAATTCCTGACCGGGATTATGGCTCACTACTAACCGAGCTTGGTTATCATCACCAAAAAGGTTTGTCATCGCTAACTCTTCGATGCTGATGCCAGCCAGTTGTAAATTTTGTTCATGAATGGCTTGAACCATACTGACAAGCTTGGTTTTATCCACCACCACTACATTAATTTTATTACTGGCTAAGGGGGACTCAAAATAATCCAAATGAATCTGTGGCACAGGCAAGCTAACCATATCTTTAACTGACCACAGTAAAGCTTGCGGCAGCTCAGTCACATCGACATTGGGTTTATCGGTTAGCAGTAATTGATATCGACTTGAAGCTAAAATCAGTTGTAACTGTGCATTGGGAAAGGATTTGGCTACAGCACTGAAGCCTGCAGACCAGTTTTCATTTTTAAGTTCAAAGGATTGCCACTGCTCGCTCTTGGCATCTTGTACAGGCGCATATACCCATAACTTATCGGCGCAGACATAGACCCCGATATTAATAGGGGGCGTGTTTTGCTGCCAAAAGGCGAATCGACCCATAAAACTTTTTCCCATAAAATGCCTATAACTAACTGAATTTAAAAGCTTGAGTTTGCTCTTTCGTTTAAACGTCTTGTTTTCTTGCTATCCAATGTTTAATAGCTCTGTGTTTAAACATTCTATTAATACTACCAGCACCGTAATTTTACCTGATTAGTCTAGCTGCTAATGGGCATAGTTTATAGATAAATACGTGAATTATATGTGCTATTTTTCATCTACCATGGCAACAACTACACAAAAATTCAAGATTCTACTTGGCTTCTATCGGTTCACTAAAATACATTCCCTGTGCAGCGCTAACACCAAGAATTTTTAGTGTCTGCCATTCCTCAAAAACCTCAACGCCTTCGGCACAAACTTGCACCTCAGTGCGATATAAACCACCAATCAAGCTACGGATAAATAACTGGTTTTCAGGTCGCATATGGATGTGCCGTACGATAGAACGATGCACCTTAATTAAATCAAAATGACACTCACGAATATAATAAGTACCGACAACTTGCTCACCAACATGATCCACACAGAGTCTGGCACCCATTTTGCGGATCATATCCAACTTAGGGAGTAACTTTTCTTGATGTTGGATCACGATATCTTCCGCTACTTCAAAAATTAGCCGCGGGGTCAAATGCCGATACTCTAATAACGTTGTTTTTAGCCATTGTGTAAATGCTCGACTCATTAACGAATCCAAGCTCAAGTTAATACTGTATCGCTGCGGCGCAGATTTTACATTTGAGGGTAAATTCGATACTTCGATCGTTGGCTCATTCGATAATAACAGTAAAACACGTTCAATAATTTGCCTTTCAACCTGCGGCATTAAGCCACATTTATTAGCCATAGGAATAAATAAACTGGCACGAATTAATGCCCCTTGATTATCCCTAGAACGCGTAAATATCTCCTTATGATGTTCATTACCGTCAGAATCGATTATCGGCTGGCTAAAGGGAAAAAATCGCTTTTGCACTAAGGCATTTTCTAAAAAGCTTCGCCAACGCACTGAACCTTTAGCAAACTCTTCATCTATCGCCCCTTTATCGTACATAAACCAATTACTATTACCTTGTAATTGTGCCGCCCTTAACGCCATATCAGCCTCTTCAATTAACTGCGCGGCATTGTCTCCTGCGGTAAAATAAGCGCAGCCAAGATGGAAAAAATTGTCACGATTATCGACCTCGGGTAAAGGCTGACTCAAACATATCTTGAGTAACTTACTGGCCAATTGATCAGCCTCAATAAGCGATATTTGTGGCACTACAATGGCAAACTGATTATGGGAGCGACGAGCAAAGATACTATTTGCTTGGTTTTGTAAAAGCAGGCTAATAGCATTAACGGTCGAGTTGAGCAATTCTTTCGCTGCGATTTCACCTTGGGATTGTTGTAATAAATCCAGATCATCCATTTCTAATAAATAAATAACGCCATGGGCGAGCATCGACTGATTATGACTCAGCGCATCGAGACGGTTAGTTAAAAATAACCGATTACCTATATGAGTTTCTGCATCCAAAAAAGTATTAGAGCGGATAAATTTGTCAAAACGTCCCCGCTCCTTTTGCGCGTCTTGTAACTCTTCGAGTAGCTTAGTTAACGCACGATTAATTAACCGAGGTTTACCCCTTCCGGGACTTGCCAGCGCCTCCTCATGCTTACCTTGTAAAATTAATCGACTGCGTAAAGCTAATTCCTCAATACCATCTAATTGCTGTGAAAACCATAAATGGCCAAAACGCACTAATGCAATAACGGCAAAAATACCGATTAATAGAATAAGAGTCTCATACCAACTGAAAGTGTAGTGCTCGAAGGGTTGCGGCAAGGTCAATTTCATGTGCAAGCCAGATTTAGGCTCTAGTACATGATCGTAGATCACCGCATTTTGAGTAGAAAGATTACCTTTATAGGCAAATAACACTTCATCTTTTAAGCTCAGACGAAAATCAACAGCATTATAAGCAAGAAGCATTGGCGGCAACCAAGCCTCTAACTCCCAGTCTGGCTGACGCTGATAATGCTCCATCAGCATAGTCTCAAGTCCAGCCACTTTTTGCTGCTGGAACTTATAAGTCAGCTGCACAAAGCTCATCACCGCGCTCAATATAAATACGAAGGCAACTGCAGCCAAAGACATTAACCAAAAACTGGTTAATTTTGTCGTTAACATCCGAGTGAATTTCATCTATCCGCTATCCTGCAGGATTATTATCATTATCGAAAATATTTCAACATAAGATTAACAAATCTATCTGCTGATTATTCAGTAGCCTACCCCAAAAGGCAACTAAGGTGCGGTAACTTAACTTAGACCTAGAAATAAAAAAGAGACTCATAAGTCTCTTTTTTATGTCGTAAGGACTTTTCGTTTAGTCGGCGTATTGGGGCAAAGTCGTAATAACAGCAACGCCAGAGTCAATAGCCGCTTGTGCAACAGCACGTGCGACTACTGGCAATAAGCGTGGGTCCATCGGTTTTGGCAGCACATACTCAGCACCGAAACTTAATGACGTCACCTGAGGATAAGCCTTTAATACGCTTGCTGGTACGACTTCTTTTGCCAATCCTGCAAGCGCGTAGACGGCGGCAATTTTCATCTCATCATTAATACATGAGGCACGCACATCTAATGCACCACGGAAAATAAATGGAAAACACAGCACGTTATTAACTTGGTTTGGATAATCACTACGACCCGTGCCCATAATTAAATCACTACGTGTTGCGTGGGCAAGTGCTGGTGTAATTTCAGGGTCTGGATTAGAACAGGCAAATATTACTGGCTTATCAGCCATTAATGCGACTTCTTCAGCGCCAATCACATCAGGCCCAGATAAACCTAAAAATGCATCTGCGCCCTTGATTACATCAAGCAAGGTGCGTTTATCGGTATTATTAGCAAATAGTGCTTTGTATTCATTAAGGTCTGTACGGCCAGAATGAATAACGCCTTTAGTATCTAGCATGTAAATGTTAGCGCGATTAGCACCACATTTTACCAACATAGTCATACAAGCAATCGCAGCAGCACCGGCGCCCATACACACAAAGATAGCGTCGCTAATCAACTTACCTTGAATTTCTAGCGCATTAATCATACCAGCCGCAGTAACAATGGCGGTGCCGTGTTGATCGTCATGAAATACCGGTACTTTACAACGAGCAATCAATTCTCGCTCAATAATAAAGCATTCTGGCGCTTTAATATCTTCAAGATTAATACCACCAAAAGTATCTGCAATCGCAGCAACGGTATTAATAAATTCTTCAGGCGTATTATGCGTAATTTCAATATCCGTCGAATCAATATTCGCAAAATGCTTGAATAATAATGCTTTACCTTCCATTACAGGTTTAGATGCCAAAGGGCCTAAATTACCTAGACCTAAGATAGCGGTACCATTAGTAATCACGGCAACCGTATTACCTTTATTGGTATAACGATAGGCATTGTCAGGATTAGCGGCGATTTCACGTACTGGCTCAGCCACTCCGGGGCTATAAGCTAAGGCAAGATCGTGACTCGTTTCGGCTGGTTTAGTTAAACAAACTGCGGTTTTTCCTGGAACGGGGAATTCATGATAATCGAGTGCTTGTTGACGAATATCTGACATTTTAAAATCCTGAAATGCGGCATTTATAAGTTATGAACGTAAGGTCGACCAACACCTATTTCGCCTCTTATAAGGGCGATATACATAGTCTTGCTGGTCGAGGTAAGATACGCCAATAAAGCGACTTTTAAAATAAGATATTCATAATCTTCATCTTAGCAGGCAAATAGATCCTCTAAGCTTAATTTTATAAACTTATCTCATCTAATAAAGCGACATTTGTTATTAATTACTGTAGAAAAAAAACATATATTTTATCGACATGATGCGAGTTACAGCAGGTTTGCAGGCGTAATTTTGGTTAAATTACAATATCTAACTGTTAGCGTGTTTAACTTATCCTTAAATACTATAAAAAGTAGAATAACCGATTTGAATTATAGATATTGGATATATTGGTGATTTATTGAGTGAAGCCATACCGGATGGGTGTTTTATATAGCGCTAGAGGATTGAGAATAACCAATGACAAAAAGTAAAAAGGCGCCGAAGGCGCCTTTTTTAAAATAATTACAATTGTAATTATTTCTTTGCAAGTGCACCAAAGCGCTTGTTGAACTTGTCGATACGACCGCCAGTATCAACAACTTTTTGTGTACCAGTATAGAATGGGTGACAAGCACCACATACGTCTAAGTGTAAATCTTTACCAGCAGTAGAGTTTACTTTGATAACGTTACCACAAGTACAGTTTGCAGTGATGATAGCGTATGTTGGGTGAATACCTGGTTTCATTGGGGTTACCTCAAAAGTGTAAGGCCATGTCGCTCTTCCAACCCGTAGTCGGATACCACATGCATGTTAATAACAATATGTTTAGGGCGCAGAATGTTACAGCATAGCCCCAACGGATACAAGTAGATTATCTGAGCGTTTAGTGGTTAAAACCCGTCTGTTTTTCATGCTGATTTGCCACTTTATTTTCCAGCATCTTTCGCCTCAAACAACGCCTTTGCCTCTTGTGCATTGGCATACTGCACTAAAATTATTTTCGAAGGGCAAGCTAGCACCGCATTACTCTTGAGTGCGTTGATTTTATTCTTCGAGAAAGCAGCAGGGTTTGCCTCATAAATCGCCAGCATCGCACCATACACGCTCACGTTCCAATCCTTTGCATAGCGATTGGCCGTGCGCCATAGCGTCTCACCTGCAATATACGTTAGCTGACAATCTTCAAGCGTCGATGAGGCGCTTTGAGCATTATTGGCCTGCTGTCGTTTAGGCTCATCATTCACTGCCACCAAGGTTTCTGCTTGCCTAACGCTATCAGCTGCGTTAGGCATTTTATCTGCAGCGGCAACGGGCACCTTTTGTCCAAGAGCCGTATCGGAAAAGTTAAACCCTACAGAGGCTGCCACTACGGGCTCATTCGATTGGGGATTTAAAGCCGTGGTGCTTTTATCGGCGAGCAACGCCGATTCGGCCATCGTTTTGGCCGGCGGCTCAACGGCGGTAGCAATACGTTTGGGAGTCGTTGCGGTAGTCGTTTTAGCCCCTACAGCTACTGTCGCAGTTGCTGTTTTGGCTATCGAGGTTGATTTAACGGCACCAAATAAACTAATACTTTTGACGTCATACCAGCGATCGAGCCGGTATTCCCTAACTAACAATTTAGCGTTGCTATCCTCCACATCTTCAACGCCCGTCAGTAACACTAGAAAGCGATTAAGCTCCTCAACCATTAACTTTTCTTCGCCGCCAGCTTGCACCACCACAAACTCTAAGCGTGACATATCTTGATTGTCAGCAATCACATTCACCCTGAGTTTAGGATACCCCCCTAACTCAAACATACGGCTGTTAACGCTCACATGGGAGACTTGTGCCACGCTCGGCGCGCTACACACTAAAGCCAGTAGACCTAATGATTTCACTATATTAGTCATTTATTTGCTCTTAACTATCCTTTGGTAAACCATCATTAGGGCTAGCCCTAGCCTGCCGCGCTGAGTACACTAAACCACATTCTTGCCTAAGACTTGCCTGCATATGTCATTGTTTGTCGAAGTTGCGTTACCTGTGCCTATGCGGCAAACCTTTAGCTACCGCGTACCCGAATCTTATCCTAGTACACCGCACATAGGCGTGCGCGTTAAAGTCCCCTTTGGTCGACAACAATTGATCGGACTCGTTACAGGTATCACAGATACGTGCAGCTTAGCCCCTAAGCAAATTAAGTCCGTGCTTGAGTTTATCGACGACAAACCTTTGTTGCCAGAATCACTTTATAAATTAACCCTTTGGGCGGCGAGATACTATTTTTGCAGCCAAGGGCAGATGCTAACCCAAGCTCTACCTGTAGCCCTGCGTAAAGGGCTCGATGCCGCGCCGCAAAAGATCCAATTTTGGCAATTAACCGAAATAGGCCAAAATATTGCGCCTGAAGCCGTTAAGCGCGCGCCCGCTCAAAAGAAATTACTCGAGTTGCTAAAATCAGCCAACTTAACCCAAGAAGATGTCATTAGCTTAGACATCAGTAAAGCGGCACTTAAAGCCCTCGAAGATAAAGGCTGGGTGGCGCGCCACGAAAAAATCGCCGAGCTTAACCTCGACTGGCGTACCACACTTGAAATGGACGAAACGCCACATAAACTGAATAAAGAACAGGCCGTCGCGGTTGCGACCTTAAACTTACAGCAAGGATATCACTGTACTTTATTAGAGGGCATTACCGGTTCGGGTAAAACGGAAGTCTATTTAGCTGTACTTGAAGAAATCCTCAAGCAAGGTAAGCAAGCGTTAATTTTAGTTCCTGAAATCGGCTTAACGCCACAAACGATCAATCGTTTCAAGCGCCGCTTTAAAGTCAATGTCGCCATCTTGCACTCAGGGTTAACAGACAATCAAAGACTCGAAGCATGGCGCCAAGCCCGCTGTGGCCAAGCGGCAATCATTATCGGCACCCGTTCGGCCTTGTTCACGCCTATGGCCTATCCCGGCATTATCATTTTGGATGAAGAACACGACAGTAGCTTCAAACAACAAGAAGGTGTGGGTTACCATGCCCGCGATTTAGCCGTCATGCGCGGTCATTTAGAGTCTATTCCGGTGATATTAGGTACGGCCACGCCCTCACTCGAAAGTCTACAAAATGCCTTAAGCGGTCGTTACCATCATTTACAATTGGGCGAGCGTGCTGGCGCGGCTAAAAAAGTGCGCCAAGGCATTATCGACATAAAAAATCTGCCACTAAAGGCGGGTATGTCGGTGCCATTATTGAACGAAATTCGCCTGCACTTAGATGCAGGAAATCAAGTATTACTGTTTCTCAATCGCCGCGGTTTTGCGCCAGCGCTGCTGTGTCACGAGTGTGGGCATTTACACGAATGTGACCGCTGTGATGCTTTTTTCACTGTACATCAGTCCCTTGGCGAAATTTGTTGTCACCATTGTGGCAATCAATATGCCATCCCCAAACAATGCCACAAATGCGGCAGCACTATGCTGATGGGCCAAGGCATAGGCACAGAACAACTCGCCGAGGCACTGCAACTGGAGTTTCCCAAACATCCGGTAGTGCGTATCGACCGTGATACCACCCGTCTTAAAGGTTCACTAGAAACCCATTTAACCGCAATTCATAAGGGGGAATATAAAATCTTAGTGGGCACGCAAATGCTCGCCAAAGGCCACCACTTTCCCGATGTCACACTTGTGGGGCTGCTCGATGTTGATGGTGCCTTGTTTAGTGCTGACTTTAGAGCGCCTGAACGTTTTGGGCAACTTTATACCCAAGTCGCAGGCCGTGCGGGACGCGCCAGTAAACCCGGAACAGTATTATTGCAAACTCACCAGAGCGATAACCCTATTTTGCGCGATTTACTACACCGTGGTTATGGCGAGTTTGCCCGTAGCCAATTAAAAGAACGTCAACAGGCGCTATTGCCACCAGCATGGCACATGGTATTAGTGCGCGCTGAAGCTCATTTAGCCAGTGATGCCGATAACTTTCTCAACGCCTTTGCAGCGCTTTTACCCCAAGATAAAGAGTTTGAGGTGATTGGCCCTATGCCTGCGCCTTTAGATAAAAAAGCCGGTAAGTTTCGGCGCCAATTGTTATTTCAAGCGAAGAACCGCAACCGACTGCAGCAAGAGTTTGAGCGTATTCATCCGCTTGTAGAGCAACTCATCGAAGCCAAACGCTGTCGCTGGAGCTTAGATAGAGATCCGCAGGATCTCCTCTAGGTCGCGGATTTGATAAATATTTAAGCGTCATTTAATAAAAAATCATCGGGAAGATAGCAATTGCTCACCACAAACGGCTAAAATATGCGGTTATTCCCTGTATTCACTCTTAAAGTTAGTGCCGATTAGAACCCATGAAATCACATATCCAATCATTACTTGAACAAACACTCGAATCCTTTAAACAACAAGGTATTGTGCCTGCTGACTTTGAAGCGCGCATTCAGGTAGATCGAACCAAGGATAAGAGTCATGGCGACTTGGCAACTAACTTAGCCATGATGCTGACCAAAGTCGCGGGCAAGAACCCACGCGAATTAGCCCAGCTGATCATTGATACCTTACCTGCCTCTACTTTTGTGGCTAAGGTTGAAATTGCAGGCCCTGGCTTTATCAACTTTTTCATCAACGACAGCGCCTTAGCAGACCAACTGCAAAATGCACTTAACGATGAGCATTTCGGTATCAAACTGCCAACACCGCAAACCATTGTCGTCGATTACTCTTCGCCAAACCTTGCCAAAGAAATGCACGTCGGCCATCTACGTTCAACCATCATTGGTGACAGTGTGGTGCGCGCACTAGAATTTTTAGGCCATAACGTCATTCGCCAAAACCATGTGGGCGACTGGGGTACTCAATTTGGTATGTTGCTGGCCTATATGGAAGAACTCCGCGCCAAAAATGGCGAGCAAGCCCAGCTAGAACTGTCTGATTTAGAAAATTTTTATCGCGCTGCTAAATTACGTTTCGACGAATCGGCAGAGTTTGCCACTCGCGCTCGTCAATTAGTGGTTGAGCTGCAATCGGGCGACGCATATTGCAATAAACTGTGGCGCGAATTTAACGATATTTCGTTAAGTCACTGCCACGACGTTTACGCCCGTTTAGGCGTGAGTTTGACCCGCGCTGATGTTCACGGTGAAAGTGCTTATAATGCCGATCTTGAACAAGTGGTTAAAGATTTAGATGCCCAAGGTTTATTAACTGAAAGCAACGGCGCCAAAGTCGTATTCCAAGAAGCCTTCCGTAATAAAGAAGGTGAGCCACTGCCTGTTATCATCCAAAAGGCCGATGGCGGCTACTTGTATGCCACCTCCGATCTTGCGGCAATGCGTTATCGCTCAAGCGTGTTGAAAGCTGATCGCGTACTGTATTTTGTTGACCTACGTCAGGCACTACATTTCCAGCAAGTTTTTAGCCTCGCTAAATTGGCCAAATTTGTTCGTGAAGATATGTCATTAGAACACTTAGGGTTTGGCACCATGAACGGCGAAGATGGCCGTCCATTCAAAACCCGCAGCGGTGGTGTGGTTAAATTAGTTGATTTATTAGATGAAGCTAACGTGCGAGCGCTCGAACTTGTGCGCAGCAAAAATCCTGATATGGATGAGGCGACCTTGGCTGAAATCGCCCGCGTTGTTGGGATTGGCGCCGTCAAATATGCAGACTTATCAAAAAATCGAACCAGCGATTACATCTTCAGCTTTGAACAAATGCTTAGCTTTGAAGGTAATACCGCGCCTTACCTGTTATACGCTTATACCCGTGTTGTGGGCATATTCAAGCGTGTAACGGATTTGGATCTCAGCCAAGCTAAAATCGTACTTGAGCATGAAAAAGAGAAAGATCTCGGTAACAAGTTGGCGCAGTTCGGTGAAATCCTCAATCGCGTTGTAGACAAAGGCCAACCGCACGTATTGTGTGCGTATTTATATGAACTTGCCGGTGCTTTTTCTAGTTTCTACGAAGCTTGCCCTGTACTAGCAGCCGATAACGACGCGCAAAAGAATAGCCGTTTATTGTTAGCACAACTGACAGCCCGCACCTTACAAAAAGGCCTAAATCTACTCGGTATCGAAACATTAGAGCGGATGTAAGCCATGAGTCATCGCGATTATGCCAATAGAAGGCCGCAAACGGGCGCTAAACCGCGCCCAGTACGCGCAACTCGTCCATCTAGAGCCAAGCCTTCACAATCTAAAGCGGCGCGGCGCACTCGACTGCCGCTGACGCTGATAGCCTTTGCCATACTCGCTGTGGGTGGTTTCATCTATTTTCTCTGGAGTATTAAAAATAATGCTCCGCAAGAGGAGAAGCAGCAACCCGCAGTGGTCAAAAAAGCCCAAATCAAGGTTAAGCCGCAAGAAACCACCTTACTGACTCCTAAGGTGAAGGAACCCGCGCGCCAAGTGGTGGTGATCCCCGAGGAAACCGCTGAGCCTGTACCTGTAGCTGAGCCCGTAGTCGTCCCATTGAAGAAAGATCCTAATGCCTTGCCGCCACAGCCAAAGGAAGAATGGACCTATCTCAAGGAGCTCGAAAACAAACATGTCGAGGTCGATATCCCCGAGGTGGTGGCAAGCCGCACACCCGTACTATATCAGTTGCAGTGTGCGTCTTTCCGCCAAGAGTCACAGGCGAACGAGATGAAAGCCGTGATCGCGTTTCAAGGTTTAGAAGCACAGGTAAGGCAAATCGAAGGCACGACTGGTATTTGGTACAAAGTCGCTTTAGGCCCCTACGAGCGCAAGCGTGATGCCGAGCGTAAACGCCATACGTTACAAAAGGCGGGTATTAATGGTTGTCAGATTTTGCCCGTTCCCAAATAACATTTACATCCTATATTGGCTTATTTTAATAGGCTAATGACTCAAAAAATAGCGGCCAGCGTTTTACCGAAGCCGCTATTTTTTATTTGTTAAACGATAATGTGATATCGCTTCGATTGCCGCTTCATCACTCACCATTCATCCAATCACCTCTTAAAACCCTCTGTTTTAAACAACTCAGATCTAAAAAGTGTTATTTTAACAAAATCGTAAGCCACTGTTAAAAAATAACAAATAATTTTATTAATAAAGATTAACATGCAGCTTAATTGACCTAGATCAAACTTAGGCGTATTTCTTAATCAACAGTCAAACGACTGTATCTTTATTAAATCCAACCTTAGGGTGACGTATTATGAATGCACTAATTGAGATAGAAGCCACCGAATTTAGCCAACTTTTCAAGAATGGCGACATGCTAGGTATTAGGATGTTTATGGAGCATGTCCGCATGCCACTGGATGTTCAAGATAAAATTTATGATGAAATATCTGCACTGAAACAATTAGAACAAAACCAAATAGCAGCGCTGATAGAAACTCACAGTCATTCCCAAATTCATGAACGTTTAGCTTATTAGTATTACACTTAATGAATCATCTAACCCTGACAACAGCTTCTAATCATTCATTCAACAGAAGCTGTACCATCAATTTTAGCCATCGACTAACTCATCAAATGACGACCAAAAAATAAGGTCAAATACAGAATATTTGACCTTATGTTACAATAAGAATAAAACTTAAGTTATCGGTTAACCAACAACCTTAAGTGGGTTTTTCTTCCGTTAAGCCAATGCTATTCATCCAGTAGTCGAAATCAACCATGTTACCCGGTAATACAACGCGACTACTCTTCTGACTTAAGCCATCGAGTTGCTTAAAGTACTGCTGGCCGAGCTGCATCCGCAGAGCATTGTGACCACCCGGCGCGGCAATCACAGAGGCAAGACGTTCTATCGATTCCGCCGTTGCGCGGGAGATGGTTAAGATCTCCTCAGCCTTACCTTCAGCTTCGTTTATACGGCGCTGCATCTCACCTTCAGAACGGTTTACCGTTTCAGCTTTAACCCCTTCAGAACGATTAATTTTGCTTTGTTTGTCGCCTTCACTCTTAGCTAATAATGCACGACGCTCACGCTCAGCATTCACTTGCATTTCCATGGCATTTTTAACGGTTTCTGGTGGGGTAATATTTTTAATCTCATAACGGTGTACGCGTATTCCCCACATAGCGCCCGCCTGATCTAAAACTTGCACAACCTTGGCAGAAATCACATCACGCTCTTCGAAGGTACGGTCAAGATCGAGTGTCCCAATGACTGAACGCGTTGTTGTTTGTGCTAACTGGATTGCTGCATAACGATAGTCCGTAATACCGTAACTGGCTTTCACAGGATCAGTCACTGAGATATAAATGACCCCATCGACTTCAACGTTCACTTCATCACTCGAAAAACACTCCTGTGGTGGAACATCTATGGTCTCTTCTTTCAAATCATGAATAAAAGCGACTTTATCCACAAAGGGGATCAAGGTATGGAAACCTGCATCTAAGGTGCAATGATACTTACCTAAACGCTCAACAATATGAGCAGACTTAGTCGGTACTAGGCGAATAGATTGGAATAACTTAATCACAAAAATGGCAAAGATAAGTCCCCAAATTGCCATAACAATTAAATCAGTATCTAGGGGAATATTCATTATCGTGCTCCTTTGCCAAGATTATTCTGGCCGCTCATTGTCTGAGTGACTTGCTCCATACCTTCGAAGAAACCTTCGAGTTTTGCCATTTCCGCAGGAACCACTGACACTTGCGCATCATTTAGAATTTTACCGACCTGAGCAATAAACTGCTCTTTTAGTAGCATATTCATTGCATCAGTACCGCCATTAACGGCTAACGCCTGCGAGATCATCGCCATGCCTTCAGATTTCGCTTTGGCAATAATCGCGATCTCTTGTCCGGTACCTTTGGCTTCATTAATCCGTTTTTGTTTTTGGCCTTCTGATAGGTTAATGGCCTCTTGGCGTTCACCTTCAGACATATTGATCATCGCCGCTTTCTCAGCATTGGCTAAAGTAATTTCAGCGCGCTTACGACGCTCTGCTTCCATTTGCTTTTCAAGGGTATGGATAACATGACGTGAAGGCGTGATATTACGGATCTCATAACGTAGCACCTTGATACCCCAAGGCTCAGATGCCTTATCAATTTCACGTACTATGGATTCATTTAGGCTGTCACGCTCTGAAAAAGTCTCACTCAAACTCAACTTACCGATCTCAGAACGCATGGTTGTTTGGGCTAAGTTCACCGCAGCTTTACGATAGTTCTCAATGCCATAACTTGCCAACTTACCGTCCATCACTTTTAGATAGACGAGGCCATCGACCTCAAGTTGAGTGTTATCTTTAGAGATACAGCTCTGCGGCGGCACATCTAAGACTTGTTCACGAGTATCATGACGATAGGAGACGCGGTCGAAGAAGGGAATGAGAAAGTGAAATCCTGGTTGTAATACTGCACGAAATTTACCAAGACGCTCAATAACATGCACTTCACGCATCGGTACGATGAGCATTAGCTTATAGAGAATAAAAAAGATAAATAAAATCACTAAGGTAAATACAAACATAGATCCCATCCTTTAATTTTTGGCAGTTTCTACAGCAACGGGCTCAACGACTAGAGCAATATTTTCACGACAAATAATTCTGACATCAGTACCTGCAACTATGATACTGCCATCGCCAAGTGCTGGCCATTCACATCCTTGGAACTCCACCCGCCCAGTTGCTTGCCCTGGACCAATGGTTTGTTTTACGTGAGCAATTTGATTATATAAGTCAATTGCCTCATCGGTGTTATCCACATGGGAATCCCCGCCAACGAGCCTTTGTGTTACTTGTCTAAAGGCCAATAACAACACAATCGCGGCAATAAACCACAAGGTCATACTCTGTACTACGCCTTCGACTATCCCTATACTTAACGCACCAGCCACAACTAAACACGCTGCTCCGAGCAACACAATCACACCACCGGGAACCACCAGTTCAGCCAGCATTAATACTAACCCCACCACTGCCCACACTAAAATCGGATTTGAAAACTCCATATTTCCCCCTGAAATGAGAGTGTCCTATGCAGCAACTATAGCAGCAGCGTTACGGATAATCGACATAATATGTCGAAGTTTACAGTCCACAACCAAGCATAAATTAAGCACCATTCTTACACGCGTATACATCTAAGCCATTATTTTGTTTTAGTATTAAACATAATCAATTTTAAAACTTAAAATAACTTAGACATAATCCTAGCGTTAAAAAAAACAAAAACCTTTAAATCAATAGCATAAAAACAAATTGGCACACCTTTTTATTATGTGATATTCACAACAACACTCAATAAAAACTTTGAATAACGATACGTTTTTGCATATATTGCCCTCACTTTTTTAGTCACTCCTTTGACGTGCTCCTGCGTTACGTTTGAACTAACTCATCAAGCCATGCCATTAGAGCAAAGAATAGATTGAATAAAACACGAATTAACATCGACCTCTACAGCAGGAAATAACAATGAAAAAAACAGGCCTATGCCTAGCATTAATGCTTTCTCCTCAAGCGTTTGCCGGTGACTTAGTACAATGGTGGGATTTCAGTGCCACAGCGCTATATGGTGAAGACTACGATTTAGCTGCCTCGGATAAACAAGCCACTGTCACACTAGAAACAGCGGGCGCTTGGAAATACGGTGATTGGTTTGCCTTTCAAGATTTTATCTATTTCAAAGGTAACGATGTAGGTATGGACAACACGACGTATGGTGAAATTTCACCACGCTTCAGTGCCAGTAAAATCCTTGGCGAAAAGATAGCCTTTGGTCCGGTGACCGATCTATCTCTGGCATTAACCTATGAAGAAGGTGAAGGCCCAGTCCACAGTTTGCTTTACGGCTTAGGCATAGATGTCGCCGTGCCCTACTTCACCTATTTGAACTTTAATACTTACCGTCGTAATGGTATGAGCACAGGTAACAATAGCGATGGCTGGCAGTTCACACCTGTTTTCCGTATCGATATTCCTATTGGCTCAGCCAACATAGTACTCGATGGCTTTATCGATTGGGTATTTGCCACCGATGATAACGGCTACGAAGAGAACTTCCACTTCAACCCACAGCTAAAATACGATCTTGGTAAGAGTCTGTTCGGCGATCATCAAGCCAATAAGTTATTTGTGGGTATTGAATATGACCTGTGGACAAATAAATATGGCGTGAAAGGCGTAGATCAAGATACTTATTCTGTGATTGCCAAATACCACTTTTAATCGGTATTAACGCAGTTTAAAAGCAATAAAAAAGGTGCCTGAGGCCTATCTCTTCTACACAAATCCCCCGATAAATTCGGGGGGATTTTTTTGAACTTGCGCTGATGTTGTTGATCTGATCTGCAAAACAACTTTAGGCGCACTCTATGAATTTTATTTCCAACCCAGCACAATGGGCCCAACATCTCTTCCAACACGCTAGCCTAGGTGATGCAAGGCGTGTCAAACGCTTGATAGCATTGTCAGCAGCACTGGCAGCTCATACGGGAAAATCTGTGCCACAAATCAGCCAATCTGCCGCGGATATTGAAGCCGCTTACCGTTTTATCCGCAATGATGCCATTTCGGCCGATGCCATCGCCGAAGCAGGCTTTATGGCAACCCAGCAAGCAGCCTTAACATTTGACACCTTACTGGCACTGGAATATACCAGTTCGCTCAATTTCTCCCACAAAGGA
>NZ_JAKILU010000025.1 GCF_023283485.1 Shewanella glacialipiscicola
CAAGGATGATAAGGACAGTAGAAGCAGATATCCATCAGGGCCAGAGGAATCCCTCAACAACAGGCCGGATATATGGGTGCAATGAACTCTTTCTTGCAAACCGGATGGGTCCATATATGCCGAGATAGCGTCAGTCGAATCAGGGACGAGCGTCTGACGCGATAGCATAAGGACGCTAAATGCCCAAGGGGCTTTCAACTCCGTTAGGGGCGTCATGGAGCATCCAAGGAGGATAGGACGAGCAGTCCTCCTTGGTCGGGTGTGGGGTGAAGCCCCACGGCTTTGATTCACCTCGGCCGTAAGGCCGCAACAAGGATGGCAAAGATGGGACAGGCATAACTCTTTTGGGATTAACAGCCAATACCGAGATCACAGAAGTTCACCCACCCCTGCGAAGTTGCCGCAGGGCATTTGTATTCGTTGCATGATCGAGGCATGGTCGTTCTCGTGCATCCATGCACTTCACGACATTCAGGCATCCTGCCTATCAGATGCCGAGATAGTGTCAGTCGAATCAGGGACGAGCGTCTGACGCGATAGCATAAGAACACTCTAAATGGGGCGTCTGGGTGCATCCAAGAGCGAAGGCCAACGGCCGTTTTGAGCACGAGATAGGGATATCGAGCAGGCAGTTTAACATGGACGTTTTTGATAGAACTAGCAGTCCTCTTTGGTCGACTCTTGATTAAACGTCAGGGGGTGAAGCCCCACGACTTTGACTTATCTCGGCCGTAAGGCCATACAAATCTGCCGCAGCACTGCGCGTGACCTCACCAATGAATACATAACAAACCCTTATTAAATTTCGGCTCACACGGTTGAAAAAATCCGCGGTAAAACATATGTGGTGCTTACTAGGCGTTGTACTATTTTGGTGCAAATATCTCATTACTAGATATTAAGAGTCGTTGTGGCGAATAAGGTTAAATACGCGTTCAAGCATCGGCCTAACGCCTACATCAGTACCATTAAACCTATTAATATCAATGCCTTTATAACTTAAACAGATTAACTTTTGCTATGCGTTATAGGAGGGTTAAACGTTATATGGAAAAGTTTTTTGAAAAATTGATGTACGAGTCGCGCTGGATCATGGCGCCTATTTATCTGGGATTAAGCCTAATGCTACTCGTCTTAGGTGTGAAATTTTTTCAGGAAATCTGGCATATTCTGCCCATCATTTTTGACATGCATGAAGTGGACTTAGTGCTCATCACACTGTCGCTAATTGATATCACTTTGGTGGGCGGGCTTATCGTGATGGTGATGTTTTCTGGCTATGAGAACTTTGTTTCGCAGCTGGATGTTGATGAGGGGTGCGAAAAGCTGAGCTGGCTTGGCAAGCTAGATGCTGACTCCCTCAAAAATAAGGTCGCCGCTTCTATTGTGGCCATTTCATCCATTCATTTGCTTAAAGTGTTCATGAATGCTGGAAATATCTCTAACGATAAAATTATGTGGTACTTACTGATCCATATTACGTTTGTGTTATCAGCCTTTGCCATGGGGTATCTGGACAAAATAACTCGCACCAGTAAGCAAATAGCAACTAACACAGCAGTAAATAACTCAGGCAGTAAATAACATGAGTCGAGTTATTTTGGTCTTAATGCTTTTACAAAATGTAAAGTTACCAACAAATAAAGCCACTGATTCCAGTGGCTTTATTTGTTTATATAACCGCTATTTTAGCTTTTAGCCAATTCAACTTGATGCACCTTTTCGGTTTGATGCACTTTCTCAGTTTGATCCACTATGGTCAATACCGCAGCGTCCCCCACTACATTACAAGAGGTGAGCACCATGTCGATAATACGATCTAAGGCCGCCACAATCGCAAATGCTTCTATCGGTAAACCTATTTGATGAATTAACACGCCAAGCATTACCATACCGCCTCCGGGTACGCCGCCCGCACCCACCGACAATAGGAAGATACTAAAGAGCAACGAAGGCAGTTGTTCTGTGGTAATCGGCATATCAAAGGCGTTGGCGACAAAGAATATTGCGATCGTAATATAAATGGCCACCCCCCCCATATTCATGGTCGCGCCAAGCGGCACACCAAAACCTGCTACCGCACGATTTACGCCTAATTTTTCGGTTAACGTGCGCATAGTCACCGGAATCGTCGCGTTTGAGCTTGCGGTCGAGAGTGAAAATAGCACTAGTTCTTGGATTTTATCGCGAAAGTTTTTAGCAGAAATAGGGGTAAATATGCCCACCGCTATAGGGTAAACAATAAATATCCACAGCAGTAACAGCGCGAGGATCAGCGCCATATATTCAATCACGCTCACCAACATGCCCGCATCTAAGGTCGCGCCAAGTTTAAGCATCAGCGCAAAAACACCGTAAGGGGCCAGGCACATCACTACTGAAATCAGCTTCATCATAATTTTGTTAGCAGTTTGAAAGCCTTGTATCGCGCCAGCAACATGCTCACCGAGTGACTTAATCACGCCACCAAGCATGAGCGCCATAAAGATCACTTGCAGCATATTGCCCGACATAAAGGCCGCCACAGGATTACGCGGGACGATATCAATCACCAATGCCATTAAGTTTGGTAGCTCAGTTGCGGTAATCGCCACGCCCTCAGTGCTGCCCATATCCACACCCTTTCCGGGCTCAAGTAATAACACCAGCAATAACGCAGTCGCGATGGCGACCACGGTATTAATAATATAAAAACCGAAGGTTTTACCGCCTAAGCGGCCAAAACTTTTAAGGTCTTGTAGCTCGCACACGCCACAAACAATACTCACAAACACTAATGGCACCACCAGCATCATGATCATATTAACGAACATAGTGCCAACGCCGTCGGCAAGCTCGACTAAATTATTCGAGAATAGGCCAATATCGTTTAAAAAATACTGCACTATGGTGCCGAAAATAAGGCCCGCAAACAGACCAATAAAGATCCGCGTCGAAAGTGATTTCATCATGTTTGTGGTTTCCGCAAAGATGTTATATCTAGTGATTCATTGTCCATAATGAGCGCAATGGCCAATCCATTTTTGGCCTAGGCGGGGGATAGTGAAACATGCTGCAGGTTAATTCAATGAGTTTATTTCATTTTTTAATGTTCAATAAAACTGCAAATATCACGTTAATTTTTCATGCCACTGATAATTAAGGCTAATTAAAATACAAAAATAATACGCCAGCCGTCAGCACACTTATTTAAGATATTTTTAACAACAAAGCATTGTCAAAAACAGATCAAATTAAACATCTAAACAACTAAAAGATAATCAACCTAAGATTTAATGACTGATTTATCGACTATAAAAGCATTAAACGCTATTAAAGCGATGAATAAGTAGAGGGATGAAATAAATATGGACTAAATATATGGCACTAACACTAGTTCAAGCTCGTGAGCCAGCAGGTGTTGCTGTTTGATACTGAGCCGATGTTGACTGATCCAACAAGCAAATTTTTGCCAATTATGTAAATCGGCATGCTGTAAATACTTAGCCTGTTTAGCTTGCTTGTTGAAATCACTGCTCGAATTAATTTGTGCTATCGCCAATAACTGCGCTGGTGCGCTCAGCGCAAGTTGCGGCATTACACAATGCGTCACGCCCGTTAACGTGTGCGCAATTTGCAGCCCTGCTGGATCAAAGTCAGTAAAGGCAATAATCGGGGTTTGGCCTGCCATTACTTGCAAGAAATGTTGCACCCCAATTGGTGAATGATGACCGCTACCACGGTAAACAACCATGAGGTTGGTTAAATCTGCGGGTAAACGTGCTTGCTGAATAACATCAAACACATCTAAGTTTTCAATCACTAAAATAGCCGAGACCTTAAGTGTACGACAATAATCTTGTGCTCCATCGATAGGCACCCGCAGCGAGGTTAAGGCGGATATAGCAAATGGCTGTGATGTAAAACCCAGAAATTTGAGTAACAGGTATTCAGCTTCGGGGCGAATATTAGCGAGCTTTTCATCGTGACTTTTGGCGGACATCGTCATGCGGTCAACATTGAAATCTAATTCCCGTAAATCAAGCCCCATTAGCGCTAAAACACCTTGCCTTAACAGTTCAAAATCACGCGGCGCGAAGCACAAATGCTTTTCAGACTCGTCTAACTCGCCCACTTCTAACTCGCGGTAAATCGCGCGCCAGTTAGCCGTAAGCTTAACCTTGGGAGCGCGCTTAATAAAAGCGCTCTCCAATAACTGCAACTGTTGCTGGCCTAGGCGAGCCATAATTCAACATCACGAATGATAAAGTTACCGCTATAAATCGGATGCGGTTCGCCTAATGGCTCAAGCTCAAAATAGGCTTTGTGCTCATCGGGTAAGCCTTCATAACCCCCAATCACTTGGTAAATCCAGCTTTCAGCATTCCAAGGCAGCGCTTTATCTGCCAAATATTCCAGCGCCGATTGGCGCAGGCCAGACTCAATCACATCGACAAAATACTCATCTACCGCTTGTTTGAGCGGATTATCTGGCACATCAAAATCTTCACTTTGAGTAAGTGACACGGGCGCATCGCGCTCACGCACCGCAGCAACCACAGGATGACGGCTAATGGCTTTAATGTGCGCCACTATACCCATTAGCTCTAGTTCTTGGCTGGCGTTGTGTACGTCTACCGCAGCTGGAGCGAGCAAAAATTCAGCGCGATTAAAAAGACTCGGAATCTCCTTGTGCGACACATGGTCCGCAGGACGATAATCAGGATGCAAATCGGTATAGAGTAACCAGCCTTTTAGCAAACGAGTGCGACCACGAATTTGCCTGAAACGGCCTAAAAGCTCCAGTAATCGCCCCTGCACTACGCTGAGCTCTTGGGCGCAGTCGCTCATGGTTTCTTGCAAGGTGGTCACTATCAGCTTACGTAGCTCACGGATATCACCCGCGATTTCGCCCAGCTCACTAAACTGGAACATCTCTAAGCCATTCAGTAATTCAGACACTTGGCTTTGGGCGAGTTCGTTTTCACGGATTTTTGCGTTAATAGTGCCAACATAACCGAATTCGTTATTAATGCGGCCCCACAGTACCCGAATCGAATAACGCAGGCTGTCGGCAAAGCTATAAACATGCTCACTTAAATCAGATAAATAGGCCTCAGCGGCGCTGTAGTCTGAGCTATGGCGCGCCTCTTTATAGTGGTCAGCTAAGGTTTTAATGGTGGCTAAGGCCGAGCCGACGTTAGAGTCGATTTGGCGATTACGCTCATCACTCAAGCCTTCTTCGAGCAAGGCGCGCACAGAACGCTTAAGGCGCAGCTCTTGATCTGGCTCTGGTCGCCACAAAATGCCCGCCTGTTTGAGTTTTTCAACCACGCTTGGGTCGTGCGCATCCTCATTTAAGGAACCCGCCAAATAGGTGTCCATAATGATGTCAGCATGGCGACCTAACTGCTTGAGTAGCTTTACACCAGCTTGATGTAAGTTACTGCTCATCATGGCCTCCTTGGTCACAGCTTTTACCTAGGTTTAACAATGCCAACATTATATTAGATCCCGCTGGGTTGCCGTTTCTGCCTGCGCTTCTAGGCTTAAACCTTCGGTTTCATCAATAAAGCGAATCACTTCATACAGATAATCAAGCTTGCCCGTGGCGATATAGATTTGCTTCTCGACGTTCGGGCGCACTAAATAACCCAGTTCGACCAAGCGTTTAAAGACTAATTTGATTTGCGCATCGCTATTGGAGCTTGTCGAGCCAAATAGACGATATTGGCTCAGTTTGGCTAACTGTTCGCGAAACGCCGGCGTATCTTCGATACGGCTTTGCAACTCAGTTAAGCGCACGGGTGCACCTTCGTTTAGCGGTGCATCCTGACCACTGGCCTCTTGTACTAATACTAACCATTCCACCAGCGGGATAAGTGACTGACAAATATCTTTAAACTGCGATGAAATAACTTTGCGTTCACTATCGCCCAATTGCAGATAGCCACAAAAAAACACATCACCTTCGGCGGCAGACGCCACAGTACGATTGATCTGGTTTAAATAGGCTTCGACCCGCTCACGGGTGCTGTTATTTTTAAGGGCGCGCCAGCCTTCTTCGTTAGTGGTGCGGCAGATAAATTCGCCCTTGAGTAACAATTCAATTAACGCGCCGGTGCCGACTAATACGGTTTGGGTTGACTGATCCATGAGTGCGCTCATTAGATGGCCTCCTTCGACAGACGCTTATTCAACATATCCGCAATCGGATTGGCTTTGGGCTTCACCACCTGCAACTTCTTAGTTTGTTTGTTGATAATATAGCGGTTGGCGAACAAATTTAGCACCTCAGACTCAGGGTTCGGGAAGGCGCCCAGCACACAAATATTGTTGTTTTCGCAGGCATCGAAAATCTTCTTCACGTTGGTATGGTGCAAGGTGCCAAGCTCATCAATCGGCCAGTGAATGGTCACATCGGCGCGTCCACGTAATAAGCGAGTGAAAGCCAGTAAGAACTTACACAAAATCAGATACGCCATACCGTGGCTTGAGGATTCGTTAAGTTGTCTGTCGGTGCGGATAATTAAGTCGCTGTTACCTTCTTTAAGGCGCAGCTCAATTTCCAATAACTTAGAGATACCGCCCGTTAGCGCAGCGCGGCCGATAATGTCTAAAGCGCGGCGCATACTGTTGGTGTAATCCTCATCTGGCAGGCCATTAAAACCATCGGCTTTCCAATGTTTAAAGGCTTTGACGAACTGTTCAAGCTCGGGCCAAAACTCTAACTCACTAATGCGTGAGCGAATACGTACCGCCGATTCAGACACGCCATCGAGGAATAACTCTTCGCCGACTTCGCGGGTAATACGCGCACTTTGTGATGCAATGCGGCGGTCGATATCGGCTAATACATCATAAAACGCCGTTAAGTCGACGCCGAAAATTCGGCCTTGCTCACGTAGCGCAGTAATCGATTGCGGCACAATCACGTTCAGCAATTGCTCAAGCTGTGGTACTAACTTACGATAATCCAGCAAACGAATACCTTTGTCGTTAATAAAGCTCGATTCTTCGCGGGCACGTTCCCAAGTCTCAGCTAAACCAGAACCCGATTTACTGGCGATAACGGAGTCAAAATGCTCCACATATTGCTTAACCGACCCCATTAAATAATCGCGTTTTAGCAGTAAATCCTCACCTTGGCGCAAACGCTCACCTAGGCTGCCTTGGGCTTCTTCGTTATTATTGGGTAGCTTAAGTTCTGCGAGTTTTCGCATCACTGCACGTAACTTGGTTAAGTTTTCAGAGGCGTCAACCTGCGCCATATCCGAGGCTTTACGTTCGGTTTCTAGCTGTTGGCGGCGGGTTTTAACCTCTTGAGTTTTCGCCTTAAGCTGTTGATCGATTTCGGATACTGCGCGTTTCACATCACTCAGCTGAGTTTGCAATTTAGGTTTGCGCATCAGCCAAGTGTGCTGATACCAATCGTCAAAGCGCAGTACGTCGCTACGACGCTGCTCCGCGCTGCTAATTTTGGCCTCTAATTCGCGAATTTGTTGCTTGAGCTTGAGGATATCGCCCTCATCCACTCCGCGGGATTTAAGTTCGTTTTTGTACCAGGTTTCACAGGCTTTTAGTTCAGCTTTAGCACTTTCACGGCGCCCTTCTATGGTCGCTTTAATTTGGCCGAGTTGATTATCGAGCGCGCCGATGACTTCCTGCCAATAGGCATTTTTCTCCATGCGCGCTTCAAGCGCTTGCTCTTTTTGCTCTTCAAGCCAAAGTTCGTGTTGATGCTTAAGCTGTGTTAGCTCGCCATCGAGTTGGATAAGCCTTTGTCCTGCATGGGCTTTACGCTCACTTAATGCTTTATTGATTTTTTCTTGTTCACTGCGCTTTTCATCAAATAGGCGGCGCAGATCGTCACGGCTATTTTTGTAGGCAGTGCGGGCAAAGGTAAGCTCGCGGCTTAAATTATCCAGCTCGCCATTGATCGCTACTAATTGCGATTCAGCCTCAATTTGCAATTCTTGGGCGCTAGTGTGGGCTTCTTCAGCTTTGCTTAACCGGATACGCAGCTCTTGCTCAGACGCCGCATACTCAGGCACATCGATGGCTTTGAGATCTAAATGTACCCCAAAGAAAGCCTCGCTCGATTCAGTCACTAAGCTTGGATGTAAATCAGTACGATGCAGTAATTCAGGCGCAATCACTTTACCTAAACTTTGCTCCCAACCTTGGGCTTCTTTACGCAAAAACTCGAGTAAAGTGTGGGATTGCGGAAACAGCATGTGGTGCAGTTCATCGAGCGCTGTTTGGCGCTCATTCACTCTTAAGGTGGCAATACGCAGGGCTTCGTTAGCTTGGTCGCGTTTAGCTCGCACTTTACGCTCGTCGCTGCTTAAGCGCTCGACCTTAGCATTACAGCTTTCTTGCTCTTCATCAGCGCGATGAATACGCTCATCAAAAATTGCTAGGCTTAACTTTTCTTCTTCGGTGTAAGTCACGCCATCGACACGTAATTTAAGCTCGGCGGCATTGAGTTTAAATTGGAACTCTTGCTCGCTAAAGCTCGCCTTGCCCGCATCCATTTGGCTGCGCCATTGCGCCTCTAAAGCATCAATATCGGTGCGCGCGACTTCACGCTGCTTATCACGGGCTTCACGCAGTTTGTCTTGATCGCTATGCAAACCTTCTAGCTCGCGGTTTAACTGCTCGCCAATTTTACCGCGACGGGCATTGTAGGCCGCCTCAATATCTTGGTGCTTTTCGGTTTGCAGCTTATGGCGCTCACTTAGGTTTTCAACATCGGTGCGCCAGTTTGGCAGCATCTCTAAGTCAGCCTTAGCTTGCTCTATATTGGCATCTAAAAAGGCACTGTGCTGATCTTCAATCGCATCGAGTTCATACTCGCACTTGGCCACATCACCCTTAGCTGCCGATAAATCGAGGTTGAGCTCATCGCGCTGCTCTTTCCATTCATCGTCTAGCAAGCGCAGTTTTAAATTCAGTTCCTTTGATAAGGTTTGTTGAACATCCTGGCGATCGGCTTCTAAGGTTTCGTCATTACGATAGCCGCGCGACAGGCTAGATAAACGCAGCTCGGCACTAAGCAGTTGATTAAATTCTTGCTCGAGTTTTTCAAACTCGGGGCGAATCACTTCAAAGCCTTGAATCAACTGGCTTTCACGGATCCACGCCTCGACGCGCTGCGGATTTAAGCGCGAGCTTGGCGGGTTAACGCCGTCTTCTTCTAAAATAGCGGCGATCATCGATTTGATCGTCTCCATTTTGCCCTCTTTGGAGTGCACCGCTTTGGCGAGCTTTTCAATATGGCGCAACGAATGCTCGCCCTCACACAGGGCAAATTGGCGGGCATAGCCGCGCAGCTCGCTGCGATTACTGCCCGTGCTTAATAGGGTGCGATCGTTTTGGATAATGGCGCGATATTCACGGGTATTGAGCAAATTAGTAGTGGCGATGTTGGCACGTTTTAAGTCTCGGCCTAGTTCCGCCATGGTATGGCATAAAATAGTGTCACCATTTTGCGATTTAATATAATCGCTTAGCTCAAAACCTTTAGCGATAAAGCGGTAGTTAACGCCCTTACCATCACCCGCCGAGGCCAACACAGCTTGGTACAGTAAACCGTCGGCTTTTTGATATTCATAAATGATGTAACTTGAATCGTGTGGCAAGTACCAACGCTCGAAACTGTCGCGGGTCGAAGGCACCACGCGGCTTGGGTATTCGCCATAAAAAACCGGCACTAAGCGTTGCAGCGTAGTTTTACCCGAGGCGTTAGTCCCACAAATGTTGGTATGGCCATTGAGGGCGAGTTCCACAACGCCCGGAAGGTGCGTATCAATCAGCACAATACGAATCAAGCTTGCCATTTTATTCCTTATCCAAACGGGATAAGTCTTATCTATGCAGTAAAAATAAGACTATCCAACAGGGCCACTATGCTTGGCCTTAAAAATCGTGCCCCTAAAATAAGGCAATCGCGGTGTATTGGCAATTCGGCGGCGCGCCGCTAATGCCTTGGCTCACATATATACCCAAGCTATCTGAAGATATAAGTTTCAGTATTTTAAGGTAGCTTGGGTATAACGGTGCCAATGATACGATAACTTAGCAAAAATACGCGGCTAACAAAGCGGCAATTAGCGCAGTAAAAGGTAAATTTTAACGAATTTATTCCAGCGGTAGCCGCTCAGCGATACGGCCGTAGATCAGCATCATTTCTGCCAACGATGCCACTTGCATGCCTTTCATCAAATTAGCGCGGTGAATTTCAACCGTGCGCATGGCAATGCAGAGGTTATCGGCAATTTCTTGGTTTTTAAGCCCTTGGGCTATCAACTTGAGTATCTCCCGCTCCCTTGGCGTGAGCGCTTGATAAGTTTCGAGATATTGATTGTCTTGATAATGGGCTTTTGCATGCTCGAGAGCTTTGACTACGGCTTCAGCTAACTTAGCGCCATCGGCCGGTTTTTGGAAAAAATCTACCGCGCCTAATTTAAGGGCTTCAACCGCCATTGGCACATCGCCATGGCCGGTAAGATAAATAACCGCCAAGGGACTATTTTTAGCGATTAGTTCAGCGTGCAGCTGCGAACCACTCAAGCCCGGCATGCGCACATCGACTAACGCGCAGCCTGGCAGCGTTAAGTCTACTGCAGGAAAAAAAGCTTCGGCGCTATCAAAGTCGATAATATTAAGGCCGTAACTTTCGAGCATAAAACGTAATGAACGGCGCACAGAATCATCGTCATCAATTAAATACACGGGTAATTCAAGGCTCATCACAACACTCCATCGGCTTTACGGGGTAAAGATACTTGTACTTGGCAACCGCCATTAACGGCGCTATCTAACTTAAAATGACCACTATGGCTGTCAACAATATCGCGGCAAATGACCAGTCCTAAACCTAATCCCTCTAATTTAGTCGAGTAAAATGCCTGCATTAACTGACTGGCCTCTGAGCTTAACCCTACGCCATTGTCAGTAATGGTCAGCAATATTTGGCTCTGTTGGTAATCAAGCTCAATATCGATTGTGGGTGTATAGCGTTGCTGGTGAGTCGCACTATTTTGGGCAGTGCCTTGAGCTTCACTTTGCATTAACTCCCGTTGTTGCACGCAGGCATCGGCAGCATTTTTTAATAAATTAAGTAATAACTGCTGCATACCAACTTCATCAAGGGGCTGTAAATAGGGCGTCCCCGTGATGTGGATGCCAATGTTAATCTGGTGTCGTTCAAACTCATAGGCCAATAGTGGCGTAGTATCTTGGATAAGTTCATGTAAAAAGCACGGCACTTTAGAGATAGGTCGCTTCTTCATTAAATTACGTAAACGGCTGATAATACTGTCGGCCCGCGTGACTTCCTGCTGGATAAGCGTCAACACCGATTGCAGTTCCTCTGGCGTGCTGCCCCGCTGTAACCGCACTTCGGCGCCGTGACAATAATGGCCAATTGCCGCCAAAGGTTGATTGAGCTCATGGGAGAGGCTGGCACCTAGCTCGCCAACAATCGCAATTCGTTGGGCGTGCTCCAATAACATGCGGTTTTCACTGAGTTGACGCTGGGTATTAAGTAGCTCTCGACCCCGACGACTAAAACGGTATTCCAACCAAAAATGATACACATTGAGCAGCACCAAAATACCCAGTACAAACCAAGCCCATTGTTGATGAGACTTTACCCACAGCCATGCATTGTGCCACCAAGGTGTTTGTAGAGGGTGCATGTCGAGATCTTTAAGCAACTGATCGATCGCCAATTGGCTTACCGCTGTCGTCCAACCAGCTGAATCGGCGGCCTTAGCGGCTAAATGATCTTCAGGGAGTGCCAATAACGCCTGCGTGACACTTTTGGCTAAAGATTGCGAGGCACGATTGGTTTTCGCCATAGACCAGTTTGGGTACAAACGGGTCGAGACTTGGCAATGAAACCCCGCGGGGGCCTGATTATCCAGCACCCGATAATCTGCTATGTCTATTAGGCCTTCGCGCTGCATTTGCTCAAGCTGACACACTGGCACCACAACGGCATCTAACGCAGCAGCTTGTGACACTTCATGATGAGTATTCAGATCAAGATCAGGAACAAGAGTCGAATCGGGATTAGCGATAATACTGGGGCTAATATCAGGGCTAGCATTAGTAGTTGCTTGTTCAACATTGGGGTCAATATTAGCATCAACATTGGAGTTCATACTGGCAATATTAGGCGATGCATGGGCAGTAAAGCGGCGGCCACCGAGCTGATAGAGTAAGTTATCTAACGGAAAGCCTAATGGCACGATATCGCCCACAAAACGCGGTAAATCAATGCCTTTTAATTGAGCTTCATACACTAAGGTTAAGTAACCGCCAAAGGCACTGGTCGACACAATACCCAACCTGCGCCCCTTTAAGTCACTTAAAGTGTGATAGGCAGAATCGGCCCGCACAACCAGTGCTGAACCCACTTGCATCGCCGCGCCATGATTTACCGGACTACGCAGCGTTGCCAGCCAAGACAGAGAATATTGCCGCGCCAATAATACCGATTGTCCGGGGTTGGTGATGACAAAATCCAGCTCTTGGGTTTCAACGCCCTTAGCCAATTCATCTAAGGATAACGGGTGTAACCTAAAGTAACTGTTAGGAATTTGTGTTTCAAGCCAGCGCATTAGGGGTTGCCAACGCGTAATTGTCGCTTTATAGCCCCGTATCGCCAACACGCCCACATCTACCACTGCATAAGATTCATTATTAGACTGAACGATAAGCTCATTATTTGGCTGATCGTTAGAGGCATCATTAGAACCATAGTTAGGCTGATAGCTAGTCTCATCCGCTAAAGCACTCTTAGCGACAAGCGGAATTGAAGTGGCAGATACCGACGGTTCAATGTGATCTTGTGGTTTTGCCATCGCATCGCCAGTAAATAAGACACTCAGCAAGACTAAAACCACTATCGAGCAAAACGCATAAAACCCGTATTGGGCAAGTAGATCCCACCTTGGGAGACGATGCATTGGATGGTTTTTTATGGCCGATAATGGGCGGTAATACAATCTAAAATACACTCCCTCACATCCTTTAAAATACAGTTTGAGTTCACACTTAATGGCCATTCTAACGGATTTTTATTGCGCTAGATCAAGTCCACAATTGATATGTGGAATACCACTATAGTTATAGTCCCTTCCCTTTAACAGAATGTTCTACATACCTCGCCATAAACCTATAAATCTGAGGTCTATGAGCCAGTTTTTAGCGATCTGCAAGAGTGAAGGAAATCGGTATGGATAAGAGTAAACGTCAGTTTCTCGGCAAAATGGCCAGTGTGAGCGTAGGCGCCGCATTGATCCCCGTAGTGCAAGTATATGCGCAAGATAATCCACAAAGCGGTAACGCTGGTAGCAGTAGTCAAACCTATAATGCGAGCGAAGGCCAAGTCGGCAAACGTTACGGCATGGTGATTGATTTACGTCGCTGCGTTGGCTGCCAAGCCTGTACGGTAGCTTGTACTATTGAAAACCAACCACCACTAGGACAATTTCGCACCACAGTACAACAGTACGAAGTGTCACAGCAAGATGAGGCGTCCAGCCCAGCATTCTTAATGCTGCCAAGATTGTGTAACCACTGTGAAAATCCACCCTGTATTCCTGTATGTCCAACGGGCGCCACCTTCCAGCGTAAAGACGGTATCGTTGTTGTAAATAATGAATGGTGCGTGGGTTGTGGCTACTGTGTGCATGCCTGTCCCTACGATGCGCGCTTTATCAACCACGATACTAACACCGCCGACAAATGTACTTTCTGTGCCCATAGATTAGATGTGGGATTACTGCCCGCCTGTGTTGAAACCTGTGTTGGCGAAGCACGAGTGATTGGTGATCTTAACGATCCTAACAGCCAGATTAGCCAGTTACTCGCAGCCAATAGCAGCGACATTAAAGTGTTAAAACCTGATGCAAACACGGCACCTCGGGTCTTTTATATTGGAATGAGCAGTGCCTTTGAAGATCGTATTAGCGGCCAAGCTCCTGTTCGCACTTTACTCACTGACACTGGCGAGGAGATCCACCATGGTCATTAAAGAAATCTTTACCCCTGATATCGCCATTACTTGGCTACCTTGGGCAGTGCAATACTTTTTTATGATGGGTTTAGCCTATGCCAGCGTATGGGTTGCCACTATCCATTTATTCACTAAAGGCAAACGTGATGACAGATTACTGAAACTCTGCGCCAGCTTAATGCTAACCGCGGGTATTGTGGCGCCGATTGCGTTACTCGCTGACTTACATCAACCGCTGCGCGCGTGGCACTTTTATGCCCAAGTGCGTCCTGACTCTTGGATGTGGTTCGGCGCATTTTTACTGCCGGTATTTTCAGGCACCAGTGCTGTATTTGCCTGGTTATTACTGCGTCAATATCTCCCCAACCGTTCAAATCAGCTCAATCAAGACTGGGTACAACGTATCGCGAGCTTACTCCGATTTGGCGACTGGGAAAGTGAAAAACTGATTAAAATCATCGCCATATTAACCACCTTAAGTGCTTGTAGCATCGCGCTTTACACCGGCATGGAAACCATGGCTATCAAGGCTCGTCCATTGTGGCACACCTACTGGCTGCCACCGTTAATGGCCACCAGCGCCTTATTGGCAGCCTGTGGCACCTTAGCGGTATTAAATCGTCTATTGCACGGTTATCAGCAGGCGACTCAAGACAGCCTATTACTGTGGATCCGCGCAAGCTTCGGCCTATTTGCACTGTGCCTTATCGGTTGGGCTTTATTTGATAACGGCTCAGCGCCAGAAGCCGCGCTTTTACTAGAAACCAGCCCAAGCTGGCAACTAGCGGCGATTTGGGTACTGATTACACTAGCGCTACTCGCCTTGATGCTGGCACTGCGCCATCTCCCTAATAGCGTGATGTTGATTGTGAGCTTAACCAGTATTCATCTGGCATGGGGCTTTCGCTGGATAGTGCTAATTCAAGCGCAAACCGACCCTAAATACGGCGCAGGTACTTACCTTTACCAATTACCTTGGGGACCTGAAGGACTATTAGGCATAGCCGGAACCTTCGGCCTGTGGTTAGCATTAATCGCGCTCGTCTCTGAATTAATTCGCCACACACCCAAGGCAACGCTTTCACGTTGAGCAGCCCATTGAACCTACAGAATTAACGTAGACAGAATTGAGGAGTCCACTATGGACAAAAGTAAACGTCGTTTTATCAAAGGGGCTGCTGTAACGGGTGGCGTAGGGCTCTTTGCCGCAGGTTATAGCCATACCTTAACGCAAATAGGCAAGGGCGTTGTTAATGGCACTTCGGGTAAACCGACCCATGATCCCCTGCATGGCAATTCATTAACACCTGAATACAAAGTCGATTTAAAAACAGGTCAACTTATCAGTAATGATGAGCAGCGTGTCGTCAATACCATGTGTTTAGGCTGCTGGACTAAATGCGGTGTACGGGCACGAATCGATCAAAAAACCGATAAAATAATCCGCATTAGCGGTAACCCTTACCACCCATTATCGGCTAGAGAGCATATCGATTTTGACACGCCAATTAAAGCAGCATTTGTTGGTCTAAGCGCGTTTCAAGAGCAAGGTTTACAGGGCCGTTCAACAGCCTGTGCCCGTGGTAATGCCATGTTGGAGCAATTAGATAGCCCACATCGTGTTACCCAATGCCTTAAACGAGTGGGTAAGCGTGGCAGTGGTCAATGGCAAAGTATTAGCTTTGAGCAATTGCTAAATGAAACCGTCGAAGGCGGTGACTTATTTGGTGAAGGCCATGTTGAAGGGCTGCGCGCAATCCGCGATGTTAGCACGCCACTGGATGCCAATAACCCAGAATACGGCCCTAAAGCCAACCAGCTATTAGTATCAAATGCCTCTGATGAAGGTCGCGATGCACTGATTAAACGCTTTACCTTTAATAGTTTTGGTACGCGTAACTTTGCTAACCACGGCGCCTATTGCGGCTTTACTTACCGTGCGGGGGCGGGTGCGTTACTCGATGATTTAAAAAAATATGCTCACTTAAAACCAGATTGGGATAACAGCGAGTTTTTACTGTTTATCGGCACTTCACCCCAGCAATCGGGTAACCCATTTAAGCGCCAAGCCAGACAGTTAGCCAATGCGCGGGTCAATAACACCAACTTCAGTTATGTAGTGGTGTCACCCATGTTGCCCAACACCTCTAACCAACCCTGTGCAGGCAACAATACTTGGCTACCTATTAGGCCAGCAACAGACTCAGCATTAGCGATGGGCATGTTACGTTGGATAATTGAGCAGCAACGTTATGCGGTCAATTTCCTCACGGCGCCGAATGTGGAAGCGGCTAAAGCGGCGGGGTATCGCGGTTTTAGTAATGCGAGCTATCTTATTGTCAGCGACCCAACACTACCAAGATTTGGTCAGTATTTATTTGCCAGCGATCTGGGCTTACCCTTTGAGGGCAAAGCCTATGGTGAACAAGATTCGCCTTTAGTTATCGACGAGGCAAGCGGAGCTGTCACACTGGCAAGCATGAGCCAAAAAGCCAAGCTTGCGGTTATTCACAGCGTTGATACGCCCAAAGGCATAATTGCCGTTAAATCTAGCTTCCAGCTATTAAGCGACGCCGCCCTTGGCTTTAGCATGGCGGAATATGCCAAGGAATGTGATATCAGCGAAGCGAAAATTATCGACCTTGCCGATAAATTTACCAGCCACGGCACTAAAGCCGCGGTGATTTCACATGGCGGCACAATGAGCGCCAATGGTTTTTACAGTGCATGGGCGATCATGATGCTTAACGCCATGATAGGTAACATAAACTTAAAAGGTGGCGCGTTAGCCTCTGGCGGTTCTTTCCCTGCCTTTGGTAAAGGACCACGATACAATCTGCAAGAGTTTGACGGCATGCTCGAACCTAAGGGAGTATTTTTATCACGCTCTAAATTCCCCTATGAGAAAACCTCAGAATACCGCCGTAAGGTCGAAGCGGGCCAATCGCCCTATCCGTCTAAGGAACCTTGGTATCCTATTTCATCACCATTATTGGGCGAGCATTTAACTGCGGCAGTACACGGTTATCCTTATACGCTCAAAGCATGGATTAACCACATGGGTAACCCTGTTTATGGCCAAGCGGGTTTAGGTGAAGCCATAGGCGAGCAATTAAAAGATCCTAAAGTGTTGCCGCTGTTTATCAGTATCGACAGTTTTATTAACGAAACCTCAGCGCTGTCAGATTACATTGTACCCGACACCTTAACCTATGAGTCATGGGGCTGGACCTCAGCATGGCAAGGCACAATGACCAAAGTGGTCACTGGCCGCTGGCCGATTGTCGAGCCTCGCGTCGCTAAAACGGCCACGGGTGATGTGGTGTGTATGGAATCTTTCCTCAGCCAAGTGGCAATCAAATTAGCCCTACCCGGCTTTGGAGAAGATGCCATAACCGCCGCCGATGGCAGTTTGCACCCGTTAACTCGCGCTGCCGACTATTCACTTTATGGCGCAGCAAACGTGGCTTATTTAGGCACAGCGGTCGCCGATATCAATGCCGAAGATATGTATCTTAGCGGCGTTAGCCGGATTCAAGCGGAGCTAAACACTAGGTTAAAACCTGAAGAGGTCAAAAAAGTCAGTTACTTATTTGCCCGCGGTGGCCGCTTTGAAAATATGCGTAATGCCCGAGATGAAGCGGGTAATCCTAGCAAAGTGTGGCCTAAACCTATGATGCTGTGGAACCCAGAGGTAGGCAGTCGTCGCAATAGTTTAACAGGGGAGTTTATGAGTGGTTGCCCACGCTTATATCAACCCGCCTTGGCCGATGGTACACCACTCGACAAGGCGTTTGATAAATCACAATGGCCATTACTTATCAGCAGCTATAAGTCTCACACTATGAGTTCGATGAGTATTGGTTCAGACCGCTTGCGCCAAGTTCACCCCAATAACCCAGTGCGACTTAATGAGAAAACCGCAGCACGTTTTGGGATTAGCACCGGTGATACCGTTAAAATCAGCACGCCTAATGGCAGCGTGATTGCCCTAGTGGAATGTGTTGCTGGCGTGCAAGCCGACTGTATCGCTATAGAGCATGGCTATGGTCATAAAGAACTCGGCGCGCGTGACACTGTGATTGACGATATTAGCATCGCGGCCAATCCGTTGATCCGTGTGGGGATTAATATGAACGACTTAAACTTGTTTGATCCAAGCCGTAATGGGCGTTATCCGCTAGTGGATTGGGCGAGCGGCGCATCGGCCAGACAAGGCCTGCCGGCTAAGATTGAAAAAATAGCCTAATCTGGGCACATGTGATGTTGTAAAGCGCATTTAGCGCATAAAAAACGAGCTACCAATGGCAGCTCGTTTTTTTATGTGTTGTATTTGAGTAACAATATCAACAATTAGAAATCCGTTTTACGGCCTTCATAGGTGGCGCGCATTTGCTGCACCGATGCCTCTTCATAGGGACGTAATCCACTCATCACTAACGTTTTAATCCCAGTTCCAACGACAATATCACCACTATGCAGTTCAAAATGCAGCGTGACGTCACCGCGTTTACCGTTGATTTTTAAATCTTGTCCAACAAGCGAGAGTGTCACTTCAATAAAATCTAAAGTGGTTAAATCAAACGACATACTTTCGTAAATAACTAAGGGTCGTTCTGGGTTTATCATCACTTGATGCTGCTTCATCAAAGGGATCAAAATATCAATAAAGTTATGCCCAGAGAACGCCACATACTGACGAATAAAGGATTCTGTTTGCGCGTCACAACGGCTGACATCACCTTGACGGCTGACATTAAGGTAGACTTTTTCACGGCTATCACAAATCGAGAAACTGTCATTCACCTGCGCCGGAAACTGTAATTCAGTGCCATCACCCACCATGCCTGCAAAGCTAAATTTCATCTGCTGGCTTAAACCATACTGGGTTAATACTAAGGCAAACAACAAATCACCTGGCACACAAAAACGCTTAGCACCCACGTCGTGTATAGGATTGAAGTCCTGCGCAATTTTTTTGGCGAAGTCACTGGCTTGTTGTGCGGAAACGGAAATAGTTTGATTTTGCTTTAAAAAATACGGCGCTAGAAACATATAAACTCTATTTTAAATGACTCAAATAAGGATGGATAACAAAATTATCAAGAGTTTACCTTACATTATGCATTTAACTCACCCGATGACTTAGCCCCAAGGAAGACGTACAAAGTAACAGCATATTCACATTTGTAAAGCCAAACAAAACGCCGGAGTCATAACATTAATGAATAAGTAATGAGCGTCAATAGAAATTAAATAACACATTAAACTCTTTTAAATTCACGCTTTAATTGATAATCATCGTCTGTAACTAACTGCTCGAGCACTTCAATACGCTGACGCAAACTGGCTAACTCAGCCCGCAGCGCTTGATTTTCAGCGTCTTGTTCACGGCTCAAACCCACTGATTTATTGCGTATTTTCATAATCGCGACCACATATCCACCCACAATGGCGAATATTGGGATAAGCAAAGCGAGGGTGCTAGTGTTCATGATGATTTCCTTTCATTTTTATTTGGCTAAAATATCGAGCTTAAAATCTCGATTTGAGGCTGGCTTTGAACAAAGCCAATATCAAAATATGCCAATAAGTATGCGCAAGATAACCGCAATTCACCAGTGACCCAATTTAGCCAACGCGCATCATTCCTTATCGAAGCTGTCCACCACAATCGCGCCCATTGATGCGGGCATAGAGATCACGATAATTCGTTTAATTGAGGTCAGCGGGTCCTCAAAAAATGGCACTTTATCAAGACAAAGCAGCACCAAAAACACCACACAAGCGGTGAGTAAATACGCCACCACAATGCGAAAAATAAATACTGGAACTCGGGCGCGAATATTTTGCTGGAACACGCTGTGGTAGCTAAAAACACTGAGAAATAGTAAGGATAAGCTAAACAGCATGGCAATATTGAGCACAGGCAAGGTTTCACCCAGCCGCCACGCTTCCTCTGAAAACGCGACGGGCACCGCAAGTGCAAAGGCGCCAACACAAACTTGGCTGGCATCTTCGCTATTAAAACTAAAGATCATGCGCATCGCTCCTTAATGTTCCATCCCTTTGATGAGTTAAAAATAACGTTCAGCTAAGCAGAACGCTACAAATACCAGCCTCACTCCAACGGCATTAAGTCCGATAAAGCACTTTAACCACATGAAAACCAAACTTTGTTTTCACAATATGTGGCACTAATAACTCACCGCTGAAAGCGACTTTATCGAACTGGGGCACCATTTGACCTTTTTTAAACTCGCCTAAATCACCGCCTTTTTTAGCCGATGGACAAGAGGAAAAACGTTTGGCGAGCATCGCAAAATTAGCACCGTTATTCAGCTGCTTAATAATATCCTCAGCCTGCTCTTTATGTTTCACTAAAATATGCACGGCGGCAGCGGTTTTATACATGATATTTCTCACTTGGAATTAACCACTCATACAAGGTTAAATTGGCGTTATCGCGTAAACACACGACAACGCCATTCATACTCTGCAAAGACGGTTTTAACTTAACGGTATATGCTCAATACGCAGGGCATTATTGAGCGACTCTCAACCCAACTACCAACTATTGGCCGAGAATTTTTTGCCACCACTGTAACGGCTCACCACAGTTGTTTATTGGACGATAGGTTGCCGTTAATGCTGGCAGCGCATCAACATTGCTACAGGTAGACTCTTTAGCGATACCAGTATCACGGTCAAAAAAGCCCCTTACTACCCCATTGACCTGAATCGAACGCAGGCTTATCGGTGGGCGCTCCTTTAAGAAGGCAAGATATACGGCCATGGCGCCACTGCTACCATATAAGCTGGTTTTACCGTTATCGTCACGCCCCACCCAAATGGCCGCGACGTTACGCTCATCAAAACCGGCAAACCAAGAGTCGCGGCTGTCGTTACTGGTACCTGTTTTACCTGCTAATCCCACGCCGGGGAACGCATTACCCAGACGCGTCGCAGTTCCGGTATTGACCACTTGTTGCATCGCGAACTGAATTAAAAAGTCCGTTTCAGGCGATATGGCTTGCTCTTTAGGTAGTCGCGTTACGGGTAATGGATTCTTTTCAGAATCGAGTACCGCCGTCACGGTAGTTAATTTACGGTAAACACCACTGTCGGCTAAGGTTTGATACACCTGCGCCACCATTAATGGTGAACCATTGACGGCACCCAGCAACATGGAAGGGTACGGATTTAGTGGTTCATGCCAGCCCGATTTAGCCAAGGTTGTTGCGACCGCATCCACACCAACCGCAATACCGAGGTTGACTGTAGGTACGTTCATCGACTTTTTTAGCGCTGTTAACAGCGGTACTTGGCCAGTAAACTTTTTATCAAAGTTTTGTGGTGACCAAGTTTTACCTTGCTCACTCTTTAAGGTTATCGGTTGATCTTTAAGCGGTGTCGCTAACGTAAATTGGCTATTAGGTGCTAGAGCGGTGGCATACACAAAGGGCTTAATTAACGAACCTATAGGGCGGCGAATTTCTACCGCGCGGTTAAAGCCGTCAAATCCTGGAGTTTTATCACCGACCATAGCCGCGATGCCGCCGGTATATTTATCTGTGACTACCATGCCTATCTGTAATGACTTATTACTCTTATCTAAGCTTTTAAGCGTTCGGGTTACCGCGATTTCGGCAGCTTCTTGAGCCATAGGATCGAGCGTGGTATAGATTTTCACCCCTGATTGCTTCAACAGTGCATCGCCATAACGCTCATTAACTTCTTGTTTTACTAAAGCAAAGAATGAAGGTAACTTCTGATGTGCGGGTTTATTTACATTACGAATGCCTAAGGGTGACTCCACGGCCGCCTTGTATTCGGCCGTATTTAAATGGCCTGCATCCATAAGTAAACGCAATACAAGATCGCGACGCTCTTGAATACGCTCAGGATATTTCCAAGGGTTGTAATAAGATGGGCCTTTAATCGCAGCCACTAAAAAAGCCTGTTGAGAAATCGTTAACTCAGTGATCGGGCGGCCAAAATAGAAGCGCGATGCTAACCCCATACCATGGACGGCGCGGGATTTATCTTGTCCCATATACACTTCGTTTAAATAAGCTTCGAGGATTTCTTCTTTGCTGTAACGAAAATCAATAATCACAGCCATTAAGGCTTCGCGCACCTTGCGCAGTAAAGAACGTTCACTAGACAGGAAAAAGTTTTTCGCTAACTGTTGCGTTAACGTCGAGCCGCCCTGCACTGTGCGCCCCGCACTGATATTGACCAACGCGGCGCGCGCAATCGCAAAGGGATTAACGCCGTGATGTTCATAAAAACTGCGATCTTCCACCAGCAGCAATGCCTGCACAATCGACTGCGGCATTTCTTCGGTGGGCACAAAAAGTCTGTCTTCGCCGTCACCCGTAATAATGCGATCGAGCAATACCGGTTCAAGGTGGAACACGGCAAGTTGGCGCTTGTCTGACACTCGGGTCACCGAGCTGACGCCATTGCTGTCGAAACTTATCATGACTCTTTGTTCGACCTGATCGCCTTCAGGATGCAAAAAGGGTCGACGCCATAATTCAATACGCGTGCTTGAGGCCGAAAACTCGCCAACTTGGCGTGGATTGGCCACTTTGCGATAACTGAGCAACTTAAGCTCCGCCATAATTTGCGGATGGCTGACGGCAGCGCCAGGATAGAGCGCCATAGAACGGCTAAATACCTGCGCTGGCAGGTGCCATTTTTGTCCTTCAAATTTTTGCGCAATAATTTGATCAAGATAAATGCTATATAAAGTGACGAGGGCCAATCCAGCCAAACCCAGCTTCCAAGCAATTGACCAAATTCGTCGAAACACACCACGGTTGTTTTTAGACCTGCGAGACGCGGGTGTTTTCTTTGTTGTCTTAGTTGTCATATCTACTTCATCATTGGTGCATTTAAGGACTTAAGCCATAAACACAACGGCAAGCACCTTGTGCATTAAAGCCTTTTATAAAGGCTGGCTAAACTATGGCTGAGCTAAACCCAAGGTTTTTTTCTTGGTAAATTTTGTTGGTAATGTATTCACAGGATCGTCGGGCCACAAATGTTTTGGATATCGGCCGCGCATTTCCTTTTTCACTTCTACATAAGGTCCCTGCCAAAAACTGGCGAGATCCGCCGTCAGCGCTAATGGTCGCTGCGCCGGAGAAAGTAACTCCATCGTCACCTTTAACTTACCCTGCGCGAGCATTGGACTTTGTGCCATACCAAAGGTTTCCTGTAACCGCACACGCAGCAGCGCACGTCCAGACTCATCGTATACAATCGGCGCTGAGGTTCCGGTGACTAACGGCCACGAAGTGGGCAATAACTCCTCGAGTCGTTGTTTCTGCTGCCAGCTCAAACAGTTTGCCACAAAAGCAAAACAATCGAGCTTAACTAATTGCGGCAGATTATTCACATTTTCAAGGTAAGGCGCCAGCCAAGTTTCGAGATTGGCTAATAGTGCTTCATCATCAACTTGGGGCCAGTCGCTAGCAACATCAAACTCAGTAGCGAGTTTCAGCCTGTATTGAAACTGTTCTAAGTTAGCGTTCCAATTGAGAATTTGTAATCCTTGCTGGCGAATATAACCCAGTAAGGCCGCGACAATTTGTTTACGCTCAGGCTTAGCAATTGTCTCGGTTTTTACTAAAATTTGTCCGACCTTGTATTGGCGCTGCGCAATAACGCGGCCCTTACTGTCATCCCAGCCACATTGTTCATGGATTTCTAACAAATCGGTTAATTCGCTATCAAATAAACTCGGCTGAAACTGACTTGCCAAGTAAATTCGCCCAGCGTTTCTACCCTCAGTTTCTTGAAAATCGGCCACCACCATCCATGGGGTTTGCGACAATGCATCATCACCAGCCAGCACCACGCCTGTGCCATTAGCTAATTGATAACCCTCAACACCGCGCGCTTTGGCGATGCGATCTGGATAAGCGAGCGCCAATAATAATCCCACATCACTGTGATGGGCATGGGTTGCGACTTGAGATAAATCAGCGGTTAATGCGAGTTTTTTCTGCCACTGTTTGGCTTGCTGTCCCGCTTGCCCTTGGCTGGCAAAGTGCAAGTAATTCATGATATCGGCACCTTTTTTAGGTAGCCCTCGCGCCTCTAAAATTCCCGATAGCAAACAAGCTAAGCTACCTAATTGCGCAGCTTGCCCGCTGATATTTTTTGCGCCGAAGCTTTTAGCGCCCAATAGCATGTGGGCGAGCCTTGGGTGGCATCCTAGCTCGTAGGCCGTTTTGCCGTGGGACGTCAGTTTATTGTGGCTATCGACCATGCCTAAACGCTGTAACAGTTTCCACGCCAACGCCTCATTCACACTCGGCGGCGGCGTTAACAGCATTAAATCGCTAAAAGATTTAGCGCCCCAATAGGCACAATCGTGGGCCATAGACACCAGATCCGCTTGGCTTATTTCGGGTTCATCCGCCCTTAGCATCCGCCCATGTTCTTCTTGGCTCCACAGGCGTACACACACACCTGCCGATAAACGTCCGGCGCGGCCGCTGCGCTGAGTCGCAGAAGCTTGGCTAATACGCTTTAAGCCTAAACGGGTTACGCCGGTCTTGGGATTAAAACTGGCTTGGCGCTTATAGCCACTGTCGATGACAAAACCTATGCCCTCAATGGTTAAGCTTGATTCTGCGACGTTAGTGGCTAACACGATTTTGCGCCTGCCGTCTGTCGTTGCCGCTATTGCGCTGTCTTGCTCCGCCCCTGAAAGCTCGCCATAGAGGGGGCAAATCAAAAAAGCATCATGACTTAAACGCTCACGCAGAAATTGCTGTAATCGTGAGATTTCGCCTTTCCCGGGTAAAAACACCAGCACAGCATTATTGGTAGCCGTTTTATCGACACTAGCGCTACTAGCCGAGACCAAATCGAGCACGCTGCGGCCAAGGTGATCAATCCAATGCAGCTGAGTCGGCACAGGGCGATATTCGATGTCGACAGGAAAACTGCGACCTTCACTATGTAAAGTCACGGCTTCTGGCATCAGTTCGCCCAAGGCAAGGCCAGATAAGGTCGCTGACATAGCTAATATCTTTAAATCGCCCCGCAATGAGGCTTGTACTTCGAGCGCTAGGGCAAGACCTAAATCTGTGGTGAGGTGACGTTCATGAATTTCATCGAAGATGATCATTCCAATCCCAGTTAACTCAGGATCTTGTTGGATCATTCGCGTCAGTATGCCTTCGGTGACAATTTCTAAACGGGTATTAGCGCTGATTTTAGCTTCACCGCGGACGCGATAGCCCACCTCTTGCCCCACCTTTTGCTGGCGACAGCTGGCAATATAATGCGCCACACTGCGAGCCGCGACGCGCCTAGGCTCGAGCATTAAAATACGGCCACTGATTTCTGGCCAATCCAGCATAGCCAAAGGTAATGCCGTCGATTTTCCCGCACCCGTGGGCGCCTCGAGGATCACTTGAGCGTGACGAGAAAATGCCGCGCGCAGCGGTGCAAGTAAAGAATGAATGGGTAGATGGTTCAATGCACAAATATACAAAGGAGAAATTATTCGGCAGTTTAACATAGCTGGTTAATACTGTCCCTTTAACCCCCTCACCTTTAAAACAGTCATGCCAATTGAAAGAATTGTCCTCGATTGCGTTAGCTAACGCAATCGAGGAGATAGGTAGAAAAACCTAGATTAATATTGAATACTTACTTGAAATATCTACCTAATTTAAAAACGATAATTAAGTTTTACCCAAGCATTGCGTCCCGGCTCATTAACCCTAAACATCGCTTCACTACCGGGGAGATCGTTGCCTGTACCCGCTTTACTCACGTGCTCGGCGTAGGTGATATCAAATAAATTCTCAATACCCACAATCAGCGATAAATCTTTGGTATAGGACCAAGAAGCATTGAGCGCTAAGGTTCCAAAACCATGACTGGCGCCCAAATCCTGCCCTACGATATTACCATGGCCTAAGGTATATCTATCTTGAGCCGCAACCACACGCCACAGGGTCGCCAAGGTCCAACTATTCCATTGATAATTTAGAGTTAACCTTGCCTCAATAGGTGAAATCTGCCCCAGCGCAACCCTATCGGTATCGTTGTTCCCCCGCGTATAGCTTACGGTTAATTGAGTCGACCACTGATCGTTCAGCGCGTAGTCTAGACTAGCTTCGCCACCATACAAGGTTGCGTCAATATTACGTGCAACAGCCGCAGTTCCTGTGGCATCGACCAGTATATAATCTTCAATTTGACCATAAAATAATGCCACCGAGGTTTCAATTGGCCCCTGATAAATCCAACCGATATCAAATTGATTCGTAGTTTCTACATCCAGATCAAAAGCTTTTTGCCCTAAAGCCGTTGCACTGGTCTTCATGATCTCCCAATAATCGGGCATACGTTGAGCAGAACCAAAACCCGCATAGTATTGATGTCCCGCTAAAGCATATTCATAACGCACAAAACCACTGTAAAGTTTGTCGTCACGTTCTCCCATCTGGGCAATTAACAGCTCTGTATTCCACAGGTCATAACGTATACCGGCATGAATGCTATTTTTATCGATGCGATAGATAGATTCGGCAAAGAAGCCGTAATTTTTATAACGCATATCGTCTTTAAATGGTTTTTGCAGTAAGTCATCTAAACCGACATCACCAGCAGCCATGCTGCGACCATCATGCTCACTCGACATGTAATCAAGGCCAGCAGTCAATTCAAGTGCATCCAAAGGGGTTAATTCTAGCCAAACATGACCTCCGTCGGTCATGCGCCGCACATTGGATCCAGAATTTACACCTTCATCAAATCGATCCATTATGTGATCGTTTTTATTACTAAAAAATTGTACTTCAACTGCGTTTAACCAAGTCGATTCAAATTCGTGCTGTAGTAACGCGGTGACATCGCGATTATCAATCTGGCGAGCCTTATTTAATCGATCGGCATATTCAGCTTCCCCACTAGACTCACCATAAGCAAGCTCAAACACTGTCCGCTCCGATGGCGTCCAACCTAAAGCTAAATGGCTATTCTGGCGGTCATAACTGGATTGAACTTTGTTGCCATCGCCATCTTGATAATGATCGCTACTTGATTGATTCATATCAAAATCAATATAATAATCTTTATCACCTGCCGTGATTTCAATAATGCCATCACGGCGCTCAAAACTGCCACCCGTTGCGCTGGCGCGACCTTCAGCATCGGCATCCGCAAATTTATGACGATTCTTTTCAAATAAAACAGTGCCAGCCGTGCCAACGGGACCATATTTCACAGTTTGTGGGCCTTTTATTACTGTTATTTGGTCATAGGCTTCTGGGTAAATGTAGTTAGTCGGCGGATCCATTCGTCCACCACAGGCACCGTAAACATGCTGACCGTCATCAACAATGCTTAAGCGCGAGCCACCTTGCCCTCTAAATGTCGGATCGCCACCGGAGCCCCCTTTGCGGGTGACATTAAATCCGGGGATAGACCGTAAAAAACCGGAACCATCATAGGCCGGCAAAGGTAAACGATTTTGTTTAGGATCACTGACCAAATGCACAGGCTGACGCATGACATCACCCGTGATTAATAAGTAATCGGTACACGTCTTATTTTCTCCACAGTTTGTGGCTTGTGCTCCTAACGCTAACTGAGGCAGTGTGGTGCCCAAAATACTGGCAATGATATAAGCTAACTTCATAAGCTTGTTTGACATAAATCCCCCTAGGTATTGTTTTTAAACACTTTTCAATAGGGGATTCTTATGGCTTTTAATTTAACAGCAATCACAATAGAAAAAAGCGCGACAATTTGCCGCAGCTAAAAATGCGCCAGTGCACATAAACAGAAATGATGAGAAGTAAGCGACTTAACGACTATCAATACTAACAATGTATCGAATTGAGCGCTTTAAATGAGAGGATATTAGCAATGGATGTGTCGCCGCCCGACTAAAAATGGCACCTTAAAAAGCGTTAACGTGTCGATAAATCCAACCATAGCCTCAAAGCTAACATGACACTTAATACCAAAAGGTTGCTTAACCTCTTCACGTTCAGCATAGGGACTAGCCAATATATGCAACAGAAATTGTTTCTGGGTTTCACCCCAACAAGCGCACAAAAAGAATATCTCATAACATTGCAACAAACACTGTGTACAAGCCTAGCCCCTGAGGCAAAACCCGTTGGCGCTCACAACTTACATTTAACCCTCGCTTTTCTTGGCTTAGTCGATGAGAGACAAAAAATAAACTTGATTGATGCGGTCAATAATTTAGTTAAGCCCACATTTAGCATAAATCTCAACGGGTTCGATTTATGGCCCAATGCACAAGTATGTTGCTTGAGGGGTTATGCAATTGTGCCATCGTTAGCACAATTAGCGAGGCAAACACAGCTAATAGCCGAGCGCCTGCAATTATATAAAAGTGAACACACCTTTTGCCCGCATATCAGTTTATTCAGAAAGGCAAAAGAATGGCGGCAGGCTAATAACCCCCCAGATTTAGCGATGTTTAAAAATATAGATAAGAGCGGATTAACCTTAAGACCAGACAGTTTGCATTTATATCATTCTACAAACACCACAACCGGAGTGGAATATCAAACACAGCATACTTGGACGCTCACTTAAACCGATTAAAGCATGTAATACCCAAGTTTTATTTAGGCTGTCATTCACGTAATCAACAAGCTTTATTTAAAGATATTATCTTTAAAAGCGATAAAATTAACTTGAAGCGCGTTCTTTTATAAAAATGGTTAAAAATACTTATTCTAATAAACGTAGGGTTTCACGATAGGCACGTTTTTGTTCGTAGGTTTGCAGCCTTTGTATAAACTCATCCGTTTTAGTCATTACCGCGCTTGCTTTTAATGCTTCAATGGCTTTTTGTTGAGTCGAAATAGCGGCACCAAAATTGCCCACCTCAGCGTAAGCTGCAGCAAGATTATCTAAATTAGTGGGATCGTTTTCATTAGTTTTAAGTAATTTTAAAGATAATTCGACCGCTTTATTGCCATCACGATATTGAGCTTCAGGACACGTGGCTAAGATCCAGGCGACATTCCCTAAGGCGACATCATCACCCACATGGGAGAATTGCTCGACCGCTTTTCCGCAATTTCGCTCAACACCGTCACCGCCAGAGGCGTAAATAAAGCCTAAACGAAACTGAGCCCAGCGACTTCCTTGCTCGCCCAGTGCTTTATACCAATGCTCAGCCACAGCTAAATCACGCTTCACTAGCTGGCCCTCATATGACAAATCAGCTAGCGTTTGTTGTGCTTTTTCATGCTGCTGCTCAGCTGCAAGGGATATCCAATGCAAGCCAGAGGGTACTTCTTGCACCACAAAACGTCCCGACAGATACATCAGCCCCAGTAAAAACTGCGCATCGGCATCGCCCTGCTCCGCTGTAATCTGAATATGTACAAACTTACTGGCGGCAAGTTCAGCGGCAGGTTGTGGGATAGAAAACGCTTGAGCGGCAGAGCTGAGCCCTAATGTTAGGCTTAAACCTACGCTCCAAACCCATAATCTGTATTTCACTGAGTTAACCTCTCTTAAAAATGATTGCACTCAAAGTTAGCCAGAATTAACCTTATAAGTCGAGCCTAAATCTAAGCAGAACTCAGGAAAAAGACTCAAAATAGCATTATGGGCGTTCGCTTTTACAAAATTAAAACAGCTAAAAATGTAATTTAGGGTCGCTTTGAATCCATTATCTATAATAAAAAGACCTTAAAGAACTGGTAAGATGTGATTAACTCGACAGAGTTAAGTGATTCCAACAAGTTTTAAGTCGATTTAGTTGACTTAAATCACTAAATCAGCAAAATAAGCTCTAATTTTAGATGGTTAATTGCATTTATTCACTTATTCTAAACTAAGACTTTCATCAAGTTTTTGTGCGTTTAATTGACGTAATATGCTTATTTAGAATACTCTTACTTTCGTTTTAATCAATCGAGGAATATCAACATGGCTCTGATTGGTAAGCCAAAACCGGATCCAACTTTGGAATGGTTTTTATCACACTGTCACATTCATAAGTATCCAGCAAAAAGCACTCTTATCCATGCTGGTGAAGACTCAGACACCCTTTATTACATTGTAAAAGGTTCTGTAGCCGTATTGATTAAAGATGAAGAAGGTAAAGAGATGATCCTCTCTTACCTGAATCAAGGTGACTTTATCGGTGAGTTAGGTTTGTTTGAAGAGCAAGCAGAACGTACTGCTTGGGTTCGAGCGAAGCAAGCTTGTGAAATTGCTGAAATCTCTTACAAAAAATTCAGACAACTGATTCAAGTTAACCCTGAAATTCTCATGAAGCTATCTGCACAAATGGCCTATCGCCTGCAAAGCACTAGCCAAAAAGTGGGTGATCTTGCATTCTTAGACGTTGCAGGCCGTATTGCTCAAACTCTATTACATCTAGCGAAACTGCCTGATGCGATGACACATCCTGACGGCATGCAGATTAAGATCACTCGTCAAGAGATAGGTCAAATCGTTGGCTGTTCACGGGAAACTGTGGGCCGTATTTTGAAGATGTTAGAAGAACAGAATTTGATCCAAGCTCACGGTAAAACAATCGTGGTATACGGTACGCGTTAAGTTAGTCTTCAGCTTGATTTAAGCCGACCTGATTAAAGTGGCCTAGAATTAATTCTAGGCCATTTTTTATTGGAGAGTTCAAATGAAACGGCTGTTTTTAATGTTTTTTTTCAGTCTGTTAATGTTTACGCATCCAAAAAAAATGCATGCCGAACCGATTGAATTAGAACACTATCAAGCTAAAGCGCTCGTCAACTCTGGGCAAATACTGTCCTTAAACGGTACACTCGCTGTGGTTAATCAATTTTGCCAAGGCGAACTAATTGATGCGCATCTGTATCAAGAAGATCATAAATGGCGCTATGATTTACAAATCAAAGTTCAGCGGGGCCAAATCGTCAATCTCAGTATTGATGCAACTAATGGTCAAGCTGATAACTCAATAGCACTACCGAGCGAATGTCGAAAACATGAAACTGTTACTCGTTGAAGATAACCCTATGTTGGTCAGTGAGCTTTCAAAGCAGCTCAAAATGGCTGGCTATGTTACTGATATTACTGATAAGGCTGTTGAGGCCGATTACCTGATCAAAGAAACCCAATACGATTGCGTGATTCTAGATATCGGTTTGCCCGATGGTAACGGTCTTGAATTACTCGAAGGCTGGCGCGCTCAAGGGATCAGCACTCCGGTGATCATGCTAACCGCCCGTAGTCAATGGCATGAAAAAGTCGAAGGTTTTAATGCTGGCGCCGACGATTACTTAGGTAAGCCCTTCCATACACAGGAATTATTGGCGCGAATCCAAGCTTTAATCCACCGTGCACATGGTCGTCTAAATACCTCAAGTAAACAATTGAGTTATGGTGGTGTGGTTTTAGATGAAGCCGAGCAAACAGTTAAAGTGGCCGAGCAGTTATATGAACTCACCGCTATGGAATTCAGACTGTTAAAAATCTTCCTTATGTCACCTAAGAAGCTGTTATCTAAGACACAACTTACCGATAAGCTCTATCAGTTTGACGATGAAAAAGAGAGTAATGTGGTGGAGGTTTATGTCACCCATTTACGTAAGAAATTAGGCAAAACCGCTATCGAAACCCGTCGCGGCCAAGGTTATATCTTCCACGGCATTGTTGAATGATTTCAATCCGTACTAAGCTCAGCTTATGGTTAACGGGTCTATTAGTTTTAGGTACAGTCATAGGGCTCATATTGTTTGAGTCCATGCTACGACAAGCCTTCCACGACTCTATTATCAATCGCTTAGAAGAAGATCTTGAACACATTATGTTGGCAACCCATATCCATGATGGGGATATCAGCATAGACCAGAGCCAGCTTTCCAGCTTCTACAAGCCCGCCTATTCAGGCCGTTATTTTCAACTTAATCTGCCAAATGAAGTGATCCGTTCACGCTCGCTGTGGGATATGCAGTTAGATATTGAACCGCTATCCCCCAATCAAACGCGCGTCTGGCAGGCTAAAGGCCCTAAAAATAACGATATGCAGCTGTTATCGTTGGGGCTAAATTCTAGCAGCGCGAATGTCAGTGCTACTTTGACCGTTGCCCAAGATTTAAGTATTGGCAGGCGGGTATTCAGTGAGGTTTATGGCACTAAGCTTGGGATAAATCTCGCCATGCTATTTGCGATGATTGCGGGGATTTTCATTATCTTGCGCCAATCTTTTAAGCCCGTAAAGCATATTCAGCACGCGCTTTCTCGGCTAAGAGAAGGTGAGATTACCGCGCTAGAACTAAATAACATTCCCCCTGAAGTACAGCCATTAGCCAAGACCTATAATGAGCTACTCGAGTATACCGCCAAACAAATTGAACGTAGTCGCAATAACTTAGGTAACTTAAGCCATGGTCTCAAAACGCCACTAGCCGTAATGCAACAACAGGTTGAAGCCCTTGGCCTTAAAGATCCCGAAACCGCCATTGCGTTGCAGCAACAACTCGATGTTATTCATAAGATGGTCGAGCGTAAACTGGCGGCAGCAAGGATCACCGGTGACATGCTTCCTGCGGCGCAGTTGGTGATCCCAAGGGATTTACAGAGTCTGGTTAATACCTTAAACAAGGTTCATCGTAACAAGAACATAGAATGCGATTTTGACCTTGACGCAACTATTTTACGCTTACCCATCCACAGAGAAGATGGTATGGAGCTACTGGGTAACCTACTCGATAACGCCTTTAAGTGGGCTAAGAGCAGAGTGAGTATTCAACTATCACGCCAGCAGGATCGGCTCAGCCTTTGTATCGATGATGACGGCCCAGGAGTTGCCAATGATGAGCTCAATCAACTCACCCAACGGGGCACTAGGCTAGATGAGTCAGTAATCGGCCATGGCTTAGGGCTATCGATAGTAAAGGAAATTGCCGAGCAATATGAGATTGATCTCAAGTTCAGCCACAGCGCTCGCTTAGGTGGACTGAAAATTGAACTGAGCTTTAGCTAACATCATTTAAGCTATTTGGCTTACAGCACCTTTTTAAAACATAAAAAACGCCATCGAATTGATGGCGTTTTTTATGCTTAATGTCTGTTGACGTTAGGCTTTATTCACGTTCGTACTTTCAAAAATCTTGTCGGCAGAAGCCGCCACAAAACCGGTATACAGCTCACCATTGGTCATAGGATAACGTAGGGCAAACTCATAGAAACAGCTGGGGATTTCAACCGTGGCATCGTTAAATTCAACGGCCATTTTATCGGCCATTGTTGATGACTGCTCTAATAAAACTTCAGGTGAGCCTTTAATCTCGCCGCCTGAGCCATTGAGCACAAAACCCGCTTGTTTTAACTTATCATTCACAGCCTCTAAGGTTGCAAAACCATCGAGATGATTGATAGAGACTGTGAAATGGTTAGCACGATAACCAAATGCCGCCACCCAAGCCGCATATTCACTCTCGGCTAATAAATCCTCATAGGTTTGAGCATCTAAAGACCAGTGACGACCTGAGTAGATAAAATTATCAGCCGTTGTTGCGATTACATTTACTTGAGCAATTAAGTCTTGAATGGTTTCTTGTAGCGCAGGGCTAAATTCCTCAACCAACAGTTCAGAAATAAACACTTTAGGCTGTGTCGAGTCTGGGTGCTCAAAATGTTTAGCAATTAGTTTTTTCTGCTCGAACTTATAATCACCGCAAGCGACATAACCTAACGAAGTGAAATGCTTGGCCAGCACATCTAAATTCACCTTGTCGATATTAAAAGTGCGCAGAGCGATATGATCGTTGATGATAGGCTTACCATGGCCCAGCAACGCATGCACTTTGGCCGCTGATGGAGTCATTTTAATGTAGTCTAGCCATAAATCGGCAAATAACGCGTTAATATCGGTATGCATAAAAACTCCTTTTATTGTGCTGCGGTTATTGCTGTTATTTTGCCGCAAACACTCAATGTAACGACTTAAATGCCACTGTTGTTGCATCGCACATGCTCACAGTAGAAGCTTAAGTTACGTTACAGCTTATTATTAAAAAGGAAGAACATGAGTTCTTCCTCCTCTATTACCATACAAAATATTTACTCACTCAACGCTTATAAGCTCAAACCAGGGCTTAATGTTGCAGGCAAGCTTACTGCATCAGCCTCGACCGAAGCGACCGGATAAGCACAGTAATCAGCAGCATAGAAAGCACTCGCTCTATGGTTACCCGATGCACCTATACCACCAAAAGGCGCCGCGCCTGATGCACCGGTGATTTGCTTGTTCCAGTTAACAATACCGGCACGAATACGCGCCAGAAAATAGTCATAATCTTCACGGCTATCGGCCAGTAAACCCGCAGACAAACCATAACGTGTTTGGTTGGCCAGTTTGATTGCCTGATCGAAATCGCTATAACGCACCAGCTGTAGCAGAGGTCCGAAGTATTCTTCATCCGGCAAGACATCAATAGCCGTCACATCGATAAGGCCAGGAGAGACTAAGCCCGTACCCGCTTCTAAATGGGTTAACTCGACTAACGATACGCCACCCAAATTCTGCAGATTTGTCTGCGCCGCAACCATACCTTTGGCTGCAGTTTCAGAAATCATTGAGCCCATAAAAGGTTGTGGCTGCGCGTTCCAAGGACCGACTTTAATCTGCTTGACCGCATCAGCTAACATGGCAATCAAGGCATCGCCCTGCTCGCCTTGCTCTACATATAGACGGCGCGCACAAGTACAACGTTGGCCAGATGAGATATAAGCCGACTGCAAAATATCGTGCACGGCAGCTTTGATGTCCTGCACATTTTTGATGATCAGCGGATTATTGCCACCCATCTCAAGCGCTAAAATCTTACCCGGATGACCGGCATATTGTTGATGTAAAAAATGACCTGTGCGTGAGCTGCCAGTAAAGAACAGACCATCGAGCTGCGGGTGAGAAGCCAGTGCTTTACCCGTATCCACCTCACCTTGGACTAAGTTAAGTACGCCAGCAGGCAGACCCGCTTTATCCCATAGGCTAACCATCAGCTCAGCAACTTTAGGCGTCAATTCAGAAGGTTTAAAAATCACAGTATTCCCAGCCAGCAGCGCAGGCACTATGTGACCGTTCGGCAAATGACCGGGGAAGTTGTAAGGACCGAACACCGCCACAACGCCGTGGGGTTTGTGACGGATAACCGCGCGTCCCGCTGGCGTATCGTTGGCTTCAGTGCCCGTACGTTTATTGTAAGCCGCGGCTGATAGCGCAATTTTGCCTATCATGGCGCCGACTTCGGTTGCCGTTTCCCACTGAGGTTTACCTGTTTCTTGGGCAATCGTTTCAGCCAATTCCGCTTTGTTGGCTTCAAGTTGGCTGCGATACGCTTCGACTATGGCTAAGCGTGCATCGAAACCTAACATAAACCAATCAAACTGCGCGGCGCGCGCGGCATCAACGGCGGCGTTAACTTGTTCTGCGGTGGCAGTTTTACCTGTCCAAATAGTTTGAGCATTGGCAGGGTTAATTGAGGCCACGTCATGACCTTTGCCAGCATGCCACTGACCTTGAATATAATGTGTCATTTGCTATTCCTACATTGCCAAAATACGGATTTGATCGCCTTTTGCGAGCAACAAACCCGCTGCCAGCTCAGGGCTGATAATGATGTGTTCGGATTTGTCGTCCACAGCCAGTGCGGCAGACGTCGCTCGATAATTGGCTAATTGAGTATTTGAGATAATAAATTGAGTGTCGGCTTCGACCATGTCACCAATATCGACGGTTAATAAACGGCTTTCACGCACGCCGCGAATGTCCGATAAACGACACTCAACCGTTGGACCACCATCAAAAATATCCACGTAACCGCGGCATCGAAAGCCTTCGGCCTGCAGCAGACTTAATGCGGGACGGGTATTGGTATGCACTTCGCCAATCACTTTCTGCGCTTCTTCCGGCAATAGACAAACGTATACCGGATTTCGTGGCATCATTTCGGCCATAAATGCCTTTTTACCCAAACCAGAAAGATAATCCGCCTGAATAAAATCAATGCCTAAAAAGTGTTTTTGCAGCCAGCCATAGAAAGGTGAATGACCATCGGCATCGCTCACACCGCGCATTTCGGCAATTACAGTTTCGCCAAAACGCTTTGCATGTTGCGCTAAAAACAGAAAGCGACTGCGGGATAACATGCGGCCATTGTTGCCCTTGCGATACGCTTCACGCAAAAACAGGGTGCACATTTCGGCGGCGCCAGTGTAGTCATGGCAAAGGGTGAGGGTTTCGACCTCGTTACGCACGTCAATTTGTTCGGAATGATAAACTTCAGTACCGAGTCGATAATGGTAGAAAGCATCTTCCATTCCCACGGCTGCTTCGATAGCGCACGTCCCCACCACTTCTCGGGTGTCGGTATCTTCCAGCACCATCAGATAACCTTCATCGAAGGGCGCATCGACGGTTTTGACGAATGAGGCTTCTGCTCGCGCAATTTTATGTCTGAGCAAATCGGCATTCACGGGTAATGACGTAAAACCATGACCAGACTCTTCGGCAATTTGATATAAGGCTTCAAAATCGCCAGCCTGAATAGGACGTATGATTAACATCTTAGTGTCTCCTCACTTTGGCTTGCCGTGCATCAAGGCGCCTCTCTTCAAAAAGACAGGTAATGATGCACGTAAGTATTCCCTGACAAAAAAGGAGTGCGAATAAATTCAGCACTCCTTTGGTCATTTAGGCGGCAGCTATGCTCGCCACAGCACGTTCAAAACGAGCTAGACCTTCAGCAATATCTGCCTCAGGGATCACCAGAGAAGGAGCAAAACGTACCACGTTAGCACCCGCCATCAGGCTCATTAAGCCTTCAGCGACAGAGGCTACTAAGAAGTCGCGTGAACGGCCTTGGTATTGTTCATTAAGTACAGCACCTAGGAGTAAACCTTTACCGCGTACTTCTGAAAATACATGATATTTTTCATTAATTTTGTTCAAACCATCGCGCAATAACTGCTCGCGATGTTTAACGCCGTCTAACACTTCAGGGGTGTTCACTACGTCTAACACAGCATTACCGATAGCGCAGGCTAATGGGTTACCGCCATAGGTAGAACCGTGAGTGCCCACTTTTAGATGTTCAGCAATCTCAGCCGTTGTCAGCATAGCTGCGATAGGGAAACCACCGCCGAGTGCTTTAGCTGTGGTTAAAATGTCAGGCACGATTTCAGTACCCATGTAAGCGTACAGTTCGCCAGTACGACCCACACCCGTTTGCACTTCATCAAAAATCACTAGCGCATTGTGCTTGTTAGCCAGTTCACGCACAGCTTTTAGGAATGCAGGATCGGCATCAATAATACCGCCCTCGCCTTGCAGCGGCTCAAGCATGATGGCACAGGTTCTGTCCGTTACTGCGGCTTCTAATGCGGCAACATCATTAAATGGCAGGTGAGTAATGCTCTGTGGCTTAGGACCAAAACCATCGGAATAGGCAGCTTGTCCACCAACGCTAACGGTGAAGAATGTACGGCCGTGGAAGGCTTTATCGAATGCTATGATTTCGTCTTTTTCAACGCCGTGTTTTTCTAAGGCGTAACGACGGGCAAGTTTCAATGCGGCTTCGTTGGCTTCGGCGCCAGAGTTGGCAAAATATACTTTGTCTGCAAACGTGCTGTTGACTAATTTAGTCGCTAATTCTAAGGCAGGCTCATTGGTCATTACGTTTGACAGATGCCATAACTTTTCGCCTTGTGTTTTAAGGGCATTAACAAGGGCTGGATGACAGTGACCTAAGCAATTTACCGCAATACCGCCAGCAAAATCGATAAACTCGTTACCCTCTTGGTCCCACACTCGGCTACCTTCACCACGTACAGGGATCACGGCTGCTGGCGCATAATTAGGTACCATAACTGCATCAAACTGGGCACGGTCTAGCTTTATATTCACGCTCATTTCTTCATCCTTTGTATTTATTTAATGGCAACGAGCACCATCAGAGTCCCATGCGTATCTTTATCTAGAGTTAGTGATACTGGGATGACTTGTATCTATTAATGACCATTATTAGCGAAAATGTGATCAAAACACCAGTTTTTCACAAACACCTATCCTATAACTTTGGCTCAAACTGCATAAAGATTGCAATTTAAGAACTATACAAGCACTTAATCCGGTGACTCTTAGCATAATTAGTCATAAAAAAAGTTATTTACCCCTCTTTTTACTAGTTATTCATTGAATATGAATAACTACAGCATGTTAACTAATCAAGCCTGAAAGTACAAAGTGGCTATTTTTCACTCTAACCTCAATGACTTCTGCTAATCATCATCCAGAGGAAATACACAGCGAATGTTTAAGGGGAAACGTCCTAATGGCTTGTCTTCTAAGCCGCTTATTTGGCTTAGTGCGGGCTTAGAAACGTACTATTTTCACATCTCGTATCTGCTACCCGTAAACCAACAGCCGCTCAGCTAAGTGAGGTTAAAATAATGACAGAACACTCGCAATAAATGTTGCATAAATGGCGTTATTTACAGTCAATGAGAGTGATGGACTTGAGGAGGTTATCGAATTTCAAGGTAAGTCATTATCGGGATGATAAGCCGATAATTTTCACCTAAGTTAATAGGCAAAAATACCGTTTGCTGACATGAGGCAATGCAAAATCATATTGATGCGTGTGCCCTATTATAGGCCGCCAGCGGCTATCTAACTCATGATAAACTGACCATTACAGCAGATCTAAACGTCGATAGTTTTGCGCTTTCAAACGCAACACTTCTTGCTCTGTTAATTCATAATAATCAAACATTAAGCGTCTTTCTTGTGGGTCGATTTGGCGCATTTCTTCGAGTAATACTACCTTCGCATAACAGTTCGCCCGTGCGACGATTGCAGCCTGAGGTGATAATTCTCGATAAGTTAAGGTTTGATCTAGCTCCTTCAATAACAATGTTAACGGACTCGTTTCAAACTTAAGTAACTCTAATAACTGCCAGTTAAGTTTATGCCCATGATTTAGCACTTGTTCATAGACAGCTTTGGCGGGAAACTCTGTGGCGATAACCGCATCATGTACCTCCTTGTCACGGCACAGACTCGCCTCCCGTATCCAAGTGCCCCATGTGTGATCAAATAATCGCGCACTTAAACTCAGAACAACAGACGTCCCTAATTGATTAAGCAAAGCACTACTGTACACCAATGCAGAATCAGTATTATGAAGCTGCGCTAATGTATTTGCCGCAATGCCACTGACTATGCTGTAGCGCCATAATTTACGGGTAGTCCACAACAACTTAGCATTAGCACTCGGCAGCCAATTACGTAAAAAAAAATACGGAATGATGCTACGCAGGTTTTCAATACCGATGAAATTCATCACTAATTTAATATCGGTGACACGTACGTCAGAACTCTGGGGGCGGCGCGCGCGAAAAGAGGGACTGTTGACCATGTTGGTTAAATCGCGGCACAACCAGCTTAAATTATTGATCAGCGGCCTTAAACGCGTTGCATCGAGATTTTTAGCCAGCAGTAACTCTAATAATAGAATTTGCGACTCATTGATATCGGCTTTAGCCAGCACTAATGCAGGTGACGCCAGTTGATGTTCAATCGCGTTATTAACCGTTTCATGTAGCTGGAGCGATACCGCATCAAACACTTCTTTGGCTTGAATTTGTTTCATTAACCGCGCCAAAATAGCTTCGCGCTCAACCTCTAGCTTATGGGCATCGGCTTCTAACTCTATATCGAGGTCATCCAAAAGAGTCGGGCTCGCTTGTTGCTTTCCGAGGATCAATTGTTGGTAGAGTCTGTGCTCTATTTCTATAATTTTTCCGGGCCTAACGCCACCCGCTACTGAAATCGCCACTAGCCATTTTCCTTTAGAACTAAAACATGAGTGACGCCAACACAATCAACCTGTCGAAATTATGATAATTTCAGCACATACACTTAATCTTAGCAATAATGCAAAGTCGCAGAATACAAACATAGTGTTATATCGAATGTTTCCTGTTCACTTTCTCAATAAAAAGGCCTCACATAGAGGCCGTTAAAAGAAATTGAGCTAAGTTATTTGAGCTCTTGCTCAAATAACTTATAGATGCGGCGGTATTCGTCCAACCAGCTAGACGGCTGACGAAAACCATGGGGCTCGACAGGATAAATAGCCGTTTCAAAGGTAGGCTTTTCTAGCTCAATAAGATGCTGCACCATGCGCACACTGTCTTGGAAAAAAACGTTGTCGTCCATTACACCGCTCATAATCAACAGTGGTTTAGTAAGCCCTTGAGCATGCTCAATAGGGGAGCTGCGCTCATAGGCGATAGGATCGACATCAGGCGTGTTTAAAATATTGGAGGTATAAGGCGCATTATAATGTGCCCAGTCCGCCACAGGGCGCAGTGCAGCTCCTGCTTGGAATAAATCAGGCGCAGTGAACAATGACATAAAGGTTAAAAAGCCGCCGTAAGAGCCACCATAAGTCCCGACACGCTGGATATTGACATTCGTATTAGTCGCCATCCAACTGACTCCATCTTTTAAGTCTTCCACTTCTGGATGACCCATATTACGATAAATCGCCGTGCGCCAATCGCGGCCATAACCCTTAGAGCCACGGTAATCCATGTCCATCACCACATAACCTTGCTGGGTCAGCAAATTGTGGAACATAAACTCACGGAAGTAACCGCTAAAGCCATAGTCAGCATTTTGCAGATAACCTGCACCGTGGTTGAAAATCACCGCAGGGTATTTCTCAGGGCGAGATTGATCGTAACCCTGTGGCAAATAGACGCGTGCATATACTTTATCAGCGCCATGGGTTGAAGGCACCGCTACGACTTCTGGCGCTTGCCATGGATAGTTTTTAAAGGCATCGCTGGTATAAGAGGTCAGCTGGTTTATCTCGCCGCCAATAGGCTGAACATAAAGCTCATTGGGTTGTGTGCGGCGTGAGGCATTGAGTAATAGCTGAGTGCCATCAGGACTTAGGCTGTAATCTAAGTTGCCATCCCACTGCGTTAATTGCTCATTTTTACCTGTGACTAAGTTAACCCGGTGAACGTTATAAATGCCAGGATGAGTTTGGTTAGCTTTGTAGTAGATATAATTCGCATCCGGTGACAGCGTGATGTCACTCACCACAAACTTGCCTTGAGTTAACGCGCGCGCATTTTTGCCTTGTGCTTTAGTATAAAGCTGCGAATAGCCAGATTCTTCCGACAAGTAATATAAGGTATCTGTACCCGGTAACCAACCAAATTGGTTGTAGTCGTAATTTACCCAAGCGTCGTCATGCAAACGATGTTCGGTGGTGAATTTACCCTTAGCTAAATCGACACTGGCGATCCAGCGATCTTTGTTATCGGTGGCTTCTAGCATCAGGGCTAATTTATCTTCCGATTCATGCCACTGAATCGCGCTCTGGGTCCAACCCCAATCCTGAATTAGCTGAATTTTGCGTGGCGCTTTAGTGCTTTGGTAAGTTTCACCTTTCGCTTTAGCATTCTCAGCTTTCACTTTGGCAAGCACATCTTCATCAAAACCTGTAAGCCCCTCAATAGTGATATCGACTTGTTTATGCAGGTTTAAATCAAGCACCACAAAGCGTTGTCCTGGCGGCGTATCTTCAGCCACACGGGCACGCACGGGTACTGGATTGATATAACCATCGCTACCTAAATAGTTAGGCATGATGTCGTGCTCACTGCTGCCGGTGTAATTCTTATCGGTCAGAGCAAGTAAAATATAGCGACCATCCGGTGACAGGCTCAGCTCTGACACTACTTCGCTATCGCCTAAATACCAAGTGCTGGCGGCGAGTGTGGGATCGCTTTTTTGTAATGCTTCTTTGTATTGCGCTTTCACCTTAGCATTCTCTTGCTGCAACGCCATATACTGAATCAATCTGTGCTGTTGCTTAGCAATATAAGACGTTGGCTCTTTTACACCTTCTGGCGCTTTCGCCATTTTAATTTCGGCAAGCTGCTCGACTAAGCCTGAGTCTTGATGAATCTGAAAAACACTGTCGCCCTGCCAATAGGCAATATCGCCATTATTGAGATAACGCACACCATCAATGGCGCTACGCTGGCGAGTCAGTTGGCTGATTTTACCCGTGCTTAATTGCTTAACAAAAATATTGCCCTGATACAGATAGGCCTTGTGGGACTTAGTGCGATCAAACACGCCAAACTGCTGATCCGCTGAATGCAACTTATCCAGGGCTAGCTCGACGGCGAGGCTGTCATTAATACCTTGCTGATAATAGCTGCGCAGAGGTGCTGCGCTGGCTTGGCGAGCAAACAGTACGCTTTGGCTATCGTCGCTCCAGTAAGCCTCTTTGGCAAAAATCCCCATCCAATCGGGGTTTGCCATAATTTGATTCAGCGTAAGCGCCTGTGAAACCTGTGGCGGTTGGGCTAAGGGAACTTGGAATGCTTGCGGGGATGATGCAGGAGCTGCTGTTTCAGTCGATGTCGCTGCGCAACCTGCCAACACGGCAACCGCTAACGCACTTAAACCCAAATTTCGCATTACGCTTCTCATTTGTCCTTCCTTTTATTGTTATCGCAACGGCAAATGATCCAGTCTGGTTTGGCCTATTCGCGTCGTTTGCCGAAGTTATAACATAGTTAATCGCTAAACTTGCTTATAAAGAAGGATAAATCTTGTAACAGAAATTGATAGTACGAATATAGTGCAGAGAGTCTTTAGGGCGAGGATATTATATAGGCGCAGCAGGTTGCGCTAAAAAATTGGCTAGTAGTTCAAGACCTTGTTCGGTGAGAATAGATTCCGGATGAAATTGCACCCCATAAAGCGGTAGATGTTGATGACTCATAGCCATTATTTCTCGGCCATAAATTGCATCATCAAACCAAGCATCAAGTACAAACCCTTCAGGTACGGCATCCACCAACAACGAGTGATAACGTGTCACTGTTAAAGGCTGATTTAACCCCTCAAATAATCGCTGGCCAGTATGGGAAATAATGCTGACTTTGCCGTGCATCACCCGTTTTGCCCGTATCACGTTGGCACCAAACACCTGCGCCATCGCCTGATGGCCTAAACACACACCTAGAATCGGCATGCGCGTGGCAAAATGTTCAATCGCTTTAAGCGAAATCCCCGCCTCATTGGGAGTGCAAGGACCAGGGGATATCACCAAATGAGTAGGCGCCAGCGCCTCGATTTCGGCGATGCTAATGTCATCATTACGTTTAACGACTATCTCTTGCCCTAGCTGCTGAAAATACTGCACTAAATTAAAGGTAAAAGAGTCGTAATTATCGATCATTAGCAACATACAAGATCCATTGGCCTAAATGGGTAAAGGTAACGCATATCCGACGGATGAATGCGGGCGCAAATGCTACCACACCTTATCCTCAAGGTTTAGCCAATTACGGCGATAAAATACAGCGACAAAAAAGCCAGTCATTCGACTGGCTTAGTTTTAAAACAACTTGAGCATTTCACCACAGCTATTTAGCGGCCGTTATTTAACGACGGTCAAATGGCTGCGACGCTTTGGTGGCTCATCAGTCGGTTCAGGCGCTTTAGCGTTTGTTTTAACAACCGATAAAGATGAATCGACTTCATCATCAATCAGATAAGCATCTTCGATATCGAAGACAGTACCCGAGCCGTTTTCACGGGCATAAATAGCGACAATAGCCGCCATCGGTAACATTACCTGCTGAGGAACACCGCCGAAACGTGCATTGAACTCCACAAACTCATTGCTAATTTGCAAATTGCCCACTGCGCCAGCAGCGATGTTTAACACTATCTGGCCATCCTTCACGTATTGCTGTGGTACTTGGGTACCTTTAACAAAGGCATCCACCACAACGTGAGGAGTCAATTGGTTGTCCATCAACCAATCATAGTAAGCCCTTAGTAAATAAGGACGATTTGGAGTCAAAGGCTTCATTACATACCCATGCGCATTTCGCGTTCAGATTCAGTTAAAGAAGCTTTAAACGATTCACGCTCAAAAATACGGGTCATATACGCTTTGATATCTTTAGCTACACGGCTATCTAGCTCAATACCTAATACAGGTAAGCGCCATAGCAATGGGCCAAGATAGCAATCTGCTAGACCAAATTCTTCGCTCATGAAGTAAGGCACTTCACCGAAGACAGGTGCAATAGCAATCAGGCTTTCAGTCAACTCTTTACGAGCCGCTTCAACGCGATCACCCTTACGAATACGCTCAACTAGCGCATACCAGTCTGTATCTATGCGGTGCATCATCAAACGGCTTTGACCGCGAGATACTGGATAAACTGGCATCAAAGGCGGATGAGGAAAACGTTCATCCAAATATTCCATGATAATGCGTGATTCGTATAATACGAGTTCACGGTCTACCAAAGTAGGCACTGAGTTATATGGGTTGACTTCAAGTAAGTCCTCAGGCATTTCGTTAGGGTCGACCTGTAAAACATCAACAGTAACCCCTTTCTCAGCTAACACGATACGCACTTGATGGCTATACAGATCATCAGCACCTGAAAACAGTGTCATGATAGAGCGTTTGTTGGCAGCAACAGCCATTGATACCCTCCAGAATCGAAATAAAACAAAAGTAAACGAGGGGCTAAGCCCCCCGTTTACACTATGCGGATATTACATTTTACCCGTTATTGGTGCCTAGTGTACATCTTTCCAATACTCTTTCTTCAAGAGGTAGGCCACAATAAAGAATATAAACAGGAATCCGAGTACCCACCAACCCATGGCTTTACGCTCTAGTTGGACAGGTTCAGCAGAATAGACTAAGAAGCCAGTGATATCACGTACCGCTTGGTCGTATTCTTCCGCATTCAATTTACCGCCAGTCACAACAATAGAACCATCGGCTTGTTTAACAGGCGTACCCTGTAATTCTTCAAGCACGTGGGGCATTCCAACTGATGGGAATACTGTGTTATTCACACCAAATGGGCGACTAGGGTCTTTATAGAAGCCTTTCAGATATGAATAAACCCAATCCTCACCACGTACGCGTGCCACTAAGGTTAAGTCTGGTGGTGTCGCGCCAAACCATTTAGCAGCATCTTTGTGTGGGATCGCGTTTTGCATCAGCTCACCAATTTTAGCATCGGTGAACATATACTTATTACGCATATCATCAGCAGAAATACCGATATCAGTAGCAACGCGTTCATAACGTTGATATTGAGTGCTATGGCAACCAGAACAATAATGTTGGAACAGGTCCACACCACGCTCTAAAGAAGCTTTATCATGTAAATCAACATTGGCATCTTCTAAATGTATTTTATGTCCGCTCGCGGCCAGAGCCAGCGTCGGCAACAAGGTAACTAATGCAATCAGTAATTTTTTCATTAGTGTGTCAACCTCGCTGGAACGGGTTTAGTTTTTTCATTCTTGCTGTATACCCACAGCGCCACAAAGAAACCAAAGTAAGTGAACGTAAATACCTGTGCAACGATCGTTAGTGCTGGCGTAGCAGGAACCACACCTAAATAACCTAAGACGATGAACGAAACAGCAAACTGAGCAATGTTCAGCTTGTGTAATGTACTACGGTAACGAACTGACTTCACTTTACAGCGATCTAACCATGGCAATACAAACAGTACTGCAATCGATAGTCCCATCATCACAACACCAGCTAATTTGTCTGGGATCGCACGCAAAATAGCGTAGAAAGGTGTGAAGTACCAAACGGGCGCAATATGCTCAGGTGTCTTCATTGAGTTAGCCGCTTCAAAGTTTGGCTTCTCGAGGAAATAACCACCGCCTTCTGGAATGAAGAACAACACATAACAGAACACGATCAGGAAGCCTGCGACGCCCATGATGTCTTTTACTGTGTAGTATGGGTGGAATGGAATACCATCAACTGGCCAGCCATTCTCGTCTTTGTTTTTCTTAATTTCGATACCATCAGGGTTGTTTGAACCCACTTCGTGTAACGCAATTAAGTGTAAGAACACAAGAACCACTAATACTAACGGCAGTGCGATAACGTGTAATGCGAAGAATCGGTTCAGTGTCGCGCCAGAGATCACGTAGTCACCCCGGATCCACAGAGTTAAATCATCACCAATAAATGGGATCGCGCCGAACAGCGAAATAATAACCTGTGCGCCCCAATATGACATTTGTCCCCATGGCAGCAAGTAACCCATAAAGGCTTCAGCCATCAACACGAGGAAAATTAACATACCGAACAGCCACAGTAGCTCTCTAGGCTTCTGATATGAACCGTAGATCAAACCACGGAACATGTGCAGATAAATCACCACGAAGAACGCTGAAGCACCCGTTGAGTGCATATAACGCAGCAACCAACCGTATTCAACGTCACGCATTATGTATTCAACAGAAGCGAAGGCGCCTTCTGCTGTTGGTACATAGTTCATTGTTAACCAGATACCCGTCAGTAATTGGTTAACCAATACCAACATCGCCAGTGAACCGAAAAAGTACCAAAAGTTAAAGTTAGTTGGCGTAGCATACTGACCCACATGACGGTTATAAGTCGCCGTCATTGGAATACGTGCATCAATCCAATTAATTAAATTCTTAACCATTACGCCACTCCTTTATCTACACCGATAATCACGGTGCCATCATCAACGTATTGATGTGGAGGGATAACTAGGTTCAATGGAGCTGGTACGCCTTGGAAAACGCGACCAGCCATATCAAACTTAGAGCCATGACATGGACAGAAGAAACCAGAAGTGACACCTTCAACTTGCTCACCGAATGAATCAGGTAAATAAGTAGGTGAACATCCGAGGTGGGTACAAATACCGACGGCAATAAAATACTCTGGCTTAATTGAGCGCAAAGGATTAGTTGCATAATCAGGCTGCTGCATTTCAACAGAAGCTGGATCTCTTAACTTACCATCATGTGTTGGCAGTTCATTGATTACCGCATCTGTGCGACGGACAACCCATACAGGTTTTCCACGCCACTCAACACGGATCAACTGACCTGGCTCTACTTTACTGATATTTACTTCGACCGGTGCACCTGCAGCTTTTGCTTTGGCACTCGGATTCCATGACTTGATGAAAGGAACCGCTACAGCGACGGCACCAGCACCACCTACTACGGCGGTTGCAGCTGTCAGGAATCTGCGACGTCCGGTATCGACTGGCGCATTGCTCATCCACTTATCTCCCAGAGGGTGTTGGAATTTTTATATTTCAAAGACCTTCGGCCCTTAGTTCATCACTAGGGTCAAAAATCGAAGTTTGAAGCGGGGCTCATTATAGCTAAAAATTAGAAGCAGATCATAGTGAAAACACTCAAGTAAGTTAGGGAGATTGCGTGTTTTTTCAAAAAAGTTCAAAAAACACCCCATTTTTAACTATTTTCAATCTATTTAGAGAGTATTTTAAACACCTCGCCCGTAGCTTAGGCATAAAGCATGCATCACTAATGTGAATGCGCACTTACTTTGCTATATCGATTAACAATCATTAGATAAAAAAATAGGCCCTGCATCGCAGGGCCTATTAAATTAATTAATTTTATGTCTTATTTCCTAGGTGCAGTGCTCTTCATATACTTGAAGAACTCGCTATCTGGCTCTAATACCATGATATCGGACTTACCTGAGAAACTCGCACGATAGGCTTCTAAGCTACGCACAAAACCGAAGAACTCAGCATCTTTACTGTAAGCGTCAGAATAAATCTTCGCCGCAAGTGCATCACCTTCACCACGAATGGTGAGAGCTTTACGCTCAGCTTCAGCAATTTTAACGGTCACATTCGCGTCAATCGTTGCGCGGATGATCTCTGATTGCTCTTTACCTTGAGCTCTATGCTCTTTCGCCACTGCTTGACGCTCGGCTCGCATACGCTGGTAAATACTATTACTAACGTTAGCCGGTAAATTGATTTGCTTTACACGTACGTCGACAACTTTAATACCTAAGTCTTTAGCGCTTTCTGAGGCATTTTCTAGTGCATCGTTTTGTAATTCATCACGCTTACCAGAGACAATCTCTTTGATAGTGCGACGACCAAACTCAGTACGCAAGTCGTTGTTTATCTTACGTTGCAATAGCGATTCCGCATTCGCTTTAATACCACCATTTGTAGATAGGTAATATTTCTCGAAATCTGCAATGCGCCACTTCACATAAGAATCAACCATAAGGTCTTTCTTTTCTGAAGTAACAAAACGATCGGCTGCGCCATCAAGTGTTTGAATACGCGCATCAAGTAGCTTCACTTTGTCGATCACTGGCACTTTAACATGCAGACCAGGACTGTAGACACGAGTGACTTGCTTACCATCAACATTGTCTTTTAGTATTTCACCAAAACGCGCCACGATAGCCCGCTCGCCTTCATTCACCACCATTAAAGATGACAAACCAATACCTAAGAGTACGGCGATAAGAATAATGCTTAATCTACCCATGGATTACTCCCTCCCTTGGCGAGTACGATCATCGCGGGATGGACGTCCACTCAAAGGCTCATTCGCGCGAGTCGTTGATACAGACGAAGAATTGACATTTTGCTGTGGCGTAGCTTCCAGCTCAGTTGTCGCAGGCTTCTGCTGAATTAGCTTGTCTAACGGCAGATACATTAAGTTGCCATTATTCTTGGCATCAATCAGCACCTTATTCGTATCCGTCATCACTTGCTGCATTGTATCAAGATACAAACGCTTACGAGTGACGTCAGGTGCGGCTTGATACTCTGGCAATAACAGCTCAAAACGAGCCACTTTACCGCGAGCCTCTAACACTTCACGTTCTTTATACGCACTTGCTTGCTGTGCCATACGTTCAACTTCACCACGAGCTTTAGGTTCAATTTCACGGGCATAGGCTTCAGCTTCACGAATAAAACGCTGCTCATCTTCTTGGGCTGAAATAGCATCATCGAAGGCGTCTTTTACTTCTTCAGGCGGACGTGCCGGCAAGAAGTTAACGTCAACAACGGCAAGACCCAGTTTATACGGTTCAAGAATGCGCTCGAGTTCTTTCCACGTATCGCGACGAATAGCATCACGGCCTGTAGTCAGAATATCATCCATCTTGTTATGTCCAATAACATAACGCAGTGCACTGTCTGTCGCTTCACGCAAACTGGCGTTCGCATCGACGGCACTAAATAGATATGAGTAAGCATCTAAAATACGATACTGAACATCAAGCTCAACTTTCACGACGTTTTCATCGGATGTCAGCATGCTACCAGACGCAGGAATTGAGCGAACTGATTGAATATCAACAGGAAAAATTTCATCTATAAACGTAGCCTTCCAGTGAAGACCAGGACCAATTTCACCATTGTGTTGACCAAATCGCAGTGCCACACCACGTTCTGCTTCTTTAATTGTATAAAAACCCGAAAGCCCCCAAACAACCACAGCAACAGCAAGAATGATGATTAAGCTAAACGAGCTAAAAGATTGACCTGATGAGCCATTTCCTTTGCCGCCAAAGCGTTTTGAAAGATTACGAAAAACCTCATCGAGGTCCGGTGGCCCTTTGTCGTTACCACCTTTATTTCCCCAAGGATCATTACCCTTGTTACCGGGCTCATTCCAAGCCATTTAGCACTCCATAAGTGGATGAAATAAATTAGATTATTAACGTGTACCTTCATCTATCGATTCATCGAAGATAAAGGTTTCTAACTCACCCTGACTCTGTTTAGTTAATCGGCGCCAATTGGCATCCGATAAACGAACAGACAAAATACAGTTCCCCAGTGAGTCGTACTCCTTCTGCTGTATTGCATCCAGTCGATAAAACTGGCCAAGATAATGTCCAGCAGTTGCCGGAATTCTAAGTGTGAGCTCTTGAATTACCTCACCAATTAATTCAGTAATGGCTTTTAAGAGTAAATCAAATCCCAAATGCTTTTGGGCTGAAACCCAAACTCGAGTCGGTTTACCCATATCGTCATATTCAATTCTTGGCGTCACATCCTCGAGTAAATCGATTTTGTTACATACCACGAGCTGCATGACTTCATCGGCTCCGATCTCTTTCAAGACAGACTGAACTTGATCAAAATTATCCGTCATATTTTCATCTGCACAATCGACAATATGCAGTAATAACTCAGCCTGCTTTGTCTCTTGTAAGGTTGCTTTAAATGCGGCAACAAGATCATGAGGCAAATGACGGATAAACCCTACGGTATCCGCAAGAATAACGGCACCATCGGGTAAGTCTAACTTTCTTAATGTGGGGTCGAGTGTAGCAAATAGTTGATCAGCTGCATAAACATCTGATGATGTTAAAGCATTAAACAGCGTTGATTTACCTGCGTTTGTATAACCAACTAATGACACTGTCGATAAATCACTGCGCTTACGCGCACGTCGACTCTGTTCACGTTGCTTATCAACTCGCTCTAAACGCTTATTAATATTCTTAATCCGACCTCTGAGTAAACGCCTATCGGTTTCGAGCTGAGTTTCCCCTGGACCACGTAAACCAATACCGCCTTTTTGCCTCTCCAAATGCGTCCAACCACGGATAAGACGAGTCGACATGTGGCGCAATTGCGCTAGCTCCACCTGCAACTTACCTTCGTGGGTGCGCGCTCGTTGGGCAAAAATATCCAGAATAAGTGTCGTACGGTCGAGCACGCGACACTGACATACCCGTTCTAGATTACGCTCTTGAGCCGGACTCAATGCATGATTAAAAATCACTACATTGGCTTCAGTCGCCGCCACTAATGCGGCTAACTCTTCAGCTTTACCTGAACCCACAAAAAACTTACGATCCGGCGAACGTCGACTTCCAGTAATAACCCCAACCGATTTAGCTCCGGCGGATTCAACTAATAACTGCAGCTCAGTTAAATCTTCTCGGCGTTCCTCATCGGAAAAGTCGATATGGACAAGAACCGCTGTTTCTCCAGCCTCATAACGATCAAACAAGAAGCAAACTCCTCAGATAAAATTTATTCGCCACTAGGCGCATCATCTTGTGCACCATATCCGCCCTGAACATTTTGATGTGGAGTAACGTTAAATGGACGCGCAGGCACAACAGTAGAAATAGCGTGTTTGTAAACCATTTGGCTCACAGTATTTTTCAACAGTATGACAAATTGATCAAACGACTCTACCTGTCCTTGGAGCTTAATGCCGTTTACCAAGTAAATAGATACAGGAACGCGTTCACGACGCAATGCGTTCAAAAATGGGTCTTGTAAAGATTGCCCCTTAGCCATTTTATTATTTCCTTTTTAATTTATATAAAACAAACCGATATAAGTGATAGTTTTTTGTTTAGTTTTAGTATTATACAGCAAGGGCTAATAAGCTAGCGGCATTGACGCATAAGTGTAACTAAATTCCCCTCAGCACCACTTTCAAGCCAATTCAACTCTGGCCAACTGCGCAACCATGTTAATTGACGCTTAGCTAATTGCCTAGTAGCAGCAACCGCTTTTTCGACCATAGTATCATAGTCAAACTCACCCTCTAGGTATTGCCAGCATTGTCGATAGCCCACACAACGCATTGATGGTAAATCTAAATGTAAGTCTTCTCGGGCTTTAAGCTGAGCAACTTCCTCAATAAAACCTTGTGCGAGCATAATCGTAAAACGTTGCGCAATTAAGTCATGCAGCGTTTTACGCTCACGTGGTGCAATTGCAAACTGCACTACGTCATAAGGTAAAGGAGCAGACTTAGTTTGCGTCAACTCGGTCATACTCTTACCGCTTATTCTATAGACTTCCAGCGCTCTGGAAAGTCTTTGTGGATCATTAGGATGAATTCTTTCTGCCGACACGGGATCTATCTCCCTTAATTGGTCATGCAGCGCTTCCCATCCTATAGTATCGGCTTCAGTTTGAATATCAGCCCTAATGGCTTCATCCGCGCTAGGCAAAGGCGATAAACCTTCGAGTAACGCTTTGAAATACATCATGGTTCCACCAACCAATACTGGTGTTTTTCCCATGCTGATAATTTTTTCTATTTCGGCTACCGCATCGGCTCTAAAATCGGCTGCCGAATAGCTTTCACTGGGATCACGAATATCAATTAATCTATGTGGCCCGCGAGCTAACTCTTCAGCAGAGGGTTTGGCACTGCCGATATCCATACCACGGTAAATTAATGCTGAATCAACCGAAATAATTTCACAATTATGCTTCTCTGCCAATGCCAATGCTAAAGCCGTCTTACCAGAGGCAGTAGGCCCCATCAAAAATAATACTTTTGGGTGTAATTTTTTATTCACTGACTTGCTCTTTTAGCCACGATTGCCAAGGTAATAAAATTGCTTTATCGGTAATTAGCAGCTTTTTTTCTTCCGCTAACTGCGAAAATGCGGCCCAGGTATCTACTGCCGAAACAAATCCCGTTAAGCTATGTTTGGCTAACCAAATGGCCAACGCACTCGGCGCAGGTGCTTCAAAACGCAACGATTGTAACCACTCAGGGATAACTTTTGCTAACTGGCTCTCTCTGAGATATGGGGGCACTTTTTTAATAATCAACTGCTGATAACGAATTGTTAGTTCCAATCCAAGTTGCCGTATTAAGGTCTCGTTTTCATCAAGTACAGCTTGCCAATCTGCATCGGCGGCAACAGATACTGGCATCAGTAAAGGTTGACCAATTAATCCGGTCGCTAGTTTAGCTTCAATCTCTTGGCTTCGCGTCACTAATGCTACTGATTTAATCGATAATAAGCAGAGACTATCTCCTATTGCCATCACCCAATATTGTCCATCTAATATTGTAGGCATAGGCACTGATGGCTGAACCACTTGATCTTTAACGCTGTACGCAGGTGTTTGCAATAGCGCACCATAACTGGCAATTGCCGCCTTTGATGGCAACTCCGTACGTTGTCGAGACTCTCCCATAGAATAACTGCCACGCTGGCTATCTCGTGGGGTTACCATACTACCAAAGGCATTGGTTTGAGTACCAAAACTGGTGCCCTCACGTCCAGCACTTACAGATTTTGCTTGCACCGCTGCAACAACAGGAGGTTGAGCAGACTCAAGTGTATCAGCTTGCGCATTAACTTGAGCTGAATCAGCGCTAAGTGCAAACGAGACAGATGCTTCAGCGCAATTTTTAGGAGCATCCACAAACACATCTTCAACCTCATCCAAAGAGCTTGGGTGTTCGACATTGAGCTCCCCCGCTTCTTCTAGTGCCGATTGTAATGCTTGCAGAATGTAATCATGTACATAACGTGCTTGGTGAAATCTCACCTCATGCTTAGCGGGATGCACGTTCACATCCACTTGATAGGGGTCGATATCCAACATTAACACATAGCCGGGTTGCTCAAGTTGTGCTTTTTGCGCAAATGCCTGGCGTACTGCATGATTGACCAAACGATCGCGGATAAGTCGACCATTAACATAAAAGTAATGGGTATCGTTGACCACTGACGACCAAGGTGATTGCAAATAGCCGCTAAGGCGTAAATCATCATGTTGGCATTCAATCTTTAACGCTTGTTCGGCAAAGGGTCGGCCACATACTTGTGTTAAACGCTGTAAATACTGGGTTTCATTCATTGCAGGGCGATAGTTACGCACCGTTTTGCCGTTATGCGTCAGCGTAAAATGGATATCACCACGGACTAACGCAATGCGCTTTAACCATTCATCAATATGAGTAAATTCCGTTTTATCGCTCTTTAGAAAACGCCTGCGAGCAGGAGTATTAAAGAATAAATCCACTACTTCAATTGTTGAACCGACAGGATGCGCCGCAGGCATCACCTTAACTGCCATATCTACGCCTTCGGCATGAGCTTGCCACGCCTCAGTTTGTTCAGCGGTGCGAGAGGTTAAGGTTAAGCGAGAGACTGAACTGATACTGGCTAGCGCTTCGCCGCGAAAACCAAAACTAAGAATGGCTTCAAGATCATCTAAGGTGTGTAACTTTGATGTCGCATGGCGCGACAAGGCCAGCGCGAGTTCATCTTTAGCGATACCAGAACCGTTATCGCGAATTTTAATCAGCTTGCTGCCGCCTTTGTCGATTTCAATATCGACTCGGCTCGCTCCTGCATCGAGGCTATTCTCGACTAATTCTTTGACAACGGAAGCGGGTCTTTCAACCACTTCCCCCGCCGCAATTTGGTTCGCTAATTGCGGCGGCAGGATCTGAATACCCATCATGCTTTCCTATTTAACTCTGGGGTATGACTAGCGTTTGCCCTAGCTGCACCACATCGGATCTCATGCCATTTACTTTTTTGATGCTAGACATAGACACGCGATAACGCTGCGCGATTGCAGATAACGATTCACCGCGGCGAACTTTATGCTTAACTTTGGTCGATACAGAATCATCCACATAAGCTTTAGGCGTTCTTCCGGTTGACGCTATATCAGTTGATGCTATTGCAGTTGATGATTTGGCGGTTGCTTTTGCTGGTTTAGCGCTGCGAGATCTTGCGCCGCCTCTTTGAGCAAGCAAGGTATCTGCTGGCGGGTTATTGTGATAGTAACGACTCACGCCTTTATAAATCGCATTAGCAATATTTTCTTGATGGCGACTACTCGACAATAAACGCTCTTCTTTCGGGTTTGAAATAAAGCCCGTTTCGACCAAAATAGAAGGAATATCAGGTGACTTTAAAACGGCCAAACTGGCAGACTCAGGTCGACTTTTGTGCAGCTGGGTTACTCCGCCTAAGTCTTTTAAAATATCCCCAGCTACAGAATGACCAATTGCCATAGAGCTATTCATTGACATATCAAGTAAGGTCATCGCTAAATACTGTTCATTATCCGTATTTTGGATAATATCTCCCGCGCCACCGAGTAATTCTGAATGTTTTTCTTTTTGCTCTAACCAACGACCAATTTCACTGTTAGCCCGCCGCATAGATAATACCCATACGGAGGCACCGCGTGGATTGGGTGAAGTAAATGCATCGGCATGAATTGACACCAACAGATCGGCTTTGCTATTACGGGCCAGTTCGGAGCGTTTATTTAAATTTACAAAATAATCACCCGTGCGGATCATCACAGCGCGCATGCCTGGCGTATCATTAATTTTACTTGCTACGCGCCTTGATATTTCTAAGGCAACCTTTTTCTCATACACTCCAGAAGGACCAATAGAACCTGGATCGTCGCCGCCATGTCCCGCATCAATCGCAATAACGATATCTCGGGATGATTGCGCTGACTGAGTGACAGTTTTAATCGGTGTAGATGTCACCACTGCGGTAGCTATCGACAAGGTTTTATCTTCTAAATCAATCACTAGACGGTTACCGTAGGGCGCGGTCACTGGCAAAGCAAATAAGCTGGCATTGAGAGGTTTCGCCAATTCGATGACTAAGCGTAAATCCCCCTTCGTTGGTGACTGACTTACCCGCACTCCCTTAACCAACTTACTGTTATTTTCTAGCTTATTAAGTGTCACTTTCGCGACTGATTTTTTTAAATCCACTACTAAACGGTTAGGCCCGTCCAATGTAAAATAGCTGTAATTTGGCACTTCACTTAAATCAAACACGATTCGAGTTGACTCTGGCGCAGCCCAAATACGTACGCCTTCTAACTTATTAGCTGCATAGGCAACCACAGAGAAAAAGGAACATAATAAAATTATAATAATTTGAAAATAAACGTTATTTTTTGTCATTGTTGTTTTTATTTTATCGCTGCTAATAACTTTTTACCCGGCTCTGATAAAGCCTTAATGCGTATTTCACGACCACTATTTTGGTAACATAAATGTATATGGATATCCGCATCGGGCAGTAAACCCTCACCTTTATCTGGCCATTCGACAATGCACAAACTCTTATCGGTGAAATAATCACGAATACCCATAAACTCAAGCTCTTCTGGATCATTTAAGCGGTATAAATCAAAATGATAAACTTCGACACCCTCTAGCTCATATGGTTCAACTAAAGTGTAAGTTGGGCTTTTAACAGCGCCTTTATGACCCAGTCCTTGAATTAAACCGCGGCTTAGGGTTGTTTTACCGGCCCCTAAATCACCCGTAAGATACAGAGTCAAAGGCGCTTGGACATGGCGGGCTAGTTTTTGCCCTACGGCAATGGTGTCGTCTTCGTTGTCTAAGAAAAAAGTTAACTCTGTCATATCCGCTTATATCACTGCTGTTATTGAGGGAGAAGCGACTCAATCTTATGAAGGAATAGGACAAAGTCCAGCCCTGCTTGAGTCTCACATACCGCCTAGAGTAAATCACTATTCACTAATTGGCGAATAAAAGGCATTAAATCACTCGCTAACATACCACGCTCTCCTTTCGCGACCGCGAGATCGGCAGCGCAGCCATGCACAACAACCCCCACAACTGTCGCCTGCATATTATCCATCCCTTGAGCCATTAGCGCGCCTATAATACCAGATAACACATCGCCACACCCACCACTAGCAAGCCCAGGATTACCTACTGGCGCCACCACCATTTTTTTGCCATCAAAAATCACCGTTCCGGCTCCTTTTAGTAGCACTACGCCACCATACTTTTGTTGCATAGCACGCACGGCTGCAAATCGGTCTTGCTCAATTTCAGCAACAGAACAACCGAGCAAACGCGCTGCTTCACCAGAATGGGGCGTTAATACCCAATTAGTTTGCTGACGGGGTTCATGGCTTAAAAGATTTAATGCATCGGCATCCAAAACACAGGGCTTATCGCTTAATCCTGCGGCTTTAAACAAGTTATAACCCCAATCATGTTTACCTAGGCCCGGTCCAAGCACGATAACCTGTGCCCAGCCAAGGCGCAAATACACCTCCATATCGACTAAATCACAGCCCCAAAACATAAGCTCAGGACGGGAAACATTCACGGTGAGTTGATGCTCTGCTCGACTGATTACAGTGACCAGCCCAGCTCCTGCGCGCAAACAAGCCTCACTCGCTAGCCTAACGGCACCAGCCATGCCTGCATCACCGCCAATCACGGTCACTTTGCCTGATTGGCCTTTATGACTATCACGGGCTCTAGCGGCAAAATAAGCCTTAAGTGTCTCTTTCCCTACTCTTTGTGCGCTCGCTTTTGCGAAGAAAGGCGTTAAGCCCAAATCAGTAAATTCAAGCTCGCCGCTATAATGCCGCGACTTACCCGTTAATAAACCTTGCTTCAAACCGCCAAAGCACAAAGTAACATCCGCCATTACCGCCACGCCGGCTATGGCGCCAGTATCGGCAATCACTCCTGAAGGTAAATCAAGGCTCAAGACCCATGCTGCGCTCTCATTGATGGCGTTAATATACTGCGCCATATTGTCACGCACAGTATCTTGCACACCGGTGCCGAGTAAACCGTCGACTATTATTCTTGCCGCATGAATTAGCGCGGCGTCGAAGGTCAATAATTGTCCATCATCTGCAAGATAATGAGCCAACGCTTGCTGGCACTCAGCAGTACGTGCAGATGAAGCCATCATCACAGAAACGTTAATACCACTCGCCCTCAGCAACCTCGCGCACACTAAAGCATCGGCACCATTGTTACCGCTACCAGCGAGGATTAACACAGGTAAGGCTGTGGAGTTATGTTTTGTTAAACACTCAAAAGCCGCCGCGCCAGCACGCTCAACCAATTCATAGAGGCTTAATACTCCCTGTGACACTGCACTCAATTCAGCTTCACGAACTTGCGCTTGGGTATATAGCGCCTTGGGGAATTGCGATAGATCTTGTGCCATGAAGGATCTCCTTAGACGCCAATGACTACATTCCACAATGAGTTACCTCACCATAGGCGTCTTGGCAGAACTGAGCAAGGCTGATAAAAATCAGCTAATAGATCAAGAAAGTAGCAAGAATTGGGACGGGAAATTATGACGTAAATCAGCTCGGGCGTAGAAAACCAGCCAAACTAAGCAAAAGTAGAGCAAAAGTAGAGCAAAAGTCGTTGATACGCAGATGGCATAAAGACAAAAACCAGCATTAGGCTGGTTTTTGGGAAAAAGTGTTATTTTTAGATATCGTCCATCCGAATCGTGCTGTGGACTAAACGCTGTTGTTGAGTTTTTTCCACTCGGATTAAGTTTGCTAACGCATTACGCGCATCTTCGGCTGTAGTTGAATTAACTGTTTTCTCTAACAAACCAATCAAACGATTCTCTAAGTCTAAGTGTAAGTTAAGCACATCGTCTTCATTCATGTTTGCAGGCAACATAGTGTCCTGGCAACGCTTGGTAAAGTCTTCAAATGTGAAGTCTTTATACCAAGTATCAAGAATACGTGGTGGGGCTTCATCGATATAATCACCTAGTTTTTCAGCCATCGTTTTTTGATGAGACTCAAAATAGTCCAACATCATCTTCACTCGAGCCGAATCAGCTTGATTATTAAGTCGGCCATAGAGTTGCGCCATATCTAAGCGGCACTTTGCCACATATTCGAGTAAATCACGTAATTGTTGAATACGCATATAATGCACTCCATTGTCAGGCCAACTACTTGGCGCTATATTTTTTATGTCTAAGTTCATTATGTAAGTAAAAGCGTTACGAATATTTGAACAAGGTCATAATTTAGCTTTCGCAAGGCGATCTAATTTAGAGAAAGTTAAATAAACACGCAATAGATCACGCAGCTAAATTATATCAGCCTATTTTTAAGAAGAGAGAAAAGCCAAAAGAGATCTCAAGGCACTTAAAGGATTAGCATAAGTCACCATGCTGTACATGGTGGATCTAAGATAGAGGATTTGCAACAGATGACCACTAATCAAGACAGGTATAGATACGTTAATTGAGGCAATGACGTGAGAAGTACAGCGAAATGATGTTAGTCAACTACGATTGGAACCTATTTTCAGGCTAGCGACTTAAACATAAGAAAAATATCTCGATATTAAGAGCCGAACTAATGAAGAGTTAAAGCATTGAGGAAATAGAACAAAATTGGAGCGACATGATTTTGATCAAGAGCGGTTCGAACCGATGACCTATACCTTGAAAAAGAAAGGTATCGCCATATCAAAATCACAACTGAGCTAATGTTAATTGAATAATGTGATAATGGAAGATTTAGGAAATTGGAGCGACATGATTTTGTTCAAGAGCGGTTCGAACCGATGACCTATACCTTGA
>NZ_JAKILU010000026.1 GCF_023283485.1 Shewanella glacialipiscicola
TAGCTTCGTAGAGAATAAAGAAAGGGTGAGTAAGTTGTGCTCTAGACGATGGGCAATGCTGACCAGTTAATTAATGGAGTTGGTATAAATATAGATAAAAGGAGGAGGTGGTTAAACAAATGAAAACACAAAAACAAAATAGCAGAATAAAATGGTAGTAAATAGTGAAAAGCCAGAAAGCAAAAAGCCTGTCCGAAGACAGGCTTTTTAACTTTGGCTGGGGTACAAGGATTCGAACCTTGGAATGCTGAGATCAAAACCCAGTGCCTTACCACTTGGCGATACCCCAATAAACTATTTTTAATCTTCTATCGAAGATTGCATTTTGATGGTACGGGAAGAGAGACTTGAACTCTCACACCTCGCGGCACCAGAACCTAAATCTGGCGTGTCTACCAATTTCACCATTCCCGCATCAAAATGTACCAAAATTGTTTACTCAACAACTTTGGATTTTTCTCTATTAAATAAATTTAACAGAGTTAAATATGGTAGCAATGGCGGGATTTGAACCTGCGACCCCAGCATTATGAGTGCTGTGCTCTAACCAACTGAGCTACATTGCCAATGGCTGGGGTACTAGGATTCGAACCTAGGTATGCTGAGATCAAAACCCAGTGCCTTACCGCTTGGCGATACCCCAAAACTACTTGGAAACTGAGAAAAAATGGCTGGGGTACTAGGATTCGAACCTAGGTATGCTGAGATCAAAACCCAGTGCCTTACCGCTTGGCGATACCCCAACTAACTCTGTTTCAAACATTCGCTATTGCCAATGTTTCTAAATTACATATTAAAAAATGGTACGGGAAGAGAGACTTGAACTCTCACACCTTGCGGCACCAGAACCTAAATCTGGCGTGTCTACCAATTTCACCATTCCCGCACTGCTCTGTTTTGCATCTAGAAAGATGGACGTAACCGTCAATGTGTAAAATCTCATTAAATGAATGAAGTGAAGCACTATTCATATAATGGTAGCAATGGCGGGATTTGAACCTGCGACCCCAGCATTATGAGTGCTGTGCTCTAACCAACTGAGCTACATTGCCACTTCAACATTACACGCCCCTCTCAGCGAGGAACGGGGCGTATTATGCTTATTCGAGGTATCTAGGTCAACAGCTTTTTTCCGCTATTTTCCTTAGGCTAAGCTGTTCGGCTATTACTTCACCAAACTGAGCAACAGATGTGCTAAATAACACACGATTACTCATACTTAGCTTAACTTTTCAATACTGCGAGCCTATACAACCGCAGTTATACGTTAAATAGGAAATGCATTACATCGCCATCTTTAACGATATAGGTTTTACCTTCTACGCGTAACTTACCCGCTTCTTTTGCACCGGCCTCGCCTTTGTGAGCAATGAAGTCATCAAATGACATCACTTGGGCACGAATAAAACCACGCTCAAAATCGGTGTGAATGACACCTGCAGCTTGCGGGGCGCTAGCGCCAACGGGCACAGTCCAAGCACGCACTTCTTTTACACCCGCGGTAAAATAGGTTTGTAGATTAAGTAATTCATAACCAGCACGAATAACGCGATCAAGACCCGGTTCTTCTAAACCTAAATCTGCCATAAACTCTTCGCGTTCTTCACTTTCCATTTCGGCAAGTTCAGATTCAATCGCGGCGCATACTGGAACAACAATTGCGTTCTCGGTCGCAGCAATGGCACGCACAGCATCAAGATGCGGATTGTTTTCAAAACCGTCTTCCGCCACGTTAGCGATATACATGGTTGGTTTTAAGGTTAAGAAGTTCAAATAAGCCACAGCATCTAGTTCTTCTTTGGATAAATCCATTGAACGCAGCATTTTCGCTTCATCTAAAATAGGGCGCATTTTTTCTAATACATCTACTTCAAACTTAGCGTCTTTATCGCCGCCTTTGGCACGCTTTTGCTGGCGTTGTACCGCGCGCTCTAAGCTATCTAAGTCCGCTAAAGCTAATTCAGTATTGATCACTTCAATATCGCCAGCGGGATCAACCTTGTTAGCAACGTGCACAATATTGTCATCATCAAAACAACGTACAACATGACCAATCGCATCAGTTTCGCGGATGTTAGCGAGGAATTTGTTACCTAAGCCTTCGCCTTTAGATGCGCCGGCCACTAAACCTGCAATATCGACAAATTCCATGGTTGTTGGCAGCACTCGTTGTGGATTTACAATCGCAGCTAACGCATCCAGACGTGGATCAGGCACAGGCACAACACCCGTGTTAGGTTCGATAGTACAAAACGGGAAGTTAGCCGCTTCGATACCTGCCTGAGTTAACGCATTAAAAAGCGTCGATTTGCCTACGTTAGGAAGACCAACAATGCCGCATTTAAAACCCATATGCTTACCTTTCTCTCAATTATTGGCTGACAAGTCACACTCATCAGCGAGTTTTAGTTGTGCAGCCCTGTAGCGGCACATTACTGAATGATTAATTTGCTTAACGCAAGTCTCACCTAAGGCAAAACCTACTCCGCTTTAAAAGCGTGTAATCTGTTCATGGCTTTAACCATGTCTTGTTTGAACAATATTTCGGTGGCACGCACTGCTTCATCTATCGCCGCCTCGATAAGTTCTTGCTCTTTAGCTGGCGCTTTACCCAGTACGTAACCACTCACTTGGTTTTTATCACCGGGATGGCCGATACCCAAACGTAAACGGTAGAAGTTTTCATCATTAGCCAATTTAGCAATAATATCTTTCAAACCATTATGGCCGCCATGGCCACCACCAAGTTTGAATTTAGCCACGCCAGGCGGTAAATCGAGCTCATCATGTGCGACTAGAATTTCTTCTGGCAAAATGCGAAAAAAATTCGCTAATGCGCCAACCGCTTTACCACTTAGATTCATATAAGTGGTTGGGATCAATAAACGGACATCTTTACCGTGCAACACGACTCTAGCAGTTAACCCAAAGTACTTACTGTCGGCCACCAAAGTCGCGCCGCAAATTCGAGCCAACTCAAGTACGTACCAAGCACCGGCATTATGACGAGTCTGTGCATATTCGGCGCCTGGGTTAGCCAGACCCACGATTAATTTTATTTCGCTCATGGCACTCAATATCGTTATTTCGTCAAAGCCCGTCGCGCAAAGTATCGACTGAACTGACTATAGCTACTAAAAACGCGGCATTTTAGCACTCAAAGCCCAAGTCAACAAATGTCACGTCAACCCACAGGGTAAGAACACCGCACAACTCAGAATTAATTAAGCCCCATCGCGTACTTGAGCACGGTCTTTTTGATAGGAGAATTAATATTTGCCAACTTTAACGCGCCATTGCGCAGCAGCTTAAGTGGCAAAATATCATTACTAAACCCCGCATAAAACAAGTCCATCGCCGTCATCATCAGTTGGTTATCGCGATAACGCTGGCGCTGATATTGGGCAAGCACTTCATTTGACCACCAAATTTTGTCTTGGGCTAACGCCTCTTTTATGACCGCTACAAATGCTTCTACATCCTTAAAACCTAGGTTTACCCCTTGGCCTGCTAGCGGATTAATAGTGTGAGCTGCATCACCTAAAATTACGATATTATCGCTGTAATAGCGCTGAGCATGGCGACGAGTGAGGCCAAAACTGCCTTTGTTTTCAACGGTAAAATCAGCATCCAGACGCGCGGGGAAATGCACTCTTATCTGCTCTGCAAGCTGTTTATGATTAAGCTGCATGAGCTGCTTAATTCGATTGGCGTCGTCGTACCACACCAGCGAAGCATTATTGCCAGGCAGCGGTAATAAGGAACGTGGTCCTTGAGGCGTAAATTGTTGCCAAGTCACATCCTGCTGGCCTTGCGCGGTACTGATATTAATAAGCATGGCCGACTGGGCATAGTCCCAACCTGAAATACCAATTCCCGCCCATTGGCGAACCTGCGAGTTGGCACCATCGGCGCCGACTAAAAGCTTAGCCGCGAGCTTGATACCCGATTGTAACTGCACACTGACGCCGTCGCTATCGCGGCTAAACGCTGTTACTTTATCTGGACAATATAAGGTGATGCCATCCAATTGAGCCATCTGTTGCCAAAGTGCAAGTTGGACTAAGCGGTTTTCTACTATGTGACCTAAGTGACTAGCACCAATTTGCGCGCTGTGGAATTGGGTAATACAGCCATCAAGTTCCCAGGTTTCTAAGCCAAGATAAGGCACATTGCGCATTTTAAGCAGGGATTCTAAGGCGTCAAGACGTTCAAGTAGTGCTTCAGAGGCGACACTAATCGCCGATACGCGCACATCTAACGGCTGCTCAGCATGGTAAGCCTCTGGTGCGAAAGATTCGATTACTGCCACTTGCAAGCCCTGTTGAGCTAAACCAATCGCCGTCGCTGCGCCGACCATACCGCCACCGACTAAAATCACATCGAAACGGATAATGTCAGAATGCAGCGCATCGGATGCCAACGCTGCACGGGTCTCGTTAATCTGGCTCATCTTAGTTACCACTCTAATGCCCTTCCTTTATATGTACTCAAGCGATTTACCCCACACAGCCTAAACCCATGTTCGATCGCACCCGTTCGATTATGCCTTAGTTCAAGATTTCACGGAAATATTGAGTGGTTTGAGTATAAAAATCCGTGAGACAATCGCTATTCTTGCCTCGATTTAAGCGGAAAGCCTTAATGCTCAGCAAGTTATAACAACCGTGTTGCAGTCAGTATATCAAACCTAGTGTTTATAAGGGTATTACGCACTATAAAAGCCAACGGCTAATATTGCGGACAAAGCTAGTCAGCAGCCGTAACTGCAGGTAAAATGTCGCGCTATTTTTATTGGTCATCTTAGGCGACACAACTGATGAGTAAGAAACTCCATATCAAGACTTGGGGCTGTCAAATGAATGAGTATGACTCATCCAAGATGGCTGATCTATTAAACGAATATCAAGGTTACACCTTGACGGACGAAGCGTCTGAAGCAGATATCCTCTTGCTTAACACTTGTTCTATCCGCGAAAAAGCGCAGGAAAAAGTGTTTCATCAGCTAGGACGCTGGAAAACGCTTAAAGATAAAAATCCCAATTTGATTATTGGTGTGGGCGGCTGCGTTGCCTCGCAAGAAGGCAAAGCGATTAAAGACAGAGCGCAGTGTGTTGACATTATTTTTGGCCCACAAACTTTGCACCGTTTGCCCGAGATGATTGAACAAGTACGCCGTGGTGACAAAGTTGTTATTGATATCAGCTTCCCTGAAATTGAAAAATTCGATCGCCTACCTGAGCCTCGCGCCGAAGGTCCAACGGCGTTTGTATCGATCATGGAAGGTTGCAGTAAATATTGTTCATTCTGCGTCGTACCTTATACGCGCGGCGAAGAAGTCAGCCGTCCATCGGACGACATCATTCTTGAAATCGCCCAATTGGCGGAGCAAGGTGTTCGCGAAGTGAACCTGCTTGGCCAAAACGTGAACGCTTATCGCGGCGCTACCCATGATGGTGCTATCTGTACATTTGCAGAATTACTGCGTTATGTCGCGGCAATTGACGGTATTGACCGACTGCGTTTTACCACTAGCCACCCAATTGAATTTACACAGGATATTATCGACGTTTACGAAGATACCCCTGAGCTAGTGAGCTTTTTACACTTACCAGTGCAATCGGGTTCTGACCGTATCCTGACCGCGATGAAGCGCGGCCATATGGCGATTGAATATAAATCAATTATTCGCCGCTTGCGTAAAGCCCGCGAAGGCATTCAAATCAGCTCTGATTTCATCATTGGTTTTCCTGGCGAAACCAAAGAAGACTTTGCCGATACCATGAAGTTGATTGAAGATATAGGTTTCGACCACAGTTTTAGCTTTATCTATAGTGCACGTCCGGGTACGCCAGCGGCCGATTTACCCGATAATGTTGATATGGAAGAAAAAAAGCAGCGCCTCGCCATTTTGCAAGACCGTATTACTCAGCAAGCTATGCGCTACAGCCGCCATATGATGGGTACAGTACAACGTATTCTGGTTGAAGGTCCGTCGGTAAAAAATCCAATGGAACTGCGCGGCCGCACCGAAAATAGTCGAGTAGTAAACTTCGAAGGCCAGCCAAAACACATTGGCACGTTTGTAGATGTAGAAATTGTTGACGTTTACACTAACTCATTACGCGGTAAATTTATTCGCGGTGAAGATGAAATGGATTTACGCCGTAACTTACGCCCATCGGATATTTTGGCTAAGCATAAGCAAGATGATGAGCTAGGTGTGACGCAATTTAAGCCATAGGCTTTAAATTAGCGTGCGCCGTACCCATATCCAAAAGGGCGACTTAGTCGCCCTTTTGCTTTGCTGTACTTTATTTAGCTAACGCATCAATTGCGATTTTCCGTTAGCAATTATCGATTATGGCTCGTAAACTGGGTCAATACTCGCATCCTCAAAATCGCGGTTTTTGCATGTTAAGCTGGTTTGAGGATGTATAACGATGGTTAACCAACATCGTGCCTTATTTTCTTATTTGCGATTGGGAGTACTATTTGTCCAGTAAATTAACCACCATGAACTTGTATCTCGAACCCGCAGAAACTCGCCGTTTAGCCTCTTTGTGCGGTCCACTAGATGACAATATTAAGCAGATAGAGCGTCGCGTCGGTGTTGAGATTGTCCGCAAAAATAATCATTTTCAGATCACTGGTCTGCCGCGTAATTGTTTAAGCGCGAATAACTTACTCAAAGAACTCTATATTGAAACCCAAACGGTTAAAGGCAGTACGCCCGATATTGAACCTGAGCAAGTACATATCGCCATTCAAGAAGCTATCGCCTTAGAGCAAGCAGACGACAGTGATGATAGCAGTATCAATATCAAAACCCGCCGAGGTGTCATTAAGCCACGCAACCCCAATCAAAGCTTATATGTGGCTAATATCACTCGCCACGACATTACCTTTGGTATTGGCCCTGCCGGAACCGGCAAAACCTACCTTGCGGTAGCGGCGGCAGTCGACGCCTTAGAGCGCCAAGAAGTACGCCGTATTCTGCTGACTCGCCCAGCGGTAGAGGCCGGTGAAAAACTCGGTTTCTTACCCGGCGATTTAAGTCAAAAGGTCGATCCTTATCTACGTCCGCTTTACGATGCGCTGTTTGAAATGCTGGGTTTTGAGAAAGTGGAGCGCTTAATCGAAAAAAATGTCATCGAAGTGGCACCATTGGCTTACATGCGTGGTCGCACATTAAATGATGCCTTTATCATTCTTGATGAGAGCCAAAACACCACCATAGAGCAAATGAAGATGTTCTTAACTCGCATAGGCTTTAATTCCCGTGCAGTGATCACCGGTGACATCACTCAAACCGACTTACCTAAGCATCAAAAATCAGGCTTACGCCACGCCATTGAAGTATTAAGCCAAGTAGAAGAAATCAGCTTTAACTTTTTTGTCGCCAAAGATGTGGTACGCCACCCTGTGGTTGCTCGTATTGTTGAAGCTTATGAGGCCTTTGATTTAAAAGAACAAAGCTTAAAAGCAAATAAAGAAAACCAGTATCAAAAACAACAGCAGGAAGCCGCAACACATGAGTCTTAAGTTAGCATTAGATATTCAACATGCCGCCACATGTGACTGGCTGCCCACCGATGAGCAGTTCACACTCTGGGCTCGAACTGCGATTGGCAACAGTATGGATAAAGCTGAACTCACCATACGAATCGTTGATAACCGCGAGAGCCAAATGCTCAATAATACCTATCGCGGTAAAGATAAACCGACTAATGTATTATCGTTTCCCTTTGATGCTCCGCCAGAAATTGAACTTCCTTTACTCGGAGATCTTGTTATTTGCGCGGCTGTCGTTGAAAATGAGGCCCGTGAACAACAAAAAACCTTAGAAGCACACTGGGCACACATGGTTATACATGGCTGCTTGCATCTATTAGGTTATGATCACATTGAAGATGAAGAAGCTGAAGAGATGGAATCTTTAGAGATCCAACTCGTTGAAACGTTAGGTTTTACCAACCCATATAAGGAACAGTAAATTAGCCAAGATAATCCTATCAACGCTAATGAGAAAACTATGAGCGACGACACCCCCCCTAGTACAAACGCCCACAAAAAAAGTTGGTTTGATAGAGTAAGTCAGCTATTTCAGGGCGAACCTCAAAATCGCGAAGATCTAGTCGATGTGATTGATGGTGCAGAAATGCGCGATTTGATCACCCAAGACACCCGCGAAATGATAAAAGGTGTATTAGATGTTTCTGATATGCGTGTTCGGGATATTATGATCCCAAGAGCTCAAATTGTCGCCCTCCAGATAGACAACTCTGTCGAAGAATTACTGGCTACTGTGATAGGTTCTGGCCACTCACGTTTCCCCGTGGTGAACGAAGATAAAGATCATATCGAAGGTATTTTACTGGCAAAAGATTTGATCCCTTATGGTTTCTCTAACAGTGACGAGCCGTTCTCTCTCTCTCGTGTTATCCGTCCAGCTGTTGTAGTGCCTGAAAGCAAACGTGTTGATGTATTACTCAAAGAATTCCGCTCGCAACGCTACCATATGGCAATTGTCGTCGATGAATACGGCGGTGTATCGGGACTGGTGACCATCGAAGATATTTTAGAAGAAATTGTCGGCGAGATTGAAGATGAATTCGACCACGATAGCACCGAAGAAACCGAGATCCGTAAAGTAAGCAACTCGGTTTATATGGTCAAAGCTTTAACGCCAATCGAAGATTTCAACGAAGAATTCAACACTGAATTTAGCGATGAAGAGTTTGATACGGTCGGCGGCTTAGTCTCACATGCTTTTGGCCATCTGCCTGAGCGCAACGAAAGCATCATCATTGAAGGCATAGAATTTAAAGTCATTAATGCTGATACCAGACGTTTGATCCAACTCAGAGTTAAACTCCCCGATTCTAATACTAACCAAGACATAGACTAATCACTCGTGCTTAAACAAATTCGGGCTTTTGCCCAACAAAAGTCCCGACCTTGTGCTTTGAGACTCGTACTTGCATTTGCCCTTGGCGCCAGTACGGCGCTTTCATTTGCGCCCTATTCCATTTGGATTATCTATCCGTTTGCTATGGCTATCGCCCTCTGGCATAGCCGAACGCTTAGCGCTAAGGCGAGCTTTTACTACTGGTTAAGCTTTGGCTTTGGCTGTTTTGCCGTAGGGATCAGCTGGGTGCATGTGAGCATGGATGTCTTTGGTGGCATGCCGCTCATCGCCTCTATTGGCTTGATGGCTCTGTTAGCCTTGTATTTAGCCTTGTATCCCGCGCTAACCGGCTTAGCACTGGCTTGGTTAAGCAAAACGCTCCACAATGATGGTGAAGCCAAGTTAAGCCTTTGGCGTCATCTCGCCCTATTTCCCGCGCTGTGGACCTTAACCGAGTGGGCTCGCGGCTGGGTGATGACAGGTTTCCCCTGGTTATGGGCCGGTTACTCGCAAACTCAAGGGCCGCTAAAACCCCTTGCGAGTATCATAGGAGCACTAGGGTTAAGCTTTGTACTGGCCATGTTCGCAGGTGCATTGGCTTTGTGCTTTGTTAAGCGTTATAAAAGTTTACTGTTTTTACTGCCACTGACTATTCTGGCTGTTTGGGCTACCCCTAAATTTTCTGACATTCATCCTACAGGTGAGAATATTAAGGTCGCACTGGTGCAAGGCAATATTCCCCAAAGCATGAAGTGGGAACCCGATGCTCTATGGCCGACCCTATTAAAATACATGGATTTATCCCGCGAACATTTTGATGCCGATATCATTATTTGGCCAGAAGCTGCCGTCCCCGCGCCTGAGTCTATGGTGCAAGACTTTTTAGATAACGCCAATAAAGTCGCCAATCTAAACCATACATCAATCATTACTGGCATTATTAGCCATCAAAACAATGAGTTTTATAATTCATTGATTGTGCTTGGTAATCACAATCAAAAACAACAAACAGGCCCAGATTATGAGGGCGATGGCAGTAATCAATTTAAGAAACATCACCTGTTGCCTATAGGCGAATTTGTGCCCTTTGAAGCACTGCTGCGCCCGATTGCGCCTTTCTTTAATTTACCTATGTCTTCCTTTAAAAGAGGCGAATATCAACAGCCAAACTTAACTGCCCTTGGGCATAAAATCGCGCCAGCCATTTGTTATGAAATCGCCTTTCCTGAGCAGTTGCGTGATAGCGTTAATTTAGGGACTGATATCCTATTAACGGTTTCAAATGACGCTTGGTTTGGTAGCTCAAACGGTCCATTGCAGCATATGGAAATTGCCCAAATGCGCGCCGTAGAATTAGGACGGCCTTTATTGCGGGCAACCAATAATGGCGTGACTGCTGTAGTTGATGAGCATGGTAATATCACAGCTTCATTACCCCAGTTTGAAACCGGTGTGCTGAGTGCAACTATTGCGTTGGTCACTGGCCAAACTTGGTTCGCAAAAATAGGCCAAACACCGTTACTGATATTCTGCGGCCTACTGGTTTTACTTGGCCTTGGCCGACGTTTTAAAGCGCAATAGGATTTAAACCATGTATTACCAAGTCAATAAAAAATATACGGCAGGCTTTACCTTGATTGAACTTGTCGTGGTGATAATTGTGCTTGGGATCTTGGCGGTCATTGCCACGCCTAAATTTATCGGTTTAAGTAAAGAAGCGCGGATACAAACCCTAAGCCAAGTGCAGGCCAGCGTTAAAACAGTCATCACGCTAACCTATACAGCACCCAATTACCTAGCCAGCAAAGCCAGTGATGTAAGCCTGCGGCACAATATGTTATCAATCGCTAAGGTTGACTCATTAGTTATAGATAAAGTAGCTAATGAGTCCTAGCGTCGAGTTCTCATATAAAAAACGACGCAAATGCGTCGTTTATGCTGCAACACACTAAGCTCGTTAAGGCGTGAGGGGTTCGCGGGTAAATTCTCCATTATCACATTCAGGGCAATCAGAAATCGTACTTGGGAATTCAATACTCATTTCATTGCCACAGTTAGTGCATACCATGATGCCTTGGTTCACAATATCGCCACTCTGGTAATAACCATGATGCTTAAAGTCTTGCGTTAACTCATGCCATTCTACTTGACTGCGGTCGGTTATTTCGCTGAGCCAATGCCAAAGTGTATTCTCTAAAGTGATGACCGTTGGGCTGTGACTCAAACTATTCGCGTTTTGTTCACGCAAAAAGCTCGCAATATCACGCTTTAAAAATTGTTCTACTAAAGCAAGCTCATCTTCACCAGCCTGTTCTTTAAGGCGTAAAAATTCTTTCCCTTGAGTGACAGAATTAAATAAGTTCTTTACAGTCATAGTGTTATCTTCTAAAAACTGAGACTTCACTTCGGTAATTAAGGATTGATACAGTCCTAATAACACGTTACTTCTATCATTCATAACCAATACTCCTTCATACGAACCTTTTTAATGCATCGCTTCTAGTTTATTCTATGCAGATCTTACTCGCGCTGATATGGCGTTAGATCAAATAATAGGCGGCACTGCCGGAAATAGAGTGATGCAAGAGCAATATAATCCCTCAGAAATTGAAGCCCTAGTGCAAAAGCACTGGCATGACAACAAAACCTTCGAAGTCACTGAAGACGCAAACAAAGAAAAGTTTTATTGCCTTTCAATGTTTCCGTACCCTTCTGGCAGACTCCACATGGGACACGTACGCAACTATACCATAGGTGACGTGGTTGCACGCTTTCAACGTCTTCAAGGCAAAAACGTGCTCCAACCTATCGGTTGGGACTCATTTGGTTTGCCAGCAGAAAATGCCGCAATCAATAATAAGACTGCGCCTGCGCCATGGACCTATGAAAACATAGAGTACATGAAAAACCAGCTGAAACTATTAGGTTTTGGTTACGATTGGAGCCGTGAAATTGCCACTTGTACCCCAGAATATTATCGCTGGGAACAATGGTTCTTCACTAAGTTGTACGAGAAAGGCCTAGTCTACAAAAAAACGGCTTCGGTCAACTGGTGTCCAAACGATGAAACCGTACTGGCAAACGAGCAAGTACAAGATGGCTGCTGCTGGCGCTGTGATACACCTGTCGAACAGAAAGAAATTCCACAGTGGTTTATTAAGATCACTGATTACGCCGAAGAATTATTAAACGATCTGGATACCTTAGATGGCTGGCCTGAACAGGTTAAAACCATGCAACGTAACTGGATTGGTCGTAGTGAAGGAGTTGAAGTCACCTTTGGTGTGGCTGATAGCAACGGCTCTGCCACAGCCAACACTTTCGATATTTATACCACCCGTCCAGATACCTTAATGGGCGTGACCTATGTAGCCATTGCTGCCGGTCACTCATTAGCCGAGCTTGCCGCGCAAACCAATCCCGAGCTTGCAACCTTCATTGACGAGTGCAAAAACAGCACAACTTCAGAAGCTGAACTCGCGACCATGGAAAAACGCGGTGTCGCAACCGGTCTTTTCGCCATTCATCCACTAACCGGTAAGCAAGTGCCTATTTGGGCGGCTAACTTTGTGTTGATGAACTATGGCACTGGCGCAGTGATGTCGGTTCCTGGCCACGATCAACGTGACTTCGAATTTGCGAAAAAATATGCTTTAGCGATTGAAGCTGTGATCAAGCCAGTTGATGGTGAAGTCGACATCAGCGAAGCCGCTTACACCGAAAAAGGCATCCTAGTTAACTCGGGTGAGTTCGACGGTTTAGACTTTGAAGCGGGCTTTAATGCCATCGCAAATAAGTTAGTCGCAGAAGGTAAAGGCAAACGCCAAGTTAACTATCGTCTGCGCGATTGGGGCGTTTCACGTCAGCGTTACTGGGGTGCACCTATTCCTATGGTGACCTTAGCCGATGGCACTGTGATCCCAACGCCAGCTGATCAACTGCCCGTATTACTGCCAGAAGATGTGGTGATGGACGGTATTCAAAGCCCAATCAAAGCCGATAAAGAATGGGCAAAAACCCAAATTAACGGTCAAGATGCGCTGCGCGAAACCGATACCTTCGATACCTTTATGGAATCATCTTGGTATTACGCCCGTTACTGTAGCCCGCATGCAGACGAAATGCTCGATCCTGCTAAAGCTAACTACTGGCTACCAGTCGATCAATACATTGGCGGCATCGAACACGCTTGTATGCATTTGTTGTATTTCCGTTTCTTCCATAAGTTGCTACGTGATGCAGGTCTGGTTAACTCTAACGAGCCAGCCAAGCAATTGCTAACCCAAGGTATGGTGTTGGCTGATGCGTTTTACTACATCAATCCAAAAGGCGCCCGTGTGTGGGTTTCTCCTTTAGATGTAGCGACCACAGAAAAAGACGACAAGGGCCGCATTACTAAGGCGATCGATAAAGACGGCAACGAGCTGGTTTATACCGGCATGAGCAAGATGTCTAAGTCGAAAAACAACGGTATCGACCCGCAAGTGATGGTCGAAAAATACGGTGCCGATACGGTTCGTCTATTTATGATGTTTGCATCACCTCCAGAATTAACTCTGGAATGGCAAGAATCTGGCGTTGAAGGTGCACACCGCTTCATTAAACGTCTGTGGAAACTGGCAAGTGAACATATTGCCCAAGATAACAGCGAAGCCTTAGATGTCAGCAAGTTAACAAGCGATCAAAAAGCGCTGCGCCGTGAAGTCCACAAGACGATTGCTAAAGTGACCGATGATATCGGCCGCCGTCAAATGTTCAACACTGCGGTTGCCGCCGTGATGGAACTGATGAACCATCTACAAAAAGCACCACAAACCACGGGCCAAGACAACGCCATTATCGGTGAAGCCTTATCCGCCATCGTGCGTTTGCTGTACCCTATCATTCCGCATGTCTGCTTTAACCTGTGGAACGAGTTAGGTAATGCAAGCAACATCGAAGACAGCCAATGGCCAGTCGTTGATGACGCAGCACTGGTTGAAGACAGCAAGCTCATCGTTGTGCAAGTCAACGGTAAAGTTCGCGCCAAAATCACCGTAGCCGCCGATGCTGATAAAGAATCAGTAGAAGCGTTAGGCATGAGTGATGAACACGTGATCAAATACCTAGACGGCCTGACTGTACGTAAAGTGATCTATGTACCGGGCAAACTGCTCAGCATAGTGGCAAATTAATAGGAAACCGCGAAAACTTATGCTAATCAAACGCATATGCTTCGCAATCATGGCACTGGTCATTATGACCAGTGCCGGTTGCGGTTTTAAGCTTCAACGTAACTATCAGATACCTGATGCCCTCCATCAGCTAAGTTTGAGTAGCGCGGATGAATACAGCGAACTCACCCGCTTAGTACGTGAACGCCTACGCTTGAACAATATTAAGGTTGTTGAGGCTGCTGATGACGTTCCGGTATTAAGGCTAATCACAGACTCCTTAGCGCGCTCGACCTTGTCTTTGTATCCCACGGGTAATGTTGCCGAGTATGAGCTGATTTATTTAGTCGAATTTGCTGTGGCACTGCCGGGCAAAGAGGCGCAGCCTTTCAAGGTTGAAATCCGCCGCGATTACTTGGACGATCCACGTACCGCACTGGCAAAAAGTCGCGAAATGGAATTGCTGACCAAGGAAATGCGTATCCAAGCTGCTGATCAAATTCTGCAAGCAATGGCCGGCACCGAGGTTAATTAATGCGGGGCTACGATTAAATGAGAGTCTATCCCGATCAACTCTCCCGCCACCTTAGCCAGCTACTACCTTGCTATATGATTTTTGGCGATGACCCTTGGTTAATAGAAACCAGTAAAGACCAGATCCGCCAATTAGCAAAACGTCAGGGTTTTGATGAAAAAATCCAACTCACCCAAGAAACGGGGTTTAACTGGCATGACTTAACTCAGGAATGGCAGGCCATGAGCCTGTTTTCTAATAAACGCCTGATTGAACTTACGCTTCCCCAAGCTAAACCCGGCGCCGAGGGTTCTAGCACACTGCAAGCACTATTGCAGACGCCTAATCCCGATATGTTGTTGATTATCGAGGGGCCAAAGCTCGCTACCGAACAAACCAATAGTAAATGGTTTAAAACCTTAGATGCCCATGGCATGTATTTGCCCTGCGCTACACCCGAGGGCGAACAGTTTATGCGCTGGCTCGATGGCCGCATTAAACACTTTAAGCTCAACCTACAGGCTGATGCCCGCGCTATGCTGCATGCCTTGTATGAAGGCAATTTACTGGCCGCTGACCAAGCGATGCAGTTACTGCAACTCTTAAGCCCGATACAACCCATCAGTGCCGATGAACTGAATCACTATTTTGAGGATCAGTCACGCTTCACTGTATTCCAGCTCACCGATGCACTACTGAATAATAAACAAGATAGCGCCCAACATATGCTGACCCAGCTCAATAGCGAAGGCACTGCCTTACCTATTGTGCTGTGGGCTTTGTTTAAAGAGCTTGGTTTGTTATTCCATTTAAAATGTGAACAAGCCCAAGGCGCAGCGCTGAGCGCACTTTGGAGCAAACATCGAATTTGGGATAAACGTAAGCCACTGTATCAAGCGGCGTTACAACGACTCAGCCTCGAACAACTTGAGCATATGCTCGCTCTGGCCTCCAAACTTGAGCTCAATTTAAAACAACAGGGTAAAGAGGATTGGACCAGCTTAAGCCACCTGTGTCTGTTATTTGATCCTAGAGCCCACCGGCATCTGGCACATATAACCATAGACTAATCATCTACTAACCAGAGGGTTTATATGCGTATTGGTATTTTAGGTGGCACTTTCGATCCTATCCATTATGGACATATTAGCCCAGCAATGGAGGTTAAGCAGGCATTAGCGTTAGATAAAATTTTACTAATGCCTAACCATATTCCGCCCCACAAACAACAACCTAATATCACTATAGCGCAGCGCCTTAAAATGGTTGATGATGTTTGTCAGCAGCTCGATGGCTTTGTATTGTGCGATATCGAAGCCAAACGCAATACTCCTTCCTATACCGTTATCACGCTTGAAAAGCTGAAAAGCTTATATCCCGAAGACGAGCTATTCTTTATCATGGGGATGGATTCTTTTCTGCAATTGCAAAGCTGGTATGAATGGCAACACCTGTTTGACTTTGCTCATGTTGTGGTTTGCCAACGTCCTGGCTGGCAGCTTGATATGAGCCACCCCATGCAACAGATATTGACGGCTCGTAGTCAAAGTGCGTTAGAAGAGCCTGCACGTTATAGACAGCAAAACAGTGGGCTAATTTTCCCCGTGACAGTTACGCCACAGGATATTTCATCGACGCGAATACGTGAACAACTAGCAAAAGGTGAAATCCCAACTGATTTACTCATGCCCGTCACGCTAGATTACATCCAAAATCAACGACTTTACCTACCTTAGCTCGAACCGTAAGCAGATATCGCTCACTCAACTATCAATGGCAATGTATTCCGAGCCACAACACTGCTATACTACCGCGCTATTTAAAATTAATGAGGTACGCCAGCGTGCAGAGCGCGGAATTAAAACAATTTGTTGTCGACAAGATCGACGACTTGAAAGCCAGAGACGTTGTTGTTCTGGATGTCAGCAAGCAATCTAACATCACTGACTACATGGTCATATGTTCAGGTACATCAAAGACTCACGTTAAAGCTATCGCCGAAAACCTTGTGGTTGAAGCGAAAAAAGCCGGTATTCCACCTTTAGGTGTTGAAGGTCGCGAAAGCAGCGAATGGGTTCTTGTGGACATGGGCGATGTGATCCTGCACGTTATGCAAGATCAAACCCGTGAATACTACCAGCTTGAAAAACTTTGGTCAGATAAGCAAGACTAATGAAGTTGCAGCTCATCGCAGTAGGAACACGGATGCCCGACTGGGTTACCCGTGGTTTCGAAGAATACCAGCGCCGCTTTCCCCGTGATATGGCGCTGGAGCTCATCGAAATACCCGCTGGAAAGCGGGGGAAAAATGCCGACATTGTCCGGATCCTACAGAAGGAAGGCGAACAAATGTTGGCGGCTATTCCCAAAGGCAATCATATTGTTAGCTTAGATCTTCCCGGTAAAAACTGGACGACTCCCGAGCTGGCAACCGCAATGACTAAATGGCAACTCGATGGTCGCGACGTCAGTTTACTGATTGGCGGACCAGAAGGGTTAGCGCCAGCCTGTAAAGAAGCGGCAAATCAAAGTTGGTGCCTATCGGCATTAACCTTACCCCACCCACTCGTGAGGGTTGTGGTCGCCGAAAGTTTGTACCGCGCGTGGAGCGTGAACACGAATCACCCCTACCATAGAGAATAGCGGGATCTTGATGTTAACGAGTGTCAACCACCCGTCATGGGATCAGCCGGAGATAGCATAAGTGTCGCCAAAAAAGCGGATAACAATGCATGATCACGCCGCAGAGGCGTCTCTTTTTAAGCGCCGAGCGCTATTCACTTTTTTTTCCGTTTTTGCTCTATTAAGCGTATTAGTGGTCAACCTTTATCACTTACAGGTTGAATCCTATAAAGATTATGCAACTCGCTCTAACGATAACCGTATTCGCGTTGTCCCGATTGCACCTAGCCGTGGTCTTATTTACGATCGCAACGGTGTACTCTTAGCTGAAAATTTACCTTTTTATTCCCTCGATCTCGTACCTGAAAAAATCAGCAACATGTCAGAGACCTTAGATGAGCTCGGTAAGTTAATTGAGATCAGCGAAGATGAACGCGAAACCTTTACAGAGGCGCTAAAATTTCATCGCCGCTTCAAACCACTAACACTAAAAAATCAACTAACTGAAGAACAAGTCGCGATTTTTAGTGTGAACCAGCATTTATTTCCAGGTATTACAGTCGAAGCTGGCCTTAAACGTAACTATCCCTTTGGCCCGCAAATCACCCATGTATTAGGTTATGTTGGCAAAATTAATATCCGAGACCGAGCCCAATTAGAACGCAGTGATTTATGGAAAAATTATGCTGCCACCAAGGATATCGGTAAACAAGGCGTTGAAAAATTTTATGAATCCTTATTGCACGGAAAACCCGGGCATTTAGAAGAAGAAGTGAATAATCGTGGCCGCGCAATTCGTACCTTAAGAATTGTGCCACCAGAACCTGGCCAAGATATTTATCTCACCTTAGATCTCAAGCTACAGCAAAAAGCCGTTGAGTTACTTAGCGGTTTACGCGGTTCTATTGTTGCCATCGATCCCCGTGACGGCGGTGTTTTAGCTATGGTATCGAGTCCAAGCTACGATCCAAACCAGTTTGTACAAGGTATTAATAATAAAGATTACAGTGCGTTGCTCAATGATAAATCGCGCCCTTTAATTAACCGTGCGACTCAAGGGCAATATGCACCTGCATCCACTATCAAGCCTCACCTTGCACTGCTTGGGTTAGATGAAAAAGCCATTACGGAACATACTCGCGTGTGGGATCCCGGTTTCTGGCAAATTCCTGGCGTTGAGCGTAAATACCGCGACTGGAAACGATGGGGTCACGGCTGGGTCAATGTTTACAATGCGATAACCGAGTCCTGCGATACCTTTTTCTACGAACTCGCTTATAAAGTTGGCGTCGATCATATTGCCCGCTTTATGGAGCAATTTGGCTTTGGTCAAAATACCGGTATTGATATTTTTGAAGAATCTGCGGGCAATATGCCGTCTAAAGAATGGAAGCGATTAAAATACAACCAAGCTTGGTATATTGGCGACACTATTTCAGTGGGGATCGGTCAAGGTTACTGGACCGCAACGCCATTACAACTGGCGAATGCTGTGGGGATTATGGCTAATAAAGGCCGCCGTTTTCCACCGCACTTGCTGAGGTCGGTTAAAAATAATACGACGACTGTAGATTCACCGATAAACGAATTACCGCCCATTGAGCTAAAAAATGCGCGTAACTGGAATATCATCAACGAGGCTATGCGCCAAACGGCTCATAAATCACGCTTTACTGATGCGCCTTATACTGCCGCGATGAAAACCGGTACCGCGCAGGTGATTGGCGTGGCTGAAAACACCAAATATGATGCTAGCAAAATTGCCGAACATTTTCGCGATAATGCGTTAGTTGTGGCCTATGCCCCGTTCGAAGACCCCAAAATTGTCATTTCGGTCGTGATGGAAAATGCGGGTTGGGGTGGCGCAAATGCGGGCCCAGTTGCCCGTGCCATACTCGATGAATATATGCTTAGAGATACTTGGAAAACCACACCATGAGCCGCCACAGCCAATATCAAACCATCTGGCAACGCTTACACTTAGACTTGCCATTATTGCTCGGCCTATTGGCTGTGATGATTTTTGGCCTGTTCGTCATTTATTCTGCCAGTGGTGAAGATTTAGAGATGATGGAGCGGCAGCTATTCCGCATGCTGTTGTCACTCGGCATCATGTTTACCATGGCGCAAATTAACCCTGAAGCATTGAAACGTTGGGCCTTACCGATTTATCTGGCAGGGATCGTTTTACTCCTTGGTGTACACTTTTTTGGCGAAATAAATAAAGGAGCTCAGCGTTGGTTAAACTTAGGCTTTATGGAGTTCCAACCCTCTGAGCTGATTAAACTCGCCTTCCCCATTACTATGGCTTGGTATATCAGTAAGTTTCCTCTGCCACCCAAAAAACGCTACCTTGCAGGCGCCGCGGTGATCTTGCTGGTCCCTACACTACTAATTGCTAAACAACCCGATTTAGGCACCTCGATTTTAGTGGCTGCTTCTGGTATTTTTGTGCTGTTTTTATCCGGAATGAGTTGGGCTATTCTCGGCAGTTTTACTGTAGCAGTCTTAGCGTTTCTGCCCATTCTTTGGTATTTCTTGATGCACGATTACCAAAGAACACGGGTACTAACTCTGCTTGATCCCGAGCAAGATCCTCTCGGCGCGGGTTATCACATTATTCAGTCAAAAATTGCTATTGGTTCCGGTGGACTCTGGGGTAAAGGCTGGCTTGATGGAACTCAGTCACAACTCGAGTTTATTCCTGAGCGCCATACTGATTTTATCTTTGCGGTGATAGGTGAAGAGTTTGGTTTAGTCGGAAGTATCTTGCTGCTCATTATGTATCTGTACATCATAGGTCGCGGTTTAGTCATCGCCTCTCAGGCGCAAACCAGTTTCGCACGTTTACTCGCTGGTAGTATCACATTGACCTTCTTCGTTTATGTTTTTGTGAATATTGGCATGGTTTCAGGTATCCTGCCTGTGGTGGGTGTACCACTGCCCCTTGTGAGTTATGGTGGAACTTCCATGCTGACATTGATGACAGGGTTTGGCATTCTTATGAGCATTCATACCCATAGACGTTTTGTAGATAGATAATTTTAGGGACTTTTTTATGCCTATTCTTCGAGCTTATTTGGCTCCACTAGGTCTTTTTTGTGTCAGTTCATGCCTAGTCGCATGCACAACCGCACATGAACCAACACAGCCGAAAACCGCACTAACAAGTACACCAACGGTTATTGAGGCGGTTAATACTCCGGCTCCAGTAATCCCTGAATTACTAAAAGAAGAGTTTGTTCAAGCGCAAATTAAACAAGGTTTTACGCGCACAGAGGTGCTCACCTTCCTTAACAAAGCAAAATATAACCAAGGCGTTATCGATGCGATGACTCGACCTTGGGAAGCCAAGCCTTGGCATGTCTACTACCCCATATTCTTAACTGAAAAGCGTCTTGATGCTGGGCTCGCGTTTTGGAAAAAACACGAGGAAACCATCGCTAAAGCCGCGGCTAAGTACCAGGTTGACCCGCAAATTATTGTTGCCATTATCGGAATTGAAACCTTCTACGGCCAGTACATGGGTAATTACCCTGTAATTGATGCCCTCTATACGTTAGGTTTTCACTACCCACCTCGTGACACCTTTTTTCGTAAAGAATTTGGTGAGTTAATGGCTTTAGTCAAAGAAGAACACTTAGATATTAATAACCTTAAAGGTTCCTATGCGGGTGCTATGGGTTACGGGCAATTTATACCCTCAAGCTACCGCCATTACGCCGTCGATTTCGATAATAGTGGTAACCGTAATTTATTACAAAGTCCAGAGGATGCCATTGGCAGTGTCGCTAATTATTTCCATCAACATGGTTGGCAAGCCAATGCTCCGGTTGCCCTGCCTTTGGTCAATAACAGCAAAACTGCGCCCAAAGCCAAAGTATGGGCAGGTGAAAAGCTAAACTATAAAGTGGCCAATATTTTAACGCCAACTTTAGCTTTAGCAGATTCAAGAGATATCGATATCTCACAAAAGGCTTTACTGATTGAACTTGAGCAAGCGGATCACAGTGACTATTGGCTTGGCTTAAATAACTTTTATGTAATTACTCGCTATAATCGTAGTCCTTTATATTCAATGGCCGTTTATCAATTTAGCCAACAATTAAAGGAAAAGCATGCAACTCAAAAATAGTCTTTTCGCGTTTGCGGCTGTGATGATGTGCTTTGCCCTTGCAGCGTGTTCTTCAAGCCCAAGTACGAATAAATCGAGCCCTACCAGTACCAAAGCCAGCAAAAAAAATATGGATCCTAATAAGGGGCGGTATTCGTTGAAAAACGACAAACTTCCACTTAATCCACCCAATGTGGATCATGTGCAAAACGCTGTACCTAAGTTTGAATCCTATAGTCGCCGCGGCAATAAACCCTATACCGTGTATGACGAATCGTATACGGTGATGAATACAGGCCAAGGCTATAGTGATACGGGCCGCGCCTCTTGGTATGGAGAAAAATTCCACGGCTACGAGACATCTAATGGTGAACCCTACGACATGTATTCTATGTCGGGCGCCCATAAAACACTGCCATTACCCAGTTACGCTAGAGTTACCAACTTAGATAACAATCGACAGGTCATCATTCGTATTAACGATCGAGGACCGTTCCATTCGGACCGTATTCTAGACGTATCCTACGCCGCAGCCTATAAGCTCGGTATGTTGGGTACCGGCACCGCACGGATAAAATTAGATGTGATCTATATTGGTAGTGAAGCCGCAACCTATTCAGGTATGGCGAGTGCACAGGATACTGGCGGCCATCACTACGTTCAATTAGTCGCCTCAAAAGATAAACCGAAACTTAATGCCATGGCGAAAAGTCTTGAGCAAAAATATCAAGTTAAAACCCGTGTACAAGCGGCAAACAACATGTTTAGACTACAGCTCGGCCCTATAGGCCAGCCTGAGTTAGCCGAAAAATTGCTGAACAAAGTGCAGCAAAGTGGCTTTCCTCAGAGCTATATCGTCCATGAGTAATCCTTGTTTACTCTGACCAGAATTGATTTAAAAATAGAGATGAAGGAACCTTCACTAAAAACCACTGTCGGAAAGTGGTACACTGTTGAAGATATTCTCGAATCCTTTCCATTTAATACAACCAAAAGACGTGCCCAGTTAATGATGAATTTTGTAAAAAGTCCCATTAAAACATTGCTGCTAATTTCCAGTGTTTCACTCCCCGTTTATGCTGCGCAGCCTGTTATTACTCCTGATGCGCCAGCAGTTGCCGCCAAGGCTTACGTCTTGATGGATTATAATTCGGGGCAAATAATTGCTGAGAGTAACGCTTACGAAAGCCTAAACCCAGCCAGCTTAACTAAGATGATGACCAGTTACGTTATCGGTCAAGAAATGAAAGCGGGCAATGTCTCTGCTGAAGATGATGTAACGATCAGTAAAAATGCATGGTCCAAAAACTTCCCTGATTCATCTAAGATGTTCATCGAAGTTGGCACAACGGTAAAAGTGGGTGATTTAAACCGCGGTATTATTATTCAGTCAGGCAACGATGCTTGTGTGGCCATGGCAGAGCACATTGCCGGTACTGAGGGTGCTTTCGTTGATATGATGAACTCATGGGCGAAGCAACTCGGCATGCGTGATAGCTACTTTGAGAACTCCCATGGTTTAGACGCTGAAAACCACAAATCGACCGCCTATGATATGGCATTATTGGGCGCTGCGTTAATTCGCGACGTACCAGAAGAATATCGAGTCTACAGCGAAAAATTCTATACATTCAATGGTATCAAACAATACAACCGTAATGGTTTATTGTGGGATAACAGTATGAACGTAGACGGTATTAAAACTGGCCATACTTCCGGAGCGGGTTACAACCTAGTCGCTTCAGCCACAAAAGACGGTATGCGCTTAGTCTCTGTGGTAATGGGCACTCAAAGCGAGTCAGCTCGTAAAGCTGAAAGTAAGAAATTATTGACCTACGGCTTCCGCTTTTTTGAAACGGTAACACCTTATAAAGCAGGCGACAGCTTTATCACTCAACCAATTTGGTACGGTGACAAGAGTACTGTTGACTTAGGCGTGGCAACTGATACGCCTATCACCATCAGCCGTGGTCGTGGTAAAGACTTAAAAGCGAATTTTGAGCTCACTAAACCATTAGATGCACCGTTAAAGAAAGGCGAGACTGTAGGTCGTTTATTCTTCCAGCTCGACGGTAAGGATATCGCTCAATTCCCGTTGGTGACGCTACAAGAAATCAACGAAGGTAGCTGGTTTAGTCAGTTAGTGGATTACTTTAAACAACTGTTTTCTGGTTGGTTTAGCTAGCTCTAAACACATAAATAAAGCCACCTCAGGGTGGCTTTATTTTTTTGGGGAGTGTATCACTCTTGAATCAGTTATAATCGTCACCATATATACTCTATTCAAACAGCTAAGAGCACTGATAATGTTAGACACTAAATTTGATGAACTGATGGATTTTCCCTGCGCATTTCCTTTCAAGGTCGTCGGTGAAGCCCATGAAACGTTAACTGACAGAGTCGTGGCTGTGGTTCAAAAACATGCACCCGGTGATTACTCACCCTCGACTAAAATATCGAGTAAAGGTAGCTATCACTCCATTACTATCCGCGTGACCGTTACCAGCAAAGATCATATCGAAATTTTGTACACTGAACTTGCCGAAATCGATGGTGTACGCCGCGTACTATAGATATTTCTCAAGGCCATGAAATGTGATCTGTCTTACATTTATGGTCAAGAGGCGTATAATAGCGCCACTCATTTCTAAGGGGAGAGGTTGCCCTTGCAAGACACGACTTTGCATATTCGACATCTTGGAAAACAAGATTATGAATCAGTGTGGCATGCAATGCAGCATTACACTGATACGCGGGGCAGCGAAAGCCATGATGAACTATGGATTGTCGAGCATCCTCCCGTATTTACCCAAGGCCAAGCTGGTAAAAGCGAGCATATTTTAAATGCTGGTGATATTCCAGTTATCCAAGTAGACCGCGGGGGTCAAGTGACCTATCACGGCCCAGGCCAACTAGTGGTATATCCTCTTATTGATATTAAACGTAGTAAAGTCGGCGTACGTCAACTCGTCACCCACATAGAGCAAAGCATTGTCAATATGCTAGCCAAGTACGATATTAACGCTTATGCCAAGGCCGATGCGCCGGGGGTGTATGTGAATGAACGCAAAATCGCCTCTCTAGGATTGCGCATTCGTAAAGGCTGTTCATTCCATGGATTAGCCCTCAATGTCGACATGGATTTAGCCCCATTTCGCCGCATCAACCCTTGTGGTTATGCCGGTCTTGAAATGGTGCAATGCAAAGCGCTTGGCGGACCACAAACCGTGATTGAAGCGGGCGAGCAACTTACCCTTACTTTTAGCCAATTACTGGGCTATCAACACCTAGTTCATCATCAAGGATTAGCAGCGTCATGAATAGGCCTGAACGTTTACAACCCGGAGTAAAATTAAGAGATGCCGATAAAGTGTCTCGTATTCCGGTCAAAATCGTCCCCTCAGAGCGCGACACTATGTTGCGTAAACCCGATTGGTTACGGGTTAAACTGCCGGCATCGAATCAACGCATTTTAGAGATCAAGCAAGCGCTGCGTAAAAATGGCCTGCACTCGGTCTGTGAAGAGGCATCTTGCCCTAACCTCGCAGAATGCTTTAACCACGGCACTGCGACCTTTATGATTTTGGGTGCGATTTGTACCCGTCGTTGCCCATTCTGCGACGTAGCCCATGGTCGTCCGCTTAAGCCTGACGCCGAAGAGCCGGTTAAATTGGCGCAAACAATCCGCGATATGAAGCTGAAATACGTGGTCATTACCTCGGTAGATCGTGACGATTTACGTGATGGTGGCGCCCAGCATTTTGCCGATTGTATCCGCGAAATTCGTAAACTGAATCCAGACATCAAGATCGAAACCTTAGTGCCTGATTTCCGTGGTCGTATAGATGCCGCCTTAGATATTTTGTCGACTGAGCCGCCTGATGTGTTCAACCACAACTTAGAAACGGCGCCAATGCATTATCGTAAAGCGCGCCCTGGTGCTAACTACCAATGGTCGCTCGATCTGCTAAAACGCTTTAAAGAACGTCATCCAAATGTGCCAACTAAATCTGGCCTGATGATGGGACTGGGTGAAACTAATGAAGAAATCGCACAGGTATTACGAGACTTACGCGCCCACAACGTTGAAATGCTCACCTTAGGACAATACCTACAACCGTCTAAGTTCCACTTACCGGTTGAACGTTATGTGCCACCCGCAGAGTTTGATGAGCTGAAAGCCTTAGCCGATGAACTAGGTTTTACCCATGCAGCCTGTGGCCCGTTAGTGCGCTCAAGCTACCATGCGGATCTGCAAGCCCAAGGTAAAGAAGTGAAGTAACCTTATTGCTGAGCGACGAATAACTCTTAATGCAGATATCTGGGTTATTCAAATAAAAACAGCGCTTAAGCGCTGTTTTTATTAATATTATTAACAAGCATCACCAAGATTTATGGCTGTTTGGGCAAAACTCATTCAGGCGTTATCGCTAAATCCATCAAAATAGCATCTTCTTTGCCGCCCTCTATCGGGTAGTAACCTTTGCGTCGACCCGATTCAATAAAACCGGCTTTTTGATATAAGGTGCGAGCGGCAAGATTAGACTCTCGCACTTCTAGCATTAATACCACAGCGCCAGATGCTTTTGCCAAAGCTATCAGCGCATTAAGCAATAACTTGCCGTAACCTTTACCCTGCTGGCTGGGTAATAAGCAAATATCTAATAAGGTTACTTCATCAATAATCTGCTGAACGATGGCAAAGCCTAAAAGCCCTTGGACTAGCTCAGTGTCCGCGTCAACATTAGCATTAGAATCGGTACTTAGCTTTAAACCCAGAACACGGTACAAATGTCCAAAACAGTCGGCAAGATTACCCTCGCTCATAGGATGCGTATGGGCCATAGATTCAAGCTGCGCCATTTGAGAAACATCTGTAAGGGTAAGAGCCACAAGCTCCACAGCTGGATTTGCAGCAAGTTGTGCCGTAGGTTCTACAAATAAGTTATCGTTAACTGAGGTATTCAAAGCATGTGTCCACAATATTCATCATTAATACATTCACGGTTAAGCGTTATGATTTATTAAAGGCTTGGCCACTAACCTGCTCACGCCATTGATAAATTTGCTGCCACAGTGCACTTTTCGCCTCAAAACCCGTCAATAAATCCACTAACGGCTCAGACACTAACCATGCCGTGCGGGGTCTAACTTTATGACGTCGCAAATCCCAAACAATCTGCTTACCCGTATGGGGCTCGCTGTCGAAATCGCATTCTTCACGTTTGACGTCAATAAGCTTTAGTACTATATCGATCAGCGGTTCTGCCTCAGCCAAATCGCTGTTTTCGTCCCAAATGACTAAATAAGGTTTTACTTTAGTGTCGCGCACTCGCCAAGTTGTCACATTCATAGCGGCTAAATAGGCTGATTTATTCATTAGGGTCAGTTTTATTCAACTCAAGTATCGACTCATGATATGCAGCTAGAATAGCATTTTAACCAAGGTATTGTTACTGTCTCTAGGCTAAGGAAAGCGTCGTTAAACAATTCATCACACTAAAACCTACTAAACCTGTTGATTAAAGTTCAATCGAATTTGTAGATTTTACGAATCTATTTTACTCGTTTTACATTGAATCTCAGATCGCTAGACTATATATACTAAGTTAAACAATAGAAGGAGAACGCCATGATTAATATAGGTATCAATCAAGCTAACAGAGAAGAAATCGCTGCGGGGCTAAACCAACTATTGGCTGACAGCTATAGCCTGTATCTTAAGACCCACAGCTTTCATTGGAACGTAACAGGTCCAATGTTCACGAGTCTGCATTTATTGTTTGAACAACAATATACTGAACTGGCTCTTGCGGTTGACGTTATTGCAGAACGTATTAGAGCATTAGGTGCCAGAGCACTCGGTTCATATTCAGCCTATGCGGCACTGACCGAGATTAAAGAAGATAACGGCGTAGTAAAAGCTGAAGATATGATCCGCGAGTTACTGAATGATCAAGAGTTAGTCATTCGTAATGCAAGAGCGTTATACCCGCTAGCTAATCAAGCAAATGATGAGGCGACAGCAGATTTACTTACCCAGCGTATTCAACAGCATGAAAAGAATGCTTGGATGCTGCGAAGCTTACTATCTGAATAATTTGGGAAAGAGTTATTTAACTCACAAAAAAGTCGCCAAGCATAACTGCTTGGCGACTTTTTAGTTTAAAGCGCCACACTACGCTTTGTTACAAGTACTTAATCCAAGCCTGAGTGTTGTGTTTTTTGTACTGACTAAACTGCTTAACAGGGTAATACAGTACGATGATTAACACACCTGCTATTAACCCAATCCATCCCATACTATTCACCCCAAATAACTCGCCATGGTTAGCGCCAAAGGTGAGTTTAGCTAAGCTATAAAGCAGTAATAGCACGTACAAATGTAAGATATAGAAAAACATAGGTACAGAGCCAAATACAGACAACCCATAGCCGACTCGCGCTAATCTGCCCCCCGCTTTTTCGTCCGATGAAAAGTGCCGCTCAAACGCCACCAAGCAGAAGAACATGCCACCTAATGTCACCAGTAAAAAGCTTAATGATGGCGGGTATTTCGTTAAGTTAAATATCGACATTAAGGTTTCCCCTAAGTGAGCTCCCGCCTGCCAAGGTAAGGTTTCGCCATAAATATTACCCCCCCGAAGCAATACAAAAAGTGCAAAACAGCTACCCCCCAAGAGTAACAGCTTTTGCTGACGCACCGACGCATCAAGCTTGTCACTAAAAATGGGCCCAGCCACATAGCCGAGTAAAATCACGCCCATCCAAGGCAGCGCCGGATAACTCACTTTGATCTTAAGCGCACCTTCACTAACGAGATATCCGCGGTCGTGCAATATGGTCCACAAACCGTAAGCCCACTCATTCGGCTGAAAACCAATAGGCGTCAACAGATTATGACCAAAGACTATCGCACCGCCTAAAAGGGCCATCCAAGGTCTAGGCAGATTTATCAGCGCCGCCAGCGTTAACATGCTCAGGCCGATCACCCAAATGACCTGCAACCAAAGCGTGTGGTAGTTGCCCATCCAAGAGATGTTAATCACTAAAATTTCAAGCCCGATTAAAAATAAGCCACGTTTAATCAAAAACGCCCGCGCTGAACGCGGCTGTCCATGACTGCGATTAGCATAAAGCCAAGCAGAAATCCCAGTTAAAAACACAAATACTGGCGCACAAAAATGCGCGGCAAAACGGCTTAGAAAAAGTCCCCAAGAGGTCGTGCTCAAATCCATAGGATCGCTCACCTGCATATACAGAAAAAATCGTTCCCGCACATGGTCGAGCAACATAATAATCATCACGGCGCCGCGCATCATATCGATACTGTTGATACGGCTCTTAATAAGAGAGTTGCTAATAGCTGGAGTCGATTCTTTGCACACTCTATTGGCTGACAACGCAGGATCCGCATTAATATTCGAACTGTTTTTAGAACGACTAATATTAGAACTCATAGCTGACACTCACTCTAATGCTACGTGGCTCACCGGGCACAGCCCAAAGCGCCGAGTAACTGCTGGCGATATAATGCTCATCCAACAAGTTATCCAGATTAACGCTAAGGATGAAGTTATCGCTTAGGTGCGTATTCATAAACACCCCAAGCAACTGATAGGACGGTAATGTAAAACTCGGATCGGCAGAATCGCCAAGGCGTGAATCTACATAACGCCAGCTAAACCCTGCATGGCCATCGATAGAAAACGGATTCAAATCCTGTTTTAGGATTACACTCGCAGTATGTTTTGGCACATTAACCAGTGGACTTCCCGCAGGAATAAGCACGCCCCAGTCGGGATTCAAGCTGTCATTAGCGGTGCGAGTATTAAGGTAGGCGTAGGATAATTTGGCTTGCAAATCCTCCGTCAGCTCGGCGGCTAAATCGAGTTCAACGCCGCTGCTTTTTGCTTTACCCAAAGTGGCAGAAAAACCAGCATTAAGCGGATCTGAGGTCAAAATATTGCTCTTTTGCGCATCGAACACTGCCAAGCTGCCACTGACTGCTATGCCATTCTCAGCTAAGCCATTAAACCAATTGTCATTAAACTTCATGCCTAGTTCAACCGACTTGCTCTCTTCGGCTTCGAAGGGCTGCCCCGCAAAATCGGTTCCCGAAAGTGGCAAAAAACCTTCAGAGTAAGAACTATAGAAACTTAAGGCATCGGACCATAAATATACCAGACCGACTTTAGGACTAACCCTACTATCGGTTTGCTCTGATAGGGTATTTTTTACAACTTCACTGATATCTTGCTGATAACTATCGAACCTTAACCCTAAGTGCAGCTTCCACTTTTCAGTGAGATCCATTTGATCTTGCAGGTATGTACCCCACGCCTTTTGGGTTTCATTATTCTCATACAGTAAACTCACCTCTGGCTGAGGTCCGCCATATTGCGGCGCATAAATATCAATAGCGTATTCACCTTTTTTACCACGATAGCGATACAAGCCTGTCTTTAAACTATAGTGATAGGCATCGGCGCCGAGCAGTAAATTGTGGCGAATAAAGCCAGTATCCACATGACCACTTAACTCTAGACGCAGTGAATTATCCTCGGATGCATAATCGCGGTATCTGTGCTGCCGGGTCAGTGTGCGGCCATCATCAAATAACGATTGTCGCCCCTTTGCCAACTCGGCATCGGACGAATAGCCCCTTAAGCTAGAATCTCGATAGTTGTAGCCCGCGGTTAATGACCAATCATCATTTAATTCATAGTCATAGGTCAGCTGGTGCCCAGTGGCATTGACCACAGTTGCGCCATCATTAGGCTCACCTAAATAACGCGTGCGTGGTACGGTATTAATATCGTTATTGAGCACAATAATGCCGCGATCGAATAGCTGTTCTTGTTTGAGGTATTCCATTTCATAAAGTAACGAAGCTTTATCGGAAATCTGCCAACGCACTGACGGCGTGACGATTTTTTTATCGCTGAACACATAATCGCGAAAACTATCGTGTTCCTGCCACGCGCCATTAATCCGAAATGCCAAGTTGTCGGTTAAGCCTGAAGTCACATCCCCTTCTAAACGATATTGATCGAAACTTCCTGCCGATGCCTTTAAATAACCGCTGGTTTCATACTGAGGTTTCTTGGTCACAATATTGACTGTACCGCCAGGCTCAGAGCGGCCATAAAGCGCCGAACCAGGGCCTTTTAAAATCTCAACATAGGCCACATTTGATAAATCCCTATGTCCACTAAAACCTCGACCACCATTAAAGCCATTGATTAAATAGCCCGATGGCATGTTTTCATTGCCCGGAAAGCCGCGCAGGGAAAAGCTATCCCATAAACCGCCGCCATTGTTTTGCCGCGCCACACTGGCGGAATAATCCAGTACATCTTGAAAGCGCGTCAGCCCCGCATCTTTTATCAATTGCTCATCTAACACACTTATCGCTTGGGGAAGCTCAGTTGAGGACACATTGCCACGGTACGCTTGGCGATAGTGGATACTTAGACGTTCAATGTCTGTATCACTAGCAACATTAAGCGCTGCATCACTCGATTGACTACTCTCTGAGGCCAACAGCATTGAGATAGGATTAAGCGCAAACAAAGCGCCCAACAAAAGCGCAGCGCGCTTGGGAATATAAAAAGAGGTCATTTTCACTCCGAAAATAAACAGCATCGACGCCTTAGCTAAGCCAAGGCGCTCAAAGTTAATTAACATAAATTGAATAAACAGTAACTTATGCTGTTATGGGCGGAGCACGACTATTAAAGAAACGACTAAAAGGTCGTTTAAAGGAAATGGCTTGGAACTCAACCGAGATATAACTCTGCTGAGCCAGTGGAAAATAAAAGGAAGTACTGGTTATCGCATCTTGCAACTGGTGCTGATGTAAGCACAGCGAACAATGGGACTTAGGGTCTTCATTAGCATGGGAAATACTGTGAACAGCAATGGTCACAGACAATAGCACCAACATGGCGGCAAGCCATATCGCTAGGGTGCGTCTTGTTTGTATCACACTATTCAAACCATACTTCCTCAACTCATTTGGCAGGCGATTGTATGTTAAGCACAACTAAAGTTGCAAACCGATTTACCTAAGCCGTAGGGCTTAAATGTTACAAGAAGTATCAATGGGTTGTGAGATAAGCTGATAACTACGATAAATAGGAATAGTGCAGAATACATTGAAGCTAAATGACAGGTAAAATAAAACGGCTCGCATATTTCTATGCAAGCCGTTGTTTTATTTGGCAGGGGTGGGGAGACTCGAACTCACAACATGCGGTTTTGGAGACCGCCGCTCTACCAATTGGAGCTACACCCCTGTTGACGAGACGCATTATGCAAAAATCACCTGCAAAGGTAAAGTACTTTTTAAGACAAAACTCATTAACTGAAGGTTTTTCAAACAAGTTAGGCCATGACTGTTGATTTAACTGCCATTGAGATTAAAAAGCCGACATTTAAAGTATGCTATATCTCAGTGGCAGCGGCTCTTAATGAGAGCCGCTTTCCCTCGATAGATTGTACAAATCAGGTCTTCTTCGTCAGTTTAGCGACTAAAAATGCGCATTTATCGAAAAAAATGCTGAGTTAGATTTATAACATTGACGTTTTATAGTATAAGCATCATCAATTTCATACACAGCTCGACGGAACCATCATGTCTGACAAATTTTTCTTTAAAGGCCGTAAAACGCCTAAGCCAAAACACGAAAGTTTTGGCTATAACACTAAGCGTGCCGCTAAACCGGGTACTGAAGCGTTACCACTGCAGTTAATTGTTGCTGATGAAGCACGTAAACTCGAAGTAGCCGCCATTGTTGCCGAACATCAATTATTCGCCAATATCGAAGTCAATGCCGATGTAGCTGAAGATATCCTTGAGTTAGAAGGATTACTGAATAAGCCTAAAGCGATGACGGTTGAGAAAAAACCAAACCGTAATGAGCTATGCGCTTGTGGTAGTGGTCAAAAATTCAAGAAGTGCTGCGGCAAGTAAGCGCTTTATTCAGCGTAGTCAGTGATAGATACGCTAATCAATATGCCACCACAATAGGGACTTTTACTGTAATGCTTTACTGCAACAGGAATCGCCCCTTTTGTTCTTTGTTTCGTTTATCCCCTCAAAAGTACGTTAATCTTCCAGCTTTGAGATAAAAATTCGCTGCAAGTCATTATTCCATAGCTGAATAATTTTGCGGGTCTTTTCTTTATTCCAAAAACATTTACCAAATAAAATCAAACCCGCACCTTCTAGATCGCGTTTATCTTCTATTTCAAATTGCGCTAATAATGCTTGTTTTATTCCATCGATAGGGATACCGATATCTTTACTGTCGGCGGGGTTAAGCCAGCTAACGGCCTTGTCTGTATGGGATATCGTGCCCCAATATAGGTGAGGTTTATTATCGAGCGGATCTGCATCGGCAAAATTTACGAATAAATTCTTTGCCCGCCAGCGGTATTTACGATCACTGTCGGTGTATACCCAAAGTTCTGATGCTGCCAAATCGGTGCCACGCAATAAACTGTGCAGTAACTTTTCAAGCCCTTGGCTAGGCACCCGTGTCTCGATTGTTTGAGCCGCCGTGTTAACTTGATAGCCTGTTTTCGACTCTTGCACTTGAGCGCCTGCTGGCAATGTAACTGATACTTGTGATGACTCAGATATAGAAGATGACTTAGACGTTGGTGCGGCTTTGTTTGCCAAAGAATGACGGTGGGACTTGCGACTAAAATCAATCATTAAGGCCTTGGCGTCCACCAGCTGTTGCTGCACTTCGATAGCATCTTGCTCCTCGCGGGATTTTTGCGCCGAGGGTTTAAATTCAATGCAGTCGGCTTGGTGATAGCGCGAGCCAAAACAAGCGGCTTTGCCATCCTTTGACGCTTTACGGAAATACGCTTTACCACCGCACGCAGGACAAATTAGCCATTGCCGTAAACGTTCGATATCATCATCGGGCAATTGTTGAAACTTAAAAACACTGTAAGTGGTTCTCGCTGTTAAATGATCCTCGGTTTCGAGTTCACAAATGGCATCTAACATAGCGTTCTCCTTTATTTTACCTGTTGGCACTGATGATCACAAAATGGCTAAGCCCAGGTATTCACCCCAAGGGGGATCATCGCTAACAGGATCAACATACCTAGCACGCGGTAAATCAAACCTAAGGTACTGGTGCCCTGCGAGCTCATATCCGAGTGTGATGGCCTGATATTTTCCTTTGCGGCATCTTGGGTTTTGCGCTTCATTCAACATCCTTAAAATATTTCGCCAATGGCGCCGCTAGACTCGAAGGGATTAACGGCGCGGCATTTGTGGCACTCGATGCATGATAAAAGGGTGTCAGCTGAATGATTAACGCATTGAAACACATGAGCGCAGCTAGGGCATCGGCGGCGGCATAATCGATTTGCGCGCCAGATAATGGCACATGTTGCCAATTTGATAGGGTAATTTTTTTCGGCTTATCAAAACGCGTGCCCAGTAAAGTTGCAACTAACTGACGGGTGCCCATCTCCTTTTCCGCTCCTAGTTGGGCTAATGCCCAGTTTAAATCTAATTTTGGGGCGACATTAATGCCCCATTGCCGGTTTAGAGCCTGTGCATCGCTACGTAAACCCACTCCGACTTTGAGTATGTTTTCATCTTCCAATACGGTTTTTAACTGAGTGAATTGCTCACCTAAAATGGCATGTTGAAATAAATAACAAGCATCCATTGTTGCGATTTGGATAAGGCTTAAAGGATATTGCACACCACGCTCAAAGCTAGCGCGGGTTTCAGTATCAAAACCCAAGATTTGCTCAGCCTGTAATCGCGCAACAACTGCATCGAACCCCGATGGCTGCACCACTTCAATGTGGATATGTTGCAATTCAAAGTCCGCTAATGCCACAAGCTCTGCATCATCGATACGAGTGGTTAAAGCAATACGCTGTTGCAACCATAAATAGGCTAACTTACGCTGCGCTTGCAGCTGTGGGTTAACGTTAACACTGCTTTTAGTCTTTGCTATACCCTTCTGAGTTTCTAACGCTTCATATTCTATTGATTCTGCCGAAGTATTAAGCTTATCCAGATAAGCAGTGCCTGCCGCATCCATTGCCGCAATCAGCCCGTCAGTATCTTTACCAAACTCTTTACGTAACCAAGCCAGCTTACTCGAAGAGATACAGTGCCTCATTAACTTCATCGTCGCCCTTCCTTGTTCAGCCATTCCTTAATTGCCAATGTTTGTCGCTCACTTGCTGCGTAGTTTCTGTATCCCAGTCATCACTGCAAGTGCCACAGCGCCAGCAAGCACACCAAACAAGCCATTGAGCACAGTGGGCGTCAAGAGGGCAAGCACAGGCCCAACGATATCAACCGCTGCGACGGCTTGTTCAGCATGGTGAATTTGCTCAGCCACCCAGTGCAAACCATGGGTTAAAATACCACCACCCACCATAAACATGGCTGCGGTGCCGATAATCGTTAAACTTTTCATCAATAAAGGCGCCGCGCTCAATAAGCCTAAGCCCAGTTTACGGTTCATTTGCGTTAATGCTGAGTCACCTTGACGTTGACTCAGGTACAAGCCCGCATCATCCATTTTTACAATCGCCGCCACTAAACCATATACGCCTATAGTCATGATGATCCCGATAACGGACAAGGTGAAAAACTGCGTCGACAGGGATTTGTCCGCCACTATGCCTAAGGTAATGGCGATAATTTCCGCCGATAATACAAAGTCGGTACGAATCGCCCCTTTGACTTTTTCGGCCTCGTAGGCGGCTAAATCTTTGATGTCGGGTAGCTCATTCTCTACTTGGGTTTCGTGTTGTTGCTGGCCTTTTCTGTGGCTATAGCTGTGGTTCAGTTTTTCGAACCCTTCGTAACATAAAAACAGTCCACCAAACATCAATAACGGCGTCACAGCCCAAGGAATAAAAGCACTAATCAACATGGCTGCGGGCACTAAAATCAACTTATTGCGGAATGACCCCTTGGCCACAGCCCACACGACGGGCAATTCTCGTTCGGCACTCACGCCTGTCACTTGCTGGGCATTCAGGGCTAAATCATCCCCCAATACGCCTGCGGTTTTCTTTGCCGCTACTTTACTCATTACCGCTACATCATCTAAAATCGATGCAATATCGTCGAGTAAGGTTAATAAACTCGCACCTGCCATGTTAAATCCCTCTATAAGTCATTCTGCTTTTCCATAGTAGCTTAGTTAGATTAGTGGCGTATAGCGAAATGCTTTCCAACTTAACTGCTTAAGTTACTTAGATTATTAGTGCTACTTTTATTATCAAAAGCGCGGAAGCTAGATCACATCACCGATGTAATAGCGGCACATTTTTGTCGAAAAAGCGTATACTAAGCATAGAATTTTTTACTCATTTGCCGTTACAGGATGTCAACATGACTCAAGATGAAATGAAAAAAGCAGCCGGCTGGGCCGCACTCAAGTACGTTGAAAAAGACAGTATTGTTGGTGTGGGCACAGGTTCGACTGTGAATCACTTTATTGATGCACTGGCGACCATGAAAGCCGATATCGAAGGCGCAGTCTCTAGCTCTGAAGCTTCAACTCAGAAAATGAAAGCGCTGGGTATTCCTGTTTACGACTTAAACAGTGTTGATCGTTTATCTGTCTATGTGGACGGTGCCGATGAAATCAACGACCGTATGGATATGATCAAAGGCGGCGGCGCAGCGTTAACACGCGAGAAAATTGTCGCGGCTGTCGCTGAAAAGTTTATCTGTATCGTTGATAACACCAAGCAAGTCGACATACTAGGCGAATTCCCACTACCGATTGAAGTCATTCCTATGGCTCGCTCGTACGTGGCGCGCCAGCTTGTTAAGCTGGGTGGTGATCCTGTGTATCGTGAAGGTGTGGTGACGGATAACGGCAACGTGATCCTCGACGTTTACAATATGAAGATCCTTAATCCTAAGGAATTAGAAAAACAGATCAATGAGATAGTGGGTGTAGTGACTAACGGTCTGTTCGCTAATCGTGGCGCCGATGTGTTGTTAGTGGGTACACCTGATGGCGTAAAAACTTTTACTGCCAAATAAGTTCAGCATTAATTATTCCATCACAGCCATAAGCATTGATGTAAAAATGCCAGCCACTTTATACAAGAGGCTGGCATTTTTTATGGCTCAAGTCTTTTAATACCAATCGTATTAAATATCTGTTCATTCAGCGGGAGTTCAACGCGCTTTAGACAAGGCGAAGGCTTGAAGGCATAGTGGTGCTCTGTCGAAAGCCTTAAACGCAGTATAAAGCGCGTTGCCATGCAGTTAAATCAGCCGCCCTTTGGGAGCCTCACAGGCATCCCACTCCCGTGTTGCATTGACTTAAAAGGGAATAACCATTTCTGCGTCAATGCGCCTCGGATTGAAATGCCTGTGAGGCTCTGAACTGATTAGATATTTAATGTGGTTGGTATAAATCCAAGGCCTATAAAAATTCACTTAGGCTACCAAGCTCTAGCGACTAAACCTTTTAAGTAGAATCCTTCAGGGAAGGCGCTACCAATAGGATGATCGCTTGCCTGACTTAAGCGTTCGATAAACTGAATTTCGCGGTTTGCATCCAACGCTGCATCGGCAACAATTTTTTGAAATAGATCCGCAGGCATTAATCCTGAACAAGAGAAGGTCAATAACACGCCGCCCGGATTTAACAACTGCAATGCAATCATGTTGATGTCTTTATAACCGCGGCAAGCCCCGTTCAGTTGTGCTTTATTATCAGCAAACTTAGGTGGATCGAGCACTATCACATCAAAGGTTTTGCCTTCATCACGGTATTGGCGCAGCAACTTAAACACATCAGCTTCGTTGTAATGCACATTGTCATCGCTCAAGCCGTTAATTTGCATATTATAGCGAGCATTTGCCAGCGCTAGAGAAGATACATCGACGTTTTCAATACTCGCAGCACCGGCTTTAGCCGCATACACACCAAAAGTGCCTGTGTAGCAAAAACAGTTCAATACCGATTTACCCTTAACAAAACGAGCAGCAATAGCGCGGTTATCCCGTTGATCAAGATAGAAACCGGTTTTATGACCTTTAATCACATCAACAGCAATCTTAATACCATTTTCTTCAATGATTACCGGCATTTCAGGCAGGGTGCCGTGCAATAAACCAGTAACGGGCAGCAGGCCTTCTTTTTTGCGAGAATCCACGTCTGAGCGTTCGTAAATGGCACAACCTGGGTATTGTTCGGCCAATAACTCGACTAACGTATCGCGCCACAGGTCAGCACCCGTGCTTAATAGCTGGCAAACGAACACATTGTCATATCTATCAATGGTAATTCCAGGTAAGCCATCAGACTCTGCAGCCACTAAACGATAACCGGTTAAGCCTTGCTCACGGATGAGATCATTACGTCCTGCTTGGGCACGTTGCAAACGTCTAGCAAAAAAATCGCGATCGATTTCTTCTTCGCGATCAAATGTCCAAATCCGTACTTGGATTTGTGATTCAGGTGACCAAGCACCACGACCTAACCAATGACCATCATGGGCAACCACATCGACGGTCTCACCCGCTTGAGGTTTTCCTTTAATATTATGAATAGCATTGGAAAATACCCAAGGATGGCGGCGTTCGAGCGACTTTTCGCGCCCGGGGTGAAGTTTGATTCGGATAGCCATGATGTCGCCTTCTAAAAAATAGGACAGCGATAATATACCCAAAAAAGCCTGATTGCGAGAAACTAGCGTGCTCTAGTACGATTATTCTGCCCATTTCGATTTAAAAGCTCAAATTGACCAATATCACCTACTACGCGCGCTAGCGCCTGATTAGCACCACAACCTAAGCATGAACCACTTGATAAATAGCCATAATAATGCCCCAGTATTAGGATGATTTATCGACGAAGTGCGAGGGCGACCACCACGGGCGCATGATCTGTACTGTAAGCATCACGCTCATACTCAGGTCTAACTAAGTGTCTATCGCAGGTTTGATAATCCACGACTTGAGCTAAACTGCGGCCATGGCTGGCATCAAACTCGCTCGATAATAAAATGTAATCCAGCACAGAGCCTTTAGGACCATAGTAATGCGTCGCTGGCCTGTGCTCTTTATAATAAGCCGTATTCGTATGTAAATTCTCCCTCAAATTCGCCTCAATAAATAACTCGTAGGCATCTTGTAACTGGTATTGAGCGAATACGCCGGCCAGTGCGGCGTCAGACAGATGTCCTAATCCTGCGGCCTTAATATCGCCGCTGTGGATACTATCGCCCTGTATTGTCAGTGCATCTAAGGCGCCCATCGAGAGACTGTCATTAAAGTCGCCCATCACTATGACGGGATACTTGGACGTTTGTCTGCGTACTAAGATGCCATTAAATAGTAATGCCGCTTCTGCGCCGCGCTGCATCGTTGACGCCCAGCGACCTAAGGCTTGCTCGGTGAGTAATTGGGTTTCAGCATGCAGTTTTATACAAGAGGCGCTGCCTACCCCCTCATCTTGCCCTAGAGGTTTCGATTCGAGCGCAAGCCCTGCGCGCTTAGACTTAAAGTGCACCACATAATAGTCACACTTACCGATATACGGCATTTCAACCGTTGCGCGCAGCACCTTACGACTAAAAGCAAATTCACTCGACAATCCCATCGCCGCCACTAAGTGCGAGTCTGGCTCAACACTGCTCACCTCAATAATGGGATAACGTGATGCCAGCGCGACCACAGGGCTACGATAAATGTAATCACTGACCAGCGTTGGCTCATCGATTACGGCAAAATGCACTAGGCCTTGCTCACTGGCGATGCGCTTTAGTGGTTCTGGGCTAAAGACTTCTTGAAACCCTATGATATCGGGTTGACGGTGCGCTAAAAACTCACTCAGCCATTGGCACTTTTTTTGCCACTGACCGTGACTATAGATATTTTCAAAATCGTAGTACGCCAAAGGCGGCTCAATAAAGTTAAACAAGTTAATACTGGCAATCTTAATGTTACTGATTGGAGTGCTATTGATGGAAGTACTGCTTAGCGCGCTGCTAATAGACGTTAAAGACGCGCAGCTTGCCTGAGCCTCGAGCATTGCGCGATGGGGTGATGTGAGCTCAGTCGGCCGCTCGGTAACGCCTTCTGTCGTGACTTTAGTAGACATAGTCGGCTCCTCAAATAACATTTAATAAAAATACTGGCATCGTAAACTATCGCAACGAAAATCCAAGCGTTTACATTATACCAATCACATTAAATATCTAATCAGTTCAGAGCCTCACAGGTATTTCAATCCGAGGCGCATTGACGCAGAAATGGTTATTCCCTTTTAAGTCAATGCAACGCGGGAGTGGGATGCCTGTGAGGCTCCCAAAGGGCGGCTGATTTAACTGCATGGCAACGCGCTTTATACTGCGTTTAAGGCTTTCGACAGAGCACCACTATGCCTTCAAGCCTTCGCCTTGTCTAAAGCGCGTTGAACTCCCGCTGAATGAACAGATATTTAATACGACTGGTATTACTCGTACAAGCTTAAAAAGGGGCGTCACACAGCCAGTCGATGGCTTCGCCCGTGATGGGATGCAAAAAAGCTAAACGCGTGGCATGCAACATTAAACGCTCAGCATGTGCATCTGGCATAAGTGTGTCAGATATCAGCGTATTGGCTCGATTGATTTCAAGCGCGCCGACGCCGCCATACAGATCGCAACCTAAAATCGAATGTCCAAATTGCTGGCTATGAATACGCAGTTGATGGGTACGCCCCGACACAGGCGTAAATTCTACCCGCGTCGCAAAGGGATCACTAAGACGTTCTAATACACGATACTGACTGATGGCAGCCTTGCCAGTGCTATGGCAAATTTTTTGTAGCGGAAAATGTTCCACATCTTTAGCAATCGGCAGGTTAATCACCCCGCTGTCGTCGACTAAATGCCCGTGGAGCAAGGCGGTATAACGCTTCTCAATGGTACGTGCCTGAAATTGCTTTGTTAGCATACCATTTACGGCTTTATTCAGCGCCACCAGCATGATGCCAGAGGTACCAAAGTCGAGTCGATGCAACAAGGTTGCCGTAGGAAAATCCTGTACTAAGCGATAATGCACTGAATCGAAGTTAAGCGGATTTTTACCTGACAAACTTAATAAACCACTGGGCTTATCAATCAGTAAAATATCGCTGTCTTGATAAAGAACACGGATTTCACCAAGACAAGGCGGTGCAATAAAGGTATCAACTTTGGCAAGGCTATCGACTGGCGCTGGCATAACAACTCTCGAAAATGAGTAGACAAAATAAGTGCATAAATGACAAAAAATAGATTACAACCTAAATAATAAGGCCGCATAACCTAAACTATGCGGCCTTAACGCGTACATCAAAATATTGGCTTATTTAGCCAAAATACGCTGGTGCAATTCTTGTAGTGAAATAACGTTACTACGGTCATCAGCAGCATGAGCCATACAGGTGGCAAATGCGGCGTTCATAGTCGTGGTGTAATTCACTTTGTAACGCAGTGCTCCGCGGCGCAATTGACGAGAATCTTCAATCGCTTGGCGACCCTCAGTGGTGTTAACGATATAAGTGTACTCACCATTCTTAATACGATCGAGAATGTGTGGGCGACCTTCGTGTACCTTGTTCACTAGGCGCGGATTAATACCCGCTTCACCTAGAATGATTGCAGTACCATGGGTCGCATCGATTTGGTAACCGAGCTCAATTAACTTAGCCGCCAAATCAGCAACACGTTTCTTATCGCTATTACGCACAGACAATAATGCACGGCCAGATTTCGGCACCTCTGACGTCGCACCTAACTGCGCCTTAGCATAGGCTTCGGCAAAGGTATCGCCCACGCCCATCACTTCACCCGTTGAGCGCATTTCTGGGCCTAATAGGGGGTCAACACCGGGGAACTTGTTAAATGGCAACACCACTTCTTTCACTGAATAGAAAGGTGGAATCACTTCTTTGGTGAAGTTTTGCGATTTCAAACTCTGGCCAGCCATAACACGTGCGGCAATCTTAGCTAACGGCACACCGGTGGCTTTAGACACAAAGGGTACGGTACGGGCAGCACGTGGGTTAACTTCAATCATATAGATTTCGTTATCTTTCACGGCAAACTGCACATTCATCAGGCCAATAACACCGAGTTCCATTGCCAGCTTGCTGACCTGAACACGCATACGATCTTGGATTTCTTGGCTTAACGTGTATGCAGGTAAAGAACAACCAGAGTCACCAGAGTGCACCCCGGCTTGCTCGATATGCTCCATAATCGCGCCAATCACCACGGTTTCACCGTCACAAATGGCATCGATGTCGACTTCAATCGCATCATCTAAGAAACGGTCAAGTAGCACCGGAGATGCGTTAGACACGCTCACCGCTTCGTTAAAATAACGCAGTAAATCTTGCTTATCGTAAACGATTTCCATCGCACGACCACCCAATACATAGGACGGACGCACCACTAATGGATAACCAATACGTTCAGCGGCAATCACAGCGCCTTCAACGGTAGTCACCGTTTGATTCTCTGGTTGCTTCATTTCTAAACGCTGGATAGCTTGCTGGAAACGCTCACGGTCTTCAGCGCGGTCAATCGCGTCTGGGCTAGTACCAATAATGGGTACGCCAGCCGCTTCTAAGGCACGCGCCAGTTTCAGTGGCGTTTGGCCGCCGTACTGCACGATAACGCCCTTTGGCTTCTCGATACGCACAATGGCTAATACATCTTCCAGTGTCACAGGCTCAAAATACAAACGGTCTGACGTATCGTAGTCAGTCGAAACGGTTTCAGGGTTACAGTTCACCATAATGGTTTCGTAACCGTCTTCACGTAACGCTAATGCCGCGTGTACACAGCAGTAATCGAACTCAATACCTTGTCCGATACGGTTTGGCCCGCCACCTAACACCATGATTTTGTCACGGGTCGATGGGTTGGCTTCACATTCTTCTTCGTACGTGGAGTACATGTAAGCGGTATCGGTGGCGAATTCAGCCGCGCAGGTATCGACACGTTTGTACACTGGGTGCAGGTCAAACTTGTCACGCAGCTTACGTATTTCGGCTTCGTTCACGCCTAATACATCGGCTAAACGCGCATCAGCAAAACCTTTACGCTTAAGCTTACGCAGTAAATCGTAATCTAAACCCGCTAGACCCGCATCGGCAACGACGCCTTCAAGCTGGATAAGTTCTTCAATTTGCACAAGGAACCAAGGGTCGATATTGGTCAGCTTAAAGATTTCATCTAGGCTCAAGCCTGCACGCATCGCATCGGCAATGTACCAAATACGGTCACAACCTGGCTCTTTCAGCTCATGGCGAATTAGTTGCATCGCTTCAGGCTTAGACATATCCGTAATAGGGTCTAATCCGTTACGGCTCACTTCTAAGCCGCGCAGCGCTTTTTGTAGTGACTCTTGGAAAGTACGGCCAATTGCCATCACTTCACCGACAGATTTCATCTGTGTGGTTAAGCGATCATTAGCGCCAGCAAACTTTTCAAAGTTGAAACGTGGCACTTTAGTCACAACATAATCGATAGCAGGCTCGAATGAGGCTGGTGTGCGACCACCAGTGATATCGTTCATCAGCTCATCAAGGGTGTAACCTATCGCTAATTTTGCCGCGATTTTCGCAATTGGGAAACCAGTTGCTTTTGATGCCAATGCAGATGAGCGCGATACCCGTGGGTTCATCTCGATGATAACCATACGGCCATCTAGCGGATTGATACCAAACTGTACGTTTGAGCCGCCCGTTTCCACCCCAATTTCACGCAGCACGGCCATAGAGGCGTTACGCATGATTTGGTATTCTTTATCGGTGAGGGTTTGCGCTGGCGCAACAGTAATCGAGTCACCGGTGTGCACACCCATAGGATCGAAGTTTTCGATAGCGCAAACGATAATGCAGTTATCATTGCGGTCACGTACCACTTCCATCTCATACTCTTTCCAACCGATTAAGCTTTCGTCGATTAAGAGTTCATTGGTGGGTGATAAATCTAAACCCTGTGAACAAATCTCCTCGAACTCCTCCTTGTTGTAGGCGATACCGCCGCCCGAGCCACCCATAGTAAATGAGGGACGGATAATACAAGGAAAACCGACTTGATCGAGTACGCCGTAAGCTTCTTCCATGTTGTGGGCAATACCCGCACGTGGACAGTCAAGACCGATACTTTTCATCGCTTTATCAAAGCGGCTCCGGTCTTCAGCTTTATCGATAGCATCGGCTGTTGCGCCAATCATCTCGACGTTAAATTCTTTGAGTACGCCTTTAGCTTCAAGCTCTAATGCACAGTTCAGTGCAGTCTGGCCGCCCATGGTTGGCAAAATCGCATCGGGGCGTTCTTTAGCAATAATATTGCGAACCACTTCCCATTGAATTGGCTCGATATAGGTTGCATCGGCCATTTCTGGATCAGTCATAATGGTGGCGGGGTTAGAGTTCACCAAAATAACGCGGTAACCTTCTTCACGCAGCGCTTTACACGCCTGCGCGCCAGAATAGTCAAATTCACATGCCTGACCAATCACAATTGGGCCGGCGCCTAGGATAAGAATACTTTTTATATCGGTACGTTTTGGCATTGCTGTTCTCTACTCCTAGGGCTACTTAGCGGTCTGACGATAGTGCTCAATCAACTCAATAAAGTGATCAAACAGCGGCGCGGCATCGTTCGGGCCTGGGCTTGCTTCAGGATGACCTTGAAAACTAAACGCAGGTTTATCGGTCAGATGGATACCTTGCAATGAACCATCAAACAGCGACTTATGCGTCACCTTAATGTTGGCGGGCAGTGTGGTTTCATCAGCAGCAAAACCGTGGTTTTGGCTAGTGATCATCACAGTTCCTTGCTCAATATTGCTCACTGGATGGTTGGCACCGTGGTGACCAAACTTCATCTTTAAGGTTTTTGCGCCACAGGCCAGAGCCAGCAGTTGATGGCCTAAACAAATACCAAAAATCGGCATGTCGGTTTTGAGTATTTGTTGAATCGCTTCAATCGCGTAATCGCATGGCTCTGGATCGCCAGGGCCGTTCGACAAAAACACGCCATCGGGATTCATCGCTAATACGTCAGCAGCTGAAGTTTTAGCAGGCACCACTGTGACATCGCAGCCACGGTCCACTAACATCCGCAAAATATTTTGCTTAACGCCGAAGTCGTAGGCGACAACTTTGTATTTAAGCTCGCTTGCTGGCGTCTCAGCAGGTAAACCGCCAACTAAGCGCCAGCTACCCTTGCGCCAGGTGTAGGCCGTTTTAGTTGTTACCTCTTTAGCGAGATCCATACCTTTTAAACCTGGGAAGGCTTTCGCCGCAGCCAATGCTTTTGCTTCGTCTAAGTCAGCACCCGCCATAATACAACCGGCTTGAGCTCCTTTTTCACGGAGAATACGCGTTAACTTGCGGGTATCGATATCTGCGATGCCAACAACATTGTTCGCTTTGAGATAATCACTGAGGGATTGTTGATTACGGAAACTACTTGCGATGAGCGGAAGATCGCGAATGATAAGACCACAAGCGTGAACCCCATCGGATTCCATATCTTCATTATTGGTACCAGTGTTGCCTATGTGTGGGTAGGTCAAGGTTACAATCTGGCGTGAGTAGGAGGGATCAGTTAAAATTTCTTGGTATCCTGTCATCGAAGTATTAAAAACAACTTCACCAACTGAGAGACCATCGGCACCAATTGCTATGCCAGAGAATACAGTTCCATCTTCGAGTACGAGTAAGGCAGACTTTGTCACGCGACCTCCATAAAGAGCCAAGCCACTGAAATATTATGTTTTTATGTTTTTTTAAAATACCAACTTCCGCTAATTCACGAAATTTTGACAAATTCAGACGATTCTATAGTAAACACGCCTTATCGTCCACCCATTGGTAACTGGGTGCAAAAAAAAACGCCATATCGGCGTTTTTAATATTAATGCAAACCTAAAACCTGCTGCATATCATACAAGCCCGGCTTTTGCTCCACGAGCCAGTGAGCAGCACGCATAGCACCATTAGCAAAGGTCATCCGACTCGAAGCTTTATGGGTGATCTCTAAACGCTCACCGATATCGGCAAACATGGCCGTATGTTCCCCGACTAAGTCACCGGCACGAATAGTCGCAAAACCTATAGTATTGCGATCGCGCTCACCAGTAATGCCTTCGCGGCCATACACGGCACATTTCTCAAGATCGCGACCTAAAGTCTTAGCAATCACTTCACCCATTTTCAGGGCTGTGCCCGACGGCGCATCTTTTTTATATCTGTGGTGACCTTCGATAATTTCGATATCGGTGTAATCGCCCATGACTTCTGCAGCCAGCTCGAGCAATTTCCACATTAAGTTAACACCCACAGACATATTCGGCGCCATCACTACCGGCGTTTGCTCGGCAAAGGCACTAATTTGTTCTTTTTGAGCATGATTGAAACCGGTTGTGCCGATCACCATGGCTTTATGATGACGCACACACCAATCTAAATGGACAATACTGGCCTCTGGCGCGGTGAAATCAATCAACACATCAAAATCATCGGTCGCGTAATTGAGCGAATCCATAATAATGACCTGTAATTTACCCACACCAGCAAGCTCACCCGCATCCACGCCCACTAAACTTGAGCCCGCGCGCTCAATGGCAGCGCCCAGCATAATATGGTCGTGATGGTAAGCCGCTTCAATAAGAGTGCGTCCCATACGACCACCAGCACCGACGATTGCCACTCTCACTTGTCCACTCATTTCAATCTCCTCAATCTTTTAGGCTTCCATAAGAAAACGCCTAAGACAGGCTTAGGCGTTTTATCACTATTAGATGATATCTAATAACTCAACTTCAAATACTAACGTTGAGTAAGGAGGAATCGATGCCCCAGCGCCGCGCTCACCATAAGCTAAGTGATGTGGCACAAATAATTTTAACTTAGTGCCGACTGGCATCAGTTGCAGTGCTTCGGTCCAGCCAGCGATAACGCCAGATACTGGAAACTCAGCAGGTTGGCCACGAACCACAGAGCTGTCGAACACATCACCATTAATGAAAGAACCGTGGTAATGAGTACGTACTGTGTCTTCGTAAGTTGGCTTAGCGCCATCGCCTTGGACTAATACTTCGAACTGCAGACCAGAGTCAGTCACAGTTACGCCATCACGCTTAGCATTTTCAGCTAAAAACGCATCGCCTTCTTCAGAGGCAGCAGCAGCAGATTGCTCTTGTGCCGCTTGGATACGACCACTGATTTCAGTGAAAGCCACTTGCAGATCTTGCATAGACACTGCGCTTTCTAAACCAGCAAACGCATCAGCTAAACCCGCTTGAACGGCAGAAATATCTACACCATCAAAAGAATTGGCGGCCAGTTGCTCACCCATTTGACGGCCTACACCGTAACTTGCTTGTTGTTCAACAGTACTGAATTTATCAGACATAATTAACGACTCTCAATTGCTCAGTGGAATTTTGCGCGCCAGTTTACCATAGTTCTACGCCCTATGCTGTTAAACTGACTGCTTATTTAATTAACGAGCCTTTTTTAGTCCCTTAATGCGTATTTATCCAAAAACTTAGCTCATCCGCCCTTTATCTCAATACGACCAAAGGAATAGCAAACACTAGAGCTTTACTGCTATTAGCGTACGATCCATTTATTTGGGGGCAACGCACTGATTCTTTACCTGCGCTTTAGCAGTGGCATATAACGGCTGCATTTGCGCTTGTAACTGTTGTAACTGCTCAATGCGATTACTGTTTGATGGATGGGTCGATAATAATTCGGGCCCTTGGCTACCACCCACCTTCGACATATTTTGCCATAATTGAACGCTCTGTGCCGGATCAAAGCCTGCCCGCGCCATTAGCTCTAACCCCATAATATCGGCTTCGCTTTCTTGCGCACGGCCAAAGGGCAAAATCACCCCGACCTGAGCACCAAGACCTAACGCTGACATATATAAGTCACGATTAGCCACCCCACTCACGCCAAGCGCCGCATCGGCAATTTGCATGCCTACACCCGTTAACTGCCCGCGAGAAACCTGCTCGTTACCATGTTGCGCCAACACGTGCGCCACTTCGTGACCTAATACAGTTGCCAGCTGATCGGGACCATTAGCCACTTTGAGCAATCCAGTGTATACGCCGATATGTCCACCAGGCAGTGCAAAGGCGTTAACTTGTTCTGAGTCAAACAGCACCACATCCCAGCGCTGGGTTTGATCCGGCAGCACTGCCGTGACGCGATTAGCCACGCAATTTACATATTGTGTCAGCTTTTTATCGCTGCTCACCTTTTGTTGCTTTTTCATCTCTTCAAAAGAAGCATCACCCATCTGCTGCATCTGCGCCGATGAATAGAGCAATGTCTGCCCGCGTCCCGTTGGCGATTGGGTACTCATACAAGCGGTTAATCCGAGCACGACCGACACAGCCACTAAACCTAAACGCATTGATTTCATCTAAAACTCCTTAAATCCATTATGAGCTTGAAAGCGAGAGCAACATATTGATGCAACTTATCGCAAGATTTTACTGCTATGGATGAGATAAGCCAATTAACCATCCTTAGCGATATCGCATACTATTAATATTTGTTCGCCGACATCCCCGTAAGGAATTAATACTCCTCTTTTAACATGGCATAAAGATACTCATCGCCCCATGCGCCCTTAAAAAAGGTGTTTTTTACATAATGGGCTTCGCGCCTAAAATGGAGTTTTTCCAGTAAACGACAGCAGGCAAGATTTTGTGTATCGGTGACGGCAATGACTCTATGCTTATGCAATTCAATAAAGAGGTAATCCAGCAATGCGCTGACGGCTTCAAAAGCGATATGTTGACCTTGATACTCAGGCGCAATCGTAAAGCCAATTTCAACCTGTTGTTCATCGATAAAATGTAGCGCCAGATCGCCAACGAGCTTGGTCAAAGTGGCTCCCGCCGTAGAGACAATTGCTAACTGAAACCAATTTCCTGCGGCGCCAAATTGCGTATAATCCATGCCTTCATAAAGGGTTATAGCATCGCTATCGCTGTAATCACTCCAGCTTTGATATTTAGCAACCTGAGGGTCGGCGCGATAGGCGGCAAAAGCCTTAAGATCCGCTCGCTGAAATGGTCGAAGCATAAAGTGCTGAGTCGTTAAACCGTTATTCACCATGTTATGCAGTGCTTTACTTAACCCTAAGGTTGATGCCATCACTTAACTCCTTTCAGCTTCAAGCAATCAACGCTTACCTTTAAACTCTTTGGCGCTGTGCTTATTAACGCTACGGCGGTTTGCCTGTTTATCCCGCGGCGCTCGTTTACGTTCAACCTTGCCACCTTCTACAACATCCGCGGCTTTTTCACTTGGCTTATCCGTTACCGGAAAATCAGCCAATAATGCCAGTGGCAACTCCCGAGTAGTCAAAGTGCGGATTGCCGCTAGGGTCGGCATTTCGCTGTGGCACACAAGGGAAATCGCTAGCCCTTTAGCGCCCGCTCTAGCAGTGCGACCAATTCGGTGCACATACACAGGCGCGCTCATGGGCAAATCCAAATTAATCACCACAGGTAAAGCATCGACATGAATGCCACGCGCCATTAAATCTGTAGCCACTAATACTTGCAGCTTATTGGCTTTAAAGTCGGCTAAGGTTTGGCTGCGTACAGTTTGATCTTTTTCACCGTGCAGTGCAGCAACTTTCATCCCCGCTTTAGCAAGGCGTTTGGCAACCGCATCGGCATCATCACGGGCACTGATAAACACTAGCACCTGCGGCCATTGATATTGTTTTAATAACGCAATTAACACCTGCGCCTTACTGCCCTTGTTGACTAAATACAACTGTTCTTCAATCTCAGCGACCACAGAGTTAAGTTGTTGGGCTTCAATACGCTGCGCGCTATGGTTTAATAATTGGCTCGCGACTTGTTCTAACGCTTGCGGAAAGGTCGCTGAAAACAGCAAGGTTTGGCGAGCTTTAGGCATTAACGCTAATAGCTTTTGTATATCAGGCCAAAAGCCCATTTCAAGTAAACGGTCGGCTTCATCGAGCGCTAAATACTCTATGGCGCTAAGGGCGATATGCGATTGCTGGCATAAATCGAGTAATCGCCCCGGCGTTGCCACCAACACCTGCGGCTTGGCGGCTAACTCTGCCAATTGCGTTTCAAGCTCAACGCCGCCGCAAAGGGTTTGGATAGTAATCGGTTGTAGCGTTGCACATTGCGCGAATAGATTAGTCGCCAAGGTTTGCAACGCCTCGGTCACTTGCATTGCCAACTCGCGGGTTGGCACTAATATCAGCACAGATGCAAAAGCCTCGGCCTGATAGCCACCGCCACCTTTAGCGTTATGCTTTGCCGTATTTATGGGTTTTGGCGATACCAGTGATTTAGATAACGGCGGTAATGGTTGCAGCAGTTTTTGTAGCAGTGGCAAACCAAAGGCCAACGTCTTACCGCTACCCGTTTGCGCTAAAGCCAATACATCTTGCCCCGCTAGCACCACAGGAATAGCCAACTGCTGCACCCGAGTGGGTTGCACCAAGGCTGCAGGCAACGCCTTAAGTAAGGCCGAATTTAAGCCAAGCTTGGCAAAAGTTAACGACTCAGGGGAAGAAGAAAGCTCGGGAAAGGTCATCACAGCACCAGATCAACACATGGGAGCGAAAGTTTACTCAGTGTCGAATGGGAATACCAATATTGTTTCGGCTTTTACTCCGCTGATTTCGGGCTAGCTTATGGTAGAATCCCCTCCAATCAGCTTTATGAATGTGCAACACAACTCATTTGTTTAACTGAACGTAGTGGAACACTACCGTGATTAACTAAATGAAGAGACAAGATTATGAGTAAGTTAAATGCCGCAGAACGTAAAGCCCGCGATAACGCCCGTTTTTCACAACGTGTTGATGAGCGCCGAGTAAAAGGCGAAGACGTGGTCGCCTACGTGCTGGGCAACAAGCTCGCGTTTAAGTTTTTGACTAAACCAGAGAGACACGAATTTAAACAAAGAGAAGCCGCACTTGAAGAAGAAGCCAAGCTTAAAAAGCAGCAAGCGTTTGAGCTTAAAACCGAGCAAGAGTTAGAGAAAGCCGAAGCCGCATTTACTGTTCCAGAAGAGTAAAAACTCTTAGGTTTCCAAACTTCGTTTGGATTTTCAAATCGAAATCAAAGTCGAAATCAAAGTCAAAATCCACATCAAGGTCGTGGCGCTTCGCCCACACCAGACCAAAAGGGGATCAACAGCAATCCCCTTTTGGATCTCCCTTGGCGAACAACGTCCATGTCTAACTACCAGTTCGCCATCCATGGCTCTCGTTTGAAACGCTGCTACGCAGCACTCACCCTAGCGAAGTTACATGCATGAGTTACCTGTCTCATACTCCAACAAAAATCGCCTAACGGCTCAGATGACACATCCATGTGCCCCCGAGCCTGCGCATCATCCATGATATCGCTACGGCATTTTTATCTCTGTATTTCGACAACTTCGCAGGGAATAGGTGTATTCCGGCCACTTCAACATGGACTGTCGCATGAAAGAATTTAAAACAAGCATTTCCCAACTTTCTGTTTAACACACAACCTCGGTTTGATTTGGCGTTTAAAAAATAATCAATTTGCTTTACATCAAAGAGAAATAAAATATAGAATTATATTAATCAATAACTTAAACGGTAGACTTTATCGAGATTGCTGTTTAATAAGCTGTTAGGCTCACATATGGAATTAGATATAACCTTTTCCTGCAAATGCAGTGCGTTTCTTGATGAAGTTGTGTATTGCGATGGCCCAGATATGAAGTGGTCAACTAAATTTGGCCACGGCTTTAGAATCTTCCCAAAATCTTCGCTCTGATTCATTTGGGCTTAATCCTGCATTGTAATG
>NZ_JAKILU010000027.1 GCF_023283485.1 Shewanella glacialipiscicola
ACACTCAACCCAGATAAGGCACCAGAAGAAGGCGTAATAAATGCAGCTTAATATTTAAACAAAGAGTGACAACTATCTTGAAAAACACCGATTGGTAAAAGTGCTGTCGGCTTTAATTGCTCGAACCAGCACATACACTTTAATGGCAACTAATCGCTGAAAGCCTTCGTTATCCCACATTAATGATGTGACACTTGATGCAGGCATAAAACTGTCTGGCGTTCCGTCACCATTGTCATCAAAACCATACAAAAAACGAATATTTTCAATACCCTCCACCAGTTGCTCATCATTATTCATGCCTAAATTAGTCAGCGTTTTTCGATTTAACATAGGCGTGTTATTGGCTTCATCGATATAATAAACATGATGCTGATACTCCCAGACTCGAGCATTTGGAAGGGCTACAGAAGGGGCTCCTGAATTAAAAAATATGGCTTGACTCGATGTTGCAGCAACGTAATACCCTGTTGAATTGGCAACTGCAGTTGGACCAATTAACCTTTTTAACTGAAGTACATCGGTGTCAGATTTAACACCAGACAGGCATGCTAGTGAAGTAGCTCCATCTTTTGTACTTGTATCACCCCATAACAATCTAAAATGTGCAGGTTGATTGTTAGGTAAAGTAGCGTTATTTAATCCAGCGCCAATACAATCTTTCTTAGAAATTTCAGCATCTACAGTCGTATTGCTACCAAGAATAAAATCCGTCCCCGTCATATCCCCCATAAAACCGAGTTGAGTGATATCTCGTTCCATAATCGATAATGCAATTCGACCATTTTCTTGTAACTGATTAAATTGGCTTGTTGTTGTCACATTAGATGAAGACATATTGAACATGGTGAATACGCCAGCAGTTAAAAATAGCCCAATGACCATAGCCACCATAAGCTCAACAAGTGACATACCAAATTGAAAGCGCTTTAACTTAAGAACTGATTGTGTCATTTACATAATCACTGTTTGGATTGAATAAACTCGTCGCCGAGTGCTTGCCGTACCACAATCGCCACCCGCATCCGATGTACTGCTGATACCTTGCCATGATATAGTTACAGTTACTTCCCTTGTAAGCTCACCAATTTCTTCATATTTTCCAGTAGCAGGGTTTATCACCTTCTCCCTCCAAATCTTAACGCACCCAGTAGGAGTGTCTAATCCACCGACAGCCTTTCCTGCAACTTTCTCGGTTTCTCCAAAGATAGCTTGTTTCCACTCGTATTTATCAGCTAATACTAGTTGACTAGGCGTACATAAATTAGCACCTTGACAAATAGGGCTTGGTGAGGATGTGACACTAGAATATGTATCATGATACTTACTCATTTCAGTGCGATTTAATTTAATTCTGTTTATCATGTCATTTGCATAATAAGAGGCTTGAGTTTGTTGAAATGACTCGAAACTGCCACGTTTTGCTACGATATGTAGATTAAAAATTCCAATTAAGCCAATGACTAAAATCACCAATGCGACAAGCACTTCGATTAATGAGAAGCCTCGCTGAAATATTTTTTGAGTAAAGCATTTGGTGTTTTTCATATCGTTAACAAATGTCCGAGTGTTTATCTTTAAAAATCTTAGTCTTACGATAATAAATTAATAACAGTTAATGATATATGAGTAAAATGTAAGTAGCCAGTAACATTAGTATATAAGCATTGACATCATTATGCTTTGAACGAATTTAAGATAATAAAAAAGAGGCTTTCGCCTCTTTGTTATTAATGATTAATCTCCATCGTTTTAGCGCAATTCGGCGGGTACCGCAAACACTGTGTCTTCTTTACGGCCTTCAACTTCAGTCACCACGCTAGGTGCTAACTTAGCAATAGCCTGAACAACTTGCTGGACCAAAACCTCAGGGGCTGAGGCGCCTGCTGTTACCGCTACACGATTCACGTTCTCAAACCAGTTTGATTCAACATCATCAGCGGTATCCACTAAATAAGATTGTGTCCCTGTCTTTAATGCTAACTCGCGTAAACGATTAGAGTTAGAGCTATTTTTTGAACCAACGACAATCAATAAATCAACATCCGCTGAGAGATTACGCACTGCATCTTGACGATTCTGCGTGGCATAGCAGATATCATCTTTACGCGGGCCTTCGATAGACGGAAAGCGTTTCAGTAACGCGGCAATAATATCGAGGGTGTCATCTACTGACAGAGTCGTTTGTGTGACAAAACATAGATTATTCGGGTCACGAACAACAAGTGTCTCTACGTCTGCTGGAGATTCAATAAGATAAACACCTCCATTGGGGTTATCGTACTGCCCCATAGTCCCTTCGACTTCAGGATGGCCTTCGTGGCCAATCAAGATACATTCAATACCTTTACGACTGGCGCGGGTGACTTGAAGGTGGACTTTAGTGACTAAAGGACACGTTGCGTCAAACACTCTTAAACCACGGGCTTTAGCTTCTTGTCTCACCGCTTGAGATACACCATGAGCACTGAAAATAACAATGTTGTTGTCTGGCACCTGATCTAACTCTTCAACAAAAATCGCCCCTCGATCCTTCAGATTTTGTACGACATAACGGTTATGTACGACTTCATGACGCACATAAATAGGCGGTGAAAACAATTCCAACGCCCGCTCAACAATACTGATAGCACGATCGACACCCGCACAAAAACCACGCGGATTGGCAAGCATAATATTTAAACTTGGGCTAGTAGGATCGAGTTTCATCTTAAAGTACCTTTACAACGTCCAGTTCAAATGTGATTTTATGCCCAGCCAGAGGATGATTCAGATCAACAGTAATGGAATCACCCGCGACATCGCGCACAATACCAGGGATTTCACTGCCACCAGGACCAGCAAAGCTAACAATCACGCCCGCTTCTAAACTCATGTCTGCCGGAAAACGGCTTCTATCTAGATAATGAATAGCATCAGGATTCGATTCACCAAAGGCATCAATCGCTTCAAGCGTAAAACTGTGCTTGTCACCTTCAGCAAGCGTTACCAATTGCGCTTCAAATGCAGGGCTCAGCGTACCGTCACCCACATTTAATCGAGCAGGCTTACCTGAAGCTTTAGTGCTATCAGCGGTTGAACCATCAGAAAGCACAATATTCATATGGCATAATAAAGAACGTGTTACAGTCACTTTTCAACCCCTTTGTCGCTAGCCGTTTCAGACTTACCACTTAAAAATGCATCCCAAATAATCAATACGGCACCAATACAAATAGCAGCATCAGCGATATTGAACGCGGGGTAATGGCTTTTATTCCAGTAAAAATCGATAAAATCAATCACAAAGCCATGCATTAATCTGTCGACCAAATTACCTAATGCACCGCCAATCACTAAGGTGTAGGCCAGATTTAGTTTCCACAACGAAGCAGATTGCTTACGCAACCACACTGTCAGTAAAGTGCTAAATCCAACTGCGACAATCGTAAATAACCAACGCTGCCAACCGCCAGCCTCACTTAAAAAACTAAATGCGGCACCGTAGTTACGCACATAAGTGAAATTAAAAAATGGCAATAATTTAACTGATTCATACAAATCAAAATTAGCTAAGACCCATTGTTTAGATAGCTGATCGGCTAAAAACACCAATACAGCCACCCAATACCAACGTAAGCCACTGTCCTTCCAAGTTAATGGCATAACTTTCCTTTACCTAAGCCGTTACGCAAACTGACGAACTTCGCCGTCGCCTTCAATGTTTGTTACGCAGCGAGTACAGAGTGTTGGGTGGGCTTCAATGGTGCCGACCTCTTCTCTGTGGTGCCAACAACGCTCACACTTCTCTGCTGTGCTTGAAGCAACAACTAATTTCAATGATGCCAGCTCAGTTTCAACCGCTTCCGATGTCGCATTCGCTAAAGGCAAGACTTTGGCTTCAGAGGTCAATAACACAAATCTTAGCTCATCGCCGATATGGGTTAATTGCTCAGTCAAAGCTGCATCGGCAAACAAAGTCACTTCCGCTTCTAATGAACCACCGATACGTTTATCACGGCGAGCTTGTTCAATCACTTTATTGACTTCGTTACGCACGGTTAGCAGTTGCTGCCAATAATCGTCGCTTAAGTCCGTCGCTAAAGTGACTGATTTCAAACCTTGATACCATTCTTGAGTAAAGACATAGGCTTCACGCTCGCCAGGCAATAGTTGCCATACTTCATCGGCAGTAAAACTTAGAATTGGCGCAATCCAACGTACCATGGCCTCAGAAATCAAATACAACGCCGATTGACAGCTGCGACGTGCATGGCCTTCTTGCTTAGCCGTGTATTGACGATCTTTGATAATGTCTAGATAGAAACTGCCTAATTCAACTGAACAGAACTGCATCAGTTTTTGCGTTACGATATGGAAGTTATATTGCTCATAGGCTTCAATAATTTCCTGCTGCAGCGCAGCAGCACGGCGCACAACCCAGCGATCTAACGCCACCATATCTTCAACGGCGACTAAGTCTTTAGTAGGATCGAAACCGTTTAAGTTGGCTAATAGGAAACGTGCAGTATTACGAATACGACGATAGGCATCGGCGCTGCGATTTAAGATTTCGTCAGAAACCGTCATCTCGCCGCTATAGTCTGTTGCCGCAACCCATAAACGCAGAATATCGGCGCCTAATTTATTAGTTACCGTTTGTGGTGCAATCACGTTACCGATAGATTTTGACATCTTGCGGCCTTTGCCATCGACAGTAAAACCGTGGGTAAGTACTTGCTTGTACGGCGCCTTGCCATTCATTGCAGTTGAAATCATCAAAGATGACATAAACCAGCCGCGATGTTGGTCGCTCCCTTCTAGATACAAGTCAACGCCATGTCCTTTAAATTCAGGACGCGCGGCTACCACTGACGAGAAAGTAGACCCTGAGTCAAACCACACATCTAAGGTATCAGTTACTTTACGGTATTGATCCGCTTCATCGCCGAGTAACTCGGCAGTATCGAGATCCCACCAAGCCTGAATGCCTTGCTGTTCAATGCGATTAGCAACACGTTCCATTAGTGACACGCTATCTGGGTGCAACTCTTCGGTTTCACGATTCACAAACAGCGTGATAGGCACTCCCCAAGTGCGTTGGCGTGAGATACACCAGTCAGGACGGTTTTCAACCATTTTTTCAATTCGACTTTGGCCCCAATCAGGGATCCATTGGGTCTGTTCGATTTCTTTCAATGCTTGCGTACGCAGGCCATGGTTATCCATAGAGATAAACCACTGCGGCGTCGCACGGAAGATGATCGGTGTTTTGTGGCGCCAGCAATGTGGATAGCTATGACGGTAAGCCACGTGATTCAGCAAGGCGCTCTTTTCTCTCAGTAAAGCAACCACGTTATCGTTAGCTTTAAATACATGCTGACCTGCAAAAAACTCGGTATCAGGCTTGTATACACCGTTGTCACCAACAGGGTTTGCTACTTCTAAACCGTACTTTTGCCCAACCACAAAATCGTCTTGACCATGGCCTGGCGCGGTATGAACAATACCGGTACCCGCATCAGTAGTAACGTGGTCACCTAAAATAGCAGGCACATCAAAATCTAAGAATGGGTGTTTAAAGCGAATAAGATCAAACTCTTCGCCTTTGGCTGAGCCTAGTACAATATGCTGTTCAACGTTATAACGAGTCAGGCAAGATTCAGCTAACACTTCTGCTAAAATAAGCGCTTGTGTTACGCCGTCTTTTTCAAACTCGACTAAGCTGTAATCCAGATTAGCGCTTAAAGACAAGGCGCGGTTCGCAGGTAAAGTCCAGGGTGTGGTTGTCCAAATCACCATAGAAACAGGATGTGAGTAATTGCTTACCCCAAACTTAGCCGCAACAGCTTTGCTATCTACGGCAACAAATGCCACATCAATAGCCGGTGATGTTTTGTCTTCGTATTCTACTTCGGCTTCAGCTAATGCAGAACCACAATCAGTACACCAATGCACTGGCTTCACGCCTTTATGCAAATGACCGCTTTCAATGACTTTAGATAAAGAACGAACGATATTGGCTTCAGTTGAAAAATCCATTGTTAGATACGGGTTTTGCCAATCACCCAATACGCCCAAACGGATAAAATCTTCGCGTTGACCGTTGACTTGCTCTGCCGCATATTTGCGGCATTCTTCACGGAATTCTGCTGCGGTAATTTTTTGACCCGGCTTACCAACTTTTTGCTCAACTTTTAGTTCAATAGGTAAGCCGTGACAATCCCAACCTGGTACATAAGGCGCGTCAAAACCAGACATAGTTTTTGACTTAACAATAATGTCCTTGAGGATCTTATTCACTGAGTGACCAATATGAATACTGCCATTGGCATACGGTGGGCCGTCATGCAAAATGAAAGGAGTACGACCAATTCGGCTATCGCGGATCTGCTGATACAAACCGTCTTTTGTCCAGCGCTCTAACATCTCTGGCTCACGATTTGCCAAATTACCACGCATCGGAAACTCTGTTTCCGGCAAATTCAAAGTAAATTTATAGTCGCTCATTGATCCTATACCGTTAATTAAACTGATAAATTTTAGCCTGCATCATTACCAAATAAAGCTCGGGCTTCATTTGCATCATTCAAAATCTGTTGTTTAAGCGCATCCAATGAGTCAAAAAGTTGTTCATCACGGAGTTTAGCTACTAACTCGACTTCAACATGTTTGCCATAAATGTCACCTTCAAAATCAAAAAGATGCACTTCCAGCTGACACACTTGACCGTTGACTGTAGGACGAAAGCCAATATTGGCTACGCCCTCATAAATATCGCTGTTATCCCAATAACATTTGACCGCAAACACACCGCGCACAGGCACAACATTACGCTTTAAAGCGATATTGGCAGTGGGAAAACCTATAGTGCGGCCAATTTTTTGCCCATGTGCCACACGACCACTCAAGGTAAAAGGATGACCGAGTAAGCGCCTAGCCTGCTCAAGATTACCCTTTGCCAATTGTTCACGCACAGCGGTAGAGCTTACTCTTAGCGAGCCCAGCATAAAGCTTTGAGTGCTGACCACGGTAAAGCCATATTGAATACCTGCCTGCACAAGCATGTCAAAATTACCTTTACGGCCTTGACCAAAGCAAAAATCATCGCCCACAACGAGGTATTTTACACCTAGCTTACGCACCAACAATTCTTCAATAAAATGCTCTGCTGGTTGACTCGCAAAAGCACGGTTAAAGTTAATACACACTAACCGCTCAACACCCAATTCCGCAAGCAGCATGACTTTGTCACGCAATAGACTCAGGCGAGCGGGCGCATTATTGCCGCAAAATAACTCTTGTGGCTGTGGCTCAAAGGTCATTAAAGTAGAAGGTAATCCTAATTGTCTTGCTTTACGCACTAAGTTAGCGATGACTTGCGCATGACCACGGTGAACGCCGTCAAAATTACCTATCGTCAACACGCAACCGTGATGAGATGACAAAATGTTATGTGTACCGCGGATTAATTCCATAACTTTAGACAACTGCTAAGCGCAAATCGGCTGATTATATAACAGCTAGCGATGAGAATCAGCAATCAAACTCCCCGTTTAATGGACCAAGGACGAATTCCGAGTAAAAGCAACCCCAGTAAGTAACTCAAAGCCCCCACTGAAATCAAGCCAATCAAGGCTTTTGCCCGCTCAAGCAAATGCCAGTTCAACCAAATTTGTTGCGAAGGCAAAAAGTAATATAAGACTATCACCATCAAGGCAGTAGAAACCACGGCTTTAGCAAAAAACACCATTGTCGGCTTAGAAACGCGATAAACACCGGCTAAATGCAATCCACGGTAAAGTAAGGTGGCATTAAGCAATGCTGACATCGAAGTCGCAATAGCCAGCCCAACATAACCAAAAGGAATAGCAAACAATAAATTAAAGCCCATGTTAGTGACCATAGCGATAATGCCGTAACGCACAGGCGTTTTAGTATCTTGACGGGAGTAGTAACCAGGAGCCAGTACCTTTATCAGCATAAAACTGAGTAAACCACTGCCATAAGCCATCAAACTATAAGAAGCCATTTCTACATCATGTATCGAAAAAGCGCCGCGCATAAATAACACCATTAACATAGGTTTTGCGAGCACAATTAAGCCCATCATCGCAGGCAAACCTAATAACAAAATCGCCTTCACTCCCCAATCCATCGTTTTGCCAAAACCTTCACCCTCAGCATTGATATGATTTCGTGACAGTGCAGGTAAAATAACTGTGCCTATCGCAATACCAAATAACCCCAACGGGAACTCTAATAAGCGATCGGCGTAGTAGAGCCAACTAATTGACCCTGTCATCAAAAAGCTGGCGATGAAGGTATCAAATAATAAATTTATCTGTGAAACAGATACACCAAATAAAGCGGGGATCATCAAGGTTCTTATTTTAACCACTCCGGGGTGATGCCATCCCCAAGACGGTTTTACGAGTACTTTTTCACGCAACAAAAAAGGAATTTGAAATAAAAACTGAATTAACCCGCCACAAAAAACGCCCCAAGCCAGTGTAATTTCTGGTTGTGTCGACGTTGGCGCATAGACGATAGCCGCAGTAATTATCGCCACATTGAGAAATACGGGGGTAAATGCTGAAACAGCAAAACGTCCACGAGTATTTAAAATAGACCCCGCCAATGCTGTAAAAGTAATAAACCACAAATAAGGAAAAGTAATTTTAAGTACAACGGTAGCCAGCTCAAATTTAGCGCCATCAGGCTCATTGTTAAGCCAAGCAATAAACCAGCCACCACCAAACAAAGCCGATAATACCGGTGAGGCAATAACACCCACAAGAGTCACTATTGTAACAAGTAGGCCTAATGTTCCAGCGACCTTACTGAGTAAGTCACGGGTTTCTTCGGCGGTGTGTTTTTCTTGATACTCGGTTAAAACAGGCACAAATGCTTGTGCAAAAGCACCTTCAGCAAACAAACGGCGTAAAAAGTTAGGAATTTTATTGGCAAAGAAAAACACGTCTGCACTGGTCCCTGCACCCATTAAATTAGCAACAACGACATCTCTTACAAGGCCTAAAACGCGCGATATCAATGTCATAGCGCTAACGATCATACCCGATCTTAATAATTTTCTACTCAAACGTCCCCCAGACCCATATCGAATTGATTAGGTGATACATCTCAAAAAATCGATTCAGGCTCTGTCACACTGCGGTAATAGCTGCTAGAATTGCGCCACATATTACACGAGTTGGGTTGAAGATAGCCAAGGCAGGTTGGATTAATTTATCTTTATGATGAATATTCAATCATAGTCATTGACAAAGTGACTAAATGCAGGCATATTCCTCGGCCTTTAAAAGTATCAAATCCAGTTTTTAGGAGTTGCACCTTGGCTAATAGCAAGTCTGCAAAGAAGCGCGCGCTTCAGTCTGAAAAGCGTCGTCAGCATAACGCCAGCCGTCGCTCAATGTTACGTACATACGTTAAAAAAGTAATCGCTGCAATTAAAGCAGGCGATCACAAAGCAGCAACAGAAGCTTTTGCTGTTGCACAACCAATCGTTGACCGTATGGCGACTAAAGGCCTTATTCATAAGAATAAAGCTGGCCGTCAGAAGGCTCGTTTGAATGCTAAGATCAAAGCAATCGCTGCTTAATCTATTAATAGCAAATGAAAAAAACCGGCAATTGCCGGTTTTTTTATATCTAAAAAATATAATTTAGTGACAATAAATATTATTTAGTAAGTGAATCATCTCCCGCACTTCATCGCTTTTAAGCGAATAAAATACTGTTTGTGCTTCTTTGCGTGTGGTGACCAAATTATCTTTGCGTAACCAAGCAAGATGTTGTGATAGTGCTGATTGACTTAAGCCTAATTTCTTATTCATTTCGCCAACGCACATTTCTCCTTCATTTAATAAATAACAAAGAATAAATAAACGGCGTTCATTTGCCAGAGCCTTTAAAAGTACTACAGCGTGGTCGGCTCGCTCCTGCATTAATTCAATATTCATTACGCACTTTATCTCCTAAAACTAACCCCTACGCTAATATAGCGTTGCCTTACGGATATAGTCGGGACATAAAGCACACTTTTTGCTAGATTGTTTTTAAAAATGGGACATGCTTAATAAAAACAAAGGAAATCTAATGAAGCCCTATCAAAAAACTCTGCTCTCAAGTCTTATAATCGCCAGTGTAAGTGCCTGTCAAACCCAAGTTAAAATAGCTCCTACGACTGAAGTCGTTAAATTACAGCAAGCGGCACTATCCTCCCAATTAGGCTACGATTTAGTCGAATCTCTTACCGTTGAGGTTGGCCCAAGACTCGCTGGAAGCCCAAAAGATATTATCGCGGTAAATTGGGCAATGAATAAGCTAACAAGTCTTGGATTTGATCGTGTTTATAAAGAACCGGTACAAGTTCCTATTTGGGAACGAGGCGAAGCTAACGCCAGAATCCTTTCTCCAGTAGAGCAGCCTCTTGTCATCACAGCGCTAGGGGGAAGTATTGCAACACCGAGCAGTGGAATACAGGCTCAAATAGTACGTTTTGATAGTTTAGAAGCACTTCAGCAAGCTAAGCCTGAAGCGGTCGAAGGTAAGATTGCCTTTATTGATCAAAAAACAGAACGTCATATAACCGGTGAAGGGTATGGTAAAAGTGTCGGCGGACGTTCAAAAGGGGCTGTCGTAGCAGCACAAAAAGGGGCTGTTGCTATCGTAATTCGCTCCATAGGCACAGACCATGACCGCATGGCTCATACTGGCATTATGCGCTATCAAGATGGCGTTCCCCAGATCCCTGCTGCTGCCATGTCAAATCCTGATGCCGATTTAGTCAATGCACTACTCAAGCGCGATCCCAATGCAATACTTGAATTATATATGTCACCCAAAGACTTAGGCTTTAATACTTCTTACAATGTGATTGCAGAAGTAACAGGCAGCAGTAAACCCAATGAAATCGTCCTTATTGGCGCGCACTTAGATTCGTGGGATGAAGGTACGGGTGCTATTGATGATGGCGCGGGAGTGGCAATTGTAACGGCGGCAGCTAAGCATATTCAAGATTTACCCATAAAACCCGCACGCACTGTGAGAGTCGTGTTATATGCTGCTGAAGAGATTGGGCTTATGGGCGGAAAAGCTTATGCAGAAGCACATAAAGCCGAACTGCCATTGCACTATATTGCCGCAGAATCTGATTTTGGGGCAGGCCGAATCTATCAAATCGATACCAAGGTTAACGAGAGCGCATTTACAGCGGTACAAAAGGCACTGAGCCCAATGTCATTCAATAGTGTTATATTGGGTAATAACCAAGCTTCTGGTGGGCCTGATGTGTCTATGCTGCCCGCTTTAGGTGTACCGGTTGCCTCACTGAGACAAGATGGTCACGATTACTTCGATTACCATCACACACCAAATGATACTTTAGATAAAATAGATCCCGCAGCGTTAGCTCAAAACGTTGCTGCTTATGCACAATTTGCTTATATCATGGCAAACTCAACCATAGTACTAACACCTTTTACCCGTTCATCTAAAGAGTAGCGCTATATGAGTAGAGGACAGGATTAGCGGTTCTCTACTCATAAAAGTCATCTTAATATTCTGCTATTGTTCATCGCGTAAAAATGTAGGTGTCGCTGGAGAACTTTGTTCTTCACTATAATAATAACCTGCAACATCAAATGCTTTTAGTCCGGCTAAACTATTAACTTGGTTCTGAATAAGATATCTCGCCATCATACCGCGAGCACGTTTAGCAAAAAAACTGATGACTTTATATTGGCCCTTTTTACAATCTTTAAAGGCAGGCGTAATTAATTGCCCTTGAAGTTTTTTAACTTTTATCGCCTTAAAATATTCATTAGAAGCAAGATTAATAATAATGTCGTTCTCGTGTTCTACGAGTGCTTTATTCACAGCTTCAGTTAATGTGTCGCCCCAAAACTCATAGAGGTTTTTACCTTTAGGATTTGCTAACGATGTACCCATTTCTAAGCGGTAAGGTAAAATTAAATCGAGTGGTCTTAATAAGCCATAAAGACCCGATAAAATACGTAACTGTGACTGAGTTTGAGTTATCTCAGTTTCAGATAAAGTATCGGCATCAAACCCCGTGTACACATCCCCTCTAAAAGCAAAAATAGCTTGCTTAGCATTATCTAAATTCAGGTTTGGCTGCCATTGCCCAAAACGCGCCGCGTTTAAACCCGCAATTTTGTCGCTTACTTTCATTAAAGAGGCTATATCTGCAGGCGTCAATTGTTGGCAGACTTGGATCAACTCCTGACTAGACGTTAAAAAGTCAGATTGTGAGTGCTCTTTGGTTAAAGCTGGCTGTTCAAAATCTAGGGTTTTCGCAGGTGAAACTAATATCAACATTAAAAACTCCTAACATAAAACAATAATAAGTCACTATGATACTGAACGAAAATAAAAAAACCACGCTTTAACAGCGTGGTTTTTTCGATTATAGCTATCCGTTTTATATCTCGTTAATAATTAAATCAAACAATGCTTAAGACTTTTTAGCAGGTGCCATGGTGGTATCTTGCCAAATATCATCGTCAAGCTGATCTAATAACTCTGGAAATTTACTACGGTCAAACTCGGGTGTTTTACCGGCTTTAATTTGGTCGCGATAATCATTAATTACACGAATCGCCAAGCTCGATAATAGCAATAGGGCCACAATGTTAACGATAGCCATTAACCCCATTGAAACGTCAGCAAGATCCCACACCAAGCTTATCTTAGCAACCGCGCCAAACATGACCATACCGAGAACACACAAGCGGAACAAAGGTAACGCTTTAGTACTATTTCCGGTTAAAAACATCACATTTGTCTCAGCGTACGAGTAGTTGGCTATGATAGATGTAAAACAGAATAAGAAGATCGCCACCGCAATAAATGCTCCCCCCCAATCACCAACATGGGATGACATCGCATTAATAGTGAGACGAATACCATCATCACTTGAGCCAATATCACCAGAAAGTAGAATGATCGCAGCCGTTGCCGTACAAATAACGATAGTATCAACAAATACGCCCATCATTTGTACAAAGCCTTGGGATGCTGGATGATTCGGATTAGGTGATGCACTTGCTGCAACGTTAGCCGCGCTACCCATACCAGCCTCATTCGAGAACAAACCACGAGCAATACCAGCTTGCATCGCCTGTGCCACAGTATAAGCCACACCACCAGCAGCGGCTTCTTGCCAACCAAAAGCACTCTTCACAATTAAACTAATAATTGCAGGCAATTGTTCTATATTGAAAATAACAATAATAAATGCAACAAGAATGTAGGCAAGCGCCATAATAGGCACGATAAACTCAGACACTCGGGCAACTTTACGTAAACCACCAATAATTACAAAACCACTGGCGATAACTAATCCAATACCGACATAAGTGGGATCTAGACCAAATACACGCTCCATAGCACCGGTAATGGTATTAGCCTGTACGGCATTAAATACTAAACCAAATGCGATAATCAGGAAGAAAGCAAACAATACGCCCATCCAGCGTTGCCCTAATCCTTTCTCCATGTAGTAAGAAGGACCACCGCGAAACTGGCCATCGTTATCTCTTACTTTATAAACTTGCGCTAAGGTTGATTCAACCATAGCGGTCGCCATACCCAAAACAGCAATTACCCACATCCAAAATACTGCGCCAGGGCCTGCAGCACCAATAGCAACAGCAACACCGGCCATATTACCTGCACCGACACGGGCGGCCATACTGGTACAAAAGACTTGAAATGAAGACAGACCGCTATCGCAACCCTGGCGGCTTATGGTCATGACTTTGATGGAGTGTTTAAAGTAGGTTAATTGGATAAAGCCAAGCCTTACCGTAAAGTAGAGACCCGCTCCTACTAACCCGTACACTAATAATTTGCCCCAAAGTAGCGCATTCAAAAAATTAACTATGGTTTCTAACATATTATTTTACTTATTCCCGTAGCAAATGCCCCCTAATCATAATTAAAGGCACAACATCAATGGTGAATGAATCTTTACAAGATTAAAGGTAAGAATTTCGGCAGATTTAATTGTTTAAATTATCCATCTGTGACTTTACAACATCACAGCTACCGAATTCAACGCAGCAAAATAGCACAATATTCGAAATCAACCATGTGATCAAGCTCACACTTGTAGTTTCAAACAACCTGGATATTACTAAGTACAGCTCAAGATAAGCTACTGTTAAATCAACACTAACAAAACTATCTAGATACATCATTTATTTTAACAGTAAAAACAACTTTCAAAACTTGGATGTTGGGCACATTTTTGTAATAAAATTACAAATATAGTAATCCCATAGAAACTTCAATTATCTCTTGTTTGTTTTAGTGAGGCTTAATATGACACAAGTACACGAAATCAATGCTCTGAAAAAATACGTCAGAGCGACTAACTTTCTTGCGACCTCGCAAATTTATCTCAAACAAAACGTCCTGCATAAGCGTCCACTTGCCCACACCGATATTAAGCCGCGTTTATTGGGACATTGGGGAACTTGCCCTGGGATTAACTTTGTTTACGCTAACATTAATAGACTGATCGTAAAGCATAATCGCTCATTCATTTATTTAGTTGGTCCTGGTCATGGTTTTCCTGCAGTACAAGCAAACTTATTTATAGAAGGCTCATTAAGCCACTTCTATCCAGAAACGATCCCTTACAATGAAACCGGTATCGAAGATATTTGTAAGAAGTTCTCCGCCGCTTATGGTTACCCTTCACATGCAAACCCTGAAGCCCCAGGACAAATCCTCGAAGGGGGTGAACTCGGTTATTCACTCTCTGTTGGTTGGGGTGCTGTATTAGATAATCCAGATTTAATCGCAACCGTTTTAATTGGTGACGGTGAGGCTGAAACTGGCCCATTAGCCGCATCTTGGTATGCAAACCGCTTAGTTTCTCCTGCGACAAGTGGTGCAGTTTTACCGATTGTACATATTAATGGTTATAAAATTTCTGGACCAACGCGCATGGGTCGTATGAGCCATGAAGAATTGGATATGGAGTTCCGTGGTCTTGGCTACTTTCCCATCATAGTGGATAACGAATTAGCTGAAGATATTTATGTGCAGATGACTAATGCCATGGATACCGCTTATACCATGATCAATGATATCCAACGCCGCGCACGCAGCGGTGAAGATGTTGTTAAGCCTAAATGGCCCGTCATTTTAATGCGCACGGCCAAAGGTTGGACGGGCGTAAGTGAATATAGTGGTAAAAAGCTAGAAGGTAACTGCGAATCACACCAAGTGATCGTTAATAAATGTGCCACCGATAAAGGTCATTTAGAAGCGTTAGATAATTGGTTGGCTAGTTATAACTTCCAAGAACTTTATCAAATGAATGACAAAGGCGAATTGATTTTTGATGCCGATATTTGTTCACTCATTCCACCAAAACAACTTGCCTGTGGTCGTCAACATTTGACCTATGGTGGTGAAGTCGTTAGAGCCTTAAACAACCCAGATCTCGAAAAACTCTGTTATGGCCCCGAAGTACCACGTGGTCATCGTGGATACTCAATGTTGAAAATGGGCGAATGGATGCGTGACGCATTTAAATTAAACCGTGATCAACGTAACTTACGTATTTTCAGCCCTGACGAAACCTATTCAAATCAACTTCAAGCTGTATTTGAAGAAACCGATCGTGCATGGCAATGGCCGATTGAGAGCTGGGATGAAGATATGTCTCGCGAAGGACGAGTAATTGAACTCCTTTCTGAAAACTTACTGTTTGGTATGCTTCACGGCTACACAGTGACAGGTCGTCACGGTATGCTGCCAACTTACGAAGCCTTCTCGCAAGTGATTTCATCGATGGCTGATCAATACTGTAAATACGTCTATGCAAGCCAAGGTGTACATTTCCGTAAACCATTGCCAGCATGCAACGTCGTATTGTCTTCGCTCCTAGAACGTCAAGATCACAATGGTTATTCACATCAAAACCCATCGTTCTTAGGCGCTATGCTAGAGAAGCATCCTAAGATCATTTCAGCATACTTGCCTGCTGATGCCAACAGTACACTGGTTTATACTGAACGTGCTTATGCTGATCGCGACAAACTCAACATTTTAGTTGCTGGTAAAAAAGAACTACCACAATGGTTGAGCTTAGAAGAAGCCCGTAAACAAGCAAAAGATGGTGTGATGGTGTGGGATTTTGCATCAGATGAAAATCCAGATATTGTACTAGCAGGCTGTGGTGATTATGTCACTCAAGAATGTATGGCAGCTTTAGTAGCCATTAGAGAATTGCTACCTAGAGTAAGAATTCGCTTCGTAAGCGTCACCGAATTAAGCAGTGATGGCTTAGGTAGCCGCAAGTTTAAAGAAAAACCTTGGTTAATGGACGAAATATTTACTCAAGATAAAGGCGTGGTATTTAACTATCATGGATACCCAAATACTATCAAAAAATTAGTTTTTGATTACAAAGGCAGCCGCCGATTTAGAATCAAAGGTTATGAAGAAGAAGGCTCAACAACTACACCATTTGATATGGGTGTACGTAATGGCACTTCACGCTATCACTTAGTTATTGATATGGCCTACAAGCTTTTCCAACAGGGCGTTATTGATGAAACGGTGCACGTCTCTATCACCACAAATATGCTGCAAAAACTAGTTGATCATCGCAACTATATTAAAGCAAATGGGGTCGACCCAATAGAGATTGAAAACTGGATATGGACACGCTAAAACACGTGTTAATTTGACAATTAAGTATATTAAAAGGCACTCATAATAGTGCCTTTTTTACATTTAAAGATGACTTACCGAATGATTCCCCTTAAAAAGGAAAATCTTAATGCTGGAAAAATTTAACAAACCAAGTGATAATCAAACAGCTGGCTACAATCTCTAAAGGATCCCCACACTAAGTGCTAGCGATGTTTTGCACAATGATACAAAACATATTGGTGGAGAATCATAATCAATGGACTTAAATAAAATGATGAAGAACACATTAAAGATAGTTTTACTTACATCAATGCTTCCATTTGCAGCCAGTGCATCTCAGGAGCTAACCCCTTGGTATGTCGGCGCAGGTTTAGGCGTTAATAACTACGAACACGTAGCGACCCAAAATGGCTCAGATGATTCATTCGCATGGGATATCTTTGCTGGTTACATGTTTAATGATTACTTCGGTGCCGAAATCGGTTTCCGTGATTTAGGCAATGCTGATTGGACCGCTGCTGGTATCAGCAATGATGCAGACGTTAAAGGTACAACTCTTGGTTTAGTCGGCTTATGGCCTCTAGCTAACCGTTGGAGCTTATCAGCTGAAGCCGGTGCTATGTACTACACGCTTGAGAACAGCCAAAACAATGGCCTCATCTCAAGCACATACAGCACAGATGACTTTGCACCATACTTCGGCGCAGGCGTTGGCTATAACTTCACTGACAACTTGAAGTTACAAGCTAAATACCGTCGTTATGAAAACTTAAATGACGATTACAATATTGTTGAAGCTGATAGTAACTACTGGGGTCTAGAACTGAGCTACCGTTTTGGTAACACAGTTGCAGCTGCACCAGTTGCCGCACCAGTTGTAGCAGCACCAGTTGATTCTGACAACGATGGCGTTTACGACGACAAAGATCAGTGTCCAGCAACACCAGCAACTCACAAAGTTGACTCTGTTGGCTGTACTATCTATGAAAACGTGAAGAACAAAGAAGACGTAGGTTCAATCCAGTTTGCTAACGATTCTGCTGTAGTGAAAAATGTTTACTACAAAGATATCGAAAGACTAGCAAACTACATGAACAAGAACCCAGAGTTTACTGTTGAAATCGCTGGTCATGCCTCAAACGTAGGTAAGCCAGACTACAACATGGAGCTGTCTCATAAGCGTGCTAACGCCGTTGCTGACATTCTTGTTAATAAATATGGCATCAGCCAGAGCCGTGTAACAGCCAAAGGCTATGGTGTTAATCAGCCACTAGTTGCTGGTGACTCTAAAGAAGCTCACGCTGCTAACCGTCGTATCGAAGCAATCGTAACGACGACGACTAAGCAACCTGTTCTGAAGTAATATTAATTACTGAAATAAAAAAGTCGCTGCTTGCAGCGACTTTTTGTTTTTATGGGGTATACACTAAGGCAAGCGATAACTCTGTGTTAGTGCCAAGAAGATAACAAATCACTTGCATTAGGCCTAAATAGATTAAATCTTGTCATTTTTGTAATTTTTTTACATTCAAGGTTGGAAAAGTTGGCAAAATCGCTTCTAATAGTCATCAGTGAATTCCGAGTTAAAACTGCTACCTGAGAAGGATGTTTTTCATGGCCAATACATTAGAGCAACTCAAGTTATATACCACTATCGTCGCTGATACAGGCGATATCGAAGCAATCAAGCGCTACCAGCCTGAAGATGCGACAACTAATCCATCACTCATCTTAAAAGCGGCTCAAATTCCTGAATATGGATCCCTCATTGATAATGCGATTGATTGGGCCAAATCACAAAGTACCGTTCTGGCACAACAACTTGATGATGCCAGCGACAAGCTAGCAGTCAACATTGGCGTTGAGATCCTAAAACTGGTTCCGGGTCGTATCTCTACTGAGGTTGATGCTCGTTTATCATTTGATAAAGAGAAATCGATCGCTAAAGCCCATAAGCTAGTTCGCCTCTATAAAGAAGCGGGTATTGATAAATCGCGCATTCTGATCAAACTAGCTTCAACTTGGGAAGGCATATGTGCCGCTAAGGAGCTAGAAAAAGAAGGTATTAACTGTAACTTAACCCTACTATTTAGCTTTGCCCAAGCACGTGCTTGCGCCGAAGCGGGTGCCTACCTAATTTCGCCTTTTGTTGGCCGTATTCTTGATTGGTACAAAAAAGATACTGGCAAAGATTATGATGCCGTGAATGACCCAGGGGTTATTTCAGTCACTGAGATTTACAACTATTACAAGCAGCACGGTTTTAGCACTGTTGTTATGGGCGCAAGTTTCCGTAATATCGGCGAAATTATTGAGCTAGCGGGTTGCGATCGCCTCACAATTGGCCCTTCTTTGTTAGAAGAATTAGCTAATTCACAAATAGACATCACACCTAAACTCGTTGCAGCAACAAGCACTGCGATGGCTGAAACGCCATTGACAGAAGCGCAATTCCGTTGGGACTTTAATCAAGATCCAATGGCAGTTGATAAGCTTGCAGAAGGTATTCGTAATTTTGCGATTGACCAAAGCAAACTTGAAGTCATGCTCACAGCTAAGCTGGCAAACTAAGCATTCTGGAGACGGTTAAATGACACTCTTGACCCAAAGCTCAATATGGCAAGCTTTATCAACACACAGTAAAAATATTCCGCATATGCGCGAATTATTTGCAACTGATGCGGCACGCTTCAATAAGATGTCGCTATCAAGCTGTGGTTTATTACTCGATTATTCTAAAAACAGAGCCACTGCGGAAACGCTCGACCTGTTATTTGCGTTGGCAAGCAATAGCCAGCTTGAAGCAAAAATTAAAGCGATGTTTGCTGGTGAGATTATTAACACCACCGAAAAGCGTGCTGTGCTGCACACAGCGCTTCGTAGCACTGCTGAACAATCGATTATTGCCGAGGGTCAAGACATCATTCCTGAAGTCCAACAAACTCTAGATAAAATGCAAGGGTTTGTGAATTCAGTAACATCAGGCAACTGGAAAGGTTATACCGGTAAAGCGATAACCGATATCGTCGGTATTGGTATTGGTGGCTCTTTTCTTGGCCCAAAGATTGTTTCGCAAGCGCTACGCCCGTATTGGAACCCAGAGTTGAAATGTCACTTTGTGGCAAACGTAGATGGCACCTCTATCAGTGAGAAACTGAAGTTACTGGATCCAGAAACGACCTTATTTATTATGTCGTCCAAATCTTTTGGAACACAGGAAACCTTAACCAACACTCTTACAGCAAGGGACTGGTTTTTAGCAAAAGGCGGTTTGCAGTCTGATGTGGCAAAACATTTTGTTGCAGTGACTTCAAACGTGGCAAAAGCGACCGATTTTGGTATTGATGCAGACAACATTTTCCCAATGTGGGATTGGGTTGGCGGTCGTTACTCACTCTGGTCAGCCATTGGTTTACCGATTGCGCTCTTGATAGGCATGGATAACTTCAGAGCCTTACTTTCAGGTGCGCACCAAATGGATGAGCATTTCGCCAATGCGCCATTGACAGAAAATATGCCAGTGATCATGGGCTTATTATCCCTATGGTACGGTAATTTCTTTAATGCACAGTCCCATGTTGTGCTGACATACGATCATTACCTGCGCGGCCTACCGGCGTACTTCCAACAACTCGACATGGAAAGTAACGGAAAGTCTGTCACATTAAATGGCACTAATGTTGACTACAGTACAGGCCCAGTCATTTGGGGTGGCGAAGGTACGAATGGCCAACATGCCTACCACCAGCTGCTGCATCAAGGCACTGCGCTGATCCCCGCCGATTTTATTATGCCACTGCAAAGTCATAATCCTATAGGTGAGCACCATGACCAATTAGCTTCTAACTGCTTTGGTCAGACACAAGCCTTAATGCAAGGTCGCACGTTTGATGAAGCCTTAGCCGAACTCGCTAATAGCACACTATCTGAGTCAGAGAAACAGCTGATCGCTAAACATAAGGTGATGCCAGGTAATAAGCCGAGCAACACCTTACTTATGGATAAGCTCACGCCAAGCACCTTAGGCGCTTTAATTGCCCTATATGAGCATAGAACCTTTGTTCAAGGTGCTATCTGGGATATAAACTCCTTCGATCAATGGGGCGTGGAACTCGGTAAAAATCTAGGTAACGATGTATTAGCACGTATTGGTGCTGAGCAAGATTCCGATGCTTTAGATGCCTCCAGTAACGCACTGATTAACCTTTATCGCCAAGGTAAAATTTAATCAAATAAAAAGCCTGCATCTGCTTAATGCCGTTTACTTAAGAGTGAGCGGCATTTTTATTTGCTTTAACCGGAAACTTGTTTTTGCTCATTTTAAGCACTCTTGGATAAGCCCTTTCCCGTTTACCATCCAACTTAAATTGCCGTGCATTGCGTTCTATATCCAATACATGTGGGGACATTCCCCGGCGTTTGTGATGGCAGTTGTGTCAGCTTGAAGATGATATGACTCGCAGCATCCAGAAAACTCAGTTGATTGGGATGAACTGATGACAAGCTTTTAGTTATCAGTAACATCTTGTATCGGATGAGATTGTAGGCCAGCAACACGCCCAAAAGCTCTTGAGTCACTCGCTCTGGCACTTGACTGCGTAGCGTAAAATGGCTCTGCAATAGTTCATTTAATGCGAGCGAGAGTGGCATAAAAAAATCCGATGACAGAGATCATCGGGTTTTGATCTTTTCAGCGAGATGGTCAAGTGATCTGTCTTAACTCAATCGGCATTACGCCAGTGCGTCCCTTTTTTTATGCTGAAAAATACATCATTTACATATCGGCATGCTCGCTTGGATATTTTTACGACAATAGAACTCACTTAAATATTCGCTAAGGTAAAAGTGTTTAACCTAAAAAAAGCCTATATCGACATGGCGATTCAAGAATCTCCCTGAATAAAAATTAATAGAAGGATCTGCAAACTGATTGCTTAGACTTTAATCGTAGAACTCACTTTTAACACCGCAATTAAGCTTATTTATTTAGCTTAAACAATTGAACACATAGAAATTTTCGAGACATAAAACCAGTAACACACTAAATGACATGGGAGCGGCATCACAAAGCGGGTATAAATTGGGCCATAGCTAACAGTTGCGTTATGCACCCCATTATGTTCTGATCCGCACGCGCTAACACGGCTAGCTTAATTCAGCCTTGATAAGCTCAATCTTTAGGTTGACTCAAGTCATCCTACGACATTAAAACAGCAGTTGGAATTGCAGTTATGTTAAATACCTTTCTCATCATACTTGCCTTGCTGGCATTGCTCAGTATTATTTTCGAAGAAGTTACCCATCTTAATAAAGCAAAAACCACCTTATTCTTTGGCTGTATCTCTTGGATAGCGCTGTTTATGGCTGCAGGAGATCCTGCTAATGAAAAAATAGTTGCTCATCAACTTAATGAAAATTTACTCGAAATTGCCACTCTCTGGTTATTTCTAATGTCGACCATGACCTTCGTCGCGTACTTGAACGCGAAGGGCATGATCCAAATTATGGTTCAAAAGCTGTTCCCGCAGAAAGTGTCGGTACGTATGCTGATGATCCAAGTTGCCTTATTTGCACTGGTGCTGTCGGCATTTTGTGATAACGTCACTGCGACTTTAGTCTCTTTAGGTTTATTAACGACCTTTAAACTTGATAAACAAATGCGCCGTAGAATGGCGGTATTGATCATCTTTGCGGTGAACTCAGGCGGTGTGGCTTTGATTACGGGCGATGTTACCACGCTGATGATTTTCCTCGGTGGTCATGTGCACATGTCTGAACTGCTGATGTTGTTTATCCCATCGGCGATAAGCGTGATTTTACTCGCAACCCTGTTCTCTCTTAAAGCAGAAGGTGTGGTCAGCACCACGCCAATCAAGCACACCTATCAAACGGTTGATGTGCTCATTGCTCTCGTGTTTTTCTGCACTATTTTGATGACAATGATGTTAAACATATTGTTTGGCATTCCGCCAGTGCTGACCTTCTTAACCGGTCTATCAATTATGTTTTTGATTGGCCACACAACCCACAGCAATAAAGAAGAACTCAAAATTCTTGAGTATATTCGCCAAGTAGAATATGACACCTTATTATTCTTCTTAGGCATTTTACTGTTAGTAGGAATGCTTAAAGAAATCGGCACCTTAGATATGTTGACTGAAGCTTATACAATGTTTAATCCAAACATTTCTAACTTCTTTACGGGTATGGGCTCTGCCCTAATCGATAACGTGCCACTCACAGCTGCATTGTTAAAAGCCAACCCAGAATTGAGCACGCCTGAATGGCTTGGTTTGACTTATAGCGTCGGCGTCGGCGGTTCACTACTGATCATTGGTTCTGCATCAGGTATTGTGGCCATGAGTAAAGTGAAGGAACTGACTTTTGTGAGTTACTTAAAATATGTTCCAGCACTTTTCCTTTGCTACAGCGTCGGTTACGCAATAACATTGTTCTTAGCCCATAAACTATTTGATTAAGTTAACGTCGGTATAAGAGTAAAAAGGCGCCTTAGACGTAATGCCGATCAGTTAACACCGATCGCTTGACCATCTCGCTGAAAAGATCAAAATCCGATGACCTCTGTCATCGGATTTTTTTATGCAACGTTCAGAAGCACTCGCGCGCACTCATATTACCCGCCTAACTGAATTCACCAGCTTAGCTGATGTGTTAGAACCTAAGTTAATTCAATCCTGTTTGGACTATCAAGGCGTGGCGATGCTAAGACGGCGTAAATTGCCGATGGATGTGATGATTTGGACGGTTATCGAAGTAGCCTTGTTCCGAGGGGAGTCTGTTCGGTCACTCATCAACAAACTCGACATTGTCTTGCCGCAAAATATTGATTATGTTGCACGCAGCTCCCTGATACCCTTGAAGGGCTTTTACTCACTAAGACAGTGAAAGGTAAGTTAGTCGCCATGTTAACCTCGTTGACTGACTCGATGCGTTACCCCAGCGAAGACATTGTCGACTTATTATGCCCATCGATAGGATACAGAGAGATGAAGCAACACCTGTTGGAGAGCCGTTTTACGCTACGCAGTCAACTGCCAGAGCGGGTGACTCAAGAGCTTTGGGGCGTGTTGCTGGCCTACAATCTCATCCGATACAAGATGTTACTGATGACTAAAAGCTTGTCATCAGTTCATCCCAATCAACTGAGTTTTCGAGATGCGGCGAGTCATATCATCTTCAAACTAACATAACTGCCATCACAAACGCCGGGGAATGTCCCCAAATGTATTGGATATAGAACGCAATGCACAGCAATTTAAGTTGGATGGTAAACGGGAAAGAGCTTATCCAAGAGTGCTTAAAATGAGCAAAAACAAGTTTTTAATTCCCTTCCCTGTATCAAACCTGCACTGAATCCTCATACTAAATAATGTAAACTTCATTTTAACTTAACATAAATGAAACATAACTCTTGCACCCTGTTTTGAAAATATGTTATTAAATCGCTGACAAAACATACAACAGGAGGTTGCCATGGATCGTTTAGATTATGGTTGTGCGCTAGATGAAGTCGTTGAAAGACCCGATCGTTCGCGAGGCTCCAATAAAAAACGTAAATGGCGCGAGATTGAAGCGCTAAAAGATAAGTATCGTTTGCTCAAAGAACTCCAAGAAATCGATAATAACTTTAACTACGATATTGATGCTATCCAGTTGTAACCTCATGTAGATATGACTTTAATCATTATCTTCAAGCTAAATAAAAAAGCGCCTAAGGCGCTTTTTTATTTATGGTTTAAATTCAATAAAGCATAAGAGGATGTGTTTTTCTGTACGCAAATAGATAAATATTCGAATCATGATCTAGGCTAAAGCCACAAACACTGATTTTAAGAAGGTACTTTCCTAAGCACTGCCATCGCTAGACTCAAATAAAACTCAGCTTTTTGCGAAATTGCTCCACAGCAATATTAATAGTATGGATTTTATGAGTAAAACAGCCCTAGTCAGACGTGGTTAAATAAGCCCGTAAACTCTCAAACTCTTTCTGCTCCCGCTCCAGAAATAGAGGATCATCGGTAAACACTTTCTGACACTCCAACTCGATAGCTTGCCAATCCTGCTCAGTTAAGTTTTTTGAAAATAAAGGAAATATGTCACGCTCTTCCATTTGCATGTGCTGCTCTTGTAATGCGACATAGTCGGCGAAATCAATAATCAGTTTCTCACGAGCAACCACAATATCACTGAGAATAAGATTTAGCGTTGCCATTAACGCGGATGATGCTTGACCCACTAGCTCATGTTCTGCACTTAACTTATCAACGGAGTCACTGGCTTTATGCGTTAAATAGTAAGCATAGATAATATCTTCGGTAGGATGATGGTAACGCTCAGCATATCCTTGCATGTACTCAACGATATCACGCACTAAGGTGAAGTTAATTGACTCACCCTCTGACAGTTTCATCTGTTTGTTTTTTAAAACATTAAGCAAGACTGCTATATGTTTATGATCATTCATGAGTCTTTTAAGCATAATGCCTCCTAAATCGGGATCAGACGATTGATACTAGACAAGTCGTCAACGAATACCAATATAGCAGGCTAAATCAGCTTCATTTTATGACGTTGATCAAGTTAATCACCTGCCAAAAAGTAAACGCGCTATAAATATCAGCGCGCATTAACCCATAAAAAACCACTGAGAGACCTATCTCATCACTCTTTTATGACTAAAACTGCAAGGGTACACGCTTACTTGGCCAGCTGATGCAATTGCTGTTGTAGTTTTTTAAACTCAAGTCTTAATGCAAGCTGCTGCTGGCTTAGCTGCGCTGGATTGATATCCTCAGCAACAAGCTGCGGATAATCCTTCACGAGCTGCTGCTCCACAACGATTGCTTGTACAGTATCCTTAGCATCGATTAACGCCTGTAATCGCTGTAGAGACTCCGCTAACGACGTTTTATGAATTTCTGATACCGATGCCATTGGATCCATAGAGCTTGCAACCATAGCAGGACTCATTGCATCCTGTTGCGGCTCAATAACTCCTGACGCAGCTTTAGCTTGTTGCTTTTGAGTCTGCTTTTGATGCTCAACAATCGCTTCTGCTTGCCTATTGGAGGATGGTATCGCTTGCGAATCAGCCATCCGTGTCATAGTTTGTGGCGCCGGAGCACTCATCGTCATAGGGCTTAGCGTAAGCGTATCTTCGATTTGCGGCCGATTAAGCATGAGTAAACCCACAATAAGCACCAAAGATGCCACACTCGATAATGCCCAAGGGTGACGCCGCCAGACAGAGTTTGGAGGCTCGATGGGGGTTATTTTTCCTTGATGCATTTCTGCTAAGTGTGCTTGGGCGAGTTGTAAAATATCTTGATCGAGTTGTTCAGCTGGAACCTCTAAAGCTTGTTGGCGATACCAAGTCAGTATCTCCTGTTGCAGCGCGGCTTCATCGGCACTAAAAGTCGTATTACTCATGACCCGCCTCCTGCCATTTCGCACTAACGCAATCTTTTAAGCTTTGATAGGCGTAGCGAATACGGCTTTTAGTTGCTTCTAACGTAACCCCCGCAATGTCGCTAATAATCGCTGCCGTAAAACCCATTTCAATGTTCAGAATAAACGCTTCTTTTTGAACTTGCGGTAACAATGCGATACAGGTCTTCAGCAATAAACTCTTTTGCGCTGCTTGCCATTGCACATCGGGCTTATCTTGTTCACCCGCCACAAAAGTATCGAGTCCGGCTTCATCCCCATCACTGGTGATTAAATCAACGGGCTTAACCGCACGAACATGATCAATCAACAAGTTATGAGCAATACGATATAACCAAGTCGTAAACTTAGCACTGGCTTCATAATTAGCCGCAGCGCGGATCACCCGCCCCCAGGTTTCCTGATACAAATCTTCCGCTAACTGCTTGTCACCTAATTGACGAACAAAATAGCGATAAAGCGCCCCTTTATGTTTCAGGTATAACTGTTCGAACGCTTTTGAATCGCCCTTGGCATAGCACAACATCAATTGCTCATCTGAGTGCTCGTGGTTTGGTAATTGCGGTATGGCTAATGCCACGGGAAACTCCTCATCGTTTGCGGTGTTCTCTTTGACTATTGTAATCTCTCATGGCTTGTATTGCTCTTGTCACTCACAGACTCACTATGGAGTTTATCTTCTGGAGGAAAAGGTTTACCTGAGCCATTGAATGCTTTTTTTATCGGTATGCGACCCGATTGCACCATAGCCGAGGCGGTTTGTATCAACTGCAAAAACTCATGGCGATAACCATAGGGGTCACTCCCCAATGCCGAACGTGCCAACTGGCTTAACTGAGTATAATCAAATTGATGTAAATAGTGACTACCGTTCAGTAATTGCCCAAAACCTGCAACCGCAGCGGCAAATCTAAAATCATCACTCGCTTGTTCTAAGTCTTTAACACCTTGATCTAGTCTTATAGGATAAGTCAGCAACTGGCTTTGCGTTTGCTCTGGCAATTTATATCTCAGTTTAAGAAAAGCGATTTCTTCACGGCTATATTTTTCTTGCCCCGTTTGAGCATCAACGCCATATCTGAGTTTATCATTCGCCCTATTCCCTGCTTCCACATACCTTAGCTCATACAAGGCTGTCACAGTATGACCCGCGCCTATTTCGCCCGCATCCACCTTGTCGTTATTAAAATCCTCTCGCGCTAACGCGCGATTATCATAACCAATAAGACGATATTCAGACACTAAGGCCGGATTAAACTCCACTTGCACTTTAACGTCTTTGGCAATAGTCAATAAGGTGGAGCTCAACTCATCCACCAGCACTTTTCGCGCTTCATTTAACGTATCAATATAGGCATAGTTACCATTACCCTTGTCAGCTAATTGTTCCATCAGTTGATCGTTATAATTACCCAGACCAAACCCTAAGGTGGTTAAGCTAATGCCATTGGCTTTTTCCTTTTCAACCAAGGCAATCAAATCATCAAAACTTGTCACGCCGACGTTAAAGTCACCATCGGTTGCAAGGATCACCCGATTAATACCATTGGGGATAAAATGCTTTTTTGCCAATTGATAGGCTTGCCTAATCCCTTCACTGCCATTGGTTGACCCACCTGCACTCAGCTGTTCTAACACATAGGTTAAGGTTTGAGTAACATTACCCGACGCGCCATCGAGCACCGCACCCGCGGCGCCGGCATAAACTACAATCGAAACTTTATCCTGCGCACTTAACTGCGTAGTCAGTAGCTTTAGCGATGTTTGCAATAACGGTAGTTTATCGGCTGACGCCATCGAGCCTGAAACATCGAGTAAAAAGACTAAGTTGCTAGCGCCTATCTGAGACTTAGGTAAGTCATAACCTTTAAGTCCAATTCGCAGCAACATCATGTCATCGTTATAGGGTGAAGGCGCAAGCTCAGTAGTGACACTAAAGGGCACCGTATTTTTAGCTGGCAAGGGATAATCGTAAGTAAAATAATTGAGCATTTCTTCAACCCTGACAGTGCCCTGCTCGGGTAAGCGTCCTTCCCTTAGCATTCGCCTTAAAGTGGCATAACTGCCAGTATCGACATCGATAGAAAAGGTCGATACTGGGGTTTCTCCGGTCACCATGATGCCATTTTGCACCTGCCGCTCGAATTTGTTTTGATCAAGTGGGATCGCGGCATAATCTCGCGGCATGAGGGCGATTCCCATAGCCGCATCATTGCGAGACATTGACATCGGCGCTACGACTCTAGCCATATCAACCTTAGCAGCATCACGCATTTCTGTTTGGTGCGGCGAGTTTTCTTTATGATTTTGCTCTACTTGCTGCCGTTCTGCCTGTTGTTGAACCTCGACACCTTTACCGCCACAGGCCGCTAAACCCAGAGTGACTAGCAATAAAGCAGCGCTATTAATCGCCAATGCGACGGTACTTTTGCGGATTGACACGGGATTTATAACCGACCTTAAGCAATATAACGTTTTCATATTGAATACCTTTGATGTTGACCTAAGACTGTAAACGGCGCTAATGGTAAAAAGAGTTATCACTTTTCTATTTTTTCAAAAAATATTACGGAACTTAAAATCAGCTCCAAGCACACTCTTTATATAACACAAAGTATTTACCCTCATTTTTGCCAACAAGATCACACTGCACACTGTGTCTGCGCACTAGAATAGAGCTTGTTACTTTGTCCCTCGCAATGGAAATTTCTCGTGCCACACTCTGCTCATTTGTTTTCTTTAAGGATCGCCCACGCACTCACTGAAGCTTGCGTGAAGGATAAGTATTCGTTTAAACGTTTTGGGCAAGATATTCTTGCAGGCCTCACCGTAGGCATTATCGCCATTCCGTTAGCAATGGCATTGGCGATTGCCAGTGGCGTCGCGCCGCAATATGGCTTATATACCGCGATTATCGGCGGTTTTATTATCGCCATGTCGGGTGGCTCACGTTACAGCGTCTCCGGCCCGACGGCGGCATTTGTAGTATTACTTTATCCTATAGCCCAACAATTTGGTTTAGCCGGATTATTAGTCGCAACAGTCATGTCAGGAATGATACTTGTCGGCATGGCGACACTACGCTTAGGCCGGTTGATTCTATATATTCCCGAATCCGTCACCTTAGGTTTTACCGCGGGCATTGGCGTAGTGATTGCCACTTTACAGCTCAAAGACTTTTTCGGACTCGAGATTGCCCATATGCCAGAGCAATATCTGGCTAAACTAATGGCATTAGCCCAAGCGCTGCCATCAGTGCACTTACCTAGTCTACTGGTAGCCTCTGCCACGTTAGCCACTATGTTGCTGTGGCCAAAACTCAAAACACCCGTACCTGCCCATCTTCCGGCTATTATACTTGGTACTGTGCTCGCTTTAGTCCTCAATGCGATGGGGGCAGACATAGAAACTATCGGCACCCGCTTCCACTATCAACTCAGTGATGGCAGTACAGGCATGGGGATCCCTGCAATATTACCCAGTTTCGAATGGCCTTGGTTGCAAGCGGGTGCAAATGGACAAGCCTTTCAGTTTAATCTCACCACTTTTCAAGCCTTATTGCCTGCCGCATTTGCCATTGCCATGTTAGGTGCGATTGAATCATTACTCTGCGCTGTCGTGCTCGATGGTATGACTGGTAAACGTCACAGTGCCAACAGTGAGTTACTGGGCCAAGGTATAGGTAATATCATCACACCATTTTTTGGCGGCATACCGGCAACGGCAGCAATTGCGCGCAGCGCGGCAAACGTCAAAGCTGGTGCACAAAGTCCGATAGCAGCCATGATCCACGCCATAGTGGTACTCTTTGGCTTAGTCGCCTTAGCGGGTGTGCTCGCTTACTTACCCATGTCGGCTATGGCAGCACTGTTACTCGTTGTAGCTTGGAATATGAGCGAAGCCCATAAAGCAGTGCATTTAGTTAAAACCGCACCTACCAGCGATATCATGGTCTTTTTCAGCTGTTTTTCATTAACCGTTATCTTCGACATGGTGATCGCCATCAGTGTCGGAATCATCCTAGCGGCCTTGCTGTTTATGAAGGAAATTGCTGAGATGACAAAGCTTTATGATGTCAGTAACAATAAACGTTATGTCGAGCAAGAGTTACCCGACAATTGGGCCGTTCTCAAAATTAATGGACCATTATTTTTCGCTGCGGCCGACCGTATTTTTGCTGAAATTGCCAGCCTTACTGAAGATAAACACGTAATTGTGCTTTATCTCGATGGCGTCTCTATTTTAGATGCCGGTGGTTTAGCCGCACTGAGCAAGCTGATTGAAAGATGCAAAGTGAATAAAACTAAGCTCATCATTACCGATCTCCAATTCCAACCAATCCGCACCTTGGCCAGAGCCAAAATTCAGCCGATTGAAGGTGTTTTGAAGTTTTACCCCACATTACGTGAGGCCATAACTGAAGCGTTAGTAAACGCCTAACATACAGAAACGACCGCCTCTTAAATCAATAATGTTAAGCGCTATCCGCAGGGTTAACCCTGCGGATTAAAAAGAGGGATCCTGCACATAATGGGTCTTGCTATCCACTAATTCCCTCATAAACCCAACAGCATTAAAGGCCAGTTTTCCCCAAGCAAAAACGGGCAGAAATCATTAGGATCATGGTATTATTCTTCCCCATGATGCTTGCTAGCGATAACGCTTAAATGGGCATCAACTGTACCCAGGCCTGATACAAGGCTAAAATATAATTAAAATTAGTAAGTTAAGGAGTTATCATGCAAGCCCTTGTTGCTGTTGTTATGGGTTCTAAAAGTGATTGGCCCACCATGGAAGCTGCCGCTGAGATAATGGATAAACTGCAAGTGCCTTATCATGTTGAAGTGGTTTCCGCCCATAGAACGCCAGATAAACTCATGGAGTTTGCAGCCTCTGCCGCCGAGCGTGGTTTTAAAATCATCATTGGTGGCGCCGGTGGTGCAGCGCACTTACCCGGTATGATTGCCTCTAAAACTCGTTTACCCGTATTAGGTGTGCCGGTACAAAGTAAAGCCTTATCAGGCATGGATAGCTTATTGTCTATTGTGCAAATGCCAAAAGGCATCGCCGTTGGTACCTTAGCGATTGGCACTGCTGGCGCATTTAACGCAGGATTATTGGCCTGCCAAATACTAGCTAATAATGATGCTGAACTCGCAAAACGCATAGAAGCGTTCAGAGAAGAACAAACCCGTGCGGTACTGGACAACCCAGACCCGAGGGAAGCCTAATGACTCAGACAAACACAAAACCTAAGGTTTGGGTATTAGGTAATGGTCAGTTGGGGGCAATGCTAACCCACGCGGGTGAGCCATTAGCGATTGAAGTTCACGCCGTTAATATTATGACGCCTACAGATGAAATTCTACCGCTAGCGCCCCATGACATCATTACCGCCGAGCGCGAGCAATGGCCAGAATCCGCCCTTAGCTTACAACTGAGTTCTCACCCCCATTTTGTTAATGGTCCGGTATTTAGCCGTTTAGCCGACCGTTTTAGCCAAAAAAGCCTGCTTGAACAACTCAATGTGCCTACGGCGCCTTGGGTGTTAGTCGACGATACCACCCAAGTTGCAACGCTGTACCAAGACTACGGCCCAAGAGTATTAATGAAACGCCGTACTGGTGGTTATGACGGTAAAGGTCAACATTGGCTCAAACAAGCCGAAGCGGGTGATATTCCACACGACTGGCGTAACCTCGCCATTGCAGAACAAGCCATTAACTTTGATGAAGAAATATCATTAGTCGGTGTACGTACCCGTGCAGGCGAATGTGTGTTTTATCCATTGACACTTAACTTGCATCAAGACGGCATTTTAATGGCATCCATTGCGCCACTAACACGCTTAAACCATCTGCAAACCCAAGCTGAAACCATGCTTAGCGCAATTATACACGAGCTTGACTACGTTGGCGTAATGGCTATGGAGTGTTTCCGCGTTGGCGACAAACTGCTGGTAAATGAGCTTGCACCGCGAGTACATAACTCCGGACATTGGACTCAAGCCGGTACTCATATGGATCAATTCCAATTACACCTTAGGGCGCTTTGTGGGGTTACGATCCCGCAGCCACAAGTAAACTTTCAATGTGTTATGGTCAATCTTATTGCTATTGAACATGACCCACGCTGGTTAAGTTTGCCCAATGCTGAGTTATATTGGTATAACAAAGAAGTGCGCCCTGGTCGTAAAGTTGGACACTTAAACCTCTCGGTACCTAATATGACAGTGTTCGAAAACAGTATTACCGCCTTACAGGCATGGATGCCTGCGCAATATCAGGCTCCGTTAGCGTGGATATTGGCCGAACTCACACTAAAATAGCGTTAATTTGGTATTTAATTGGCAAATCACTGATATGAAATTATTCAATATTTCATATCAGTTTATATTTTAATTTCCGTTATATACTTAACCAACGGAGCATAAATAAGTTACTGACGTATCGTATTAAATGAAGGCTAGCAATAACCCAAATAAAGGAATATTCGAGTGAAATTAAGGGATAATTTCAAACGTAAAACAATAGATCGCTTAGATTATCGTTATCATCTGCTACTGCTTATTGTACCGATATGTCTATTCGTGCTGCTCTTTGTTTTTAATGCGCCAACAGAAAACTGGACCATTCTGCCCTTACTATTTGTTTGTATCATTTACATCTTTGCCTATAGCCTAACTTACTACTTGCATCAAGGACGTCTGACTCGACTTTGGCAACACTTAGAGCAAGTCGTCACCATGAACGATGCTATTTACGAACTGGCACACCTCTCAAGCCATTATAAAAATGAACATGCTTTTCTTGATGCCTTACTCAACAAAGCCGTATATGTGATTAATGGTGCCGAAATGGGCAGCATCATTAAGGTCAATGAAACCAATAACAAACTGTATTTTGAATCAGTTGTTGGACTCGACTTAACAAAGCTCAGATTACTGGACTTCACCTTAGAACAAACCTTTGAATATCGACTCACAAAAGGCAGATGCGATCAGGTAGTTGTTATTAATAATATCGAAAATATCAATGCGGGCAGCACCTTATCCAAAGAAGAACAACAAATTTTACTTACAGTGTCTAAGCAGCCAATACGCTCAACCCTGTCTAGTCCTATCCGTATTGACGGTAAGCTTTATGGCATGCTAAACCTCGACAGCAGCTGCGTTGGTGCCTTTAGCGATTATGACCGTAATCTAGTGTCTATTCTGACCCACGAAGCCAGTAATGCCATTGCGCTTTACCAAAAATCACAACAGATCACTAAACTCGCTAATTTTGATTCGCTAACTGGACTTTATAACCGAAAAAATTTTGAAGATGAGCTGCAGCATTGGCAACAGAAATCCCACCTTGGCAGCTTTCTGGTCATTATCGATATGGATAATTTAAAAACCATCAACGATGTCTATGGACACCAAATAGGCGATATTGCCATCCAGCGTACCGCTAATGCCATAATGAGCTATTGGCAAAATAAAGCGATTATTTCCCGTTTTGGAGGTGATGAGTTTGTTGTTTTATGCCATGGTCCACAAGCTCAAATTGAACAAGATTTAGATAATATACGTAAAACCTTAAACCAAGACTCCGAGCTTAACCTCAGTTTTAGTTACGGGATTACCGCTTTTGAAGGCGATTGGTCTCAATCTTTTAAAACTGCAGATAATGCAATGTATGAACAGAAACGTGCAAAGAAAAAAGCCATAAAAGCATTAGAAGCCTTCGCAATTAAACCTAAACCATCCAATTGAGTTCAATATTTAAATCCAGTGTTAGCAGTAAACCTTATTGTTTAACCTGTTAACACTGACCTAAAAGGCTAAATATCAACCAAAGAATAAACGCCATAGCCAAGATGAATCTAACTCTTTTTGACAGGTTTTATATTGGGCGGCATAGCGTTTAGATCTCTCATCCACTTTACTCGCCACCTTCACTAACCAAGCTTTTGATTTATAACTGCCGCGGCGATAACCGCCCCAACCTTCGTGATAATTAAGATACTGAGTCCTTGCATCCCATTTAGAGATACCATTTATTTTATGGGTTTTACTGATAAACCAGCCCATAAAATCAATGGCATCATCAAAGTTACTGCGGCTTGACCAACTGTTTCCCGTCTCACGTACATAATCATCCCATGTCATGGTTTTTGCCTGCGCATAGCCATAAGCATCACTGGCACGGCCAATCGGGATAAAACCTAAAAAGTATTGCATGGGAGGTGCAGCATTATGCTTAAATGAACTTTCTTGATACATCATCGCTAATGGCACATGCACTGGTACACCCCATTTGTCGCGGGCATCTTTAGCGGCTTCGTACCAACCACGGTGTTCTTGAAATATCTCACATAAATTTTCAGGAGATTTTGGAGGAGATGTCGCGCAACCAGACAAGATACCCAGTGACGCAAACAGCAAAATAGCGGAAAGCCTATTCATTAATACCATGTTCTTTATAGAGTTAGCTGGCTACATGATGTCATAGACTCAGCTTGAGGCAAGTATAAAAAACTTTTTTAGCGCTTGGATCACCTAATCGCTATCGCGAAACTATCGTATTAACAAGATAATCTGCAGTGATAACAAGTTGAATCAATATTCCTAAACAGAATGGGGTGACGTAGATGCAACGGATATGACGTTGCTATTTCGTTTCGGGACTCAGCTCAAACTGGCATTCATGCTGCTCCTGCTGCCACACGCCCGGCTCCCAATAACTCGTATCTTTTCCCATATAACGCTTATCGGTGTGGAATAGCGCTCCTAAGTGATAACGTTGATGGCTTTGGACGTTGAACTTAAACACCTTGGGGGTTCGTGCTGCAAGCGTAACAAACAAGTTAGGATCATCAATCAATTCCGCCACTGTAAACTCATATTCACCGGGTGCTAATTGATAATTAGGTTTCGACACTACCGCTTGGCCATTTAAATGCGTTACCACCACTCGATACCAGTGCGTACTGGCATCGGGTTGCAAATAGCCAGATACCGTACCACAGCCTAAAGGGTCTTCAGGTGAAGAAGCGCAACCCGATAAGAAAGCGCCTCCCCCCATAACCGCCGCAGTAATGCTCAAACGCACGTAAGAGCGTAAATTCGCTGTCACGACGTCACACCAAAATACGCTTTAAGATAATCATCAAAGGCAACCGTACTTTGGGCAGCTTCTAGCTCGGCTTGTTTCTTTAGCGAGCTAGCCGCTTCAGCTTGGTATTGTGCAATGGTTTCACTGGATAATGGATAATCAACAAAGTATTGATAGTATTGCTGCGCCAATGTCATCACCCACTGACCATGATCTTGTCCTTGGTGGATCACGTTTTGCAGCACTTGTCCCGATAGCGTTAAATCAGGATTTTCAATCGCTTTACGCCAATGGGCTAAAGCCGCTTGATAATCTGTTTTTTCACCATCGAGTAACACAGCTAACGTTTGTAATGAATCGAACAATTGCTCCAACCACGTTTTCAGTGACAGAGTTCCCTCAGCAGTCAATAACTCAAGCCCTGGTTTACGGCCTTCAAGTACAACAGCTTTAAGATTCGCTCCGAGCCTTGCCTCTTCAGTTGCATCAGACTTAGGTGATTCTGTTAACAAACAATACAACAGGAATAAATCAAGAAAACGCACTTGCGTCATCTCTATTCCGATAGGGCTAAATGGATTGACATCCAAAGCCCTAACTTCAATGTATTCCACCCCAGCACGCGCTAAGGCTTCAGATGGCTTCTCACCACTACGTGTTACGCGCTTAGCGCGAATCGGTGAGTAAAACTCGTTTTCAATCTGCAATACGTTGGCATTAAGTTGGCGGTATTCGCCATCAACTTTAACGCCGATATTAGCAAAGCTTACAGATGGCATTTTGATTGCCGCATTTATGCCAGCCAAATACTCGGGCAAAGAGTTATAACTAATATTGAGATCTTCTTGCTCTTTATTGGTGTAGCCTAAATCACTCATACGTAATGACGTGGCATAAGGCAGATATAGTGTGCCCTTGCCGGTCTTTTCAAACTTGAGATCGGTTTTCTGATTTTTGATAAAAGAGCTGCATAACGCCGGTGAAGCACCAAAAAAATACGGTAGCACCCAGACTAAACGTCGGTAGTTACGGATCAAACCAAAATAAGATTCTGAAATAAAATCATCGTAACTTAACTGCTTATCGCTAAGATCATACAAACGTTGCCATAATTCTTGCGATACCGAAAAATTAAAATGCACCCCAGAGATAATCTGCATCAGGGCGCCATAACGGTAGGTTAAGCCTTTACGATATAACGTTTTCATCATGCCGGTATTTGACGAGCCATAACGAGCTACGGGGATCTGCTGCTCATCTTTCACATAACAAGGCATACTCACTGGCCATAAGCGTTGACCATTTAAATTACGTACACTAAAGGCATGGGTTTCAGTTAACCCACTTAAAAGTTGTTCAACATCGTGATGAACAGGAGTAATAAACTCGAGCAAGGCTTCACTGTAATCAGTGGTAATACGCGAATGCATTAACGCCGAGCCTAACACTTTTGGGTGCGGATTTAGGGCTAAATAACCCGATTCATCAATACGTAATGCCTCACGCTCTATCCCACGTAACATACCTAAGAGTGCTGTGCGCCCGTTGGTGTCTGAGAACTGTTGTACTAATTCATTGAATGACTTCAATTTGCGCTTCTCTAATTGGTGATTCGCTATCGCGACAAGGTTAACAGTCAGACCTTTATTTTGAGGCTTATCTTACAAGATACGCCTCAAAATAAATCTAAACCTGTCCGTGTGGCAAGCCAAATTCACGCTTTGCATGATTAAAAATAGACGGTGGTAGCTAATGCTACCACCGTTTTTCGATGTAAATATCAGTAGAATAGTTGGCAAGTCGCCACTAACAACATACTCGCCTAAACCCTATATAAGGGCAAAATAGCTATTTACAATACTAAGGTCTCAATTGGATAACCCATTGTAGCTAAATCCGGTTCAACTTTCGCTTTATCTCCCACCACCAGAATCACCATGTCATTGATGTTAAGCTCGGAAGCCGCGAGAGCATTGAGTTCATCTTTTGTGACCGTATTAATGATCTTATCCTGTTGAGTGGTAAAATCCTGACTCAATTGGTAGCGTTGGATCATCCGTATAAACCCCGCTTTTTGATATGGCGTTTCATAATCGAGTGCTTGCCCTTGAGAAATCGAATTACGCATAAAAGTAAGTTCAGTATCTGTCATACCTTGTTGCTGATAAGTACTGATTTCCTTCACAAACTCAGTCAAAGCTTTAGCTGTAACGTCACTACGAACGCTGCTTGTTCCTACAAAGTATCCCACTTCAGCTCCGCCCGTAAAACGGGTACGGGCGCCATAGGTATAACCTTTGTTTTCACGTAAATTAAGGTTGATACGACTGTTAAATGCGCCACCTAACGGGTAGTTCATCAGGTAAGATTTAAAGTAATTTCCAGTAGCATCATAGGGCAATGCGCGCTTAGCAATATTGATTACCGATTGCGCTGCCCCCGGTTTATCAATTAAATAAATAGTACCGCCTTTTAATGCCGGAAAAGGGTTAAGTGGCGGAACAACGGCAGCGTTTCCTTGCCACTGACTGAGTCCGTCCAACTTAGGCAGTAATACAGATTCTGGCAAATTGGCGACTGTGACTACTTTAGCGTTGGCGCCTTGATATTGCAGGGTATAAAACCCTTTAACATCAGCTAAAGTGAGCGCAGCAACAGAATCAAGTGTTCCTATATCGCTTATGCCTAACGCATTATCTTTGCCATATAGCAAGAAAGATAGCGCGGCGTCAGCAAGATAACTCGGTTCAGACTGCATGCTTTGGATCTGCTGTAATAGCTGCTGCTTTACTCGCGCAAAGTCTGCATCTGTAAATGCTGGCTGAAACAACTTTTCTTCCATAATCGCCAACGTCTCATCTAAATGAGCCGTCAAAGCCGATATTTTAATCACGCTTTGGTATTCAGATGCACTGAAATCGACCGTGCTACCCAACATTTCTAAGGCTTGTGAGAGTGCTTCACTACTGTGTTTTTGGCTCGATTCATTGAGCATTTCTGCGGTCAATAATGCTAAGCCCGCTTTTTCTACGGGGACGAGTCGATGGCCACCATTAAAATACACAATCAGCTCAACCGTTGGCGTTTCAGTACTTTGAGTGCCCATCACTTCGATGCCATTTTTTAACTTTTCAGTCCAAATCTTAGGAACTTTGAGCACAGGTGCTACGCCAGATGCGGGCATTTTAGTCCGGTCAAAACTTGAAACCAATTTAGACGTTGGTAAATCTCCCTCAACCGCCGTTTGGGCAATCGGTAAAGTTGTCGGTGTAAAGTTATCGGCATGGGCAATGAGTGACATCATTCCCTGCGGCACCACACTCATGACTACCATAGGTTTATCTTTGATGTACTGCTTGAACACGCGCATCACATCGTCTTTAGTGACCTTGGCATAACGATTCAAATCTGCGGCAATCATATTGGGATTGCCCGACAAAATTTGGTTTGACGCTAAGGTCGATACTTTGCCGGAGACACTTTGCAGGCTAAAAATGGTATCAGCCTCAAACTGCACTTTTACTTTTTGTAGATCAGCATCAGTGACGCCGCGTTGCTCAAACTCATTAATAGAGGCAAGAATACGCTGCTCAAGATCAACCAACTTGCCCCCGTTTTCAGGATTAGCTAGCGCATAAATCGACATCTGACATGCAAGCTCTTGGCAAGGGTGGCTGACATTGGCCTGCACCGCATAACCATCCTTAACTAAGTTTTTGTATAACAACGAGGTCTTGCCGCCACCTAAAATGTTCGCGAGTAGATCGAGCGCGGCTTCATCGGGGTGTCTAGCGTATACGGTAGGAAAACCAATACGAATCAAGGGCAAATGCACTTGATCTTCCATGGAGATATAGCGCGTTTTGTCTAAGTTAACCAGCGCTTTTTGCTCTAAAGAGACTTCAGGGCCACGGGGGATTTCACCAAAATACTGATTAACCCAGGCTAGGGTCTGCATTTCGTCAAAATCACCACCGATAGTAAGCGTGGCATTATTAGGGCCATACCAACGCTGGAAAAAATGTTTTACATCATCAACGCTGGCACGCTCAAGATCATCTGGCCATCCGATAACAGGCCAAGAATATGGATGTCCAACCGGGTATAAAGCTTGACTAAAACGTTCACTCATTCGGCTATAGGGCTGGTTATCAATACGTTGCGCACGCTCGTTTTTGACCGTCTCGCGCTGCACTTCAAATTTTTCACTCGTCAATGCGGGTAATAAAAAGCCCATACGGTCCGACTCTAACCACAACATTTTTTCTAGTTGATTGCTGGGTACTGTCTCAAAATAATTGGTTCTGTCGGTATTTGTCGAGCCGTTTAAAGTGCCACCGGCCTCGGTCACCACTTCAAAATGTTGCTCATCGGCAACGTGCTGTGAGCCTTGAAACATCATGTGTTCAAATAAATGTGCAAAACCTGAACGGCCCGCTAATTCTCGCGCAGAACCCACATGATAGGTCACGTCAACATGTACTAATGGATCAGAATCATCTTGATGCAAAATAACCGTTAAGCCGTTAGCTAATTGATACTTTTTGTAGGGGATACCTACTTGCGAATCAGTCAATTGCACAGTTTCAATAAGTGTGACGCCTGCAGGTAAATTGGCGGTTGTCGTTTCAGATGCGCAACCCGAGAGCGCGGCAGAAATTGCCAGCGCTAATATCCATTTTTTCAAAACATTCCCCTCTTACATCAATAGATAAAAATGCAGCCCACTGGTTAGCGCGCTGCATTAAGTCATCCCATGGCTAAAATAGAGTGCCTAAACCTAACAAAATGTGGCTGATTCTAAAGTGCAGCTTAGTGATTAAGCGTTTAAATTAAGACTGGCAAAATAAGCACTAAGTTCCTATCTATACAGCAAATTATGCTCAAATAGCAAAAATTCTCTTAGCCAAAGACTGAGAGTCTCACCATAGCGTTATCATGTAAGCCATTGCAATACGGCTGCAGCAATAATCAAGTAACGAATTGTTTTACCGATTAACATCATCAATATCGATGGGATAAGCGGTAACTTCAACCAACCCGCTAATAAACAGAGCACATCACCGATAACAGGCGCCCATGAAAGTAACAGTGCCCATACGCCGTAATGCTCAATTAAGGCAAGACCCTTAGTGTGCTTACCCGAGCTTAACTCCGCGGGTGTTTTAGCAAGACGAGCTAAATGGCCTATATAGAAACTTGTCATCGCGCCTAAAGTGTTACCTATGCTCGCCGTGATGACCAGCGCACCCCATGCTTCGGGGGAATTGCTTAATAGCGCGATGAGTAATACTTCAGATCCTCCCGGTAACAAAGTGGCTGCTAAAAAAGCGCCAGAAAACATGATACCCAACTCAGCCATAATCTTTACTCAATGATAAATAAGTCTTTTTAAATCATATTTAAGTGTTTTTAAAATATATTAACCAGATTTTTAAATTAATATTTTTACAACAAACTCACTTATGACAATAAGTTATAAGAAAATCGGTTTGTTATCACCCTAGCTCAGTCGATACAATGGGCTAACTATGGCAGTCAATGACAATGCGCATGATAAAGAGCATGTTAAAAACAAGCTCAACTCGTTGAATACGAATCCTATCATCACAGGTCTATTGGCTCACACTTAATTTATTTTTCTGGAATATGCATGATCCTTCAAACCATTAGCCGCATTCCGTTTTGGCAAAAAGTCTTAGCTGGTTTTATCTTAGGTGCACTCGTTGGCGTCATTTTAGGTGATGCAGCAATCGTACTAAAGCCATTGGGCGATCTGTTTATTGGTGCCATTAAAATGTTGGTCGCACCTTTGGTATTCTGTGCCATTGTCGTCAGCATTATTTCACTCGGCTCACAAACTAGCTTAAAACGTCTCAGCCTTAAAACCTTAGGTATGTTCATGCTAACCGGCACAATTGCCTCTCTGATTGGCTTAGCTGTAGGCTCAATGATCGACATGGGTGGCACGATGCAACTCACGGCGACAGAGGTGCGCGAACGCAATATACCTGGCTTTGCACAAGTGTTACTGGACATGATCCCAGTGAATCCTTTCGCATCACTGGCCGAAGGTAAGGTACTACAAATTATTGTATTCGCTGCTTTAGTCGGTATCGCAATTAATAAAGTTGGCGAGAAAGCTGAACCGTTAAAACGTACTATCGAAGCGGGCGCAGAAGTCATGTTCCAATTAACCCGAATGGTATTAAAACTGACCCCTATCGGAGTGTTTGGCCTAATGGCATGGGTAGTAGGTGAATACGGTTTATCGACTTTACTGCCTTTAGGCAAGTTCATTGGCGCAATCTACATTGCAGCCTTTATCCATATCATCTTCGTTTACGGTGGTTTAGTAAAATTTGTTGGTGGTTTAAGCCCTGTGCAATTTTTCCGCAAAGCTATGCCGGCGCAGTTAGTCGCCTTTAGTACCTCTTCAAGTTTCGGAACTTTACCTGCTAGCACTCGCGCAGTAGAAACTATGGGCGTATCAAAACGTTATAGCGCTTTTGTTATGCCATTAGGTGCCACGATGAACATGGACGGTTGTGGAGGCATTTACCCTGCGATTGCCGCTATCTTCATCGCGCAAATTTATAATATTCCACTCGATACGCTCGACTATGTAATGATTGCCGTTACTGCAACAGTAGCTTCAATTGGTACCGCTGGTGTGCCAGGAAGTGCGATGGTGATGTTAACTGTAACCTTGGGCGTAATTGGTCTGCCACTTGAAGGTATTGCCTTTATCGCCGCAATTGACCGTATTATCGATATGATCCGCACGGCAACTAACGTAACGGGTGATATGATGACTGCAGTAGTGATCGGTAAGTCTGAGAATGAACTGGATGAAGCGCAGTTTTATTCAAATGATGCGCAAGACGTAACACCTGTGAATTCGTAATCATAGCGGTCGGCAGATCACTAACATAACAACAGACCGCTTCGGCGGTCTTTTATAAACCAGTAATAAAAAATCTATTAATAAATACACTAATGCCGAATAAAATCTCTTTGTCAGTCAGCCAAAAATAAAAGCCTTATTCATCCATACCGCTACTGGCTAACCATCTCAGATCACAGCTGCTCTCTACTTGCTAAAATAAGTTACTCAAATAAGATCAAACTGTTAGACTCTAAATTATCACAACTCATCCATTAGCAGCATTTAAATGACTAGACTATTCCTTATCCCGCTGATCTTGTGTCTGTTTTGGGTATTTTTTTTAAAAGCGAATAAACTCACGCTAAAGCAAGGCAAACAAGGTTTTATTTACATTATCGGCATCAGTGGCGGGCTAATTTTAATCCTCACGGTATTATTGTTACTAACCGCTTAGCCCCTGTAATAGTATTGTCTCGCTCGTAGACGCCTTCCCGTTGATCCAATCTAACCTTATTTTCGAGCGGTCAGCAGTCAGTCAATCTTAAGAACTCACGCTGTTAGTCTAATGAACGCCAACAACGCAGTAGTAAACGACATTTCTGAATAAGCTCAACAGGAAAAACGTACATAAAAATACATTATCCTACTTTGTTTCATTTCAATGAGGCTCATTCTTGTACTGCCGCTTAAAGTTAGTAGCACCAGTGTCAATTATTCAGTCACAAGCGATTTAGTAAAGACAATCATAATTTAGCATAATTTCTATACAAATGAATAAGTTACAACAAAAACCGTGAGCAACGAGAGGCATACGACTTAGGGCTAACAGTATTAATCTATCTCTTTTCCGCGGTCTGCCTTGCAACCAAAGCTATCATGACTCCTTTTACCAATAATGATTATCGGTATCAACACCCCGACTAAATTTCCACCGCATATCTTTTGGATGATATGCAGTTATCATTATGGACGGTGCTGGTTGGCAAATAGGTACTTCGACGGTTATAACGATATCGTTGAGCAGTGTTGCGATGCTTGGAATACGTATATTCAGTGCAAGGACGGGGTAGAAAGTTTTTACACACGAGACTGGGCTAACATGAGCAGAGTCTAATGCGGATTAATATAAGCCAAAATATGACACACATGATGAGCATTATGGGAGGAACAAGGAAGGATAAAAACGTAACTGTTGGCGTAAAAAATGTTATTTCTGCCAAATTGCAGACGTAAAAAAGCCAGCTTATTCAGCTGGCTTTTTTACATCTCATCGAGATAATTAGGCGCTTGGCGATGACCTAC
>NZ_JAKILU010000028.1 GCF_023283485.1 Shewanella glacialipiscicola
TGCCCGAGTGGTGGAATCGGTAGACACAAGGGATTTAAAATCCCTCGCTGGTAACAGCGTGCCAGTTCAAGTCTGGCCTCGGGTACCAAAAATAAAAAGCCTCGATATTTATATCGAGGCTTTTTTGCATTTGTATTAGATGTTTCTTGTGAGTATAAAAAGCTGGATAAGATGAGCGGCGAATATTACTTTCTGTTGCTTATAGAGATCTCCTTATACGCCTTTAAGATTACACATAAATATCACATCAAAGAATTATAGGTTGATACTGTTATCTTAAGATAAACTATTTTCCTTACTTAGTGAACGGTTTGGAAATATCAGAGTGAGTGATAGGGGAGTTAGTCCCTAGCTGGTTGGTAGAGTTTTAATCTGGGCTTCACCTATTGCCGATATAATTCACTCGATAAAATCAATCAACAAAAAAAGCGTCAGTAAATACTGACGCTTTTTGTTTTTATCAATCTATTGTGTATTAGGCAGTCGTATCAGTCAGTGGTTTTAGACGTATAAATACACGTAAACTTCACGACCATTAAATTTTACTATTGCCAATCGTCACTATTCCAACGGTATAACCAAGTGGCAGCCAGTGGTTTATCGTCTTTATTTAGTTGTACTCTTAATTCTGCCACATTGGTGCTTTCTGGCTCGAAGTTTAAGAATACCCTTGCACCATTGATATCTGGATGCGCCACTATTCGTGAAGAGATAATTTTACCTTTGCTAATACTGGCATCAATACGAATTTTATCAATATCTTGTGCGTTTATATTGCTGTAGTCGATCAGTAACTCTTTTCCTTTTGTAACAAGTTGTCCCTTTGAGCTACGAACAACACGCGCTTTAGATGCTGCTGAAGGGCTGTCGTTTGATGCCGTCATTCGGTAGGAGTATTTGTAGGGCTGATCTTTCTTCAAGCCGCCTTGCGGCTCCCAATAGGTCACGATATTGTCGTTAGTTTCAGCATTAGAGGGGATTTCCAACAATATAAGTTGTCCTTTACCCCAATCATTGAGTGGTTCAATCCATGCCGAAGGTCTAAGTTGATAGTTTGCATCAAGATCTTGATAATCTTCAAATTTACGATGACGCTGAATTAATCCAAAACCCTTGATATCTTCATCACCAAACGCACTGATTTGCAGTTTATTGGGGTTATTTAATGGGCGCCATAGGCGTTCACCATTACCGCGGTCCACTTGTAATCCGTCGGAGTTATGAACTCGCGGACGATAATCAGGTTTATCTGAGGAATCTAAGCCACCATAGAGAAACATCGAGGTGAGAGGTGCTAGGCCAACATGTGGGATATCACGACGAGGAAATAGAGTCACTTCAACTTCAACACGTGACGGTGAACCTGGATAAATGCCAAAACGATAGGCGCCAGTCACGCTTTGGCTATCTAGCAGTGCATGTACCACAATCGCCGTTTGGTATTTAGATGGCCGTTCAACCCAAAAACGTTTAAATAACGGATATTCTTCGCCCTTAGGTTGTGCGACATCTATCGCTAGCCCACGGTTTGATAAACCATAGGTTTGTCCTTTTGATAGGACACGAAAATAGCTCGCACCTTGGAACATGATAAATTCATCTTTAGTTTCATCATCATTGATGGGGTAATGCAAGCGAACACCTGCATATTGGCCCACTTGGGTGATTAACTTTTCGATGGCGTCATTGGGTACATCAAATGAAGCTTCTGTTAGTTCAATTGGAATTGCTTTGCTGTTTTCAACGACATCGATATCGACGAGGTTTTTATAAAGAAAACCTGGCGCAAACAGTTGTACTGAAAACTTAGTGGGTGAGCCCCCCCAAATTGCGGCATTTTCTTGATAATTTATCTTACTGTAGGTCTCAAAGTTTAAATCAACCAGCTCCTTCGGTGCCTTTTTTGCTTCTTTGAATGGTTTTTGGGAAAGTTGTTCTGCTAGTGTGATAACCGTATCGTGGGAGAATTTCTCCGTCTTTTTCTCTGTTTTTTTCTCTGTGCTAGGTGCCGCCTGTGTCGTGGCGGCATTGACGTTATTGATCCCGACAACAGCAACAAAAGCGGTCAGAATGACAAAAGGTAATTTTTTCAGTAATGCCGGATAACCGGTAGGGTAATTCATCACAAGATTCAGTCGCAAAATGGAAACTCCTTACTAAAATGACGCTGAGTCATAGGCATAATGTAATATGCTTCAGTCAACCTAATCTTTAAATATTAATAACTTATATCTTATTAACGCCTCAGAAGTGAGGGCAACTTACTGAGGTCTGAAATCAATTTTACCTATGTATACAGATATTTGTAATATAAATTACTGATAATGCTACTTTGGAGCTATCAAATATGTGACATAAAGGTATCTATGGCGCTTATCCCCTCAATTATATCCCTGATAACGCCTTATTCACCGATGCTGCCTGTTGCTAGCGTGGATTAATAATGCATCATGTTCTAATGGCTAATTGAGTGGAGTCAGCTTGAAAAATCGATTATTTAAGAGGCATTATCTGAGTACAATTATCGGAGTAAGTGTGATAAATCAGTGCCCGCAGGTATTGGTATTTCTTGCTGTTCACCACAGAACAAATAGGCAGATTGATTGCCTAATAGTGATAATGTGTCTCCTTGGCGCCATAATGCTGAGCCTTCAACGAGGCCAACGACTGGCGTTATAGGATCGACCTTTGTGAACTCTAAGAGCCGTTGGGCACGGGTTTCACCATTATGACCTGGCGCAAGGTAATTAGAATAATGTGGGTTTAGTTGAAACGGAACAATGTTTAACCCGTTGAATGACGGCGGCTCTATAATAGGCATGTCATTTGTGGTTCTAATGCTTAGTCCTGATACGTTAGAGCCTGCGCTCCAGCCGATATAGGGTTTACCTTGAGCGACTTGTTCACGAATAAGCTCTACCAGATCATGATGATACAATTGATGTAATAGATGGAAAGTATTACCACCACCTACCAATATCCCATCGGCGTTTTTTATTGCCTGACGGGGATCTGGGTGCTGATGTATACCACTGATATCGAGTTGAAGTTCACTTAGCCCAGTAACGACAGACGCTAGGTAAGTGTTATAACTCATACTGACACCTGCATAGGGGATAAAAATCCACTTTTGTGCTTGCGTCGTTAACGGTTTAATAAAAGGGATCGCGTGCGCAAGATAAGGCGTATCACCGACACGAGAACTGCTGAGCAGTAGGGCATTAATGGTCATTTTTATATCTCAAAAGATTCGAGTGTACGGGCATGTTAACAAAGATTAATCGTGATAAACATAGAGAAATAAAGCAAAATCCGTCTGTAACCCTTATAGCCGTTAGATTTAAGTTTTGATTAATAAAATATCCCTAGACTCACAAACCACCCAAAAAGCGTTGTCTTTATCAGTATAAGGTAAGCTAATTTAAGCACTTTTTATTTGTTAGCACTTGAATTTCAATTATTTGGACATATTATGTCTTTGAACAAAGTTAAATGGCACATTCTTGCCCTAAAGGAGCTGAAATGAAGCGTATATTTTTATTGATTGCGACTAACCTAGCCGTGTTGTTAGTCGCCTCAATTGTGATGTCTATTCTAGGCGTGAACACGTCGACTATGGGTGGGCTGTTAGTGTTCGCGGCTATTTTTGGATTCGGTGGGGCATTCATTAGCTTAGCCATTTCAAAATGGATGGCGAAAAAAACCATGGGTTGTGAAGTCATCACGACTCCACGCGATAGTACCGAACGTTGGTTAGTAGAGACGGTTGCCCGTCAAGCTAAACAAGCGGGGATTAAAATGCCAGAAGTGGCGATTTATCAATCACCCGATATGAATGCGTTCGCCACCGGCCCAAGTAAAGATAATTCATTAGTGGCTGTGAGTACGGGTTTGTTATACGGCATGAGTCAAGATGAAATCGAAGGCGTATTGGCCCACGAAGTGAGCCACGTTGCTAACGGTGACATGGTGACCTTGACTTTGATCCAAGGTGTGGTGAATACATTTGTCATTTTTGCTGCCCGTGTCGTTGCTAGCATTATCAATAACTTCGTATCGAGCAATGATGAGGAAGGCGAAGGTTTGGGTATGTTCGCTTACATGGCCGTCGTTTTTGTACTGGATATGTTATTCGGTATTTTGGCTTCAATCATCGTTGCTTACTTCTCACGTGTTCGTGAGTACAGAGCCGATGAAGGCGCTGCACGTTTAGCGGGTAAAGCTAAAATGATTGCTGCACTTGAGCGTTTACGCCAAGGTCCAGAAAGCACCGCAATGCCAGCACAAATGTCTGCCTTTGGTATTAACGGTAAGCGTTCAATGGCGGAAATGATGATGAGTCATCCTCCATTAGAAAAACGTATAGCAGCATTAAAAGCGAGTTAAACGAAGCTGACTCAAAGTCGCGCTATTGATTAAGTTATTAGCGTGCAAATAAGGCTCAAACATTTGTTTGAGCCTTATTTTTTTGGTGAATGCTAAGGTACGCTAAGCGCGATTCGTTGCGAGATTAGATAGCACAACATGTATAGATAAGAGCGACGTTGACGCCTCTTATGTGTTGATTGTTCAGTGTCCAGTATCGCAGGTGTCCTGAACTGGGTTTATCATCCTATTAGTATTTATTGGTGTGGGTGACGATGACGGTCGCCACTTAAACGAAGTTCAGGCTCAAAACGTGGTGCAATATCATTTACGGCGGCATTATTTAAGCTTTTAAGCCGTATATTGGCTGGTGATATTGCAAGTGCTTGGCGCCAGTTTTGGCCTTGTGTCATGGCAACAGGCTCAGGTAGGCTTTCAATCACGCTGATGCCATTAAGTTCAGGTAGTATTTCATCAATCACCAGTGCCGCGCGGTTTTCTAAGCTGTCATCGGCAATTCGACCTCTCTGTCCCCAATCAATCAGCAGCGTATCAGCGGTTAATACCGCCGGTTTATTGGTGACGGCAACATCACGTAATATCTGATAGCGATAGCTCATCATCGCTTCTTCAAACAACATAGCGGTATCTTCACGGGTAGTGGAATAAGCATAGAAATCGCTAGCGATATCGGTAGAAAAGAAAGTGCTCACATCTGAGGGTTGATAGGCTTTTTGTAGGTTATTAGCCACGCCACCGAGAAAACTGATATTGGCAAGCCCGCTCATTTCAGTGCTCATCAATGGATAACTTTTGCTAACTTCATCTGAAATTAGGCTCTTGCTCGCATTACGCCGGCGATAGTCATCTAATAATCTCGGCCCTGTTAATGAGTTATGTACACTGCGGGGAAAGAAGTCATTGGCATGGGCGAGTTCGTGGTACAGCAAAGAGGCGAGATCGGGATTGATTTGCGCTAATGTTCGGTATGCTCTGGCGGTAGCGGGGACGCTAAGTGAGGCATATTGATTATTTTTAACATAACGCCAAGGCATCATAAAATTGAGTTCATTACCAAAGTTACTACGGTAATCAGGCGCTTCATTGATCGTGTCACGTTGAATTGGTGTAAGCCATAAATCGTTAGGGTCGAGGTAAATCGCTCCAGTGACGACCCAATAGAAAGAAGGGCGTATATCATAGCTAATCACAATGGCAGTAACGGATTGTAATAAGCGGGCAAAATCGCTGTTAGGGTCCAACTGGGTTAAAAAGGCGGCAAAGTTATCACCCATCCAATCGTGTGAAACCAGCACACGATTAAGAATGGTCTCACGATTGAGATCATTTGATGTTTGGCCTATTAAAGGTAACTGATTGATAGTGCAGCTGTCATTAAGTTGATTGGAGTAAACACAGTTGCTTAACACATTGGCGTAAGGTGAGGTCGCACGATAGGCATGAGTGCCTGCGACTGGGGTGTCAAAATAGCTTGAGCTTATCGCAGGTGCCGCCGTTGTTAGGACAAAAACATCATCGTTGAGCTGATTTTCGTTGATGTTGGCATTCACTTTGAGTCGAGTAAGCGTATCTTGGCTGACCGCTGGCGCAGTAAATAATGGCCTCAACGGATCGCTAATATCAACCATCAAATCTGGACCTGATGCTACGCACCAAGAGATATTCGCCGCGCTTAATCCCGACTGTTGTCCGAGCCTTAAGCTAACATTATTGCCTTCAACCACTTGATGATCTTGACGAACATTAAGCGCTTCTATAGACGTTGCATCGGCATTAATAGCAATTTCACCGGTTACATCTAGATTATTACCTGTTACATGTAAGCTAAAACGATAGCTACCTGCAGCGGGAATATCAAAGGCTAATACGGGGCTGTTTTGGCTGACTAATTCTATATTTTGTCCATCCATTTGCTGCCAGCGAAAGCTTAAATTCTGGCTATCACGATTGGGTATATTGGCAATAATGGCACTGGATTGACCCGCCGTATAAGTTGACTCAGTTTGAAAGCGGATGGAGGAGGACGTTGTGATAATCAGTGGTGCAATATTATCAGTGCAACGCAGTAATGAAGCCGATGGTGGTGTTGTCCCACCATTGTTAGGAGCGTTATTATCTTCTCCACCCCCACCGCATGCTGTGAGTAGGCTAGAACAGGCCATTAATGCCAACATTTTCTGTGATACCGACATTCCCATGACACTATTCTCCATTGTCAACTCAGCAATACAATTAGACTTGTTATGACATTTTACAATCTTGTATTTCAAGATAAGTCACTGACTATAACACGGAGGTTAAGTTACAAAAAGTAACTTGAAGTATGTCAATTGTTAAATTTTGTGTGGTTAGAATTAAGGCAGGAAATAAGTTTGGTATGGATATTTTAATCGTTATCAGCAGATGGCATTTGGCGTTGTTCTATAAAAATGCCGTAATACCTATCAAAGATAGAACGGCAGTGAAATTACATTGAATTTAAAGGGTTATTCTTTAGATTTTTTCTTCAAGCCTAATCCCAGTTCACGCCCACGGATACGTGCGTAGAAGGGAAACGCGATGAGCAGAACACCAATCAATAACACTTCGATTAAGGCAAAAGTAAAGGCATCGGTGGTGACATAAAGCAGTGTCAAAGCATGTAACATATACAAGCACAGCACAAAGCTTGCCCACGCAAAGGTATAAGGATTACCTTGATAAATCCCTTTTGCAGGCAGTAATAATGGCACTATCCATAACAGGCTAAATAGTAACGAGTATTCACCATTCATTCCTTGGCCAACAAACCAGCCGCCTAAGAGCAGCACTAATGCAAAGTAGCCTAAACGGCTAAGGGTAAATAAAGCGTTGGACGTCATTATGTCTACCTAACGGTTAAAAATAGCGGCAAGAGTGGGTTAAAGAATCGCGAGCACATTCTCTGGAGGACGGCCAATAACAGCGCGTTGATTGGCAAGCACAATAGGACGCTCAATCAGCTTAGGCGTGTTCACCATGGCTTCTATCAGCTGTATTTCCGTCAGTGAGGTATCGGCAAGCCCCAAGGCTTGATATTCAGTTTCCTTAGTGCGCATTAATTCACGTGCACTAAGGCCTAATTTAGACAAAATATCGCCGATTTCTTTAGCCGTTGGCGGATTTTTTAAATATTCCACCACGCTAATATCACAACCTTGCTGTTCCAGTAGGGCTAAGGTTTCGCGGCTTTTTGAACAACGCGGGTTATGGTAAATCGTCGCTTGGATCATAGTGGTAGAGGCTCAATACGGGCTGAAATAACAATGGCCGAATAATAACAGAAAAAACAACGCCCCGTCAGAGTGTTCGGGGGCGCAGATTGTATTAGAGCTGCTTTTATTCAGTGAACTAACTTTAGTGACTTATTTAAGGGCATCCATCTGTTTGTCGGCAATTTTGAATTGGCGGATCCGTGCTTCAATCCGCGCAAGCTGTAATGGATTACTTTCAGATGCACGATAAGCAAAATTCAATTGATCAATTGCACCTTTGTAGTTTGCCCCTAATGCCATTAACTCAGCAGTAGAGAAATATTCCAAAGCTTGATTACCGGTTTTTTTATAGACATTGGCCAACAATTGGTAAGGCAATTCATTCTGTTTATCGAGGAAAATCATATCCTCCAGCAAAGGGATTGCTTTGGATGCCTGATCAGCTTCGATATAAATGTTGGCTAAGTTAGCGTTAATAACTTGAGACGTTGGCTTGATTCTGCGCTGGCCTTCGAGCATCGTAATCGCGTTCTTATAGTCCTTACGTTCAGTCAATAAGTCAGATTTAGTGTCGATATAAAACAGATTGTTATTATCAATTTTTAACAGACTATCAATAATTTTCTCGGATTCATCAAACTTTTTTAATCTAAATAATGCCAGCGCTTTGCCATAGAGTGCGGCCTCTTTAAAGCTATAGGTTTGTTTGTTCAACTGCCTTTCAAACATGCTCAATACGGCTTCGTCGCTGTAGCTAGAAAAACGTACTTGAATACGTGCTTTCGCCAATTGGAAGTTAAGATGGTCTGGGACATAGCGTTTAGAGTATTGTTCCGCGCGGTTTCGGGCCTCGGTGATCCGTGACTCTGGTAATGGGTGAGTTAGCAGCATTTGCGGCGGGGTCGTGGTAAAGCGATAACGACTGGCTAATTTACCAAAAAAATCCGCAGAGGCATTGGGGTCAAAACCTGCATCTACCAAAATTTGCATCCCGATACGATCGGCTTCTTTTTCATGCAAACGAGTATAGTTAATTCTTGATTGTGTCGACATCGCTTGTGTTGTTGCGAGCGCAGCCATACCCGCTTGTGGTACTGCGATGGTTAATAAAATAGCGCCGAGTAAACCTGCAATCGTCGCAGGATTACTTTTCTGCTGTGCTTCGAGCGAGCGGGCAAGATGGCGTTGGGTAACGTGGGTAATTTCGTGACCCAACACTGAGGCCAGTTCACTTTCATTATCGGCATTGAGAAATAATCCCGTGTGAACGGCTACATGGCCGCCAAAAAAGGCAAAGGCGTTGATTTCATCGTTTTGTAACAAGAAGAAATAAAAGGGGGTTTTCACTCCCGTGGCATGGGCGACCAGTTTGTTACCTAATTCGGTAAGGTATTGGCTCAATACGGGATCGTTTAACATTGGCGCCGAGGAACGAATGACGCGCATATAGGCATCACCGTAAACCATTTCTTTCTCAAGGCTGAAGGTATTGACGGCGGCTGTGCCTAAGTCTGGTAAGTCGTTGTTCGCAAAACTTTTGGCGGCGAATGTCAATAGCATCAAAGAAAGTGCGCCTGCAACAAAAGGTTTTAATTGAGTCAAAAAAGTCAAGTTACGCAAGCGGATCCTTTATATTTTCTAATTATCTTTGCTACAAGGCAAAGAGGTTACACTGAGCTTGTAGTTTGAGTGGCGACTTAGGATAATAGCCCCAGTTCATCTATAGCAAGTTCATTATGATTTTTATTGATTTAACACTATTTCGTTGCCCAGTCCCTTTAGTGAAAATCAAGCTGGCATTGAAGCCAATGCGAGACGGTGAGCAATTGCATATCTTACTCTCTGACTCAGGTTCGCGGCGAGATGTTCCCCAATATTTAAAAAAACAAGGTCACGTTGTCGAAGAGTTGCGTAATGATGCGAGTCTGTTAGCCTTGATGATCATCAAAGTTGATCCATCTCTAGGATAAATTTAAACTTTGTTGTTTAAATTTATCCGCGTTGATGCAGTACTTAACGTGGCAAAATATCACTTAAACAACCTTATTCATTATTAGCGTACTTAGTCATTATGAGGCAGTGGGGTGTTATAGTGAGGCTTAAAAAGCTTTACACAATACTGTAATCCCTTTTCTTGAGCGCTTAAGAAGCTTAAGCCCGTTATCACTATTGGAATCCTCCATGTTTACTGTTTTTTCTCGTTGGTATAAAGAACGCTTTAGTGATCCTCAAGCGGTGACCTTAATGGCAATTCTTGTGGGTTTCGCGCTGGTACTTTATTTTGCCGCCGGTTTACTTGCACCTTTATTAGTTGCACTGGTGTTGGCTTTTTTATTGGATTGGCCGGTTACCCAAATGCTTAAATTGGGTATTAATCGTACCGCTGGGGCCTCTTTAGTGATTGTGTTGTTTTTAGGGATTGTGGTGTTATTAACTTTTGGTTTAATCCCGAGTGTGTGGCGCCAGGGAGCGAGCTTAATTGCTGATTTACCGAGCATGATAGACAAAGGAATGCAGACGATACAAACACTGATCAATCAATATCCGCAATTTATCAATCCAGAACAGTTAAATCTGATGGTGGGAGAACTGAAAAAATTGCTCGATACCCAGCATGTATTAGATATTGCTAAGCAGTTAATTGGTTACTCCGCCTCTTTATTAGTGTTGATGGTATACGCAATTTTAGTGCCGTTATTAGTGTTTTTCTTTTTAAAAGATAAACACCAATTAATCAATGGTAGCAAACGGTTTTTCCCCGCCAACCGCCAGTTAGCGCGCAAAGTTTGGTTTGAGATGCATCAACAAATCTTTAATTACATCCGTGGCAAAGTGATTGAAATAGTGGTTGTTGGTGTCGCAACTTATATTCTGTTTGCTTTAATGGGACTGAGATATTCGGTTTTATTAAGTGTGTTAACCGGTTTATCGGTATTGATCCCCTACGTTGGTGCAACATTGGTGACGTTGCCTATCACTTTAGTGGCATTTTTTCAGTGGGGTTTTAGTTCTGAATTTGGCTATTTAATGTTGGGCTATGGCATTATTCAGGGGCTAGACGGTAACTTACTGGTGCCTCTTTTATTTTCCGATGCGGTGGATTTACATCCGGTGATCATCATAGCGGCCGTTTTAGTTTTTGGTGGTTTATGGGGCGTTTGGGGAGTATTTTTTGCAATTCCATTAGCCTCATTAGTTAAAGCCGTGATTAACGCTTGGCCTAAAACAGAAGTTGAAACGAATCAGCCATTGGGTGTCCGTTATTAATAGCTCTCCATTGATAGCGTTATTAACTTTCTTGTCCAAGCTAAATAAATTCAGTAAATATGGTTTTGAACTCTCCTTGGCATTTAAAATCAGTGCCAAGGAGAGTTGTATCGTTGAGCTTTAAAATATCCCATCAAGCATCAGCAGGTGTATTTTCTCGTCATTACATTTTAGTGCTTCCATGTTTTCATTTCGCTTGTGGCAAATTTTATTTTTGGATTGACGGTATTTATTTTAACCTTAATCATAATAAGGGTTTACATTCTGTACGTTATAAGGTTGTATAAGTGTAAAATCCTTATGTAAGCATGTGGTTACATGATATAGCGCACATTTTAATCTTAAGCATATTGATAAACTGATGTGGCTTAGTAATAGGTTGCTTATTTTTGCATCCTTAACTAAGTTATATCGAGTCGTGCTATTTACTTTTGGTTGCGAGATGGAAGTCACCCTGACAAGAATTTCCACTGACAATCGCCATTGGAGGATACTATTGTGAGCAAAAAACTATTAAGTGCGCTTTTCGGTGCAAGTCTCGCAGCGCTAGCGCTGTCGCCAACTGCATTTGCTGCAGATCAAAAGCTGTCTGATTTTCATGCTGAATCAGGTGGATGTGAAAGTTGTCATAAAGATGGTACACCTTCTGCGGACGGTGCCTTTGAATTTGAACAGTGCCAAAGCTGTCATGGTTCTCTTGCTGAAATGGATGCGGTACATAAGCCACATGACGGTAATTTAGTCTGTGCTGACTGTCATGCGGTTCATGACATGAACGTGGGTGATAAACCTACGTGTGAAAGCTGCCACGACGATGGTCGTACTTCAGGGTCTACTCTGAAAAAATAACTTGAAATAATCAATACCAAATACATTGGTGTATGCCTTCAAGTCAATATAATAACGCCAGCAATTTGCTGGCGTTATTTGTATCAACTATCCGCTAGTTATAAAATCACTCGTCTTTAGGTTGGCCTTGAATCATTTTTTTACCTGAAAACATGGCTGAAATAATCCCAGGTTGACGTTTAACTTCAGTATAAATCACGGCGAAAATGTGTAATAAAATGAGCAGTAATAGTAAGTACACTGCATAGACGTGAACTTCACCGGCCAATCCCTTGAACGCTTTTATCGTAGCGGCTTTTTCGACATTAACCCCAGTTGCATCGTAGGGTTGTAAACTTGCAGGGTCGACATTCGACTCCGCTAGATAGCTTTGTATCGCACCGCCTAATGGTGGATAGTAAATATCGGTACCAGCCCGAAAAAGTCCCGTTAGCATTATCGTGACTAATAACAGCATAATCGCCAATACAGCAAATTTCCCCTTTGGATTATGGCCTAAATACTGCGGATTTTTACCTGCTGCGAGTTCGGACTTGTAGAGCATTAAGTCACTTTTTGTTTTTGCATTAGGCAATATATGGCTAAAACGCGCATATTTATTACCGACAAAACCCCACACGAGGCGAACAATAAGATTTAATGCAAATGCATAACCTATGCATACATGTAACGTTTTTAAGCCAATCTTGCCTGTTAGCTCCGTTATACCCAATTCAGAGCGATACATCATGATGCCTCCCACTAAAACAAGTGCGAGTACGAGCATGACGTTGACCCAATGAAATAAGCGGGTGGGTTTATCCCATACGGCATAGGATTTTATTTCTATGCGAGTGACGTTACTGTTAGGCATGGCTTTTCCTTGTGTTGTGTATGGACTTTATTTTACGCTCTTATCTGAATATTTTAGTAGTTTTTTCAGTTTAAATTAAGATTGCGGTTTAAGAATGTAGTGTATGCAAACACAAATTTTTTAAATTTGCGTACGGTAAATATTTATTCTGTAAGTCTTTTTAATCTGTTTTATCTAATGATACTATTCTATTTATATAGACTTGGAGGTCTATTGGGCAGATGTGAAATGACATTGAGGGCTTCTGTTCTCGGAATGAATAATCGTTAGTCAGACAGGGAGTGAGCAGGATGTTCAAAATATTACATTGGATTGTAGTGTCACGATCGCAAGTATTAGTCGAACTATTAGCAGGACACTGGCCGCAGGAATTTCTTGTTAAGTTGACTCAAGTCAACCCAGATGCAATATGTGAGCACGTTAAGGATAACCACGCCTCCATGGTCGTGATTGATTTAGCCACTGTCGAACTTCAAAAAGCCTATCAATTTCAGCGTTTACTGGCCCGCGAACATCCCAGTGTACGGGTGGTTTATTTACATTTTCCAAAACAGGTAGATGCTCGTTTTTTAATGCGAGCCACGACAACCGCAGGAGTATTCTACCTCGAAGCGGGATTAGCTGAGATCAGCCTCGGACTGTCGAATATTTTACGAGGTCATAGAGTCTTTCCCATTCAGCTGGTTAATGGGGTGAATGACGATTTTGGTCTATTTGAAGATACTGAGCCACTGACAATACGTGAACGTGAGGTGTTGCAAGCTTTATTGACGGGAAGTACTAACTTAGATATTGCGAATCAATTGTTTGTGAGTGAGAGTACAATAAAAACGCATTTATATCGCGTCTTTCGTAAGATTGGCGTGTCGAGCCGTGGCCAAGCCATTGCTTGGGCACAGACCCATTTACATGATGTACTGGTTTAAATCAATATGCTCTGACACTGTGGCTTTAGTGTGCTCTATGTAAGGTAAAGAAAAGGGTCAATGACCCTTTCTTATTTTTGCAATAGCATTAACCAAGAACAATATTAACGTCCAAGCCAAGCCGCTATTTTGCTGTCGTCACGTACCAACAGAGCGACGGTATCTTTTGGTGCGGCGGTAATTACTAATTCACCCGTCATTAACTCATCTCGTCTAAACCAATGTAAGTTTATCGCTTCTCCAAGAGAATAGTGCTGTAGCTGCGCCTCAAATTGCGCGTTGACTTGTAAGTTATCCGCGGCGATTAAGTTATCTCCAGCGCTCAAGCCTGCAAAGTGAGCTGGGCTACCTTGGGTTACGCTGATGATTTTTAATCCCATTGGCGCAGTTTGAGTTTTTGCGCCAAAAGCAATCTTATAACCTTTATGTTGTGTACCACCTACATCTTGCGAGCCCTGACTTGCGCGAAGGGTAAAATCGACGCCAAATTCAGCTAGTAGCGGCGCAAGAGGAATATCATCAGTATTATCTAAATAGGCAAAGATAGCGTGGCAATCACGATTAAGTAGCCGCTCAACAATCGCTTGGTGGCATTGATCTGTGGTGCCCTTATTTTGTAGTGCGTATTCTTGCCACAATATTCGCATTACATCATCGAGACTGGATTTGCCTTGGGTTTCACTGCGTAGGATTAAATCTAAATACAGTGCGAAGAGGGCGCCCTTAGTGTAATAGCTAATAATGGCATTTTGGGCATTTTCATCTTGCTTATAAAACTTGGTCCAGGCATTAAAACTGGCGTCTTTAATGGTTTGTTTAAAGCGACCTTGACTGCGATACACGCGAGTAAAGGTTTCGCTGAGCATATCCAGATAATCTTGTTGACTCACACGTCCAGCACGGTAGGTTAAAAAGTCATCGTAATAAGAGGTGATCCCCTCATAGGCCCATAGCTGCGGTGTATAGGTTTCGGCATCGAGTTTATAGGGCAAAAAGCAATCTGGCTTAATGCGTTTCACATTCCAGCTGTGAAAGTACTCGTGACTACATAAAGATAAATAGGTGCGGTAATCATTATTTATAGGCGCATCTAAGGTGAGCGGTAAGTCTTTACGTGAACACATTAATGCCGTCGATGCCCTATGTTCTAGGCCACCAAAACCGTTGTCTAGTACTGTGGTCATAAATAGATAACGCTTAAAAGGCGCAGGGGTACCAAACAGGTTAATTTGATACTCGCAAATGGCTTTTAAGTCTTGGCAAAGTCTAGGCATGCAGGCGCGGTGGCGACCATTTAGCACGATATCGTGTTGCACACCACAGGCATCAAAACTGGCAAGGCTAAATAAGCCCATTTCAACGGGATGATCGATAAGCTCATCATAACTCTCGGCCGAAAATTGGCCAAAAGCAAAATCATCGCCATTAAGTCTGGTCATGCTGGTGGCAAGGCGCCAGTCACTTAATGATGACTCCGTTGGCGGCAATATAGTGATAGTGTGCGGACTATCTTCAACACCGTGGGCGGCTAAAAATACGCTACTGCCATTAAAGAATCCATGGGTCATATCTAAATGCGCGGTACGCACCGATAGATCCCAAGCATACACTTGGTAAGTTAGCGTTATTTCAAGGCTACTATTGTCAACCGACCAAGTTTGCTTATCTAATTGTGTGAGCTTAAGGGGTTGTCCCTGCTTATCTTGGGCTTTGAGCTCGATAATGTTTTTTGCAAAATCACGCACCATATAACTGCCAGGTAACCACGCGGGAAGGCTAAAAACCTGTACTGATTTTGGTTGGCGCAGTGTCATTGTCACTGCAAATAAGTGGGCTTTCGGATCAAGTGGAATTATCTGATAGTGGATCATAGTTATCCTGCAAAACCTAAATGTTTTAATGGTGGCCATGCTGCCAAAAATACCCGTAACAGGCAAATAAAAGCGTAAATCTCTATCAATACAAAGCGTTTAATGACTCTGGCCAGAATCCTAAAATTATATCTATTTTGTATACTGCATTTTTTATTATGTTCATACAAAAGGAAAGTCGCATGCGCCAAATGTTGGCATTATCGTGAGTGCTAAACTCGCATTTCGCGCTGACTTCAGTATATGATACAGGTAATTAACCCTAGGAGGACGCCCCATGGCCGAAGAAACGATTTTCAGCAAAATAATTCGTCGTGAAATTCCCGCAGATATTTTGTATCAAGATGAATTAGTCACCGCGTTTAGGGATATTTCGCCTAAGGCGCCGACCCATATTTTGATTGTACCTAATCATTTAATCCCAACGGCTAACGACATGAAAGCCTCAGATGAGTTAGCGCTGGGTCGTATGATGACAGTGGCGGCTAAATTGGCGGCAGAGGCGGGGATAGCTGAAAATGGCTACCGGTTAATCATGAACTGCAATCAACATGGTGGACAAGAGGTATACCATATTCATATCCACCTTGTTGGTGGTGAACCTTTAGGCCCTATGCTGAGCCAAGGTTAATGAAATTAAATAGCGACTTTTTTCCATTAACACAAATGGCGCAGCGATTTGTGGATCAACTCGCGCAGTGTCGCAGGCTTGGTTTAAGTGTGCTTGAGGCAAGTGAGCACCATGTGCTAATTGAGCTGCCCTACAGCACTGAATTAATTGGTTATCCTGATACTGGGGTTATTCACGGTGGGGTGATTACCACTTTGATGGATACCGCTTGTGGTAGTGCGGTGGTCAGTGCCATTTATCAAAAATATCAATCATTAGAAATTTCACCCACGTTAGATTTACGGGTGGATTATATGAAGCCTGCCCAGCCTCATAAACCCGTATATGGCTTTGCTGAGTGCTATCGGTTGTCATCTAATATTGCCTTTACCCGCGCTATCGCTTATCAAGACAGTATTGATCAGCCTATTGCCCATGCGGTAGGGTCTTTTATGCGCATAAGCCCAGAAATGGTGGGCGATGCCTTTAGGCAAGCACTGATGGGTGAAGCTGATACAACGATTGGTGCTGTGAGTGCAAGTTTACCACTGGGCGCTGGGGCTCAATCGCAAAGTACGCCGATTACAGCACCGATTGATGTGCAAGGCATTGTGAAGCGCGCCACTGAGCTTAATGACTTTGGGCATTTACTTGAGCATGTGCCCTATGCCAAATTTATTGGCATGAAGGTCGAGCGTTTTGGTGATGAACTGATTTTTAAACTGCCGGCTAAAGATGACAATATTGGCAATCCGGTGTTACCCGCTATCCATGGTGGCGTGATTGCTGGGTTTATGGAAATGTCAGCGATTGTTCAATTAATGGTCTTTATGCAAACGGCAAAGGTACCTAAAGTCGTCGATTTTTCGATTGATTATTTGCGTGCCGGTTTACTTAAAGATAGCTTTGTAGAATGTCGGATAACCCGTCAGGGGCGACGTGTTGCCAACGTAAACATTAGTTGCTGGCAGACAAACCGTAAACAGTTAATTGCTACCGCGCGAGCGCACTTTTTGATAGATTAACCTTCAATCAATTGCTGATGATTATTGCGCCTTAACAAGGTAAGTCTGAGCAATGAGCTGTGAGTGCTTAAGCCTTAACGTAATGCTAAAGCATGGCTTTAGTTGAGTACGATTAGCGATAGGTTTACTGTAGAATGATGCGCATTGGCTGCGTATTTTGTGGCGTGACAAGGAGATAAAAATGAAGCAAATTTATAGTGGATTAATATTGGCCGCCGCACTGACCTTAAGCGCCTGCGCCTCACATACTGCGGGTATTTCGGTGAGTTCGCAGGGCGAAACACGCGTAGATAACAGTAGCTTTGCTCGTAATATTGCCGTTGAAAACGTCGATGCTCGCCGTATTGCCGATGTAATACAAGTATCGGCGCTGGTAGTGAGTAAATCATCTACCGATATGCGCGTGCAGTATAAGTTTACTTGGTACGACGCCAGTGGTTTTACCATTGAAGATGAAGCAACCAGTTGGAAATCAGTTAAGTTGCACGGTAAACAACAATTGCAAGTCACAGCAGTGGCACCAAACAGTCAAGCTGTTCGATTTGATGTGTATGTGCGCGAAACCTTTTCAAACTAATTATCTGATTTTTGGCCATATCGCTTCAATGCCGCATCACGAAGGGCGGTTGTTTTAGCCTGCGATTAATGCCCCATTTCCAATATAATATTTTCTTGGCTTGGCTCTTAGTAGAGGCAAGCCATTTTTATTGGGTAAAAATTAATCATCAACGAGGCATTAAATACGCATGTGAGTATTAAATCCGGACATTAGTCCTAAAAACATTCTTTAATTGGATACTACTATCAGAGTATTCAACATGAGGATATAAACATGACAGCCCATATTAATGCTCAACCCAATGATTTTGCAGAAACAATAATTATGCCCGGCGACCCTCTGCGGGCGAAATATATTGCAGAAACTTATCTTGATGATGCCGTTGAAGTGACCAATGTGCGTAATATGTTGGGTTATACGGGGTTTTATCAGGGACAACGTATTTCGGTGATGGGCCATGGTATGGGCATTTCATCGATGGTGCTTTATGGACATGAGTTAATTAATTATTTTGGCGTTAAACGTATTATTCGCATTGGCAGCTTAGGTGCGACGCAAAAATATGTTCATATGCGAGATGTTATTTTAGCGCAGGCCGCAGGCACCGACTCTCCAACGAATACTAAGCGTAGTAGCGGTTATCAAATGGCCACTTCGGCGACGTTCTCTTTGTTACACAAAGCGTATACTAAAGCGAATGAAAAGGGCATTAGTGTTAAGGTCGGTAATATTTTTAGTGGTGATCTTTATTACGATCCCGATGAAGATATGATCCCTGCTTTAGAGCGTTTTGGAGTGCTAGGTGTTGATATGGAAGTGGCAGGGCTTTACGGCTTATCACATCAATATGGCATCGAATCTCTAGCTATTTTAACGGTATCCGACCACTGTTTGACCGGTGAGGAAACGACCGCTGAAGAACGTCAACTATCCTTTAATAACATGATTGAACTCGCATTAGCAACGGCGCTTAACTAAATAGTTAGGTGCTTTCTGGCGTTTAATTTTTGTACCCTAATTTCACTCATGGAGTGACAAAATGAATAATAAAATAACATTAACGGCCATTAGTTTTCTTGCTAACTTTATTATGGCAGGCTTTGCAACTCAGTTTGGTATGTTAATTGAACCCATTGCGGAGAAGTTTGCCGCCAATGTGAACGAAGTCGCGTCTATTTTTTCATTACTCAACGGCGGAGCTTTAGCAGGAACAATTGCGGCTTTTTTCTTTATTGAAAAAATAGGTATTAAAAGAATTACCCTCATAAGCTATAGCTTAATTGGACTGTGTGCGGTGGTATTACATTTCACGACATCACTTCAATGGGTGATGCTCGCAATGACGCTAATCGGCTTTTGTGGGGGAATAGGATTATGTATTGCCGGCACTATTGTTGTGTCTGTCTGGCAAGAAAAACTGCAAAGTACGATGTTAGTGGTGCAGGATGCTACGTTTAATATTGCTGGTGTTATCTTTCCTTTAATTACCACTTATGCACTGACTCACTCATTATCATGGAGTTACAGTTATTTAGCGGTAGGTTTAGTTGCACTAGGCACAGTTATGCTTACGTTATTTACTAATTTTGCACTATGCGAGCAGGGCACTCAGGCAGAAGATAAACAAAAATCTGAATGGAACCTGGGGATTATTAGCGGTGGAGTGGGCTTATTTTTAGGCATGTTGGCTCTGTATACATTTTTAACTTGGGCGCCTTTATTCGTAAAACAGAAGTTCAATATTCCCTTTGAGGATGCGGGTAATATCATTACCCAGTATTGGTCTGCGGCATTAATTGGTGCCTTAATTTCAACGCTTATAGTGACTCGCGTTAAAATCAATCACTTCTTATTAGCGATTATTACTTTGGCTATGGTGATTACCGCGGCGATTGTTACTACCGATAATATTGAATGGGTCGGTTATTTAACCTATGGCTATGGTTTTGTCTGTGCAGCCTTATATAACGCATTTATTGCTTATGGTGTGTCTTTTGTTAAAAAAGCCAGCGGTAAGAATGTGTCTTACATCTTAATTAGCGGTAGTGCGGGGGCGATGTTTAGTCCTGCGATAAGCTCCATGTTTGAGCAGATAATTGGATTACAGACAGTCATGTATGTTATTCCATTATTTTATGCTGTGATTTTAAGCTTGTTGATTGTTTCTAGCCGGATGAAACCTCGTTTAAGTGAGTAAACGGCTTATCTAAAAGGCTAACTGAGGTGATTGTTAAATTGATGACAGTTTACAATCACCTTATTCTCCTTGTTCAACAAAGGCTTTTAATGCATTAAGATTAAAAATACGAATACTGTCCTTTTCCCGCTCAATTAACCCCAGTTCCTCGAGATTTTTTATTGCCCGTCGATAAACTCTATCGGTGGTAGCGAAACGTTCAGCCTCTAAATAACGTTTCGTAAACCCATCCACAGGTAAGTCATTTAAGTGCTGATGATAAAGATCAAAGGCAATATTATAGCTAATTGGATACAGCATACGTCGAGTAAAAATATCGACAGTATCTTGGTAATCGATAGCCATGGCACTGGCAAAAAACAGCGCTAATTGTGGATGTTGTGTGAGCGAAAGCTGCAGTTTGTCACCACTAATGATAGCAATCTCTAAAGGCTCATTCGCGATGATGTCAAGCTGGCAACGATACTGGGTAAAAAACTCCATTTCGCCAAATAATTGTGAGTCACAATTCATTGTGCCTAATTGAAAGCAGCGTCCATTTCTGGCGGTATGACCTAGGGAGACGCGACCTTGTTTCACAAATACGAGCGATGAAAAAGCTTGTCCTTGTGTCATCAGGTGTACACCTTTTTTCAATGCTTTAGTTTCGGTGACGCATTCCATTATTACCCGTTCAATTAGAGGGTAATCTTGCTCCCATCGTTGATTAAAACGTCCTTTAGCCAGTGGTTTTAGCTGCATAAACAATCTCTCTGTTGTCGATATAGCGCGAGTTTACAACATTATGCTTCAAGTTAGCTAAATTCACTGGGTATGATCCGAGGTGTTAGCGATTTGTTTGTAAAAGATCATATTTAATGTTTGAAGTTGAGCCGCATGGTTGATTTTTTTAACATAGATATGTCTGTCATCCTCTAGCATTACTCAGTATACTCATGTCTGCCAAGGGGTGTTTGTCGTCAATTAATGTTAATAATTAATATTAACGACTGCAAACTGAGATGTCTTTCGACAAACCCTTAGAACCTGATCCGGCTCATACCGGCGTAGGAATGGGCCAATCAACAGCACACTTCTGAATCGCTTATTCGTTGCCGGATCTCAAACTAGATATTTGAGGTCCTATGTTTAACAGTAAACTGTCATTTTTTACCGCGTCACCCACATTATCTTTAACGCGTGTGCCATCGGCTTTAGCTATTGCCGTTGCGTTGAGCACGCCTGCCTTTGCACAAACCGATGCGCTTGATAAACCAGATCCTGATAAGGATATGGAAATCATGGTGGTAACGGCGGATTTTCGCGGCGCCAGTTTAGAGAAAATGCCTTCTAGCATTACAGTTATCGATGCGCAAAAAATTCAAGATGAAAGCGCGCAACATTTTGAAGACTTACTTAATTCTATTGCTAACGTTAACTGGTCAGGCGGCAGCTCGCGGCCGAAATACTTCCAAATTCGCGGCGTAGGTGAACAAGAGCAATACCAAGGCGCGCCCAATTCTTCTGTTGGTTACATCATTGACGATATCGATTTATCCGGTATCGGCATGGTGTCGAGCATGTATGACTTACAACAGGTTGAAGTGCTGCGTGGGCCACAGGGCACGCGTTATGGTGCTAATGCATTAGCGGGTTTGATTTATTTAAAGAGTAATGACCCAACGGATGTATTTGAACATGGTGCTGAAGTGTCCCTTGGTGATGATGATTTACGTACTTTTAGTGGTTTTAGCTCAGGGCCTGTAACTGACTCAGGTAAACTGCTGTACCGCGTTTCATTGCAGCAACATGAGCAAAATGGTTACCGCGATAACCTGTTTTTGGGACGCGATGACACCAATAATCGTGATGAATTTAGTGGCCGCGTTAAGCTGCGTTGGTACGCCAATGACGATCTGCAATTAGATTTAACTGTGCTGCATGCTGATTTTGATAATGGCTACGATGTATGGAGCTTAACCAATTCCCCTAAACAGACCACCTCAGATGAGCCCGGTGTTGATAACCAACGCACTACTGGCGCGGGCTTTAAGGCCACGTATTCGGGCGCTGAGCTATTTGAGCTGACCTCGTTAACTTCCTTTGCTAATACGGATCACCATTATGCTTATGATGGCGATTGGTCTAATTCAGCTTATTGGTCGGCAAAACAATGTACTGATGATGGTATTCAGTTCTCGCCATGTCAGTACGATTATTTTTGGGATAAAACGGGCCAGCGTAAAACGCTATCGCAAGAGTTTCGCTTAAGTTCTACCGAGCAAAGTCGTATTTTTGCTGAGAGTACCGACTGGTTACTCGGCGTATATGCGATGAATTTACAAGAAGATAACCAATTGTATTCTGAGTATAATACTTTCGCCGATGAAGTTTTAGACTCTGAATATGAGGCAACTAACTATGCACTATTTGGTCAGCTTGATACCGATTTAGGATCCCAATATGCCTTGTCTGTGGGCTTACGTTTAGAGCAGCGTAACAGCCATTATTCTGATACAAACCAGGATGATTTCGACCCAAGCGAAACTATGTGGGGCGGACATATTGCCTTGAGTAAAATGCTTAACGACTCACATAATGCTTATCTGCGTGTAGCGCGGGGCTATAAAGCGGGTGGGTTTAACATGACCTTACCGGTTGAGCTGAATGATAAAAAAGAGTTTGATACTGAGACATTGTACAACTATGAAATCGGTCTTAAATCCCATTGGTTAGCAGGACTTGTCGATACGAATCTGGCGTTATTTTATATGGACAGACAAGATCAACAGGTGGCTGCATCGCTACAAGATCCAAATAAACCCCAGCGTTTTATTCTATTCACTGAAAATGCCGGTAGTTCAAATAACTATGGTGCTGAACTCGATGCGACTTGGTATGCCACTGATAATTTGCAACTTTATTCAAGCTTAGGTTGGCTAGAAACCGCCTATGGTAATTATCAATATCAGGATAAATACGGCACCGATGTCGATTTAACTGGCCGTGATTTAGCCCATTCTCCGCATTTTACTTACAGTCTGGGCGGCACTTATCGGGCTAATTCAGGCTGGTTTACTAACCTCAATCTGAGTGGTAAGAGCGATTTTTACTATTCTGACAGTAACGATTCCCGTTCTGAGCCATATACGATTGTTAATGCTCGCGTTGGATATGAGGCGAGTGCATGGTCTGCTTATTTGTGGGGCCGCAATCTATTTGATGAAGAATACGGTGTGCGTGGCTTTTATTTCGGTAACGAGCCCGACAGTGGTTGGGCAGAAAAACAATATATTCGTTACGGCGATCCGCGTCAGCTTGGTGTAACGGTTAACATTAAGTTCATGTAATCAGTGGTATAACGACTAGGTTAATTATTTAATCGCTAAGGCTGTACCACCGTTTAGGCTACAGCTTTCTTAATCTACTGACGTTTTAAGGAAATAAAAATGCAACTCACCGCAGAAATTAGCATGTATCCATTAAATGAAAACTATCTCGACCCAATTAAATGGTTTATCGGCCGCGTGGATAGCTACCCCAATATTGAACGCGTAACCAATGCGATGGCAACCCAAGTTTGCGGCGAATATCTTGACGTGATGACGATGCTTGCAACCGAGATGAAAGCCGCTAATGAAAAATGGGGCAAGGCGGTATTTGTGTGTAAATTTATCGGCGGTGAGTTGGATTTAGCTCACAGCGAATAGGCTTTATAGTCTTTGCGTTAAACAGAAGGTGAGCACAATACAATGACGGATTTATGGCTAACCTTAGTCGAGAGCATTAATTCAGCGTTTGGTGAGGCCCATGTGATGACTGCATGGGAAGCCTTAGCGGTGCTGTTGGCGATGGCGTATTTGCTGTTGGCAATGAAGGCTAATGTATGGTGCTGGGCAGCAGCGTTTGCCAGTACCGCCATTTATACCGTGTTATTCTGGAAAGTGTCATTGTTAATGGAATCGGTATTAAATATCTATTACATGGCGATGGCGCTCTACGGTTATTGGCTCTGGACCCAAGGTGGTGATAAAGAACAAGGGATAAAAGTCACCACTTGGTCACTCAAAACTCATTTAAAGCTGATTGCAACAACGGGCGTGATATCGCTATTAGTTGGGCATGGTATGGCAACCTATACCCAAGCGGCGTTTCCCTATTTAGATGCAGCGACCACCTGTTTTGCGGTGATGACCACCTATTTAGTGGCAAAAAAAGTATTGGAGAATTGGCTGTACTGGGTCGTGATTGATTTTGTGTCTATTTATCTTTATTTGAGTAAAGGATTGATGCTCACCTCATTGTTATTTGTGCTCTATGTGGTGCTTGCTGTTGTCGGCTATTTCCTGTGGCGCAGCACGTTAGCGAATGCTCGCAATACCTATGATGACAACGCCTGTGATACTAACGATTTTAATAAAAATACTTATAAAAAGAATGTGTTAAAGTTATTCAATTAATGAATGATATAAATACTGCGATGCCGCTTTCATCAAACTCCTCACTCAACGCACTGTACCCGATACTCAGGCGCGCAGGGCTTGTGCAAGTGTTAAGTATCCAGGAGCTTTCAGGTGGTTTGAGTAATCACAACTATAAAATTATTACACCTACGGCGAGCTATGTACTCCGGGTCAATACCGGTGCAGCAAGCCGCTTTTGCAATCGTGAGCAGGAGTGTTTTTATTGGCAACAATTAGCAGACATTAAACTTGCGCCACAATTGCTGTGGGTGAGTGAAGATAATCGTTATTACCTCAGTGAGTTTATTGAAAGTGACAATGTTATTTATTGGCCAGCGTTAGAGTGCCAAACCCGTGCAGCTGATTTTGTGCAGGGGCAGTTTGTGCTGGGTCAGGCTGGGTTGAGGCAATCTAAGCTAGACTCTTTATTCCCCAGCGTGTCTTCTCACAGCTCAGATGATAGCGACTTACATAATAGCGGCTTACATAATAGTGGCTTACATCATAGCGATGCAGACTCGCAGGCGCTGCTTGGCCCTACAAAAATTAGCAAACATCCTAACCAAGCTCATGATTTATTACTGGCATTGTTACTGCAATTACGCTCATTGCCCACAGGACCTTATCATATTAGTGTCACTGCGCAGTGGCAGAGTTATCACCAACAAATGCTCGCCTATCAGGCATCTGCTGCATTAAAGAATCGCGCGACACTAAGCCAGCATGATGAGGTGACTGATAAACCTATCCATACTTGTGAGTGGAATGAACGAGTGGCTAAACTACTTGGTATTCAAATGGATATCAAAAATTGGTCTAATTGTTTAGCCGCCTGTTTAATCAAACCACAATTTTGCCATCGAGATTTAAACCCGCATAATCTCCTATTTAAAAACAATCATTTGTATTGTATTGATTTTGAGTATGCCAGTGCATCGCACCCATTGTGCGAGTTAGCGGTGGTGCTGGCTACCCATAGATTAACGCCAGCACAACAGACATTATTGGTTGACGGATATCTAAAGCAGCACCCTAATGTTACGGCGGATGCCGTGCAAGCCGTGCCCGCTGCCATTGACATGTATTGGGTATTTGCTTGTTACTGGGCGTTGTTGATGGCGGGGCAAGCGCAATCTAGTCACAATATTGATTATCTTGCTTGGTTTGATCGTTTTTGGCCGCTGATAACGCCCAATAACTAACGTATTGGCTACCTGAGTCTAGCGGTATTGTTTATCCTCAATAGCCGATTTTAATCAAATAATGCTATAACCTAAGCAAGGTGAAAGCGGTTTAAATGTCTTATTTCAATAAAAACAATTCTAGGATGGAAGATTCTAATGAAAAAAGGCGTGATGCTATTGGTGTTTGTTTTAGGTTTAAGCGCCTGTTCTACAAAATTTAGTTATCGTTTTCTCGACTGGGCTATCGGTTGGGAGCAAGAGGACTATGTAACCTTAGATAAATCCCAACAAAAGGTATTTGATACCCTCATCGAAAAACTGGTCCAGTGGCATCAATCCACTGAATTATCCCAATATGCGGCGCAATTAACTCAAGTCGAAAATCTAATTAAAACCAATGCATTAACACCTCAGTTGTGGGTTGAACAGGTTGATATCGCTAAGCGACATTGGTTTCGATTATTTGAATTTTCCTTGCCGGAACTGCTACCTATCGTTATGTCTTTAAATGATGGGCAGGTGAAGCAAATCCTCGCGAAATTACGGGAGGATGAGAGGGAGCTTGTCAAAAAATTTGCTGGTAAGACCGCCGAACAGCTGCAAAAAGATGCCGATAGCAACCTTCAAGAACAGTTTAATGATTGGCTTGGTAGTGTAAGCGCAACACAAAAAGAGCTTATCCATCAGTATAATCAGCAACGTTTATCCACTTTGGATATGTGGCTTGAGTATCGCCACGAATGGTTGCGTCAATTTGAGGTCGCACTGTGGCAGCGTGCCGATAAAGCGCTATTAACCGAACGGTTAACCTTGTTGATGACACAAGCTGATGAACTTAAGTCAGAGCAACATAAAGTGTTGTTACGTAAAAATACTGAAGCCTTTGGCACTTTATTACTTGCGATAAACGCGAGCTTATCGGAAAAGCAATCTACACATTTCTATAAAAAATTAGACAAGCTTATTCAAGACCTCACCGAGCTAAATCAAGAGGCGATTGAAAAAGAAACCTAACGAGTAAAGCCAGATGTTATTACCACAATAGGATGCTTATTTGGCAGATGAGCTTGGGTAAGCTGAGGATATCCAATAATCGGGTGTGCTTTTAATCTTTACACATGACATCAGTCCCACTGAATTAGTGGGATTTTTTATGCCTCTTTACCTGTAATTTGCTATGCTTGAGCGCAATTTATATCGAATTAGGATAATAACGTGGACGCTATTGAACTCTTGCTTACCCGTCAATCGACCCCCAGATTAACGACTCCCGCTCCAGATGCTGAACAATTAAAAATCATTTTGGATGCGGCTATTCGGGTGCCCGATCATGGTGCTTTAACACCATGGGAATTTATTATTGCGACAGATAAAGGGTTAGAGCGATTAGCTGACATTTTTGTTGCGGCGGCAAAAGCGAATGACGCGGATGAAGATTTTGTCAATAAAGCGAAAGGTATGCCAATGCGTGCGCCTATGGTGATTACTGTTGTGGCAAAAACGCAAGCACATACCAAAGTGCCTTTACTCGAACAACAAATAGCAGCAGGTTGCGCAACGATGGCCATGCAACAAGCGGCATTTGCCTTAGGGTTAGGCGCGGTGTGGCGTACGGGGGACTTTGCCTTTGATGCTAATGTAAATCAGGCATTGGGCCTTACACCAGAAGATCAAATCGTTGGCTTTTTGTATCTTGGCTCGCCTGCGGTGATAGCGCCTAAAAAATCGCAAAAGGATGGCAGTCAATACGCTCGTTATTTATAAATGTTATTTCTATAGTAAAAAAGTGGAGAAATCCTATGCAAGTTGCGCGTACACCTCGATTGATCCTCCGCCAGCTGACTACTGCGGATGCATCTTTTATATTAGCCCTACTTAATAGCCAAGGTTTTATTGAGAACATCGGCGATAAAGGCGTACGCACTCTTGCACAAGCCAGAAGCTATATCACCGATGGACCGATGAAAAGTTATGCCGAATGTGGTTTTGGTTTATATGCTGTAGTACTGGCGCATAACGGCTTTTGCATTGGGGTGTGTGGCTTAATTAAACGTCCACAACTGAATGATGTGGATATCGGTTATGCTTTATTACCGCAATACTGGGGCCAAGGTTATACATTTGAAGCGGCGAAAGCGTCTTTAGATTTAAGGAAAAGTTTAGGTATAAAGCGTATTGTCGCGATTGTTAACAGCCAAAATAGTGCTTCAAAAGCCTTGTTGAATAAACTGGGATTACACTTTGAGCAGTGTTTGCAACTTAGCCCTGACGACGCCCCGGTTGAACTGTTTAGTTAGTTATAAGCATTTGTTTTAATGTATTTTTATTTTATTGTATTCGAGCGTCCTTTACTCTAAAATCTTGCAGAATTTATCTATTGGGATATGGCAATCATATCTCTTTCGACGCCCCTCGAAAATCAGGCTCACTTAATCCTTCCTTGAGCCCTTGAGTACAGCAAAAGCGTAGCCTCAATTTTTGGATGTAGCATAATGGTTTCGCAATTAAGTGAAGCAATGCTGGACGTGATCGCTGATGCCTTAGTCGATAAAGGCTATATCTTTTTATCTGACTTAGTACCCACCCATATTAGCCAAATGTTATTGGAAAAAATCCAATCTACGCAAGCACATGAACTTAAAGCTGCCTCGATTGGTCGTGGCATAGAGCAACAATTAAACCCTGATATTCGTCGTGATAGGATCCAATGGTTAGAGGAGTCAAATGAACCCGATAACCAGTATTTGGATGTAATGATGCAACTCAAAAATGGCCTAAATCGTCGCTTGTTTATGGGCTTATTCGATTATGAAAGTCATTATGCGGTGTATCAGCCTGGCGCATTTTATAAGAAACATGTCGATGCGCTAAAAGGCAGTCAAAATCGTATCTTAACCACTGTTTTTTTCTTAAATCCTGACTGGAAAATGGCGGATTGCGGTGAGTTGATTATCTATGATGAAGCTGACATTGAGATTGAACGCATCGCGCCTAAAATGGGCCATTTTGTGATATTTCTTAGCGAGCGTTTCCCCCATGAAGTGACCCAAACCTTAGCTCAGCGTAATAGCATTGCCGGTTGGTTTCGGGTCAGTAATAGTGTGCATGGCTTTTAATCTGTAGAAATCGAATACCTAAATGCTGTGGCTAGGTTTAGGTTATCCATGTCACTGACAATCGAATAAATTTATCCAATCATGCTGAAAATAGAGTGTTTTTTTATTCTCGTTTAATGTTAGGCTAGATAAAAACGTGCGCTATAACACACTTTTTATCATCTAATGGAGGCGAGACTGTGGGCTGTGACGATAACTTAGGTTGTTTAACGGGTGAGCATATCGTGCTGGAGCCCTTATCTTTGTCCCATGTGGCGGCATTGAGTTTAGCCGTTACAGATGGTCAACTTTGGCGTTTATGGTTTACCAGCGTGCCAGAGCCTGCACAGATGAAACTCTATGTAACTAAAGCCATCGAGGAAAAAGCACTGGGTCAGAGTTTTCCGTTTGCGGTGCGCGATAGAGTGTCTGGTGAAATTGTCGGATGCACGCGAATTTGCCATTGGGAACCTGACAATCGTCGTCTTGAAATTGGTTACACTTGGTATGCCAAAGGTGCCCAGCGTACTGGTATTAATACGGAATCTAAATTGCTATTGCTGACCTTTGCCTTTGAAACCTTAGACGCGATTGCCGTTGAGTTTCGCACTCACTGGCATAACCAAGCCTCCAGACAAGCTATTGCTAGACTTGGTGCTAAGCAAGACGGGGTGTTGCGTAATCACAAAATTCTTAAAGACGGCACAATCCGCGATACTGTGGTGTATTCCATTATTGATGCTGAGTGGCCAGCGGTGAAAAACAGTCTGCAATTTCGATTGCGACAACGACCGCCAATACTCTAACGATAAAAAGGAAAGATCCATGGCAAGCATTATAACTCGAGCAGATGTGACTCATGCCCATGAGGTTGCTGTGTTATTCAATGAGTACCGACAGTTTTACGAGCGCAGAGATGATTTAGCGGCCGCAGAGCAGTTTATTTGTTCAAGATTGGTGGATGAGTCGTCGGTGATATTTATCGCCAAAGATAATCAAGGGCTAGGATTAGGTTTTATTCAAATGTATCCCAGTTTTTCATCGCTACGTTTGGCGCCGATATTAATTCTTAATGATGTCTATGTGACACAACACGCTCGCTGTGTCGGCATTGGGCGGGCATTAGTACAACAAGCTGTTTGTTATGCCAAAGCACATAATATGAGTTATTTGATGTTAGAAACACAACAGAAAAACCAGCGTGCGCAGGGCTTGTATGAAGGTCTAGGCTTTGTGCGTAATCAACATTTTTATACCTACGAGTTTGAGATCCATCAAGGGCTTGATTAGGTTTATTTATAACGATTCAAAAGGAAAAGTAACATGTTAACTCAGGTAAAAACGTTAGTATTAGGCGGTTTAGTATTAGGTGCCAGTACAGCCGCTTGGGCCGGTGAAGCAGAAAAAGCATTTAGCAAAGAATTGATTGAATGCGCCGCTTACTACCAAATTAGCTCCGAAGCGATAGGTGCAATGAATGCTCCACAAATGCAGGCTGTGGGTGAACGTTTAAAAAGTTCTAAAGTTGAAGCTGAAAACCTCGCTAAAAAATATAATTCAGAGGCTGAAGTCACTCAAGCGGTGGCTGATGCTAAGGCGCGTCAAATCAAAAGTCTAGGCGGTTCAAGTAGCTTAGGGGCGTTAATGGGACAATATAAAGAACAATGCAAAACCCTATTAGCCGAGCCACAAAAGCGCTTAGATTATTGGACTATGGCAACGATGTAACCAGTTATTTAACCTGAACTCGGGATAGTGGCTGTGGTAACTGATTAATCTAATTACCTTATCCCTAGTTCAGGTTATTTATCAATATTGTAAATAAAAGGAGCTAACAGGCTCCTTTTTGCATATTAAAGGAGGGATTGTTAAAGGTAACTCTTAGCGGTGTGCTGTTAGTCTTAATTTAGATAGGGGTAATTTGATAGTGATCGAATCGCTTATTTTTTATTAATTGAAATACAAATCTGGGTTTTAAGGTCTTATTGTGATGTTTATGCTTAAGTTTTTATTTATGCGCTAATTTTATCGCCTTTATTCAAAGTTAAGTTTTGATGGTTAATCACAATAAAATGAGAACATTATGGTAGTGATATTAATAGCTGCGACGGTATTGAGTGCTGGTATCTGTGTATACCATTTAATTTATGCTAAACGTATTTTATTAACGCCACTGTTAAATGCGCATATATCACTTCAAAGTAAGCAAATGTTACGGTGCTTATTCCATTGCTTATCGGTTTTCTTTGTGACATCTACATTCGCATTTTTTGCTTGTGCATTAAAGATTATCCCTGGGATGTACGCCTTTAGCTTATTGTTATTTATCGGGATGAATTACGGTGTCTTTGCAATTTGGCAGCTTTATATTGCCATATTAAGCCCACCTAATAGTGGGAACATAATTATAATAAAAGCATTGGTTTTCTTGCTTACTGCAATTTTTGCAGTACTTGGACCATTGATATCGATGACGTAACACTCACTTTCTCAATAGATAGAACAAGTTATTTTTAATGTAATATCATACTCAGCGGCAAGTTCGCTCGGTTCAGCATTATTTTTGCTTATATAGTTCAGATAGCATGCGAATATTAACCTTAACAGAGTAAGCTAATACGAAATGAGTAAGCTCGCGCAAAATGGATTAGGGAGATCTCACATTGAGTAAAATAGCATCTCAAGTGTGTAATTGGGTGGAACAGGGACATATCACCGCCGAACAGGCAAATACGCTTTATGTACAACTGGCTTCGCGGCCTAATGTATCGAGCTGGCGCGGTCTAATTGCTCACTTATTACTGTGGTTTGGTGCGCTGAGTGCTGCCTGTGGTTTGATTTTTTTCTTTGCCTACAATTGGCAATCCCTCGGGCGTTTTGCCAAATTTGCTCTTATCGAAGTTGCGATCTTGCTCGCTATAGCGGTATTCGCTTGGCTCTATTATCGCACCGCACATCAGTTTAGCTCAGTCCATCAGGCTCAAACTGAGGCTAATACTGGGAACCAAGCGAATACTCAATCTACGGTATTTGGTGCCACAACAGCTAATACAGTATTGCTTACAGCAAGCGTGTTAGTGGGCGGTTTATTGGCACTGGTTGGACAAACCTATCAAACGGGGGCAGATCCTTGGCAGCTATTTGCTCTATGGGCGCTGCTCATTTTACCTTTTGCATGGGTGGCAGGGTTTGATGCTTTATGGTTACTCGTGGTGGCATTGTTTAACCTTAGCTTAGGATTACTTTTTGATACTTTTGCTCATTTCTGGGGTGATTTCTGGGATGAGCAGCGACTGCTACTAATATTTATCTGTTTAAATTTAGCCATTTATTATGCTTTTGTTTTTTTAGACCGAAAAGTGGCGGGGCGTTGGCATGCTCCGCTTGTGGAGTACGCCAGTTCGATGTTTGCTATGGGCTGCTTTACGTTATTAATCTGTTGGTTGATTTTTGATGATGTTTTTAACCACGGAGAGCTTAATTCTTGGATTTTCTGCGGCTATATTGCTCACCTTGGCCTCAGCTTCTTGGTGTTTCGTTATGTATTACCGCGAATATACCCCTTAGCCTTGTGCGGCTTTAGCCTGATTGCTGTGGGCGCGGCATTACTGATTAAATTAATGTTTGAAAACAGCGATCCTATTGGTGGTTTTCTCTTTATTGGTCTTTATATTATTTTAGCAAGCAGCGGATTAAGCATGGGCTTAAGAAAATTGAACCGGCTTTTTAAAACGTCGCCCGCGATATTAAGTACCAATAAGGAAATAGTGGGAGACACTCATGGACGAAAATAAAGACTTATCAGTAGGTCAGCCGCTCAATTACGCATTAAATAATAGCGCGGCGCCCAATGACAGTTCGAGTGAGCCTGAACTGGCCGTATTGTGGCAAACCTTATATGCCCAAGGTAAAGTAAAATTACCTCATGCCCCTGAAACGCAAGATACGCCTTGGTATATTGCCGTTATGCAAGCTTTCGCCGCTTGGATAGCCGCCTTGTTTCTACTAGGGTTTATGGCCTCACTGTTAAACGTGGTGTTTGATCAAAATGAAGAGGATATCGCTTTAGTTGTTGGTATCGTTTATTTGGGCATAGGGCTTGGGTTTTACTTGCTGGCCAAACCGCAAATCTTTGTGCAGCAGTTTGCTTTTGCCGTTTGTTTGAGTGGACTCTTAGGCATTGCTTGGGGATTATATAATATTTTTGGGTACGACTTTAGCATGGCTTGGTATCTGTGTATGGCGAGCATTCTTTTGCTACTTTGGGGGTTAATTAACCATAGTTTGGCTCAGTTTGTATTTGCCTTTTGTGTCAGTGCTTGCTTTGTCGGCATTGCGGCACAGATGAACTTATTCTATCTCTGCCCGAGTGTGTTGGTGTTAATCGTCAGTTCGCTATTATTCAACCTCAATCGTTTAGGGCGACATTATCAACGCGCGCGTATGTTGCTTTATGGTTTTGCATTGATGTTGTTGGATGTTCAACTAACACATGCTTTTAGCATGGATTATCTCTTTGACGAGTTATTCAATCCTTTACAACAAACGCTGTGGTTTAGTGTGTTGCAACTATTGATCATTTTCGTGATAGGCAGTTTTTTACTGATAAATATTTATCGTGAGCGCCAGCAATCGTTGTACTCGTTGCCGGCACTCAGCTGTTTTATCGGTTTAGTTTTAGTGAGTGGCTTATCTTTACCCATGCAGGGGTTATCTACGGCCATCCTCTTGATTTTACTCGGTCATTATAGCAATGAATTTTGGCTAAAAAGCATGGGAATTATCGCTGCATTGCTCTTTGTCAGCGGATATTATTATTCCCTCGAGACGACTTTGTTACTCAAATCCGCCTATATGATGGGCTTAGGTGCGCTACTACTGGTGGCTAGAGTGCTAATGTGGCGGTTATTTCCTGCCAATGAAAATGCCAAGGAGACTATGTGATGGGAAATGTGATGGCAAAGCTATCGGCTACACATAAGTGGGCGCTTGGGATTGTATTATTCACCACAGTGGCGATTCTTACGGGCGTGAATTGGCGGATTTTCAAGTTTGAACAGTTGCTTAACCATGGGCAAGTAGTGCGCTTTGCATTAGCACCCGTGGATCCGCGCTCGTTAATGCAGGGGGATTACATGGCGCTGGAATATGCAATTGCCCGCGATGTTAGCAGTGCCTTAACGCCGCAGCAAATGCAAGGCCAGTTATTGTTGGCAGTAGATGAGCAAAAAGTGGCGCGTTTTGTAGACTTTTATACCGACCAAGCGCTCGGTAAAGATCAACTGCGGGTACAATTTCGTGCCCGAGGTAATCAAATCAAACTGGCATCGAACAGCTTTTTCTTCGAAGAAGGGCAAGCCGATCATTTTAGTACCGCTAAATACGGTGAGTTTAGGGTGAACGACAACGGTGAGTTGTTACTGGTTAAGTTACTCGATGAAAAACTTCAGCCCTTATAATCCCTAGTGTATTGCTGTTATTCATTTTTGCTGTTTACGCTGCTTATTTTTAACAGCAATTTATCTTTACCACATTCATTTTTCTCATCACATTTATTCTCTCTGGCCGCCTTTTATATAGGACGGTCAGTATCTGCCGTACTGCTTTCTTCCTAGCTCCGATCGCTAAGCTCTGCTGCTAAATCCTACGAATAATATCCATCTTTAGTTGCAACCTAATGGCAACCAATTTGTAACCTTTATCGTTTATAGTATCGTCAGTCTTTAAAGTGAGATCGCTTTAAAGCATCTAACCACATAAATCAGATACCAATTTCATATCAAATATTAAAACAATACATTTAGGGGTCTTAATGTTTAATACTAAAACTGTACTGGCGTTAGCCATCGGCAGCGTTTGTGGGCTTGCCCATGGCGCGGATAATTTGATCATTTCAGAATACGTCGAAGGCAGCAGCAACAATAAAGCCATCGAGCTGTATAACCCAACCGCGGGCGTTATTGATTTAAGCCAATACCAATTGCGTTTCTATTTTAATGGCAGCACCAACGTAGGCACGACCATTGCGCTCACTGGCTCATTAGCGGCGGGGGCGACGTATGTGGTTGCCGATAATGATGCCTCTGCCGATATCCTTGCAGTGACAGATCAACAAAGTAGCGCGAGTTTCTTTAATGGTGATGATGCCATTGAACTGACCTATCAAAATCAAGTGATTGATAGTTTAGGTCAAGTCGGTGTTGATCCTGGTGCCGAGTGGGGCAGTGGTGATTTATCCACGCAAGACAACACCCTGCGCCGTAATCCCGAGCAGTTGATTGCCGATCCCATTAGTGACGATGCGGTCAGCTTTAGCACTTGGCTAGGTTTTGCGAAGGACGATATTTCTGATCTGGGTAAATTTAGCGCAAGTACGCCAACTGATCCGGTCGATCCACCACCGAGTTCTTTAGTGTGCGGCGAAGAAGCCACGGCAATTCATACTCTTCAAGGTGCGGGCGCAGCAAGCCCACTTAACGGCCAAACTTTAGTGGTTGAAGCGGTTGTTGTCAGTAATCAGGAAGCCGGCCTTAAGGGCATTTTTGTACAAATGGCCGATAACGAAGCTGATAACGATCCACAAACCTCTGAAGGTGTGTTTGTACATACCGGCACTGCACCCACCGCTTATTTGTCGGGCGATCGTATTCGTTTACAAGCTAAAGTGACTGAATATCAAGGCCTAACAGAGTTAACTACCTTGTCTGCACACACGCTTTGCGCCACAGGGCAAGCATTGCCAACGGCGGCTGTGCTGACTTTACCAGTTAACAGCAGTGATGATTTTGAGCCATTTGAGGGTATGCGTGTTCGTTTTAGCCAAGATTTAGTAGTAAACGAAGTCTATAACCTCGGTCGTTATGGTGAGATTTCATTAGGTAGTCAGCGCCACTTTATTGGTGCGCAGGTGGCAGCACCTGGCGCTGATGCGCTGGCAGTGAGCGCGGCTAACCAACGCGACAGCATTCTATTGGATGATGGGTTAACGGCGCAGAATCCTGATCCTGTGCAATTCCCCGCTCCTGGTTTGAGCGCATCAAACACTGTGCGTGTAGGCGATAAAGCCACATCACTTACAGGTGTAATGCACTATGGCTTTAATCTGTATCGTATTATGCCAATCGAAACGGTGAACTTTGTGGCGGAAAACCCACGCCCAGTTGCGCCCACATTGGTTGAGGGTGGTAATTTAAAAGTCGCTAGCTTTAACGTGCTTAACTACTTCAATGGCGACGGCCAAGGCGCAGGTTTCCCAACCGCGCGTGGTGCCAATACCTTAAGCGAGTTTGAGCGTCAAAAGGCGAAGATTGTCAGCGCCATGGTGGGTATTAGTGCCGATGTATTTGGCTTAATGGAAATCGAGAACGATGGTTTTGGCGCTAATTCAGCCATTGCCGATTTAGTCGCAGGTTTGAATGCCGCTGTGGGTGAAGCACGTTACGCTTATATCGCGCCAACAGGCATGAATGCGATTGGCACTGATGCCATCACGGTCGGCTTGATTTATCGTAGCGATAAAGTCACGCCACAGGGCGCAGCGCGCATTCTATCCAGTGCCAATTCGCCATTAGATGACGACCAAAAGCCTTTGTTTGACGATAACAAAAACCGTCCAATGCTGACTCAAACCTTTAGCGTGAACGACAGCGAAGAAAGTGTGGTCGTGGCGGTTAATCACCTTAAATCTAAGGGCAGTGAATGTGCGGGCGATCCTGATCTGAATGACGGTCAAGGCAACTGTAATATCACACGTACCCGTGCGGCGACGGCTGCAGGCCAATGGATTAGCGAGCAATATCCAGATCAAGGCGTACTGCTGATTGGTGATTTGAACGCCTATGCGAAGGAAGATCCATTAACGGCGTTAGGTAACGCGGGCTTTAGCGAGTTATTTGCCAAACTTGAAAAGCCGAACCCTTATTCCTATGTGTTCTCGGCAGAATCGGGTCAGTTGGATCATGCTTTAGCGAATGCTGCCCTGCTGGATAAAGTGGTGGATGTGACGCAGTGGCATATCAATACCGACGAACCGCGCGTATTGGATTACAACGAAGAGTTTAAGACGCCTGCTCAAATCCAAGACTTATTCGCCACGGATGCATATCGCTCATCGGATCACGATCCTGTGGTGATTTCACTCTTGCTTGAAGCGGAAAACATCGCGCCAGTAGCCAGTTTCACTCAAGTAGTGAATGGGGCTGCAGTGCAACTGACATCCACTTCAACCGACAGCGATGGACAGATTGTATCAGCCCAGTGGAACTTTGGTGACAACACAGTGGCAATGGGCGATGTAGTGACTCACAGTTACAGCCAAAGCGGTGAGTATTTGGTCACGCTAACTGTGACAGATAACGACGGCCTAACCCATAGCACGTCGCAAGCGGTGACTGTGGTTGTTGGAGAGGTGAAACAACCGCCGGTTGCGCAAATTCAGCGTATCAATTTATTGCTTGTCGATATGTTTATCTCGACTAGCTACGATACCGATGGCGTGATCAAGCAACATAAATGGACGTTCGACAATGGCACCCGCGCTAACGGTCAAGTGGTATTACGCCTTGCCCGCCGTGGTCAACACACTGTTGAACTCACCGTTAAAGATAATGACAAGTTAACGGATACTACGACGCTGACGTATCGTTAAGTCAGTCTTTGTATTCCGTTGATTTTTAAGTCACGTCAAGCCCGCAGCCGCGGGCTTTTCTTTTTGCCCAAAAGCAAGATAACGTTGTCGTCAGTTGTTGTGACACATCAATTGTCATTGTTTCCCCAGTGACTCGCCGTCTGTTTCTTTCAAAATAAGCCTCCCTGAGTGCTCTAATAAAATATCCCTGTTTTAGAAGGTCACTGGTGCAACAATGCCAATCCTCATTAACCCTATCGCTGTTCGATTAGCTGAAAAGCTAATGCCCAAAGCAAGATAACTTTGTCGTCAGTTGTGCTGTATTCATTGTCATTGTTTCCCCTGTGACTCGCCATAAACTCGTCCCTGTGGGCTCGACGACGGCATCCATGCCGCCAACGGTCACAGTTGCAACAATGCCAATCTTAACTAACACTTCTGCTGTTCGTTTAGCTAAAAAGATATTGCCCCAAAGCTTGCTAGCATTCATTTAGTGAATCGAAAAATGACGAATGAATTGCCCTACAAAATCTCATCTATTTACCTAATGTTTGGCCCTACCGTAAAGCGACTAACAATGTATGGGTATACAGTCGTATTTAAATTTAGATGCTTTTGAGTGTTTTTGCACTCATTAGTTTGCGCGTTTATCCAGCCTAAAATTAACAAAACCCTTTAAAATCAATTTGTATATACTTTTCCAAAATTAGTTAATAGGTTTGAAAAACGCGCATGCGCGTTTTTCCGGATGGTGTATTTGATAAAAAACTGATAAGTTCTTTGCATACAGGTAGTTAACTGTGCGCGTTTTCACTGGTCTAATGAGGTAAACGCGCATGCGCACTAATAAAATGTTAGCCAAACTTCCCGCTCATAGCATGGAGAGAATAAATGAGTACTGAATTATTATCAAAACCACAAGCAGGTATGCTTTCTACAGATACAACTAGATTCGAAGGGTATCTAGCTCACTTAGGGTTGCCTACAGAAAATATTATTGCTTCACTCCCTGAACGAAAAATTATTGAAGCTAATCTACCTGCATTTATTGAGTCATTACCAGCAGAAGTTAAAAGAGACGCACGCTATTTATCTAAGTTTGTTGCTGGAGCTGCTATTGGTTTGTTCGATGCGTCACTGAATTATGTTTGGAATGAAGTAGTTATAAATTTACGAGAAAAAGTTATTGTTTATGGGCTTGATATGTTCTTTGATGCAGCTGTAGGGGGAAGCAGAAGAGAGTTTTACACTACCGAAGAAGACCTATCAGGTCTTAAAGATAATAACCTTGTAAACACATGCCGAAAACTCGAATTAATCTCCGATATTGTTTATACAAAGCTAAACCACATTTTAACAATGAGAAATGACATTGGTGCTTCGCACCCCAACTCTTATTCAATAAATGCTTATGAATTATTAGGTTGGTTACAAACTTGCGTCCAAGATATTTTAAATGACAAACCTTCCGCTTCGGCAATACAAATAAAATCATTTATTGAAAATTTAAAAAGATCACAAGATGTTTTAGACGCTGCAACAATTTCTAGCATGGAAAAACCGTTAGGTGATCTTTCTCTTCAAAATACGGACAACTTATTAAATAGTATTTTTGGAATATACAGTACTTTAAGTACAGGTAACATTGTTCGGAAAAACATAGCATTATTTGCTCCTCATATTTGGGCTAAAAGTAGTGACAATGTTAAATACAAACTTGGGGTAACAATAGATGGTTATAAAAATAATCTTCATAACGACAAACATGCGTTAGGTGTTGAATTTTTCAATTTCTGTGATGGAAATCGTTATCAGTCCCTAGACTCAAAAATCATTTCATTGGATAGCCATGTCGATGACCTTTTACAAGCAAGATACTCTTGGGATAATTTTTACAATGAACCTCCTCATATGCGTAAAATACTTTCTTATTTAAAAACAGAGGCCGATATTCCTGTTGAAAGAGTTAATAAAATCATTAAAGCTGTTCTGATTTGTCGTGTTGGTAAAGGCATCCCATACAATACTGGTGTTTCACCTGCTGGCCGTCCGTTATACGATCAATTTTTTGGCATGCTCGGTGACCAAAATATAATTAACACCATCATTGCAATGCATACCAATGAAGTTCGAGTAACATTAGATAATACTCATTGCCAAAAGCATATGATTACTGTTTTAACAAACTTGAAAGCAAATGCTCGTAGTGAAAGAATTCAAGAAATTTTGGATTTCCTCCTGCAAAATGGAACCATTCTTAATAAGATCCATAACGATAAACGTTATAAAGAGTTGACTAAGAATCATATTGCGTTTGGCTAACAAGGCACTCAAACGGACTGAAAACAGCGGGCTATTTCGCTGCGCTCATATTTTAGCCCACTATTTTCAGCCGCTTAGTGCGGCGTTAGGCAACTAAAAAAATCGGAGTATAAATGACTACGGAAATTGTCGAAGATAAACCAAAGCTGCTTAAGGCAGTTGAGTTGATTCTGGCTAAACCAGAAGATATTAAAAAAGAATCCATTCAGGTTTTGGAAAAGTACAAAAAAGCAAATCCAAATAAATCTGGAAGTGAGGTTCAGAAACTAGCTTCTGAAAAGATCATATCCAATTACAGCTATTACGCTGCATTTGCAGGTGGCACTACTGCCCTTACAGGTGTTATCCCGGGAATTGGTACTGCTGTCGCAATTGGAGGTGGCGCTAGTGCTGATGCTGTAGCTTGTATGAAATTTCAAATTGAAATGACGATGGCTATTGCTACAGTATATGGCCATGACATTTTAATTGAGGAAGAAAAGAGGCTTTGTTACATCATTGCTGGCTTAGGAGCAATGAGCGAGGCAGCTAAAGAAGGGGGTAAGGCTGTGGGTTCTAAAGCCTTCGTGAAGTTAGTTCAGCAACACCTCAAAGGAGCGACACTTCAGGCAGTAAAAGAAATATTCAAAAAGCTTGGTATTACCTTTACTCGCAAAGCCCTAGAAAAGGCTATACCTTTTGGTATTGGTGTTGTTATAGGTTTCTCTGCCAACAAGGGTATCACATGGTATGTTGGCTCTAAAGCGAGAGACTTCTTTACAGCAGATGCCTAACAAGGCAAGTCAATCTGACAGCTTACTCTGTACTGGTCAACCCAAACAGGACACTTTTAGTTGAGAATTTTCAAACTCTACCGGTGACAGATTGTCATTAGCAGAATGAAGTCGCTCCA
>NZ_JAKILU010000029.1 GCF_023283485.1 Shewanella glacialipiscicola
AACACTCAACCCAGATAAGGCACCAGAAGAAGGCGTAATAAATGCAGCTTAATATTTAAACAAAGAGTGACAACTATCTTGAAAAACACCGGTGGATGCAAATATTTACATCTATTCAACCCCGCATTCAAATAAGCGGAGAACGTCTTAGAAGCTTCAGAGCACACATTGGCAACACTTGTTATGGCTGGGGTGATTTTAGGCGATATTTGAGGAGCCTAAATACAGAATCCTTATGGCTTTGTCTGGCATTGTCTGGAATGCGCGTAGACGAGCTGTACAAAATAAGCCCTGTTTACGGTGCACAAAGAATGACTTTCGATAAAAATGGCTGTGAGTCGGAAACTGGCAAGGAAACCATTTACTTTTTAACTACACGCCAATCAAAGATTACGCTCAGTAGTCAAACCAAAAATGACACGTTTGTAACCACGCAAGCTGGCTGGAAAGCATTCCATATGCTGAATGCAATTAATACGCCCTATCGCAAAAGATTTGAAAAGAAATATAATCATCGAATGTTTGCAAACTTGAAGGACATCGCTTTTCCCAACCCTATAGGAAAGAGCGCATTGCACACTGTAATTAATACGACGTTTAACCGCGATAAATTTGATTTTACACTTACAGCCGAAGATATGGCGTATTTACAGACCTCAGACCCAACCCAAACATCTTTTAATCAGAGCGATAAATTTCACTTCTCTCCACATCAGACACGGCGATCCCTCGCATACTACCTAATTGGATATGAGCTGTGTTCTTTCCCTGCCTTGAAGCAGCAATTTTCGCATTTGTCGATGGCGATGACGCGATGGTATGCCCGAAATGCCTATTCATTTGAAAAACTATACAGCGAAATACAAAAAGAACGTGTCACACAACAAGCTGAGATATTTGCTCGCATATATCAAAAAATGGCGAATGGTAAGCGTATCGCAGGTGGTAAAGGTCAAGCAGCAGTTGCTGAAATTAGTCGCCAAAGTGAAAGTTATTTTGAAGATGGAGTAAGCAAACGCAAGCTATCAATTGACTACTGGATAGATCGATTGACCAACGGAAAAGAACACTTACATGCTATTGCTCCTGGGATGTATTGTACTAACACTCAATGCTCAATGCGTATCAATATTGATTTAAGTGAATGTGTAGACTGCGAATATGATTTTATTGAAAACGCTGTTTATGCCGAATCCTCCCGCATGGACGCTATGCGCAACATTGAGTTTTTAAAAGAAAACAATGAATTAAATTCCAGTTCTGCAACCAAATACCTGATGCAGGTAAAAGCTGCGGAAGCGATCATGGATGATCTAGGGTTTAAATATGAAAAATATGAAATTGCAGAAGATGTGCTGAATTTGGTTATCGACACGACAATGGAGGTGTAAGGCATGGCAGACAAGTCTGGATTAAGCTCCACAGAAAGGCAGCTAAGAGACGCATTGGCGCGACTTGTTGATCAAAAGCCGATTAACAAAGAGTTGAAACAAAAACTTAAAGCTAACAAGCTTAAAATTGTTGTTTCTAATGTTGAAAAAGAAGCAGGGTTATCAAATGGAGCGGCCAGGCGCTATCCAGAAATAAAAGCGCTGATCGAAGGTGCTGAAGCAACGCGTATTCATGGTGCAAGCAATGTGTCCGATAATGTGGTTCGCGGTCACCCTCTCCACATAAAGGCTAAGGGAGACTTAGACAATGCAAAAAAAGAAATCAAAAAGCTCAATGAAGAAATTGAAAAGAAAGAACAAAAGCTTGGAGATTATAAAAAACGCTTAAAGTCTCAAGCTGTGAGAATGCACGAAGTGACCGTTGCAATGTGGAAACATATACCTGAAGAATGCAAGCATATTGAGTTAATGATCGATATGGAAAAAACGGGGGCAACAAGCAACGTTCTAGAATTCAAAAAGAGAGAAGAATTTGATTAGCTATGAGGCCTATTTTCTTGGTTGAATTGTACTAATCTGGACTCAGCTCGCCAAATTCAAATCACGATGCAACCGATCCGAAAGGTTGCTCTGGCTCTCTTCTGACGCATTCATTGTTTCGCATAACTTAACTAGTTTTGCTTAGTACTGCCTTGTTGACCTAATTTTTGTAATGCTAGAAAGTGTCTACAATATCAGTGGCGATTCAGTATTGCTTCGCCACTTCACATGTCTCATCCATATCAAATGCTGACCGGGTTCAACAGTTCATGTAGTTATACAGGCTATTTGTTAGCTGAGTATCGATTCCTGATCGTTCTGATAGTATCACCAAGGATGAGTTTATCTTCAGGAAAATCTAAAACTACATTGATAATGTCTGCCATTGCTTGATTACTGAATCTAAATCCGATAGGCAGTTGATTTAGTTCATCAAATTTGGCGTCAAACGCAAGAACAAAATCTTTATGGTCTGACGATCTTCCATCTAGTACTGCATCAGGGATTTCAACATGTTGTGGTATTGGTTGAAGACCTTCAAATTCACCAATGGCTTCTACGACCTCAGCCCGTGAAGGCCAGTATTTAAGATCATATTGGTACGCCAGACTTTTAAGCTCATTTTTAACGTAAGCTCCGAAAAGATAGTTATGCTCTCCGCCTTGCACCAACGAATCGACTGCTGTTTGATAATCATGCCGGCGAAAACCAGATAACTCATACAATTCACTCTGGCGTCTTAGCATACCGGCCAGACGACATGAAAGCTCTGAGATATCTTCTTGTAATTTGAGTAGCTCACGCCTATTGGTTCTAGCTTGGATAAACTCTTCCTTCGCAAAATCACCGCTCATCCAGATATGTTCCAATGTCAACCAAACAGCTTCAGCATTTGGCCTTTCTGATTCATAAAGGATAGCTAGTTTGTCAGCGTAGCCAAACTGATTGATTAGCTCGTTGAATACCCTTTCAAGGTTTGATGCCTGGTCAATCATCCGTTGCATAAGTGGCCAGCGGCTCATCCAAATCTTTTTCTCTCGGTTATCTTCAAGTTCCCTTTCTATAAAGGCTACGCAAAAGTCAGTTGGTGAGTTTGTAGGTAATTTCGTCACGATAAGCACCTTTTGTTTCTGTATTTTCGTACTAAGATATCGCTTAGTAAAACGAATTACCGTGTCTCAAAATTTTTATTTTTTGGCCTTCAGACACGAACGCCTTCTGTTATGCCGTGAAACTAATCAAAGATCAACCAACCGATAAGCCTGAACAAACTTACAAGGTTTGATCTCTTGTTGTGAGAGAGTAATCAGTTTGATACTAAGTATTAAAGATTCATACTGAGTATTAAAGTTTCATACTGAAATGGCAGCGATCACATAGGTACTCTGCCTTTTCTAAAACGTTTATGCCCCAAAACGTGTCACAGTTCGAAGGCTTGCTCTTGCTTAGTCTGATAGTTTGAGATACATAAAGTAATGAATACCAAAAAGTATGACCTGCCCATGAGGGATTGCAAACATCGTTACAGTGAAACAGACTTGCCTAGAGTGACTCACTAAACTAAACAGGCAGTTTCCGTCTTTGTTAAGTGCTAGAGGCTATGATGATAAAATGGATTTATATATTTTTACTCCTATCCATAGGTGGCTGTGCTTCATATTTTGATAGCTTAGATCCAAGCGCTGCGGCTGTTAGATATGGTTGTAGTTATACAGAACCTAATTTTGATAAGAATGGTGATTTTATTGCTGGCGCGTATAGCTGCCCAAAATCTACACCACCTAGTTATCTTAAAAGTAACGGATGTGCTTGGGTTGATAGTTACTATCGTAAAGACGGGACATTCGTTAGCGGTTATCAGCGGTGTCATAAACTAAAATACGACCAAAGTAATGCAGGTTCAACCTGTCATTATGTCACTGGTTATTATCGTAAAAATGGCACTTATGTTAAAGGTTACAAAAGGTGCGGATAATATTGTACACATGTGTACGATTAAATAATTGCCTACAATGTGGTAAAATTTCATTGATTACAGAGTTACTGCAGATTGTTATAGACGTTATCGCACAGAAGGGAAATGAATGAGTAACTTGAAATTTTGCCCTGATATTAACGAAATAGATAACGTTATATTTAGGCCGTATATGATAGAAAATGCATACGATTACTACATTATTAGTACCACTTCCACACATCAAAGGATGGGTATTCAGACTGTATTGTGCGCATTAAGTATCGAGATCATCCTAAAAAGTTTTCATGTAACTGTGGCTAGTAATCAAGGACAGCCTAATGAAACTTATAAGTTCAACAAAAAAGAAGCGCTACCTCCCAATGCAAATGCACATGATTTGATAGTTTTATATCAAGCATTACCTGTAAATATTCAAAAATATTTGTTTGATAATGCTGAGCTTGAGGTTCTGACTGAGAGCAAAGATTTATTTACAAAAAGTCGTTACGCGTATGAACCAGAGGCTAATGTTATAAGTGACGATGACATTATAAAATTAACTGCTTGTTTGATTTGTAAAATGGTATTTTTGTACCGTGAGCTTGGGTGCACAGATTATTTTATAAATAATTTTGATGTAAATTATTTATATTTCAGTAAGGTACAGCAGTTTATCTGGGTGTAATGATGTTGTACTTTGTAATAATAGATATATCATTCAGCCACAAATCGCGCCCATGAATCACTCTACATCAGACTTCTTCACACATACAATCCTGCTATTTTGCGCTGGCTTCGGGCTAACGTGTTTTGCCCATTTGCGCCTTAGTAAAGTGCCATCTATCTCACTACAACATCAGTATGTTGACCTAATTTTTAGTAATGATACAGAGTTCTAGCATGATTAGTTATCCAACCGCAATTACGTTAGCCAATTGGGGTTCTACGCCGGAATCGCCGAACCCCAGTTTCAGCTCGGCAATCAGCACATCTAGGTCAATAATGAGTCAGGAGTGAGCGTAAAAGAATGAGAAAGCTAAAACGATATCAAGTGATTACCCACAAAGCTGTATAAAAAAACGCTACCGTAAAAAAGCAAACTCCTATAGCATCATTTATACCAATGGACATGGATGTGGCAGCGGCCAAGTCCAACAAGCGATTTATGCCCAGCAAACAGCGCAGCGCATAAATACTAATGCGTTATGTGGATCTGTACTGTAGTGAAAACGAAAATGGAGATGGAAATGTTTGAGATAACTGATGAAATAGATAAGTTTACTGGAGAAAGGCGGATTAACGCTTTACTCCAACCCCAAGAATCGGGGGCGCCAAAGCTCCAATTCTCGGCAACCATTGCTGGGCACCAATTCCCAGAATTAGCAGGTACCGGCTCATATCACTTTATAATCGAGTGGGAAAATGCAAAAGAAATTAGCGGTTTAGTCGGTGCGTTAGCATTAGCACCCGAAGCTTCAACATTGGAATTTAATCTATTTTACTGCCTTATAGATGGTAGGCTAGTTCGGTTTGAGTATACAGCCATCAGTAAGCACACTGCGCCAACTGATGACAAAAATGAAACTTTGGTTTGTATTGTCTCCATCACAGCTGAAGAATTAGAGAAAATATCCACTGCGACTCTCGTTGAATGCAGAGTAGATAGTCACGAATTCATTTTGAGTAAAGAAGTTAGAGAAAAAATCGGAAAGTTATTGCCGCTGATTGGTAGAGCAAAAACAGCTACGCAAATGTCAAATGAACTACAAGCGCGAGCGGAATCCAACCTGCAATCTATGGCTGGGGCAGGAATTATACTTGGACTTGTAGGGGTGGGTATTGTTATTTTTCTCATAATTAAACTTTTTGGCTGAATGTTTGAGAGTGTAAAAAGGTCTGTGTAAATGGCATTCTAACGATGAACTTTAAACTATAAAATTTTGTCAAAAAATGAGTTATTTAATCACTCTTGCCTAGTCTGGTTCACGCCCTGCACACGACCATTTTTCACAGTTTCGGGATAACCAATTTTTGCCGCAAAGCTTGTTAACAAAGCATTTGTGCCTAATTACCACTATGCGTCAGTTGACCAAGTTTTTGTAATGTTGCACAGTGTCGATTAAATGTATCTCCATAACTTCATGTTTTTAATTACGCCAGCAAGGTAAGCTTTATGAAAGGACTCTTCGTAGGAGCATTGTTTCTTACTCCCGTTATTGTACATGCTGACAATTACATGCATGACATGGCCGTCTGCGCTTTAAAGGGCTCAGACAAAGAGCGTCTTAGCTGTTACGATTCGCTTGCAAGTAAATTAGGTGTTTCTCCTCCAAGTTCTGTTAAATCCAGCAAAATTAAAAATACGGGAAAGTGGCAGATAAGTACTGCAATATCACAAATTGACGACAGTAATAACGTCAATTTGTGGGTAATGGCGGATGACTATATTAAATCTGGTTATGACGAGGTAAGACCAACGTTATTCGTGCGTTGTTCCGAAAATAAAACGTCGGCCTTTATTACATGGGATCTTTATCTAGGAGTGGATTCTACGTCAATGCTAACAAGACTTGATAGTGAGAATGCTGTTACAAGTTCTTGGTCCATATCAACTGACAACAAAGCTGTATTTACAAAAGCTAATGACGTCACATATGTAAAATCACTCTTTGGTCATGACCGTCTTTTAGTTCAAATAACACCTTATGGCGCAAATCCAGTTATTGCAATATTTTCCATAACAGGATTGAAAGAAGCTGTTACCCCATTAAGAAAAGCATGCAAATGGTAAGTAAAACTAGGAGCATTTAATGAAAAAATATTTTGCAACAATCCTGTTAATGAGCATGTCTGCTGTTTCCTATGCAAAGGAAATGTATAGGACCTCGGCAGCCGGAGATAGTGGCACATACTATGTTTTAACACAGGAAGAAATTGAAGATGGAATAACAAAAGTGTTAACCAGTCGCATAGGTAAAGGTAATGAATATACAGACTTTACTGAATTAAAAATTAACTGTACATCAATGCAGTATTTTGAGCTTGCAGGTAGTAATGAAGACGGTGCGAAAGACAATCCAACCAAACCACTCAAGGACTGGTCCAGTAATTCAAAATGGACATCTCTCGTAACTGGTTCCAGCAAATACGACTTAGTTAAATTTATTTGTAAAAAATAAAAAAAGCTTAATTAAAACGTTGCAACACACGCATTCCTGGGTGACTTACTTTGTGGTTTAGCTGCACAAAAGTAGTCACATAAACACAACTAACAATCTGCCGTTAAATTTGGTGTCAGGCATAGGAACGTAAAAAATGAGCATTAAAGTTGAAGCTGGTGATTTAGACAAGGGAACATGGCAATTTGTCGGCATGTTTGGCGCTGCGACAATGACTAGGGCAAGCACAGCGAAGCATATGTGGAAAGGTGAAACTTATAGTTTTGCTAGGGATGTAGAAAGTGTTGAGCTTCTTGATGAAGAGAAGGTTAAAAAATTAGCTGGAACAGCAATTTGGGGCGTTGCTGGTGCAGCTTTGCTTGGCCCTCTTGGTGCTATTGGAGGCATGCTGCTCGGTGGCAATAAAAAAGAAGTCGCATTTGTATGTCACTTAAAAGATGGGCAAAAATTTATGGCAATCACTGATGGAGCTACGTGGAAAAAAATAATGGCAGCAACATTTAAGTAATACCTAACAATGCCAATCAACATCAGTTGCAGTGCTCTTTGAGTAGCCTTGTTGTTGATGACGTTAACCTATAGAGATTTTAATCCGAACCTAGTGACTTAGAGTAAAAAATTTAACAAGGTTTTGTCCAAAAATGAGCGAGTGAATCACTCTACACCAGACTGATTCACGCTATCCCCTAAAACCCGTCCTAATCCCCCGTTTGCGACTATTCTGGGGCGGTTTTTTCCCTTAAGATGAATCAAATCTCTAGAGAACTGATTCATGTCCCTGTTATGCCTATTCCGACTGGTTATATCGAACATTGATTAGTTTGTAGCCAAACGAAGCATTGCTAATAGAATAGCTAATCCGAATCTGGCTAATACGAGTGAATTATCTAACAAGGTTTTGTCCAAAAGTGAGCTAGGAAGCAACAGGCAGATGACATGTGATTACTGAGTCACTTGAACCTGTTTGTGTCGAGTGAAGATTGTCCCTAGGCAATTTGTCTGTTAGCCTTCCTCGGTATTCAAATTATTAATTCCTTAGCGATCAAATTGATTACAAAATTAGACATATGGATGAATCCCTACTAAAAAATAGACAGCAAATTGAGCTTGGTGATTTTTCAGGTGTTAGACGCCAGCAACCTATGTAGCAGAAAGGATGATCACTTACTCGTCTATTTTTAGCAGGAATTATTAGCCAACTGTATGAACTCTATGCCGATTTATCCGCAAAGATGATGAATATCATTGGCCGATTTGCACCAGAGCAGCACGTCTATTCGATTGATGAAAGCTTTCTCTCCTTTAAAAATACTTACCCCGCCATTAAGTGCTTACAGACCCAAGGCCAGTTGATTCGAAAAGCGGTTTGGAAAGAGACGCGTTTACCGGTTTGTGTCGGCATCGGCTCAACACTCACACAGGCTAAAGCGGCCAATCACGCGGCAAAGAAGTTACCTGGCTATCATGGTGTGTGTGTTATTGATAATGAACAAGACCGGATTTCAATTTTACAATCAATGAGTGTGAATGATGTCTGGGGCATTGGACGCAGGATAAGCAAAAAACTTGAATTGATGAACGTAAAGACCGCCTATGACTTAGCCAAAATCCCTGCAGGTTTAGCGCGTAAGCAATTTAGTATTGAAATAGAACGCACTGTGCGTGAACTCAATGGGCAAGCGTGCAAAGTGTGGGACGAGGCGAGGGCGGATAAGAAGCAAATATTCTCGACTCGTAGTGTGGGCGAGCGTATTACCGAGTATGAGGATTTACTGCAAGCCTTAAGTAAACATGTGGCGATTGCCGCAGCGAAAGCGCGTAAGCAAGGTTCAAGCTGTAAAACCATGTTGTTGTTTGCCAGCAATTCCCCCTACGATGAACGCCCAACAGGCTTTAAGACCTTAGTGCATTTTGCTTGTGCTACCGATTGCAGCATTGAACTCACTCAAGGTATGACGCAAGCAGCATCTCAACTTTTCCGTGCAGGCGTACGTTATTATAAAGTCGGCGTGGGCCTGATTGATTTAGTCAGCACCCAGCATGGCCAGTTAGATTTATTCAATGTCTCAAAAGCTAAACCCGCGTTAATGAAGACTCTTGATGGCATCAATCAACGTTATGGCACAGATACCTTATTCATTGCCGCCCAAGGTATCGAGCAAAAATGGGCTATGCGCCGAGACTTACTCACGCCACAATACACTACCAAGTGGCATTGTCTGCCCGAGATAAAGTGTTGATATCCGGCAGTAGATTGATTCGTTAATGCCTCAAAGCGTGTCAGTATAGCTTAGACCCAATTTTTAGTCATACTACAGAGTGGCTACTGTAACTGTGACGATTCGAATAGAGGAATTGATAATGAAGAATACTAAAATCAATATATTGCTCTCAAAATGTGACGCTACCACACCACTATCTGATGACTTAGCGGCAAGGGTTGATTCTCCTTCTGTCGGGAATGAGATTATTACTTATTGCGAAGAGACGCCTCTGAGTTCTGATGATGAGTATCGTGCAGCTTTAAAGAAAATTGAAGGATTGTTTGATGCAATACCTAATACAGCTGAAGGTTCCGAGCTTGAAAAATGGATTTCATTAGTTGAATCATATGAAAATGAACACTTCCCAATGTAACTCACTGTTGCCCCGAAGCTTGATACGGACATCGAACTGACTTTGATTGCCTCTAAGTAGTTGACCTATTTTTTGTAATGTTACTTTTTTTGAGAGCTGTTTTATTCAACTCTCCGATCTAACGTTACTTTTATATGTACTCGTGTAATTTAAACAGTTGGGATGAATGCATTTTTCTGATATAAAACAATATCTTCTTAAATCTCCTATAAGAACGTCATGAACCACTCAAAATTTATGCTGTCTGTTATTCTATTTCTCATCAGCTTTCCATTGTTTGCAGAAGGTAACAATACTAACGATTCCTTCAACAAAGCAAAAAAAACGCTCGAAAGAAATGTTTATCACGATAACCGCGTAACTATTTATTGTGGTGCTAATTTTGATGGCTTTTTAAATATTAAAAAGCCTTCTGGATTTGTAACGACAAAAAACCTAAAAAGAGCTAAAAAGGTCGAATGGGAACATGTGGTTCCTGCCGAAAACTTTGGGCGTGCTTTTAGTGAGTGGCGTAATGGTCATATCGAGTGTGTCAATCGTAAAGGCAAGTCATTTAAAGGAAGAAAATGTGCTGAGAAGATGAATGCTGAGTATAGATATATGCAGGCCGATATGCATAATCTTTTCCCTGCAATTGGGGCTGTTAATGCGCTTCGCAGTAACTACAACTTTACTATGTTGCCTTCAGTCAATTCAGATTTTGGCAGTTGCGACATGCGTATCGATGATAGAAAGGCTCAACCACCAGAAAGCTCTAGAGGAACGATTGCGCGCACTTATATGTATATGGAACAGTCTTATTCGAAATACAAAATGAGTAAACAGCAGCAACAGTTAATGACGGCCTGGGATAAACAATATCCTGTGTCTAAATGGGAATGTAAACGTGCTAAGCGTATCGAGAAGCTTCAGGGCAATCCAAATGAAATTGTTAACTCAAGATGTCTTTCTGTTAACTAAAAAAATCTAAGATTACAGTGGCAATAAACGCTCTAAATGAATTTGGGTCTAGCTATGCGAAAAGAAATGGATTTTTTACCTGCAAATACGTTAGGGAGATTATTAGGATACAAGGGCATTAGCCTTGAGCGTACAACATTAGTCGTCCACATGAGAAGCGTACAGGCAGCACTTGATTTAACTCAGTGTAATGAGTTCGTGCAGATGAATGAACGGTGGTATGGCAGTCAATTCACATTGACGTTAAACAACGCCTCACAATCAATCCGTTTCCTAAAAAAACAGAATGCAAAGGATTTTGTTCACGCCCTGAATAAACAAATAGCTATCTCATTCTCTGAATATCTTTCAATATTGGTTGCCACATGGGAGAGCGCTGTTGTTACTCAATATCCAAGACAATCATACCTTGGTGAGCTTCAACAGCTTTGTTCGAAAATCACTAAAGGGTATACAAAAAATTCTGCTATCTGGAACCAATATTTAAGTGATGCTTTAATTGATAAAATTCATGAAATTACTCAATTCCATCCGGTTTCATATACTGAGCTTCAACAACACCATGAAAAGATCCACCTCGAAAAGCGTGAAGTATTTTTAGATAACGTCGAATCAAACAAGCTAACGTTAGAGCAACGCCTTGGTGTGCTTCGCTCTGATGACTTTAACATGGTACTCGCAGCCGCAGGAACCGGTAAGACATCAGTGATGGTTGCTAAAGCACTAGATTTAATTGATAGAGGTTTAGCCAAACCAGAAGATATTTTGATTTTGGCCTACAACAAAGCTGCCTCGAACGAATTAAAAGTTCGACTAGATAAAAGCTCAAAAAAAGCTGATATAACGTTAGATAAAACGCCACATATATCCACGTTTCACTCTCTTGGTCGTCAGGTGTTGAGCGATGCAAGTATATCAACCTACATGAGTATTTTTGTCGAAGACCCGCTTAAACTGAAGCAATGGGTAACAGATTGGTTGCTGAATTATTTATCTGAGGATATAAGTCGTCTAGTCGACTTTATCAGCTTAACCCCAGAGCCTGTTGACCCATTTTCCATTAAGACACAGGCAGAGTACGAAGCGTATGTTCGCGATAATGAACTTCGGACGCTCAATGACGAATTGGTAAAAGGTTATCAGGAACTGCTGATTGCAAATTTTCTGTATTTGAATGGGATTCCCTATACATACGAAGCCAGATATGTCAGTAAGCGCAGGATTGAAATTGGTTTTGACTACAAACCTGATTTTCATATAGACGGTACTCATATTTATATTGAGCATTTTGGTATAGATAGAGCAGGCGGCACACGTCCAGATATCGATGCCCATCAATACAATGAAGACATAAAGAGTAAACGAACATTACATATTAAGTGTAGGACTACGCTTGTTGAGACATTCCATTATGAATGGGTTGAAGAAACGCTCACATCTGGCTTAGAAAAGAAACTTAAAATCTTAGACGTAGAATTTAATCCTATCAATAGTGAGCAGTTGCTTGAGCAGCTTCAAAGCACCGGTAAGATAGCTAACTGGTCTGATTTATTGTTAAAAGCATTATCATCAATCAGAGTTGAGCGACTTGATTACGATAGCATGCTTGCACGCTTTCAACGTGCAAACATCTCGCAACCTCAGAAGTACACTGTGTTACTGAATGCTCTACATGAAGCTTATGTTCAAGAGCTTCATGAGCAAAATGCGATTGATTTCGATGACATGATTATTAGAAGTATTGAAGCTATAGACAAAGGGTTGTTCACACCAAAATGGACTTATGTACTTGTTGATGAATTTCAAGATATCTCAACTGCACGTATGGATTTGGTCAAAGCCATTATTAAACGAGGACCAACACCATCTTTAACTGTGGTCGGTGATGACTGGCAATCTATTTACCGATTCTCCGGTGGCAAGCTTGAACTCACTACTCGATTCGATGAATTAGTTGGCCTTTATACGGAAACAAAACTGCAAAAGACGTTTAGGTACAATAACAGTATTGCTGACACGGCAGGCTTGTTCATAATGGAAAACCCTGAGCAGTATAAAAAGTATATTGTCACGCACACTAAGGTCGACAGTTCACAAGTTTACATGCTGGATGACAAAGTCGGTGTCAAAGATGGTTTATATCAAAGAGTAGTAGAAGTTGTTTCAAAGATTAAAAGTGTCGATAGCACCGCTAGTATCGCTGTCATCGGACGTTATAACTATCTGTTAAACGAATCTAAAGCAGCTTTAGTCAAAAATAGATTAGTTGAGAACGTCTCACTTTGGAGTTTTCACAAGTCTAAAGGACTGGAGGCAGATTACTGTATTTTAATCGGTTTTTCACAAGGGAAATTAGGTTTCCCTAACGAAAATATTGACCAGGCAGTGATAGAAGCACTCTTACCAGCGTTAGATTCATATCCTCATTCTGAAGAAAGAAGATTACTTTATGTTGGCCTCACGCGAGCCAAGAAGAAGTCTTACATAATCGGTGACCCAACATCACCGTCAGCATTTATCAACGAATTATTAGCCCCAAAATATGAAGTCAATATTCATTCGAAAGCTTTCCAGGAGCTCTATAGGAAAAAATTTAAATGCCCTAATTGCGAAGAAGGTTATTTGAAACTAATAAATGGTAAGTTTGGCGGATTCTATGCCTGCAGCACAGGAAAGGGATGTCGGGTAGGTAAGGCGCGTGTATGTACTGAATGCGGTGCACCATCAGTTGATAATCGAGGCTCAAGTGATTGTAATAACCAGGATTGTCGTCATTCGATGAGGATTTGTGAGCAATGTGGAAGGCCTATGATACTACGAAATGGCAAGTATGGTGAGTTTTGGGGCTGTTCCGGTTATAGTACACAAGATGACCAATGTAAGAATACTAGTAAGCAATAATTCCTAATTGGAATGGTTATTACGGAGCTTTATGGGTTTATGTCCATACATGTGCTTTCTCTGTAAGTCATATATGCCGCATTGAACAAGGGAGTCTGATATGCATATGGTTTTATTTCAGTTGTTTTTACTTCGAAAGCTATATCTGACATCGTTAGCACTATTTCTTTAATGTGTTGAGGATTGATAGTACGGGTAATTCTCAATTTGTCAAAAGTGTATAGTTATTTATAGGTAAAATAAGTGTATGGGTGATTATTGCTAAGTACAACGATAGATTTCCCACTACAATCAGAACATCGATGCTAGGTGTACTTCGCTAGACGCTTACACTTGAAAACGACGATACGTTAAAGCTGATTCAAGATATTGACGATAGGGCTGAATACTTTGATTCATTAGCAGAATTTAGTATTTTATCAGCGAGGGTTAGAAGCTTTAAAATAGTTATATTCCAGGGAAAGGATCTGAACGTATGAGATAACCGCAAAACGGCACGACTGGTACTCTATTGAAAAAACTAGCTAGATTTTTAAATTTTTTGAGTTAGTGGGGGAATACAATGACTTTATGGTGCATACTTGTGCTCAGTGTTCTAGCGTAACACTATTACTGATGCAATGCGGTCATTGAACGTTAGTAAGGCTAGGTTACTTAAGCCGAATAGTGGATTAACGCTATTCAGCTTAAGTGCAAGAGTTTGATTACCTAATTATCGATTTACGCTTGACCTCAGCAAGCCAGCCAGAGAACTCAGTCAACAGCTTGTCATAAAGCACATTGTCCGGTACCGTTTTGAAGTTATCAATAGGGAAAAAGTCAGTGTTATCAAGAAGGCGATCGGTGAAATCGTCCAGTTCTTCTAATATCCCATATTTGTGCCCACCAAGACCTACAAACTTCCAGAAAATTGGGTAATTGGCCGACTCGCGAATTGCATCTTTGATAGCTCTTGTCTTAGTGATTCCACCATCGGTAATGAAGACAACAAACACCGGTTCATCGCTATTTTTGAAGTGCTTAATAACATCTGCCATTACAGGTGGCTCATTATTTACCCCACCAAGCGTCGGCAATAATTCGAATAGCCCACGTTTACCCGAGTTTTGGATGCCAGAGATATAACCTTTAATGTTACTTAGCGACACATCAGGGTATTTTTTGTGGCGTTCACCAAATCCCCAAACTTCCATCTGTCCATCGTCATCAAACTGTGTTGCCAAGACAGTAATTCGCTCTAAAACAGCTTGAACATTACCTTGCTTGAATTGCTGAGTCATAGAACCAGATGCGTCGAGAACGAAGGCGACCTTAGCCTTAACATGCTCTAGTTTGTGCTTAGCCAAACTAATACTCACTGGTTTGGCTAGATTGATGAGATGCGGCGCTTGCTCTTGTAGCTTTTTCTCCAGGCTTACCCCCGCAGTTGGCTTGGACGCCTCTAGAATGGGGGTAGGTGCAGGGGCAGGCTCATCATCCACATCGACACCATAGTTTATCGCTAATGCCGCTAGGCCGCCATTAAACCCCATTCCAAGCGCTTTAAACTTCCATGCGCCGTTATGCCGGTAAATCAGCCCGACGATCAATGCTTTCTCGCTGCGATTGTCCAATGGCACATTGAAACTAGCCTGCCCATCCACCTTTAAGCTCAGACTGGCAAGATGGCCGACCGTACTGCTTCCATCCACTACCATGGTCAAAGCAATCTTATCAACAGTGGGCTCGACCTTTGCAGTGCTCACAACATAGCGGCCACCTGTAGGTGTCTTGCTATAAACAACCGCCCCATTGATTGATTCTGGCTGATTGTAAAAAATGAAGTCACTATCACTTCTCACTTTGTCTTGGTTCGTCAACAAGAAGGCAGAGGTATCCACTTCACCCGCAAAGTTTACGCCGTGCTGATAGTTCATATCAATGACAAGTTCGCTACCACTTAAGCCAGTGTTTTGACCTGAAATAAGTTCCATATTTCCCCCTAACTCGACTCTTATTAATACCCTAAATCACCGCCGCGGCTGACTTTAGTTCTAGCTTGCAAAGCCATTAAGCACTCATCACGCTTTTGCTTATTGGTGAAATTTATTTGACGTGAACCAAATGCACCATGAATATAAAAGTTGACCCCTTTTTCCCGTGTGATATTGGTTATTTCCTTAATAGGAATTTCTTCACACTCTCCCATTTGTTTTAGAAATTGAAGTCGCAGATTTTCGCTTGCACTTGCGTTCGCAAGATCAACTGGGATTATCATTCTATTAGAATCGTCATTGAATATAACGCCTAAATATCGCACAGCCACACGCTGAGCAAGCTTACAGACCGGGTAGATACCTAGCGCGAGAAGTATGGCATCCAGACCGAGTATAACCTTTTGGTAATCTGGGCCCACAAGACCTGATAATTGACTCGTAGCATAAAACATAATGATCAACGTTGTGGTAATTAAGCCTACACTATACACAATGCTTTTGATTAGTTGAGCGCTATCAAATACCCGTTGAGCATTACTTGTCGAAAAATAGATTTTCTTCAATTTCTTGTAATGAAAGAACGACACAAACATAAACGGTAAAAATAGTAAAACTCCTGCCACCATGAAGAAGAGTTTTATCGACTCATCATTCGCTTTTCTTCTCGCCATTTTTTTCCCATACTGCTTGATAAAAAAGGGCAAACTCCGTTGTGTTTGCCCTTTAAAGATTAAGTCATCTGCGAATTAAGACAGATTTACGCCGTGGGCTGCAGCTAGTGCCTGGAGGCCACCAGCGAAACCTTGACCTACGGCTTTGAATTTCCATTCTGTACCGTGTAGGTATAGCTCACCGAAGATCATTGCGGTTTCAACAGAAGCGTCTTCTGACAAGTCAAAGCGTGCCAGCTCAACTTGGCTATCGTTGTTTGCAACGCGAATGTAGCCATTGCTCACCATGCCAAAATTTTGCTTGCGTTGTTCTGCTTCGTGAATGGTAACAGCGAAAACTAGCTTCTTGACGTCCGCAGGAATCTTGGTTAAATCGATTTTAATCTGCTCGTCATCACCGTCGCCGGCACCAGTACGGTTGTCACCTTGGTGTTCAACAGAACCACATTGGCTATTTTTTTGACCGTAGAAAACGAAACCTGCGTCGGACAGCACTTTACCGTTTTCACCAACCATGAATACTGAGGCGTCTAAGTCGAAATCAGTTCCATCTGTAACGCGCTGATCCCAACCTAGACCCGCTAACATAACTTTCAAGCCTGCGTCAGCCTTGGTTAAAGAGATGTTGCCACCTTTAGCTAAAGATACACCCATTTTAAAGCTCCTAATGTTTAGGGAATTGTCCCTGTAATACGGGGGGGCCCGCTTTAGATTTAAATTGCTATACGCCCAACTGATTAGTTGGCAGAAACTCCGTACTCGGCACAAACAGAAGACAAGCCGCCTTTGTAGCCTTGGGCTACGGCTTTAAACTTCCACTCGCTGCCATGACGGTATAGCTCTGCGAACAACATTGCGGTTTCAGTTGAAGCATCTTCTGACAGGTCAAAGCGAATAATTTCCTTGCCTGATTCTTCATTAACTAGGCGTATGAACGCGCCGCTCACTTGGCCAAAGTTTTGACTACGAGCTGTAGCATCGTGGATTGTTACAACAAACACGATTTTAGCTATATCAGCAGGCAGAGTATCTAAATTGACCTTTAGGCTTTCGTCGTCACCGTCGCCAGCACCCGTGCGGTTATCTCCGGTGTGTTCAATCGCACCACCAGCAGCACGCATGTTGTTATAGAACACGAAATCTTCTGGCGAACGCACTTTGCTATTTTCGCCTAGTAAGAATGCTGAAGCGTCTAAGTCGAAGTCTTGACCGTCAGTAGAGCGAGCATCCCATCCTAAGCCAACCAGTACCTTTTTCATGGTAGGGTCGGTTTTAGTTAGTGATACGTTGCCACCTTTAGATAGAGAAACAGTTGCCATTTATTAATTCCTTTTTCGATTTGGAGATTTGAACAGTTAATTACTTAGTTAATTACTTAGTAGCTTCGGCTTCGTCATTCTCAGGGAATACGAAACTTGCAAACACACCACAGAACAAGACGACCCCTACTACGGCTAAACTTGCCATTGCGGAGATTGTATATTCATGGTGGAAGATGTGCGCGGTTGCATTCAGACCAAGTTTTAAGGCAATGAAAAACAACAACACGATTACCGCTTTTTCAAGATGCACTAGGTACTGTTTTAGTGCTTCCAGAACGAAATACAGAGTTCTCAGGCCAAGAATGGCGAACATCATGGCACTGTATACAATTAGAGGCTCTTTGCTTACCGCGATAACAGCAGGCACAGAGTCAAACGCAAACATCACATCCGACAATTCTACCACGGCCAAACACAGCATTAGCGGTGTTGCGTAGTAGGACGCTTTACCAACACGTCCCACTTGAACGTCTGCGTTTTCAGGTTTAGCCAGTTCTGCGTCCACTTCTGACTGCTTCAGCAAGAAGGCATGGCTAGTTAACTTAGGCCAAATTGGGAAAAAACGTTTAACCAAGCGATAAGCCAAATGTTCCGAGTAATCTTCGATTGCATCGTCATCGTCACCACTTCGCAGCATCATGACAGCCGTCCAGCAAACGATTACAGCGAATACCATCTCAACCCATGGTCCAAGTGATAACAAGCTAGTACCGATTGCGACGAATATACCGCGGAATACGATTGCACCAATCACGCCCCAGTACAGAACGCGGTGACGATAACCATCTGGCACAGCAAACCAAGAGAAGATTGCCATCATGACAAACAAGTTATCAATTGATAGCACCTTTTCGAGCGCATATCCGGTCACGAACAAGCTCGCCACTTCTGCGCCATGATTGGCGTAAAGGAAACCAGCAAACGCGAACGAGATTACTACCCAAAAAATCGACCACATTACTGCGCTTTTCAGTTGGATAGGTTTATCATCCCTGTGCATGAACAGGTCGATAAGGATCGCCCCTACTGAAAGTAGCAGAAAGACGGCTACAGTCTCTGGTGGGAAGCCTATATGCGTTGAGCTCATGTATTTCGTTCCTTAATTACTACTATTGATAGTCAGACGGGTCTAGTCCTAGAGCTAAACTAATCTCTTTTACAGCGGCCTTCTCGTCTTCATCGAAGTCGCCATCACTCTTCGCTACAGCAACACCTACACGCAGTGCTAACTGAGCAGCCCCTCCATCGCTCTTTAACGCCACGATGTATTTTAAGGCTTCACCTTTACCAATATCTGCATCGAACTCGAAGCCAGAGATAATTTTTTGGAAAAAGGCAATCACTTCGTTAGTGTCGAATACTTTAAGCTCGTCGGAGTTTTTGATAAACCCGACCATCTTCTGTTTTTCTTCACTGCTTACACCGTTAGATGCTGCGGCGATAAATGCACAAATGGCAACCGTCCCTTCCATGAATTTTTTATTCTTGAAACGAGTGACCTGGTTTGCTAACTCGGTACGGCCTGTGTTTACCGCACTACGCACTTTATCTAAAAATGACATTATGCCTTCTCCTAGTTTGATTTGGTTATTTGCTGCCAGCTTTCCAGCGGAAGCCCCAGTCAAAAGCTTCATCCATTTGCTGGTGACCTGTAAAATAACGGTTTATACGCTCAACCTTGATTGTGCCTCCGTTATTAATCAGTCTTGCAATGGCACACATGCCATGACCTGAATGGCCTTCGGTGAGTCGAGTTTCAATAGGAGGTTGTCCCTCCAAATGAATCGTCACCACGCCATCAGTGCTTTCCCAATTAGGCACACCCTCGTAAATGAATGCAAACACGAGCACTTCACTGATGTTTTCCCATTGATTGCCGTTGACGAATAGCCATTCACCATCGGTACTATCACCGGTACGGTCATCATCTTGCAACTCGACAAAGGGTGAATGATTCAGACTTCCGAATCGGCTACCCAAAGCCTGTATCACATTACGATCACCGTCATTAGTTCTTACAAACGCGCCGAGGTCGAGGTCAACGCCATTGTCACGTTTAAACAATGAGAAGCCTTTATGAGTTGAGCCTCGGTGCCAGTTTAAGTTAATGCGGATTTTGCCAAACTTGTCACCTTGCTTGGTCAAACTTATTGTTGGCTTGTCCTTGCTTAGTGTCACCTTCTGCAAACTGATCGTTGGTGTTGGTGTTGGTGTTGGCGCAGGTTCATCCGCGACATCGACCCCAAAATGTTCTGCTAAAGGTTTTAGACCTCCATTAAAACCTTGAGACACGAAGCGGAATTTCCATTCTGCATTGCGCCGGTATAACTCACCCAAAATCAACGCGGCCTCACTGCGACCATTCATAGGTACGTCACAAGTGATTAAGACGTTACCGCCTTGCTCCACCTGAATTTTCAGGGTTCGTAGATTGCCAATCACTTGTCCGCCATCTACTGTTGCGGTGAATGCAATTTTTTGAACTGCCGCATTAATAGCGCCTAGGTTCACGTTGAAGGAGGTGTTTAGCGACTCTCCTTCCAGTGTGATTGCGCCATCATCACTTCGAGGCTGGCCATAGAAAACCATATCAACGCCGTCTTGCACTTTATTGTTTTCATAAAGGCGGAAAGCGGACACATCAACATCGCCGCCAGAGATTACTCTCACAGTTAGCGGCAGTGCTGGAACGGGGGCGTTACCCCCTTGGATAAGATCCATTAGCGTACCAACGCTGAAACGATTTGATCCATCATGTCGTCAATGACTTTACCACGGCAAGGTAAGCCATGAGCAGTAAATTTCCACTCGCCGCCACTACGTTCAAGGGCTGCGATCAGAATGCCAGTATGCTGACCTTGCTCGGTCAAGGTGTACTTAGCCAATTCTTTGCCGCCTTGGTCTACAACGCGACAAAAAGCGTTTTCGACATCATTAAAAGTTTGACCGCGGAAACTGTTAACAGTGAAAGCTAAATGCTCTACGTTTGCTGGTAAGCGAGTTAAATCAATGCTGATACTCTCATCGTCGCCATCACCTTCACCCGTGAGGTTGTCGCCGCTGTGCTTAACAGAGCCGCACTTAGACTTTAATTGACGGAACCAAACTGTATCGAGTTGGTTACCGCGAGCGTCCATTAAAACTACGCTGGCATCGAGGTCAATAGAATCACCGCCACCTAACAGCTTTCCAAAAAAACCTGATTTTTTTAGAGGGTCCCAACCTAATCCGAATTTAAGGCTAGTTAATGGGGAACCTGATTGCTTGGCTAGTGAGACCGACTGCTTTTTTTCCAAAGAAACTGAAGCCATTTTCATTCCTTATTTTTTTGGGTTTAAAAACTACGTTTTTAATCTTTACCTTCCTAGGTCTAGGTCGGCTTTCAATAGGCAATAGGGGTGAAACATGTTCATTCCAACCTACCTTTGATGTGTCCATTTTTAACCAGAGTTAGATCTAAGTCAATCATAATTTGATTGACTACTCTCACATTTAATAATAAAATTCGTGACATCTAATCGGTAACACCGTTCTTTATTCATGGAAGTTAATACTTTGAAATCTATTTGGTTTATGGAGGGCTTATCCTCTCAGCGTGACATTATCATGGCGGTGATTGATGCTCGTCAGTCATTAGACTTATCTTTTCGCATTATTGCGTCCCATCGTGGTAGTCGCCCTGAGGTTACATCGGTTGCCGATTTATCTTTGGTTGAGCCAAAAGGGGATACTGAGCGCCTAGAATTTATTAAATCTGTGGTAGCTGAAAACAATGTTGTCACTATTCAAGCTGGCCGCAATTGCCGCTGGATGGAGGAAAACAGGCGAGAAATTGAGGCGTTAGGCGTGTCACTGACAACGGGGGCGACTTGTCTTGATATGCACTCAATTGCAGATGATAAGGTTCGCTACGCTCGTTATATGGAGCAGCATGGATTACCTGTTGTGCCATCTATTCAGATTGACACCGTTGATGAACTTGAAAAGCAGCTCGCCCTTAAAGTGGCGGCTGGTGAATTAACTTGTATCAAGCCAGTAGTTGGCATTTACGGTATTGGCTTCTGGATATTAGACCCTTCTGTTAGCCCGATGGCCGCTTTCAATAATCCTGATAATCGTCGAGTAACACCGAAGATGTACCTTACAGCAATGAGCCAGCAAACTAACGACATACTTCCTGAGCCCATGGTGCTAATGCCATACCTAGCAGGTCGTGAACGTTCTGTTGATATGGTTGTTGAGAATGGTGAAGTAATCGCCGCAGTTTGTCGCCGTAAAGAAGGTGCACTTCAGTCCATTGAACAATCAGGAGTGGCTTTTGAATTAGCAAAAACTTGTGCGCAAATTATGCAGGCCGATGGTTTGGTGAACGTACAAACTCGTGATGATGCTAACGGCAAGCCTTATTTGCTGGAAATTAACATGCGCCCTTCCGGTGGAGTTTGCTACTCCCGTTCCTGTGATATTAACCTTTCAGGTATCTTTGCTTTACGCAAGTTGGGACTTATCGACAAAGAAACCGCTATTAAGATGGGCACTGATGGTTTTAAACCTGCAGTGGTTCGGTCTGTATCAAGCGTAATCGCGCTAACCGAACAGCAATCGGCTGAATAACAATAATAGGTATTAGGTATGAGCCAAACCGAGCAGGTTTTTAAGCGCAAGCTATCCACAGGGGAGTTGACCGTTGTCAGTTCGCATTCTACACCATTGGAACAATTCTTTGAGATTGCAGAGCGTCGTAACCCAAAACGAGCCTTTCTATTTGTCAGTAAATTACTAGGCCGTCATATCCCTATCAAGCCTAGTGTGATGCGCAGCTCATACCAATCAATTGCCGCAATGCTGCCAATAGATCTGCCAGGGCCGGTACTCTTTATCGGCATGGCGGAAACTGCTGTAGGTTTGGCTGCAGGTGTTTACCAAGAGGCAAGATGCATGGTACCCGAATCGGTATTCCTAACATCTACCCGCCATCCTGTTAATGGCAATCTAATGTGCGAGTTCAAAGAAACTCATTCACATGCGACAGACCACCTCATTTACTGGCCAAATGATCCTGTATTAGCTCAGCGCGTAGAGCAGGCAAAGTCGCTAGTCCTTATTGATGATGAAGCGACAACGGGTAACACCTTTACCAACCTTTATGCTGCGCTTGTTGATGCGGGCATGACTGGCATTAAGCGTCTTGTTACGGTGACATTAACTGATTGGAGTCAAGATGCAGTGCTTGAAAAGATTGATGGCCCAAAAGTTACATCAATCTCTTTGGTTCAAGGTAAATGGTCTTGGAATGTTAATCCCGAAGCAGAACCGCCGATCATGCCTAGCGTGAATGTCACGGCAAAAGGGGCTGTTGAAATCGTTGGGGCTCAATGTTGGGGTCGTTTGGGGATGGATGAGTCCATTTGTTTTATAGGAAATAATGTCTGCGTGTCACCTTCTGATAAGGTGTTAGTGCTAGGCACCGGTGAATTTGTGTGGCAACCGTTTTTACTTGCCGAAAAGTTGGAAAAGGTAGGTGCTGAGGTCTATTTCAGTTCTACCTCCAGATCACCTATTGCTATCGGCCACGCTATCGAATCGGCAATAACCTTTACCGACAATTACGGTTTGGGTATCCCGAATTTTGTTTATAACGTCGCCCACCTACAATTCGACTCGGTGTATTTGTGCTGCGAAACTCCCGCTGAAAGCGTCGATCTTGTCTTACTGAATGCCCTTGGTAATATAGCCAAGCGTGTTGAAGTCATTAGTAATGAGTAACCAATCCATGCCAAATAATATCCGCCCTGTCGTGTTCCCTGATTTGGATGATACGTTGTTTCAAACTAAGCGAAAAATGGTTGATGAACTCGATCAAGTCCCAGTACGGGTTGGGGCCTTAGATCGCTCTTTGGCTCCACGCAGCTTTATGAATGAAGAACAAGCCTTGTTAGTTGATTGGCTACTGGTAAACGCCGATGTTATCCCAGTTACCGCCCGTGGCACTGATGAATATGCTCGAGTGCAAATACCATTTACTTCATGGGCAATTACCACTCATGGCGCTGTCATTCTATCTCCTGATGGTCAGTGTGATACTCAGTGGCAAAAACACATTGAGACTGAACTTACCCCTTATCGTCAACGCTTGCTGGATATGCAAGGTGACATAACGACATTGATGGCTGAAAGAGGGATAGATGCTTGGGCTCGCATTAACTATGAGTACGATGGAGTCCCTATATATCTTGTCTTGAAACATACCGATAGCACTAAGCTAGACGAACTCAATGCGATAGGTGATGAAATAGAGGAAATTTTCGGTACAGAAGGTTTTTACGTTCATCGTAACAGCAACAATATTGCATGGTTACCAATTTGTATCGAGAAAGGGAAAGCCACCAGCTACCTTCTGAACAAGCTGCGTGCTGAACGAGGCACATTCCCAACTATTGGCCTTGGCGATAGCCTTACTGACTTCAGTTTCCTTAAACTTTGCTCTTGGTATGGTGTACCAAAACAAAGTCAGTTTTCATCTGCGATCAAAGACCGCGTATTTGGAGAGTAGAATTTTGAATATTTCACCAATTTTTTCTGGTTCTTATCGTCACGGCGATGTCGAATTTCTTTTAAAGCCGGTGACTATTGAATTCACCTCCATTGAAGAAAAAGAGGCCCTAATCCAGTCAGGGCAAATGCATTATTCCGACATGCTGAGCCAAGAGCCAGAACCAACTCAATTTCATCTCGACTTGTTTAACAAGGCTTACAGCATTGGAGCCAAACGGCTTGCTAAGGAAATCATGATGCTGGCAGTGACTTTAGCGAAAGAGTACGGAAATTCCCCGATTATTTTGGCAAGTCTAGTCCGCGCAGGTGTGCCTTTAGGCGTTATGCTGCAACGAGCGTTAACAATGATGGGTAAAGAGTCTTATCACTACGGGATCAGTATTATTCGTGACCGTGGCATAGATGAAACTGCCCTTGCTGTTATTGAGGGACGCCATGGAACCGAAGGCATTGTGTGGGTAGATGGCTGGACAGGAAAGGGGGCTATCACCAATGAACTGACTAAGGCGCTTAAAGGTCGGTCGGGCTACCCTGAACAACCACGCCTTGTGGTTTTGGCTGATCCATGTGGTTGCGCTTGGATGTCGGCCACCGATGATGATTGGCTAATCCCTTTTGGAATAATGGGGGCTCCTGTTTCGGGGATGATCTCTCGTTCTCTTTATAGTGATGAAGGCTTCCATCACTGCATGGTGTGCAACCACCTTAGCGAGTATGAATGCGGTTTATCATTGGCTGATGCTGTTGAACAGTGTTGCCAAGAAATCGAACTTTCTGACGTCCCATTCATTAATATAAAAGAACGCGATTCAATAAAAGCGAAGGAATGGGAACAAAGCAAAGCAATCATGACACTGCTTGCAGAGCGTTATGATATTTCAAGTTTAAATCGTATCAAACCTGGCATTGCAGAAGCGACGCGCGCAGTATTACGCAGGGTGCCTGACCATGTGCTGGTTCGTTCCATTAATGATCCTGACGTATCTCTGTTGGTCTATCTTGCCAAGGAGAAAGGCGTGGTGATTACCGAAGTTGGCGATCTCATTGGTCAATATCGTGCAGTTACAATTATCAAAAAGGTACTCTAATGAAAAAGGAACTTTCTGCTTACAGTCTGGGAGCGACACTCTACATGCCAGCTACCCGCATCGACATTGTAGATACCATTGTGACCGGTAAAATTGCTGGACTGCGGTCTTTGGTTATTTGCCTAGAAGATGCAGTGTCCGAACAGGATATGCCTTTCGCAATGAACAACCTTAAAGGGATGCTGGACGCCCTTTCTGAAGCTAAGCAACGCATTAATTATGTAGAATGGCCACTAGTATTTATTCGCCCGAGAAACGAGCAGATTGGCCTACAATTGACTGCTGAATATGACTTGTCTGCTATTGATGGCTTTGTCCTTCCTAAATTCAACCTATCCAACTTGAACGAATGGACAGCCATTTTAGAATTAACTCACTTATGCTGGATGCCAACACTTGAGACTGAAGATGTATTCGACGTTAATGCAATGCTAGCCTTAGTTTCTGAGCTTAAAGCGCATAAATGCCGTGACAAAATCATCGCCCTTCGTATTGGTGGAAATGACTTAATGAATTGCGTTTCTTTGCGACGTTCCCGAGAATTAACCCTATATGACGGCCCAATGGGTTACGTTATTAAGATGCTGGTTGCTGTATTCGCCTCAAAGGGCTTCTCCCTGACAGCGCCTGTCTGTGAGCACATTGATGATCATCGACTGTTAGAAAAAGAATTGGAATTGGATTTGGCTCACGGCTTAGTAGGTAAAACAGCGATTCACCCTAATCAAATTCCAGTGATTCAGCGTGCCCTCATGGTAAGCTCACTTGACCATCAAGACGCACTGCGAATCATTAATTCATCTCAGGCAGTCTTTAAAGCAGGTGGTGCCATGTGTGAACCAGCAACACATCGCCGATGGGCAAAGAGCGTATTAGATCGCGTTCATTATTTTGGTGTTTCTACAGCAGTGTCCACATCCTCTGTTCAAATTCAGCATAGGTAAAAAACATGGGCTTTCGTTTTCGTCGCAGCATCACAATCATTCCCGGAGTTCGGGTTAATCTTAGTAATACCACCCCAAGTCTTTCAATTGGCCCGAGGGGAGCGTCAGTCTCCGTTGGTAGTCGTGGCACTTATGCCAATGTTGGGCTTGGCGGTGGATTGAGTTATCGCACAAGGCTCGATAGGGCCGCGGCCTCGTCAAATGCTGCGGCAAGAGAGCGAACGGAATCGAAAGAACAATTGCGAAGCTCACTTTTAGACACCATTGAACAGATGGAAATGGTTATGCACCAGGTTATAAACGTCCATACTCTGACGCCTAACCCCTCACTTGGGAGCACATTTAATGAGTTGCGTGACCATTATTTAAAAGCGGCCACCAGCCCTTATGCCGTTCCCGCTCCAGTTCGGCCAGCAAAGCCGGAAATCTCGCCATCCCCCGTAAAACCTTCTTGTGTGGATGACACTGGATTTTTTAAAAAACTGTTCGAGTCTGAGGAAGATAGGCAAGAACGTCAGCACGCAACTCTCGCCAGTTGGGAACGTGCAATGCAAGACTGGGAACGTGAAAAAACCTTAATAGAACACCGCTACCAAACTAATCGTATGACATGGGCCGAACAATATGCTCTCTGGCAATCTGAAGCGGCTCGTCATCAAGAATCGTTAACCTCATCGGAAGCACAAGCAAATAGTCGCTTTATATCAGACGCGGCATTTTTTGAGGCAATTTTAGATGAGACATTGCAGAACACCGACTGGCCGCGAGATACCGCGATTTCGTTTGAAGTTCTGCCAGAACAATCGCTAATAAAACTAGATGTTGATTTACCGGAGATTGAAGATTTACCTCAAAGCATCTTTACTTTAAATAGGCAAGGCACTGAGATTATCGAGAAGGAAATGACGCAAAAAGCCGTTAGAGAAGCCTATGCACGTCACGTACACGGTATATTGATGCGGCTGATTGGTATTGCCTTATACGCACTGCCTTTCGATAGCGTAAGCATTTGCGGATTCACTCAACGTTTAAGCAAAGCTACAGGTAACTTAGTCGATGATTATATAATTCAATGTACCGCCGATCGCGCTACTATCCAAAAGATGAATTTTTCATGTTTGGATAATATCGATCCAATTAACGCAATATCCATGTTTAACCCGAACAGGAAAATAAGTTCGACCTTCGTATTTCAGCCAATAACAGTAAAGTAACCATATGATATTAAGCACAAAACAGAAGCGAATTTTCACACTCGCAGTATTGTTGTCTTCGGGTGAATCTGTTTCTGCAAATACAATAATCAAAAACGCAGATTGTTCTGGGGCAACACTCACGCGGGCTTTACGTGATCTTCGGGACGTATATAACACTACGATAAAATATAGTAAAAGTAGTCACTCATACCAGATGACCGATGCAGGCAACCTTACTCATGTTGAAATAGCTCTAATGCAGCGATCTCTCAGTAAATCAGAGATGCTATCTGTTGATGAAAATGTCAGCCTTACGAAAGTGCGGAAAAAGGCAGTATCAATATCGTTGTCTAAAGCTACCATTTCAAAACTTGACAGCTTAGCCAATGAAAAGAATGTAAGCAGAAGTGACATTATTGAAATGCTGATTAATTCTCTGTGAGCTCCGTAGACCTTTACGGGGTAGAAAAATTCATGATATGACGGACGAAATGCGGGATGAAACCTTGGCAATGGGAGAAAAGGCATTGTTCATTGAACATCCTAGACGGTGCTAACTCCAAGAGACTTTGCCGCATCGGTAACGCTATAACCTTGTTCTAACACCATCAAGACGGCTTCATCTTTAAATGCCTGCGGATAACTCTTATGTGATTTTTTCAGACTCATATAGACCTCTTAATTTATTGACCATACTGTCTCAAAATTAAGTGTCCGATGGGATTAGACCAGAACACTGTTAGATACCATAATAGGTATGGACATGATTACAGCCACGATAACTAAGTTATCGCATGGTATGACAGCGTAACAACGTCGGTGACTTTACTGCGCGAAGACGACATCCTTTAAATTACTAAATTTTATCCCACTTAATATATTTCAACGGCCAAATGCCGTTAACCTAATGTCGATTTACCATATGGTGCGAATAGCATGGCTTAGTCAATAATGCCTTTCGCTCACTTACGCTCAACCTTTGCTGCATTTTTTGATTTCATCTATCAATTCATTAACGGCATTGAGCTCAATGCCTTTTGCATATAGCTCGGTATCTAACACCTTGATTTTGCCATTGATGATGGGGCTATATAAATGAAACTTATGACTAAGCAATTTAAAAGCATTGAGTTTATGTGTTAACTGCTTGATATGTTGCTGAAGTACATTATAGTGGTTTTTTACCATGCTCTGATTATCAGTGTGCTTATGTAAAGTACTGTCTGGCTTTTTGGGTAGCATATGAATTGGGGCTTGTAGACTGAATCGTTGTTCATATTGTGCGTTGCGAATTCTTTTAGGAGAAAGCCGTTTCACAAAGTGGTGTTTTTCTAATCGGTATAAATGGTTATGCATGCATTTTCGAAGAATGGCGGCATCTTCAGTATCATACGTATAGATAAGGGCTTGTAACAAATACTCCGTATTAAAAACGACGGGGCAATGTTTATGAATAATGTCTATAAAATCAATTTGTGTCATTTTGAAGGATTCAAGTTGTGAGTAAATAAACCCACGGATGCTAGCATCCGTGGGTGAGTGTTTAGCTAATAAGGCAGCGGCAAACTGATATTAGCTAAGTGATTAATCACCGTAAAACACACTATAGTGTGTTTTAATTTAATCTACAAGATAAGAATGAAAAAAAAGATTGCGATTGAGTTTGGAAAAAAACTCGCAGAAAAAAGAAAAGAAAAAGACCTGCTTCAGAAAGACTTGTCACAGCAATGTGGCTTTAGTCTTAATTACATCGGTATCGTCGAGCGCGGTGAGAAAAGTATCAGCTTAGAGAAGGTGTATGTTATTGCAGCGATTCTTGAATGCTCAGTGCATGATTTAATCCCAGATGAGAAAGCACTTTTACTCGAGATTGAATAGCTTAAGACATAAGTTTGTTGAGTAAAGTGAGGTTTATTTGGTAGTCATTAGTTCAATTCTCGAATTAAATCGACTTAAATAAATTTTAAAAAAACATATAAAAAACAATGCTTTAAATTTTGGCAGGTATTGGTTGCATTATTTTTGAGTGTAATGTGCAGTGAAGCCTAACGGCTATTGTGAATAAGAGAGGTAAAGCTTATCTTATTTCCACAACTTCTCGATATAGGTGTCTTCATGAACATTCAGTACATAGGTATTTCAGAATATTTTGCTACACGCGAAGGGGTAACCTACACCATTTCCACAGGCACTAAAGAACAGATAGAAAAATTTCCGGGCCATATTTTTCTATTGTTCTAGAGTTCTACACATTTGAAGCTATGACACAAGCTCTTATTGAATGTGAACATTTGAGTCAAGAGCTAATCATGGATGATAAGTGTTTAAGGGCGGCATACGTACTAAAAACTCATCTGCCCGCAGTTGCAAGTTTTATACAACAACATGGATTTGGAAGCTTTTCATATTCGTTCCACTACAATTTAGCCTAACGAAGGTGTAAGCTCATAGGCATACTCACAACAGCATCTAGGGCAAATAAAACCATTAGGCCATCTTATTTTCTTGTGATTAAGCAATCAGTTTCAGAATTGAATTAGCCTTGCCACTTGAAAAAGCTCACCTCAGGCATTTTCATAGCAAATCCCACATCTAGTGGTTGTTTAGACTATAAGAATAGGCCAGAGCTGACTCAGCTGCAGAGGTGATAATTTATTAGTATGCTACACATCATGCTATCACTAACTCTTCTAGAGTAACTGGTCTGCCGAAAAGATAACCCTGGTATGAATAGCAACCCATACTTTGCAATAGCATTCGTTGTGCTTCAGTTTCAACCCCTTCAGCTATTACATGTAAATTCATCGAGCTTGCGAGTGTGATAACGGCCTGTGCTATAGCTTTGTCATTATTACTATTGATGATATCCCGAACAAATCCTTGATCTATTTTCAGTTGATTTATGGGAAGTTGTTGAAGATATGATAAGGACGAGTAGCCGGTACCAAAATCATCAATCGAAAATGTGATACCGTGTTGCTGTAATGCCCGCATCTTGGCTTTAACATCCGGTATATTACTGGCCAAGAGAGTTTCCGTTATTTCTAACTTTAATAACTTTGGATTAGCTCCTGAATTGTTCAGCGCATCGTTCACTGTCCCAACAAAGTTTTTTTTACTAAATTGCACCAAACTAATATTCACCGAAATAGTAAGCTTAGCCCTTGCAGGTACATTAGACCATTACACGATACAAGGATTTAGGGATAGTCAGCTATTTTTGTAGAGTTAAACGCTGTCATGGGGCTTAAAGTAAATCAATGTTTGTCCAAAATAGTGTTAGTGAATCAGACTTGCCTAGTCTGGTTCACGCGCCGAATGCCGTCATTTTACGCTGGCCTTGGGCTAATGCTATTCGCCCCCGACTGACCTTAGCTCGCTTTTTAACACAAAGAAAAAGTCCGCTATCAAGTATTTGTTGTATCTCAATTGGATTACGTTCTTGCGATTTAGTATCGTTATGTTAGTGCAGAAAATCATCTTCTGTATCTATAATTCGATACTTATAATGTGTTAGTGTGGTTATATTGAGATACGTCAAGGTTGGAAGTGTATCTGGCTTAGAATACACTTAATGTATTGATAATGAAAAGCGAGGTTACTATGTACTCTTTTAAAAAAATTCCGCGCAAGCTACAACCCGTTAAGAAAACGGTTTTAAGGCAGTACAGAGAACTGGTTGATGCAGTTAAGGGAACGCTATTCCCCTCAATACCTAAAGAGGGCTGGATTAGGACAGTAAGAAAGGCTCTTGATATGTCAGGCGCACAGCTAGCAGAAAGAGCTGGCATGACAAGAAATAGAATATCAGTTCTTGAAAGGCGCGAGGCTGACGGGGACATAACTCTAAATCAGTTAAAACAGCTAGCTGAAGCTCTAGACTGTGACTTCTCATACGCTCTAAAACCTAAAAAGGCTGTTTCTGACATAATGCAAGAGCGTGCGCTTAAGGTTGCGAAAATAGAAGTAAAGAAAGCGTCAAAAAATATGTTTCTAGAGGCGCAATCAGTTAGCCAAGAGAAAGAAGATATCTTAATAAGTGAACTAGCCGAAGAAATTATGCGTGCCGGTGGGCGTAAGCTTTGGGGTAAAAGTAGGGAGGGCAAAGTATTTTGATCATTGATGAACCAGAAGGTGCTACACCACTTGACCCAGATGATATGGAAGGGTTGAAACATCCACACGTAACAACAAGAGAACAACTTAACGAACTTGAACAATCCAATATACTAGCAGGCCAGCAATGGGTTAGTGGTATTTCTGGCCTAACACTGGATTCTATTTTCTCAGTTGAGTTCGTTTTTGCCCTCCATCAGAATCTATTTGGTGATGTTTGGGCTTGGGCTGGGATGTCTCGAAAAAAAGAGTTAAACATTGGCTGCGATCCATCCCAAATAAGGCACAATCTCTACAATTTTCTGGAAGATGCCAAGTATTGGGTAACGTTCAAACACTTTTCACATCTAGAACTCAGCGCTCGCATACAGCACAAACTTGTTGAGATTCACCCTTTCCCAAATGGTAACGGCAGGCACTCGCGTATATTTACCGATGTTGTTCGCATAGTGTTACTAGAAGAGCCACCGCTTAACTGGGCTGAGGGCAATCTAGAGAAAGTAAGCGAAGAGCGCAAAGCTTATATATATTGCCTTAAGGAAGCTGACAAAGGTGATTTTGCTCCGTTCGTTAAATACCTAGAAAACCTTGGCAACTAGCTTAAAAATCGGACACACAAAGGTCACTAAATGCGGTGTAGTGGATTGTCACTTGAACTGAGGCTTTCTCGATACTTCAGGTAATCCGTAAAATGAAATAGCTGATTAACTATTGCCCCAAAGCTTGCTAGCGGTCGGCTAATGAATCGTAATCTTACAAGCGAATTGCCCAATAAATTCTAATCTATTCATACAACTTTTAGCGGCGCATCATGAGGGAGGCAGGATCATTATGCAGTCGTATTCAAAATACGTAGTTTTGAGTGTTTTAAAGCCAGTTTATGTGCAAGCCACTTCAAAGTGGTGAGATTTAAATCTGTTTTAAATCAAATGCTTACGCTTTATCTTGGCGGGGCGTGAATAGCGCAAGGCATAAATACTAGGACGTTATGTGTTTTTCCTAGTTTGTTTCATAATCTACTAATAGTATACTAATGAAAAGGGTGTATTGGAGTGATATATGACATTAGATATAATTAAAAAAGCTGCTGCTGCGGTGATGAATAAAAAAGAAGTTTCTTCTTATGACTTGCCCAAAAGCATCAAATCAAAGATAACAGCCAGAACTTATTCTGCTTCAGAAATTAATAAAGCGTATAAAAAATCTAACGCAACAGGGTAGTTATTATGTGGAATCATAATATTTTCGATGACATGATCGAAGATGATAATGATTTTGTAGGCAAGGTTGCTTACTCATTATATAAGCAAGAAAAAGTCGCTTGGGTTAAGCATTTTAATAGTGAAAATAGCGTATACCCAACGAAAGAAGAAATTCAAAAATTTTTCCATGTACCTTCCGCTCGTCCCGAATCGATTAAACGCTTTAGAAAAGAAGCCGAGTTAGTTGTAAATAACTTCATAAATATAACTCTTTCAGAAGAGTTAACTTCTTATAAAGAATCTTTAAAAGATGATGCCGTTTTACTTCAAATTAAGAAACCTTTTAGATCTTCTGTACTAGAAAGTTTGACAGCCGCAATATTAGCTTCAGTTATAACAGCGTCCTTCTCTACCGCTTACTGGTTGTATAGTGAAATGCAGGACTCAAAAAGATTAGAACAACTGATCAAAGAAGCTCCTATCAGCGAAGATATAAAGAATCAAATCCTCAAAAAATGATTAAATACATAACAATTATCCAAAGTCCGACAGCTAACATTATCGCAGTTTTTTTTAACAAAAAAGAGGGCCTTCCACGCAATCACGCTGCTTAGGTTGGCGTTACACATAGAAATCTTAAGCCGAAGCTTACCGATTAGAGCTGAAAATTCAACACACTTATGTCCATCGATGTGTTAGCAAACCCTCGCTGGCACGTTCGTGCCCCAAAGTCATTTAGCGATGGGCTTCTTGGGATGTATCGATTGTCATTTTTGACCTACTTTTCCTAATAGTTGATTAATATCTTAGTTTGGCATAAAGAGTCATTGGTAAAGTGCCTATTCCTTTGCATTAATTTCTAAACAACCTCTTGGTTTTTCGGTGTATCATATACCTATATAGTTGAATGAAATTATATAAATTTTTAAATCAAGGGAAGATACAATGGCTGCAAATCATGTCGAGCATTCAAGGGATTGGTCGAAGATTAAATCTCTTTTGGAGCTATCCCCAGGAGCCTCGTCTGATTCGCAGAAATTCTACAGTTTAGAACTGATGCTCTCTTTAAGAAAAAGAGAGCATAAGATCATAATCGACACCGTCCGTCAAATTGGGGGCAAAACGGTTAAAATATATTCACGATCTCGCCCTGGATAGCAGGGAGGCTTGAGTTAGATCAAATCGCGGGATGGAACACGAAAGGTCTATCAGTGGTTTCAGAGAGTTGAGAAAATCTATATGCAAGGATTCGGCAAGTATCAATTGTAAAACCAAATACAAACACATCAGAAAACATATCCCGAGTTTTAAAAAAGTTAGGCGGTAAAAACCGGGCTAAAAGCGCTCTTAATGATAAGTTCGCACCACAATAGTGCAAACCTATCATTGAAATCACCATAATACGTTGATTATATAAAATAAAAACCCAGATCCATGAAGTGAGACAAAAACCATTTGGAATGAGAAACCACAGGTTGAAGATGATTTTTACATTGTTTTAATTTACAGATATTTGACTTTTTAGAAATTTAATAATATAAGCCACTGTATTGGTTGGGTTTATTTGTTTTATTGATTGCGTTTTTTTTATTAAATGATAATCTAAGCTTAAGAATAAGCAGCCGAAGAGCTGCAAAGGCTTAGTTATGCAAGCGTTGAGTATTCAGTTTTACGTTGAGCAATATTTAAGTAGCAGAACACACGAAGTCGCTCCGTCGACCTTGCGTTCTGAGCGTTCAAAAGCATTAAAAATTATTAAATTAGTTGGGCAACGGCATATTAATTCTGTCACACACAGTGACATCATTCGGCTTCGTCAAAAATTGCATAACAGTTATGCTAATAAAACGATTAATGAGTTTTATATCATTCTGCGTGCAATATTCAACAATGCATTTCGTGATGGCGTAATCACTCGGAACCCGATGGATGGGATTCAAAACCTATCCGTTTGCCACGCTGAGCCAAATCCTTTCACTCGAGCAGAATTAACTGCGTTAGCACAAACAAACGTTCGATGTTTATCTGGAAAAAATGCTTTTCAGTTATGTGCTCTAACTGGACTTCGAATAAGTGAGCTCTTAGCATTAAGTTGGGAAGATATTGACTTTATTAATGCAAAACTCAAAGTCAAAATCGCATTAGTCGACAAGCAATATAAAACACCAAAAACTGCAGGTTCTCAACGTACAATTGAATTATGTGCTTCTGCTATAAGCATATTAACACAACAAAAACTGATTACGGGACATCGAAAAGCTAGAAAAGTTTCAGTGCTTCAGCGCGACAATAAAACGAAAAAAATCGAAAATTTATCACTCGTTTTCTACAATACTCAGACAAATCAACCTTTTATTAGCGCAACACAATTTAACAAAACGTTTTTCACCCCTTTCTTAGTATCTGCAAAAGTGAAGCACCGCGGAGCCGGGCAGCTGCGACATACTTTCGCAAGCCAAGCGCTGACTTCTGGCATCTCAAAAGAATGGATAGCGCGACAATTAGGCCACGAAAGTACTGCAATGATTGACATTCATTATGCGCGATGGATGTGTGCAGATGCACCCGACTTTGTTAATAAAGTTGAACAGCAGTTTAGTGGTATTTTTACACCCACACCTCGTGATGAATCTATAGCTGCAGATGAAAACACAACAGATTTAACAACGACTTCCAACACAGTTTCAAACGCTGATATTCAGCTCACAGAGCAACAGATATCGCAATTGCTCATTAGTCATCCGCATTTGATAACAGAGTATCTCAATCGATTGTTGAGTCAGAGTGTTGTGGAGAAGTTGATATGAGATTAACGACTCTCTTCTTTGCATTTGTTAACTATGCATTTAATGACAAGGGGCGCAGAGCTGGCAAAGCTACCTTGTGCCACTCATTACGTCTCACAGAAGAAATGGCGCTTAAACAAAAGTATTTGACTAAGTCACAGGAGCTGATGCGCTCAAAGAATGAGATCGAAATTGAATGGGATAGCTCGCTATCGCACACTAATTTGATTGATACCTCTGAAGGAATTGTCCCTTTAAATAACTTTTCACAAGAGCAAAGAGAGCAAATGATGTTCGAAATTTTGCAGCCCGAAACAATGAAGAGTGCTGATGCGCGTAAATTTGGGCAAGACAAAGCACGCTCAAAAAACAAACTCAAAGAGTGGGTAAAGGCCGGTCATTTTTGTAAGAAAGGTATTGAGTTAGTAGATGAGATCCTCTCGAGTGATAGCTTAATTAATGTGCATCATGTTGCATATCGATTGAATTTGCTTGATATGAAGCGTAAAACTCAGCGAGTTGAGCAATTGGTGAATTATATCAAAGCTCACAATGCATTGTTAGATAAGCCTAATTCACTTAACTCTGTCAATTTTGAAGAATTATTATTCAAAATCCCGATAAATAATGAAATAGGTACAGACATTTTGAGCAATGAAGAAATGATGCACGCAATGAAAAGTTTCTTACAGCGCTATTATTCTGATTATCCAATCAAACTCATGGTGTTACATCATGATGAACGACTACCCGGTGAAATAACTGGCGGCCATGTTCATGCTTTCATTTCTGGGAAAAATGTTTTAACGCATCAATACGATTTACGGTTAGCACACATCAGAAACGTCAATGCATTTTTGTTTGAGCGCAAAGGTGTCGATGCCGAGTTACTTTCTGAGAAAGGACGCTTGAATCGTGAACGGGCAGGCGATGTTGCGCATCACATGCAAGAGATGTTCTATGAGTTCGTCAATGAGCATCTCTTTCATCCCAAAAATATTAATGCCGCGTTTCATCCAGAATCTGTTCGTAAATCTGAAAAACGAAAGCAAATGCGTAAAGAAGCAAAGCTTGCCAAGCGCGATAGACCCTTTAACTATCACACACGTTTACTTGAGGACGTAGATAGTTTAGAAATTAAGGCTAAAAAATTGGATGACAAAATTTCTCAGCGAGAAAAAGTGGTTGATGATTTAGAGAGCAAAGCCGCTTACTTGAGTGAAAATTGTGAGACTTTGATAATAAAACGTGACGCACTTGAGCAACAATGTGTTAAGCAAGAGGCGGCTTTTCAACAAAATCAGCGTAGGCATAGTAAAAAAATACGGCTTGAGCAAGAAGTTGATGAGCGTTTAAGCACAAAGAGAAAGGAAGAAAAGAAATTAGATGAATCGATTTTGCTTAAACAGCAACAACACACGGAATTAGATAGCGCTATAGCTGAAAAACAATCAATTTTAGACAGACTTAGCATAATGACAACTCAGGCATTGTATCCAATACGAAAAATGTTGGAGCACATGAACAATCGATTAATACTAAAAGGAAGAGCGGGAGCGGCGGAGTTTATGCAACATATCATTAAAGCCTTTAGTGCAGATTTGCCAACGGAGCTCAGAAAAACACTAATAAAAATTACGAATAATACTGGCGATACAGAGCTTGAAAACGCGTTAACACGCAAAGACAGTCAGATTAACGACTCATTTGATATGTGATAAAGCACGCGTTCACTATTCGCTAAATTATACGTTAACCGTATTCTCTCAGATTAGAATGAATACAATATAAGTTGCTCAGCAAGTAAGCAGAAAATCGGTCATTACTTTTATAAAGTGATGACCGATTTTTTATTAATCGCTGAGAATGTAAGACTTAAATTAACGGCCAGGCATGAGGTTATGCTTGTATTGTATGCAGCGTATGGTGTTAATTCGCTCTAATTGGCAGCGCTACTGCCACAGATGGCACTCACGCTGCCAGTGGCGGCATTAAACATGTCAGTGGTCGTTTTAGAGAGCAAACGGCTAAGGCGAAATAATCAAAATATCGATTTGATTAATTGAGGTTTGAACAACATTTACGTTTGCAGCTTATTGGTGTTGAAACTAACTTATCGGGGTTGGTGTAAAACCCGCATGGCCATTTGTTTTTTACGACGTGATAATGTTTAGGCTAAGCCTAAACAAACCTTAACTTCGCACTCGTTGAGTGCAAAAAAGTACAGCTTCGCAGTCATCGACTGCGAAGCAAAAAGCAGCCCACTATTATGTGGGACCAGTGCGTAACCCGGTACGTACCTATCCCACTTTTTGTTCCAAAAAGGTCGGATAGGTACTCGGGCAAGGGGAACCCCCTTTGAACCCCAAAAGCCACACGTTATGCGTGTGAAACCAAAGCACAGCAAGCTGCTTGCCCACGCTTACCCTGAAGCGCTGTCTTTAGCGTTCTAGGGGAGGTGTGCTTTGTGTTCAGCAGTTGATGGGGGGGAATATCAAATTTTGCTGAACTTCATTTCCATTCACTTTGCTTTTTACAATTAATCGTTGCTGTCATTTATTGAGTGATATTGACTTTTTGAATATTCAACAGTAAAGTCAATCTCAGTAAGCAATTGCACGGTTCCTCATGTAGTATTAACTACATGCAATTGAAACTAAACGACTATTTCAACTATTTAATTTGAGAGCTTGGGTTCAAATCCCTACTCCTCCGCCATATTCTAAAGTGAAAAAGCCATTGATAATCAATGGCTTTTTTGCTTTCTGGCATTTGAAAAATGC
>NZ_JAKILU010000030.1 GCF_023283485.1 Shewanella glacialipiscicola
GTGAATACCGAGCCATATCGTTCTCTTTTGCCGCACCCTGTCTTTAAACATAATGATTATTTAGGGGTGACAACAATCCTGACACAGGGGGCCACCGAGGATCCTCACCTTTATCCACTAAGGTTATTCCATTTTTGTTGAGCGCCTGCGTAAATTGTTCCCATGGTTTTACGTAGCTGTCACTAGGTTTATGGCCATAGCCTTTTCTAATCCTCAGGATTTTTCTTTCTAATTCATTCTCATAAAGCGAAATCATCTGCTCAACAGCTTGTTCTATTTCATCTCTTAACCCGTAGGCTTTTACGATGTCTTCACTGTACTCTTTTAATGCCGCAAAATAGATTCGTGGGGGAATCACCACTTTTCCGTTTTGCGCATCAGAATTCACGTTATGTATCTTATGGGTTTGATGTGAAAAGTTGACCTTGAAAGGCAGCAGCCCTTTCAAGTGGACAAGGTTATTCAACCCTATAAAACAATAGCTTCTAGAAATATCATACCATCCCTCAGAAACCAAAATTTCTAAATATTCTTGATTCAATTCCTCAAACGAATTGATGCCACGTTTGATTAGCTGAGCAATATCCTTTCGAAGAGAGTTTTTTTTATTATTAATTGAAGCCAGTTCTGTATGTTTTACAGAAAACCACATCTCTGCTAATGCTACGCACTTCATTTGATTAAGCATGTGACGCCCTTTTTGATGAAGTACAATGACATTTTCTTCTTGCTTTGGCTCAATGTTAAAAATCAAGTTCGCGATCCCACTCCCTTTGTAGTCAGAATATCTAAACGCCCATATATCCTCGCCAAACAAGATGGTTTTTTTTTGATCTTGATAGACCACCATTTTATCTAACTCTTCCCAATCGCCTCGCAGTAGTGCAGGGAGAAGTTCCTGTTGTAAATAGTCGCCTCTATCACCAATCGAACGCATGGTATCTAAGGTTGAATCCATATCTTGTGAGTTTTCAAAAGACAGCATAGATATAGTCCTTATAGAAATTGGGAAATGGAAGATAACGAGTTGAAAAGTGGATAACGCCCTTTTTCTTCGAGCAAATACTCAGCTTGTTCAATGGTTTCTAATGGGAGGCCGTCAAGGTTAGCTTGAAAGCGATTTATCTTTAATTGAATTACCGAAGCGCGTTCTGGGTATTGGTCAATAGCTTCACTTAACGCATCGAGAAAGCTCAATAGTTTATAAATAGCGTAGGGATCATCAACGAGTTTGGCACTTCTGCAAAAGACACAAAGATCGTATTGATAGCAGGTAATATCTTGACCCTCTTCAATAATCCCTTTTTTTTCTGCGAACTTGCGTGCTGTATAGTGCCAATCTTTCTCGGACACCAAATCGATTTCCCCGTCGCAGCTAATGCCGTTGGGGTTTGTAGGAGCATTACGTTGTTTCCAAACATCGTATTCTAAGATGGGAATTTCCAATTCTTTCTTAACTGATTCTATAGCTTCACTGCGGCTCTTACCTTGGGCTATGTAGACTAACCCCATCATCCCTTGTGACATTTGCCTGTTGTTTGAAACAGGGTGACCGTTGGGGTAATGTCTTTCCGTTGTTTCAATATTGTGCTGCAAAATTTTTCGGGCTGTCCACCCTTTTTCTTCTGCTTTATACTCTAAGTTAGAATGAGTAATACGAATCCTACTGGCTGTAATATTTAGAAAGTAATCACCGCGACCAATACCACATAAATTTAATAGAATTTTGCGAATCGGAACCTCACCCTCTGACCACTGATAAGTAACATGCTTACCACCCATCGGTAGTAAGTAAGGCAGTCTGGTTGTTGAACTCCCCCCACCAAAACCATAATTTTTTCTAGGTAAAGGGTTTCTGGTCGCAGCATAGCGTTCGACCAATTGAAGAAAATGTCTGTATTTAGCTGCAATAATGAACTCACCTAACGAGCCATCAGCGTATTTGAAAGAAACGGTGATCGCTCCATCGAAATCTTTCTCTGAATAATTAAGTGGTATCAGCGCGTTCCGCAGTGAAACATCAGTCATACATGACAGCGCTGCGTAAGCAATCGGCATTGTTCTTATTGTTACAACTTGCTTATTAAGATCGGTGACATTTGATTCCATCGTGTGTACACCATCATCTCGTTTAATCTTGTTAAACGTAGTCATCTTTTGATCTTCAACAATGTCGGTATAGGTTTTTACTAGATGGTCGATCAACTCAGCTCTGCTCTCAGAAAGCAAATTTAGGTTCTTTGATAATTGGAATGAAGCTCCAGATACATCAACTTTGCCTTTATCACCTTCGCTATTGAGGAAATATATCAGAGTGTCATAAGGGTCTTCGCTGTAGGTTTTCGAGAGGAGTTCGAGTGCTCGAAGAAAGGTGATTCCGTCAGCTTCTCCGACAGAGTCGCGCTTATTGATGTCAGCGACAATAAACCCAGCTTCATCGTCTTTGGCTTCGGGATGAGAGTTTTCCTCAGTGCCTGAAAATAACGCTTTTACATCTTTTGAAGCGCGGCCTTTATAAGCGCGGACTTGAGCAACTTTTGATGTCCGACTATCTTTATTTGGCGTAACAAATTTAATTGGGTGGCGAACTTGTCTAATCACTGAGTCGTTAAATGCAGTGTAATAGGCAAACAGAGTGTAAGCTGCTGCCATACATTGATTAAAAGGACTCGCTAAGCCATCTAACGCTGAACAATTTTTTCTCCCAAGTGTAATCGTGATGTCACGGTTATCTTTTCTTTCAACCACAATATTATCGAGATGTTGAGGTGGTGGAGAATCAGGATTTTCTTCTTTATATGCAATAAGTTGAGTTGCCAAAGAGAAAAAGAGAAGCTGAGTGCGTCTAACTAGTGCATACCATTCTCTTGATGTATAAGGTTGTGTAGCAAAATCTACAATCTCACCATTAAAGCTCTTGAGCGTGGCTTGCATGTCTGACACATCAAAACCAAGTATTGGAAGTAGCGAGTCGAGATTCATCTTTTTTTGAAGAGCTGAAAATTCCAACAAACCAAACTCTTCGCCATTATGATACTGAAACTGATATTTTTTAGGCTCATTAGCAATATCAACTAAGCGCCGTAACTCTCCAGAGTTACCAGCGTAAGAAAGGTATCCAGCCTGACTAAAAGGGGCGAACTTCTTAATGTCGCAAAATGCTATATAAGCCTTTAAAGCGCTTAATTTAACCACTAGAGACCATGCATTGGTTTCATTTTTCTTCTCTTGATCAACCCATCTTTTTAGCTTTTGCATTTTTTCTAATCGAGAGGGCTTAGCTAATGGTTTTTTTGGATCACACTGTTCATGACACCAATAAAGAAAATTGTGTTTTGTGCTGTTCAGCTTCCCTTCTGGCCGTATATCAACGTTCAAATCTAATGAAGTAACATTATTCTTAGTAATCGGCGGAGTGGGTAATTTATTTTGATTTCTTGATGCTGCTAATCGACTTTTGGCCATGTAATCACCTCAACGATTGTTGTGCGAATTTATTTTTACGCTGAGAGAATTCCAACCATGTTTTATTGTCATTCATATAGTTAACGTATTTTTGGGTGGTAGCTGTGCTTTCATGCCCCATCAAATCAGCTAACTCCTGTAACAAGGCTTCGAAGGGCTTAGCTGTTTCCATGTGTTTGCCGTATAGCCAGTCGGTTGCAAAAGTGGCACGTAAATCATGAGAGGAAAAATAAATATCAAGCCCACAGTGTGCTAAATCGTTACGGATAGTTTCCACATACTTTTGAATGGTGTTTGGAGCATAGATATTGCCATTTGATTTTACGAATAAGTGGTTATGGCGAAGTAGTCCGTTTTGAATAGCCTTCTTTCTCCCCTTACTCAATTTGTACTCGTACAGCAGTTCCATAACCTTAGCTGGGATTTCAATTGATCTGTTTTTTTTAAATTTGGTTAAACAACCGTTAATGTTCTCACCAATTTGCACTTTAACTACTTTAGCTTTTGGCTTGTCCACGACAGAGGCTGGAAATGTTATCAATTCCTCCAATCTCAATCCCGTTTCAGTCTTTACGTACAGCATGAGAGCTTTAGTATCAGTCGAGTTTCCAACATCAAGGTATTTATAAAGCTCTTGCTTTTCATCTTCACGAAGTGGATTAAGTTCTCTGAGATCAGCTTCTTGAGGTTTTTTGATGCTTTTAAATGGTTTAGTGAGACCTGTGGTATATACAGTAATCTCCTTACTGTGATAGCGGTTAAGATGTGAGAGCATTTCATGCTGAGATCTCTTTCCTTTGCTGCTTATGCGAACAGTCTTTGCCTTAAACTCAAATGGTCGAAAGGTTTTGCTGATTGAAATGATCCGCTGGCGATGAAGGAAGATGAAGTAATTAACAACTTTCAAAACATAGTTAGAAGCTGTACTTGGAGAACCACCAACTTTTCCATTTTCATCCCTGGTATAAAGGTTTTCCAGTAAATAGTCTCGATATCTCACGATTGGACTTTCCTCTACCTTGTCGGTGCAGTCATATATTGTTAACGGACATTTTTTATCAACCAGCAGTCCTGTCCTTGGGTGAGTATGTTCGGGGATTTCCGTATTCAGCCACCGATAGAAGCTCAATAGCGCAACTGCATGAGATTGAATTGTTTTATCTGAGGATATATCAGGGTCTGCCAACAAAGAGTGAAGATATAGATTAACCGGCACCACATTGATGCCATCGAGGTCTATTAAAATTGGAAGTTCATGAGCAAACGGTTTTGAGTTATCCCTAACGTCATGGATGATTTCGCCACTGTCAGGGTGTGGCTTACTGATAAATGAGGGATATTTATCACTATTAATCCATATAAGACAGTAGTCAAAACCGAAGTCATCTGGAAACGACTTATTCTGCTCAATCATATTAACACCTAAATCATCCGTTATTCACACTGATAAGCCTTGCTCAAGGGGTACGCGTTCATCCATCTACTTTTTCAAGATATCCAGACAAACAGTAAAACTGTAACTACCTATCTTCTCTTCGTCTAATTTATTTATCATGAAAAATTCCAACATGTGGCATCTAAAAAAATTCCCAACTGTAAGTTCATAGTTACTTGAACAAACAATGACACCAAGTTTTGTACACAGGTCTTTGACCTGAAAGTATGGCGCAAACTTAGGAACCCCAAGTTCTTTCGCTTGCTTGTTTGCCGCTACAATGCAGCCATCGTTGTTGCTCAACACAATCATTGGCTTACCACGCCAATCAGGTCTAAATACCTGCTCGGCGCTGCAATAAAAACTGTTGGCGTCTACCAAGGCAAACATCAGATGTCCGCTAATAATGGACTTTGGCGATGGCAACGAACAGAACGAATAACAACACCTTCAATCGTAAAGCTATCGTAGTCGTGAATAGGCTGTGGTTGGTGTTGTTCATTCGATGACAGCAGCATGCGATTGGCTTTATCGAGGATTTTACATACAAATTCACCGTTGAAATTGGCAACAATGACATCACCATGACGCGCGGTTTCCTGACGGTCAACAATCAATATATCGCCATAAAAAATGCCCACGCCCTGCATTGAATCACCTTTTGCGACACCAATAAAGGTCGCGCTGGGATGCACAACTAACAGCTCATCAAGGCTCAGACCCAACTGACTATATTCAGTTGCTGGGCTTTCGAAGCCAGTGATACCGGCACTGGCATAGATGGGGATAATACGCATAGTTAACACCACTGTTTTTATATACAGTGATTATAGGCGTTGTTAGGTAACTGGCAAGAATTATTGTGATGTTTCGATGTAACACCATTGGTTCTTTTCTTTATCAAACCCCACGTCAAAATTCACCGCGGTGGTGTCACCCGTCTAGCCTGTGCCCCTTCGGAGTCTGTCTATCTGTACGTCAAGGCAGTAGTGCTCTCGAAATGACTTAGCCCAAGCACTAAGAATTAGAACCGCACTATGATCTATTTGAAGCTCAAATACATCGACAGAAACACCATCAGATGTTTTGACCTTATGGCCTGCTTTTTTTAACCTGACTGTATGTGGAAGGGGTGCAGACATCTAAACTCACTTCGCTCGATCTCGAACAACTGTATCCATCCACAGGACGACTATTATTAAATTACAACGCTATTTTAAAATCAGCATTTAGGAGACTAAATTCAATTCAGATCTAGGTCTATGCTTTTCGGCATCAGCCATTTCCAATTAAAGACTCTCTAAATTCATACCCTATTTTCCGTTATCAAAAAAGTCCTTTACCCACTTAATCATAGGTTCCCTAACGTAGGTTACTACGTGCTACTTCAAACTAAGAAGCGCATTAACAAGTTTTGAATTTTCAGCATTTTCAGCATTTTCACTTATTTTAAGTGTGAATATATTTTCATTGTCAACAGCAGATTTATTGAGTTTGTTTAAGTGCTCACCTATTATAAGATAGTGATCACCTGTCAGTTTATCGTGAGAGCATTTAGTCATAAATGAATAGAGTTCATTATCTGTATTCATTTGCTCAAAAACACCGACCAATAAACTATCAATAAATACTTTATTTACCCCTGTTGCAAGATTTTTTTAATCACTAATGTCATTCTAATTCCCTTAATTTAATCAATTTCCGTTGGTTACTGTACCCAATCCTCAAACACGAGTCCGTCTACACGTTGGAACTCGCACACGTTGTTTGTCACAACAACACAGCCAGTAGAGAGAGCGTGTCCAGCTATGGCCGCATCGTTATTGCCGATCGGCGTCCCCTTGACTGCGAGGTTAATTCTTATCGCTGTAACAGCGTCTACAGCGGCTTTGTCCCACGTTAAGATTTCATCAATACGTTTTAGGAACTCTGCGACCAATACAGCATGTTTAGGTGATGCCTTTTTACCAATCAAGCCAAATTGGATTTCTTGATACGTGATAGCTGAGATCACAATACGGTGCTGTTTATTAACTGCGACTTGTAGCTTTTGCAGTACAGATAAAGGCTGTTCGCGCATAATGAATGAGCAAATGCACGTATCGAGCATATAGTTAATTTTCTTACTCAAAATTAAAGCGCCCTTCATCAGTAACCACGTCTTGACGATCAACCATAAAGTCATCATCAGCTTTTTCTTGCACTGCGAATGACAGCCAGTCAGGGCGAATTGGACGCAACGTGATTACGTCCCCGTCTTTAAGGATTTCAAGTTCATTCACGCCATCAAAGGCCATATCTTTTGGCAATCGAACCGCTTGGTTCTGACCATTTTTAAATATTGATACTGTTCTCATAATAATCACCCTTCAAGCATATGTTTACCATATGCACAATATATGGGGTTGCTAGCATATGTCAACCATATGCTAGCGGTTTAGAAGGAATTTTTCGCAATTTCTCCCATTACTATTGGATCAGTAGTTTGTGCGTTGTCTCAAGTGTCTTATTACCTAACATGTAATGAATATGGGCTATATCGTACCCTTGGCGGTGCAGCTCAACAGCAAACGCTCTACGGCCTGAAAGCACACTAGGCGACTCAGTGCCTGCATTCCTTAAAAGCATCTTGATATGACGGTTTAGCGCGTCACACGAATAGCTATCACTGCCAGCGGAGGTATGCTTGCGAACGATTGAAAATGATCTGTTTTGATATGAGTAAAACAAAGCTGTATCAGGATCTAGGCTGCGGTACTGGTCTGGATTGTTCCCCAAGCCAATGCGATTTTTAACGCGATATGTCAGGTATTGGTTTAGATACTCACGCAAGCGTTCACTAGACAAATAAAACTCGCGCTCTGCGCCTCTGACTGTGTATAACTTGGTTAGCTTCCCTGACTTGCTCAATACGTCTTTGAGCTGGATGCGGTTGATTTCGAGTGTACTACACGCTGAACCGAAGAAGAACGCCAGCAAACACTGATCACGTTCTGGCTGCTTGCTGTTTTGCTTTGTGACTTTGAACAGCCAATCACGCTGCGGCTTCTCGATTAGTTGTGGCAATGCTCATAGACAGGATCTTAAGAATAATCCTATGAAATAGATAGCAAAATGGCTCTTGCTGTGATCTGATTTAGTCGCCAAACAAAACCACACAGACGAAGAGCCGTGCAACATAATTTCATATCCGAGCGTTTACGCCAACTGTTCAATGAAAGTTATCTCAATAACACCGCCAAAGAACTGGGATTTTGCCGTCGATTGCGGGCCATTCAGCCTTTACCACTACTGACCAGCTTGGTCTCTGCCATGGGAGAGGCGTCCGTTGACTCTATCGCTACGCTTCACCGTAGCTTTAATGGTATTGGCATGGATGCAACGCTGAATGTCGCTTATAAACCCTTTCATAATCAGTTGCGTAAAAAAGAGTTTGCTCTGTTTACTCAACGTGTCACCTGCAGGGCGATGGCACTGTTGCGGACACCGTTCAAACAGGCACTGCCTGCAAAACTGAGCCAGTTCAAGGATATCCTTATTCAGGATGGTTCGTCTGTGGTGCTGCATCCCGAACTGGCAGAGATTTACCCCAATCGGTTTGTGTTGCCATCGCCGGCGTGAGTCAAATGTCATATGACGATGTCACTCTTATCTGAGCAACCTGTCAGCCTGACACTGACGCCAGACCGCACCTCTGAGCGCACGTATCTGCCTAAAGCTGAAACGCTGATGGATACCCTATTGCAGGCCGATGCTGGCTATATGGATCTGGATTATCTAGCAAACTTAACCCGTCACGGCGGCTATTTTCTGATGCGTGCAGGTAAACACCTCAACCCGAACGTAATGCAAGCCACAGATGCGAAAGGAAAAATACTCGACAAACTGGCCAATAAACCGCTGAAGGAAGTACTGAGGAGCAAGGGCCGCAAGCGTGCTGTACTTGACTTGGATGTGGCTTGGAAGTATTACTCATGTCGCATGGTCGCTATTTGGCATCAGCAAGATAATCGTTACCTGTGCTGGTTAACCAACCTGCCGCGCCCCCGTTTTAGTACCGAAGATATTAGCAAGCTGTATCGACTGCGTTGGCAGGTGGAGCTGTTATTTAAGGAATGGAAAAGTCATAACAATCTCAAACGATTTAGTACTGTTCAGCCTCACCTCGTGGAAGAATTGATCTGGTCTAGCCTGCTCAGCTTATTGCTGAAGCGTTATCTATGCCGTGCCGCCGCGCAAAAAGTGGCCCTGAGATTGTCGATGTTTAAAATGGCGAAAACACCGATAGGCTGGTTTGAACCGATAATGAAATCCTTAGCGTTACAGGCCAAAAGTCAACTTGAGGCTGACGCAGCGTGGGCGATAGAATTTATAGGCAAAACGTGCAAACGCAGTCAACAGGCAAAATCAAGGAAAGACAATAGCTTGGATGACATTTGGCGACACTTAAATGCTTAAGGTCCAGTGTATGTGGCAGGCCTAAATTACGAAGGGATCCGCTAGGTCGCAGCATTTCACTAATGCAAAAATATTTAAATGAGGCGGGTAATGTCTATACTGCATTTCTAAAAACTGAGGAACACTGTCGTCAATAAAATATTAAAAAATTAAAAAATTTTATTTTACGCCTCTATTCTTTGATCTCAAAAAAAACTTTTTAAAGCTCTTTATTGATCTCAATGAAAGCTCTTTCTTGTTGTTTTACCAAATTCTAGCAAACAACGCTAGAATTTAATTAACCCAGCTCAGTAAGGTCTGGGTTAGCTCTTGATTGTATATATATATAGCCATCACATATATAAATATATGTGATAAAGAAAGATCAAAATCATTTTACAAGTTTCATTTTTTCTGTCAATAGCAAAATGGATTTATCTTCATTATATTTTCAAAATGTGATCTCCACACTTGATTACGTTAATTAGTAGTTATCAGTAAAGAGATCAACCTGAGTTTAGCAACTTAAAACAAACAAATATAACGAAAAAGCGACAACCATGTAGAGGTAATCAAATTCTTCTCAATAATCTCATCATATGAAATTTGTATCTGTAAGCCAATTAGATCCCATAACTTTTCATGATAAGAATTAAAACGTTTCTGTTTAACTTACGCCTAGCGCTTTATAGGCAGCATCTGTCGAGTCTTTTAAAAACTGACCTGGAACTTTGTGAATGTTTCAGAAGGAACTGTCGGGGGAATATCGCTTGCTGAATACATGGACAATAAAATGGTTAAACCATTTAATAAAAAAGACCTCTAGCCGCCTGTGGCGGTGAACATACGTGGAGTATATCAAAAATGATATACTGCTTTCTAAGCAGCCTGTGTGTAGTGGCTAAGTAATATTGGTCACCGTTTTAGATTCCTTCAAATCATGTGATATTAGAAATATCTACAACAAACCGAAGTGAATATGTTTCGATTGAGCAACAACATTAACTCTCTTCGGGGCAAAAATGCCTCGGTTTATTCCCAAGGCGCTTTTAGTTTAAACAGTTTTTTGAGAGCTTCTACCTTGGCTGGCTCTGTCTCTGAACTCAGATATGTTACAAACTTTTCGAAGTCGGCGTCGTTTAACGCTATTAGTTCAGCTTTTTCTAGCATTTCAGTCCATTCTTTAATACTGACTTCACTAAGTTCATCTGAATGTGCTGTATAAGAAGTCATACTTTCTAGCAATTCTTTTTCAGTTAAGTTTTTTTTAGTCATCACAAATCCAAGGAACTAATTTTGGTTAGCCGCATTATAGCAATTATCGGTTTATCTGATTCAAATTTAATCTGCGGTTAGCAAAAAATGATTCTGCATTAAAGCAGACGCTTAAGACATTCAAAGGTGTTCCTTTGAGTGTTTGCATTGGAAAAGTCACCATATCGTCATCGATACTTAACTGCTCCCAAATAATAATTTGACCTTCCTTGTCTCGTAAACACCTAAACTCTTTTAATTCTGAGCATCTTCTTTTTAATTCCAGCCATAATTCAATGGACATATCATTAGAGCGCGCTATTTTGTGAAACGCGGAAAATTTCGCTTTATATCTCTTACTCGCATAACGCATATAGCCCCCGAATCTTACGGTATTGTTTAGAAGGTATCTTAGCACGGCGGCTCCTTCTAAATGCTTCAACTATCTCACATAACGCTCCAGTTAAAATCACTTGCTCACTCTTTTTTACAAACTAATTTCGCACTCAGTGAGAGCGAAAGATTTTACTCCACTCTACCCTATAGCTGATGAATCATGGGCTGCAGAGCATTTAAGGTTAAGCGGTTAGCTAGTCATCGTTTGAAACAGTTGTTTACTTTGTCTGTTATTTTTCGCACTCAGTGACTGCGAATGTATTGACACTCGATATTGACTCGCACTCTGCTGTAGCGAAATGTTGACAGTTTTGACTGCGTTTGTGCCTCGTTTGGCACGGTTGCTGCCAAATGAGGCAATGCACAATTCAGTGCGTCACTTTAGCTATTAACACCAACCGGACATCAAATATCGTATGTTAGTTTGGCGATGTATTGGCTCAAACTGCTCACATTAATGTCTTTACCATAGCGGCTGTAGGTGATGTTTGGATTCGCGTGGCCAACAAGCTGCGCCACGATATGCTCGCTAATATCTAATTGCTTCATGCTGTCGATAAAGGTGTGCCTGAATGAGTAGGCTGTAGGGCGTGCATTAGGTTTCATGCCTATCTTTGTTTGTAACGTTGAAAGCTGTTTACAGTATTGATATGACCAGTCTTCCGTCTGCCCGACTTGTTTATAACCAAACAGCTGACCATTTTGGTGTGCTCTGCTAGCAACAAAGGCCATAAAGCCGCGTTTCAATAAATTGGCGTGTATCGGCACTTCCCTCACCGCATTGATGTTTTTAAGGCGCTGACCTTGACCCCCTTCACTGATTGCAATATACGTTGAGTCATTTACCGATTTAATGTCACTAATGCGCAACTGGCACGCTTCTGACGGCCTTAAGCCACTATGGAGCATCAGCAGCGTCACCCACTTAAAGTCGTCGTCACTTACGCGGTACTCTGCACTATCAAATAAGCGCTTAAGCTCCAGCGTTGACCATCTGTCCCTTGCATCGCTCGCCTTTGCTTTCGGCTTTTGCCCTATCGTCACGCTTTCAAATGGGTTTTGAGTGCAATAGTTCATTAATTTGCACCACTTGAAGAACTGAAATGTGGCGGCTAAGTACTCTTTATTACTTTTATAGCTGCGACCTTGCGTTAATAACGTATCCCGATACTGCATCGCATCGGCACTGGTGATGTGGGTGACCTGAGTAGCGGAAGTAAATGTGATGAAGTGTTCAATGCGTTGGGTCAGTTGCTTTACCGACAATAAACGAATGCCCGCCTTGTGTTTTGACGCGACAAACTGCGTGAGAGCCTCGTTGAAGCAGATTTGAGGTTTGGGCGGAATAACCTCAACCTCGCGCGCAGGCGTTAATTTACTCTGCCGTTGAGGAATTATCGAGCTAGGACGGTCTATTTGCGCGAATTGTGTGCGTAGCTGATTAATCACCTCATCAACGTAACGAATAAAATCATTAATGCGTGTGTGCTCATCAATCGATTTAATCAGTTTTTTGAGAGTTCCAGCGACATCAATGTTACGAATAACCGCTTCAGAGCGGTCACGAGTTAATAATGAGACTTTAACATCGAAAGGAAAGCCGATATCGCGTAAGGATTTGGCTAAACAGATACGAGTGAAGTACACGTTGTTGGGAGCGCGATAAAGATACATTGTCTGAGTCAATCCTCATGGAGAGTCTCTCAAACGCCACGAACAAAAAAAGCCGTTGATAATCAACGGCTTCTCTCGTATTTAATATGGCGGAGGAGTAGGGATTTGAACCCTAGGTGGGCTATAAACCCACGCCGGTTTTCAAGACCGGTGCATTAAACCACTCTGCCACCCCTCCGAACGAGACGCATAATATAAGTTAGTTTATTAGCTGTAAAGCACTAACTCAATATTATGCATCAAGTGCTGGTATTACATTCAATCTGCTGGATTTTGTTTCACATTTGGCGTTATGCCTACGCGAGCAGTATCAGGCTTGGTGAAATGTTTAGCAAAATCGCCCCATTCTTGCTGACTCTTAAGAATGTAGCCCGCTATCACTAAGACAGCGCAGCTTAAAATTCCCCAGCCAATTGCGACTTCGCCAAGGCTTGCCCACACGGCCACTAAGCTAGATGCACCAAAAGCGATACTGATCTGCAAGAAGTTCTGTAGTCCTGCTGCTTTGGCGGCGTTCTGACTAAATTGCTGCAGTGCGCTGTTAACCACGATAGGGTAAATTGCCCCATTGGCTGCGGCTAAAATAGAGAACGATATTAGCAGTGGAAAAATAGTACTTGCAGGGAACACTAACGTAAACAATGCAATAGAGATTACACAGGCGCCAAATACCGATAGCAAAATATTTAGAGTTTGATTAGCACCAACACGTTTTATCAGCAACTTACTCGCATAACCGCCAACAATAAACATTATGGTTTGTGGAATGAAGCTTAAACCAATTTCTTTTGCCAGATAACCATGCTGCTCCATAACAATCGGCCAAACGGTTAAATAGGCAAAGAATGCACCCGAACAGGCACCAAAAATCACAACGTTACCGACATAACGGGTGTTTTTCAAAATATGCCAATAAGATACGGCAGTGTGCTCGCTGTGTTGATGTTGAGTCTTACCTGGGACAAAATATAACGTCATTAAAAGCAATAAAAACGCGATAATACACAAAGAGATAAAGATTGCACGCCAACCTAGCTCACTCAGAATAAATGCCCCAAGAATAGGTGCAAGTGCCGGTGATAAGGCGACCAGTGGCATAATATTGCTGAAAATACCTTGGGCTTTATCTGCATCATATTGTTCAACAACAATAGCTTGCCAAATAACCCCTGCACTACAAGCGCCAATTGCTTGGAAGAAGCGTGCGGTATTGAGCATTAAAATAGAGTCACTGTTGGCAATAAAGATGCTGGCAATGGCAAAGACCACCAGACCAAAGATGAGTGCCCAACGTTTGCCTATTTTGTTGACTAAAGGCCCGTAGAGTAATTGTCCCAGCGCAAGACCAGCAAGGAAACATGTCAACGACATGGCAACTTGTGATGGTGTACTATTAAATGAACCTTCAATTGCTTTGAACGCAGGAAGATACATGTCAGTGGCAATGAAACCCAGCATACTCAACATGGCTAAATAGAAAAGAAACATAAAGAATTTAATGTTTGCAAAGGTGTTACTAGACGTTTTCATAAAATAATCGTGTCAGATTGACTAAGACCGGCAGTCTAATAGCTTGTTAAATCCATGGGAAACGTTTATTTTTGACATATGTTATCAATAATTTTCATTGGAATGGGCGCCCGGTTATGCTTTCAGAACAAACGCTAGAACTCATTGACATTGTGGCTCATGTAGGAAGTTTCACCGCGGCGGCGCATCGGCTGCATAAGGTGCCCTCTGCCGTGAGTTACGCAGTTAAGCAAATAGAGGAAGAACTCGGCGTTATTCTCTTCGAACGCCACCATCGTAGCGTGACGTTAACCCCTGCGGGTGAGCATTTTGTTAAATATGCTCGAACGCTACTCACGCAGATGGATGAGATGAAACGCGGAACACAACGCGTGGCGAATGGTTGGCAACCGACTTTATCTATAGCGCTTGATAATATTGTGCGGGCTGACAGGATAAGTGTACTGATCGCTGACTTTTATCGTCATTTCCATGATATTGAATTAATTATACGCATCGAAGTATTTAACGGTGTATGGGAAGCGCTGGCTACAGGCCGCAGTGATATTGCGATTGGCGCGACTACGGCTATTCCGGTCGGTGGTGTTTATCAATATAAAGATATGGGCCAAATAGAGTGGGCATTTCTGGTCAGCAAAAATCATCCCTTAGCTAATATTGATCGCCCCTTAACAGACGATGAGTTGCGCCCTTTTCCCTCGATTTGTTTAGAAGATACTTCACGAGAAATCCCTAAGCGGATGACTTGGCTGCTGGAAAATCAACGCAGATTAGTGGTGCCAGATTGGATCCGCGCCATTAATTGTTTCCGCGAGGGTTTAGGTATTGGTTATATGCCCGTGCATTTGGCGAGTGTATTTATTAAAGCGGGCGCCTTAATCGAGAAACAGCTTGAAAACCCTAGGCAAATAAGCCCTTGCTGCCTTGCGTGGAATGCGGACAAAATGTCACCGGCACTGGCTTGGGTGCTTGAGTATTTAGGCGATACAGAAAAATTACATAAAGAGTGGTTAGCTTAAGTTTGATTTAAACTCAGTATGCTGTTGTAGCGAACTAAGCGCGATGACTTTCGCCCGTATTTCAGGTACGCTATTATGATACTCATCAGATTCATTTTAGGATTTTACGGGAACTTAATTTGCTGTAGAAAATCAAAATGTACAGTTAGGAAATGTGTTAACGGAGAACAACATGAGACAAGAAACTCTATATTCGACAAGTGCCTCAACATTAGAAGTGAATAAGCTTCTTAAAAATACTTACATGCTGTTGTCTATGACATTAGCCTTCTCTGCCCTGTGCGCGGGATTGGCAATGGCGTTAAATATCAGTCCACTCGTCTCGATTGGTTTATCGATTGGTGGCTTGGTGTTGTTGTTTGTAACTTTGCGTAAAGCTGAATCTGCTGCGGGGATCTTCTGGGTATTTGCCTTTACCGGTATGGAAGGCGCATCACTGGGCTATATGCTGAATCACTATGCTGGTATGGCAAATGGTCCACAGCTGATTATGCAGGCACTGGGATTAACTTCAGTGATTTTTATCGCGCTATCCGCCTATGCGGTAACCACTAAGAAAGATTTCTCTTTCCTACGTGGATTTTTATTCGCAGGCTTAATCGTGGTGATTGCCGCCGCTGTGATTAATATCTTTATGGGTAATAGCGTTGCCTTTATGGCAATTAACGCCGGTTTAGCATTATTAATGACAGGTTTTATCCTGTTTGATACTAGCCGGATTGTAAACGGCGGTGAAACAAACTATATCCGCGCGACTATCTCGCTATATTTGGACTTTTTAAACCTCTTCATCGCACTATTGCACCTTATGGGCATAGGCAACGATGATTAATCCTCGTTAACCTAAGTTTAGATAAAACATTATAGTAAAGAGTCCTCTATGTGATTTAGCTTTTTAGCTAATATTAACCCATCACATTGAGGACTTATTCATTCAGAGAGTCAATGTTTTTACGATATCGATAATTTTTATACGCGACTTACTCAGCTTATCTTATGTCATTCACTTAGCTCCAAATCGCTCACAAAACCCCATAGAATCTAAAGGCGATAACAATGTCACCAAACGAACCAGGTCGTTCGTTTGGTATGTTAAGCTATCATCTTCATCACAACTTTTTCAGCAGAAGCGCTATATTCTATTATGAATAAACTAAGTCAAAACGAAAGACGGGCTGTTATTCTCAAGTTGCTTAGTACACATAAACAACTGTCGAATCTACAACTGTCCAACTTACTTGCTGTGACCACCAAAACGGTTCGTTGTGATCTCGTTAAACTAGAAGAAGACGCGCTGGTAAAACGCATTCATGGTGGTGTCACTTTATCTGCGGGATTGGATATCACAAAGTACAGCTTTGATGCCATGTTAGCGGAGTTGATACAACACCATTCGCTATCTAGCAGTGTAGAGATCGATTCAAACCAAGGTAAATTAAAAAAGATGAAACATAATGTATTTGTACTTGGCTCGTTCAATGTTGATATCGTTGCCAATTTAGCGCGTTTTCCCCAACCGGGTGAAACTATGCATTCAAGTAGCAGTAGCATTGGCGCCGGTGGTAAAGGGGCTAACCAAGCTTATGCAGCGGCTAAAAATGGCGCAAACATTACCTTTATGGCCAAAATAGGTACCGACCAATTTAGCCAATTTGCGCGCCAACACTTAAGCAGTACCGGTATAGACAACACCATTATTATTGAATCATCCACCAGCCCAACTGGCACGGCCCTGATTTATGTGAGTGAACAGGCTGGTGAAAATATGATTGCGGTGAACGAAGGCGCCAATATGACGATGACCGCCGAGGACATCTATTCGGCCAAACCGCACATTATTAATACGGAATTATTTTTAACTCAGCTTGAAACCAATTTTGATGCCATCAAATTAGCTATGGAAATTGCCAAAGAGCATGGCGCCAAAGTGATCCTAAACCCGGCTCCCTATCACAATAGAATCCCAGAATTACTGCCTTTGGTGGATATGCTCACCCCGAATGAAACCGAAGCGTCATTAATGACGGGGATAGAAGTGACCGATTTAGACAGTGCCAAACAGGCCGCTATCGCGATCAATGCACTAGGTGTCACCTCGGTGGTGATAACGCGAGGGGGTGATGGCGTATTACTCTATGAAAACGGCCAGTTTACACAAGTTGATGCACTAAAAAGTGCAGTGGTCGATACCACGGGCGCTGGAGATGCATTCAACGGGGCGCTAGTTGCTGAGCTTGCTAAAGGCAAAACGCTGCATCAAGCAGCTAAATATGCCAATGCTTATGCATCATTAGCTGTCGAGCGCTTTGGCGCCGCAAATATGCCCGATGCCTCGCTCGTTGCTGCAAGACTCAATGCCTAAGGTGTAGATGCATAAAACGCGAAAGAGTACGTAATGCTAAATGTATTGTGTACTTTTATCCCCATGACATTAGTGCTCACGAAATTGCGGCTACAAATTAATAGATAAAAAATGCCAGTCAGTGATTAACTGACTGGCTTTTTTACTATCAATCTGCTCTAAGCGCTTATTTCAAACGGGCTGCATAATCGATAATGCTGTTACGGTAGAGTGCTAATAGCTCAGCATCTTTTACCGCTACACCGACCTTTTGCGAGGCTTTATCCATCCATTCATCATGCAAATAAACGCGGCCATCAAATTTCTGAATGGTCATGCCTTCTGCAACACCGTCGGTAACAACCCGTATTGGGCCTTCTCTAAGCGTAAATAGCGCGGGATTAATCACATAGGCAATCGCCGATGGATCATGCACATGACAACCTTCTAGGCCCACTTTTTCAATATAAAACTTTAAATAATAACGGCTAACATCCCAAATAAACTGCCCTACTTCACCTGCATCATCACGCAATTGATCAAGATATTCACGTGTAAAAAAACTTTGCTCTGTAACATCTAAACCGATAACGACTAAAGGCCACGAGGCCGTCAGTACTATATCTGCAGCATGGGGATCGTCATGAATATTTGCCTCAGCAAACGGCGTGACATTACCACGGTGATCATTCTCACCAAAAGCGCCACCCATAATGACGACTTCTTTCACCAAATCCACAATCGTCGGATCGGCTTGAAGTGCTAAAGCAAGGTTGGTCAACGGGCCGATGGCAACCAAGGTTATTTCACCTGGCTCAGCTTTCAATGCATCGATAATGTATTGATATGCGGGACGAGGATCGGCTTGACCTTCTACCTCAGCAGGCACTTTTACATCACCAAAGCCACCTTCACCGTGAACAACCACCGTTGGGCCAACAGGAGGACGAATGAGAGGCTTACTCGCGCCAGTGACAATATCGGCATTCAGTTGGTATTTCTGTTTAAGGTAAAGGGCATTATGAGTCGCATCTTTGATGGTCACGTTACCATAAACCGTGGTAATCGCCTTAAGTTCAATATCTGGATGCGCTTCTGCAAATAGAATCGCAAATACATCATCAATACCGGGATCTGTGTCTAATATAATTTTAGTTGTCATGGGGATCACTGTCCTATCAATTAGGTGAATCGAAACACTATAGGGTTTTACTGAATGTCCTGTCATTATTTTACAGGTTCTTTTAGGTGCATCAAAAAGATACCCGAAACGGATATCAGCAAGCAGAGGTTCATTAGCACTTGTCACTATACAAAGATAATCCTAGTTTAAGTGTGATAGGTCACCAAACTTACCTAAGTAAATGAACATTTCGGTTCACAATCTTCTGAGGAATACTCGCACTTCCTGATAATACATGTATAAGCAGGCCTACTAATACAGCAATATTTGAGCGGTAACCGCGGTTATCAACATAACAACCAGAGATGATCAGTAAAGACGGATGTAAAGCGTTAATGTGGGACTATTGTGTCAGCGCGATGAGTCGTAGGCTAATTAAGGAAATGTAATTACATAATTAATTCAGCGGGGCATCTTTTAAATGTGTAACATAACGTCGTGGCAAGTAGAACTGCCACGACGTTATGTTAGCAAACAGCTTAGAAACGATAATTAAAGCTTACGGTCATATTACGCGGTGTACCATAGTGGTAAACGCTATATGCTGCAGAAGAAGCTGACATATAGGCATAATATTTTTCATCGAACAGGTTCTCTACGTTAAGTTGTAGATCCATATTGTCGGCCAAGTCGTAACGCGCCATCAAGTTGACTAGCGAATAAGCATCTTGTTTAATTGTCACAGCACTTTCAGAATAACTATCACTCTGCCAGTTAACGCCACCACCGACGGTTAACTCAGGCAATAGATCAACAAACTGATAGGTGCTAAATAGTTTAAACTGCTTACTGGGGCTCGTTGTCGCAACGCGTTCACCGGCAGCATCTTCCGCTTTAAATTGCGAATATCCTGCGGTGATGTCCCAACCATCGACAGGCTCACCCACCACTTCTAGCTCGAAGCCTTTACTCTCAGTCCCTTGAGCCGCCTTGTAATAAGTCGTCGGTATACCACCAATGGTGATTGTACCTGCTTCGGTAGCGAGATTATCTTGCTCGATTTGGAATAGTGCTACAGTGGTGTGCAGACGATCATCTAAATAAGCACTTTTTAGACCAATTTCATAGGCTTGACCTTCGAGTGCATCGAGAAAATCACCGTTAATATCTTTATAGTTTTGTGGGTTGAAAATTTCGGTATAACTGGCATAAATACGATGTTGCTCGGTAAGGTCATATAAGGCACCAATATAGGGTACAAATACACCGTTATCACCAAAGTCGGTCACTGTGCCATAGCTAACACCTTCACGGTTCCAGCTTGAAATACGGCCACCAGCAATTAACTTTAAGTCATCAGTGATCGTCAATCGCGTTGCCGCATAAAAACCTTTTTGCTCTGTTTCCATGTCCATCTGACGATTAGCATTAGTTGACCACTGTGGTTCTGTAAATGCCGTGTTTCCCCAGTCAAAGAAATTATCTACCGGCTTATTATCCCAACCAGACATATCGTCGCGGATAGGCTCATAGGTATCCGCATAGGATTTTTGTTTACTGTATAGGGCGCCAACGACCATTTCATGCTGAAGATTAAACAGTTCATAATCCCCTTTGAGCTGGAAATCGACATTGTCAGAATTGCTCTCACCATGGCTGTGATAACGCTGGCCACTTAATCCGGCACCGGTTTCTTTATCAAGTAAACCAGACATATAGATCATTTTGTTGGTTGTTTCATACTCCATACGATTATAGTTGGCTACCAATTGCCAACCATTGCTGAAGTAATGATTCAAGTTAGCAAAATAGTTGATGTTGGTCGTTTCCCAGCGGCTCCAGTCTGCTGCTGTCGTGGTTGATACATCCCAATCGGTAGCCATACCGTCACTAAATACTGCAGGTAATGCGCCCCACATTGCTCCTTTAGGATTATTGTTGTTGTAACTGCCACCCACGCGCAACATAGTGTTATCAGTAATATCGGTATCGATTACACCGTAAAGAATGGTCTTACGGTCTTGATAGAGATCTTGATATGAGTCGCTATTAACATATTTAGCCACCATGCGACCACGTATACTGCCACTGTCATTCAGCCCATTGGAGACATCAGCGGTGATCTGCTTTTTATCCCAACTGCCTGTGGCAACATCAATATTGCCCTGAAGTTCAGTGCTATCAGCATGTTTACGCACCAAATTGATTGAAGCGGACGGATCGCCCGCCCCCGTGAGTAAACCTGTTGCACCACGCACCACTTCAACGCGCTCATACAGTGACACATCAGACACTGTCTCGCCCGCATCGCCGCCTAAGCTCCACGATAATGGTACGCCATCAATCTGATAGTTTTGTACTGAAAACCCGCGAGCACTAAAGTCATTACGGACGTTGTCCGTTTTAGACGAAGATAATCCTATTGCGTTATTAACAACATCAACTACGGTATTGAGTGCCTGATCCTGAATGCGCTCAGCCGTTAAAATCGATACCGACTGTGGGGTTTCCATCAGTGATAACCCAAGGCCCGTCGCCGTATCTATGGTCTTACTGACGGTGTACTTACCTTTTACGGAGATTTTTTCGATGTTTTGAGTATTGGTATCAGTTGTTGATTGTTCTTCGGCTAAAACCACTAAAGGGGTTAACGCCAAAGTAATCGCGGCAGCAAGGGGAAGTAAATTAAATCGCATGGTCTTTTCGGTGGTTTGTGTAAAGTACACATACGATAACACTATTGCGAATCACTTTCATTTGTATTTTGGTGATTTGGGTAACAAATTACCTATTATAAGTGAAAATAATCAATGCCTAAATGATGCTATTGCCTATATCTGGTGCTGGTAGGCATTTTTGATAGGGCAGCGTTATCTTTCTAACCGGTTTAGACAGGGGTTTTTAATCTAAGCGGTGACCCATTCGTTAACTATTCGAATGGGTTGCCGCTGTTGAGCATTTCTATCGTAAGCCTCGTTAATATTTACTGAATGTTATTTATTGGGCGAGTAGCTCATTAGGTATAGGCCACTTTGCGACCTGCCATTCACCTTGCCAATTCTCTATTGATACCCATAGGTTATCGGTGGCGGTTAAACTTTTTGCGGCAATGGCATGCACATGCTGACCATGTTTATTACCATGTACAACACCATTCTCACTGCGTTGTAAAATATCCAGTGGTAATGCTTCTGGACCAATATTGGCATAGCCTTGACGTATATTGCCTATATCGCCTTGCTCAAATATCAACATAAAATCTTTCACATAATCATCATGATGTGTATAGGGCGTGTTGAGATCTAATGGCATTGGCGCAATCTTAAACTCACCGACTTGCTGCGATGGCCATGCGGGTGGAAACGTGGGCGTTAAAGATTGATAAAGAAACAACAACGGCAGCAACAGAATGAGGCCATTGAGTTTATATTTATTTTTTTGCCAAAAAAGCGCGTAATTCATCGCCATTATCGAGCCTCTCCTAATATTTGTGCACCTAAGTCATCTGACTCTTGCGCTTTAAATGCGCGCACATGACGTAATCCCCACATCATAAACCCCGTGATCGACATGCCTGATAATATCAGTCCAAAAATGAACCAAATCATCTTGGTCCAAATCCCGCCTAAAGTGCCGTAATGCAGTGGATCTGCAAGATGCATAATAGTTTGCATTGCTGTCATTGTGTCAGGTGATGAGGCACTTGCCACCTCCCCCGTCCAAGGGTTAATACTGAGGTTATAAACGTTTTGGTCGTAAAAAATATAATCACCGCCACCGCTTAAATGATACATGTCGCGATGATGTTCAGGTTTCATCACATAGCTGGGCTGAAAATCAGGGAAGCGTGTTTGCGCTAATGTTAACGCTTGTGTAAATGAAACGCTGGCTATGGGTGAGCTTGTGTCACCTTTCGGGCTAAAGGGCAATTGCTCAACGGCAATTAGTGGTGCATGGGGCTCGATATCAATATCTGCATGCCAAAAAATTGCTTGCACTAAATACCATAATCCGGTCAACGACATAATGGCAATAAACCAGATTGACCACACACCGGATAATTTATGTAAATCAGCTAAGAGTGTTTTTTTACCTTGATTGATACGTAATTTAGGCGCAAAAAAACTCCGCCAAAAACGCTTGTAAACAATCAACCCAGTAACAAGCGACGCCAACATAAATAGTGCCATCGAACAAACGAGGTAATAACCGACGCTATAACTGCCATGCCAAGGGAATAATAACCAAGAGTGTAAGGAGCGCATAAAACCAATAAACGTCATGCCCTCATTAATCTGTTGAATTTCGCCAGTATATTGGTTGACGTAAGCAATAGCGTAGGGTTTATCTACGTCAGTCAACATGATTGCATTCACCAGATAAGGCTCAAAAGTCATCGCGCCGGTAACTGCCGCCGTTGGGTGTGCCTGCTCAACAATGGTCATTAACTCACTAACGGGTTTAGCCGCTAAATTATCGGGATTTAATGCTCTAGACGCAGGGTTAGTTAACCAGGTTATTTCATGGCTCAATACTGCAATCGTGCCCGTCAAACAGATAAAACAAAATAATAACCATATTGGGAGTGATACCCAACCATGCAACATAAACCAGAACCGGTTACTGACCTTTGCCATTTGTGACTTTCCTAATACTTCTTTAATCTTGGTATTGTAAAGGTAATACGAATTGTTATCAATCCGGTGGGCTGGTTATTATTTTCAATTAGAATGCCAAACACAAAAAACGATGATGGGGAATCATGATGCATAAAACCTTACTAGCTACGCTCATTTCGAGTCTATTATTTACGTCGCGTTTATTGACTTAAGATTACTCAAGGACAGGTTTCAAAGTACTTGAAAATGGGAGTTACTGCGACGTTTTACCTAGTGCGATGCCTAACGGTTCAAAGTAATTGATTAATGCTTGAAAAATGCGTTGTCGGTGGCTTTCATCTGGATAAGCGCCCTCCTTTGCTAATGCTGAAAAACGCGTACCTGACACCAAATAGGGGTTTGAAATCTCGGAATAAGACTCAATACATGCTTCAAAGGCCCGCGCCATCATCTCCGTCGGGCGCGAGAAATACTGCGTTTGGTATTTTTTGTCTAATGCTATCGCTCGGTGCACATAATCGTGGGGCTCATCGTTATTGCCAGTTAAAAATGTCACCTTAAAGATGTCAGATAATCGTGTATTGAGTGGATGTTCGATAATGGGTAAATCGGCTAACCAAAGATCGCTCGCACATTGAAAGCGCTTCGTCGACGATTTGAAGGATTTTTCTGCAATGTAATGGTCAAACGCATGCCAAAACTCATGAGCTAATGCACCTGCACCCGCATTTTTAGCTAACGCTAACTCTCGAGTCGCGGGCGCATAATGGGCCTGCACGCCCTTTTGTCCACCATGACCAAAGGCCAAACTCACCGTTTGCCGCAGCCCTAAAGTCAAGGGGGGGAATTTTAAGATAAACGCCAGATCGGCGAGCGAATCAAACACCAAATCCGCCGCAATACGCGATTCTTCCCGCGTAACCCAGCGGCCAACGCGCACATGGCTAAAACCAAAGGTCTGTTTGATATCCAAAAAAGTCACCTGTTCGCCAAATCGATAATCTGGCCCGTGGCGAGTATATTGCTGATTGATTAACACGGCTTACCTTGAGCTTGTCGCGCACGATGGATGATTAATAATGGCGTTTACAGGGATATTTTAGAGGAAATAGCAACGGCATAATAGACATGTTACAAAGATAGTAGGTATACATACTTATTCTAAAATATGCAATTTTAAAAATATAAACCCGAGAATTTTTTAACCAAAATGCAAATGAATGAATTTATATTCAATTTAAACCACGTTAGCTCTGTCCTGCGGCTAACGTGGATACAGAAAATGGAGTCTAGGATTAACACCTCGGCACAGATACAGGGGCGATACTGAATGCCCAAAATTACCACCAATAAATACGTTTAACTGATTGGTGTGATGCGCCTCAATGGTATCTTATCTGCGTGACATTATTGCCAAGCACAACCCTAGCCGCGTTTAGTGCCCCATGGATCATTATCATCAGTTGATGGACTCGGCCCTGAGCGCTCCGTTGTTCTCGGTTCTGACCTGTCTCGACGCTGTGTATAGCCGTTATCTGAACTGCCATAGGAAGAACCTGAAGCGCTTTTGCTACGGTGGTTTACGCCTGAGTTTACCCCGCGTCCACCCATGGATTTTTTAGCCGAATTTGGATGCCGGTTACCTGCTTCGTATTCTGCACTGGCTTGGGCCTGCATTTGGGCGATGGATTCTATTGTTAATTCCATCGGTTTACGCGGTGCTAAACCCGCGGCAAATCCTCTTTCACGTGGCTTGAGCTCAAATTGCTCACCAATAGCCTTAGGCATACGCTTAAAGCGATATAGGTAAAAGTTTTCAACTTTCTCCCGCGCCCACTCCGTTTTTTTGAGAAAAGTAATACACGCTTCAACGGTAGGATTGGTATTAAAGCAGCCTAACTTCAATGCTGCATATAAAATTTTCCAGCCATAAAAGTCGACTAACTCGGTGATCATGGTCTCGAGTTTAAGGCCGTGTAATGGATTATTTTGTTGCTCTTCAATCATGGTAGTTCCAAATTCAGCCCAATTGGCTGATTTTACTGTATTAGTTTACTTTAAGTATGTTGTCTATTAGGTGAATGCCCTTTAGACCAACAGGGCAAAACTGGAGGAATAATAACGGTAAATACGCTAAACGCCTCCTTTTATTTACTGAGCATGGGGCTAAGTGGGCCTACAGCCGTATTAAATCCACATAAAACGACTAGCGACTATCGTAAAAATTTACCATTAACAGTGTATATGCTGGCGTAACTGCTATCGTGCCAAAGGCTTAACACTCATCTACCTTATTATCGCCCCCACTGATAACACGGCGACAAAGTGCATTATAACGCCTTCCTAATTAGTAGTTACATCATCCGATTTATAGCATGGCTTACATACTTGCTCGCATCTTTGGGTCTTAGTCTGTATACTCCGCGACCTTATTATTCCAACTTTAGCGCAAACTTAATGTTTGGCTGGTGTTGGCAAAGCGCATGTTTCATTTTGAGGCTTGTTTGTCACCCTCCCCGTTAGCAAATACCTAGGAAAGCTCCTTTGATCTCTACCGCGAACATCACGATGCAGTTTGGCCCAGAGCCATTGTTTGAAAATATTTCAGCGAAATTTGGCAATGGTCACCGTTATGGTTTGATTGGCGCAAATGGCTGCGGCAAATCGACCTTTATGAAGATCCTTAGCGGTGCTTTAGCACCAACCTCAGGTAATGTGTCCATCACACCCGGCTTAAAAGTCGGTACTCTGAGCCAAGATCAATTTGCGTTTGAGCAATACAGTGTCATTGATGCGGTGATCATGGGTGATGTTGCCCTGTGGAAAGTCAAACAAGAACGCGATGCTATTTACGCCAAGCCTGACATGACAGAAGACGATGGCATGCGTGTAGGTGATTTAGAAAGCGAATTTGCTGAAATGGATGGTTACAGCGCCGAAAGCCGCGCGGGTGAAATTCTGCTAGAAGCGGGGATTGAAGAATCCTTCCACTACGGTTTAATGCAACAAGTCGCACCGGGTTGGAAATTACGCGTCTTGCTAGCACAAGCACTGTTTGCTAACCCAGATATTTTGCTGCTCGACGAGCCGACCAACAACTTGGATATCCATACCATCACCTGGTTGGAAGCCGAGTTGAACAAACGTAAATGCACCATGATTATTATTTCCCATGATAGGCATTTTTTGAATGCCGTTTGCACCCACATGGCCGATATCGATTACGGTGAACTGCGCATTTACCCAGGTAACTACGAATACTTCCTTGCCCAATCAGCCTTGATCCGTGAGCAATTATTATCAGGCAATGCTAAGAAAAGTGCTGAAATCGAAGAATTACAAGACTTCGTTAACCGCTTTGGTGCTAACGCTTCTAAAGCTAAACAAGCTAGCTCACGCGCAAAGAAAATGGACAAAATTAAACTGGATGATGTGAAATCATCTAGCCGTATCCACCCTTCTATTCGCTTTGACGCGGGCAAAAAAATGCATCGCCAAGCATTGATTTTAGAAGATTTAGCCCACGGATTTGATGGCGAAGTGTTATTCGAAGGTGGTGATTTAATCCTCGAAGCTGGCGCTAAACTGGCTATTATCGGCGAAAACGGTGTAGGTAAAACGACCTTTTTACGCTGTTTAGTCAACGATTTAGAGCACAACAAAGGCGTGGTCAAGTGGTCAGAAAACGCATCAATCGGTTACTGTCCACAAGACAGCAGCAGCGAGTTTGATAATGACTACACACTGATGGATTGGATGAGCCAATGGCGCTTACCTAAGCATAACGATTTAATGGTGCGCGCCATGTTAGGTCGCTTGCTGTTTACCGAAGATGATGCCAACAAAAAAGCCCGTAACTGTTCTGGTGGTGAGAAAAACCGCTTGTTATTCGGCAAGTTAATGATGCAAGACATCAACGTGTTGATCATGGACGAACCGACTAACCACATGGATATGGAAGCGATTGAAGCATTAAATAATGCTTTGAAAGATTTTGAAGGTACTTTGATATTTGTTAGCCATGACCGAGAGTTTGTATCGTCATTAGCAACACGTATCATTGATATTAAAGATAAAAAGATAACAAACTTCCAAGGCACTTTCGAAGAATATCTTTCAAGCCAAGCTGAAATGGAAGCGAGAAAAAGCGCGTAATATTGCTCGGCTAACTCGTATCGATTAACCCAGCGTTATCGCATTTAAGAGTCGTCATTGGTATCCAATGACGACTTTTTTATTACGAGTAAAACAATCTCCTATAAAGTTATCTATGGTATTAACAGGTAATAAACGCATCCACATTGCATTAATTCGACCGGTTAAAACGCTTACCTTAGTATCATTTCAAACATTAATATCTGTCTCTAAGCGGCGAAGGATAAAACGCTCTTTTTAACAAATTAAGGATCTACTCGCTTACATATCTCACCAATACAAAAACTTAACGGTGCAGTCCTTAAACCCCTAGGTTACACTGGCTATGTCATTGACTGGGATGGAACCGCTTATGAGCCAACGTACGTTACACTCCTTATTTAAACCCACCTCGGTGGCCATTATTGGCGCATCCAATACTGAAAAACGTGCTGGTAACGTGTTGATGAAAAACCTGCTATCCGCGGGATTTTCTGGGCCAATCATGCCAGTCACACCTAAATATCGGGCGGTGATGGGCGTGCTCGCGTATCCCAATATTCAGGCTTTACCGATTAAGCCCGATTTAGCGGTTATTTGTACTCGTGCTTGCCGTGTGCCCGCCATTGTTGAAACCCTTGCTCAGTTTGGCTGTAAAGTCGCCATTATTATGGCCTCTGGTATGGCGCAGGAATTTAACGAGGAAGGCGTGAGCTTACTTGAACTGACCATGCAACATGCAAAACGTTATGGCATGCGGATTCTTGGGCCAAATAGTTTAGGAATATTATTACCAACGCTGGGGTTGAACGCCAGCTTAGCCCATGCAGGTGCCCTTCCTGGTAAAATCGCCTTTGTGTCACAGTCTGCGGCAATTTGTACCACAGTGCTTGATTGGGCAAATAATAAAGGCATTGGTTTTTCTTCTTTTATTTCCCTTGGTGATGCTACCGATATTAGTTTTGATGAGTTACTGGATTACCTTGGCCGCGACAGCCGTACCAGTGCGATTATGCTTTATATCGATTCAGTCAATGAAAAGCGCCATTTTCTCTCTGCAGCGCGCGCAGCTTCACGCAATAAACCTATCTTAGTAATTAAATCAGGTCGAAGCCCTGAGGGTGCGCGTGCGGCAAAACTGCACACGGGCGGCGTGGGCGGAAACGATGCGGTGTACGAAGCGGCGTTTCGCCGTGCTGGTATGCTGCGGGTTAACGATTTAATTGAATTATTTGCTGCGGTAGAAAGCCTCGCGCATTCTAATCCGCTGCAAGGTGAGCGTTTAGGTATCATCAGTAATGGTGGCGGCCCAGCGGTGCTTGCGGTCGATGAGCTCATTATGCGCGGCGGTAAACTTGCCGAGCTTACCGATGGCACGATTGCACTACTTGATGGCGTGTTACCCAATATATGGTCAAAACAAAACCCACTGGATATTATTGGCGATGCTAACGCAGAACGTTATGCTAAAGCGTTAAATATTTTGATGGATAGCAATGAATTAGATGCCATTTTAGTGATGCACTCTCCATCAGCATTGGGTGAAAGTGTTGAAATAGCCGATGCATTAATTAAAACCATTCATGCGCATCCTAAAAAGAATCGTTTAAATATTCTCACTAACTGGAGCGGTGAAGATTCAGCTTATCAAGCTCGTAAACGCTTTACCAAAGGTGGCATTGCAACCTATCGTACGCCCGAAGGTGCTGTCGGTGCTTTTATGCACATGGTGGAATACCGCCGCAACCAAAAGCTGCTGCAAGAAGTACCGCAATCGATTCCCGATAATATCCCTACCGATAGCCAAACGGCACGCAAATTACTGCAAGCGGCTCAAGCTAAAGGTAAATCCGTATTAGAAACTCACGAGGCCAGCCCTATTTTGCGTGCCTATGGGCTTAATACTATCGACACTTGGTTTGTCAAAGATGCCGATGAAGCCGTAGCCATTGCGAACGAAGCGGGCTATCCCTTAGCCTTAAAAGTGCAATCCCCCAATATTTTGCATAAATCCGATGTTCACGGGGTGATGCTCAATTTAACCTCGGCCGAAGATATCCGTCACGCGGCGAGTGCGATTACCCAAAGGGTGCATCAAGCCAATCCTGAGGCGATTATTGAAGGCATGATAGTGCAGAAAATGGCCTTAACCGCAGGCGCGCAAGAAATTCGTGTGGCAGTGATAAGCGATCCCGTATTTGGCCCTGCGATTTGTTTAGGTGAAGGCGGCTCAGAATGGGATCCGACTAATGACGCCGCCGTGGCACTGCCACCACTGAATATGGCACTGGCACGGTATATGGTGATCCAAGCATTAAAGACCCATAAATTAAAAGACCGACATTTACCGTTGGGGCTCGATATGAATGCCCTGTGCGTAATGCTCACGCAAATATCGCACATCATTATCGATTGTCCTGAAATCGCCTCGTTAGATTTAAATCCTGTTTTAGCCGCAGGTGAAAACATCACCCTGCTTGATGTGAATATCCGTTTGCATGAGGCGAATGCTGACAACTCTACTCGCATGGCCATCATGCCGTATCCAAAAGAGTTAGAAGAATTTGCCGTGCTTAAAAATGGCCTTAAGGTCATGCTGCGACCGATTTTACCGGAGGATGAACCAAAGCATTTAGCCTTTGATAACTCGCTATCCGATGAAGACAGATACAAGCGTTATTTTGGCGTGCGCTCAAAAATGACCCATGAAGAAATGGCGGTGTTAACTCAAATCGATTATGCCCGCGAAATGGCTTTTATCGCCACCGCCAAAGGTCCTGATGGCGATGATATTACGCTTGGCGCGGTGCGCGCTTCAATTGATCCTGATAATACAGAGGCCGAATTTGCCATGGCTGTGCGCGGCGATCACCAAGGTATAGGTTTAGGTAAGTTATTACTGGAAAAGCTAATTAAATATTATCAAGCCAATAACACTCCTGTGCTTGCAGGGTTTACCATGTTTGAAAATCGTAATATGGCAAGTTTAGCTAAAAGTTTAGGCTTTAAAGTCACCTTCGATATGGAGGAACATTTAATCAAAATGCACATGGATTTAACGCCGCCCAGTGATAAATAGCAGTTATCTATAACGCACTTATTGTTTTGTAAACTACAGACCACAGCGCCGCAAATTATTGCGGCGTTGTGTTATTTAAGGTTATTTCTTGGTGAAATATGATTGGGATTTTTTGTCTTTAAATATAAATACCTACAACACAGCCATTTACATTGACAGCGGTTCAACCTCTAACGCAATTACGGCCTTCTGCTTTAGCTTGATAAAGCGCTGTATCTGCACGACTAAATAGAGTTTCGGCATCGTCACCTTGTTGCAATGAAGCCAGTCCGATAGACACAGTAATCGCACCGAGGGAAAGCTTTTTATCTTTGCCTATGGTCAAGTGGCGCTCAGAAATACGTTCGCGCAGATTTTCAGCCACTTGTAATGCGTCATGAAAATGCGTATTAGGTAACACCACTACAAATTCCTCACCGCCATAACGCGCTACAAAATCGTCGCCACGCACACATTGCTTTAACGCCAATGCGACATAGGCCAACACTTTATCGCCGGTTAAATGGCCGTAGGTATCGTTAAAAGCTTTAAAGTTATCAATATCAATTAGCAACAAGCTACAGCGGGTTTGGTGATCTTCGGCGTGGTGAATTTGATCCTGAATACTCAGCTCATAAGCGCGGCGATTGTGCAACGACGTCAATTGGTCTGTCATCGCCGCTAGACTCAGGTTTTCCATTTCCGATTTAAGACTTTGCACTTCTTGACCCATAGTGCGTAAGCTTTGCTCCATATCACGAGTGTTGATAAGCAGCATTTGCATCTCATCGACAACACCATCAACCAGCTCATTTAAGGTATGAATATCGGGCTTAGTTTGAAGAAGCAAACCAAACTCGGCTAACGAGCCCGAGAACGCAGTGGTACCTTGATTGAGTTGACTGATTTTAGTCATTAGGCTGTTGATCAGAATTTGCGTTTCAATCTGCACATTTTCAATGACTTCGGGTGATTGCTCTTGAATAAAGTTCTTATACAGGCTGGTATTTACCTCCTTGGTAAAAGAAACAGAATTAGCCAAAAAACCATCAATCGCACGGTTTAAATCAAGATTTGTTCCAGAAAAATACTCATACCAAACGGTGTAGTTTTCAGGCGTAACCGGAATTTCAAGGGATGACATTCGCGGTACCGCCAAACGCAAAATGTGCGCGGCAGAATTAAGCTCTTTATTTTCTGCAGTTGGAGACATAAATCGTAAACCATATAAATGTTATATTTTTGTATACCTTAAGTTAACTCAACTACTTTAATTTGGATATGGGGAAATGAATTATTATCATGAGAAGTAAAAGAAAAGAGGATGTTATCACCCTCTTTAACAGTAAAAAATGGGATTAATGACTGCGATTAACCAAACGCTATAACATCATCCCTGCAACAAACCTTGATGCTTTAGCCACGGCAACGGGCAAAGATATCTAACTCTGGCTTATACACTGCTGTTTTGACATTCATTAGGCCTAATAGACTGTCGAATAAATTGTCATGGGAAAACCCGCCTTTGGCTGCATGCTGCGCTAAACAAGCCATATCTAAATGATTATCCTGGCTAAAATCCTTTGATATCCAAGCAAGCATCGGAATACTCGTTTGTTCAACGGGGGCAATACGGTAAGGTGCGCCATGCAAATACATGCCCTTTTCACCTAAAGACTCACCGTGATCGCTAAGATACAACATGGCAGAGTCAAATTTATCTTGCTGATTTTGTAATTTTTTAACCACCTCACTGATGATGTAATCAGTATATAAAATGGTGTTGTCGTAAGTGTTCATTAGCTCAGTAGCACTACAGTTTTGAATATCACTGCGTTGACAATCGGGCGTAAATTTACGGTGCTCTGGCGGATAGCGTAAAAAATAAGTTGGCCCGTGACTGCCGATAATATGTAAAACAATCACAGTATCTTTGCGCTCTGCGTTAGCTAAAGCCTCATCTAACTTATTGAGTAACACTTGATCAAAACAATATTCTCCAGAACATAATTTAGGATCGCTTTTTAAATTAATGGTGATATTTTCGACTTGGTCACACACACCTTTACAGCCAGAGTCATTATCAAACCATTGTACTTTAATGCCAGCATGATCAAGTACATCCACCGCAGTATCTTGGGCATAGGCGCGGCGAGCATCGTAATCCTCTCGCCCCATGCGTGAAAACATACAAGGCAGAGACACCGCAGTCGCCGTGCCACATGAGCTGGTATCTTTAAATACGGTAAGCCCTTGATCTTGGGTATGGGCGTTAGTTGGTTTGTCATAGCCATAATATTGATGGTTCATCGAGCGCGCGGTTTCACCCACCACCAAAATTAATAAGTTAGGTTTACCGTTGGGGTTAGCACTGACATTTTTAGCATCCAGCCCCAGTTGTTCATACTGCATCGGTGTTTGTAAATAACGCACATTAATATATTTAGATGCGGCGCCAATAAAATAGGTCGGTACGACATAGCGTTTCAACTCGTCATGATTACGGCCAAAGGAGGCATAATCTTGAAAATAGAAGAAAGCAATCACACCAAGACCTGCCAACATGGTTAGCATAAACAGCACCTTATGTAGCAGCTCCTTTAAGAAAGGCTTATATTGAATATCCACTTTATAGATAAGGTACGCAGGTAGAATCCCTGTTAGTAACATGTTCATGATTGAAGCGAAATTCACATACATTAACGCTTCGGCAGGATTAGTTTGAAAGGTGTTTTCAATCATGCCGTAATCAAACACGACGTTGTATTCATACGCGGCAAAAAAAACGCTCGATGACAATAACGTGAGCATGATGAAAAATGGCTTCAGAAGATATTTTGTCGTAAATAATGAAAATACAAAACTAAGTGCAAAAGTTAAAAATAGCGGCATAGTCGCGATAAAGATGGGATCTACATCAGTTTGTTTTTCCAAGCCTTTTTTAATGATGCCAAATAATGGAATATTGAAAATACAGACGAAATATAACGCGATGATAAAAGTGAATTGATTCACTGATAGAGTTTTAAATCTTGCTAACACTGCTATAACTCTCTCAAATTAATAATTTATCGAAGCTAACTTATTTATCTTAAGATAATCTTACGACTTAAATTTAGCCTATGATAACAAACTCTTGCATATGGCTCAAATCGCCCAGTAAAAATACAACATAATAAAAACATAAATACAACAACTTGCAGCAAGAGCAAAATAGAAAACGGCCGAACTCCAAGAAGTTCGACCGTTTTTTTGTTCCCCAACCTATTAGGGACTTGCTCGGTTTGCCACTAATTTGCAGCTAATTTGTTAAAATATGTAAATTCTGTGGCAATTATCGTAACTGCTGTAATTAAGTAGGCAAACGCCATTGAATTAAGTTCCGCAGCTTGATTATTATCTGCAGCGCCAGCGTGGCCACCTTCATTATTTTCGTAGTACAACACATCAATCCCTATGTCTTTCATCTTAATTACCATCTTACGAGCGTGACCTGAGTGAACCTGGTCGTCACGTGTAGAGGTAGTGAAAAAGACTTTTGGATAATGCACGTCTTTATGCCGATTATGATAAGGCGAGTAGCTTTTAATGTACGCCCATTCCTCTGGAATATCAGGGTTACCATATTCGCCCATCCAGCTAGCACCCACTAGCAACTTATTGAATCTAAACATATCAACTAGAGGGACTTGGCACTCCAACCCAATATATTTATCTTCTTCTGCGTGAAGCTGACCACTCATACTGAGAACTCCGCGATGCACAAAGGTAATAATGGATGATTCATTCGATTCCTTTAAGCAACGTCCATCTTGAATTTTGTGCTTACATTAGCTTAATTAATCGCTAGCTCAACGATTAACTCAGTAATAATGCAACAGAGTGCAAGGGATAATAATAGAAGATGATTAATCTAGAATGAATCGCGTTTTTAAAGATTTATTGCTATAAAAAAGCGCCTTAAGCTGACACAACTACCATCACAAACGCTGGGGAATGTCCCCAGATATATTGGATATAGAACGCAATGCAAGACAATTTAAGTTGGATAGTAAACGGGAAAGGGTTTATCCAAGAGTGCTTAAAATAAGCAAAAACAAGTATCCAATTAGACCAAATAAAAATGCCGTTCACTCTTAAGTGAACGGCATTACCTACGAGGGACGCTTTTAGTAAATAAAATAGGCTACATTAAAACTCGTTATTCATGCGTGACAGTAAATTAACCAACACGACTCGTTCCTCACGGCTCATTTTTGCGGTGAGATCTGTGGTGAGCTGTAGATGTAGTGCATCATGCTCAAGGAACAAAGTTTGCCCCTTGTCAGTTAATTCCACCAAAATCGAACGGCGATCGGTTTCATGGGGACGACGTACGACCCACTGTGCCTCTACCATTTTATCAATTTGCACTGTCAACGTGCCGGTCGTGACACCAATTTTATCCGCCAGTTCTTTCATCCGCATGGCACCGTGCACGCCAAGCAACTCAATAGTATGCACCTGCGATAGACTAAAGCCTTTATCACGTACTATGGCGTGCTCCCAAGATGACAGTTTTTCGTAAAACTCAATAATCACATGATTTAATGCATGATCTGTTGAATGTGCGGCTGTTGAATCAGCAGCAGTCGAATCAGAGTCACTTGCTTGCAAGTTTGATGAATGATGATGTGCAACAGTCATTAGGCTTCCTTAGCCATACACTCGCGCTGACGACAAGTATGGAGTTCAATAGTGATATGGGACAACTCAGGAAATTGTGACAGTAACTGATTAAAATAGCTGGCATCTTTTGGTGAATGGGACACGATAGATACCATAATAGCATGGTGATCGGCGCTCACTCGCCAAAGATGTAAATCGGCAATGTGATGATCGGGTACAGCCTCAATGGTTTCTGCCACTTTACGCTGCAATGATGCTTTAACACCACCATCGAGCAAGATAGGACTCGTTTGCTGAATAAGCCCCCATGACCAACGGCTGATAATCACCGCCCCCACAATCCCCATAATCGGGTCGAGCCAAGTCAGTCCCATGTATTTGCCAAACAACAAGGCAGCGATGGCGAGCACTGACGTTAACGCATCAGCTAAAACGTGAAAATAGGCGGCGCGAAGATTGTGATCATGGCCACCTTGGGCCTTCTGGCCCTTATGCTCAACAGCATGGTGATCCTCTTCATGATGGCAATGGCTATGATCATGAGGACTTTCATCGTGTGCATGTGAGTCATGGTGCATATGTGGGGGCTCATCATGTGAACGAGCCGTATGGGTGTGATTGTCATGGGCGTGTGCCTGGCTATTGTTATGTGCATGATCGTCTTCATGATCATGTTGATGCCCATGATCGTGGTGATGCCCATGGTCGTGGGTATGGTGATCTTTGAGTAAAAACACACTCAGCACATTAACGCTTAAACCTATCACCGCCACAAAAATAGCTTCGTTGAAATGAATTTGCTCGGGGTTAATCAACCGCATTGCCGATTCAATCACCATCACCAATGCGACTAAACCTAAAGCTATCGCACTGGTGTAACCGCCAAGTACACTTACCTTGCCCGTACCAAAAGCAAAAGCAGGATCGTTAGCGTGTTTACGGGCATAGGAATAAGCGAATAAAGTGATCATAAAGGCCGCAGCATGGGTGCCCATATGCCAACCATCGGCCAGCAGCGCCATAGAACCGTAAATGGTTCCGGCGGCAATTTCAGCCACCATAGTCACGATAGTCAAATACAGTACATAACGCGTATTTTTCTCACCTTTTCTATTTAGGCTCGAAAACTGATGGGAATGCTGCCACGGCGTGAGCGAGTGCCCTATCCCATGGCTCGTTTCGGCATGATGTAAATGTTGTTCGCTTGTGGTTGATTCCATCGTGTAATCCTTTCCCTGCACTATCAATAATTAATACTGGGATTATAGTTTGAAAATCAAAATACATGAATAACGAAATACATTAAAGCCAAAAATAATGACTATCAAGCTATTGTGGCCTCAAACATTATCATTCATAACGGCAGTGATACTATCTTATCCGCCGATTGATGATAAACCTTAAGAACTTACTTTTAGTACAAGCAAAGCATTGAAAAATAGATTAAATGATATAGTGGCATGTCAGAATCGAGGGTACAAAAACCATAAATTATAATGAGACTATGGTTAAAATAACAAAGGTTAAGATGACAAATTCCTACTTTAATGATGAGTAATGGCTTAACTTGAAATCTCATCTTCAACCCATAAATTGATAGCAATAACATGAATCACGTTTTGCTGAGGCAATAACAAATACGGTTCATGGTTTTTTTATAATATTATTTAACCCTTTGTTGAATATCCTGCGTTTGTAGTGAAGTGGCATAGTGAATTTGGCCACCTAATAAGAAATGTTATGATCTCATTCATAGCGAATTTAGGTGACAAAATGAATAAAAGTAAACG
>NZ_JAKILU010000031.1 GCF_023283485.1 Shewanella glacialipiscicola
TAACTAGGGCTAGGATATTGGGCTTGTTCATACTTTGTAAGGTTAGAAAGTGACGACTTATTAGATCATATAATTAAAGTAATTGGTATTAGTAGTGCGCTACAGCTTTGGCTTTATCGTTTAGCTCTGCCCGGTTTACTGCTGTGCTGCGTGCTTATTAGCCACTTTGGTTAAATCGAATTCTTTGATAAGGCCAATTGTAATTATCTTTACCCAACTTAAGCTTTCTATCGTAAACTCAACTCATTACGCGAGAACATTGAGCCATAGTGGCTGAATAAGTTGAGGTTATATGGCTGGTATCGATAGACAAAGTACCTTGAGATTTTTATCCGAACCTGCGGATGTCAATTTTGGCGGTAAAGTCCACGGCGGCGCGGTGATGAAGTGGATCGACCTCGCGGCCTATGCCTGCGCTGCGGGTTGGAGCGGTAAATATTGCATTACCGCTTATGCCGGTGGAATTCGTTTTGTACAGCCGATTTTGGTCGGCAACATCGTCGAAGTCAGCGCTAAAGTTATTTATACCGGTAAGACCTCCATGCACATAGGTATTGATGTGCGGGCAGGTGATCCTAAAGTGTCTGAGCGTCATCTTACTACCCATTGTATTGTGATCATGGTGGCTGTAGATGAACAGGGTCAACCCACACCAGTACCAGAATGGATACCACAAACGGATTATGATATTCATTTACGGGATTCAGCATTGCGCCTGATGGAGATGCGTAAAAAAATTGGCGCCGAAATGGAAGCCCACGTAGTGAAATAATGCGATAAATGATAACAACAAAGGCGCTTCTGGCGCCTTTGTTGTTTGTGCCGAAAAGTGCGTTTGCCACTCAGTTTGATTTATCCCTGCCGCGTTATACTGGCTGGATGTTAAACTGCATTCTTATTTCGCTCCCATTTATTACCGCAAAGAAAGCCATAGATTGAAACACTTGCTAGCATTTCTCGTGTTTGTTACTCAGGATTTAGCGGTAATATATTGGGCAGAGAATACAGAACCAGATTCCGCAATTTTTAATTAATTCATCTTGTTTACCTATTTGAGGATCATTTCATGGCAAAAGTCGCATTTATTGGTTTAGGCGTAATGGGATACCCCATGGCGAGACATTTACTCAACAAAGGCCATGAGGTCACTGTTTATAATCGCACTTTTTCTAAGGCGCAAACTTGGGTTGAAACCTATGGTGGTCGTTGCTGCGCCACACCAAAGGAGGCCGCTCAGGGACAAGAATTTGTGTTTACCTGTGTGGGCAATGATAACGACTTGCGTGAAGTCGTGTTAGGTAAGGATGGCGTTATCCATGGTATCGAAAAAGGTGCGGTGTTAGTTGACCATACAACGGCTTCAGCCGATGTAGCGCGTGAGCTCTATCAAGTGTTAGCCCCAAAGGGCGTTCACTTTCTGGATGCGCCAGTGTCTGGCGGTCAAGCGGGCGCTGAAAATGGGCTATTAACGGTCATGGTTGGCGGCGATGAAGCCATATTTGCCCGCGCTAAACCGATTATTGAAGCCTTTTCTCGTTGCGCCGAGCGTCTAGGCGATGTCGGTGCTGGCCAGTTGACTAAGATGGTTAATCAAATCTGTATCGCCGGCGTGGTGCAAGGTTTGGCTGAGGCACTGCAGTTTGCCCGTAACGCGGGGCTTGATGGTGAAAAAGTGATTGAAGTCATTAGCAAGGGCGCGGCGCAGAGCTGGCAAATGGAGAATCGCTACAAGACAATGTGGGGCCAAAGCTATGATTTTGGTTTTGCAGTCGATTGGATGCGTAAAGATTTAGGCATCGCCTTAGAAGAAGCCCGTCGTAATGGCTCACACTTGCCATTGACCGCGTTGGTGGATCAATTCTATTCCGAAGTGCAGGGTATGGGAGGAAGTCGTTGGGATACTTCTAGCTTGTTGGCGCGCTTAGAAAAATAGGCTAAGTAAGTTTTGCCTTAAGTCTTACTTTAAATGTGAGCGATGATAAAAATGCCCAGATTTGTGAGTCTGGGCATTTTTGTTTAAATTTTATTGGTCACGTAGTTGATTTAACTACTTAATTGAAATGCTTAATCTTGCCAGCAAATGTGGGTGACTAAACTATGACTTTCACCTGGGGCGAGTACCAGTTTATCTTCTAATACATTGGCGGCTTCTAAGCAGACCATAGTGAGATAATCCTCTGGATTAAAACGACCTAGGCGTTGAGATTTATCTATCCATGGGTTCCACAACACGGCAGAGCGGCTGTTCTCACGGCTGACTTTGATAATCCCTTGCGGCGTATGCAGTCGCTGCACTGGGCCGAGATCGGTATAGACACGATCTGTCTCGCGATCAAAGTGCACTTCATCGGTGGTTTGCGGATAAGGTCCTTCAGCAAATTCGATGTATTTTGAGCCATTAAAACCGCTGGCTTTGAGTTGGTGGATATCTTCAATTGGAAAATAGCTGTGCAGTGCTTGAGTTAGGGTAACCGTTTTATCGCCTAAGTTAGTATTAATAAGACTAATGCTTAGCGTCTCGCCTAGTGTAAATAAAACGCTCACTTGAGTATTGTGTGGCCAATAGATTTTATCTTGCTCACTAATTTTTAAACTGAAACGTAAATGCACTAGTTGGTCACGCATTTCAACCGACTCAAGCGACCAAATACGGGTGCGAGCGAAACCATGCTGAGGAAAATTAGGCTCGCTACTCACGCCAAACCAAGGCCAACATACCGGTACACCGCCACGGATCCCATTACCGGGTTGATAATCGTCAGCCGAAGAAACCCACAGTAAAGGTGGTTTACCTACGGGTTGAAAATAGTCGATTTGTGCGCCTTGCAAAAAAATTCTTGCCTGACATAACGCCGAGCTCACTTCGACATAATCGAGACCATTGGCGTGCTTTTTGGTAGTGACAGAACCCATAGTAAAAATATCCTCAACTCGGATGATGTAGCAAAAAATACAGATGCTTAGCTTACAAACTTTTGCGACTCAGTATAAGGCTTTGTTGCGATCAATTTACAGTTTTGCTGTTTGTATGTGTAAACAAAAGCCAAAACTCATGCTGAGGGGATCTTCCCTTTTTGATAAATGTCGTTAAAGTGGTCGGAGCACTTAGTAGAATTGCGTTTAACTAAAAAAGGGAACCGATTATGCCAGTTTATCAAGCGCCGCTGCGCGACTATCAATTTATCCTCGATGAAATGTTACACATCTATCAGCAAGATGCACTTAAGGGCTTTGATGAAATTGACCCTGAATTAGTCAATGCGGTTTTACAAGGCATGGCTGATTTTTCAACTGAGGTCATGTTACCCCTTAACAGTGTGGGTGATGTGCAGGGATGTAAACTGGTCGACGGAAAAGTGATTACGCCAGATGGATTTCATGATGCTTACCAACAATTTGTTGCTAATGGCTGGGCGACACTGACCTGTGTTCCTGAATTTGGCGGCCAAGGTTTACCTGAAGTCGTTGGTATTTTTGCAGCTGAAATGCAAACGGCAACCAATATGGCCTTTGCCATGTATCCTGGGTTAACCCACGGTGCGTATGCCGCTATTCACGTCCATGGCAGTGATGCATTAAAGCAAAAATATTTGAGCAAATTGGTCAGTGGTGAATGGACTGGGACCATGAACTTAACCGAGTCTCATGCTGGCACTGACTTGGCATTATTACGCACTAAAGCGGTTCCCGTATCCGAAGGTGTTTTTGCCATTACGGGCGAGAAAATCTTTATCTCATCTGGCGATCACCAGCTCACCGACAATATAGTGCATTTAGTGCTTGCTCGTTTGCCAGATGCACCTGAAGGGGTGAAAGGGATTTCGTTATTTGCCGTACCTAAAGTATTAGTTAATAGCGATGGCAGTTTAGGGGCGCCGAATACTTTGTATGCCAGCGGTCTTGAACATAAAATGGGCATTCATGGTAACTCAACCTGCGTGATGGTGTTTGATGGCGCACTGGGCGAGCTAGTGGGCGATGCACATCAAGGACTGCGCGCCATGTTTACTATGATGAACCAAGCGCGCTTAGGCGTAGGTGTACAAGGTCTTGGTGTATCTGAAATAGCTTATCAAAATGCGTTAGCCTACGCTAAAGACCGTTTACAGAGCCGCGCGTTAAGCGGCGCGAAAGCCCCTGAAAAAGCCGCCGATCCGATTTTGGTTCATGGCGATGTGCGCCGTATGTTGTTATCGCAAAAAGCCTTTAATGAGGGCGCACGTGCACTTGTTGGCCAACAAGCCCTATGGCTTGATGAAGCCGAGCGTCATACCGATCCTGCCAAAGCTAAAGTCGCCTCTCAGTTAGCCGCATTATTTACGCCAGTAGTGAAAGGCTTTATCACTAATCGTGGTTTTAATGCCTGTGTTGATGCGCAGCAAGTCTTTGGTGGACATGGCTATATTCATGAGTGGGGTATGGAACAATTTGTACGAGATAGCCGTATAGCCATGATTTATGAGGGGACTAACGGTATTCAGGCATTGGATTTAGTTGGACGTAAATTACTGGCTGATCGCGGCGCCGCGATGCAGCAATGGTCGGCTTTAGTGACTGAGTTTATTAAATCACAGAGCAACAACGCCTCAATGCAGCCTTATGTGAACGGTTTGATGGATTGTGCCGGCGATTTACAAAAAGCCAGCGGTTATTTAGCCTCGCAAGCGGCGACCAATCCTGACATTATCGGCGCGGCCTCTATGGCTTATCTAGAATTGTTTGGTGTGACTGCGCTGGCGTGGATGTGGGCCAGAAGCGCCGCCGTTGCATTATCGGCATTGGAGCAGGGCAGTGAAGAAACCGCATTTTATCAGGCTAAACTCAAAACTGCCGATTTCTATATGGCTTACTGGGCTGTACAAGGTCGCAGTTTACGTAAGCAAATCGAGCAGGCGAGTGAAATGCTAACGCAATTAGATGAAGCTATTTTTTAAGCGCTTACCTTAATGATGCTGGGCTAACTCAGCTCAGAACAACCTAAACCAGCGCACAGTCGCTGGTTTTTTTATGTTATCTGCAAATCTAATTTCTGAAAAATCAACCATAGAATGTTAATGTACTTCAATTAGCTTAACCGTATTTCCCTGTTAAGCTAATAGCTTCTATCCGTTATCCTTGGCGCTTAAGCTTGTTTAGAATCACCTTATAGATATTTTTTGATAAGGTTTTCCATGCATTTTGTTAATCATTCATCCACAACAGAATCTTTATCCACAGTTAATCCCAAAGTGGCCTTGATTGCTGAGGGTGGCGGCCAGCGAGGCATTTTTACTGCTGGTGTGCTCGATGCATGGCTTGATGGCGGATTTGATCCCTTCGATTTATTTATTGGTACCTCTGCTGGCTCACAAAACCTCAGTAGTTTTTTATCTCGTCAGAAGGGATATGCGAAACGATTGATCCGTGGTTTATCGCGTCATAAACGATTTTACCGGCTCGGCCGAGGGTTAGTGGGTGGTAATGTGGTCGATTTAGACTGGTATTTTGAGCAGACTCGACAAGGCATGTTTAAGCTAGATCTTAACGCGGCGGCGGCCTCTTTAGGTAATCGGCAATTACTGATCACCGCGACCAATGCCAGTGATCGTAAAGGCTACTTTTTAAGTCCAAATAGTAAAAACCAATGGCGTGAACTACTTAAAGCCTCCAGTGCATTACCATTTTTGTATAAACAAGGGGTGAAACTCACGCCTTGGCTTGATGACAACGCTTCTAATAACGGTGCCTCTAATCACAGCGCAGCATTAACCGCTGATATTAGTGGTGATTTCTACCTCGATGGTGGTTTAGCGGCACCTTTACCTGTGCGTGAAGCTTATCGCCGCGGTGCCCGTAAAATCGTGCTTATCCGCACTGTTAGTGAGGATTTTCAAGCGCAATCGGCTTGGGTTCATAAATTAAAATCTTGGATTTGTGTTTCTGGCTTTTGTCCTAAAACCATCGATTATTTAGTGCAGCACGAACAAGCCTATCAGGATGAACTGGATTTTATCGCCAATCCCCCCGAGGATGTAGAAATCGTGCAAATTTTTGCCGCTGAAAATTTGCAAAGTAAATTACTAGGCAGTACCGATGCCGATTTGCGACATGATTATCATGCGGGCATCGCGGCGGGTCAGTTTTTTTTAGCCCAAGATCCGATGGCGTTGGCACAAAATAATGTTTACTTTCACCGCCAAGCTGACACTGACTCTCACACGCAAGTCCAGGGGCACACGCTCGCCCAAATGCAGCCAATCAATGCGTTGTCGGCTTAGTCTATGGAGATTGAAACCCCGAACGGAAAAATAGTATTAATGTCAGCTTCATCTAAATGCAAAAACCACCCTAAGGTGGGTGGCTTTTACGACGCTAATAAAACCAGCTGTTTTGCTTGGCTATCATGTTTTATTTATCTAACGTACTTAATATTCTTAAGTTAATTGTTTCACCTCAATTAATAGCTTGAGGTGTGTACAGAGCGTACTGCTCGGCCCGATGGGTCGATAATACCGCGTAAGCTTTCGTCCCAAGCCAGTGCTTCTGGTGTTGAACAGGCTACAGATTTACCACCAGGAACCGTTTCAGCAGCGCCGCTCAGTGGATAATGCTCTTCAAAGAAGCAGCGATAAAAATAGGCTTCTTTGGTTTCTGGCGTGTTATATGGGAAACGGAATTTCGCGTTTGCCAATTGTAAATCATCCACGCGCGCTGCCGCTTGTTCTTTTAAGCCGTCAATCCATGAGTAGCCTACGCCATCACTGAATTGCTCCTTTTGACGCCATGTTACTTCTTTAGGCAATTTATGTTCAAAAGCTTGGCGAAGAATATGTTTCTCGATGCGGCCATCCTTTGACATTTTTGCTTCTGGGTTGATGCGCATTGCCACATCCATAAACTCTTTATCAAGGAAGGGCACACGGGCTTCTAAGCCCCAAGCAGCCATGGCTTTGTTGGCACGCAAACAATCGAACAAATGCAGTTTATCAAGTTTTCGCACTAATTCCTCGTGGAATGCCTGTGCGTTTGGCGCTTTATGGAAGTATAAATATCCGCCAAATAATTCGTCAGCGCCTTCACCCGACAACACCATTTTAATACCCATAGCTTTAATTTTTCGCGCCATTAAGTACATAGGTGTGGCTGCACGTATGGTGGTGACATCGTAGGTTTCTAAGTGATAGATCACTTCTTTAATCGCATCGAGCCCTTCTTGGAAGGTGAAATGGATTTCATGATGAATCGTACCAATGGCATCGGCGACCTTTTTAGCCGCGATTAAATCCGGTGCACCTTCAAGACCTACGGCAAAAGAATGCAACTGTGGCCACCAAGCGTTGGTTTCGCCATCGTCTTCAATGCGGCGTTTAGCAAAGGTTTGCGTGATGGCGGAAATGATTGATGAATCTAAGCCACCTGATAGCAACACACCATAGGGCACATCTGACATTAATTGGCGTTTTACCGCGGCTTCTAATGCGTCACGTATTTCTTCTTTGCTTGCTGGGTTATCTTTCACCGCATCATAACTTTGCCAATCGCGAGTGTAGTATTTCACTGCGGCTGCATCGCTTGAGTACAAGTATTGACCCGGTAAGAACTCTTCTACGGTTTTACATACTGGCATTAGCGCTTTCATTTCTGAGGCAACGTAGAAGTTACCCGCAGCGTCACGGCCTGTATATAGCGGGATAATACCCATATGATCGCGGCCGATAAGGTATCTATCTTGAGCTTTGTCATATAAAACAAAGGCGAAGATACCGTTTAATTTATCTAGAAATTCAGTACCATACTCTTGATAAAGCGCTAGAATCACTTCGCAATCTGAGTTGGTTTGATAGCTGTACTTATCGCCTAGCTGAGCTTTCAATTCTTTGTGGTTATAGATCTCACCGTTGACCGCAAGGATCAAACTGCCATCTTCTGTTAGCAGCGGCTGAGCGCCGTGCTCTATGTCAACAATGGCTAAACGTTCGTGGGCAAGAATGGCTTTATCACTGGCATAAATACCTGACCAGTCAGGGCCACGGTGGCGCATTAGCTTAGACATTTCTAGCGCAACTTGGCGCAGTTCTTTGGCATCAGATTGGATATCTAAAATCGAAAAGATTGAACACATAGTACAACTCCCACACGGTCTGTCATTTGAGGATGTCTCAATTGAGTGTTAATGTGCCAGCAATTAGGGCGTTTGCCAAACACTATTTTTGATGATTTATCTGTTTATTGGTGTTTTTGTTGATTTAGATCTTTGCTTTTGGTTTGTTTTATTAATGATAAATCATTTAAATACGGTTATTTTTGATGATTTGTTTTTATTGTATTGTTTAGGGTGAGAGGTTTTGGTGAATTCATAATGCTTTTAAGCAATGTGCCGATTGCAAAAAAATTATCAAAAATAGCGTAAATGGCGAGTGTAAAAATGTCAGTGTTTTATTATTAATCAATTCACCCTCAGTTATCTGGCATTAACAAATAGCATAAGCTGGTGCGTAACCATATTATGCAACGAAATTAAGCGGCTAGTATTCAATCAACTCAACATGTTTAGTGGGCTAAAAACACAAAAGCACGTGATGGGATCACGTGCTTTTAAATCTGATCGAGTACTTTGTCTCATCGGTGCTCACCGAGTTAGCGCTTTATACCAAAAGCCTCTTACTCAACCCTATTCAATAGCACCGATTATTTCGTATCTGTCACAAGCTGTGTTTTGGCTGGTCGCAGGCGATTGAACTCGGTACCTTGATAGTATCCTGGCCAATCTTGGCTATTACCTAGTGCACGAGTGGCTTGGTAATACACTTGCAAGTCTTGCAGTGCGCCGCTTAAATCCCAGTTTTCATGGTATTCATCGCAAACATTGTGATAACAGCCTTTCATCGTGGCTTGCATCTGGGTTTTATAGGCAGCAGTGGCGTCATCAATTGCTTCATTACCGCCACCGGCAAATACCGCAGGGATACCCAGTTTGGCAAAGCTGAAGTGATCTGAACGGAAGAAACCACCTGATGCAGGATTTTTTTCACCCATTGAAACACGGTTTTGTTGTGTAGCCGCTTCAATAAGATAGTTTTCTAACTCCGACTTCCCTTTGCCGATGATGGTATAATCTTTGGTTTTACCATAGATATTGGTGCTATCAAGGTTCAGTACCGCGACCGTTTTATCAATAGGATAAAGTGGATTAGCGGCATAATAACGCGAGCCGAGTAAACCTTGTTCTTCACCTGTGGTAGCAATAAAGGTGACCGAGCGCGCTAAACCGTGACCCTGTTTTGCATTGTCGGCTAATTGTCTGGCGATTTCGAGAATGCCGGCAGTGCCCGAGGCATTGTCCATCGCACCGTTATAAATTTGATCGCCTTCTTTTGTTTCATCTTTACCTATGTGATCCCAATGGGCGGTATAGAGAATTTGTTCATCGGCTTGTGTGCTACCCGTGAGCGTGGCGACCACGTTGTAACTATTTGCATATTCGGCTTTATTCTTAAAGACGATGCTGGCCGTTTGCTCAAGGGGTAAATTGATAGAACTATCGGCGGCGCGCGCCATGAGGTTTGGTAGTGATAAACCTGCTTTCTCAAAAAGTTGGGTTGCGGTATCTAAGGTGAGCCAACCTTCGACTTGAATTCGGCTATCTTGCTCAGCTTTACTCAGCACCAGATCTTGCTGTGCGCCTGTCCAGCTATTTTCTACCACTGACCAAGGGTAAGAGGCGGGCTCAGTATCATGGATTATCAGTGCGCCAAGGGCACCTTGACGGCTGGCTTCTTCAAACTTATAGCTCCAACGGCCGTAATAGGTCATTGCTTTGCCATTGAACTTACCCGAATCAGGGCGTGCAAAGCCGGGATCATTAACTAAAATCACCGCTATTTTGCCTTTCATATCGAGATCTTGGTAATCATTCCAAGCATATTCGGGTGCGTTCACCCCATAGCCCACAAAGACTAATGGTGCATTTTCAATATTAACGCCACCGTTATCGTGACGACTGCTAAGTACCAGATCTTGACGATATTTAAAGGGTAACCCTGCCAACGTGACTTGCTGCGCTTCATCTGCGGTGTAGCTGACCATTGGCACTGGTTGTAAAAAACTGCCTTGATACGCACCTTTGAGACCCATATCAGTAAAGGCTTTGGTCAGATAATCCAAGGTGAGCTTTTCGCCGTGAGTGGTCGGCGCACGACCTTCAAATTCATCAGATGATAGCGTTTTAATATCATTTCTAAAACGTGCTTCATTAAACTGCACGGGTTTGAGTTCAGCCAAGGTATTGGTGCTATCGGGTACTGATGTATCTGGACTACAGGCGCTGAGCATAGCTAATGCACAGAGTGGATACAGACGTCGCATAGGTTAATCCTACTGTTGTTTTAATTAAGGTATTTTAGATTTATGTTAATCAATCAGAAGCGAGACTTATCATGAAGCAAGCCGCAGCGAGCCACAAGGCTGAGCGGCAGGAGAATGTGTTACTTAATGTTGCCTTGCTTGATGCAATACGCCTTTAAAGGAAGCTTATTGCATCGGCAAGCACTTAAGTTAAGTGGTGAGTGATGGCGTAATAAAGCGACATTAATGGTTTGATTTGTGATTAAACAACATCGATGTCGCCTGCGCAGGCAAATACATGGTTCGGGCGGAAGGGTTCTTTGTCGATATCTTCAAGCTTACTTACGCCACTGGTGACCAGAATGGTTTCAAGCCCCGCTTGGAAGCCCGCTAAAATATCGGTACGCATATTGTCGCCGATAATCACGGTATCTTCCGAGTGTCCATCCATATGATTAAGCGCTGAGCGAATAATCCATGCGCTTGGTTTACCAACATAAAAAGGCTTTTTGCCGGTAATCCGTACGATAGGTGCGCACAATGCGCCACAAGCAGGGCTGTAGGCTGGGCCATGGGTATCGGGATTGGTGGCAATAAAGCGGGCGCCACGGGCAACAAAAGCGGCGGCTTTATGGATCATATCCCAATTGTAAGAGCGGGTTTCACCGACAATCACAAAGTCAGGATTGATATCGGTGATGGTAAAGCCCGCTTTATAGAGCTCATGGGTGAGGGCGCCTTCACCTATAACATAGGCTTTACTGCCTTCTTGGTGTTTTAAAAAGTCAGCGGTTGCCATGGCGGAGGTATAAAAGCATTCTTCAGGAATATCAATGCCGGCTGCGCTTAAACGGTTTTGCAAATCCTTACCTGTTTGTACGGGGTAATTTGTTAATACGACTAACGGATTACCTTGCTCTAAAATGCGTTTGATAAATTTATCGCTGCCGGGGATCAGTTTATTGTCGTGTAGTAGTACACCATCGATATCGCAGATAATATTTTTCATCTAATAGTCTCTTGTCATGCCGAGCAAAAAATCACTTTCCATTCAGTTATCTAATGCCACATTGCCTAAGAAAACAATGCTTTTGTAGAAAATAGTTAAAAAAATAGAGACCCTAAGGTCTCTATTTGTGATTTCGCTTCTACTAACGCTCAAAGCCGCTCTAATCGGGCGCGTAACCGCTCTGACCGATAAGAGTGCCATCAAGATAGGCTCGGCCATTTTGCATGTTAAGCCGTTGCTGACTAAACCATTTCACCACTAGTGGATAAATAGCATGCTCTTGCTCATGCACGCGTGCGGCAAGCATATCAGCGGTATCATCTTCATAAACAGGCACGTTAGCCTGTAAAATCACTGGGCCTGAATCTAGCTCTGGCGTGACAAAATGTACGCTAGCGCCATGTTCACTGTCTTTTGAATCGATAGCACGTTGATGGGTGTTCAAACCGGTATATTTAGGTAACAGTGACGGATGAATGTTGATCATGCGACCTAGATAATGATTAACGAAATCATCACTTAAAATACGCATAAATCCTGCTAGTACGATTAAATCGGGCTGATACAGCTCAATCACCGCCATTAAACGTGCATCATATTCAGAGCGAGATTCACCTTGGTGAGCTATCACGCAGCTGGTATCAATTTCGCTATGATGAGCGCGCACTAGGCCATAGGCATCGGGTTTATTACTGATGACTCCGACAACTTCGGCCTGCAGATTATCGTCGCAACCGTCGATAATCGCTTGCAGGTTACTGCCATTTCCGGAAATTAATACAACTACACGACAGCTCTGGGGCATTATAAGATCTCCACTTGCTCTTCATTACTTTCACGATTTGCGATAGCACCGATAAGCCATGCTTGTTCGCCTTCAGCCGCCAGTAATGCCAGTGCAGCATCGACTTTATCGGTAGGCAGCACGACTAACATGCCGACACCACAGTTGAAGGTGCGATACATTTCGTATTCTGCAATGTTGCCATTTTCCATTAACCAACTGAAAACAGCGGGCCATTGCCATGAATCGCCTTGGATAACCGCTTTTAAGTTATCTTGCAGTACGCGCGGGATATTTTCCCAGAAGCCGCCGCCAGTAATGTGTGCCATTGCATGTACATCTGATGCAGCGATCAGTTTCAGCAATGATTTTACGTAAATTTTGGTTGGCTCAAGTAGATGCTCAATTAGCGGTTTGCCATTGAGATCTTGCTCTGGGTCTGCTTGGCTCACTTCTAATACTTTACGTACTAGAGAGTAACCATTTGAATGAGGGCCACTTGAGGCTAATGCGATAAGCGCATCACCCGCTGCAACTTTGCTACCGTCAATGATATCGGCTTTTTCAACGACGCCGACGCAGAAACCGGCTAGGTCGTAATCGTCACCTTCGTACATGCCTGGCATTTCAGCGGTTTCACCGCCAATTAATGCACAACCAGATTGGAAACAACCTTCGGCTATGCCGTTCACTACAGCAGTCGCCGCTTCAACATCTAGCTTGCCCGTTGCGTAGTAATCGAGGAAAAACAGTGGCTCAGCACCTTGAACGATTAAGTCGTTCACGCACATAGCCACTAAGTCGATACCGACGGTGTCATGCTTTTTATAGTCGATGGCTAGACGTAGCTTAGTTCCAACACCATCAGTGCCAGACACGAGTACAGGTTGTTTATATTTAGTGGGTATTTCACACAGGGCGCCAAAACCACCTAAGTTGCCCATAACTTCTGGACGACGGGTACGTTTAACGGCTGCTTTTATGTTAGTTACCAGTGCATTACCTGCATCAATATCAACGCCGGCATCTTTATAGCTCAGTGGGGTAGGTGTGCTCACGGAGGGATCCTCTCGGGTACATCGTTATTGGATTTTATGCGGCGGTATTCTACCAGCTTGTGCTAGGGGTCGAAAGTCATGATTTGGATTTATCCCCTCGGCATAATATTTTGGGCTGAGATAAGAGGGTATTTGACTGATTGAATTGTTTGGATTGGTCACAAAACAGTAAATTAGGGTACGTATCTTAAGCGATTGAGGATTATTCTTGGGATATAGCTCACGATTAGACCGAATGGCAAAACTTTATGTTTTACCTCATAAACAAATCAACTAGAATCTGAAAAATTTGCCTAAAATAATACGCCGAAAAATAAAGTAGGAGAGAAAAATGAAAGTTGTCGAGGTTAAACATCCTTTAGTGCGTCACAAAATCGGTTTAATGCGCGAAGGTGACATTAGCACTAAACGTTTCCGTGAGCTAGCCGCCGAAGTGGGCAGTTTATTAACCTATGAAGCTACCGCAGATTTCGAAACTGAAACGGTGACGATTGAAGGCTGGAATGGTCCGGTTGAAGTTGATCAAATCAAAGGTAAAAAAGTCACTGTGGTGCCTATTTTACGTGCAGGTTTAGGTATGATGGACGGCGTGCTTGAGCATATCCCAAGCGCGCGTATTTCTGTTGTCGGCATTTACCGCGATGAAAAAACCCTTGAACCAGTACCTTATTTTGAAAAGCTCGCTAGCGATATGAACGAACGTATTGCCTTAGTCGTAGACCCTATGTTGGCAACTGGGGGCTCTATGATTGCGACCGTTGATTTATTGAAGAAACGCGGTTGTACTTCAATCAAAGCCTTAGTATTAGTGGCGGCTCCTGAAGGGATTAAAGCGTTAGAAGCGGCGCACCCAGATATCGAATTATATACTGCCGCTATTGATAGATGTTTAAACGAGAAAGGTTATATCCTGCCAGGTTTAGGTGATGCTGGTGACAAAATTTTTGGGACTAAGTAACCTGAACCAAGGATAAGTTCTGCGGCTCTAGAGGTTGTTTTGTCCTCTATCTAGGTTACGTTAGCGCTCCAGCAGCGACTAATATTATTTGTTAATGTTTAAGGTACTTGATAAAAAAGGCCGAATCGCAATGCGACTCGGCCTTTTTGTTTTATGCGCTTAGGCATTAATGGTTACAGTACAGGGTTACAACACCATAGCCGCAATCCAGCCAAACACTAATAGGGGAATATTGTAGTGAATAAACGTCGGGATCACACTGTCACGAATGTGATCATGTTGACCATCGGCGTTGAGTCCAGCCGTTGGGCCTAAGGTGGAGTCGGATGCAGGCGAGCCAGCATCACCGAGCGCTGCTGCGGTGCCAACTAATGCTATTGTTGCGGCGACTGAAAAACCAAAACTCAACGCCAGTGGGACATAAATCGTCGCAATAATTGGGATGGTGGAAAAAGACGAACCGATGCCCATAGTGATCAATAGACCAACCAGTAACATCAAAAAGGCGGCAAGGGCTTTATTATCACCGATAATATCGCTCAGTGAGGCCACAAGTGTACCTACTTCACCGGTTTCTTTTACTACGGCGGCAAAACCTGCGGCTGAAATCATGATAAAACCAATGTTGGCCATCATGCGCACGCCTTGGTTAAAAATATCTTGGTCGGCGACATGTTTTAATGCGCCCGAAAAACTAAAGATCATAAAACCAACTAAGGCGCCAAAAATCATTGAGTCGGTTTCAAGTTGTACAATGAGAGTGGCTAATATCGCTACTGCCGCAATGGTGATATTACGTTTGTTGAGGGATTCTTCTGGCTCAGCTACCAGTACTTTTGTCTCGTCATAGATACGAGGCTTACGGTAACTGATGAACACAGCTGTGAGTAAACCAACCACCATGCCCGCGGCAGGAATTAACATGGCTGATGGGATTTGCTCGCGCACCGCGGCTAAACCATTACTGGTCAAGTTTGATAGCAGAATATCATTTAAGAAAATGCCACCAAATCCAATCGGTAAAATCATATAGGTTGTGACTAAACCGAAGGTCAGCACACAGGCAACAATACGACGGTCGATGTTGAGTTTGGTTATCACGTGCAATAGTGGCGGCACTAAAATCGGGATAAAAGCGATATGGATAGGTAAAATATTCTGCGAGGCCATCGACATGACGAGTAGCGATAACAACAGTAACCAGCGTACCCAGTTAGTGTTGGTCGGATTAGGATCTTGTCCAAGACTATTAATGATACTTCTAGAGATCAGCGTCGTTAAGCCTGAATGCGATAGTGCGACAGCAAAAGCGCCTAATAACGCATAGCTTAAGGCTATTTGTGCGCCGCCACCTAAGCCAGTATTAAAGGCATTAATGGTTTGGTGTAGATCCATCCCGCCCACAAGTCCCGCCACGAGAGCGCTCACGGTAAGGGCGATAACGACATTCACCCTAGCTAAACTGAGTGCTAACATTAAGCACACTGCAATAACGACTGCATTCATAATCAAATTTCTTAATTCTTAAGCCAAAGGGCTATTTTCGACTGCAAATGCAGTCGTTGTCCAGTTTGCTAACGTCTTATCTGAAAAATATCTGAAAATGTGAACAGACAAGCTGTTGTGTGTTAGGCAAATGTAGAATGTGGCACATACAAGAACTATAAATTGCTCTATCCTTAGGCAGGAAAAATGGAAATGCCCTTGAAAAATGTGATATTGGTCTTAAATAGGTTGTAAGGCACAGCACACGACTTATAATGCCTAAAGATTTGATTGGTAAGAACACCTTTTCATCAGTAAAGATTTAACTCAGCTTAGGTTGGGGGGGATATTCTGGTCATAAGGGATCTTGCTTTACACTTAGTTCAACTCATAGATGGAGATATAAAATGAGCGTATTAGTAGGCCGTCAGGCTCCTGATTTTACTGCTGCAGCTGTATTAGGTTCTGGCGAAATTGTTGATAGCTTCAACTTAACGGCAGCCATTAAAGGTAAACCAGCAGTCGTATTCTTCTATCCACTTGACTTCACTTTCGTTTGTCCATCAGAGTTGATCGCATTTGATCACCGTATGGAAGAGTTCACTAAGCGTGGCGTAGAAGTGATTGGTGTTTCAATTGATTCTCAGTTTACTCACAATGCATGGCGTAACACCCCAGTTGATAAAGGTGGTATTGGCCAAGTTAAGTACACTTTAGTCGCTGACGTTAAGCACGAAATCTGTAAAGCATACGATGTTGAGCATCCAGAAGCAGGCGTGGCTTTCCGTGGTTCATTCTTAATCGACAAAGAAGGCATGGTTCGTCATCAAGTGGTTAACGATCTGCCATTAGGCCGTAACGTTGACGAAATGCTGCGTATGATCGATGCATTACAATTCCACGAAGAGCACGGCGATGTATGTCCTGCTGGCTGGGAAAAAGGCGACAAAGGTATGAATGCAAGCACTGAAGGTGTTGCTGCTTACCTTTCTGAAAATGCAAGCTCACTGTAATTAACATGTTTTAATCAGTGTTGCGTGTTAAATAAAAAAGCTGCTTAACGGCAGCTTTTTTATTGGTTATTGCTTGCTTAAACATGAGCATCAATGGCTCAGTTTATTCCTCAGTTTTATCTTCAATCTTATCTTTAATATCCTGCGCATCAGCGGCGAGTAATGGCCAACCACCTAATGTTTTCCAGCGGTTAACAATAAGGCAAAATAGCTCTGCAGTGCGTTCAGTATCGTATAAGGCAGAATGGGCCTCATTATTATCAAAGGGGATACCTGCCATGATACAGGCTTTAGCCAGCACGGTATGACCGATGGCAAGCCCTGCTAATGTGGCAGTATCGAAAGTCGCAAAAGGATGGAACGGCGAACGTTTTAAATCACAACGTTCAATCGCTTTACTGACAAAAGCATGATCGAAGGCGGCGTTGTGCGCCACAATTATGCTGCGATGACAGTCAGAGTCCTTTTGGGCTTTTTTCACTGCTTTGAAAATTTCTAAAAAGGCTTCTTTCTCGCTCACCGCTCCCCGTAACGGATTGGTTGGATCTATTCCATTAAATGCTAGGGCTGCGGGTTCTAAATTTGCGCCTTCAAAGGGCTCAATGTGGAAGTGTAGGGTTTTATCGATTCCTATCACGCCCTTATTGTCCATTTTTAATAGGGTGACGGCAATTTCTAGCAACGCATCGGTTTGAGAGTTGAAGCCCGCAGTTTCGACATCAATGACTACAGGAAAGTAGCCTCGAAATCGGTATTTCAATTTGTTCGCGTCGCAAATGTCACTCATAAAGTACTCAAGAAAATTCACAGGGCGCTATTATGCTAAATGTGTTCGGGTGTGTCATGCTTGATTGATGGTTTTATAGGCTAAAGGAACTAAATAGTTTGCCGATAAAGCCATGTACCCGATTAATTAAGAGTAAAGGCTATGTGGCGAAAACTGATCTTAGTATCAATTTTATGCGTTCCAGCAACTGCAATGGCAGAGTTGCGCCATTATGTGGCCACCTTAAGCGATTCCCAATGGCGAATGAGTGAGAATTCTCCCATCGTATGCCGCTTAGAACACGATATTCCCTCTTACGGTAAAGCCATTTTTACCAGTGAGGCGGGTAAACAACAAAATATGAATTTTACCTTAGATATGTGGGTAAAACCGGACCAAGTGACTCAAGCTAAGCTAATGAGTAAGGCACCTAAATGGCGTCCTGGAGTGGTAACGAAAGAGATAACTTCGCTGCATTATCAAAAGTATTTTAATGGTGAGGTGCCTAAGCGTGCGGCGTGGTCCATGTTGGCGGAGTTAAGTCGTGGTATGGAACCGACATTTTACTATGCTGATTGGTACAATGAGTCGAATAAAATTGCAGTGGGTTTATCTTCAGCTAACTTTGGCCGCAAATACACAGAGTTTAAAGCTTGTCTCGCGCACTTATTGCCCTACAGCTTTGATGACATTGCTTTTACTGTATTAAATTATAATGAGGGCGGTACTGATTTAACCCACTTTTCACAGCAACAACTGTCGCGAGTCCAAGAATACTTAGCCTATGATCCTCTTGTGGAGTTAGTGTTAGTTGATGCATATACCGACAGTTATGGCGGCCGCTCTGTAAACCAAAAGGTATCGGACGAACGTGCCGAATCAGTAAAAGATTTTTTTGTTTCCAGTGGCATCCCTCAGGACCGTATTGTTACAGTGGGGCATGGTGAGCGTCGTCATGTAGCCTCTAATGATGAGACGGACGAGAGAGCACGTAACCGCCGTGTTGTAGTACGGATCAGTAAGCCACTGTAATCGGCGCACAGGCTTAATTGGGTAGTTTAAACAGTTGAGTTTTAAATATTAATACAAAGCCAAGTTTCTGACTTGGCTTTGTTATTTCTAAATACCATCAATCATGGCTGTCGTAATTAAAGCGACCATAGCAATTAAGTTACTATAGCGATGGCCAATATTGATAAGATTAATGACATTTATTCATTATGACGAGAGTCAATATAATTGGCCTTAAAAGCTCGCTGAAAGAGTTAGTCAGACGAGTGCGGATGAACGATTGAGCTAGATTGTATTAGTAAACGATAAATTACTAAAAAATGCACAAAAAAAAGCCCACTTAAAATAAGCAGGCTGCAAAAATAATGCATTTACAATCAACAAATTGAAGGAAGGAAGTCAAGCATAAGAACCAGGGATAAAACTGAAACGTTGGGAATACCTCAGTTTAAAAAGTTCTTGGTTTTCGATATCTGCAAGCAGTTACCTACTGAAAACATGGATATTTTATGGTGAGTTTCACTATAAAACAAACGAGAAAAATTGCTCATAAGCATTAGTGTTTCTAATGAATAGAAAGGTGACCTATGTCACTTAAGTCACTATTTGTGTTGATTAATAACTTATAACTCATTATTTCTGCATAATAATACACTTCAATAAGCTTATGCTTGATGCTATTTTGTTAAATCTACTAGATAGCCCTAGATGCTTCATCTTAAGTTATGGCATTGCCATGAGCTTTTTTGCTTGTATAGTACTTGTTGAAAGGGCTTTAAGCTCAAAACCACAAGAAGGACAATAATAAGATGGCATTAAGATTTCGCCTTGCAAAGCAAGGTTTGTTAGTTGCCACGTTGGGGATCGCGCTCGGTGCCTGCCAAAGTGGCAATGGACCTGAACAAAGTTCGGTTGATCAGGCCAGTGCAAATAAATTGGTTTACCCTGCTACTGAAAAAGATGATCCCGTCGAAACCATTCATGGTGTGGCTGTAGCGGACCCTTACCGTCACTTAGAAGCCAATACGCCTGAAACTGAAGATTGGGTGAAAGAACAGCAAGACTTCGGCCAAGCCTATTTAGCTCAAATCCCCAATAAACAAGCTGTGGTCAAACGCATCACCGAATTGTGGAATTATGAAAAAGTCTCTGCCCCGTTTGAGAACGGTGATAATCAATTTTACTATCGTAATGATGGGCTACAAGCGCAATCTGTTTTATATGTCAAAGGCTTAGATGGCGTTGAAAAACCGGTTCTCGATCCAAATAAGCTGTCTGCAAACGGCACTGTTGCTTTATCTGGCGTGGCAGTCAGTAATGACGGTAAAATTTTAGCCTATGGCGTGTCAAATTCGGGCTCAGATTGGCAGCAATGGCAGTTTGTTGATATCGCAACCGGTAAGAAACTTGCCGATGAATTGAAATGGATTAAATTTTCGAGTGCTGTTTGGGATAAAGAAAACCAAGGCGTGTTTTATGCTCGTTATGATGCGCCCGCAGGTGGAGACGTGTTGGCCGATGTCAATTTCAACCAAAAAGTGTATTACCATAAATTAGGCACCGACCAGCGCCAAGATTTATTGATTTATGAGCGCCCGCAGAATAAAGACTGGGGCTTTGGTATTGATGTTTCCGATAAAGGCGAATATCTATTACTGTCGATTTCACAAGGCACGGATAAACGTAATCGTTTTTTCTATAAATCGTTATTTGAGCCTAAATCGCAAGTAGTGGAGTTGATCCTTAGTTTAGAAGCTGAATATGAGTTTCTTGGCAATGATGGCTCAGTGTTTTATTTTAAAACCGACTTAGATGCGCCTAATGGTAAAATTATTGGGATTGATACCCGCAATAGTGATAAATCCCAATGGCTAACCATTATTCCGGAGTCTAAGGATCCGATTAATAGTGTCGCTATTATTAATGATCATTTAGTGGTGAGTTATTTACACGATGTATTAGGTCAATTGTCGATTTACAGTATGGGCGGACAAAAGCGCCAAGATGTGACGCTGCCCGGTCAAGGTAATGTGACGGGACCTTTTGGTAAGGCAAGCAAAGACTATTTCTATTACGTGTTTAATAGCTATATTCAGCCAGAAACTACCTATAAATTTGATTTTAAAACCGCTCAATCAAGTGTGATTGCTAAACCTAAAGTGTCGTTTAATCCCGATGACTATGTCTCTGAGCAAGTCTTTTATAACAGCAAAGATGGTACGCGTGTGCCTATGATGTTGTCCTATAAAAAAGGCTTAGTGAAAAATGGTCAAAACCCAACGCTATTGTATGCCTATGGTGGTTTTGCGATTTCGATGACGCCACGTTTTAGCCCTGCCAATATTGCTTGGTTAGATATGGGTGGTATTTATGCTGTGCCGAGCCTGCGTGGTGGTGCCGAGTACGGTGAAAGCTGGCATCAAGCGGGGATGTTCGATAAAAAGCAAAATGTGTTTGATGACTATTTTGCCGCTGCTGAATATCTAGTGAGTGAGAAATACACTAACAGCACTAAATTAGGTGCCTATGGCCGTAGTAACGGTGGCTTGCTTATGGGCGCGGCGTTGACTCAACGTCCAGAACTCTTTGCCGCAGTATTACCTGCAGTAGGAGTGCTGGATATGCTGCGTTTCCATAAGTTCACTATTGGTTGGGCATGGACGAGTGAATATGGCAGTGCTGATAAAGCAGAGCAATTCCCTGCGTTATTAGCTTATTCGCCTTATCACAATGTGAAGGCTCAAGCTTATCCTGCGACTATGGTGATGACGGCCGATCATGACGACCGCGTGGTGCCATTACATAGCTTCAAGTTCGCTGCTATGTTGCAGGATAAGCAGTTGGGCCCTGAACCTGTGATTATGCGTATCGAGTCAAATGCTGGGCACGGAGCGGGCAAACCTACGGCGATGAAGATCGATGAATTTGCCGATATTTACAGTTTCTTGTGGCAGAGTTTTGGGCTGACTTTGCCGCAAACCATTGCAAAGTAGCAAACTATCTATCGTAAAGTAACCAACTATGTTAATGAAATGGGGCCCTTTGGCCCCATTGTCTTTTACAATTACACTCATTCAGCTGAAACCCCTGCTATTCCTATCTATATCTTCATCGGGTGATTCACAAGTCTTGTTTCCCTAGGTATAGTAAGCGTCAATTTTTCAACTAAAACTTGCTTATTTTCAAATGACGTTTCATTGGCCTATTTCAGTCTATTACGAAGACACCGACGCTGGCGGCGTTGTCTATCATTCAAACTATCTCAACTTTTTTGAGCGAGCGCGAACCGAGTGGCTAAAAGCTCTTGGCGTGAGTCAGACTGCGCTATTAGCTGACGATACCGCCTTTGTGGTAAAGCATGCGGAATTAGATTTTCGCAAAGCGGCACGTTTTGAACAGAACCTTATTGTAGAAACTAAGGTCATAGAGTTGAAAAAGGCCTCGTTGATTTTTCATCAACGCTTGGTCGATAAGCAAGGAGACTGTTATTGTGAAGGCACAGTGCTGGTAGTTTGTGTTGCGTTGTCACGTATGCGTCCCCGAGCGATTCCCTTAAATATTGTGCAGGAGTTTGACAGTGCAAGCTGATATGTCGATTGTTGGGTTATTTTTACAAGCTAGTTTATTAGTAAAATTTGTGATGTTTATTTTACTTTGTTTATCGGTGATGTCTTGGACGGTGATTATACAACGCCGTAGCTTGCTGTCAGCCGCAAAAAGTAAATCGACCAAATTTGAAGATAAATTTTGGTCAGGCGTTGATTTAAATCGCCTGTACAAAGAATTATTATCACGCCCAGATAATAGCGGTTTAGAGTCATTATTTGTGACAGGCTTTAAGGAATATTCACGCCTAAATAAGTTAAATAGTAAAGTGCCTGATGCTGTGATGGATGGTACGTCACGGGCTATGCGTGTGACACTTTCTCGCGAAATGGAAAAGTTAGAAGCTAATTTACCGTCATTAGCGACGATAGGTTCAACTAGCCCTTATATCGGTTTATTTGGTACGGTATGGGGAATTATGAACTCTTTTATCGCCATTGGCTCGATGGAAAACGCCACCTTAGCGATGGTAGCTCCCGGTATTGCTGAGGCTCTGATTGCTACTGCTATGGGTTTATTCGCAGCGATCCCTGCGGTTATTGCCTATAACCGTTTCTCGACTCAAGTTGATAAATTAGAAATGGCCTACGCAAACTTTATGGAAGAATTTTCCAGCATTTTGCATCGCCAAGCATACAGTGAGAAGGAAGGGGCATAATGCAACCAGCTTATCAGCGCAAACGTCGTCGCCCCGTTGCTGAAATCAACGTGGTGCCCTATATCGACGTCATGCTCGTGCTGTTAATTATTTTTATGGTAACAGCACCCATAGTGACCCAAGGGGTAAAAGTGGAATTGCCTCAAGGGGCTGCCGAGGTGTTACCTTCTGACAGTAAGCCACCAGTCGTCGCCTCTATTGACGGTGATGGTGATTATTATCTCAATAAAGGTGGTTCGACCAATGTTCCTATGGAGTTGGAAGCACTCGCGACAGAAGTCGCTGCAGTTATGGTGACAGAACCTGAGCGTCCAGTGGTGGTTAAGGCCGATAGAAATATTCCTTACGATAAAGTGATTCAGTTGATGGTGACCTTGCAAGGTGCTGGCGTGCCATCAGTCGGTTTGATGACGGACTCACCCAAGGAGAAATAGGTGGCAGATAAGTCTGATGTAACATTACCTCTGTCAATTTCAGCGGGTATTCATATTGGCGTGATAATTATTCTGGCATTAGGGGTAGATTTTTCTCATAAACCTGAGCCTATGCAACAAGTGAGTGCGCCAGCGGTTAAAGCCGTTATGGTTGATCAGCAAAAAGTGGCTAATCAAGTTGAAAAACTGAAGCAAGAAAAGCGTGATACAGAGCGTCGTGAGCAAGAACGCCAAGCCGAACTTGAGCGCAAAGCTCAAGAAGCGACTAAAGCTCGCGAACGTGAACAAGCGCAAATTAAACAGTTAGAGCAAGAACGTAAGCAGCAAGAAGTTGAAACCCAAAAAGCCAATGAAGCCACCAAACTTGCGCAGGTAAAACAGCAGCAGGAAAAGGCTAAGGCGGTTCAAGCTGAAACTGAACGTAAGCTGAAAGAACAGGAGCGTAAGGTCTCTGAAGAGGCGGCGCAAAAAGCGGTAGAAAAACGTAAAGTAGAGGAAGCTGCGGCAGCCAAAGCTGAAGCTGTTGCAGCCAAGGCTGAAACAGACCGTAAGCTGAAAGAAGATGCCGAACGTAAGAAAAAAGCGGAAGCTGAGCGTAAGCAAAAGGAAGACGCTGCGAACAAGTTAAAGGACGAAGCCGAACGCAAACAAAAAGCCGAAGCCGCTCGTAAACAAAAAGCAGATGCAGAAGCTAAGGCTCGCGCCCAGCAAGAGCAGGAAATGGCTGATGCTTTAGCGGCGGAGCAAACGGCATTGTCGCAAACTATGAGTAAGCAAGTGCAGAGTGAAATGGGTAAATATCAAGCAATGATAAAATCAACCATCCAACGTAATTTGGTGGTCGATGAATCAATGCGTGGTAAAACCTGTACTGTCTCTGTACGTTTGGCCAGCGATGGTTTTGTGATCAGCAGTCAAACTCAAGGCGGCGATCCTAATGTTTGTCGTGCAGCAAAGGCGGCTATTTTGAAAGCGGGTAAATTGCCAGTGTCTCCGGATCCTGCAGTTTATAACTTGATGAAAGAAATTAACTTAATCGTTGAACCAACGTTTTAATTAAAGGAGTCTCATGAAAATTTTGGCAAAATGGTTAGCACTGGCAATTCTGCTGTGCACCACCCCCGCGAAAGCGGCATTGGATATAGTGATCACCGAAGGGGTTGACGCAGCGCGTCCGATTGCTGTCATGCCTTTTGTTTGGCAAGGTCCCGGCGCGGCGCCACAAGCGATTGCGGATGTGGTGATGTCGGACCTAATACGTAGCGGAACTTTTAAACCCTTAGATGAGCTGGGTTTACCGCAGCGTAATATTGGCGCTCTAGCGCAGTTTCAAGCCAACGCTTGGACGAGTGTAGGTGCAGAGGCGTTAGTGCTAGGAACAGTTAAGCCTTATGGTCCGGATCAATATTTGGTGAATTTTGATTTAATCGATTTGGTTAAAGCACAAAACCAAGCATTGAAAGGCGCTGTAAGCCCAACAGAATTTTTAATGGATAGTCGTCAAACTGTGATTTCAGCGGCGCAATTTCGCCAGTATGGACACAGAATTAGCGATATCGTCTATGAAAAATTAACCGGTATTCGTGGTGCATTCTTAACACGCATTTCTTATGTAGTTGTTAATCACACTCAAAAAGCACCATATCAATTGATGGTGGCAGACTATGATGGCGTAAATGAGCAAATGTTATTGCGCTCGCCAGAGCCATTAATGTCACCAACTTGGTCACCTGATGGTCGTCGTTTAGCTTATGTCAGCTTTGAAAATAAGAAAGCTGAAATATTCGTCCAAGACTTGTATACCCAAGTACGTACTAAGGTGAGCTCTTTCCCTGGTATTAACGGTGCGCCGGCGTTTTCGCCCGATGGCAAATCATTAGCAGTGACCTTGTCTAAAGACGGTCAACCTGAGATTTACGTTATCGATATCGCGACTAAAGCGATTAAACGTATTACAAATCACTATGCTATCGATACTGAGCCGTCATGGTATCCTGATGGAAAGTCATTGATTTTCACCTCTGAGCGCGGTGGTCGACCACAAATTTATCGCGTAGAGTTGAACTCAGGTAAAGTGAACCGTGAAACCTTTGAAGGTGAATGGAATCTAGGTGGATCAATTGCACCTGATGGGCGTAGTATGATTTTTGTTAATCGTACCAATGGTAAATTTAATATTGCGCGTATGGATCTTAATACGCGGTTTATGCAAGTGCTAACATCAACACGTTTGGATGAATCTCCAAGTGTGGCTCCTAACGGTACTATGGTGATCTATGGCACCACGCACCAAGGTAAGCAAGTATTAGCAGCAGTTTCTACGGATGGACGCTTTAAGGCCAGATTACCGGTGGGTCAAGGTGAGGTGAAATCACCTTCTTGGTCACCGTTTCTCTAATGTTATACCCTGATTTAATCACATTTAATTTGATAAGGAATACGTAATGGATCTGAACAAGTTGTTAAAAGCTATGTTGGTAGCACTTCCAATTATGGCTATTAGTGCATGTAGCTCAACTTCAGAATCAGAAACTGATGCAATGGGCTCAACAAACGGTTCTGGTAGTGAACTGAATGGTGGCATTCAAACGGGTGGTGTGGGCGGTATGTTGTCAGCTGAAGAACAACAACGTCAACAGTTAGATGATTTGAGAAAACAACAAATCATCTACTTCGATTTTGACCGTAGTGAAGTTCAAACTGAATTTGCCGCGATATTAGAAGCCCATGGTACTTACTTAGTTGAGCACCCAAGTGTACGTGTATTGATCGAAGGTCATGCAGACGAGCGTGGTACGCCTGAGTACAACATCGCACTAGGTGAGCGTCGTGCTAAAGCCGTGGCTAAATACCTACAAGGTATGGGCGTACAGCCAAGCCAAATGAGCGTAGTCAGCTATGGCGAAGAAAAACCACTTGATTTTTCTCGCACTGATGAAGGTTTTGGCAAAAACCGTCGTGCAGTTTTAGTTTACTAAGATTGAATTTCGGAGAGTGACACAATGAAACGTGCCGTCTTAATTACGGCAATGTTCCTTGGCGCAGGTGCTGCAGTCGCAGCACCTGCACCTGTGGAAGATATTGCTGGTGGTTCAAGTGATGACAGGCTTGCTCGTATTGAGCGTATTGTTAAATCGAGACAGCAAAGTGATCTCGAAATGCAGCGTCGTCTTGATACTCTGCAGCAAGAAGTCCTAGATTTACGTGGTTTAACGGAACAACAAAATTATCAGATTGAGCAGATGCAGCAGCGTCAGCGTCAGTTATATGATGAACTGGCGAATGCATCCTCTAAAGCTTCTGCTGCGCCAGCCGCTGTGGCTGCTACATCGACCCCCTCTATTGCAGCGACCAATGCCGCCGCAAGCAGTTTAAGTGAAACCGCCAGCTATGAGGCTGCCGTTAACTTAGTCTTAAAAGAGCGTAAGTATGACGAAGCTATTCCTGCCTTCCGTGCTTTTATCAAGCAGTACCCAGACTCAGTGTATGCCGCAAATGCTAACTATTGGTTAGGCCAACTTTTATTTAATAAAAGTGAATTTGCCGAGGCAAAGCAAGCCTTCAATACTGTTGTTGCACGCTTTAGTGATTCTAATAAGCGCGGTGATAGTCTAGTGAAACTCGGTATGATTGCAGAGAAAACAGGTGACAAAGCGGGAGCGCTGCAATACTACCAACAAGTTGTTAAAGATTACGCAAACAGCGCAGCAGCGCGCATTGCACAGCAACAGTTAGCCGCACTTAAAGCCTAATTAACTAAAAAACATACTCTTAGTCTGTTTTTCATGCAAACGACAAAAAATTGGGAATTTGCGCTTGCATGAGAAAATGAAAAAGGTATTATAGGCGCCCTCAGAGCGGCGAGGTCGTTCGGGGCGTGAAATACCAGTAAATGGGTCGTTAGCTCAGTCGGTAGAGCAGTTGGCTTTTAACCAATTGGTCGAAGGTTCGAATCCTTCACGACCCACCACTTAATTCTAATTAATAGAATAAGTTAATGGTTTTCATAGGCTAGTAATAAATATTTTTGGTCGTTAGCTCAGTCGTTTTTATATCGCTAGAGCAGTTAGCTTTTAACCAATCAGTTCAATGGTTCTAATCTTTCACGGCATACCACTTTACTGAAAGTGTTTAAATCAGCGCAATACTAGATGGGTCGTTAGCTCAGTCGGTAGAGCAGTTGGCTTTTAACCAATTGGTCGAAGGTTCGAATCCTTCACGACCCACCACTTTACTGA
>NZ_JAKILU010000032.1 GCF_023283485.1 Shewanella glacialipiscicola
AGTGAAACGCAAACGCGCCGATGGTAGTGTGGGGTCTCCCCATGTGAGAGTAGGTCATCGCCAAGCGCCTAATTATCTCGATGAGATGTAACGAAGCCAGCTGAATAAGCTGGCTTTTTTACGTCTGCAATTTATGGTTTTAAGCCTTTAAAACAACTCTACTGTTTGCAATGTTTGATAATTGCCCAACCTGCTTTTTTATGGCTGAGTTGAACTGTTGTTAATTATTTATTTACGCTACTAATTCTTATTTTTATACAACCAGTTAATTATTTACACGCAGATCTCGCTAACTTCGATAAGTCCTTTTGCTTAGTCATTAATTTCCCGTTAGCATACAAAATTAATTCAATTTCTATTAAAGGCTTTATGCCACTTATGCTTCGTAAGGTTTCACTCGCGGTACTACTTCCCCTTTGTATGCTAACGCTATATTTAGTGTTAGTCATAGGTGAGTACCTGTTTGAAAACGAGCAAGTGCGTGTTGAGCTTGCTCAACGACAGTCGGCATTAATTAAACAACAGTTATTCCGCATGCAGAATGTGGTTCAATCAGCAGAGTCTTCTCAAGATGTGGATCGTATTGAGCAAGAAGTTTCTTTAGCTGGTCTTGATTCGAACACTATGGTTTATATCTTAGTCGATGCAGAGAGCCGTATTCGTTTCGCAAACCATACTGTATGGCGTGATAGCAACGCTATACAAGTGATAGATGGTTTTGATGCCGTACGGCATCAAGCTGTGGTTCAAGCTTTTCTTCCACAAATTTTAGTGAATTTTGAACGCTTAACTATCCAAGCTTATTATCCAGTGCTCCCCAAATATAGTGGTACGATAGATTTGATCTATCTAGAGTCTGATTTAGCACCTCTAGCACTTGAAGCCTCTTCAAAGTTACAGCAACGTTTTATTCGGATTTGGGGTATAGGAGGTCTACTATTGATAGGCTTCACCTTGATGCTCTATTTTTTAATTATTCGTCCGTTACAAATATTGAGTCAGGCCGCCAAACATGTAGGTACGCCCGCTTTTTCTGCATCTATTCCTTGGAGTTTAGCTGAGGTTTTATCATTACAATCGAGTTTACAACAAGCACATCAGCGTTTAGAGCGTACAGTGAAGCAGCTCAATGATAGTGAGCTGCGTTGGCTATTTGCGGTAGAAAGCTCTCGCAATGGTATTTGGGATTGGGATATTCGTACCGGTGAGGTTTTTCTTTCTGATCGTTGGAAGGAGATGATTGGTTATGCTCCTGATGAATTGGCGGGCGTATTTCAGACATGGGAGACGCGTTTACATCCAGATGATCGGCATAGTGTATTGGATGGACTGCAGGAATACGTAAGCGGTAAGAGTAAAGAGTTTGAGAGTGTGCATCGGTTACTGCATCGAGATGGGCATTATGTCTGGGTACTTGATCGGGGAATGTTAGTCGATTGGGATCCTCAAGGGCGCCCTACACGCATGATAGGCATTCATGTCAATGTGTCTGAAAGTGCAAAAAATCATGCCGCCATTGCTGAGCTTGTTGATCAGTCCGTAGCGGGACGAAAAATGTTACCCGATATCTTTATGGCTCGTTTGTCACAGTTTTTAATTGAAGGAAATAGTGGGGGTCAGTGGGGCGCGCTATTTCTCGTTGAGATTGATACTTTAGGATTAGTCGCGACACTGAGTTCGCATGAGTTAGAGCGATTAATGACGCAGGTTATTGCTAGGTTAACGAGTTATTTTACCGAAAACGTCATAATTACTCAGCTAGAGTCTGGTGCTTTTGTACTACTTGCAAAAGATTTGGCGATGGATGTTGCTGTTGCTGCGCGTCGTTCTTTAGCCATTGCCAGCGAGCTACGCCAAGTGATTGCTAGACCGTTTCACTATGGTAATCATCACTTTGAGCTTAGCTCCAACGTGGGTATTTGTTTATTAGACAGTATCGAAACACTAGATCCTGCCTTAGTCATGTATCGAGCTGAGTTAGCAGTGTTAAATGCTAAGCAAACCGATCAAGCAGGATGTGCTTTCTACCATTCTGAAATGGATTTGCATCAGAGCCGTGATAAACAATTGTTGCGGGAGTTACTGGCGACATTAAAAACAGAAGGTCTGACGTTAATGTTTCAGCCCGTGATGAATGGGAATAGTGAACTGGTTTCGGCCGAAGTTCTTATTCGTTGGTATCGTGCTGATGGCGAATATATTCCGCCTGCGGAATTAGTAGCGTTAGCTGAGCAAGGAGGCGTTATTGCTGAGCTCGATCTTTGGGTCGCTAAGCAAGTATGCCTGTTTATTCAACAATCAGCTCATCAGGGTCGATGGTTACCGATACTAACGCTAAATATCAGTACATTCTCCTTCGGTCAGGGGGAGTTTATCGATACATTTGTTGCGCTCGTTAAGGAGTATGGGATTGCTACCCATCAACTGGGTATTGAACTCAGCGAGACGACATTATTAATGCAGCCACAGTTTGTAGAAGAACGAATTGGTAAGCTAGTCGATGCTGGTGTAAGTATCATCCTCGATCATTTTGGTTCGGGGTCGAGTGCTTTAAGCTGCTTAGTAAACCAGCCATTGGTGGCGGTTAAATTAGACATAAGTTGTGTTGAGTCATTAACCAGCATGCCGCAAAGAGTTAACGCGTTAATCCTCTCCGCCCGGCAATTTAATTTGAGTGTTATCGCGAAAGGTGTCGAATCTTCCGAACAATATCAAATATTTGTTAAGCTTGGTTGTGATAGCTATCAGGGCTATTTATTCAGTCGAGCATTAAACCAAGCGGACTTTATTCAGCTTGTTTGTTCTCCACCTTTGTTACGTAACATGTAAAGAAGTCGAACACCTCATTTAATGCTTGGTTTCGATAAGCATCCTTTTCTATAAAGATCTCATGAGCAGCACCAGTAATTATTTTTAATTGGCAATGGGGGCTCACAGCGATATTTTGAGCCGCATTATTAACAATCTTGTCTTCACTCGCTTGTAATACCAGTATGGGCGTACGAATGTGTGCCGTGGCGATTACGCAGGCATCTGCCGCATTTAATGCTTCTATTAACCAACGGTTAGTGGGGGAGCCTAATTGCAATTTAGGCACGGCATTATATAACGCTCGGTAAGCTTGATACCTACTTTGGCTGTGAGTTAGCTCATTATCTTTGAATAGCACAGGTTTATAGTTCTGCCCTCCAAGTACATAGTTAGGCTCGCCGCCATTGAGCGTGGTATCAAGTTTACTGGCTAACCAACGCACCAATGCTTTTGGCATCGGTAATTTGATGCCATACATGGGCGCTGAAAATGCCGCGGCGCTAAAAATATCGGGGTATTGTTTGAGATACAAAGTACCAATCGCACCACCCATCGAATGACCCAGTAGCAGTAACGGTTTATCGTTTCGTGGTAATACTTTTGTCTGCATGAATAATGCAAAATCATCGACATAATCACTAAATTTTTGCACGTGACCCATATGAGGATTGCTTGTCATCCGATCCGATAGGCCTTGGCCACGGTGATCAATAGCATAGACCGAGTAACCTTGTTGGTATAAGTCGAAGATCAGCTCTTGGTATTTCAAATAGGATTCAACGCGGCCACTGCTAATAACGATTGCGGCATGCGCTTGTGGCTGCTCTGCCATCATGTAAGCCAGCTTGATACCATCGGCGGTGATCAGTGTATCTTGAACAATGCTTTGCCAGAAGGCCTGCTGCTCTGAAGTATTTAAATTGTGTTCAGTTGAAAATATCGCTTTGGCTTGGTTCATACTCAGTCGCAAATCATTTGGCTTGAATGGTTTGCTAGAGTGTAACAGACAACGATGGGAGTCTGAAAATACCGACTCCCATGGCGTTAATTAACTTACGGTGTCGCCTTTTTAGCATCAATAAAATCATTGATTTGCTGTTCGAGAATCGACATTGGCACTGAACCATTTTCGAGTACAGCATCGTGGAAGGCGCGAATATCAAACTTATCACCCAGATCCTGTTCGGCCTTAGCACGTAACCGTTTGATGGTTAACTCACCAATTTTGTAGGATAAGGCTTGCCCAGGCCACGAAATATAGCGGTCAATTTCGGTTGTGACATTATGCAGTGATAATGCGGTATTGCTCGCCATAAAGTCGATAGCTTGTTGACGACTCCATCCTTGCGTATGCATACCTGTATCAACCACTAATCGCGCCGCACGCCACATTTCATAGGTTAAACGACCAAAGTTACTATAAGGGTCTTGATAGAAACCGGCCTCTAAGCCTAAGTATTCGCAATATAGCCCCCATCCTTCACCAAAGGCAGAGATATAGCCATAACGACGGAAATCTGGGAGTGAGGTTAGCTCAGAGTTGAGTGAAATTTGCAGGTGATGACCGGGTACGGCTTCGTGCAAGGTTAAGGCTTCTAATTCGTAGAGTGGGCGCTTATCCAATGCATAAGTGTTGACCCAGTAGTAACCGGGTTCATCATCGCTGTTCGATCCTGAATATCGCCCTGTGGTGTATTTCGGTGCAATTTCAGCGGGAACGGGTGCTATGCCGTAGGTTTTACGGGGCAGTTTACCGAAGTACTTAGGCAGCATAGCGTCGGCCTTTTTGGCAATAAAAGCGGCTTCTTTAAGTAACTGCTCTGCACTGGTGGTATAAAACTGCGGATCGGTGCGTAGGAAATGTAAAAAGTCGGCAAAACTGCCTTTAAAGCCAACAGATGCGATGATTTGCTCCATCTCTTGGCGGATACGCTGTACTTCTTTTAAGCCAAGTTCATGCACTTGCGCTGAGGTCATATCCAAGGTCGTATAGTAACGTACCCTATTCTCATAAAACTCAGCGCCGTTAGGTAAGCTACTGGCGGCGATATTTTCCCGAGCATTGGGAATGTACTCTTTGGTCATAAAATCATAAAATTTTTGGTACAGCGGCAACACTTTTTGTTCAACTAAAGCGCGACCTTCTTGAGTTAGCTGAGCTTTTTGTGCCTCAGTGAAATAGCTGGGATATTGCGTAAAGGGCTTGAGATAACCGCTTTTTTCCACAGGAACAATATAAGAACTGATACTATCCTCAAAGCCATTGAGGGTCACTTTTGGCGGTGTTATCCCCTCCGCCAACCCTTGTTTTAGCCAGTGAGTTTGCTGGGCGAAATAAGTCGAGAGTGCATTGAGTTTGGCAATATAGTGTCGGTAATCCTCAAGGGTGTTAAATTTCCCCTGAGTGATTGATGTGATATAAGCGTGGAAGCCACTTTCCGCTGTAATGGGTAGGTAATAATCCTTAAAGCGATACAGGTCGACATCGTTTTGAAGCTGATTTTCCAGTATTTGAGCGTTAATTTTATCTTCTTTACTCAAGCTGCTGCGGTCGAGTGCTTTGAGCTGTGCTAGTACGGTGATTTGGCCTTGATTGAGCTTAGCGAGCGCGGCTGGCGAGAGATCCGCTAATTTTCCTGCAGCACTGGCATCGCCCATGCTGTAAGCCATTTCAGGACTGGCGCTGAGCTGTAATTGCCAGCTTTGGTCGATAATCGCTTGCAGCGCTGGGGCGATTGGCTCAACTTGCGATTGTGCTGCTGATATTACCTGTGACGATGGGGTTTGAATATCTTTTGTGGTTTGAGTGGCACTGCAGGCGCCTAATGCGCATATCAATAAACTGGGGGTTAAGAGTTTGTGCATGTTAGATCTCTGATATTTTTGTTATTGAAAACATTATGCCTGATGGAGACAGTAGTGCCTTGTATGGATATTAAGCAGAATTGTGACTGAATGTGAATTTAAATGCGTTTGGCGCATAAATGCCCCTGAAAATGCATGTTAAACTTAGTGTCCGCCCGCGACCAAATAACAAAAGCATTGGCTGGGTAGTTCAAATAGGGGTTAAATATGATTGATACATCCATTCCATTGGTAGATTTGCATCGTCACCTAGACGGTAATGTACGAGTAAACACCATTTGGGAACTAGGACACCAACACGGCATTGCGCTACCTGCCGATTCTTTAGAGGCTCTTGCTCCTTTTGTGCAAATTCAAGGCAAAGAAACTAGCTTAGTCGCCTTCTTAAAGAAGCTCGATTGGATGGTTGCCGTACTTGCAGATTTGGATGCGGTTAAACGCGTTGCCTATGAAAACGTCGCTGATGCGGCGTTGTCTGGCTTAGATTACGCTGAATTACGCTTTAGTCCTTACTATATGGCGATGAACCATAAGTTACCGATAGAAGGCGTTGTTGAAGCGGTTATCGACGGCGTTAAAGCGGGCATAAAAGACCATAACGTGAAGATCAATCTGATTGGTATTATGTCACGCTCATTCGGCCAAGCTGCTTGTACTCAAGAACTTGAAGGATTACTCGCCCATAAACAACATCTCGTGGCGATGGACTTAGCCGGTGATGAATTAGGTTTCCCTGGCGAGTTATTTAACGATCACTTTAAGCGTGTGCGTGATGCAGGTCTTGCAATTACGGCTCATGCCGGTGAGGCGGCGGGTTCACAAAGTATGTGGCAAGCGATTCAAGAACTTGGGGCTACGCGAATTGGTCATGGAGTGAACGCGATTCACGATCCTAAGCTGATGGAATACCTTGCTAAGCACCGTATTGGTATTGAATCTTGTCCAACCAGTAATTTACATACTTCTACCGTGGCCTCTTACGCTGAGCATCCTTTTAGAACCTTTATGGATGCTGGTGTATTAATAAGCCTCAATACCGATGATCCAGGTGTGAGCGCCATTGATATTAATCACGAGTATCGTATCGCAAAATCTGAACTCAAATTAACCGATGCTGAGCTCGCACAAGTGCAACGCAATGGCGTAGAAATGGCCTTTTTATCAGACAGTGAGCGCAAAGCGCTGTATGCCGCCAAGGCATAGGCCTACTTTTAGTTTTGATAAAAACCACTAATAAAAAATCCGACGCGAGGTCGGATTTTTTGTATCTAAATTTGTGAGTGCGGTGATAAGCAGTTTAGATCACGCGTGAAAACTGTTGCTGACGTGCTTTTTGACGGTAATAAAGATCAAAGCACATACAGATATTGCGGATCAATAAACGGCCTGTTGGGCTGATAGTGATCTGCCTGTCGATGATTTCAACTAACTGGTCATTGATAAACGTCTGCATTAACTTAAGATCTTCAGCGAAATAGGTTTCGAAGTTAATCCCGAGTTTCTCATCAATTTTGGCCATATCTAATTCGAAATGACAAATCAGCTGCTTAATCACTACGCGGCGAATTTCGTCGTCACGGTTTAGGCTACAACCTTTCCATAGAGCATGGCCTTCCTTTTCTATGGCGTCATAGTAAGGACGGATATCTTTTTGGTTTTGTGCATAGCAGTCACCAATCTGGCTGATAGACGACACGCCAAGCCCTAATAAATCGCATTCCTCCTGGGTGGTATAACCTTGGAAGTTACGGTGTAGTTTGCCTTCGCGTTGTAATTTGGCTAACTCGTCATCGGGTCTCGCAAAGTGATCCATACCGATATATTGGTAACCCGCGCCAGTTAAGGTCTCGATAGTTTGGTGTAGCATTTCGAGTTTTTGTTTTGGCGAAGGCATATGCTCATCTTTGATCTTACGTTGAGCGGCAAAGCGCGCAGGTAAGTGAGCATAGTTAAACACAGATAAACGGTCAGGCGATAAATCTAAAACGCGCTGCATAGTTACCGCAAATGTTTCGGGCGTTTGGTGTGGCAAACCGTAGATTAAATCGATGTTGGTTGACACAAACCCCATGGCTTTCGCTTTGGCCATCAGATCAAAGATAAATTGCTCATCTTGTTCGCGGTTGACGGCAATTTGTACTTTTTTATTGAAATCTTGTACGCCGATAGAGATACGGTTAAAGCCGGCTTCTTTCAGAGTATCGAGCATAGAAAGCTCAATCTCACGAGGGTCGACTTCAATCGAGTACTCACCTTCATCCGCAAAGTTAAAGTTGGCTTTAATTAATGCAGTTAGCGTAAGTATTTGCGCTGGGGTTAAAAAGGTAGGAGTACCACCGCCCCAATGCATTTGAGTCACACTGTAATGTTTAAACAGCGGGGCACGTTTAATAATTTCTTGGCTTAAGTATTCAATGTACTGATCGGCTTTGTGTTGATGGCGGGTGATCACTTTATTACAGCCGCAGTAATAACAAAGCTTGGCGCAGAACGGAATATGAATATACAGCGACAGTTTATCGCTTTTGCTATGTTCAATAGCCGTAAGCAGGTTTTGTTCGGTGAATGCATCATCGAACTCCAGTGCCGTTGGGTAAGAGGTATAACGGGGACCGCTGTAGTTATATTTTTCGATCATCGATTGATCCCAGCTAATCTGAGTGGGCTGCTTCAAGATGTGTCCTCCGAGGGGTAAATTAGCAACAGGCGAAGTATGCAAGGTTCTTTAGTAAATAACCTTGATCTATGTTGTAAAAATGATGTCTGTTTTTTTAGAAGTGACGCAATATCTATCAAACAACGACGTTTGTCAGTGGGTCTTGGGTAATTATGTGCGCAGGTTCACTGGGAAAAGTAGCATAAGGTTGGGGTGGGTTTTATCAATATGACCTAAAAACCATAGTTAAATGGTTTTGAGGTGGAACAATTCGCGGGTTTAATGCATTGCTTTGGCTTGGTAATCCGAAAGCTTTTTCGCATCATGACTAATGCCTTGCTCTAATGCCGCTTCAGACTTCATTCTGATTAAGTCTAACTTCATTCTTTCCTGCTTTGGCAGAGCTTGGCGAGCGTCCATTATGGGATGGTTTTTAATGAGCTCAAAGTGTTGGAATAATGAAGGATAATCAGGGGCCACTCGCTCACTCAATGACAGGATTTCAAATAGTCGCCCAATTCTAACCACGCCTTCTGATATTTCACAACGGTCTTCAACCATAGCGGTGGCGATATAGCGGATATCATCTAAAATTTGGGTGCGTTTCGCATTTGCAGTGACTTCACGCTCGGCTTGTTCGGTCTGTTGACGTTTTTTTTGCTGCTTAAGTTTCAGGATTAAGAAGGTGGCGTAGCTACTGAGTGCAGCTATGATAATAAAACCGAGAATAATGATAGCTGTAGACACAAAGACTCCTTATATGAACGGCATAGGGATCACAGTATAAATACCACGATCCCTATGGCTTAACACTTAGGTTAGAACTTGTCTTGATAATCTTTGAGCAAGTTAGCACCGGATTCAAACTTATCGAACAACTCATCGTCAGACAAGGATTTCGCTGGTGATGGAGGTGCGTCATCATCCATATCGTCGCTAATGCCCAGTTTAACCATCAGAGCTTCAATCTTATTCAGCTGTTGATCTAACCATTTTTGGTCTACATCGTTAAGGTCGCGACCTTCTTCTAACATATCTAGTAGCTGATTGAGTCTTGGATCTTCTTCCAATTTCAGTAGTGTTTGCTCGTCAGTCAACTTAACTTGTTTTACTTTAGGCTGAGCGACTACTACCGCTGCAGGGATCGCTAATGCCACAGGTTTTTTGCTGCCATGACGAGGATCTTTTTTCTTCGCAGACTGCTGTTGCGGCGCTTGCGCTAAAATTAAATCTTCATTATGACGACTACCAGATTTATTACCTGATTCCTTCTCTTTGCGTTTGCCAGTTGCCACAGCGCGATCTTGCTTTTTCACTCTTGGCTGTAACTTAGGGCTGTTCTCGCCGCCCTTGCGTGTTTTCTTGCTACGAGACATGGTCTTCTCAATTGTTTACAACGTATGGCCCTGCAGACGAAGGTTGAGCTTGTCTACAAGGTGCGAAATTAAGGTGCGAAATTAGGCCGAGTGTTATACCAGATTATGATGTTTTTTGCATCAAAACGAGATCCTTTGCGGCAAATAATAGCTCAAAATCACTATTGTTTGCTAGGTACTCGAAGGTTTGTCGTTGGTAAAAGCTCACATGGGTGAGGTTATTCTTATAATGCCACTTGCCAAAACCATCTAATTCAGTCAATAAGGGGGTGCTTATCGCTAACCAACCGCCGCAATGCAGTAGACGAGAGAGTAATGCCCACTCTTTTATTGGGTACTGAAAATGCTCAAAAACACGATAACAACAGATAAAATCATATTCTTGCTTTAACACATCATGATTAGGGGCAAAAAATGGATCATATTGATTTAATTTGTGGCCCGCATTTTCTATGGTTGCTAGGCTTTCATTATCGAGAGTGCGTCCAAAATTTAATCCCAATAAATTGCCCGTCTGTTGCAGTTCTAATTGGGTTAATAATGGCAAAATAAATTGCGATAACTGTTTTTGCTTCGATGCAATGCGTGAACGGCCATATCTTTGCTTCTCAGCCGCTGGGGGTAAATGGCTGTTAGGATCGGCAAAGGTTAACTCACATGTCTTGCAAACATAAAAACTCCGCTTTTTATCTTGATAAAGGAGTTGTGTCTGACTGTTATGACAAAGAGGGCATCTGTGCATTGAATCTGCTGAAGTGGTGATTAAGGCTTTGATTGTACCAATTATATTAGTTGAGTGCACATTTTAGGCAAGGTAGATGTATTTCATCTAATAAAAAAAGGCGGCAGTTAAACTGCCGCCTTACAAATGGTGCTTTAGCACCTTATCCTGATTCCAAGTATCCGTACTTGCTATGCGACTTTCCCGGTCGGTATCCTTCTTTTTTTACTGCTTTCCCTGCATTTTATTGTTAATGGTCTTCCAGACACTTTATTTTTTCTGTTGCCATCCTGACCACAGTTTCCGTAGATAGTCTCGCGACATATCTTTATATAGCATCGTCGTCTTTGACGTTTAGTTAACCATCCTTGTTACTTAAGTATCTTCCAGTGATAACAAGCATCCAGCCAGTGCATCCTAAGCTTATCGCTTCCTTTGCTACAGTTTACATCGTGTAAACTGATGTCCTGATGGGGGCAAGTTACCCTGAGTGCAAGGTATTTTGCTAGAAGCAAATTGGCGTTATCGGCCATCCCTTACAAAATAGTACTGACCTGGATCTCAAGTTGAAATCACGACTCTTGTTATTATTATATAGAGTGGTCTTAAGTATATTATTGTTATTAGTTGTCTTTATTCTTATATCTTGAATGTTAATGATACCGAAACCTGTGAGTTATTATTAATCTTTTTATACAAACAGATGGGTTTATCTCGGTACGGGGCTTATTAAATAGAAATCTGTGATCTATGTCAAGCACGAATATTTGCAGTTTACGTCTACGTCAACTTAGTGGTGTAAAAAAAGGGTGACAGTACACCCTTTTAAATTTACTAAACTAAGATTACTTCAGAGTAGAAAGGTATTTCGATAAAGCATCAATATCACTATCGTTTAATTTTTTAGCGACATCTTGCATCATACCGTTCAGGTCGTTATGACGACCCACTTCACGGAATTTTGTTAGCTGGATTTTGATATAACTAGCGTGCTGGCCTGCCAATGTCGGGAAACCAGCAAGCTCAGCACCTTTACCATCTGGACCATGACATGCCATACAAGCAGTAATACCACGAGAAACATCGCCGCCTTTATAAAGTTTAGTACCTAACTCAGGGACATCTTTTGCTTCAGCCACTTGAATCGCTTGGCTAGAAAAATATGCGCTAATATCGAGAATATCCTGATCGCTTAGAGGCATTGCCATGCCACTCATGATAGGATCCATACGACCATCTTTACCGCCCGTTTGTGCGGCACTACGGAAATCATGTAGTTGCTTTTGGAGGTAAGTGGCGTGTTGGCCCGCAAGTTTAGGGTACATATCGATCATACTGTTACCGTCCATACCGTGGCAGGCTGAACAGACAATGATTTTCGTTTTTCCCGCTTCAGCATTACCTTCAGCAATCGCAGGTGAAGATATGGCGGCAATTACAACAGACAGCGCAAGAGCTAGCTTTTTCATGGCGTTCCAACTTCTGGTTAAGATTATTATCCTGAGCTTACTAGGGTGACCCGCAAGCGTGGTAAAATATGATTAATGTGATCGGAGTAATATTTTACACGAAAACGTGGGAAAGTAAGTAATTCTTCATAAATTATGGTATTGCGTAGAAAAATTCCGGAGTAAATAGTGACTGAATCTCGTATAGATTTTCGTAGGGCGAAGTTTTTAATCAGTGCACCTGACATTGCACATTTGGATCAATATCTGCCCGGCGATGTTGGTGTTGAGATTGCATTTGCTGGCCGTTCTAATGCCGGAAAGTCTAGTGCACTCAATGCATTAACGGAACAAAAAAGTTTAGCTAGAACGAGTAAAACGCCTGGTCGAACTCAATTAATTAACGTATTTGAGTTAGATGCTCAGCGCCGTTTAGTTGACTTACCGGGTTATGGTTTTGCACAAGTTCCACTTGCGTTAAAAAATAAATGGCAGCAAGCATTGGGTGAATATTTGCAAAAGCGTGCTTGCTTAAGTGGTGTAGTGGTTCTAATGGATATACGTCATCCACTGAAAGATCTAGATATGCAGATGATCGAGTGGGCGGTGGCGAGTGAAATCCCAGTGCTGGCTTTACTGACCAAATCAGACAAATTAGCTCAAAGTGCTAAGATGAAAACGGTAAATGAAGTACGTCTCGCGCTGAGTAAGTTTGGTGATTGGGTACAAGTTGAACCTTTTTCATCACTCAAGGGGACTGGAAAGCCTAAAGTGTTAGCGATTCTAAATGAATGGTGTCACCCACAATGGTTGGCTGATGAGTTAGCTGCGGTGAATAACGCCGAATAATATCGCCTGCTTTGGTATACATAGTCGATTTCGGTTCTGTATACCGCCCCTTTATTTTCTCTGCTTTTTTAGTTATGCCCACCTCTTTTTAAGCTATTACTTTTATTGATAGTTCATGAATTTTAGGCAAAAAAATAGCCGACGACATTGTCATCGGCCAAAATATTAGCTCTTTTGGGGAGAAGCTAAATTCAACAAGACTCAAGCACCATTAAATTACCTCCAATGGCTCTTAATGCCTTTAGCATACAGTTTATTAAACCTTTATTAAAGTAAATACTCTAAAAATTACTAAGATCTTAGAAAAATAGCAAAAAAAAGCCTCAGCAAACAAGTTGCTGAGGCGCCAGAATTTGGCTCATCACTATAAGTGAAATAAAGGTCTGAAAGATAGAACATCTTAACCTCTGTACCCTACGCAGAGAATAATACGTCATTTATCTTTAAATGGAAAACAGTTTTTTCAAAAAAGAGGTAATTATGTGCGTTTGATCTCAAGTAATGAGTAAAAAAACACCTTAAATTGATCTTGAAATTTCATTAAAAATGCTCAATAGGCTGATTTAGTGGAATAATCCGAAATTTATATACAAAATAGATCAATATTCGAGATTTAATGTTTTTACTCTAAATCTGCTGTAATGTTTTAGTGTAAGTGTAAGTGTAAGTGTAAGTGTAAGTGTAAGAGTGAGAGTGAGAGAGCGACCGTTATGACACTTTTTCGCATATTGAGCTGACTTGAGTGCTTTGCGTAAAACACCGCTATGAGTATCCAGCTCCATAAACGGCAGTGTATTAGATGTTTTCTAGCGCCAAATATATTGTCTAAGGATGGTTTAGCCGTTAGTCATGGATTTCTTCACCAGCGTACTTAACCAGAGCTCGGGGTGATGTATGTGTTAATTTGTTGATTTTATTGATTTATATAAATATTTAACTCTACAAAGATAGTTTTTCAGTTATCAAGGCATTTTTGCTGGGGACATTTCACTGTGTCACAGGTAAGTTTCTTCAAGAATACCTTAATGAGTTCTGTTATCGGTTCAATCGCGGGCAGATGGAGCGAGAGATACCTAACAGATTGTTGAATTTAGCAATAATTCATGCGTCAGAACATTCTCACGAAGTTAAGTACATAGGAATGTTATTTAATGTGTTCGGAGTCGGGATTGGTTGATGAAGAGCAAATATATTTTGTTGCTGACTAAGCAAAAGTCATGATGATTGAGCTGCTTGAGGTAATTAAAGCGAGAGTAAGCTAACCTGAACTTAAAGTATTGAGTTCAGGTTAGCTTTATTTACTTTTAAATCATATTAATAGTGCTGATTTGGATGTTTATAGATTAGTGCGCTTCATCCCAGTTATCACCAATGCCTGCTTCAGCAAGCAGTTCAACATCAAGATTGGCGGCTTGTGCCATCAAGCTGCAAATTGTTTTTTTAAGCTCATCAGCTTTATCGGCATCTACTTCAAACACCAATTCATCGTGAACCTGCATGATCATAGTGATCTCGCCTTGAGTTTCTGTCTTGATCCACTGGGCGATATTGATCATGGCTTTTTTGATGATATCGGCGGCCGTACCTTGCATTGGGGCGTTAATCGCGGCGCGTTCAGCACCTTGGCGACGCATAGCATTACGATCACGGATTTCGGGTAAATAGAGGCGACGACCAAACAGAGTCGATACATAACCTAAGTCAGCAGCACCCGCGCGCGTTTCTTCCATATAACGTAATACGCCAGGGTAACGGGCAAAGTAAGTATCAATATAGGTTTGTGCTTCATGGCGTGGGATATCAAGCTGACGGGCTAAGCCAAAAGCTGACATACCATAAATTAAGCCGAAGTTAACCGCCTTAGCGCGACGACGTTGTTCTGTGGTCACCTCATCAAAGTCGGTAGCAAAAACTTCGGCCGCTGTCGCTCTATGAATATCTTTACCCGCGGCAAATGCGGTTAACAAGCCATCGTCTTGGGATAAATGTGCCATGATCCGCAGTTCAATTTGCGAGTAGTCGGCAGCCAAAATTTTACGGCCAGCAGGTGCAATAAAGGCTTGGCGAATACGGCGCCCTTCTTCGGTGCGGATAGGAATATTCTGCAGATTAGGTTCGCTTGATGATAAGCGCCCTGTTGCCGCATTGGCCTGATGATAGCTAGTGTGCACGCGACCCGTTTTCGCGTTAACCATTAGTGGCAGTTTATCTGTGTAAGTGCTCTTTAGTTTAGATAGGCTGCGGTGTTCGAGGATCACCTTTGGCAGTGGGAAGTCTAAGGCTAATTCAACTAACACTTCTTCTGCTGTCGAGGGGGCACCCTTAGGTGTCTTTTTGGTGATCGGATAACCTAGCTTCTCAAAAAACAGAACTTGTAGTTGCTTAGGCGAAGCAAGATTAAATTTTTCACCTGCAATATCATAGGCTTTTTCTTCTAAGGTATCGATTTTACGCGCTAGTTCATCGCTTTGTTGGCCGAGCAACATGCTGTCAATTAATACGCCTTGGCGTTCGATATCTGACAATACTTGGATTAACGGTAATTCGATTTCAGTAAACATAGCGGCAAGTTCAGCTTCTTTCTCAAGTCTTGGCCATAGATGTTGGTGTAACCGCAGTGTGATGTCAGCATCCTCTGCAGCATAAGGCGCAGCCGTTTCCAGTGGGATCTGGTTAAAGGTCAACTGTTTTGCACCTTTGCCGGCGATTTCTTCAAAACTGATAGTTTTATGGCCTAAGTATTTGAGCGCTAAGCCATCCATATCATGGCGCGAAGCCACTGAGTTGAATACATAGGATTCGAGCATAGTATCAAAAGCGACGCCCTGCAGTTTGAGCCCTGCATTGGCTAAGATGCTGATATCGTATTTAAGGTTTTGACCGACTTTTTTGATCTTTGGATCTTCGAGTAACGGCCGTAGCTTTTCTAGCGCCACTTTTTTATCGATTTGAGTCGGCGCGCCAACATAATCATGGGCTAAAGGAAGATAAGCCGCTTTTCCTGCTTCAATGGCAAACGAAATGCCAACTAATTCAGCCACCATGTAATCCAAGCTGGTGGTTTCGGTATCTAGTGCAATCAAGTCAGCTTGCTTAAGTTTAGTAATCCAAGCGTCTAATTCGGCTTCAGTGAGAATACAGTCGTACTGTGTTGCTATCGCTTCGACGGCAGAAGAGTCTTCTTGTTTTTCTGTCGATGGTGTATTCGCTGAGGAATTAGCCGTGATTTTATTATCTAAGACTTCGGCTAACCAACGCTTAAACTCCATCTCGCCGTAGCATTTGATCAGTTCATCTTTGTCAGCAGGCTTAATGGTCAATTCGTGCCAGTCTTGTTCGAGTTCGACATCGGTCTTGATGGTGGCTAGTTCATAAGAAAGCTTGAGCATGTCGGCATTTTCAATGATCTTCGCCGCCATAGTTTTAGAGCCTCTAAAACCAAGCTTGGCCACTTTCTCAGGTTCTGCTAATAGGTTGCTCACGCTACCTGCACCAGTGAGCATAGCGAGCGCAGTTTTCTCACCCACGCCGGGTAAACCTGGAATGTTATCGGCTTTGTCACCCATCAGTGCGAGTAAATCTATGATACGGTCTGGACCAACACCAAATTTGGTAGCGACTTCTTCTGGGCCCATGATGGTATCTGTCATAGTGTTGATGAGCGTGACGTTTTCATCCACTAATTGCGCCATATCTTTATCACCAGTGCTGATGAGTACGGCACGGCTTTCTAAACTGGCTTGGCGGGCAATAGTACCGATTACGTCGTCGGCTTCGACGCCGGAAATTGAAATAAGTGGTAAACCTAGTGCGCGAATGATGCGGTGTAATGGTTCGATTTGCGAGCGTAGATCATCTGGCATAGGTGGACGCTGGGCTTTGTACTCGCTGTACATGTCATTGCGAAAGGTTTTACCCTTGGCATCGAACACCACTGCGATATGGCTTGGCTGATAGCGAGTCAATAAGCTACGTAACATATTCACTACGCCATAAACGGCACCGGTGGCTTCGCCCTTTGAGTTTGTCAGGTGAGGAGGCGCATAATAAGCGCGATATAAATAAGAAGATCCATCCACAAGCACAAGTGGGTTTTTAGCGACGGTTGGCATAAGTATTTTTCGTTTATCGATGACGTAGATGGCGCTAAGCATGCCACAGATGCACTATTTCAGCCACGGCAAAATGACGCTCAGCCTGTGGATAAGTCTGTGAGTGAAAAAGTCAACTATGAATTATGGCGATGATTACGGCTTAATGCGATATTTTTAAGTTGTTGTTTTTTATGTATATAAAAGAATTGTGTGAGTTCAATACTGTTTCTTAAAAAATCTTCCTAATTTGTGGATTTTTTATTGACTCCGTAAAATACATCTAAGAATTGGCTTAATTTTCGGCACCTGTCAGAATCGACGAATTAAGTTAGCACGATTTTTAATCAGATCAACTGGTTTGTTTGTATTTTGTTAAAACTTAATAACATAAGAGGGGTATTTTTAATGAAAAAAGTCGCAGTGTTACTGAGTGGATGCGGTGTTTTTGACGGAACAGAGATCCATGAATCGGTTTTAACACTTTTATGTTTATCTCGAGCGGGGGCTCACTACCAATGCTTTGCACCTGATATCAAACAGATGCATGTAGTTGATCATTTAACGGGTGAGGTTGATGCTGTGGCAAGTCGTAATGTGCTGGTGGAGTCGGCGCGTATTGCCCGTGGTGAAGTTAAATCGACTATTGAATTAGATATCGCTGAATTTGATGCTTTGATCATTCCTGGTGGTTTTGGTGCGGCGAAAAATCTGTGTAATTTTGCGACCAATGGTAGTGAGTGTGAAGTGAATCCACTGGTGGCTGATTTTATCGCAGAGTTTATTGCGACGAAAAAGCCTGTTGGTTTTATTTGTATCGCACCTGTCATGATCCCGCGTTTATATCCTCATGGCGTAAAAGGCACTATCGGTAATGATAGTGATACAGTCGCCGCCTTTAACTTGATGGGTGGTGAGCATCAAGTCGCTAGCGTACATGAGATTGTTGTAGATGAAGTAAACCGAATAGTGAGCACTCCCGCTTATATGTTGGCGGGAAGTATTGCTGAAGCGCATTCAGGCATCGAGAAGTTAGTCACTAAGGTGTTAGAAATGGCTAACAAGCCCGTTTAGCTTATGCTATGTGTAGCGATTGTTAGCTGTGATTGCGAGTTAGTGTACCAAGATAAATCGGTTCGTTATTGATGATTTATCTTGGTACTTATTTTGCCTGATAACTTGGCTAGATAACCTGAACTCGGGATAGTGGCTGTGGTAACTGATTAATCTTGCTACAATATCCAGATTTCAGGCTAGACAATTGGTGATGACTTACGGCTATCGAATAAACCTTGAGCTAAGCCTATCAGTAAGCCGCCAATGTGGGCACCGTTAGCAACGGATACGCCTAGAATATCCGTAAATCCTAATGCCAGCCAAATCATCATAAATCCCATGTATGAGGGTGGTAAGCCTATGCCTGCGGCGGGTTTGCGTACTCCCATAATCCAAGTGTATCCCACCACGGCATATACAACGCCCGATAAGCCGCCGAAATTAGGGCCACTGACATAATATTGGATAACGTTTGGCAGTGTTCCCGCCACGAATAGCAAAATTAGCAAGGGCGCAGTGCCGATACGGGTTTCAATTTTACCGCCTAAATACCACCACCAGAGTAAGTTAAAGATAACGTGCATGGCGGAAAAATGTAGCAGGCTTGGAGTAAAAACACGCCAGAATTGGCTGAATTCAGTATTAGGTACCGCGCCAAAATAGGCTAATGCGCCATAGGTTTGGTTGGTAAATCCTAAGTTCATTGCAGTAAAAATAACTACGCAAACCGCAAATACAATCAGTGTGACAGGGCCTGCGCCGGTAATAAACTGGCTTAACAGTTGTAGTGAAGGTGCGCCGTAATCTAGCTTGGTTTGCGTATCGCCATATTCCCACGAGGCTTGCAGATATTTACTGTCGTAAGGGTGAGCGATGAAATGGGCAAACTCTTTGTGCGCTTGCTCCACATCTTTGTCATGGATAACAATAATGGCGACCCCTTGTACCAACGGCTCGATGTGGCAGTCGATATGTTCACCTTTGAGGTAATCAACAAATGCTTGCGCGGCTCTACTGTTGGGGAGTCTACCAATTTCTATCATGCATTTGCCTCATGCCAAGCACTGTAGCCGCCATCTAGACTATAAACGTCATCAAACCCTTGCTCGCACAAATACTGCGCCGCATTTTGACTGCTCATACCGTGGTAACAAACGACGACGAGTGGGGCATCCATATCGGCTTGGCTAATAAATTGCGCTAGGTTTTCGTTATTCAGATTGGTTGCGCTTTCAATGTGGCCAGTGGTAAAGCTATTACCATCGCGGATATCAACGATTTGCACTGTTTGTGCTTCGGTCATTTGCAGCAATTGATTAACGCTTAAGTGTTTAAAGGAAGACATAATAAAACCTGACAAAACTAAGGGATGGAAAGCAAGATGGGATAAGTGTGCAACAAGGGGCTGCGAGTGTACAGCCCCTATTGAGGTAATGCGCAGGAGGATTAATCCCAGCTGAGGATCACTTTACCCGATTGGCCCGAGCCCATAGCATCGAAACCTTGTTGAAAATCATCAATCTTGAAGTGGTGAGTGATGATCGGCGAAATATCTAAACCCGATTGGATAAGACTGGCCATCTTGTACCAAGTTTCGAACATTTCACGGCCGTAGATACCTTTAATCACCAGGCCTTTGAAGATCACTTTGCTCCAGTCGATGGCCATTTCACCACTTGGGATACCGAGCATAGCGACTTTGCCGCCATGATTCATGGTATCTAACATGGCGTGGAAGGCTGATGGTACGCCAGACATTTCTAAACCGACGTCGAAACCTTCGGTCATGCCCAGTTCCTTCATCACGTCTTTCAGGCTTTCTTTAGACACGTTGACTGCGCGAGTGGCACCCATTTTACGGGCCAGCTCTAAGCGATATTCGTTAACGTCGGTGATTACTACATGGCGCGCACCAACGTGACGACACACGGCCGCAGCCATAATACCGATTGGACCAGCACCGGTGATCAACACGTCTTCACCGACTAAATCGAAGGATAATGCTGTGTGCACAGCGTTACCAAACGGGTCGAAGATTGACGCTAAATCATCGCTGATATCATCAGGGATTTTAAAGGCGTTAAAGGCGGGGATGACTAAGTATTCCGCAAATGAACCTTCACGGTTTACACCCACACCTGAGGTGTTACGGCATAAATGCGTGCGGCCCGCGCGGCAGTTACGACAGTGGCCACAGGTGATATGACCTTCGCCAGAAACGCGGTCGCCAATGTTAAAACCACGAACTTCTTGCCCGATATCAACCACTTCACCCACATATTCGTGGCCAACTACCATAGGGACTGGAATAGTTTTTTGCGACCATTCGTCCCAGTTGTAGATATGCATATCGGTACCACAAATCGCGGTTTTTTTAATTTTAATTAGTAAATCGTTATGGCCCATAACTGGCTTAGGCGCATCGACTAACCAAATGCCTTTTTCAGCTTTTAACTTGCTTAGTGCTTTCATTGTCTTAAGTCCTAAAGATGAGTCCTAAATAATGCCCATTTCTTTGGCAATACGGGTAAAGGCTGCGATGGCTTTGTCAATTTGATCACGCGTATGCGCGGCTGACATTTGTGTACGGATACGGGCTTGTCCCTTAGGAACCACTGGGAAAGAGAAGCCAATAACATAAATATGCTCTGCTAATAAGCGGTTAGCAAAGTCGCCCGCCAATTTAGCATCGCCAATCATTACGGGGATAATCGCGTGGTCAGCGCCGCCCAAGGTAAAACCTGCGGCGGACATTTGCTCGCGGAAATAACGGCTGTTTTCCCATACGGCTTCGCGCAGTGCTTGGCCTGATTTGAGCATTTCTAACACATAAATAGACGCGCTGACGATTGACGGCGCTAATGAGTTAGAGAATAGATAAGGGCGTGAACGCTGGCGTAACCAATCGATGACTTCTTTTTTACCTGACGTAAAACCACCCGATGCGCCGCCTAAGGCTTTGCCTAAGGTGCCGGTGATGATGTCGACTCTGTCCATCACATTGCAATATTCGTGGGTGCCACGGCCGTTAGCGCCGATAAAGCCCACCGCGTGTGAATCATCGACCATTACCAGTGCGCCGTACTTATCAGCTAAATCACACACACCTTGTAGGTTAGCAATCACGCCGTCCATCGAGAATACGCCGTCAGTGGCGATCAAGATGTTACGTACGCCAGCGGCTTTAGCGGCAATTAACTGGACTTCTAAATCTGCCATATCGTTGTTGGCATAGCGAAAACGCTTCGCTTTACATAAACGCACGCCATCGATGATAGAGGCATGGTTTAGTGCATCGGAGATAATGGCATCTTCTGCATCTAATAAGGTTTCAAACAGACCTGTGTTTGCATCAAAGCATGAAGAATAAAGAATCGTATCTTCCGTACCGAGGAATTCACTGAGGCTCGTTTCTAGCTTTTTATGGATATCTTGAGTGCCGCAAATAAAGCGCACCGACGCCATGCCAAAGCCGTGGCTTTCTAAGCCTTGTTGGGCGGCTTTGATCAGTTCAGGATGATTGGCTAGACCTAAATAATTATTTGCACAGAAGTTAACAACTTCTTGCTGATTAACTTGAATAGCTGTTTGTTGTGGTGAGGCAATAACGCGCTCGCTTTTATATAAGCCTTCAGCTTTTATATCTGCAAGTTGTTGATTAATCTGTGTGTAGAATGAGGTAGAGGCCACCTGATATCTCCTTAGTTAACTTTATTCTGATTTTGGGAGTGACGGCATTCTAACTCTAAAGCTAATCGGTCTACAGCCTTTTTTTAATGCAGGTTCGTAAGATAAATGTGTTCAGGGATAAAGTGATTATTACATTATCAAAACTAATGAATAACATAAGTTTTCTACAGTTAGAGTGAGGATCCCACATGTGTTGATAACGAAAAATAGCTCGCACTGAACGCTATAATAGCTTTGGTTTTAGTGTTAAATGCGAGTGCCTTAATATAGATTTTTTGGGTAACTCTAGTGCGGTTCTGGGTTGGCTAAGTTTTGATAATGCTGTTCTAGGCGAGTAAACGTCGCGACGGAAGTCGGTGTGGCATAGGCTTTAAAAATCATCAGTACTCTTAATACACCTTCATAAAGCGTTGCTTTAGTGATCGTTGAAGTGCTGGATTGGGTGAGCTGGTAACCAATCCAAAAGCTGACAATCATCTTGATGGTATCGGCAAGTGGCGTAATTTTATCGGTATCTAAGTTTAAAAAACCATCTTGTTTCAGTTTATGTAACACGTGACTCGAACGCGTTAATACCTGCTGCTGGGCGTGCAAATAGCGCTTTTTTAGCACTTCGTCGCGGGCAAGAATATCCGCAAGATTGGCGTACATAAAACGGAATTGCCATAGGGTATAGAACATCGCATCGAAATAGCCGATTAATAATTCCACATCCACTTGTTTATCTTCATAGGGTTGAAAACCCGATTCGAGATGATTCTCATATAAGCTAAAAATGCAGCGAATAATGTCTTCTTTATTGCGAAAATGATAATAAAGATTCCCGGGACTCATATTCAAGTGAGCAGCAATGTGATTGGTGGTGATGTTTCTTTCGCCATGCTCATTGAATAGTTCTAGACTGGCATAGATTATTTTGTCGCGGGTTTTCATAAGTTATCCAAATTGCGAGTGAACGCCACATAATTGAGAAAGCTAACCAACGACCACAATACTGCTGGTGAATTATCCCTAATTTAATTTTCTACCACATTAAATCTTCGTATTCCGGGCCGAACGAACAACCATTCAATACTATGGGTATTATGCTAACATTGCCGCTATTCATCAGGCAAAACTCATAAGCACGTTTTTAATGAATCGTTTCCTTTATTCCACGATATTATATTTATTATCCCCGTTGCTAATCGTTTATCTAGCCTTTCGTGCGATTAAAAGTGCTGATTACCGCGGCCGTTGGGCTGAGCGTTTTGGCTTAACAAAGCTCCAATCGACAGATTTATTGATCCATTCCGTCTCTATGGGTGAAACGCTCGCGGCAATTCCTTTGATCCGCTTGATTATGCAATCACACCCTGAGTTAAGTATTACAGTCACTACAACTAGCCCAACGGGTTCTGCCGAGGTACGTAAAGCCTTTGGTAATACCGTACAACATTGCTATTTGCCCTTTGATTTACCTTGGTGTGTACGGCGCTTTTTACGCCAAGTCTCGCCTACGTGGTGCATTATCATGGAGACTGAGCTGTGGCCTAACTTAGTCGCTAATGCAGCAAAACAAGGTGTACGCTTGATGTTGGCTAATGCACGCCTATCGGCAAAATCGGCAGCGCAATATGTTAAGTATCCTAAAATTAGTCGACCTATGTTGCAACGCTTAGATGTGATTGCAGTGCAGACTCAGGTGGAAGCGCAGCGTTTTATCGACTTAGGTGCATTACCAAATAGAGTGACAGTCTGCGGCAGTTTGAAGTTTGATCTCAGTATTAAGCCTGAGCAGTTAGCCAAGGCAAAACAGTTACGCCAAGCTTGGGGGCGCGAATCATCACCCGTTTGGGTTGCCGGCAGTGTGCATCCCGGTGAATTTGACGCCATGCTCGCAGCCCATAGGCAATTACTCGCGCAATGGCCCGATGCTTTACTGATTATTGCACCGCGTCATCCTGAACAGTTTACTGCCGTTGCTGATGCTGTGACCAGCCAAGGTTTTGAATCCGTTCGTCGTAGCGATAATCTTCCCGTAACAGCCACGACACAAGTGCTGGTGGGCGATACCATGGGTGAATTATTGACCTTTTATGGCACAGCGGATCAAGCTTTTGTGGGAGGGTCATTGATTTATCACGGCGGGCATAACCCCTTGGAACCCGTTGCTATGGGTGTCCCCGTGATGGTGGGGCCCAATCATAGGGATTTTGCTCAAATTACCCAAATGCTTGAAGGTGCAGGTGCGCTTAGAGTGGTCGACTCAGCACAAGCGCTAGGCAATAACTTAATTGAATATTTTGCTAAACCTGAGCTCCGCCAGCAAGCGGCTAATGCTGGACTGGCTGTGGTTGAGGCTAATCGCGGTACGTTACAGCGGCAATTTACTCTCGTGCAATCTTTATTAACCACTTAATAATACGAGTGAATTAAGCGGTAATCTTACTGTATGGATAAGATGAGTGAGTTTACATACTGAGCATTGCCGTTTGATATCCCTCTATCAGAGATGCCCAGTTATTAGCGGTAAAGGCTAAGTGGGGGAGTTTACCTTGTTCTTTATTGAAGGAACGTAACAGTCTATCTAGATTCGATTTTTGCCATTGTAGACTCGGTGTTTTTAATTCACCACGGTCAAAATCGATAAGGTAAAAGCGCTCCGGTGCTATGGGGTCAGTCTGCATTGGTTGGAATAAAATATTCTTAGCATTGAGATCGGCATGGTACACACCGCGCTGGTGGAATTGGGCGATAGTGGCGCCTAAAGCCTGCCATTGCTCAGTGCTCATGACCCCTTTGCTGAGTTTAGCAACTAAGTCTTCGGCCCCCTCAACTCGTTCGATAATGATATCGGCACGGTAAAATAATCCAGTACGCACTATGTTAGCTGCAATCGGTTTAGGCACAGCAAAATCTTCGCGATACAAAATATCTAATAAACGTAGCTCAGCCATCGCACGGGTGTTTTCCAAACCCGTATAAACGTAAGCATCTTTACTGAATTTGGCCATTAAGCCGCCGCGCCAATAATGACGTAACACCCAATGATTATGCTCTAATGCCACAAACCAAGTGGTATAACGGCCTTTAGATGAGCCGATAACCGCATTTTTCGCGCGCCAAAAATCTACCGAGAACCAAGTCGTGGCGATATCATTAGGCGTATCTTGGCAAAGAGCCATGTGACCTTTGACAGTTTTTATGATCTGTATGTGAGCATTCATCGGAGATTTATTGACTTAAGCGTGGCACCTCGGGCCATTCTACATTAAGATCCTTAGCTTGCGCCAAATAACCTTAAGAGCGATTAGCTTTAATCCCAATGAGTTTAAATCCTAATACTATGAATTCACTTTGTTTGCTCCGGCTTTCAGCTATCGGCGATGTATGCCACGCCGTGGCGATGGTGCAGGCAATACAGCGACAATATCCCGAGCTAAAAATCACTTGGGTGATCGGTAAACTTGAATATCAATTATTGAAGCATTTACCCCATATCGAGTTTGTTATTTTCGATAAGTCTCAAGGCTGGCGTAGCTATTTTAATTTACGTAAAACCTTAAAGGGGCGGCATTTTGATGTATTGCTGCACATGCAGGTTGCGCTGCGTGCAACGTTAGCATCATTAGCTATTTCAGCGAAAACACGCATAGGTTTTGATCGCGCTCGGGCTAAAGAAGGCCAGTGGTTAGTCACAAATCACAGGGTTGAACCCTTAGCTAAACCCCATGTGCTTGAAGGTTTTATGGGATTTGCTAAAGCGATTGGTGTTAAGGATCTTACTCCTCAATGGCATATTCCAGTTCCGATTGCTGACACTGAGTTTGCCCAAACGCAGATTAAAGATAATGAAAAAGTCTTGATCATATGTGCTGCAGCTAGCAAGGCGGAACGAAACTGGTTGCCAGAGCGTTATGCTGCTGTCGCGAGTCATGCAATTTCCAAAGGATTTAGGGTGATACTTTGTGGTGGGCCAACGGCACTTGAAAAGAATTTGGCCGAGCAAATTTTACAAGCTTGCCCCTCTAAAATTGATAACTTAGTGGGTAAAACGAGTTTAACTCAATTATTAGCGTTGCTAAAACGTGCAAGCCTAGTGCTTGCACCTGATACTGGGCCTGCTCATATGGCCGTTACCCAAGGTACGCCAGTGATCGGTTTATATGCCCATTCAAACCCTGGGCGTACAGGGCCTTATTTATCGCAGCAATATGTGGTGAGTGTCTATGATGAGGTCATCGCATCTTCGCATAACAACCAGGTAAAGTGGGGAACTCGTGCTAAAGGTGAACACCTGATGGCTTTGATTAGCGTAGAAGCCGTCATTGAGAAGTTTGAGCTGGTGGTTCAACAGGCACTCATTTAAGGCATGTTTAACGGTGTATGAAAATGCTGTAGTTAATTTAGATACATTACCGTATATAATTTAGTATTGAGATTTATATGAAGATATTTGTAATCAGTTTAGAGCGCTCAACAGAACGACAAACCCAAATGATTACTAAGTTTGCTAAAGCGGATGTTGAATTCGAATTCTTTAATGCTGTAGATGCATCAGTAGAAGGGTTTACTTTGTCTGACAGAGTTGCGCCCCAAATTACCAAAAAACGTAAAGGATACGAATTGCTAAACAGTGAAGTTGCCTGTTATGCCAGTCATTTTTTACTATGGGAAAGATGTGTTGAGATGAACCAGCCGATAGTGATCATTGAAGATCACGCAGAATTGACTTATGATTTTAAGGCAACTTTAATGATTGCGTTCCAGCATATTAATGAGTTTGGCTATATTAAATTATCTGCACCTCTTAAACCTAGAAAATTTATTGAAGATAAAAAAATAGATACATTTAATTCCATTGGTCACTATGATAAAAATACCTGTTTTACGACAGGTTACATTATTTCCCCAGAGGCTGCTAAACGGTTTGTTGAAGCGAGTGACCGTATTGTGGAACCTGTAGATGACTTTATGGAAAAGCCATGGCTGCATCATGTTAAAGCCTATAGTCTTGCGCGCTTTATTTGCTATAGAGCGAATATAAAATCAACGATAGGCAATGCTAGGAAAGTTAAAACTAATACTAGTTTTCTTGAAAAAATTTATATTGAGAGTTTTAGGTTGTATGAGACTTTTTTAAGGATTAAGTCATGAATGGATCTTTTTCATGACTTAATCCTTTATTTATAATTATTTATAATTATTGGTATTATCTATTATCTATTATCTATTATCTATTATCTATTATCTATTATCTATTATCTATTATCTATTATCTATTATCTATTATCTATTATC
>NZ_JAKILU010000033.1 GCF_023283485.1 Shewanella glacialipiscicola
TGGGTCGTTAGCTCAGTCGGTAGAGCAGTTGGCTTTTAACCAATTGGTCGAAGGTTCGAATCCTTCACGACCCACCACTTTACTGAAAGTGCCTACATCAGAGCAATATCCAAGAGTGTCGTTAGCTTAGTCGCTTATTTATAAGGCTAGGGCAGCTGGCTTTTAGCCAATCAATCGAATAGTTCTAATCCTTCCTAGTAAACCACTTATTACTCTGCCAAATTATTATCCTGCAGTGTTACCACATTACTACCCGCTAAAGTACTCTAATCAATTGTCTTTTATGTATGTTGATTCATATCCGTCACATCGATATTTTTTGAGTTTTACTCTCTGCCATCATCAATCAAAAATAACTGATGTTATGCTCGGTTACGTACCAAAATAAAAACTATGTAACATCCGTAGAGTAAGTCCTTTGCCGTGACTCTATTCCTGCGCGTGACATTTTAATACTCTGTATAGTGTGATAAAAAAAGGAGACCTAGGGTCTCCTTTTTTTTAAGCCGAAAATATACGTAGGGCTTAATCTAACAACTTGTGCTCACGAACGTATTGTTCAAAATCAGTACAGCCACCGATGTGTTTCTCATCGATGAAAATCTGCGGGACTGTCTCAACAGGCTTGCCTACAGTCTTCTCGAGATCTGCTTTAGAAATACCTTCCGCGTGAATATCAATATATCTGAACTTGAAGTCATCACGCTTTTCAACGAGTTGCTCAGATAATTGCACTGCACGAACGCAATAAGGACAGCCTGGACGGCCAAAAATGACAACAAACATAATAACTCCTTAGGATTACTTTAGTCGTTTTATACCATAGGGCTAGGTGAATTGGTAATGTCAGCGGTATTTATTTTCAGTTTGATAACGGCCTTGATAATCAAAATAGCTTTCGAGCAGATCCCAACCTTTTTTATGCTTCTTCAGCAGCAAGAGATTAGGCATACGGAATTTATCCGTATCACTGATTAAATCTACCACCTTAGTGTATTTTTTCGGTTTTAACCCCGGTGTACGGCTATGGGGGAAAATAAATAGCGCATATAGTGCACGCCACTGGGCTGGAGTTTGTAATTTAAAGCGTTGATTAAATTCATTACCGTCGATATCAAGATACTGCACTTTTAGGTTGCCGCCATCGTCAATAAGCGTCATATGCTGGCACCGAAATAAATGATGATGTTGCTGGCTGAGTACTTGGCGCAGGCGTTTATCGGGATCGATGAGCGTTGATTGGCAGTGTTGGCAAATACGCGCCGCAATGTCATTTTCTTCACCGCAATCTGGGCATGATTTCGATCTAAATCGAAAATCGCATTGTTGTTTTTTACCTTGCGGTTCTACTATGCCTTGGCAGCGGCGACCAAAGTGTTCAATGATGTCGCCATCATCGTCCGTTAGTCCCCAAAAAATATTGGCAAAATCACATGCGGGGCAATGAACTTGCACGGGAACCGACTTACTGTTGGGTTTAGCTTGGCCGACTTCAGGGAAATACAAATCATAGCCGTTGGCGGCATAGTCAATAACAAGACAATCTTTTTTACCTTCGGCGATCCGTAAACCACGGCCGATCATTTGTTGAAAAAGGCTCACTGAAGCGGTAGGCCGCAAGATGGCAATCAAATCAACATGGGGCGCGTCGAAGCCTGTAGTTAATACAGCCACGTTGACTAAAAACTTGAGCTCTTGGTCTTTAAAGCGTTCAATCGTTTCGTCACGTTCATCGTCATGCGTTTGTGCCGTAATAATGGCGCTCTGCGTCCCATGAGTTTGGTTTAATAGGTCAAAAATTTCATTAGCGTGGCGCACCGTTGCCGCAAAGATGATGATACCTTTTCTATGCTGGCTGAGCTCAATGAGCTGTTTCACTATCGCTGTGGTTGCGCGGCCGTAATGCCCCAGCAAATCGTTAACTTCAGATTCGACGTATTCGCCATTGTCGTTTGGTTTGAGTTGGCTGAAATCATATTGGGCACTTAAGCCATCAAATAGTCGTGGTGCTGTGAGGTAACCTTGCTTGATAAGCGGTCTTATTGGTAGTTCAAAAATACAATGTTCGAACACTGCATGTTCGGGTGAGCCCATTTTACCATGGTAGTGTTGCTGATATATCCAGCCCGTACCAAGGCGATACGGTGTAGCTGTGAGCCCAAGTAATCTCAGCTGAGGGTTTTTAGCACGTAAATGGGTGAGCACTTGCTGATATTGGCTGGTTTTAGCCAGACTGACTCTGTGGCATTCATCAATAATAACGAGTGAAAAAGGTTGATCAAATTGAGTTAGTGCCCGCGCCGCTGATTGGATACTTGCCACGACGGTTTTACCGTCGGTTTGTTTTTGATTAAGTCCTGCAGCATAAATACTGGCTTCGGCCGTGAGTAAGCCGACTTTTTGTGCATTTTGCGCGACTAACTCTTTCACATGGGTGAGCACTAAGACTCGGCCCTTTGCAATGCGCGCTAATTCAGCGATCACGATGCTTTTGCCTGCGCCTGTGGGCAATACGAGTACGGCCGAAGCCTGGCTTTGCCTAAAATGGGCGATAGCCGCATCAACCGCTTGCTGTTGGTAGTCTCTGAGTTTGATTGACACGCTGATAAAAAATCTATATTGAATAAAAATAAGGTGACAAGCTTAACATAGCGGCCAAAAAAAATGCCCCTGGTTGGAGGGGCAAACTAGAGAAAGGAGCAATCACGCACTCTCTCAACAGGGTTCACTTTTACCTGAGGTTTAAAAAGGGAGTTTCAGGTAACGCTTAGTCTATTGGGTATAGACTAAGCATTGTGGACGTTATTTTTAACTCAGGGATTACTCAGTACGATTCAAGCGTGATTCAATCAAGGTCTCGATCACGGCGGGATCGGCCAAGGTTGACGCATCACCTAAATTAGTCACTTCGTTAGCGGCAATTTTACGCAGGAAACGACGCATGATTTTACCCGAACGAGTTTTAGGTAAGCCTGTTGCCCATTGGATTAAATCTGGGGTTGCTAGCGCACCAATTTCTTTACGTACCCATTGGCGCAGTTCTTGGCGTAGCTCTTCGGTTTCTTCAGTGCCACGAGTTAAGGTGACATAGGCATAAATGCCTTGGCCTTTAATATCATGCGGATAACCCACTACTGCGGCCTCTGCGACAAGCTCATGTGATACCAGCGCACTTTCAACTTCAGCGGTACCTAATCGATGACCCGATACGTTGATCACGTCGTCAACGCGGCCCGTGATCCAGTAATAACCATCTTCATCGCGACGGGCACCGTCGCCAGTAAAGTACATACCACGGAAGGTTTTAAAGTAGGTCAGTACAAAGCGTTCATGATCGCCGTAAATCGTACGCATTTGGCCAGGCCAAGAGTCGAGTAATACTAAGTTACCTTCGTTCTCACCGTTTAAAATATTACCCATATTATCGACTAAGGCAGGTTGCACGCCAAAGAAAGGGCGAGTGGCTGAGCCTGGTTTAGTGTCAGTAGCGCCTGGCAGTGGAGCAATTAAAATGCCACCCGTTTCAGTTTGCCACCAAGTATCGACGATAGGACAATGTTCATGTCCAATCACCTCATGGTACCAACGCCACGCTTCTGGATTTATTGGCTCACCGACCGACCCCATAATTCTCAAGCTGCTGCCATCGAACTTATCGAAGTGTTGTTTGCCTTCTGCCATCAATGCACGGATTAAGGTTGGCGCGGTATAAAGGATATTGACCTTATGGCGGTCAATCATTTCACCTAAACGGGCAGGGCTAGGATGATTAGGCACACCCTCATGAATAAGCACTGTCGCGCCATTAGCGAGTGGACCGTAGACCATGTAGGAGTGACCGGTGATCCAACCCACATCGGCGGTACACCAATACACTTCACCGGCTTTATAGTCAAACACATATTCATGGGTCATTGACGCATAAACCATGTAGCCGCCAGTGGTGTGTAATACGCCTTTGGGATTACCGGTTGAACCTGAGGTATACAGTAAGAATAATGGCGCTTCCGCGTCCATTTCTTCGGGTTGACAGTGCTCAGATGCGGTTTCCATCAGTGCATGCCACCAAATATCACGGCCTTCTTGCCAGTCAACCTTGCCACCAGTACGTTTAAGTACAATGACTTTTTCAATCGTGGTCACATCAGGATTTTTTAACGCATCATCGACGTTGCGTTTTAATGGGATGGCTCGGCCACCACGCATGCCTTCATCGGAGGTGATAATCACTTTGGATTTACCGTCAATCACGCGGGTGGCAATTGAATCGGGTGAAAAACCACCAAATACCACAGAGTGGACAGCGCCAATGCGGGCACAGGCGAGCATGGCGACTGCAGCTTCTGGCACCATGGGCATGTAAATAGTCACTATGTCACCGCGGCATACACCTTGGCTACGCAGTGCATTCGCAAATTTACAGACATCAGCATGTAATTCGCCATAGGTGATTTTGCGTTGCTCTCTGGCATTATCGCCTTCCCAAATAATCGCTACGCGATCACTATGCTCAGCTAAGTGACGATCTAAACAGTTAGCTGACGCATTGAGGGTGCCATCGTAAAACCAGTTGATCGACAGATTATGATCATCGAAAGAGGTTTTTTTAATCTTAGTATAGGGCTTAATCCAATCGATACGCTTGCCGTGCTCTCTCCAGAACCCCTCTGGATTAACAATCGACTCTTGATACATTGTTTTATATTTATCGTTGTTTACAAGTGCATTGGCTGCGATATCGCCGGAGACTTTGTAGAGAGACTGCGAGCTCATAGGGCTTCCCTTTTGAAAAATTGCGTGCACTGAGTATGGTATGTAAGGAGGCGGCAACTCCATTAGACCTTGGTCTATTTTTAAATTCTCCTTTACATTTATACTGTTGCATAACAAATCAGGCTAGATTTTAGACAGGTTTTATCGCACAATAATCAGAAAAAAAGAGCAGAGTATGAATTTAACCTTAGTCGTTGCTGTTATTGCCGTCTGTTATGTTTCGCTTTTATTCCTATTGGCGTGGGGAGCGGAGCGATGGTTTAGCCAAGTCACCAAAAAGCTACAGGTCGCTATCTATGGGCTGAGCTTAGCGGTTTACTGCTCTTCGTGGAGTTTTTTGGGCACGGTAGGCCAGTCAGCAAATGATTTTTGGTCTTTTTTACCCATTTTTGTCGGGCCTATTCTGATATTTACCTTAGGTTTTGGCATGTTGCGTAAAATCGTATTAGTGTCAAAGGCACAAAATATCACCTCAGTTGCCGACTTTATTGCCGCCCGTTACGGTAAGTCGCAAACCTTAGCCGCTCTCGTTACGCTCATCGCCTTGTTTGGCATCATGCCGTATATCGCCCTGCAGCTAAAGGCCATGGTATTTAGTCTTAATCTCTTTCAGCCCGTGGACGACCCGCTTGATGGCGTAACCATTCCATTACTTATTACTGCACTATTAGCCATATTTGCCATTTTATTTGGTACCCGCAAACTCGATGCCACTGAGCATAATCCGGGGATGATGTTCGCGATTGCCTTTGAATCTCTGGTTAAACTGGCGGCATTTTTGTTAGTCGGTATTGTCATCAGTTTTGGTTTTTTTGATGGTTTTGGTGACATCTGGCAACAAGCGAGTGCTCAATCCTTGATCCACAACCCCAATCCGCGCATCGAAGCTTTAATGCCTGAGTTATTAGTCGGAATGGCGGCTTTTTTATGTATGCCAAGACAGTTCCACGTGATGGTGGTGGAATGTGCCGATGAGTCAGTGTTATCTAAAGGCCGCTGGTTATTTCCATTATATTTAGCATTATTTGGCCTATTTGTTGGACCGCTTGCCCTAGCAGGAAAAATTATCCTCGGGGATTCAGTGTCCGCCGATACCTATGTGATCAATCTGCCGCTGGCTTTGGATCAGCCTTTATTGGCGGTAATTGCACTGCTGGGTACGCTTTCAGCCGCCACGGGTATGGTGATTGTTGCGGTCGTCACCATCAGTGTGATGGTGAGTAACGAATGGTTAGTGCCAGTGATGTTACGTACGGGTCATATCCGCGAGAAAAACTTTAGCCAGTTTTCGCAGTTGTTATTAAATGCTCGCCGCTTTGCCATCGTGATTATTTTGAGTTTGGGCTATGGCAGTTATCTGGCATTAGCAGACAGTGATTCATTATCGCATTTAGGCATGTTGTCCTTTGGTGCTTTTGCCCAACTAGCGCCCGCTTTAGTCGGCGGGCTTTACTGGAAACACGGCAACCGTGCTGGAGTATTTTTAGGGCTAGGTGTCGGTTTTAGCTTGTGGTTTTATATCATGCTGCAGGGCATGACGGATGTGCAAAGTTCAGCAGCCTTAGTGTCTGGTGTGGTAAATGAAATTGGCCTATTGGATGCCATTACGCCCAATGTGCGTGATGCATTAACGGCACTTTCAGCCAATATCGGCTGTTATATTTTAGGCTCTATTTGGTTTAGGGCAGGCGTCGCGGAACGTATTCAGGCCAGTGCCTTTGTGAGCCCTGGTAAGTTAAAAAGCAGTGCCAATAAGAAAAATGGACCTATTTCGCAGCAGGATTTATTGATTTTAGCCAGTCGTTTTGTCAGCCCAACCCGCGCCTATGAAAGCTTTAGCCGTTTTTCAATTGATGCGGTAAAAAGTGATAGCTGGCATAAAGCGGCGCCATCTGAGCTCATTTTTCATACCGAGCGTTTGTTAGCAGGGGTGCTTGGCGCTTCAAGTGCGGCGTTGGTGATGGACTCAGTGCTACAAGGGCGCGATTTAGCACTCGATGAAGTGTTTAGTTTGGTGGATGAGGCATCATCAAAAATTATGCTTAGCCAAGATATGCTACGCGGCGCCATTGAGCACGCCTATGAAGGTATGAGTGTTATTGATAACGAGCTTAATCTAGTGGCGTGGAATTACAAATATGTCGAGCTGTATCAATATCCTGAAGGTTTTTTGCAGCAGGGCATGCCGATTAGCGAGGTGATCCGTTTTAATGCCGCGCGAGGTTATTGTGGTGAAGGGGAAATTGAGCAACAAGTCGAACAACGAGTGCAGCATATGCGTAATGGCACGGGGCATACCTCTGAGCGTTATCGCAAAGATGGAAAAGTGATTAAAATTCAGGGGAATCCTATGCCATCGGGTGGCTTTGTGATGACCTTTACCGACATTACCCAATATCGAAAGCAGGAAAGAGCCTTGCTCGAGGCTAATGAGACCTTAGAGAGTCGGGTTAAAGAACGAACCTACGAATTAGCTATGTTAAACAGTGAGTTATTAGAAGCTAAAGCGCAGGAAGAAATTGCGAATGCCTCTAAGAGTCGCTTTTTGGCCGCCGTTGGGCATGATTTAATGCAGCCGCTTAATGCTGCGCGGCTGTTTACTGCTTCGTTATCCCAATATCCTCATTTAGATCGAGAGGCTCGTACTACGTTATCCCACGTAGATAGCTCATTAAAAATCGCGGGTGAATTACTCACTGACTTGCTCGATATTTCTAAACTTGATTCGGGTATGGTGGATGTTAATCGTCGTGACTTTGCTATTTCTGAGCTTATCAATGGCTTATCCATTGAATTTGAGGCAATGGCAGCAGATAGTCAAATCCGTTTTAAAATGATCCCATGCAGCGCAACCGTCAATTCAGATCCCTCTTTATTGCGCCGTATTCTGCAAAACTTTTTAACTAATGCGTACCGTTATGCTCGGGGGGGGAGAGTGTTATTTGGTTGTCGTCATCGTGGTGATTATCTTGAAATTCAAGTGTTAGACACGGGCTGCGGTATCGATGAAAAAGAAACGCAAGAAATTTTTAAGGAGTTTAAAAGATTAAATAACCCTAAAAGCAACAATATTAGCGGATTAGGTTTAGGTCTGGCGATCGCCGACCGCATTAGCAAAGTTCTCGAACACAGTATTCAAGTCTCGTCACAATTAGGACGGGGTTCAGTGTTTTCTATTTGTGTGCCACTTGGAGAAACCGTGAGCCAACCACAAGTGAAGGCTTTGCCATCATTATTACAGCCGTTATCGGGCATCAAGGTATTGTGTATCGATAACGAAGAAGCGATTTTAGCTGGCTTAGAAAGCTTATTAAGTCGTTGGCAATGTGAGGTTATTTGTGCCAAAGATTTATCCGATGCACGCATTAAGTTAGGGCTTAAGGGCGTTGCGCCCGATATTGTGCTCGCAGATTACCACTTAGATGATGGCCAAAATGGCGTTGATGCGATGGACGGTATCCGCGCACTTTATGGCAAAGATTTACCCGGTATTTTGATTACTGCAAATACCGGCAAAGAGCTGGTGGAAGATGTGCAACGCCGCGGTTATCACTATATGGCAAAAATGATAAAACCTGCGGCGCTGCGGGCGTTGATTTCTAGCCTAGTGAAATAAGCTTAGTAAAATGAACCCATTAAAAATGCGTCTAGTTAAATGAGTTCAGTTAAATAAAGGTATCAGCCACCACTAACCGTGGCTGATAAGTTGTGGCGCTGAATGTGTTGATGATGCGCTAATGCCTGCTGCGATAAGTTTCATCGCACCGGTGAGTTGGCTTAGCTGCGCTGAGCTAATCACGTAGGGCGGCATAATGTAAATAAGGTTAGCAAAGGGGCGAACCCACACGCCTAAATCAACAAATTGTTGCTGTAACTCTGCGGTATTGACGGGCTCATACATCTCTAACACGCCGACCGCACCGAGTACTCGCACGTCTTTAACGCTGGGTAAATCAATCGCATCCTTAAGTTCTAGGCGCATTTGCTGCTCGATAGCCGCCACTTGCGCTTGCCATTGATTGCGATTAATTAAATCTAAGCTCGCGCACGCAGCAGCGCAGGCCAGCGGATTTCCCATAAATGTCGGACCATGCATAAACACACCCGCTGGGGATTGGCTTATGCCTTGGGCGACGTTGTCGGTACATAAAGTAGCAGCTAGGCTGATGTAACCCCCAGTCAAGGCTTTACCTAAACATAAAATATCAGGGGTGATATTAGCGTGTTCATAGGCAAACAGCTTACCCGTGCGGCCAAAACCAGTGGCAATTTCATCTAAGATTAACAACACATTAAATTCATCGCACAGGGCGCGAAGGCCGATTAAATAATCCGCGCTATAAAAACGCATACCGCCCGCGCCTTGCATTATCGGCTCTATGATTACTGCAGCAATGTCGTTGTTATGAGCGCTTAAGATACTGCGCATCGCCGTTAAATCATCGGCTTGCAACGTTTCGCCAAAGGCGGTTTGCGGTGCGGGCACAAAAGATTGCTTAGTGACAGCATCGCCAAACATAGTGTGCATGCCGCCTTCGGGATCGCACACGCTCATGGCGGCAAAGGTATCGCCGTGGTAACCCTTCTTAACCGTAAGAATACGTTGCTTTAACGGGCGTAAACCTTCATGTGCATTTTGCCCCTGCCAATATTGCAACGCCATTTTAATCGCCACTTCGACTGCAATAGAGCCAGAGTCGCATAAAAAAACTTTAGTCAGTGGCTCACAGGTCATTGCGATAAGTTTTTTACATAATTCGATGGCAGGCTCATGGGTAATGCCGCCAAACATCACATGACTTAGCTGATGCAGCTGTTTTTCCATCGCGGTTAATATTTCAGGGTGTGCATAGCCGTGCACACAGGCCCACCATGAACTAGTGCCATCGATGAGTTTGCGGCCATCGACGAGTTCAAGCTCGCAGCCCTTTGCGCTATGTACGCCATATACAGGAAGAGAACGGGTCATTGAGGTGTAAGGATGCCAAATATGGGCGCTATCAAAATCAAAATCGAGTAAATTGCGCATAAATGCTCACTGGGTTGATTGTAAAATAGCCACTAGTAAACCGACTTTACTGGTTGGCGTTGACAGTTTAAGGGCTGAGGTTATCCTAGCCAAGATAAAAGACAGAATAAAAAGGGTATTCAATGTCGCAGTTGCAAGTTCGTCATGATTGGAAGCGGGAAGAAATCGAAGCCTTATTTGCGCTGCCGATGAATGATTTGTTATTTAAAGCCCACAGCATTCACCGTGACGTGTACGATCCTAATGAAGTGCAAATTAGCCGCTTGTTATCGATTAAAACCGGTGCTTGCCCTGAGGATTGCAAATACTGCCCGCAGAGCGCCCGCTATGACACAGGTCTAGAAAAAGAGCGTTTGCTGGCAATGGAAACTGTGCTGACCGAGGCGCGCAGCGCTAAAGCCGCGGGTGCTTCTCGTTTCTGTATGGGCGCGGCTTGGCGTAACCCGAAAGAAAAAGATATGCCGTATCTTAAGCAAATGGTACAAGAAGTCAAAGCCTTAGGTATGGAAACCTGTATGACGCTCGGCATGCTGTCAGAAGACCAGGCTAATGATCTCGCTGGTGCTGGCTTAGATTATTACAATCACAATTTAGATACTTCGCCTGAATATTACGGCGATGTGATCACCACACGTACCTATCAAAATCGGTTGGATACACTGACAAATGTGCGCGCATCTGGCATGAAAGTGTGCTCTGGTGGGATTGTTGGTATGGGTGAAAAGGCCACGGATCGTGCGGGCTTATTGCAACAACTAGCTAATTTACCGCAGCATCCTGATTCAGTGCCGATCAATATGCTGGTCAAAGTGGCGGGCACGCCGTTTGAGAAACTGGACGATCTCGATCCATTAGAATTTGTGCGAACTATCGCTGTAGCGCGTATCTTAATGCCACTTTCGCGCGTGCGTTTATCGGCGGGGCGTGAAAATATGAGTGATGAGCTGCAAGCCATGTGTTTCTTTGCTGGCGCCAACTCGATTTTTTACGGTTGTAAATTGCTAACCACGGCTAATCCAGAAGAAAGTGATGATATGGGGCTATTCCGTCGTTTGGGCCTACGTCCAGAACAGGGGCCTGCGGCAAAACTGGAAGAAGAAACGGCAGTATTGGCTAAAGCGGCAGCATATCAAGATAAGTCATCGGCAGCATTTTATGATGCGGCTGCGTTATAATATTGGTCAATATTTAGATCTGAGGCCACAACCTTATAACGGTTGTGGCTGTTAATCTTATGCCGTTATGCTCATCTATGCGATAACGTTTGAGGCAACTCTATTTGAGACTATCTTTCTTAAGAGCAAATAAATGAGTTCACTGCTCGAAACTAAAATCACCGCCCGTCAGCAGGCCTTACGTGAGCAAGGATTACTGCGGCAACGAAAAGTGCTGAGTATTGAGCGCAGTCTTGATACTAACGCATCCACTTCGAGCCCACGCTTTGTGTTTGAAGGGCGCGCTTATATTAATTTCAGCAGCAATGATTATTTAGGTTTATCCCGCGTGCCAGAGCTTGCTGACGCCTTGTACCTTGGCGCGCAGGCCTACGGCGTAGGCAGCGGCGCCTCGCCATTAGTGATAGGTTACAGTGAGGCGCATTTCGCACTTGAATATGAACTTTGTGCCCTAACTGGGCATGAAGCTGCGTTACTATTTTGCTCAGGTTTTAGTGCTAACACCGCGCTGATGAAAACCTTGTTTGATCAGCAAGATATCGTGATTGCCGATAAGCTCGTTCACGCCTCAATTATTGATGGTTTGCACGACAGTGGCGCGCAGCTGAAACGTTTTTTACATAATTCCCTAGAGAGCGCTGAGCGACTTTTAGTTCGAAATCAAGCATCGGCATTAATCACTGAAAGCGTGTTTAGTATGGACGGCGATTGTGCACCGATTAGTGACTTATCGACGCTTTGTCGTCAACACCATACTTGGTTGATTGTTGATGATGCCCATGGTTTTGCGGTGCTCGATGGTTATAAAAATAGTGATGCAACAGATAAAGCCGCCAAGCTTATCGATGTGCAAGTGGTGACCTTTGGTAAGGCACTAGGTTGCCAAGGCGCAGCGGTTTTGGGGAGTCAGGCGCTGATCGACTTTTTGGTCAGTAATGCCCGTGAATATATTTATTCGACGGCATTATCGCCTGCCAATGCTGCACTGGCGTTAGCTGCTGTTCAGTACAGCACGGCGCATCCTGAATTACAGCAAAAACTGCTTGCAAATATTGCGCTGTTTAAGCGCTTATGCCTTGATGCCAATGTGCCTCTTTTAAACTCAGATACTGCAATCCAGCCATTAATCATTGGTGATGCGCAGCAAACCCTGCAAGTGGCCGAGGAGTTAAAGGCCGCAGGCATTTGGGTTGGGGCGATTCGCCCACCAACAGTACCTGTGGGCTCGGCACGTTTACGTATTACCTTAACCGCGGCGCACAGCGCTGAAGATATCGCTGCTTGTGCTGCGCAATTAGCCCAAGTACTCAGTCGCGTAAATATCCCTCGTGTGAGTGAGCGCCGTGCAAAGGATGAGTACAGATAAATGCGCTTAATAGATTGGGTTAGTTTTTTGAATTTGAATTGTGTTATGAGTGTGAACCAAAATGCCAAGCCTAATAAAAACTAGCGAGCTGAATGTGAGTGTGCCCTGCAATAAAGAGTCTGTTGTAATCAAGCCTCATACAACTGAGGCTAAGATTGCACAACGATTCTCCGCCGCGGCCAATAGTTATCAAGATCATAATAAGTTACAGCGTTTGAGCGCCGCCAGTTTGCTCAGCGGATTATTAGTCAAAGGTAATTTGTTAGATATAGGTGCGGGTCCGGGGACTGATTTTTCAGCATGTTATCCCAACAGCCTTACGGATAAGCCGTCTAGCGCTATATTTGCCGTGGATATTGCCCTTGGCATGTTACATAAGTTAAAGCAGTCCTATCCCGATTATCATGGGGTATGCGCAGATGCGCAGTGTTTACCCTTTAGCAATAACAGTATGGATGTTATTTATTCGAATCTGGCTTTGCAGTGGTGTGCGGATTTTCCTGTTGCAGTGGCTGAAATGGCGCGGGTACTAAGGCCTGGCGGCGAGTGCCATGTGACGCTGGTGGCTGAAGGGAGCCTTCATCAATTAGCCCAATTAGGCTTAAGGATGAATAACTTTTCTACGCTGGAAGCGCTCAAAACAGCATTTAAACTCGATATATGGCAGCACTTAGATGTGCAGCTCATCCCGATGACAGTGTATTTTGATACATTAAAAGCGCTACTCTATTCCATTAAAGGGGTCGGCGCTTCGGTGCAATCAGCCCGTGCATCTACTGCGGTTGCAGACCGAACTCCACGGCTGCGTGGCCGTGAAGATTGGCAACGAATACAGGCCAAAGCCGAGGCGCTACGTTTACCCGAAGGTCTACCGTTAACCTATCAAATAGTACAGATCCGCGCGCGACTTAATACTTAAAAATATGTCGAAATAGCGTTTGAAAGCATAATACTCGTACATGAGTCACACTATTTTCCTTTAATGCGAGTGTTTATAAATCACCGTTTTATAAAGCATTTAGTTGATAGCGATTTAGGCCTATGATGATGGACATATAACGTCGTCAACTGAGCAAAATCAGCCAACAGCGATCGACGAACATAAGGATCTCATATGTTTTTTGTAACAGGTACAGATACTGACAGTGGTAAAACCTTAGTCTCATCAGCATTATTAACCGCAGTGAATCGTTTAGGCCATATTGCTAGCGCAGATTCTGCCGTGGGCATTCTCGCTGCTAACACTATGCTGACCCTCGGCATTAAGCCTATTGCTTCGGGCTGTGCACAAACCTCTGAAGGCTTGCGAAATGCCGATGCTCTGCAGTTGATGACCTCATCAACATTAAAACTTGCGTATCCGCTCGTTAACCCTTTTAGTTTTGAACCCGCGATCGCGCCGCATATTGCCGCGGCTCAAGTGGGCATGCGTTTAACGCCAGAGGCGATTATCGATAGCTTAGATTTTACGGCATTTTCCCAAGCAGATTTTTGCTTGATTGAAGGCGCGGGTGGCTGGCGTTTGCCCTTAGGTGAGGGCAGGTATTTGTCGGAAGTGGTGCAGAAACTTGAGCTGCCGGTCATACTTGTGGTGGGCATGAAACTCGGTTGTTTAAATCACGCCTTACTGACCCAAGAAGCGATACTGGCTGATGGTCTTACCATTGCAGGCTGGGTGGCAAATCGTGTCGATCCTGAAATGAGTATGTTTGACGAAAATCTAGTTAGCCTTAAAGGGATGATGTCAGCGCCTTTTCTTGGCTGCATTCCTTTTCTAACTGAACCGAGTGCAGAAAATGCCGCTGATCATCTCGATGTTTCTCTTTTGCATGATAATGCTCATTAATTAACTTGATAGCGGTTTTATGAGCCACAGTTACGATGGCGATGGCGATTTTGCATTGGATGTTCATGCATTGAGTGTTCAGTTACTGTTTGTTAGTTTCATCGGTTAATCCAGTTCTGCTATTTAGGATTAAACCGCTTAAAAATTATAGATATTACAAAATGCTTCTATTCGCTTGCGCATAGTACCTGCTGTGCGCTGGGCTTTTTATTAGCTGAAAACTAAACACGTAGATAGCTGTTAGTTCAATGTATTATCACAAGTTTAGGTTAAATAGGCGGGAGTGTTATCAATGATTGAGCCGTAGCTCGTGGCGATGCTCATGTTGATAATGATCAGCACATGCGTTACAGCGCTGCTCGGTGGGGTCTTGAGTTAACCGCACGGTTTCGATTTCAGCCTCGCAATCGGAGCAAAGACCATAAAGACCTAAATCGAGCTGACAAAAAGCGGCGTCGAGTTTATTTAATTGACTAAATAGCGGGTGTTCTGCCAATGGGGTTTGAGCCAATTTATCGATAAGCTCAGTTAAGCTCAGGCTAGCATAATGCTTTCCTATGGCTTCGAGGAACGAAGGGATCGCGCCGATTTCTATCCTTAGATTAGCTTCAAGCTCTGACAATTCATGTCTGATATGGGTAATGCTCACGTAAAATAGCCTATATTCATTTAACTCTAGGCGTTCAGTCTAATTGTTCCACTATCAACAACTATGATGAAGATCAAGTATCTGCCACATTTTCATTTTTTCGCGTTTTTAAAATCGCTCATCCTTGTCGCGTCACATCTGCGATAAAAAAGTTCCTTTCATCGCAGATACACACAGAGTGGCCTATTGAGGTTTGATGCTAAACCTTGATGGTTAGTCGTTTAAATTGCGCTGTGCGGTCTCTAATACTGCAACGATTTCTTCTGTCGTTTTAAAGACTCGCAGCTCTCTAAATAAAATATCGGCCGCGGGATATTGACGATTAAGATAGGTAAACCACTGTTTGATTCGAGCAGGATAATAGTCGCTTTTACGACCATTTAACTCCCTTTGGGTGTAGCTGAGCATTAACGCTAAGGTTTGCTCCCACGTATAAGGAGTTGCGCCTGTTTTGATGGTATCGGCTAAATTGGGTAATGAAATCGCCCCGCGGCCGATCATGATACTGTCGCAGCCTGTGACTTCGATGCAACGCTTTGCATCGTCGCGGTTCCAAATTTCACCGTTAGCAATTACTGGAATAGGCAAACGCTTGCGTACTTCTGTAATGTATTCCCAGTAGGCTGGCGGCTTGTAACCGTCGACTTTGCTGCGCGCATGGATGGCAAGTTCAGTTGCCCCTGCTTCATACACGGCTATGGCATTTTCCATAAACAGTGACTTATCTTCATAACCTAAGCGAATTTTTGCGGTCACAGCGTGTTCTTTTGGGACAGCTTGACGCATAGCTTTAACAATATCGTGCACACTTTCTGGATATTGCAGTAATACGGCGCCACCTTTACTGCGGTTAACGATTTTTGCCGGACAGCCAAAGTTGGCATCGACACCGTGTGAGCCGAGCTCAATCGCGCGTAGAGCATTTTCGCCCATGCATTGGGGTTCTTGGCCGAGTAACTGCACTCGCACTGGCGTACCTGAAGGGGTATTACCGTTATTGAGTAACTCAGGACACAGCTTTAAAAAAACTTTATCTGGTAACAGTTGGTCTACCACACGCACAAATTCAGTGACGAGTAAATCGTAGGGATTGATGGTCGATAAGATGTCACGCATCAAAGCGTCTACTACGCCTTCCATAGGAGCCAAAATCACGCGCACTGCAGTAAATCCATATCTATTTGCAAAGGGCGTGCATTCTACCTTATCAGCCCTAAGTTACAAAGTGGCCTAGTTAATGGGGATAAATAGGCGGACTAAACGATAATCTTTACGCCAAAATAATCGCCCTAACAGAATATTTTGGCCATTTCTGTGATTTAGTGATATTTTTTGCAACAGAATTGAAACAAGACAGGTCTTTTGTTGTGAGCCAGCGATTTACTCTGTTGTTGGTTAACATTACTCAATAAACAAGAAGGGATTACGTTATGAATTCAGTTAAAAAAACAGCAGTGGCAGTCGCGTTAGGTTCTGTGGTGATGAGTTCTGCATTTGCTGTCAATGCACAAACAAACCCATTTGGTTTTGAAGCAATGGACACAGGTTATCAAATCGTCGGTTCAGAAGGTAAGTGTGGTGAAGCGAAATGTGGCGCCGATATGAAGAAAGCCGCAGCTGAAAAAGCGAAAGAAGGCAAATGTGGCGAAGCAAAATGCGGTGCCGACATGAAGAAAGCCGCTACTGAAAAAGCGAAAGAAGGCAAATGTGGTGAAGCCAAATGCGGCGCCGACATGAAAAAAACTGCCGAGAAAGTTGATGCTAAAGTCGAGGCCGTTAAAAAAGAAGTGCAATAACGCCTGCAGGTATTATCCCTTTATTATCGGGCTTATGGAGTGTGTTCAGGTCAGCCTATGCTGGCCTGTTTTTTATCTCAGTTGAAAATATTCGCGTTGGTGAAGTGTTATGAATAAGCAGAAAGATGCGGCGCAGATCGGGCTGGGGTTAAGGCGAGAAATGCTTAGTGAGTTTTGTGCACAGGTTCCAGACGCAATTGATTTTTTTGAAGTCGCCCCCGAAAATTGGATGACCTTAGGTGGTAAGTTTGGCCGTCAATTTAGAGCGCTGACCGAGCAACATACTTTTTATTGCCACGGTTTGAGTTTATCTATCGGTAGCCCTGAGCCCCTAGATGTGACGTTTATAAAAAACATCAAAACGTTTATGGACTTACACCAAATCCAAGTCTATTCCGAACATTTAAGTTATTGCTCAGGCCAAGGTCATTTATACGATCTTATGCCTATTCCTTTTACTGACGCTGCGGTGAAACACGTAGCGGCGCGTATCAAGCAAGTGGAAGACATACTTGAGCGGCCACTCATTTTAGAGAATGTGTCTTTTTACGCTGCTCCTGGCGCACAAATGAGTGAGCTTGAATTTGTCAATGCTGTGCTGCAAGAAGCCGATTGCAAACTGCTATTAGATGTTAATAACATCTATGTAAATTCGGTTAATCATCAATATGATGCAGATGCTTTTTTAAAGGCTATGCCAACGGGGCGCATCGCGTATTTGCATATCGCTGGGCACTATAAACAAGCAGAAGATTTACTTATCGATACCCACGGCGCAGCTATTAACGATCCGGTATGGACATTACTGCAACGCTGCTATGCCTTGCATGGAGTAAAGCCGACGTTGCTTGAGCGTGATTTTAATTTACCGACAACCGCAGAACTCATGGTAGAGATAGAGCAAATACGCGCTTATCAAACTGTGGCGCTCAGCCCTAATGTCCAGAATAGTCGTCATGCAGTAAAGAGGATTGCCTAATGGATTTTAAGCAAGTGCAGCAATCCTTTATCGATTATATCCGCGATCCTTCTTTGCCATTGCCCATCGATACCGATGTACGCCACATGCAGGTTTACCGTGAGTTATTTTTTAATAATGTCATGGGCTTTGTATCCAACGGTTTCCCTGTGTTGAAAAGTTTGTACTCGGATGAGGATTGGCAGGCATTAGCGCAGAGATTTTTTAGTCAGCATGATTGCAAATCGCCGATTTTTATTGATATAGCGGGGGAGTTTTTAAATTTCTTACAACTACAATATCAGCCTACGGATAGTGATCCGCTTTTTATGTTGGAATTAGCTCACTACGAATGGCTTGAGTTAGTGGTTGCAGTGGCGCAAAGCCGTGATGATGAGTATCTACTGAGCCTTGAGCAACTTTCGTTGCAGACGTTATACCTGTCGCAGACGGCGAGGGTGGCGCAGTATCATTTTGAAGTACAACATATTCGTCAGGATTATTGCCCACAGCGGCGTCTGGATACTCCAGTATTTTTTTGTCTCTATCAAGATGCTGACGCAGAAGTTTGTTTTTTACAGTTAGCCCCTTTAAGTGCACAGGTAATGGCATTGTTAACCTCACAAAGCAATGTGACACTGATACAGATAATCAATTGGTTAACCAATATTTACCCTCAAATCGAACCTCAGATGATTGAGCAAGGTTGTATACAATTACTCGAGCAATTAGTGAGTAAGGGCATTGTGCTAGGCCGTCGATCATAAAATTAGATCCGCTAGCGAGAAAATGTAATAACCCTACTATTTAAGGGTTTTCATTAATTTGACAAACCGCTACAATATCCACAGTTCTGTGATCTTAATCACCGTATCATTCCTGCGACGTTTATACTTTTATACCCATACTCGAGGAGCTGTAATGAGTAGCGAGCCATTTAAAGACCCATTTAACTTTATGCACTTTGCTGGTTTTATTTTAGTATTGTTGCTACCCACGCTACCTGCGAGTTTGATGTGGTTAAAGCATTTTGGTTTAGTTTAAGCCAGCATTAATGCTAAATTTGTATAGTATTAGCCACTCTTTGAGTGGCTTTATTTTTTAATGGCATTTTTTATATTATGGTTATAAAACGCGGGTTATTTTTACTGTTAGGATTAATTGCATTAGTGCTTGGCTTGCTCGGCATTGTGCTGCCTTTGCTACCCACAGTGCCTTTTATCCTGCTTGCTGCTTTTTGTTTTGCTCGCTCCAGTGAACGTTTGCACTTTTGGTTGATGACACATCCTTGGTTTGCCGATACGTTAACTCAATGGCAGCAACAAGGAGCAATGCGTAAAAGCCTAAAACGTAAAGCGATGTTAGTGAGTATCCTCAGCTTTAGTTTTAGTATTATCATAGTCCCCATTTTATGGGTGAAAAGCTTACTATTTGTCATGGCATTGATTTTACTCTGGTATCTTAAAACCATTCCTGAAATAGAATGATGAGATTGAGCGCCTCGGTCGAGTTTTGTTAAACAATATTTTTAGGGACAGGCTAAGTTATAATGCCCATAGGAGTTTGATCTAAGATCACAAATTGTTAATCCACCTATAACTAGTGCGTCTTGATTGTTGCAACTAAAACTAAAGCGGCATAAACTTTGTCCGACTTTCGACAAAACGTCCACCTAGTGTGGACGTTTTGTTTTATACCGCAACCTCAGGGTTGGTGAATTAATTAAGTAACTTATTAAGTAAATATGATGGCTATGAATACAGAAACCTTATCCTTGATAAAACAAAGCATCAAAACAATTCCTAATTATCCTAAGGAAGGGATTTTATTTCGTGATGTCACCAGTTTGCTCGAAAACCCTGCAGCCTATAAAGCGACCATCGACTTACTGGCTGAACATTATCGCGGCCAAGGTTTTACCAAAATTGTTGGCACAGAAGCCCGTGGTTTCTTATTTGGTGCGCCGCTAGCGTTAGAACTGGCAGTGGGTTTTGTGCCTGTGCGTAAGCCTGGCAAACTACCACGCGCAACTATTAGCCAAAGCTATGAGTTGGAATATGGTCATGATTGCCTAGAAATTCATACAGATGCGATTAATGCCAATGATAAAGTGCTGGTGGTTGACGATTTGCTCGCGACTGGCGGTACTATTGAGGCAACGGTCAAACTCATTCGCCAATTGGGCGGCGAAGTAAAACATGCCGCTTTTGTGATCTCGTTACCTGATTTAGGTGGTGAAGCCCGTTTAACTGCATTAGGACTTGAGTTGGTTAAACTTTGCGAGTTTGAAGGCGAATAAATCTGCAGCTAAAGGCGCCTTAGGATAGTTTGATGGCATGTAAAATCATGACATGTTATCTTTCAACGTTCTTGGGGCGCATGCTCCCGCTTTTGTATCACATACTCTGGGGAGTCCCATGTCATATCAGGTGTTAGCCAGAAAATGGCGCCCTGCCACATTTGATCAAATGGTTGGCCAAAGCCATGTTTTACAAGCTTTGACCAATGCATTAAGCCAGCAGCGCTTACATCATGCTTACCTGTTTACGGGAACGCGTGGGGTCGGTAAAACCAGCTTAGCGCGACTCTTTGCCAAAGGCTTAAATTGCGAACAAGGCGTGACAGCTACTCCCTGTGGCGTTTGCGGCAGCTGCGTGGAAATCGCCCAAGGCCGTTTTGTTGATTTGATCGAAGTCGATGCAGCGTCTCGCACTAAGGTCGATGATACCCGTGAGCTGCTAGACAATGTGCAGTATCGTCCGACTCGTGGTCGTTTTAAGGTTTATCTTATTGATGAAGTGCACATGCTGTCACGCAGCAGCTTTAATGCACTGCTTAAAACCTTAGAAGAACCTCCTGAACACGTTAAATTTCTTTTGGCGACCACCGATCCGCAAAAACTGCCCGTAACTGTGTTATCTCGTTGTTTGCAATTTAATTTAAAAAGCCTGACTCAAACCGAGATTGCTACTCAGCTCAACCATATCTTGACCCAAGAGCAGTTTCCCTTTGAGTTTGAAGCATTAACTTTACTCGCTAAAGCCGCCAATGGCAGTATGCGTGATGCCCTGAGCCTGACTGATCAAACTATCGCCTTTGGTGGCGGTAATGTAATGCTCACTCAAGTGCAAACAATGCTGGGCAGTATTGATGAACAACATGTGGTTGCCTTACTTAAAGCTTTAACCGATGCAGATATTGGCGCGTTAATGCATACCTGTGCCCAAGTGCTTGCGTACGGCGCCGATGCCCAAGAAGTATTGCGTAGTTTACTTGAGCTATTACATCAAATTACCTTGACTCAGTTTGCCCCTGCTTGCGCGCAGCAATCCTTGTACAGTACGCAAATTAGTGCTTTTGCTGAGCAGCTGACGCCAGAGCAAGTACAGCTTTATTATCAAATTTTATTAACGGGTCGTAAAGATTTGCCCCATGCACCTGATCCTAAATCAGGGCTTGAGATGGCGCTATTGCGTGCGGTTGCTTTTGTACCAGAAAAGCCAGTTAAACGTTGGCAGCCTGATGTTGTTGCAGAGGTTATGTTACCCGAAGGACAGACATCAATTACGCCGCAAGCGGTAGCGCAAGATCAACCAACGGCTGAAAAAAAAACAGCGTTAATTGAGCAAGCCGCAGCGAGCCATCAGTCTGAAACTTCGCTTGAAACCCCTTCAGCTGAAAGTCCCCTTGCTGTAACACCTAAGGGCGTTGATGCGGTAGAAAGTGCTCAGGAGATGGTAATCGATGATGCCAATGACGAGCTTGAATCAGCAGAGTTTGACGCGGATGCGGCATTAATCGCCGAGCAGGCGGTTATTTTAAGTCAGGCCCAGAGTCAGGGATTTAATGCTGACAGCGCCAATATTAAGGCAGAGTCTCACACATTATCGTCAGTGCTAAGCGCTTCTGCAGCAATCCATGATTCTTTTGTTCCACTCATAATGCCTGCCACTGCTATTGAGGATAATGGCATTGAGCATTCATCTTCACTAATAGTGGATTATGCTCAAGAATCGGCGCCGCTCGATTCTTATCAAGATGCTTATGCTGGATTCTCATCCGGCTCTTATAATGACGATGATTTTAATCACAGCTTTGAGCCTCAAGCTGAGCATGATGAGGTGCAACACGCAGATAGTATTCAAAACACGGCTAATATTCAAAGCGCAGTGGGCGTGCAAGGTTCAGTTGACCATCAGTTAGCAGCAGTAGCTCAAGAATCTACTTTGGCAGAACTACCAGCCAGCGTACCTTTAGCTGATGATATTCTCTCGGCAGTATTAGCGGCGCGGGATTCACTGTTATCAGATCTTGATGCCCTAAGCGCTAAGGACGGTGATGAAAAAAAGTCGCCACTGGACTCAAAACTAAAGGCACCAAACAGTAAGACGACGATGACTTTGCCTAAGCTTGGGGCTAGTCGTGCGAGTACAACGTTATCTGTTACTCCGGCAATTGATTTGGAAACTGCTTTAACACCTGATTTAGCACTTGGTTTAAATGCCGGTGTGGACCTTGCTCACTCCCTTGATTTTGATGATGATTTTGACTTAGGTCTTGAGCCTATCGCTGTTCACCAAGCGGCACCTTCGATGGCAAGCTCATCTGGATTAGTCGCTGCAGAAGCTGTCAAAGCTGCCGCATCCTATGACCGTCCACCTTGGGAAGCTGCGCCAGCAAATGATAACCTCACAACGACTCAAGTTGATAGCACTCATGTAGACAATGCTGATACGAATAGTACTGATATGAACAGTGCAGATATGAGCGCTATTCAGGCTCATCATGTTCAAGCGTCTTTAGACACTACCCACTCAATCAATGATGCATTAAATAATGTGCCAGTGGGCAGTGTAGGGCAGCCGTTGGGAATAAATCCGAAGTCAGCAATACTTCAAACTCAAGTAAAGCATCAAGGTGAATCGCAAGCTCCAGTCCCTGCGGTAACGCCGACTAACACGGCTGTACTTACTCAAGCGTCCAATGCAATGGAACAGCAGAAGAGGGAAGTCGTGCTCAATACCACCTCGCCTATAAGTGGCCATCCATTAGATTTACATTGGTATAAGCTAATGGCGAGCCTAGATATCGGCGGTAGAGTGCGGCAACTTGCTGTCAATTCAGTTTGCCAAACACAGAGCGATCCTTTGCTACTATTGCTCAAACCGAATCAGAAGCATCTTGCTGCCGATGGCGCCATCGTGCAGCTTGAGCAGGCATTAAGTGCTGTGCTCGGGAACCCAAGACGGGTACAAGTGGTCATAGGAATCGATGCGCAGCGGGAAACGCCCTTAGAGTTACGTAAGCGTTTCCATCAAGAGTTGCTGCAACAGGCACATCAATCACTGCTTCATGATGACAATGTGCAATGGTTAATCCAACGTATGGGCGCCGAACTCGATGCCGATACTTTGGTGTATCCGCCAGAGTTGTTGAATTTGCGCAGTCAGCAAATACAAGCGTTACCTGAGTTAAGTTAACTATTGTTGACGAGCTCTAGGGTAACGTTTTCGTCGTTAATTTGTAGTGCTGTGGTTTAAATTTGAGCTTAATGTGTCTATTTGTAGTCATAGTGCAGAGAAACTCAGCACCGAGATCATAAGTTTATTAACAAGGTAACGGCATTGATTGCCAATCCCATTTATTTAAGTAAGATTAGCCGCGTTAATGCTTGCGACTAACCCTAATAGAAGAGAAAAGATTATGTTTGGAAAAGGCGGTATGGGCAATCTGATGAAACAGGCCCAGATGATGCAAGAAAAAATGGCCAAAGTGCAGGAAGAAATCGCTCGTATGGAAATGGTGGGTGAATCAGGTGCAGGCTTGGTTAAAGTCACCATGACTGGCGCGCACACTGTACGTAAAGTCGAAATCGACCCAAGCCTAATGGAAGACGATAAAGAAATGCTGGAAGATTTGATTGCAGCGGCTTGCAATGATGCTGCCCGTCGAATCGAAGAAAACCAAAAAACTAAAATGGCCGAAGTCACTGGCGGTATGCAATTACCACCAGGCATGAAAATGCCATTTTAATTGAGATAGCCGATGAAATTTAGTCCACTGTTAGATGAGTTAATTCAGTCGCTGCGTTGTTTACCTGGGGTTGGGCCTAAATCGGCGCAACGTATGGCGTTTCAATTGCTCGAGCGTGACCGAAAAGCAGGGCTTAAATTAGCCAGTGCGCTGTCCTGCGCAATGAGTGACGTTGGCCATTGTCAGTCTTGCCGAACCTACACTGAAGAAACCCTCTGTCCAATTTGTGCTAGCCATAAACGCGGAATATCCGCCACTATTTGTGTGGTAGAAACACCGGCCGACGTGTTAGCTATTGAGGCGGGTGGACATTTCACCGGTCGCTACTTTGTGCTTTTAGGTCATTTATCACCCCTCGATGGTGTAGGGCCAGAAGAGTTAGGTCTAGCCTTGCTGGAGCGCCATTTGGCCTCGGGTGATGTGGCTGAACTGATTTTGGCGACGAATCCGACAGTAGAAGGTGAGGCAACAGCGCATTTTATTGCTGATATGGCTAGACGCCACAAGGTTATAATTAGTCGCATTGCTCACGGCGTCCCTGTGGGGGGGGAGCTTGAATATGTGGATAGCACTACGTTAGCACTGTCATTTAATGGACGACTACCTCTCTGATTTTATAATAATGTAATAGATTGATATTATTCATATAAAATTATTAAAGCGGCTAATTCAACATGTAGATTGAATTATTTAATTCAGTGGTAGTGATAATGCTGATCGTCTAAGCCCGCCAAGAGCTGATCTTGAGCGGGTTTTTATTTGCCTGATGTTTCAACATAAACGTAGCGATATTGCTCGAAAGGTTTGGATCTCAATTTAATTTAATGCTGTTGCCTAAAATTGGTTTCATAGTCAATTTGATATCCCAAAAACACCTCTACTTCAATAGGCGACTGCTCTGTTTGCAGATATTAGCTGGTGGAAGGTGAGTGCAATGGGGCTTGTATTGAAGCGTTATGTATATTGCTAATCGCGGTCTTACGGAGTTAAATAATAAAGCGTTGAGCCCGATGATCTAGCATATTGCTCTAGTCTGTATTCCCTGCGGATTTTAGGTGCAAAAAAAACAGCTTATGCTGGTTGATTGACTCTTCTATAAAGAGATTGGTTGCGGGGGCCGGATTTGAACCGACGACCTTCGCTTGTTGTTTATGAAGAGCTGAGCTCGATGAGCTAGCATATTGCTCTAATCTGCATTCCTTGCGGATTTTAGGTACAAAAAAACCAGCTTATGCTGGTTGATTGACTCTTCTATAAAGAGAATTGGTTGCGGGAGCCGGATTTGAACCGACGACCTTCGCCAGTTGTTTATAAAGCGTTGAGCCCGATGAGCTAACATATTGCGCTAGTCTGTATTTTCTGCAGATTTTAGGTACAAAAAAACCAGCTTATGCTGGTTGATTGACTCTTCTATAAAGAGAATTGGTTGCGGGAGCCGGATTTGAACCGACGACC
>NZ_JAKILU010000034.1 GCF_023283485.1 Shewanella glacialipiscicola
GTGAATACCGAGCCATATCGTTCTCTTTTGCCGCACCCTGTCTTTAAACATAATGATTATTTAGGGGTGACAACAATCCTGACACAGGGGGAGGTGGTAAAACGGCTGCTGATGAGTCTGCATATAACTTGATTATGAAAGACAAAGAAAAGCTTTTATCGATGGATGAAAAGCTTAGGTTTATTTTCTCGCACTCTGCGCTAAAAGAGGGGTGGGATAATCCTAATGTATTCCAAATTTGTACCCTAAACGAAACTAACTCTGTGATGAAAAAACGTCAGGAGATTGGCCGCGGTTTACGCTTAGCTGTCGATCAGTCTGGCGAGCGTGTGCCTTATGGGTTTGAGGTCAATACACTTACGGTTATGGCTAATGAATCTTATGAGCAGTTTGTTGCAGCATTGCAAAAAGAGATAGAGGAAGAAGAGGGCATTAAGTTTGGCGCAGTAGAAAAACATCAGTTTGCGAATATTGTTATCTCTGACGAGCATGGCACTAAAGAGTTTCTTGGGGCTAGAAGGTCGGAAGAAATTTATCAGCACTTAGCCGATAAAGGCTACATAGATAAAAATGGCAAAATTCAAGATTCTCTAAAAGCTGATTTAGCTGATAACACGGTGAGTCTTCCTGAAAGTGTTCAACCGCATTCAGATGCAATTCTTGCAACTTTAACCAAAGTAGCCAAAGGTTTGAGTATCAAGAAACACGAAGAAAAGAAAACGGCTAAACTTCGTGAAGATAATGGTAAGCAGATAGTGCTTGGTGATGATTTTAAAGCGCTTTGGGACAGAATTAAGTACAAGACGACATATCGAGTTAATTTTAGTGTTGGTGAGCTTGTAGAGAAGTGTATCAAGGAGATCAGGGCATCAGTTGCTGTTGCAAGTGCAAAATTTGAATATAAAAAAGTCAAAGTGGCAATCACTGAGGCCGAGCTAGAGACATTTGACGAAGAGTCAAAGATTCAATATTACCGTAACCGTAATTTCCAACTTCCTGACGTAGTGACCTATCTTGAGTCAAATACAAACTTAACCCGAAAGACGGTTGTAGAGATTTTACTTGGGCTTGGTGATAAATTAGAGGCATTTAAGAATAATCCACAACGATTTATCGAACTTACAAGTGAAGTGATCCGTAAGCAAATGCGGTTGGCTATTGTGGACGGTATCTCTTATCACCGAATTGGTGATGAAGATTATTATGCTCAAGAGTTGTTCCAAGAAGAAGAGTTGACTGGTTACCTTAAGAGTATGGTTGAAGCAAACAAGTCTGTTTATGATTATATCATTTGCGATTCTGATACAGAGTTTGAATTTGCAGAAAAGCTTGAAGAGTCAACGGATGTTAAGCTTTACGCTAAATTACCAGCGTGGTTTAAGATTGATACTCCATTAGGTAACTATAATCCCGATTGGGCTGTTTTGATCGATAAAGATGATGGTATGGGTGATCAGCTTTATTTTGTAGTAGAGACCAAATCAAGTATCTTCTCTGATGATTTACGAGCCTCTGAGCAAGCTAAAATTGATTGTGGTATTGAGCACTTTAAAGCGTTATCACAAGACAAAAACGGTGGAGCCATAGAGAACCCAGCTAAGTTTGTTAAAGCTGATAATTTTAATACTTTTGCTACATACCTAGAAGAATAACGCACTTCTCATCTAACGAGGTAGCTCAGGAACTGGCTATCTCGTACTTTTTATGTTTTTGAATAAGTATTCAGATAAAACGGATATGCTAATTACTGTTGAATTTTAACTCTAACTAATATTTGTCCAGAAATGGGCTATGGGACTTAGCTTGCTATTGCCCCTTTCAAAGTTAGCTCATTTATCAGGCATTTTTTACGGGCGAGTATTTGACCTACTTTTTCTAATCAGTGTAGTGTCTAGTTGATTGAAGCTATTTAGGTAGGAGTATTATTTTGAATACAGAACCAACGGTAAACACTGATGAATTTCTTAAGGTCCTTTCGTCACAATTGAAATCACTCCCTACAGAAGACCTCGAACTATGCTAACTATCGAATGAGATAGGGCTGATCGTTGCAAAGTTGGTCGGCACAAAAAAGCCTCTCGAAAATGAATTTAAGAGCGGAATCGCACATGGATTTGATTTAGTACGAGTGAGGTAAAGAAAGTACGTCCAACACCCAGTTAGCTAGTTTGACTAGCTTAGATCTACTCCTTTATCTGCTTACTCCAATACTCAGTGCGAAGCATGGTACTGAATATTGGAGTGCATTTCCTAATAGCATGAAGTTAAACCGTGATGCTCAAAACTCCTAAAACAGCCGCAATGTGTTCTAATTGCTGTTTTTGAATAAACATGCAACCCGAAACAGACTTTACCTTGATTAGTGGTTAGCCACAATCTGTTCGAGAAGGCTATCTAACTCATTGACCACTGATTCACTGGCCTTCTCCATATCATTAACGGATTTAATTAGTGAAGTGAAGTTCTCGCTGCGTCCAGCATCCATCGCATTACGACCAAATTCATGCACCTGTTGATGTGGCTCTTCCAGTGCTTTGTAGGAACTAAGATGACTATATTGCAGCCCATCACACTGATAATACCATTTACCTAGGCGGCATTCTCCATGCGAATTAACTTGTTCATCGAAGGATTGTTTCTCAAGTAAATGATAAATGTTGTTTTTCCATACCGCATGGTCAAGCTTAACAGTATCAAGAAAGCTTCTTGTTGCTGCGATATGAATCACTACCTGCATATGCTCTGATTTGACCAAGACTTCATTTACTATCGTTCCAATTTGAGCACTAGAAGCAGATACCTCCTCAGCGCATACCTCGTTCTCTTCAATAGAGCTTTTGATAGAAGCAACCTGAGTTAGCACTTGATTTACCAGAGTATCTATCTGTTTACTTGCCTCGTGAGCCTTACCTGCAAGTGTCCTAACTTCATCAGCGACTACAGCAAATCCACGCCCCGCTTCACCAGCTCGTGCCGCTTCTATTGCTGCATTCAATGCTAGTAAGTTCGTTTGATCAGAAATCTCCTGAATAGTCGATACTAACTGATTAATGGAATTTGCTGTTTTATCGAGTGTGGTAACTGACTCCTTACTGCTATTAGCCTGATGGCTAATCTTCTCTGCACGAGTATCTAGTCGGGAAAGGGCTTGATGTGTCTGTTTAAAGAGTTCGTCAAGCTTCTCGAGTTCATGGTTTTCATTTTCAAGTGCGTGCGCACTGGTTGCCATCCCATCACGGATAGCTTGAAGCATGACGCCACCTTTTAGGCTACTGAGCATGAGATCAATGCTAAGCTTGTGTTGGGACTGTGTAGTTCTGTTTTGTTCAGTGCTGCATGAAAGTTGCTGACGCATTGCCTCTAACTCGGTTTCATACCGCGTTTTTAAGTCCGATAGTTCTTGTTTCAACCGTTCATTTTCAATTTTCAGTTTAGTATTAAACATGGCACCATACTTGTGATTGTTACTTCATACCTATAAAGGAAGGCACGCCCGCCAAATGCGAAAGGCTATAAATATATCAAGAGTTAACTTACTTGATGGATAATATAGATCAATGTAGGGCGGGTATACATTCATTTTTTGAAGTGTTGTGACCTAGATTGAACGAAAAGAACTACAACCACGAACAGAATCAGTGATTATTTACTAGATTGTAAAAAGACCCCCTCATCTGTGAGCTGCTCCAGTCAGGCTAGACACGTTGTTAAGTGACTTTCCATACCTTAACTAATTCATGGATTGCTAAATTATTAAAGTGGCTGGCAAACTTCTGTCCATTTTCGTGTTTGCAATTAGTCGTGTTACTTCAATCGAGTTTCAGAACATTGACAAAAACTTAGGTGACATTTGTCAATAAGAATCTGGGCAGTCCAGTGCCTCGATTGAAGGTGTATTGCAAAGAGTCTGGGTTACTTTAGCGTGTTTTATAATATCTAGCTTTGATTAATTGACTTTCTTTATTGGCAGTATATTTACCCATAGTAGTTATGTTCCTATGAATTAATTAACAACTGCTAGTGTTGTTTTTATTTTATAAGTGTTTGATTTTTATGTGTTAACAAGTGATTGTTGGTGGTTGTGGTTCATTCTAGAAAGCTTTGAAAAGATGAATCTCATTTGAGTCGGAATCGACTCGATTATGTAAGAGTTGTCATGATATTTCTAATTTGTCGAATAAAAATATGCGTACCCATTTATGTACCCAATGACATCGAAAATTAGATTTTTAAGTGGAAAATTTCTGTAAGCCATTGTTAATTTAGCTTTAAATTTGTCTTTATTTTTTGTGTTTCATAATCGTGCCAGAATATACTTGGCTGAGAATGATTAGACATAAATTAGATTCAAATGACAGTTTGTTGAATAGTCACATCTTAACACCTAAATACTCAGAATGAATATTTACGGCATGGCTAAAACGAAGTCATTAACTTGGGAATATAACGGTTTACTAGGTGATTTTTATAGGGATTAGACGGTACAATTGCGCTTGAATAGGGGAATAATGTCTTATGTATCATCATTTTCTAAATGAACCCATAGTGCTCGATGCCGAAAAAACATCAATACTCACGTTGCGGTTACCCGACGATATCAGTGATTTTATGGTATTACAGGCGATCAGTGCACCTTTGCTAGAGGTCATCGTCATTGCGGATGCCTGTACTCGGCAAAATATTACAATTCGCTTCCAACCGTTTATGGGTCTAAAGGTCGAACCATTACCGCACAGTTCTCAGGCTTTCAATGCACCGCTAACTCGTAGTATTGGGCAAGGTTTTCGACTTTATACGCGAATGGGAACAGCTGCAAAGTTTTGTGCGGCAGAATTAAGACGAGGTATTTCTTTTTCCTTAGATATGACTAACTGCCAAGACACAAATAATTGCTTAACCTTTGCATTACAAGTTGATTCCAAGTTTGAATTAGTACCTTTAGAAGCTGATTTACGTGTTTTACATGAGCCCAAAGCATTAATAGTCGCTAAAGCGCTGCTAGCAAGACAATACGATTATGCGGCATCATCCGAATCTCTTGCCATTGACATGGCAGAAATCGAGCAAGTTAGGTTAGAATTGCAAACGTTTTTACGTGGCGATTTGGGGCACAGTCACACCAGTCTTGCCGATGAAGCATTAAAACTTATCCCATTATTACTTCAGAAACAGCAGTGGTTATTTAGAACCTATACCCATATGTTTGAACGTCCAAATTATAATCGCTCAGCTAATGATATGGATAGCACAGATAAATTATTAAGAAAATTAGAGTGTTATGAGTTGCTTGCCCCACCTGAACTGATCCAGATGGTTGACCGATTAATGGAAGACGACACGTAAGCGGTAGTTACTCCAATTTAGTAAACGATAAGAGTCCACTATGCACTATTTATGTCCCTTGTGCGCCGCACCTTTGGCGTTAACGGAGCGAACTTGGGGTTGTCCACAGCAGCACCAGTTTGATGTAGCCAAAGAGGGTTACGTCAACTTATTACCTGTACAGAAGAAAAACTCAAAAGATCCTGGCGATAACAAGCAGATGATGTTTGCTCGGCGTGAGTTTTTAAACGCAGGCTATTATCAAGGCTTGAGTGATAGAGTGAATAAGCTTGCACTTGAGTTTGCGCCTGAAACAAAACAGATCCTTGATATAGGCTGTGGGGAAGGGTACTACAGTCAGCGTTTATTCTATTCGTTAAATCAGCACCATAAATGCAACTTACAAGGCATTGATATTTCTAAGTCAGCAATAAAGTATGCTGCTAAGCGATATCCTCATTTACAGTTTTGCGTGGCAAGTGCTTATGAAATGCCCATTGACGCCCAAAGTGTCGATCTGGCGATTCGTATTTATGCACCTTCAAAAATTGAAGAGCTACACAGGGTTATGGCTAATGGCGGTATCTTAATCACTGTTTCACCTGGCCCTTTGCACCATTTTGCACTAAAAAAACAGATTTATGCCGAGCCTAGGTTACATCCCGAATCCACGGCGCATATTTTGGGATTCGAATGTTTGCATCAAGAACGACTGCAATCCCAGCTCGAATTGACTCATACCGAACATATTGCTCATTTTTTAGAAATGACTCCCTATGCTTGGAAGTTTACCGATGCTCAAAAACAATTACTTGCCTCACAAGGGCTGAATTGTGAGCTAGATTTCCAAATTGAAGTACATCGAATTTCAAGGTGATAACGTAGATTAAGCTATTGAAATAAAATATTTAAAGTGCTTTACTATACTGGTGAAACAGCATGAACTTAGTGTTCAGCTAGCCGGTTGCAAAACTATAGAGTAAATGTAGGCAAAATAAATAATTCAAAATGTCACTGTGTGTTGACTTATCTTTAGAATGGTTTATAGTCTTAATTAGCTTGAAGGTTTGGCTTATATTTATGTGTTCAATACGACCAGTTCGTCCTGTAAACATAAGTAATACCGGCATTTTCCAGCTCCACCGCCGTTAAGGCTTTAATTTTTTATTTACAGGATTTATATTATGTCTCAAGTTACTGGTGTTGTTAAGTGGTTCAACTCTGACAAAGGTTTCGGATTCATTGAGCAAGAATCTGGTCCAGACGTATTCGTACATTTCCGTGCGATCAACTCTGACGGTTTCAAAACTCTTGATGAAGGTCAGAAAGTGTCTTTCACTGTGACTCAAGGTCAAAAAGGTCCACAAGCTGAAAACGTAACTATCGTTGGTTAATTTTCAGTGCTGTTAGCTTCAGGCTAAGAGCAATGGATCAAAGGGCTATGGTTTATTCCATAGCTCTTTTTATTTGTGTAAAATATAAAATATGTTTAGCTTCTTCATAAACTCAGCTGCGATGTGTGAAATACGATAATTAGACTACTAAAATACGATAATTAGACTACTAATTAATGAAGTATTACCACTGGCAGAGAGCTTTAAATTCGAACCTTTCTCAGTTGATAGTTAATTATGTTCTGGCAAATTTGATTAATTTATTACTCTCCCATCTCAGATCAATTACTTCCTGACGTACTGCTTTACAGTAAATCGGTTAATTAAATGGCTAACCTTTATCTATTTTCGAAAGTACCGTTGGTCGCGATTTGTCTAGCTATTATAAACACGTTCCATACGCTCATAAATATCGTCAAATCAACTAATACCAATTCCATTGGCTATGTTTTAGTTAAGTGTTGCTACACTATAATTATGTGCAGCTCTCTATAGGAGTTCCAGACATGACTTCATGTTTGTTAGACCTTGAGCAACAAGCGGCAGAGTTACCCTTTGAACAGCAACGTTTACTCATTTCTTTTTACAGCAACAACTTGATAGTGGTTCATGCATTAATATGCTTGAGGCGAATTTCACCATCAACCCCCAATGCCCCGATTGTCACGCCTGTCACATTAAACGCCATGGAAAACCTAATGGCCGTCAGCGATATCGCTGTCATGCTTGTCATAAAACGTTCATGTGCACCTGCATGTTTCGGAGTAATCCGATCACCGATTCCGCGATAAACCGATCACCTGTTTCGGTTTAATCCGAACACTCATTCCGCGATAATCCGGTCATTTTAGGCCTAACTCCGGAATCCATGATCGGATTATCGCGGATTCATTCTTTTTTCTCTTTTAAATCAATTAGTCGCTACCATTATTGGCATCAAATATTGCCATCGGAGCGACAATGCCAAAAAAGAGAATCGTTATGACTAAAATCAAAGAGGTGTTACGCCGCAAATTCGATTGCCAACTCTCCAATCGCAACATCGCTACCTGTGTCAAAATCGGTTGCTCTACCGTCTTTGAAATACTCAGTCGCTTTAAACTCAGCGAATTAGGTTGGCCACTTCCCGATGGCACATCAGGTTTGCAACTCACTCAGGCTTTGTATCAAGACAAGGGGCCATCACAGCATAAGGTGATGCCAGATTTTGCTCTGTACTGTAAAGAGTTGAAACGTAAAGGCATGACCAAGCGTCTACTGTGGGAGGAGTACCACACTCAGTATCAGGCCTGTGCCTATGGTTACACTCAGTTTTGCGAATAATATACTCGCTGGTTGGGGACTCAGAAACGCAGTATGCGCCAGCACCAAATCGCAGGTGACAAGCTCTTTATCGATTACTGCGGCCCAACGGTTCCTATCGTTAATCCTGAGACTCGCGAAGTGAGAACGGCGCAGATCTTCGTCGCGACACTGGGAGCCTCTAATTACACCTATGTCGAAGCCAGTAGAAGCCAGCGGCTTGAATGCTGGTTGCAGGCTCACGTTAATGCCTTCGAGTTCTTCGGTGGTGTGCCGCACTTGCTCGTGCCAGATAATCTCAGAGCGGCTGTGACTTAGCCCTGCCGCTATGAACCCACCTTGAACGACAGTTATCGTAAGCTGGCCAATCATTACTGCACGGCGGTGATGCCAGCAAGGCCTTATAAACCCAAGGATAAAGCCAAGGCTGAAAATGCGGTGTTAATCGTTGGATCTTAATGCGCCTACGTCATCAAGTGTTTCATACCTATGCAGAGCTGAACATTGCCGTCCGTGACTTAATGCATGCCCTCAATCAGCGTGAGATGCGACAACTCGGGGCTAGCCGCCAAGCCTTATTTGAAATGTTAGATAAGCCAGCACTAAAGCTATTACCGGTACAGCCCTATCTTTATACCGAAACTAAACGTGCCAAGGTTGGCCCTGACTATCACATCCAATATAAGCAACACTACTACTCGGTGCCACACCCGCTGGTGGGTGAACATGTCGAGCTAGAAGCCTCCTCAAGACTGGTGAAGATTTACCATCAAGGTAACCTGGTTGCACAGCATCCCAGCAGTCGTTAATGCACAGTTACAAAGCAAGGCACATCCAGAGCAGGCTTACCGTAGCTGTTTAGGCTTACTCAATCTCAGCCGGCATCATGGCGACAATCGTTTAGAGTAAGCATGTAAAGATGCGGTACTGGTCGACAAGCCCTATCTAAAGTTCATCAAAAACCTGCTCAGCAACCACCGTGAAGGCAAACTGTCGAGCGATAACACCAGCACGCCCAATATCGAGCACAGCAATGTCCGCGGCCCAAGCCGTTACCACTAGGAGAAAGAATCATGAACCATCTGAATGAACAACTAAGAACATTACGCCTAGGGCATGCGGCTCAGGCACTAGAGCAACAACGAGAGCAACTCTCGACCTACGCTGAATTGAGCTTCGAAGAAAGGCTGGGCTTGCTGCTGGAATACGAGCTGTTAAATCGAGACCAAACCAAAATCCAACGGCTCAAGCGCCAAGCCAAACTACGGCTCAACGCACAAGCGAGCCAACTGATTTATAAGGAAGGACGCGGCCTGATGCGGGCTAAGATGAGTGAGCTGCTAACGGGCAGTTACTTGCACAAACATCAAAACATCTTGATAACTGGGCAACGGGAGCCGGAAAGACTTATGTCGCCTGTGCCATCGCAGAGCAAGCCTGTGAGGGACAACACAGCGTCAGATACTCTCGCCTAAGCCGACTCCTGGATGACCTAAGCTCGTGGAAATTAGACGGTAGTTATCAAAAGCAACTGCTGGCGCTATCGAAAAAAGCCCTGCTAATAATCGATGACTGGGGGCTAGAGAAGCTGACCCAGGAGCAAGCGAGTCATCTGCTGGAAGTGCTGGGAGATCGATACCAACAAAGCAGCACAATAGTGGTAAGCCAACTGCCGGTAAAAGAGTGGTACAACATGATCGGCAATGCCACGCATCGCCGATGCGTTATTAGATCGGTTAATCCACAACAGCCACCGAATAGAATTGGGTGGTGAATCGATGAGAAAGCTAGCGCAATCCGATCACTTAGGGTAAAAATAGGAGCGAGAGAAAAAGATGATTTAGGTGATCGGTTTAAACCGAAATGACCGATCGCAATCGCCGGAATACGCAGCACCATTAACACACCCATTCTATAGAATGCGGTTCTTAGACAAATGGCTGCCATACTTCACAGGCATGCTAGACAACCTTCCTATAAGAAAGAGCGCAAAGCGCTGTAATATATCAGTTAAAACAGCCTTTAAATGGCGCCACCAATTTCTTTCCTTACCCAATAAAGTCAAAGCGCAAAGATTGTCTGGTATCGTTGAAATCGATGAGACCTTATTTCGCTATTCAGAGAAAGGCAGTCGTACACTCTCACGTAAAGCCCATAAGAGAGGTGGAGATTGTGCTGGTCGCGGACGAGGGAAAGGTGATTGGGTCGCGGTCCTTGTGGCCAGAGATAGAAACAAACAGGTATTCGATGAATGCCTCGATAGCGCCGATAGTGTCACATTATTAGGGTTGCTAGAAAATAAAATAGCTGCGGATTCAGTGGTGTGTAGCGATGGCTTTCTTTCCTACCTAAAAATGACTCAGGATATGAAAGTAGAGCATAAGATACTCAATGCAAGTCATGGCAAGCGAGTCAAAGAGGGTGTTTTTCATATTCAAAATGTCAATGCGTAACATAGCCGACTGCATTTATGGATAAATACCTTTCGGGGTGTAGCAACTAAATATCTTCCGAACTACTTAGGCTGGTTTAGATTCTTTGAAGCCCATGATAATCCAAATGAAAATAGCATATTGGCTATGCAGACACCGTTAACGTGAACATAGCCAATGTGATTGGTATTACATGCACCTTTCCAATTGAGCTAATGCTGAAATATCGCAGGGCGTCATAAGAAAAATGAAAGAATTAGTTCTTTATCTATTAGATAACATAATTGGTATGACACAAAAAGTGTATGAGTTCTATTTCTGCTCACTAGTTCAGGTTATTTAAAGTTCACCATAAAAAATGCCGCTCACCTTAAGTGAGCGGCATTAATGCGATTGCATTTCTTATTTAGCTATCTTTTGAGCCTGAGTGATTATGGGCGAGCCATATCCGATTCTGCACTATTTCCCAATTTGATTTTAGCGCTAGAAGCTTCTTCAGTCGCAGTATTTTCATACTCACGCCCTTTAGGTACAGCAACTTGCTCTCTTACCTCAACCATCGGTTTAGTCATATCAGATGACACCATAGAGCCAAAACGACTAGCGACCTTTGGTTTGGCAACAACATCAATGACAGGCTTTGCTATTACGCTAGATGCAATTTGTGGTGTTAATTGAGGTTTTGCAAAGGTCGCAGGTTTTGCCATCGGCGCAGAAGACGTTGCTTTAACCGCTTCTTTCACTACAACATTTGGCTCTGTAGTAGATATTGTTTGAACCACAGTTTCAGCTTGCTTGTCTGGCACGTTTACCATTACTGGTGTTTCAATTGTTGATGTAAAATCAACGTTCACTTCAACAGTTTTTGGCTGCACAATGGTTTCTGCTGCTTGAGTCTCAACAATCGACTTAGTTTCCGTTGTCTCGATATCGCTTGCTTTGGTCATTTCAACAGGTGTTTCTGTTTTAACTTCAACGGGTGTTTCAGACTTAGGCGCTGCAATTATTTGAGTGGGTTCAACTGCAGTCGTTTTTACGAGCTCTACAATAGCGGCTTCTAGCTGAGCTGGTTCTATTGCAACAGGTGCTTCAACGCGAACACTGGCTATTTCACGAGGATACTCTTGGTCAGCACCTAACTCGTCGTTAGGAATAAATTGTGCTGGCGTAGATGTACCTTGGTCATCTTCATCACGACGACGACGTTGACCCGCAGCTCGAAGATGGCGTGGGCTACGACGGCTGCGACGTTGACCTTCCCTTGGCTCTTGTTTTGACTGACTATCATTATCTGTACTTTCAATGTCGTTATCTTGCGATAAGGCATCTGTTGGCGCTGTGCTTTCTGTTGCTATTTCAGTTTCGATAACAGCAATACTTGATGCTTCTATCGTCGAGGTTTCCGCGTCATTTTTTAACACTTCGCTATCTAAAACTTCACTATCTAAAACTTCACTATCTAAAACTTCACTATCTATCGAGTCTTGGGCCGATGCCACATCTCTACGAGGTTGGCGGCGAGTTCTTGGTGTTCTCGTTTCTGTTGTTTCAGTAACTACTGCAGTTTTTACTTCGATAGTGACAGCTGCTGCATTTACGGCTGCAATCTCGGCCAACACTTCAGCAACGTCTTCAGGAGAAATAGGTATCGCGTTATCTGGCGTGTTATGGCCATTATCAATACGCACTTTGCGACGCATATTACGACGCTGACGACGCTCGCGGGCAACTTCTTGCTTCGGAGCATCGGTGTCAGTATCAACATCCGCAATAACGTCTTTTGGTGCTTGAACTCGTGGTTTAGATTCCGTTTTTATCGGACGTTTTGCCGCTTCATCTTTATCTTGAGTAGGGCGCTCTTGTGTCGTTGCTATCGCATCCGCAGGTTTTCTTGGATTGCGACTACGTGGCTCGCGAGTGCCTTCTTTTGTCTTGTCGGCATCTTGGGCGTTACGTGGGCGTCGAGTGTCATTACGACGATTGCGACGGTTTGCGTTAGCTGCGCTTGTGTCAACAGTTTTAATTTCAGCGGCTTTTACTGGCTCAGCTTTTTCACTTGGTGCCAACATAGCACTGATCGCGCTCACTAACTTACTGAAGAAGCCTGGCTGTGATGGTTGCTCTTTTACCGTTGGTGATGGCGCTTGTTCCACTTTTTGTGGTGCGGCATAACCTTTTAAAGCTGGCGCAGCTGCGGTTGTACGTTCCAATTTACGGGGTTCATACAACTTAGCTTCTGGCTGCTCAATACGTTTGTAGCTTGATTCGCTGATTTCATCGTCATTACGATGGCGGATAACTCGGTAATCCGGAGTCATCATGTGTGCATCTGGGATAATATACACTTCGACATTGTGACGTTGTTCTGTAATGCGGATAGCTTTACGTTTCTCGTTTAACAAGAATGCAGCCACATCAACAGGCACAATCGCTTCAATCTGCGATGTATTTTCTTTGATGGCTTCTTCTTCCATCAAGCGCAGAATCGACAGCGCGAGCGATTCAGTACTACGAATTGTACCTTGGCCATGACAGCGAGGGCAGATATGCGCAGCAGACTCTTCTAGAGATGGGCGTAGACGCTGGCGTGACATTTCCATTAAACCAAAGCGTGAAATACGGCCTAACTGCACACGAGCGCGGTCATGGTGTACGGCATCGCGTAAGCGGTTTTCAACTTCGCGTTGATGACGCACTGGCGTCATATCGATGAAGTCGATAACCACTAAACCGCCTAGATCGCGTAAACGTAATTGACGGGCAATTTCATCGGCAGCCTCAAGGTTAGTATTTAGTGCAGTCTCTTCAATATCTCCACCTTTAGTTGCTCTGGCAGAGTTGATATCAATTGAGGTTAAGGCTTCAGTTGGGTCGATGACAATTGAGCCACCAGAAGGCAGACGCACTTCACGTTGGAAGGCTGATTCAATTTGTGATTCGATTTGGAAGTGAGTGAATAATGGCACTTCAGCTTCGTAAAGTTTTACGCGCTCAACGAAATCAGGACGAACTAAAGCAATATGTTGCTTCGCATCTTCGAATATACGTGGGTGATCGATGAGGATTTCGCCCACATCGCGGCGTAAATAATCACGAATAGCGCGAACAATGACGTTACTTTCTTGGTGAATTAAGAAAGGGGCGCCCTTAACTTGTGCCGCTTCGGTGATTGCAGCCCAGTGATGTTGTAGAACTTTTAAGTCCCACTTTAATTCAGCAGATTCTTTACCTACACCAGCAGTACGCACAATAAGGCCCATGCCAGCAGGCACTTCTAAATCAGCCAGTGCTTCTTTTAACTCAGTGCGCTCATCACCTTCGATACGACGAGAAATCCCGCCAGCGCGAGGGTTGTTTGGCATTAACACTAAGTAAGAGCCCGCTAAGCTAATAAAGGTAGTTAATGCCGCGCCTTTATTGCCACGCTCTTCTTTATCAATTTGAACAATGACTTCTTGTCCTTCACTGACGACTTCTTTGATATTTGGCCGACCTTGGAAAGAATATCCTTTAGGGAAATACTCTCTGGCAATTTCTTTTAGCGGCAAAAAGCCATGACGATCGGCGCCATAGTCAACGAACGCGGCTTCTAGAGACGGTTCTACGCGGGTAATTTTACCTTTATAAATATTTGATTTTTTTTGCTCATGACCTGGACTTTCAATATCTAGATCATACAGTTGTTGCCCATCAACGAGGGCAACACGCAACTCTTCTGATTGAGTCGCATTGATTAACATACGTTTCATGATGACGTCATTCTTCTTTAAATAGAGGTCATCAAACATCGCGTTTCGCTGCATTACGGGCCTAGCTGTGGTCTACAAAGCCTCACGGCTTGTGGCTAGGCAAGGTGCGCATTACTGTTAGACGCAGTCGCTGCGTGTCGCATCCTATTTATGGCTTATTTTTTAATGATTACAAAAACAAGGAATTCGTTGTAAAACATCAACCAACCCCATAAATTCTTTAATTTCGTTCCGGTAATGCCCAAGTCGAATCGGTTTGTCTGACGACAAGTTAAAATATGTTTCGAAATCTGGGAGAAAAATTTCAGGAAAACCTTATAAATTTAAGGTGACTTTCTCGATTTAATCGTAAAAACGCATTTATGGTATTTTTACTTCATCTACGACTTGCAAATCAATGAGTTGCTATCAAGAAAATATTTTTTTATCCATGATACTTTTCGCTTGGGACAGGGAGCTTGTGAACACTTTATCCACGGGTTATCCCTAATCGCAGGTGAAATATAGCAACAATCAAAAAATTCAGCAATGGAAAGGCACAATTCTTCTCAGTTGTTGTACAATGACCGCCGTAATAATTAGATGGCGCATCATGAATACAGAATCCACCCCACAACAAGTTCAATTGATCACCATTGATGAAGATCACTTCGAACAGCGTATCGATAACTACTTAATGACTAAGCTGAAGGGCGTGCCAAAAAGCATGATCTATCGCATCGTCCGTAAGGGTGAAGTTAGAGTTAATAAGAAACGTATTAAACCTGAATACAAGTTGCAGATTGGCGACATAGTACGTATTCCGCCTGTCAGAGTGGCGGAGCCAGACAATCGTACTGCGCCATCGGCTAATTTAACCAAAGTGTCGCAGCTTGAAGATCGTATTTTGCATGAAGATAATCATCTGATCGTGTTAAATAAACCTGCTGGAATAGCGGTACATGGCGGTAGCGGTGTCGATTATGGCGTCATTGAAGCGCTACGTTCATTGCGTCCTCAGCAGAAGTTTTTAGAGTTAGTACATCGCCTCGATAAAGATACCTCTGGTGTTTTATTGGTTGCTAAAAAGCGAAGTGCTCTCAAACATCTGCATGATCAGCTTAGACATAAAAAGATGCAAAAAGACTATTTGGCCTTAGTGAAAGGTGAATGGTCAGCTCAAGATAAAGCGGTTCAACAGCCCTTATTGAAAATTACCCTTAAATCTGGTGAGCGTATCGTGCGTGTCAACGCCGAAGGTAAGCCGTCAGAAACGCGCTTTAAAATTATGCAGCGTTACCAAGGTTGTACTTTAGTTAAGGCCAGCCCTGTTACGGGGCGTACTCATCAAATTCGTGTGCATTGCCAGTTTGCTGGTCATCCTATTGCCTGTGATGACAAATACAGTGAGCAAGGGTTTGACGATAGCATGCGTTCATTGGGGTTGACTCGCCTCTTTTTACATGCGGCTGAGCTCATGTTTATTCATCCTGAAAATGATGAAGTGATGCGGGTTTCTGCACCTTTAGATAATAATTTGTCACAATTATTGGACAAGTTAAAGCGCGTGTAAGCAGTAGGGATAGGACTCAAGGATGAAGATAAAGCAATATGATTTAGTGATTTTTGATTGGGATGGCACGCTGATGGATTCCATTGGTAAAATTATCATCTGCATTGAAAACATGGCTAAAGCATTGCACCTGCCTATCCCAACTGAAAATGATATTCGTGATATTATCGGCTTGTCTATGACAGAAGCGCTGCGAGTTCTGTTTCCGCAAGGGCTCAAGGTCAGCGCTTCTTCAGTATGTGCTCAACGTTCGTTCTCTAAGAATGAGTCTAGCCAAAGCCCTGATGATGAATATCAACAGATGCGCGCCGAGTTTAAAGCACAATATTTATATTTAGACACCACGCCTACGCCGCTCTTTGCACAAGCGCCCGTTTTAATTAATAACTTGCATACCCAAGGCTACCAATTGGCTGTCGCAACAGGTAAAGCCCGCGTAGGTCTTGAGCGCGTTTTTGAACAAACTGGGCTTGGAAGGTACTTTGTCGCGTCACGCTGTGCTGATGAAGTGCGCAGTAAACCCCACCCTGATATGATTTCAAGCTTGCTTCACGAATTGAATATCGCACCTGAACGTGCATTGATGGTGGGGGATTCTCTATTGGATCTGACCATGGCGGCAAATGCTGGGATTGATAGCATTGGCGTGACCTACGGTGCCCACAGTGCAGAAACGCTATTGCGGGCAAGACCTATTGCCTTGATTGACTCGCCAGAGCAATTACTGCAATACCTCTAAGTATGCTGTTTATGCTGGCATGTCGATAAACGCCATTTCTATGTAACCTTCTTTATTGAGTTATATGTGCCTTATCCTTTGGCCGATAAAGCGTATCTACAATCCGTTCTGTTTACGCTTTTTCTTCAATAAATAAAGTGCGCTAAGTAAAATCGACGCATATTAAGCTAAAAACCAAAGTGAACTATGCCAAAACGTCTACACCTTGGATAAGCAGCATCTCAGTCAGTAGTATTAGTGGTAAGCCAACCAAGGTATTGGGATCGCGACCTTCAAGCTGCGTAAATAAAGCGATACCTAAACCTTCACTCTTAAAACTTCCGGCACAGTAATAGGGCTCTTCCTTTTCTACGTAGGCCACAATTTGTGCATGTGTGAGGTGCCTAAAATGCACCGTAAAAGGTTCAACTTCGGCGATCATTACATCCGTTGCGGCATTATAAAGTGCAAGCCCAGTATAAAAGGTGATGGCTTTACCTGATGCTTGGGTGAGCTGCTTAACAGCATTATCAAAATGATGAGGTTTACCAATAGTCTGGCCATCAATAACTGCAACTTGATCTGAACCTATGATCAATCCATCTGCAAATTGTGTTGCACCGGCGAGTGCTTTTGCTTTGGCAAGTCTAAGGACTAATGCATGGGCCGATTCATTGCTCTGTGCTGTTTCGTCGATATCAGGATTGCAGCACTCGAAGGCTAACCCGAGTTTTTGTAGGAGCGATAGTCGGTATACAGACGTCGAAGCTAAGATTAATGGGTTTGGCATAAATGAATTTCCGCAAAAAAGTGACCTATATTGTGACCAATTTGAGCTAGAGTGCGCAACAGTTTCGTTTTTTGCGCTTTCTTTTCAGCAAATGCGGCTATTTTAGGCGGCTTATGCTTGTATGCAGCCTCATGCTTGGGTACTATTTCGCCCACGTCAATTTCAATGTTGGGGCTGGAGAAAGGCTTAAGTCGCAAACTGGGACTTAAGTTAGTATTTTTTCTTTGACTCTAGCGTTTTCAAACTATAATATGCGCGCCTTATGCAAACAGTAAAGATACCGGTTTCAATTGATCCATTTCGCGCCGCCACGAGCCGCCAAGTTTATCACGGCACAGTTCCTGGCGTGCAATTGAAAAGATTAACTGAGTTATGTGCCGGCGACTGTTCCGATGTGGCAGTGTCGCTTGAATGTGGCGTAGATTTACAGGGGATAGTCTACCTGAAAGGGAAGGCTGTGACGGAGCTCACTCTAGTATGTCAACGTTGCATGACGCTATTTACCACTGAGGTTACGGTCGAGTTTTGTTTCGGTCCATGCCGGACTAAGGCAGAAATCGATGAGCTCCCGGATGCGTATGACCCAATTGAGTGCAATGAAGTTGGCGAAGTGCGTCTACATCAATTAATCGAAGATGAATTGATAGTCGCTATGCCGATAATCCCAATGCATCAAGAAATTGATTGTAGTGCGGGATCTAAAGACATAGTTGTAGGCGAGATCGAACCCGCTCATGAGGAGCGTCCAAATCCGTTTGCAGTGTTAGAAAAACTGAAGAGCAAGTAATCTAGGAGACAGGCCAATGGCTGTACAACAGAACAAAAAATCACGTTCAAAGCGCGGAATGCGCCGTTCACATGACGCACTGAGCACTGCTCAGCTGTCTGTAGACGCTACCAGCGGTGAAACTCATATGCGTCACAATGTGACTGCAGATGGTTTTTATCGCGGTAAAAAGGTAATCAACAAGTAATTTGTTGTTTTCCTAATGACGAATCTGGCGCTCGCGTTAGATGTAATGGGGGGAGATCATGGCCCCCACGTCACAGTGCCTGCAGCCTTGCGGGCACTACAATTACATTCTTTTCTAAAAATCATTTTAGTCGGTGATAAGACTGAAATTGATGTCTATCTACACCAAGCTGAAGCGAGTTTACTTTCACGTATAGAAATCATTCATACCGATGAAGTCGTGAGTATGTCTGATAGACCAGTGCATGCCTTACGTACGCGTAAAAACAGCTCAATGCGATTGGCTATTGAATTAGTGCGTGATGAACGCGCGCAAGCGTGTGTGAGTGCTGGTAACACCGGTGCACTAATGGCGATGGCAAAAGTATTACTCAAAACCTTGCCAGGCGTTGATCGGCCCGCATTAGTGAGCTGCTTGCCTGCCGTGACTCAAAAACCGGTTTATTTACTGGATTTGGGCGCTAATATTTCCTGTGATTCAGAAACCTTATTTCAATTTGCCGTGATGGGTTCAGTCCTGTGTGAAGCGGTAGATAAAAAATCTCGGCCAAAAGTTGCCTTGCTCAATGTTGGCATTGAAGAAATTAAAGGTAACGATCAAGTTCAGCAAGCCGCGCAGTTACTGCAACAGACAGAGCAAATCAATTACACAGGTTTTATTGAAGGCAATGAAATTTACTCTGGTAATGTAGATGTGATTGTTTGTGATGGTTTTGTGGGTAACATCACGCTAAAGACTTCAGAAGGGATTGCCAAATTATTGGTACATCAGTTAAAACTGGGATTAACCCAAGGTTTATTTGTTCGTTTTCTAGCTAAACTTATCGCCCCACGTATTCAGGCGGTGTTAAGCCAGATGAACCCCGACCACTATAACGGCGCAAGTCTGATAGGATTGCGAGGAATAGTGGTAAAAAGCCATGGAAATGCGGACGAAACTGCCTATTTACAAGCAATTAATTTAGCAGTGACGGAAGCTCAACGTCGACTCCCTGAAATGATAAAAGATCGTTTGGAGTCGATTCTTTTAGATATAAATAACTGATCCCTCCTTATGCATACAAAAATTCTCGGAACTGGTAGTTATCTACCCGTGCAGGTGCGCAGCAATCAAGATTTGGAAAAGATGGTAGAAACCACTGACCAATGGATTGTGGAACGTACCGGCATATCAGAACGTCGTATTGCGGCCTTCGATGAAACCGTTTCAACTATGGGTTATCAAGCTGCGCTAAAAGCGCTCGAAATGGCTGGCATAGAAGCATCAGATTTAGACATGATCGTTTGTGGTACCACGAGTGCTCCAAATGCTTTTCCTGCTGCAGCCTGTGAAATCCAAGCCATGCTTGGAGTGCATTCTATTCCTGCGTTTGATATTGCTGCGGCTTGCTCAGGCTTTGTTTATGCTTTATCTGTTGCCGATCAATTTGTTAAAACAGGCGCTGCTAAGAAAGTATTAGTCATTGGTGCTGATGTTTTATCTCGTCTTTGTGAGCCAGAGGATCGTACAACTATTATTTTATTTGGTGATGGTGCTGGCGCAGTTGTGATTGGCGCCGCGGATACTCCAGGTATTATTTCAACACACATCTATGCCGATGGTCGTCATGCAGATTTGTTAAAGTGTGCTTTTCCGCCTCGCCAAGGGGAAACCACTGCGGCCGCAGGGTTTATGACAATGAAAGGTAATGACGTCTTTAAAGTTGCTGTGACTCAGTTATCTAACGTGGTGACTGAAACACTACGTCTTAATAATATCGATAAGTCAGAGATTGATTGGTTAGTACCGCACCAAGCTAACTTTCGCATTATTAATGCGACAGCTAAAAAGCTCGATATGAGTCTCGATAAAGTGGTATTAACCTTAGCAAAACACGGTAATACTTCTGCAGCATCAGTGCCGATTGCCCTAGATGAAGCGGTGCGTGACGGCCGTATTCAACGTGGGCACTTACTGTTACTTGAAGCATTTGGTGCCGGATTTGCGTGGGGCAGTGCATTAGTGCGTTTCTAGCGTTTTACACTCTAAACTGCATGTTATATACAGTTATCGCATTATAAAATATTAATAAATAAGTTAGGCATGGATAATTTAAATATGGAAAGTGTTGCTTTTGTATTTCCTGGTCAAGGCTCACAAGCCCTTGGCATGTTAGCTGAGCTTGCACAATCACACGCAGTTGTTGGACAAACCTTTGCTGAGGCGAGTGACGTACTAGGTTACGACCTTTGGGCTTTAGTTCAGCAAGGTCCTGTTGAAAGCTTAAATGAAACCGATAAAACCCAACCCGCTTTATTAGCGGCAAGTGTTGCTATTTGGCGCGCCTATGTGGCTTCAGGTAAACCTATGCCTGCCATGTTAGCGGGTCATAGCTTAGGCGAATACTCTGCTTTAGTGTGTGCGGGTGTGATAAATTTTAAAGACGCAATTAAGTTAGTAGAGCTTCGCGGTCAGCTGATGCAGCAAGCAGTTCCTGCTGGAACCGGTGCTATGTATGCGATTATTGGTTTAGATAATGACACTATTGCCAAGACTTGCGCTGAAGCGGCTCAAGGTGCAGTGGTGAGTCCGGTTAACTTTAATAGCCCTGGTCAAGTCGTTATAGCTGGTCAAAAAGAGGCAGTTGAACGCGCAGCAGTGGCTTGTAAAGCCGCAGGCGCTAAAATGGCAGTGGCATTACCTGTTAGCGTGCCATCACACTGCGCACTAATGAAGCCAGCCGCAGATAAGCTCGCGCTTGCGTTGAACCATATCCAGTTTAATGTACCTAATATTACTGTGATTAATAACGTTGATGTTACCTCTCCCACAACGGCGGATGAAATTAAAGATGCATTAGTGCGTCAGTTATATTGTCCTGTGCGCTGGAGCGAAACCGTTGAGTTCATGGCTCAACAAGGTATTACTCAACTGGTGGAATGCGGCCCAGGTAAAGTCTTGACAGGCTTAGCAAAACGAATTAATAAATCATTATCAGCCCAAGCGGTTAATGACGTTGCTTCATTAGCGGCATTAACTGAGTAAGGAATTTGTATGAGTTTTAATCTGAGTTTAACCGGTAAAGTGGCTTTGGTGACAGGTGCGAGCCGCGGTATTGGGCGTGCCATCGCTGAGACGCTCGTCGAAGCGGGTGCAGTCGTCATTGGCACTGCAACCAGTGAGATGGGTGCTGCAGCTATTCAAGAATATCTGGGTGACAAAGGTTTTGGTTTAGTGCTTAATGTCACCGATACTGAATCTGTTACAAAATTATTCGCATCGATTAAAGAAAAAGTAGGTGATGTTGATATTCTTGTCAACAATGCGGGTATAACCCGTGATAATCTGCTGATGCGGATGAAAGATGATGAATGGCAAGATACTATTGATACTAATCTGACATCATTATTTAGACTATCAAAACCTGTGATGCGTACCATGATGAAAAAGCGCTTTGGCCGAATCATCAATATCGGTTCAGTGGTAGGCACCATGGGCAATGCAGGTCAAGTTAATTACTCGGCAGCAAAGGCGGGTTTGATTGGATTTACAAAATCTCTTGCAAGAGAGGTTGCATCTCGTCAAATTACAGTTAATGCTATCGCTCCTGGATTTATTCAGACCGATATGACGGATGAGCTGACCGAAGAACAGCAAAAAGCTATCATGTCACAGGTTCCGATGGAACGATTAGGGCAAGCGCAAGAAATTGCTAACGCTGTGCTCTTTTTGGCCTCGGACTCCGCCGCTTACATCACAGGCGAAACATTGCATGTGAATGGCGGCATGTACATGGTTTAAGGGCGAATGGCAGGGATACTGTCGCAACTGAGTAGTGATCTGTATCAATTGATGGTGAAATTTCGTGGTTAGACCACGAAAACTATGCTTGCATTGTCAGCCAAATCTAATAAACTACTCGCAATCTTACGCAAGTGCGTAATTTGAATAGGAAAGAAAACTAATGAGCAACATCGAAGAACGTGTAAAGAAAATCATTGTAGAGCAACTGGGCGTTAAAGAAGAAGACGTTAAACCAGCAGCATCTTTCGTTGACGATCTGGGTGCAGATTCTCTGGACACTGTTGAGTTGGTTATGGCTCTGGAAGAAGAGTTTGACACCGAGATCCCTGATGAAGAAGCTGAAAAGATCACTACTGTTCAAGCAGCGATCGATTACGTTTCTAAGAATCAGTAATTCTGAATTCTTGAAGACAGGCGGCATTTTTGCCGCCTGTTTTTGTTTTAGCCCCGTCAAATTCTGCCCCTGTACTATTCAATCGTCTCTGGATCGTGTTTTATCCTGTTATCCACGAGATGCTCGTCGCAGATTGGCGACTTCTTTTTGACATCAATCGTTCTGAAAGAATTGTCTAATGATAGAAAACCGTGTTTATCTATCAAAACTAACAAATTTAGCATTTAAAGGTGACTGCCGTGTCTAAACGTCGTGTAGTGGTAACCGGTTTGGGGTTAGTAACTCCAGTGGGTAATACTGTGGATACTACTTGGAAAGCGTTGCTTTCTGGTAAGAGTGGTATTGCACCAATAACCAAATTTGATGCCAGTGAATTTTCTACCCGTTTCAGTGGTTCAGTAAAAGATTTTGATATTGAGCAATACGTCACAAAAAAAGAGGCCCGTAAGATGGACCTCTTTATTCAATATGGTATGGCGGCGGGTATCCAAGCTATCCAAGATTCAGGTCTGGATATGAGCAAAGAAAATCCCGGTCGAGTCGGCACCGCAATTGGCTCAGGTATGGGCGGAATGTGGCTGATTGAACAAGGCCACAGCGCACTCATTAATGGCGGCCCACGTAAAGTGTCTCCTTTCTTTGTACCTAGCACCATTATCAATATGATTTCGGGTAACTTGTCGATCATGTTTGGTATGCAAGGACCTAACTTTGCTGTCACCACCGCTTGTACTACAGGCGTACATAACATTGGTTTTGCGGCGCGTACGATTGCCTATGGTGATGCAGATGTTATGGTCGCTGGCGGCGCTGAAGATGTCACCTCTCCTTTGGGGGTAGCAGGTTTTAGCGCGGCTAAAGCCTTATCGACTCGTAACGACGATCCAATGGCAGCAAGTCGCCCATGGGATAAAGACCGTGATGGTTTTGTGATAGGCGATGGTGCTGGCGTGATGGTATTAGAAGAATACGAACATGCTAAAGCGCGTGGAGCGACCATTTACGGCGAATTAGTCGGGTTTGGTATGAGCGGCGACGCATTCCATATGACATCGCCACCTAGCGATGGTGCCGGTGCGGCCGCTGCGATGGTCAATGCCATTAATGACGCTAAGTTATCGCTTGAACAAATCGGTTATATCAATGCCCACGGTACATCGACCCCTGCAGGAGATAAAGCCGAGGTTGCCGCGGTTAAGTCGGTGTTTGGCTCCCAAGCTAATAAAGTATTAGTGAGCTCGACTAAATCGATGACAGGTCACCTATTAGGGGCTGCTGGTGCGGTTGAGGCGATTTTTACCTTACTCGCGCTACGCGATCAAATTGTGCCGCCAACCATCAACTTGGATAATCCAGATGAAGGTTGTGACTTAGATTTTGTCGCCCATACTGCCCGTGATGTGAAGATGGATTATGCACTGTGTAATTCGTTTGGCTTTGGTGGAACTAACGGTTCATTGCTGTTTAAAAAAGCCTAAAAATTTGATAGTAGAGAAATGCGCCTAATGGCGCATTTTTTATGGGATAAATTAAAACCCTGTAAGTATTGCGGGCTTTAATATACAACTTTTCTTGTGAACAAAGTCACATTCTAACTGTTTGATATATTTATTATTAACCTTTGTTCATCAAGCTTGTTTAATTTTTTTTGCCACAGATAATGACAGGCATATTCAATCTCGATGGACTATGTCATGTTAAATCCTGTGGTTATTCCGCTTATCCCTATCATTGGTGCGCTAACGGCTAATTTGACCGAACTGATCCGCGGTGAGTTTAAAATTTGGCATCCTAATATGGAAATAGGGATTAAGACTTTTACCTTAGCGATAGCTGCTTATGTGGTGGTCTGGTTTGCATTGCTTGTGACGGCAATTAGCGTTGGCGGTGATAGTAATATGTCGTCAGGCTTGCAAGTACTCGGTTTTTTCACCCTAGGTTTAGGTCTTTATACGTTTGGAAAGGGCACGCGTTTTGTTATACCATTTATATTAATTAACTGGTCAGTATTACCCATCGTCTAGAGCACAATTTACTCACTCTTTCTTTATTCTCTATGAAGCTATTCCATGCGATGGAACACTGCTCAACAATGTCGTCATAGCCGCTAAAGCAGCGATTGGCCAACACAT
>NZ_JAKILU010000035.1 GCF_023283485.1 Shewanella glacialipiscicola
GGTTATGGGAAGGATGGTTCAAGCTGCAAACTATCCTTGAAGGCTATGAATTGGCACAGTCTCTTGAGCACGAGATGTGATCAAGAGACAGCCTATGGGCCCTTTTTTACTTTTATCGCGATGGGGTAATCCAGTTTAAGGGTTAAGTTTCTGAACGATCTTTAATGGAAACTCCCCTGTTTTACGTGACTAATGTAGTTATCTCTTATCTGTTACATGATATAACTTAGCTATTAAAATATGCTCTACGAGGTTGTGATTTTGTCTACCAAAAGAATCGTGATTGTGGGTGGCGGGGCCGCTGGCCTAGCACTTGCTTCTAAGTTGGGCCGAAAATGGGGTGGCAGTGATGTCGTCGATGTGTGCTTGATTGACAAAAGTCCCATTCATATATGGAAGCCTAAATTACATGAGGTTGCTGTTGGGGTAATAGATCAATCAATTGAAGGCTTACTTTATCGCGATCATGGACTTAAAAATGGCTATCGTTATATTCGCGGTGAGATAGAGCAGTGTGACCCCGACACTAAATCGATTCAGTTAGCGACTGTCTATAATGATGACGGTGAATTGCTTTTAGCCCCGCGCCAAATTAATTATGACATTTTAGTGTTGGCATTAGGCGGTGTATCTAATAGTTTTAATACCTTAGGTGCTGATGAACACTGTATATTCTTAGACAATCTTGAAAATGCCAATCTATTTCATCATAAGTTACTTGATGCATTACTCCAATTAAATGAAACACAGGAAAGAGTTAGCATCGGTATTGTGGGGGCTGGCGCTACTGGTGTCGAATTAGCGGCGGAACTTCATCATGTTATTGAGTCTGTTAAAGAGTATGGTTACCTCAATATAGCTAAACACCATCTCGAGGTGCATTTAATTGAAGCGTCATCGAAAATTTTACCTCAATTACCTGAACGTGTTAGTGCTAGGGCTCAAGCTGTTTTAGATAAGATAGGGATCCGTTTGCATATTGGGGTGCAAGTTAAAGAGGTGACGCATGAGGGCTTTATTACGCAAGATGGTGATGTGATTAAAGCTGGCTTGAAAGTGTGGGCCGCTGGGGTGAAAGGACCTAAAGCGTTTGAGAACTTTACTAAACTTCCCATAACTTCACGTAATCAAATTGAAGTAGATACTTGTATGCGCGTTAAAGGGCATCAAGATATTTATGCTCTTGGTGATTGCGCACTATTAATGCAAGACTCTGGTCGACCTGTGCCACCTAGAGCTCAGGCTGCTGCACAAATGGCCGATACTTTATTTGGTAATATAGTTAATCGTTTACAAGACAAGCCTGAAAAAGCTTTTATCTATAAAGATTATGGCTCACTCGTCTCTTTAAGTCGTTTTTCGGCAGTGGGTAATTTGATGGGGAATCTGCGTTCAGGTGATTTTTTTGTTGAAGGTCATATTGCTAGATTAATGTATATCTCTTTATATCAAAGGCACTTAGCAAGTCTTTACGGTTGGTTTTCTGCTGTCGTTTACCGTATTGCGCAAAAGCTATTAAAGTGGCAACGACCAAAGCTTAAGTTACATTAGTCGTCTTATAAATTTGAACAATAAAAATAGAGAGCTAATGCTCTCTATTTTTGTTTAGGTCTTGCTGATGAATCTCGAATAATCAGTTCTGGCGTAAAGGTTTTTGAATTGGTTGTACTTTGCTCGCGACGTTTTGCGATTAATAATTCAGTGGCAACCTGCGCTATTTCTGCATTCGGTTGGTGAACAGTAGTTAACTTTGGCCAAGTTTGACGTGAGAATGGGCTATCCTCAAAGCCTACAATTGATAAGTCAGTCGGTATATCCAAACCTGCTAAACGAGCCGCAAAAAGTGCACCAGCGGCAATTTCATCATTACAGGCAACGATTGCAGTAGGGCGATGCAATTGTTTAATCAATTGATTTGCACCATCAACACCAGACTCAAATGAATACTTTCCCTCAATAATGTAGTTTTTATCCAGCTTTAGGCCATTATTTTTTAATGCTTGTTTGAAACCGAGTAATCGCTCTTTGGTTGATTCATGGTGTAAATCACCACTTAAAAATGCAATATTTTTGTGTCCCAAATCAATCAAATGCTGAGTTATTTCAATAGCCCCAAATTTGTCATTAACTAAAATAGTCAGTCCGTTTTGGTCATTATCTTTTTCGCCCGCAATAATTCGGACATAATGAGCATCGATTTCTGTTAGTGCTTTAAGCACTTTTGGATCTTCTGAAAGAGGTGGGGTTAGTACTAATCCCGCGAGTCTAGAATATTTGACAAGTGCCGTAAGCTCATCACAAATAGTCGCTGATTTTGCATTACAAGGATGGATAACCAGTTCATAGCCTTTGTTTTTACACGCTTCTAAGATCCCGTTTTGCATGTCAATAATGTAGTAGGCATTCGGATTATCATAAATAAAACCAATTGCATAAGACTTATTACCAGCGAGATTTCTTGCTGCTAAATTAGGCTGGTAATGGAGTGCTTTTATGGCCTCATTCACTTTATCAACGGTGGCTTGTTTGACTGACGGTTCATTATTGGTCACACGGGATACTGTTTTGATAGATACCCCCGCATGTTTAGCTACGTCGTTGATAGTGACTTTCATTGATGCAAAACTCTTTGTCTAAGGTCGTGAAGAGGTAGCAGCTTAATGATTGGGAATCCTTTACCTACCATTGATAAGCTGACATTTATTATCTGTATTCTTATTTATGCCTTTATAGTGCGAGCTTTTAGAGTGCTTAGCAATCTTGAATTGTTACAAATTAGCGATTTTTGTGAATGTTAAAATAAAACTCCAAGTTGTAAGTTTACACCGTTAGGTTTAACTCTATATTTTATAATGTTTTTTAATTGAAATGGTCGCGTTCATTTTGGATTTATAACATTTTTTTGCTGTGACTGTTATTTTGTTGTGGCAAGAGTGTTGATTATTGTGTAATGTTCGCCTTAGACATGACAGCGTTGTCATTCCTTTGGGAATGGTTATGAATACTAAAACGATAATAAGTTATGGAAGGGAAACAAGATGCGACCATCAACCTTTAAGAAAAGTGTATTAGCTACAAACATTGCTATCCTACTTGGCAGTGCAGTATCCATCAGCGCTGTCGCTGCAGACGCCGCGGCAACCACCGCTGCACCTGAAAATATAGAAAAAATTGAAGTGCGTGGTATGCGAGCTTCAATGAAAGCATCCGTTAATGACAAGCGCTTTTCTGATGCTGTCGTTGATGCTGTAACGGCTGAAGATATCGGTAAGTTTCCTGATGGAGATGTTGGTGAGTCGCTAGGTCGTATTCCTGGTGTTGCAGTAAATCGCCAGTTTGGTCAAGGTCAACAAGTATCCATTCGTGGTGCTTCTAGCCAGTTAACCAGTACGTTACTAAATGGCCACTCAGTGGCTTCTACGGGCTGGTTTGATCAACAAGCCATTGATCGTAGCTTTAACTACAGCTTGCTACCACCAGAAATGGTCGGTGGCATTCAAGTTTATAAATCATCTCAAGCTGATATTGCTGAAGGCGGTATTGGCGGTACGGTTATTGTTAAAACTCGTAAACCGCTAGATTTAGATGCGAACTCTATGTTCTTAAGCGCTAAAGGCGACTATGGCACGGTTTCTGAGGAAATTGACCCACAAACTTCAGGTTTATATAGCTGGAAAACTGAAGACGAAAAATTTGGTTTTCTCGTGGCGGGTTCGTTAGATAAAACTGAATATCAACGCAATGGTATTGAGTCTTTGCTCGGTTGGGGAGAGATTGTTCCTACCACATTCCAGCAAGATCGTGAGCGCACTGCCATTAATGCGGCATTCCAATATCGACCAACTGATAGTCTTGAGTTTGGTCTGAATGTCATGAGCCTTCAGCTTGATGCTAACAATGCTAACACCTCTATTTTCTTGTTCCCTACTCAGCAAGGCGAAAATACCTGTCTTAAGAAAAATGCGGCAGGTGTTTGTACGTTAGTTGAACATACTGGTAAAGATGGATTTGCTTGGGCTCAAACATGGGCTCGTAAAGCGAGCATGTCTTCTGACACCATTGATCTGGACTTTGCCTATCAGGCTGACGCTTATAAGTTAGAAGGTCGTATCGGTAAAACTAAAGCCGAAGGCGGAACCGACCTGACATCTAACTATGGCCAGTCTATTGGTAAGCCAGGGGATTTTGCGGGTATTTATGACGCTACTGGTGACGTGATTGATATTAATATTGCCAACAACTCATTTGATGCTAGTGATTTTAATGGCCAATTAGAAACTGCAGGTTGGGCGTTAAAAAAGCAACCGAACACAGATGAAGAATCATTTGCAACATTCGATCTTACTATCCCGGTAGAATTTGGGGTGATTACCTCGATTAAATCAGGTATTAGCTATGCAGATCATGATGTTACTCAAACAACTGAGGCCGCCCAATCATCTGGCATAGTGGCTAAGGATGCATCAGCCTATTATTCTGGCACCATGTCATCAGGTGCAGGTTTTACGTTGCCTAAACCTATTTTTGATAACATGATCAATGATGCTTACGCTGCTATTGATGGCTTCACTCTCGATAAGTCTGGATATGGCACACTTCAAGAGAAAAACTTGGCGCTGTATACCATGGCAACATTCGCCGGTGAGGGAGTCCGTGGTAACTTCGGTTTAAGATATATTTCTACTGATGTTGAGTCAGACTATTATGCATTTAGCCCAACAGGGACTTATGCAGACGGTTTAAGTACTGACAAAGCAAGTTATAACGATGTGTTGCCGAGTGTGAATATTGCATTTGACCTTGCCAGTGATTTAATTTTAAGAACCTCGGCATCTCAAGTTATTTCACGTCCAAACTATGCTGATTTATTCGCAACGTCTAAATTACCTGGTTTAAATGACGGTACTCCAGGTAACGAAAAGAAAGTAACTGGTAGTGTCAATTTACAACCTTTTAAAGCTTCGCAAGCTGATGTGAGCTTAGAATGGTATTTTAGTGGTGAGGGTTTGTTTGCTGCCACTTACTTTATTAAAGATGTCAGTTCATTTATCTCTACTAGAGAAAATCTGAATCAACAAATTGGTATCGAAGATCCTAGTCTAGTGATTGCTGGTGGTAGTTCGTGTGGCGTAGGTGTCTATGATTGTTGGACTGTCAGTGAAAACTACAATGCTAACGGTGGTTCAATTGATGGTATCGAACTGCAATTGCAAGATTCATTCGATAATGGCTTAGGTTATTCTGTTAACTACACATTTGCAGATGCAACTTCACCTGCTGAAAACTATGCTGACCGTGTGGGTGTATTCTCTGACTCATCTAAGCATACAGTTAACTTAGTTAGTTACTATGAAATGGATGATTTCTCTGCTCGTGTCGCTTATAACTGGCGTTCAGAATATATGATGCGCGAATTACCAGGTTTCTATGGTAACCGCGAACATCAAGCCTATGGCACCTTGGATTTGAGTGCTAATTATAGCGTGACGGATTATTTATCTCTTACGTTTGAAGTTGTTAACTTACTTGAAGAAGACAGTGTGCAAAAAGGTGTATCACCAGCGGATGCTGAGGGCGTTATCAGTGAGTTTAAAGATAATTACCCAGTATGGAGCTTCGACGGTGAAGCTCGTTATAAGCTTGGTGTTGCATTACGTTTCTAATTTAAGTTATTAGATTAAAAAAAGCCTAGCCTAACACTGCTAGGCTTTTTTATTAGATTTTAAACAGTATGCGCTGTAAAAAACTCTACTTTCACGCTAGCCATAACGCCTTTATCGCCAAATAATCGCCATAATGCAATCTAGTTCTTTTTGCTGTTACTGAGAGCCACATTAACCGTTCAATACAGTACGACTATGTGACATGTTGATTTAATTTTAATCAAGGTGTTGGCGATAACCTTAAAACATCGTCATTATTTTTTGGCTGTAGAAGTCATGGTCGTTACATTTATCTCATTGATAAATATTGACGAATCAATCAATCGGTTTAATTGTCAAAAATATGTAGCAATAAGGTTTGTTTTTGTGTAACTTACTAATGACAGCGTTGTCATGTGCTTGTGTGGCAACCTTGTTTGTAAGGTCTACGTGACGAGGATGAGGTCTCCTTATCATGTTTTGATAAAACTATTACAGCTTGATGGTAATAGGCTTGTCTTTTATATTTTTGATAGTCTCTCCCCCAGAAACTAGCGTTGGCTGGATACTGAAAACAGTGCCCAGCCATTTTTTTAAGTGATTTTATTCCATTGCTGTTATCAGCATTAGAATGTTAGCGGCACCGATAAATAATATTTTAGGGTACAAACTAGATAATAAAAAAGAGATTGTAATTAATGGTGATATTTTTAAAGGTTGTGCTAAGCATCATTACGAAAATAATTACGGGTGTTTCGCTATTATTAATCACATCAGCGACAATATTAGTTAGTGCATCTTTGACTGCGTCTAGCTATTTTACTGTCATTGTCGAACTCATAACAAATTGGGTTGTTTCTTGTTTAATTCAATCTGGTTTATCTGAAGATACCGTTCATATTTCTACAGTAACCATTTCTCCTGCGGCGTGGGAGCAAACCTGCGTTAGAACAGTATTTTTTCGTCGGTTAAACCATCATGCCAATGTCGTAGGTTTACAGTTATTCGATAGCGAGCATTTAGCGTATTCGAGCGACTATCCACCCAAAGGAAAAGCTGCTGGTATTAGTTATTTCCTTCAAGTTGTTGTTATTTCTGGAGCCAGATAAGGATCATCATGAATAAAAGATTTGCTGCGACTAGCATTCTGGTCGCACTCGGATTGACAGCCTGCTCAGATGTTCAGGTAGAAAATCAGCCACGTAATCAAGTGCAAGAGTATCAAGTACAAAAGTCATCTGCCGCTGAAACTAGCGCCGTTGCTGGGGCTCTAACTCAAACTCAATTACAGCAATTGGGCGATACCTTAGCCGTCACTTACCGTGTTGTGACTAACATTCCAGATGAGCAATGTAACAAAGCGCTCGCCGATGGCCGCTGTTTTGTGGCTGAAATCGATTTTGTTCCAGGAGTCAATCTTGCGAGCCACGACTGGGCGATTTACTTCAGCCAAATGCGTCCGGTGCAATCAATTGAAGGTAACGAATTTACCATCACCCACATAAAGGGCGATCTTTATCGTATTTCACCAACGGCTGCCTTTACGGGCTTTAATCAAGGCGTGAAAAAAACACTCAGATTCCGTAGTGAGTTATGGCAATTGGCCGAAACCGATGCCATGCCCAATTATTACTTGGCCGCCGAGCATTTAGCCCCCGTGCTCATAGCGAGTACCCAGGTGAGTCAGGATACTGAAACTAGATTAGAATTACGTCCCTATGTCGAAAGCTATACCGACATGGTGAAACAGTATCGCCGTACTGAAACCGATAAGTTAGCGCCTGCGGATGCTGCGCAGCTGTTTATCACGAACCAAAGCGTAAGCGAAAATGCGGCCTTAGCAGTCAATACGATTATTCCTACCCCACAAAAAGTACAACTTCATTCAAGCGATAAATCAGTATCACTGACATCTGGTATTAAGCTTGAATATCAAAAAGATAATCCAGAGCAACCGGCTCAAGTCGCTGCAGCATTGGCGCGTTTAGCCCGCCTTGGTGTGGCTGAATCAACCCGTGGGTTAGCGGTGAAATTGGTAAGCCAAGATGGCGCTGAAGGCAGTTATCGCTTGGACATTCAGCAAAGTGGTATTGTGATTGCGGCAAGCGACGCGGCGGGATACTCCTATGCGTTATCGTCATTAGCGAGTTTGCTGGACATACAAAACCTTAATGTTAATGCCATGACGATTGAAGATAGTCCGCGTTATCCGTTTCGTGGTATGCACATAGATGTGGCGCGCAACTTCCATAGTACACAGCTGATCCTAGATTTACTTGACCAAATGGCAGCTTACAAACTCAATAAGCTGCATTTACACATGGCCGATGATGAAGGCTGGCGACTTGAAATCGACGGTTTACCAGAGCTGACTGATATAGGCAGCAAACGTTGCCATGATCTTGAAGAAAACACCTGTTTACTACCACAACTGGGTAGTGGTCCTTTTGCTGACACCAGTGTCAATGGGTTTTATAGCAAACAAGATTATATCAACATAGTGAAATATGCCGAAGCTCGTCAAATTCAAGTCATCCCATCGATGGACATGCCAGGCCACAGCCGCGCGGCAATTAAATCGATGGAATTGCGCTTTCGTAAATTGCAGGCACAGGAAGTTGAGGGAACTACAAATACTCTAGTGCAAGTGGTCGCGTCAGTGGATAAGCCAAGTAGTAATGCGGTGAAGTCTTTAGATGCTGGCGCTCGCCAGTTGCAAGTAGAAGGGAAAAATACCGCAGCTGAGCAATATTTGTTATCCGATCCCAAGGACACCACGGTCTATTCGTCAGTGCAGTATTACAACGACAATACACTTAACGTTTGTATGGAGTCGACTTATCACTTTGTTGAAAAAGTGATTGATGAAATTGCTAAGTTACACCAAGCCGCAGGACAACCATTTACTCGCTACCATATTGGCGCCGATGAAACTGCAGGTGCGTGGAAGCAATCACCACAATGCTTAGCGTTTATTGCGCAAAATGATAAGGGCGTTAAATCGGTCGATGAATTAGGTGCGTACTTTATCGAACGTATTTCTACCATGCTTGCCGCTAAAGGTATTGAAGTTGCGGGATGGAGCGATGGCATGAGCCATGTTCGCCCTGAAAACATGCCGGCTAAAGTGCAGTCTAATATTTGGGATGTGATTGCCTATAAAGGTTATGAACACGCTAATAGGCAAGTTAACTATGGTTGGGATGTGGTGTTATCCAATCCTGAAGTCTTGTATTTTGATTTTCCATACGAGGCGGATCCCAAAGAGCACGGATATTATTGGGCAGGCCGTGCGACTAACAGCCATAAAGTGTTTAGCTTTATGCCAGATAATTTGGCCGCCAATGCGGAGCAATGGACCGATATTCAAAATCAACCATTTGAAGCAGATGACCGCATCAAACTCGATGAGGCAGGCAAAAAAATATCGGGTCCAATTGAGAAAGGTAAATCCTTTCGCGGCTTGCAAGGGCAGCTCTGGAGTGAATCGGTTCGCAGTGACGACACCGCTGAATATATGATATTTCCCCGCTTATTGATGTTGGCCGAGCGGGCTTGGCATCAAGCCGCGTGGGAAGTTCCTTATCAATATCAAGGCGCGCTCTATAACCAAAGTTCAGGCGCTTTTACGTTAGCCATGCGTGACGCGCAAGCAAAGGACTGGCAACAACTGGCGAATACCTTAGGGCATAAAGAGTTTATCAAGCTAGATAAAGCGGGTATCGACTATCGCGTACCGACGGTCGGCGCTGAGATCCGTGACGGAAAACTGTTTGCCAATATCGCGTATCCAGGACTAAAACTTGAATACCGTAGCCTAAATGGCCAATGGCAAACTTATCAAGCGGGGCAAGCGGTTATTGCACCGATTGAGATCCGCGCCCTTGCCGCCGATAGTATTCGTAAAGGCCGAAGTTTAATCGTTAACTAAAGCTATATTTATATCAGGCTGTATTTTAAAGATAAAATACAGCTTTTTTATTTCCACCTTATTAATTTCCTCAATTTTACTTTTGAACGTAAATCACTTAAAAAGTAAATGACAACGCTGTCATTGTTGTTGTAACATTGAGTTAACTAAAGTTGGATGCGGTATTAACGGCAAATAATAAGCAACGATAGCGCTGCATTGATAGGTGAGAGGGGTGTCATGGGGTTAATCCAGACAAAAGATCAACCGTTGTTTATTGGTGTAGATGGAGGCGGCAGTAAATGCCGAGCCACTATCTATTCTGTAGACGGCAACGTTTTAGGTACTGGTGTTGCAGGACGTGCAAATCCACTGCATGGTCTTGCTCAAACATTTGAATCCATTGAGGAGTCGACTCGTTTAGCATTGCTAGATGCCGGTATGAAAGAAAGCGATAGTCGTTTACTGGTGGCAGGGCTTGGTCTTGCAGGTGTCAATGTACCTCGGTTATATCAAGATGTTGTCAACTGGCAGCATCCTTTTGCGGCTATGTATGTCACCACAGATTTGCACACGGCTTGTATTGGTGCCCATCGTGGTGCCGATGGCGCGGTGATTATCACTGGCACTGGTTCTTGTGGTTATTCCCATGTTGATGACACCAGTTTAAGTATTGGTGGTTATGGTTTTGCATTAGGCGATAAAGGCAGTGGCGCTTGGCTTGGATTAAAAGCAGCTGAACATGTGTTGCTGGCGCTCGACGGCTTTGCCGTATCGACAAGCTTAACCGACATGCTACTGAATTACTTTAACGTCACCGACGCACTCGGTATTGTTGAAAATTTAGCGGGAAAATCATCAAGTTGTTACGCTGCATTAGCCAGAAACGTGCTTGATTGTGCCAATGACGGTGATGCAGTCGCGATAGCCATAGTGCAAGAAGGCGCGGATTACATTAGTGAGATGGCACGGAAACTATTTAGTCTCAATCCGGTGCGATTTTCGATGATAGGCGGTCTTGCTGAACCGTTACAGGCTTGGCTTAGTGCCGATGTGGTTGCCAAAATTTCAGAGACCTTAGCCCCACCCGAATTTGGTGCTATGTATTTTGCCCAGCAAGAATTTAATAAATCGTTATCAGTATAAATAGTACTGAAGCTCAATCCTCTATTTGAACGTGAAGGTAAAAGACATGACAAACACGATTATGGAACAAGAAGCTCGCACTGCACCGCAAAAAATAGCGGCTCAGTTAGAGGCTAACGTTGATATTATGCAGCAGTTAGGTGAAAAGCTGCGCGCTTTCAATCCTCGTTTTGTGATGATGGTTGGCCGCGGATCATCGGATCACGCGGGTGTTTTCGCTAAGTACTTATTTGAAATTGAAACCGGCGTGCCAACTTTTGCTGCGGCGCCATCGGTGGCGAGCGTATATGGTAAGACTTTGAAATTAGAAGGTGCGTTAGTGATTGTGATTTCACAATCTGGCCGTAGCCCTGATATTTTGGCACAGGCGCGCATGGCAAAAAATGCCGGTGCTTTTTGTGTTGCCTTAGTCAACGATGAAACTGCACCGATTAAAGATATCGTTGATGTGGTTGTGCCTTTACGTGCTGGCGAAGAAAAAGCCGTTGCAGCGACTAAAAGTTACCTTGCGACGCTGTCAGCGATTTTACAACTTGCCGCCGCGTGGACGCAGAGTGAATCACTTGCCAAAGCGGTGGGCTCTTTACCACAAGCGCTGCAAACCGCGGTGGACGCTGAGCCGCAGCTCACGGCTGAATCTGTTGCCGACGTAAAAAACTTAGTCGTACTCGGCCGTGGCTTAGGTTATGCGGTCTCTAAGGAAATTGCGCTTAAGTTAAAAGAAGTGTGTTCAATCCATGCTGAAGCATTTAGTAGCGCCGAGTTCCTCCACGGCCCCGTAACGTTAGTTGAGAAAAAACTCACTATCGTCGATGTATGTATTGGCGATGAATCCTACGCGAGCCATATCGAACAAATTGAAAACGTGAGCCAACGCGGCGCCGACTTAGTGCATCTAAATCAAACCTCGACTGATATTCATCCACGTGTGGCACCGTTAGCGTTATTACAACGTTTTTATATCGACGTGGCCGCAGTTGCGATTGCCCGCGGTATCGATCCTGATCAACCAGCGGGTCTTAAAAAAGTGACCCAAACACTCTAAGTGACTCGTTGATGAGATTGAGTTTTACGGGGTTAAGCCTAGCTGGAATAGGCTTAACCAAGTCACTCGCGTTATTTATTGAAAGAGGTTTGCGATGAAAATCACCCTGATCGCTGAACGTATTTTTGATGGCGAACATTTCCACGAAGATGCGCCAGTGACGATTGAAGACGGGCATATTCTGGCTTTTGATACCGTTAAAGGTGTAAAAGAAATTCGCCAAGCCGGAACATTGGTGCCGGGCTTTATCGATGTACAAGTTAATGGTGGCGGCGGCGCACTATTCAATGCCGAGCCTAGCGTGGCCTGTATTGAAACGATTGCTAAAGCGCATGCCCGTTTTGGTACGACCGGATTTTTACCGACATTAATCACCGATGACATTGGTGTGATGGTAAAAGCAGCCGATGCTATTGCTGAGGCATTGCAAAAAGGTAGCGCTGGCGTCTTAGGCGTGCACTTTGAAGGGCCGCATTTATCTGTACCTAAAAAAGGAGTGCATCCACAGGGCTTTATTCGCCACATCACCGATGCTGAACTTGCAGTATTTTGTCGTCAAGATCTGGGGATAAAAGTCGTTACGCTTGCGCCTGAGAATGTGTCGCCAGAGGTTATTCGTACGCTTGTCGCTTCGGGCGTTAAGGTGTGTTTGGGGCATTCTAATGCCGATTACAACACGGTTGTTACGGCATTGGCTGCTGGCGCCACCGGTTTTACGCACCTTTATAATGCCATGTCACCACTCGGTTCCCGTGAGCCGGGAATGGTTGGCGCGGCGATTGAGAGCGAAAGCGCTTGGTGTGGGTTAATTGTCGATGGTCATCATGTGCATCCTGCTGCGGCAAAGGTCGCTCTGCGCGCCAAGCCTAGAGGCAAGATAATGCTCGTCACCGATGCCATGCCGCCAGTTGGCATGGACGATGAAATGAGCTTTGAGCTCTTTGGTATTCAAGTGCTTAGAGTCGGTGACAGATTAAATGCCATAACTGGTGAATTGGCAGGTTGCGTGCTTGATATGGCGAGCGCGGTTAATAATACCGTGAACTTATTGGGTTTGCCGTTAGCCGAAGCGTTAAGAATGGCGGCCTTGTATCCGGCACAGTTCCTCGGAATTGACCATAAGGCTGGCCGTTTAGCATCGGGGCATAGAGCAGATCTGGTGTTGCTTGATGTCCATAATAAAGTGCTGGCAAACTATATTGCAGGACAGGCTGTTTATGTTCACTCTTAGATTATGTTGCCAGTAAAAAATCAGACTTAACCATTAGCCCCTGTCATATTTTGATGACAGGGGCTAAGTTTTTTTATGATGTAGCACCATATAGGCGCAGCACTAATATGGTATAGCAGGCATATTGTCTGGCACTAATAGTGTATGGTGCTAATTTTTACCTAACTTTTATAAAAGCTATAAATAACAATAAGAAAGGATATGGTATGGAGATGATGCAAACAAACGAGTCCTTGGCGGAGAAAGTGAAAAAACCTAGGCTGATGTCTCTTGATGCGCTTCGTGGTTTTGATATGTTTTGGATTTTAGGTGGTGAGGCGCTGTTTGGTGGCTTGCTTATTTTAACCGGTTGGACAGGCTGGCAATGGGGCGATGAACAGATGCACCATAGCCAATGGCATGGTTTTCAATTTTACGATTTAATTTTTCCGCTATTTATTTTTCTCTCCGGTGTCGCCTTAGGATTATCCCCCAAACGTTTAGATAAATTACCCATGAACGAGCGATTACCTGTATATCGCCATGGAATTAAGCGGCTGTTTTTATTGTTGTTACTAGGGATTTTATATAATCATGGTTGGGGTGCTGGAGTGCCTGCCGATCCCGAAAAAGTTCGCTATGCCAGCGTGTTAGGTCGAATCGCTTTTGCTTGGTTTTTTGCGGCATTACTGGTGTGGCACACCAGTTTACGAACCCAAATTGTCGTCGCCTTGGGCATTTTGCTTGGCTATGGCGCAGTGCAACTTTGGTTGCCCTTTCCTGGTGGGCAGGCCGGCGTGCTCTCGCCAGCGGAATCAATCAATGCCTATGTTGATTCAATTTTATTACCCGGCATAAGCTATCAAGGCTATACGCCAGATCCTGAAGGAATATTGTCAACACTCCCCGCCATAGTCAATGCATTAGCAGGCGTTTTTGTTGGTCACTTTATTGTTAAATCCCACCCTAAAGGAGAGTGGGCTAAAGTCGGTCTACTCGCAGCAGCAGGTGGTATCTGCTTAGCTGTAGGTTGGCTGTTGGATGTGGTTATTCCTGTTAACAAAATCTTATGGACCAGTTCATTCGTGCTAGTGACCTCAGGCTGGAGTATGATTTTACTGGCCATATTTTATGCTTTAGTTGACGTACTTAAGTGGCAAAGATGGGCATTTTTCTTTGTGGTTATTGGTACTAACGCCATTATTATTTACTTAGCGTCTAGCTTAGTGGATTGGAAATATATCGCGCTGAGTGTGTTTGGCGGTGTGGTTGCAACATTGCCTGCAACTAGCCAACCGTTAGCTGCGGTTATCAGCTTGCTTGCGGTGCAGTGGCTGGTTTTATATTGGTTGTATCGCCGAAATATTTTTTTCAGGATTTAGTCAGCTCACTTAATAGATTGAGAACAACCGCAGGCACTGAGTGTTTGCGGTTTTTTTTACATTATTTTCTAGGTTTGAGTTATCACTGACTGACGACTTAATTGTCGGCTAATTGGTGATTGTGATAGGGGCTACACTAGATATTTATTAAATGACAGCGTTGTCTTTTTGTGTTATTTGTTTTAACATCGGTGAAACAATGGGGCTTTTGAATGATAACATTCGCCATTGTCAACGAGTCGCGGTAAGGATGTTCGGGAAATTAGACATTAATTTTGATCCCGTGATCACCTCAATAATTAACTACTAATAAGAAGCAGGTTTATGGAAATGACACTCGATAAAAGCCAGCAAAAAAGCAGCGCTCTCCCCATGGCCATTGTAGCGGCTCTATTTTTCATCCTCGGATTCGCCACGTGGTTGAACGGTTCTTTAATGCCGTATTTAAAACAAATATTGCAGCTTAATCCTTTCCAAGCCTCGTTGATTTTATTTTCTTTTTATATCGCCGTAACCTTCACCGCTTTGCCCTCTGCTTGGCTTATTCACAAGGTCGGTTATAAAAATGGCATGGCATTGGGAATGGGCGTGATGATGTTGGCGGGATTGTTATTTATTCCTGCGGCAGAAACGCAAATTTTCGGTTTATTTCTATTTGCTCAATTGGTGATGGGCACAGGCCAAACCCTATTACAAACAGCAGTTAATCCTTATGTGGTGCGTTTAGGTCCTGAAGAATCAGCCGCTGCCCGTGTGAGTGTGATGGGTATTTTGAACAAAGGTGCGGGCGTGATTGCGCCTTTAGTATTCTCAGCACTGATTTTAGACAGCTTTAAAGACCGTATTGGTACTGAGCTCACTCAAATTCAAATTGATGAAATGGCTGATGGCTTAGTATTACCGTATTTAGGTATGGCCATTTTTATCGGTATCTTAGCATTGATGGTGAAAAAATCGCCATTACCAGAGTTGTCTAATGAAGATGAAACCGTTGAACATACCGATAAAAGCCAGCTTAAAGCGGCACTTTCTCACCCTAATTTAGCTTTCGGTGTGTTGGCACTATTTGTTTATGTGGCAGTGGAAGTAATTGCCGGTGACACGATTGGCACTTTTGCACTTTCACTTGGGGTTGAACATTACGGCGTGATGACCTCTTATACCATGTTGTGTATGGTGCTGGGTTACACATTAGGTATCTTATTAATTCCGCGTTTTATTTCACAACCTAAGGCGCTGATGATTTCGGCCATTCTAGGTTTAATGCTGACATGTGGCATTTTGTTTGGCGACAATAACTCCTACGCTATTGCTAATATCGTATTAGTACCTTTTGGTGGCGTGGCACTGCCTGACACATTATTGATGATTGCTTTTCTTGGTTTAGCTAATGCAATAGTTTGGCCCGCCGTGTGGCCGCTTGCCTTGTCTGGCATGGGCAAATTAACCAGTACCGGTTCAGCACTATTGATTATGGGTATTGCGGGTGGCGCCTTTGGTCCTGTGTCTTGGGGCTTAATGAGCTCAGCGACAGACATGGGCATGCAAGGCGGTTATATGGTGTTGTTACCCTGTTATTTGTTCATTCTGTTCTACGCGGTAAAAGGCCATAAAATGCGTCGCTGGTAAACCGAATTGTAAAAAAGAAGCCCTCGATGATGAGGGCTTTTTATTGAGTTATCAAGATTATGCTTTAAAGCTCAAGAGGGTTAGAACGCGTAACTCACGCTAGCAAGAACGGTATCAGAGTTTTTAAATGCGCCATCAGAGACCTTTTGGTCGCCGCTGAGATCGGTACCTAACCAAGCTAAAGAAAGTCCAAAGCCTGCTAGTTCAGTCGATACACCAACAGAATAGTCTGAGTAACTATCAAAGCCTTCACCGTCATCTAACGCGTCACCAGCATTGTAGCCGTAGTGCAAATCGAGGCTCCAGTTCTCAACAAACCCATAAGAGTAGTTAAGCTCAGTGTAGTGATAGTCTAAATCAGTGCCGCTGTAGTCATCGGTGAACCAATAGGCGACGCGAAAGCCTTTATAATCCATGCCTGCGGTGATTTCAAAGTAGCCTATGTCACTCTCACCGGAGTAGTTATAACGGTTAATAGTGACATCGTAGCTTAGCTCTTCGTTGATCTCGCCACCATAAGCAACATAGAAATCATATTCGATTGCAGGGCCATTATAGCCGGGTTCATCAAAATCGACGTTACTTGCCCAAGCGCCGACAGAGAAACCCGAGTCGAAGTTCCAAGCGATACCCCCTTGCAGTGCGGGATCGCCTGCAGTCTGTGATATACCACGGAAACGATAGTCGTTTGTCACACCGATTTCCCCCGTCACTTCGGCGGCCGCAATACCGGAGAATAGGGTGGTCGTAAGCGCGAGTCCAACAAGCTGTACCAGCCGTTTTTTATTCAGATTATTATGCACGGTATTTCTCCCATTTTCTTTATTGACTCGGACGTGTTACTGGCGGCCAAGGTGATTTAATGGCGTCAGTACATCCGTTAGTTTGCCAATCAACAGCCTAGGAAAACCCATTACTGTGAACTACTGGCGAGTATTGCTAAGATAACTTAGCCGTTTTACTGAGGCTGACATCAGCCTCGTTGATCTCACTTTTGCTCAAAAATAACATAAATCTTACGACACGGTTCGACGACTTCCCAAGTCCCTTCAAACCCTGCCGGTATAATAAACCTATCACCCACAGTGAAAGTCTGTGATTGACCCCGAAGATCAGTAATAACACTTACTCCTTCGAGGATTTCGCAGTATTCGTATTCAGTATAGTTTATTTTCCAAGCACCTGATTCGCTTTGCCAAATTCCACTGTGAAATTGATCGCAAGGGCTAGAATAATGATTCTCTAACCCTTGGGTTGGGTTACCTGTTAACAACTTTTCCACCGGTAGCCGGTAGCTTTCAACGGCTGTTTGCGCCGTAGCAAAGCGAATAATGGCATTAATGCTCACCGTCATGTGCGATTTCCTTGTTAAGCCGACATTCGGCTATTTCATCGTTGGCATAACAAACTCGGCTTGAGTCTGTTTGCCTACGGGCCAGCGCGCAGTAATAGCTTTACGCTTAGTGTAAAAACGCACGCCATCGGGGCCATGCATATGCAGCGGTCCAAACAGTGAACGTTTCCAACCGCCAAAACTGTGGAATGCCATCGGCACAGGAATCGGTACGTTCACTCCAACCATACCGACTTGCACGTGGTGGCAAAAATGTCTTGCTGCTTCACCACTTTGGGTAAAAATGGCCGTGCCATTACCAAATTCATGTTGGTTAATCAGCTCAAGTGCGGTCGGGTAATCTTTTACGCGCATAATGGCGAGCACTGGGCCAAAGATTTCTTCACGATAAATGCTCATCTCTGGCGTGACGTGGTCGAACAAACAGGCGCCGAGGAAATAGCCTTGTGGATTTTCTTCAACACTCAGTTTACGGCCATCGACCAGCAATGCTGCGCCTTCTTGCACGCCCGCTTCAACATATTGGGTTACTTTGGCAAGATGCTGTTTTGAGATAAGCGGGCCCATTTCCATCTCTGGCGTCAGGCCGTTGCCGACTTTTAAGCTTTGGATTTGCGGTAGCAGTTTTTCCACTAACGCATCGCCCACATCACCTACTGCTAGTACGACTGAAATCGCCATGCAACGCTCGCCCGCACTGCCGTAGGCTGCGCCCATTAAGGCGCTCACGGCTTGATCTAAGTCTGCATCAGGCATGAGTAGCATATGGTTTTTTGCGCCGCCCAAGGCTTGTACGCGTTTGCCATGTTTAGAGGCGGTGCTGTAGATGTATTCGGCTATTGGAGTTGAGCCAACAAAGCTTACCGCTTGCACATCTTTATGGGTGAGTAAGCTATCGACGGCTTCTTTATCGCCGTTAATCACGTTAAACACGCCATCGGGAAGACCCGCTTCTTTAAGCAGCTCGGCAATACGCATCACAGCGCTAGGGTCTTTTTCCGAGGGTTTCATAATAAAGGTGTTACCGCAGGCAATTGCGATTGGGAACATCCACATGGGAACCATCACCGGGAAGTTAAAGGGCGCTATGCCTGCGACAACACCTAAAGCTTGATTAACTGACCAAGAATCGACGCCGCCACCCACTTGTTGGGTGTGCTCGCCTTTAAGTAAGTGCGGAATACCACAGGCAAACTCGACCACTTCGAGACCGCGAATGATCTCGCCCTTTGCATCATCCAACACTTTGCCGTGTTCGCGGGTGATAAGCTGAGCCATTTCATCCATGTGTAGCTCGACTAAGGCTTTAAATTTAAATAGCACGCGAGCACGGTTGAGTGGTGTTACCTGCGACCACGTCTCAAAGGCGGTTTTAGCGATAGCGATAGCTTCACCAACTTCCGCTTCGCTGGCGAGCGAGACTTGGCTACTATGTTCGCCAGTGGCTGGTTCAAAAATATCTTGGGCTCTTGAGCTGGCAGGGGTGTGCTGACCATTAACAAAGTGAGTGATCTTGAGCATAGTTAACCTTTGATGTTCCCCGCCGCAGCGGAGTGTTAAATGTGAGAGTGGAACGAACAGCTGGCGCTATTATCCAACGGCGTTAATCGCATCGCTTAGGCTGTTAACCATTTGGTCAATCTCGCGTTTATCGACAATCAGTGGCGGCGATATGGCAATAATATCGCCCGTGGCTCGCACCAGAGTGCCGTGGCGGAAGCAATGTTCAAACACGCCGTAGCCACGTTTCCCCGCGCCTTGAGCGTTAGGTGCAAATTGAATCCCAGCGACTAAGCCAGTGTTGCGAATATCAATCACATTCGGCAAGCCTTTGAGGCTGTGCAATGCGTCCTCGAAATAGTGCTCAAGCTCAAGACTGCGCTCGAATAATTGCTCATTTTCATAAATCGATAGGGTGGCAAGCGCCGCGGCCGCCGCAACAGGGTGGCCGGAATAGGTATAGCCGTGGAAAAATTCAATCAGTTCATTGGGGCCTTGCATGCAAGTGTCGTGGATAAAATCTTGCACGAATACAGCCCCCATAGGAATAGCGCCATTATTAATGGCTTTAGCCGTGGTGATCATATCTGGGATAACGCCCCAACGTTGACTCGCAAAGGCGGCGCCAACGCGACCGAAAGCGGTAATAACTTCGTCAAAAATTAGTAGGATGCCGTGTTTTTTAGTGATTTCACGCAGACGTTTTAAGTAACCTTGGGGAGGCAATATTACCCCAGCAGAACCCGACATTGGCTCAACGATGACGGCGGCAATATTCTCGGCGCCATGTAGGATCACAAGCTGTTCTAATATCTCAGCTTTTTCAGCGCCAAAGTGTGAGAGTCCACGGGTAAATGCCGCATTTTGGATATCTAAGGTGTGGGGTAAGTGATCAACGCCTTGCAACAATTGGCCGCTAAAGGCTTTGCGATTATTACTTAATCCTCCGACAGAGATGCCGCCAAAACCCACACCGTGATAACCCATTTCACGGCCGATAAAGCGAGTGCGTGAGGCTTGACCATTCGCTCTGTGATAGCACAGCGCCATCTTAAGTGCTGTATCGACCGACTCAGAACCTGAGTTAGTAAAAAAGACTTTATTTAATCCTTCTGGACTTAGCTCAACTAAACGCTCAGCGAGTTCAAAGGCAATAGGATGACCCATTTGGAAGGAGGGCGCGTAGTCCATCTCGTGTATTTGTTTGCTGACCGCTTCGCTAATTTCTTTGCGACCATGGCCCGCGTTACAACACCACAAACCCGCGGTGGCATCTAAAACCTTATTGCCATCAATGTCCTTGTAATACATGCCTTCAGCCTTGGCAAGTAACCGCGGGTTGGCTTTAAATTGGCGGTTAGCAGTAAAAGGCATCCACAGGGCTTCAAGTGAGGGCATCTCTTGCGAAGACTTGCTTGAAAAATCATTTGAGGAATTGAGTGGCAAATCGGCCATAGTGTTTACCTTGTCCTGTACTTTTTAGGTCTGGTTTTAGGGTGGCTATTATTTGCTATGCTATGTCAGAAATAATGAACATGGAATAGTGGTGTGCAGTTATTTGTAGCTAAAATGCTATTTTTGTAAAAAATATTGAATTTTATTGCTCAAACAGCGTAATCTGAAGCCAGAAATTATGCCTGCGATGCTGTTTCGCATTTGCAATTCGTCTGTCACAGATGGCTATTTTTTGTCGATGAACGATAAACCACACTTATACGAACTATTAAGGGGTCATCATGAACACACCAAAGAAACGTAGCGAATGGGAAAGTCTTGCTGCCCGTTTGTCTATTAATGGTAAGGCTTTTATCAATGGCGAATATCAAGATGCCGTTTCGGGTAACACCTTTGATTGTATTAGTCCTATCGATGGCCGCTTGTTGGTAAAAGTGGCGAGTTGCGATGTTGACGATGCCAACCTTGCGGTTGCCAATGGCCGCAGCGTATTTGAGTCAGGTGTTTGGTCGCAGCAATCTCCTGTGCAGCGCAAAAAAGTCATGATACGTTTTGCCGAGTTACTCGAAGAAAATGCCAATGAACTCGCGCTGTTAGAAACCCTCGACATGGGTAAACCTATTCGTTTCTCTAAGGCGGTGGATGTGGTGGGCGCTGCCCGTGCTATTCGCTGGTCGGGCGAAGCGATTGATAAAATTTACGATGAACTCGCGCCAACCGCCCACAATGAAATCGGCATGATCACTCGTGAACCTGTCGGTGTTGTCGCTGCGATTGTGCCGTGGAACTTCCCTATGCTGATGGCCTGCTGGAAATTAGGGCCTGCGCTGGCGACAGGTAACTGTGTGGTGTTAAAACCCTCTGAAAAGTCACCTTTAACGGCTATTCGTATGGCGCAACTCGCCATTGAAGCAGGCATGCCTAAAGGCGTATTAAACGTGCTGCCAGGGTTTGGCCATACCGTGGGTAAAGCCTTAGCCCTGCATATGGACGTGGATACGCTGGTGTTCACAGGTTCGACAAAAATTGCTAAGCAATTAATGATTTACGCAGGCGAGTCGAACATGAAACGCGTGTGGTTAGAGGCGGGAGGCAAGAGCCCTAATATTGTCTTTAATGACGCGCCAGATCTCAAAGCCGCAGCCGTTGCCGCCGCTGAAGCGATTGCCTTTAACCAAGGTGAAGTCTGCACCGCGGGTTCGCGTTTGCTGGTGGAATCAGGGGTAAAAGATGAGCTTATTGCGCTTATTGCAGAGGAACTAGCATCATGGCATCCGGGTCATCCACTCGATCCTGCCACAGTGAGCGGCGCCGTTGTCGATAAACAACAGTTAGACACTGTACTTAGTTACATCAAAGCGGGTAAAGATGAAGGCGCAACTCTAGTCTACGGTGGCAGCCAAGTTATGGCCGACACGGGCGGCGTGTATGTGCAGCCAACGGTATTCTCTAATGTAAATAATCAGATGAAAATTGCCAGCGAAGAGATTTTTGGCCCTGTGTTATCTGTGATTGAATTTAACGGCATGGAAGAGGCGATATCAATCGCCAACGATACCATCTACGGTTTAGCCGCAGGTGTGTGGACCTCAAACATCAGCAAAGCCCATAAAACCGCTAAAGCCCTGCGCGCTGGCATGGTGTGGATCAACCATTACGATGGCGGCGACATGACAGCGCCGTTCGGTGGCTATAAACAGTCAGGTAATGGCCGAGATAAATCTTTACACTCCTTCGACAAATACACTGAATTGAAAGCGACTTGGATCGTGCTATAAGCGGACTGTTTTATAACCGCTCTTTTTTTGTCTATATTTTTTGTCTATATATAGAGAAGGAGCCGCTTTCGCTCAATACTAAAACCTCTTTTCATATTGCATGGAAAGAGGTTTTTATTTTTAGGGCAGTTTTGCCCCAAGCAAGACAGTTGAGTTACATGTATTACGCATTAATTTCCATTGTTTCCCTGAGGGCTCTTCTAAAACATTCATGTTTTAGAAGAGCCCTCAGGTGCAACATTAATTGTCATTGCTTTCCCAGTGACTCGCCGTAAATATATCCCTATAGGCTCGACGGCGGCATCCATGCCGCCATCGGTCACTGGTACAACAATGCCAATCCTCACTAACCCTTTCGCTGTTCGTTTAGCTAAAAAGCTATTACCCCAAAGTGTGTTTCGTATTTTGAATGCTTTAATCAAAATCAAAGTCGTGGGGCTTCACTCCACACCCGACCAAGGAGGACTGCTCGTCCTATCCTCCTTGGATGCTCCATGACGCCCCAAACGGAGTTGAAAGCCCCTTGTGCTCATTGACAAATTTGCTATCGCTTCCGAAGGATGCGTCCCTGCACCTGCGAAAGCTAGCTCGCCATCCATGGCGAGACTCACGCAATTTGTCTATTCGCCCTGCGGCAACTCCGAGGGGAGGTGTATTCCTTGGAGTTTTGAGTCGTTAGATAGTGATTCATCTGAAAAAAATAAGCGCGAAAAATGAGAAAGCTAAAACGATATCAAGTGATTACCCTTCAAACTGTATAAAAAAACGCTACCGCAAAAAAGCAAATTCCTATAGCATCATTTATACCAATTGACATGGATGTGACAGCGGCCAAGTCCAATAAGCGATTTATGCCTAGCAAACCGTGCAGCGCATAAATACTAAGACGTTAAGCGGTAAGAACAAGGAAACCTGATTTGAAGATTTTTTATTCTTGGCAGAGCGATATTGAAAACAAGTTCAATCGGAACTTCATCAAAGACTGTCTTGAACGAGCCATAAAGCAGCTCAACCAAGATTTGAAAATTGAGGATGCATTAAGACTGGATCACGACACGAAAGACGTACAAGGGTCGCCAGACATAGCAAGCACCATCCTTAGTAAAATTGAAAAAAGTGACATATTTATTGGTGACATAACATTCATTACCAAATCAGAAAATGAGAAATACTGCCCGAATCCCAACGTTCTAATTGAACTTGGCTATGCATTAAGCAGCCTTGGTGATGGTCGCGTAATTAATATCATGAATTCTTCATTCGGCAGCCCAGACAAGAACCTGCCGTTTGATTTGGCGCATAAACGATGGCCCATCGTTTACAACCTCAGTGACGACAACTACGCTGATAAAGCAACAGTTAGAAATGAACTTATAGCATCGTTCAAATCAGCACTTTATCCATTCATTAGTAAACCCAAAACAACAGCTCCTATCTTTTCAAGTCCCGCGGAAAAAGTGAAGCACCGTGAAACTTTAAGAAAAGAGTTCGAGGCAGAACTGAATAAAATACGGGCAAAAAAGCTAAGGTCGGATTGTACTGGTCAACCCAAACAGGACACTTTTAGTTGAGAATTTTCAAACTCTACCGGTGACAGATTGTCATTAGCAGAATGAAGTCGCTCCA
>NZ_JAKILU010000036.1 GCF_023283485.1 Shewanella glacialipiscicola
GATATTATTGTAGGCTTACTCATGTATGGACTCCTTTTGTTTTGGTCGATACCAACTTACGACTGTAGGTTGGTGGAGTCCATACATCGAGTTCAGGTTAAATAAGTGCGTTGAATATGAAAAGCTTTTAGAATCATCAGCTATAAACGTGCGTTAAAGCAGAATGAGACCCTATGGCTAAAATTTTCGGAACCAGTGTACAAGCTGCAGACCAAGTTGCGTTGCTGCGAACCTTAGGTTTATTGCTACAAATTAGCTTAACTCTGTTTGCCGCCGATACCTTTGGTCTTAGCTTACAAATGCAACCTCTGGTCTATGTATTTGTACTGGAAGTGCTATATCTGTCATTCACATTAGCACTACGCAAACCTTTGTTTGTAAAAGAGAGTGGCCTTTTTATCGCACTTAGCTTAGATACGCTATTGTGGATATCTTGGTTGTACTTTTCCGGCGGGGCCACCAATGCCTTTATCTCTTTATTGTTATTACCTATCGCACTTGCGGCGGTGACCCTGCCGATTTGGGCACCTTGGGTGCTAACTGCGATGTCGACCTTAGCTTACAGTATGATGATTTTTACTGCGCCAGAATCTCCCATGCAGCACCATGGTATGGATATGAGTTCTCATTATTTAGGCATGTGGTTTAACTTTGTGATTTCGGCTTTGGTAATCACAACCAGTGTGGCGTTAATCACTAAACGCATGCGCCGCCAAGATGAGCTGCTGGCATATATGCGTGAAGGACAATTGCGCCAAGAACAGTTATTAGCGCTTGGCACCGTATCGGCGCAAATGGCACACCAACTGGCTACGCCGCTTTCGAGTTTGCGATTATTACTTGATGAAGTAAAAGACGATATGAGTGGCACATCAGTAACGATTACCGAAATGGAAAGTGCTTTAGGCCGTTGTGAGCATACCCTCGCCGAATTACGTTTAGCTACAGAATCCATTCGTGATCGTCGCCAACGCCCACAAAAAATAACAGAGATAATTGAAGGCTTAAAACAAAAGATTTTACTGTTAATGCCGCAAACCGAACTGAACTGGCTGATTAACTGTGCGCCGGAACAATTGTCAGAACTGAGTATTTTGACTGACATGAGCCTGACGCCAGCGATCATGGCATTAATTGAAAATGCTGCCCGTGCCAGTGTTGAAACCATTAATATCCCGCAGGTGGATATTGGTTTGGATATAGCGCCAAACGTAGATCAACTCTATTTGCAGATCCGTGATTATGGCGCTGGCATTGCCCCTTCTTTAATGCCACAACTGGGGACTTTGTTAGTCCAGAGTCCTAAAGGATTAGGTGCTGCGCTGTTACTTAGCCACGCGAGCTTAGAGCGTTTGGGGGCCGAGTTGATTCTGGCTAATCATCCCCAAGGCGGCACAGTCGCACAAATTCGCTTTACTATTTTAAAGGACCCAGAGCTGGCGTTATGGCCGAAGACTCAAGTACCTGACGAGATAACATCATGAAACGTTTGTTGATTGTAGAAGATGACCTTTCACTTGCCAGCATTTTAGGGCGACGGTTAACTCGTCACGGCTTTGAATGTCGTTTAACCCATGATGCGAGTACGGCTTTGCTGGTGGCGCGGGAATTTTGTCCGAGCCACATTCTGTTAGATATGAAACTTGCCCAAGTGAATGGGCTGAGTTTAATTGTACCGCTGCGTAACTTACTGCCCAAAGTGACTATGGTATTACTCACAGGCTACGCCAGCATTGCCACTGCGGTGGAGGCTATTCGCCTCGGTGCCGATAATTATTTAGCTAAACCTGTTGATACTCAAACCTTGCTCGCTGCGCTAGAAATGGATGGTCATACCCATATGCTGCAAAAAGATGACGTTGATGATTCGCCACTCAATCCTAAGCGCTTGGAGTGGGAGCATATTCAGCAAGTGCTAAATGCAAATCAAGGCAATGTGTCTGTCACCGCACGTCAATTGGGAATGCATCGCCGAACGTTACAACGTAAGTTGCTCAAGAAGCCCGTAGGTGAAAGTGGATATTTGAAGTAACCATTATTTTTGCATTGGGGCTGTTGCCCCTGCTCGAAGATTTGAATTCGGGAGTAAGTTGTTTGAGCATAAAAAATGCCACTCAAGAAGGCTAAGTGGCATTAACAAGAAACAAGGGTTTCATCGATGAGTAGGCGCTAGGGTTTTAGGTTAGCGCCACGTTACAATTAAACTATGTAATTAAAAATTAACGGTTTCTTCATTTGAGCAAGGACCGTTAGTTTCACATACTTTATAGGTGAAGCTCGAACCCGCAAGATCGCTGAAACGATCAATAAACGCTGAACCGCTTGAGGTACCCACGGCAACACCGTTACGGAAGATAGTGAATGCATTCGCATTACTGCCATCCCATGCCAGCGCAACACGTATGCTACCGTGACGCGACTTGTTGGCATTTTTCACTGTCATCTCTAACGCCACTTCTGGTACTTCAACCGTAAATTCTGTGGCAGTGCTTGCTGTTGCGCCATCGTTGTCGGTCACAGTTAGTGTGACTGTGTAATTGCCAGACTGAGCATACTGATGATTGACACTTGCGCCTGAAGCATTCGTGCCATCACCGAAATTCCAGCTCCATGAAACGACATCACCATCACTGTCAGTACTGGTGCTAGTGAAACTGCCGTTACCATTAGCAAAACTGGCTGTAAAGCTTGCGGTAGGATCTTGGTTGGGTGTGTCATCGCCGTCATAAGCACCCACTAGGCTCACACCTGTATAGCTGCTGTAGCCATTGACCATGACCCAATAAGTTCCCGTTTGGGCTAGATCGATAGGGCAGCTTTCGGCATTACCGGCTTTGTATGGACGGCAATCATAGCTACTAGAGGTAGGAGCTTGGCCGAACTTAACATACATGTCCGCATCACCCGTGCCGCCTGACATATTAAAGCTCAGGTTAGTTGCACCGCTTGCTACGTCGAGTTTGTAGTATTGTTTGCTACCCGACGTACCCGCTAAACCCGTCACGGCGACACCGTTCGCGAGCTCAGTGGCTTCTGGTGGTGGCGGTGGTGGTGGCGTTTCACAAGGTGTGATACCGACTGCGGCAAACGCAGTGACGACATCGGCAGCATTTAAGCCTAAATCAGTCGCTGCTGATTTAACACCACAAGCGCCTTGCCAAAATAAACTGTCAGCAGTCCAATATAATTGGTTAGCGACAACAAATGTTTGGAATGCTTTGCGTGTATCCCAACCCGGTAAGTTTGCTAGCGTATAGAAAGCTTTGTTGAATACACCTGAACTGTGGTGCACGTCGATACCATCATAGTAATTGTCGATATGGCCGATTGAGATACCGTCTAAGGTTGGATCTGCCATGTAGCGCAATGCACCATTACCTTTAAATATATCGGCGCCGACTAACCAGTCGTTCGTGCCGTGCATGTAAAATTCAGCAGCTTCACCCGCCATATCTGAGAAGGCTTCGTTCATGCCGCCTGACTCTGATTCGTAAATTAATGCTGAGTTTTGCTCAGTGAAACCATGGCTCACTTCGTGTGCCGAGACATCTAAACTGACTAATGGGTGGAAGGTCGTTGCGCCATCACCGAAGGTCATAGCACTGCCGTCCCAGAAGGCGTTTTCGTAGTTGCTGCTGTAGTGAACCCGCATGGTTAACTGGAAAGTTAACGGCGCAGTGTTATACCACTCGCTATACATGTTGTAGATCACGTTACCAAAATAGTGCGCATCGTTTAATGGCGAGTAAGCACCGTTGATCTCTTTAACGGTATTGCGTGGGCAAGTGTAAGAAAATGCTGTTGCGCCTGATGTGGCACCGTTTAAGTTAACGGTTTTCACGTTAGGTGAGTTCATGGTGCACGTGTCACCGCTCACTTCAACGTCTAAGTTCGAAAAATCAACGCCGTATTCATATTGACCCGTCTTAATGTTACCGCCAGGACCCGTCCCCGTTGCAGCGTGATTAATCCCTTCCCAACGTTTGATCACTTCACCAGAGTGCGCGTCAACCATAGTGAATGGGCGGCTTGGCTCATCGCCATACACCACAAAAGATGTCACATAAACGAGGCGAGTTTTAGTGGCATCATCAAGGTAAAGCCAGAGTTTAGCTTGTTTGTTTTCAGCTTTTAGGCCAAAAGCGGCTTTGTCGGATTTGCCACGTATCGCAATGTCTAACGCTTTATTCGCTGATAACGTGGGTTTGACAAAATCAGCCGACTTTTCAATATTTTTTAATACGCGGCCAGACATGTCGCTGTAAAAGCCCATGCTCGATTGTGATGTTGCAACAGAGAAACCATAAACGGGTACGTCATGGAAATATTGTTGTAAACGCTGTTTTTGCTTGCCTTTACCTAGGTCGAGTTTTTTCTCAACTTTGAGTTGGCTACCCGCGTCTAAGTTGAACTGAGACACTAAGTTGTTGCTTGAAGACGCGCTTCTGAGTGTACCAACATCGACAACATCGGCGGCAAACGCTGATGTGCCTAATGTGGCTGATACTGCAATGAAGAGTAGCGACAGTTTTTTGTTTAGCATCATGCTTGAAATCCTTTTTCCGTTTTATAAATAACGTGAAATGCCATACGACTTAACTGGCTCTAGCGAGCGTTTTTAGCGTGATTTCTATTGAGGTAAGCGACAGCTTTGCCATAACCGCAGAGCATAAGTTGTTGCTCCTGTAGAAATTCATTGTGTTTAACACTGTACCGGTGGTGGATCACCACGCAGAGTTAGATGTTATTTAAATGTAACAACACTGGCAATCGTACAAATGCACTATCTTTTGTAGTCATTTAGACTCATTTAAATTTGTACTAGGGCTGATGAATTACGAAAGAATACAGAGGTGAATTGTGATTTTTCATTGTTGAAAATATATTTAACATTACGTTTTCAAAGGTTTGAGCAAGGTTTTGATTACCGTAATGCCGCATGCTAGCGTTAGTGCGTTAAGTTGCATGTGATGGGTAAGCTGCAATTGAACATTGCGGCTATGGTTTACCAAGGTAGCAGTGCGCCATCGTAGGCTAAAAAACTTCCCGTTTGTGCCGGCGTGGCATTGGCGATAATGGGCAATAAGCAATTAGCGACATATTGCGGGGTAAACAGTTTGTCTTTAGGTACGCTTTGCTGAAAGGGTTTGGATAGTGGCGTGTCAGTCGTGCCCGGATGCAGGGCCAGCACCACGCAGTGTTTCATTGTTCGCTGCCATTCAATTGATAGTGTTTTTAAAAACATATTCAACGCTGCTTTTGAGGCGCGATAGCTGTACCAACCACCTAATCTATTATCACTAATGCTGCCGACTTTCGCCGATATCACGATAAATCTTGCCGAGCCACTTTGTTTTAATGCATGGCTAAAGTGTTTGGCTAACATCACACTGGGCAGCATATTAAGGCTAATATTGTGCTGTAAAAAATCGATATCGACTGACTGTAGATTCTTTTCTGGCCCTTTATCTTGGGTGTGCAGAATGCCGATACAGTTAATAATCCAATCTAATTCAGTTAGTTGTTCACTAAGCTGCTTAATCTCGACCTCGCTGGTTACATCCAGTGGATGCCAGTTAACTACACCTTGCATGTCTATTGGACGGTTTTGCCTATAGGTCGCGTGCAAGGTAGCCGCTGGATATGCCACTTGGATTTGTTTAACCATAGCTTGACCAATGCCGCCATTGCCACCGACGATCAATATCTTCATTTAAAATGCTCCATTACCAATGCCTCATTAACGAGTATTAATCACCAAGCTTAATTGCTGAACCTTAATAACTGAGCTTCAATCACTGAGATTTAATCGTTGAGCTTTAGTCGCTGAACCTTATATGACTGAGCTTTAATCACTGAGCTTTGATACAAGCTCATCACTACAACTTGTCTAAATGAGCGAGATTATATTCGGCGGTAGCTAATATGGCGTGCCGTACGGATTCGTCCATTTTGTCCCAAGTTTGGTATAGCATGCCGATCCTTGGGTTCTGCGACAATCGCGCGCGGTGTTTGTCCATAAAGCGCCAGTAAAAACTATTGAACGGGCAGGCCATTTTTCCGCTACGTTCTTTTATTTTGTAATGACAACCGTTGCAGTAGTCGCTCATCTTATTGATGTAAGAACCGCTAGCGGCATAGGGTTTTGTACCTATAATGCCACCATCGGCAAACAATGCCATGCCGCGAGTATTAGGCATTTCAACCCATTCAATCGCATCAACATAGACGCCTAAATACCATGCATCGACTTGATTTGGCTCGATTTCGGTTAATAAACAGAAATTGCCGATCACCATTAAGCGCTGAATATGATGGGCGTAGGCAAAATCTAATGATTGGGATAACGCTTGCCGCATGCAGTTCATCTTAGTGTCGCCATGCCAAAAATAATCGGGCAGCGTCATTGTGGCATTGAGCGCGTTAGTGCTGGCGTACTGCGGCATATTAGCCCAGTAAATGCCGCGAACATATTCTCGCCAACCTAATATCTGCCTTACAAAGCCTTCAACTTGGGCGATATCAATCTCAGCATTTGTTTGATAACTGTCGATGGCCGCATTAATGACTTCTAACGGGCTGATTAATTTACTGTTAAGGCTAAAAGAGAGCCGACTGTGGTACAGGCTCCACTTAGCGGGGTGTTGCTGTGTCATTGCATCTTGAAAGCGACCAAATGCAGGTAAACAAATCTGACAAAAATATGTGAGTAGCCTAAGGCTTTGCTCGCGGTTTATCGGCCACAACAAGGGGGCATCAATACGGCCCATGGTCGGAATGTGATGGCGCTCAAGCCTAGCGACAATATCCGTCACATCGAGGCTAAACATCAATGGCTCAGGCAAGATTTTTATATCCTGAGCTTTCAGCTTTTGACGATTATTCGCATCAAAATTCCACTGCCCACCCAAGGGCTTGTCTTCATGCATAAGGATATTGAAGCGCTTACGCATACGGCGATAAAAGTGCTCCATCATAATGTGCTTGCCGACGGGGAACTGGGTATCGATTTCGTCAAACGGCAATAGAAAATGCTCAGTATCGACACAGTTCACCACGGCAGTGTTAAGCTTAAGTTGGCTCAATTGCTCAAGCAAACGGTATTCATCTGGCCTTTGGTATTCAAACTTAATCGCACCAACCTGTGTCACTTGATGTTGAATAAGCCCCAGTAGATCGCTATAGCCCTGAGTGTTATTGAAGGTGTCGTCAAGGGTTAAATAGAGCACTTGATGCCCTTGCGCGCGAAGCGCTTGGGCAAATTGCGTCATTGCCGCAAAAAAGGCACATATTTTTTGCACATGATGGGTCACATAAGTGTTTTCTTGGTGCAATTCTGCAATCACATACAGCACGTGATCATCAACACGGTTAAACCAAGAATGCTGCGCATTGAGTTGATCGCCTAAAATTAACCGCACTGTATTAAATTGCTGTAATGGCTGCTGTGGTTGCATTAACTGGGCTCTGGTGAATGACTTTCGCGGTTAAGCATTTCGCGATGGGATATTCCCTGACATTACGAATTGGGTTGCAGTGAGGATCACAAAGCAGGGTATTTGTCGTGATTTCGACAAAGAGGTTTATCTGTAAACTTCGTTTAATTGCGTTTAATTGCGTTTAAAAGGCTTTTAAAAGCCAAATCAAAGTCGTGGGGCTTCACCCCACACCCGACCAAAAGGGGAAAAGCGCCTGCTCCCTTTTTGGAAATCCCCCGGCGTCCCTAGCGAAGTTACATGCATTAGTTACTGGCTACGTGCTTATTCGAAAATAGCTAACGCTTCCGATGGGGTGTCCCTTCCCCCCGAAAGCTACGCAGACGTCCTGTCTGCGTCACGCGATTTTCTTCAACGCCCTTCAGCAACTTCGCAGGGGAAGGTGAACTTCTGAAGTTTTAGTGTTGTTTGCTAGTATTTAAAAAGAGTATTAACACTCCATTTTTTAAAATTTAACAATAGGTGTCTAAATAAAATTAATGGGTGCTTCAATAAAATTGTTTTCATTTTATTATGAATTAGTATGGACTGATAGTTTAAGAAACTCATCGCCAATATTATCTGAATATTTTTGGGTAATGTTCATAATTACAATGCAGTCTATTGATGGATTAAGCTGAAGTAACGTACATGTTACTTGCATTAAGCTAATGGCTGTTGCGTGTGCAGGGTCAGTCATACCTGAATTACTTTGCCCGACAACGAGAATGTCTTCGTTACATTTTTCAAGGGCTAATCTATTTCGTAAACCTTTAGAACCAGCATGAATATTTTGACTTGCCCATTTGTAATATGGCCTCATATGGTCTAAGCCAACATCCATTTCGATAGGGCCAAAACCAACGCGTTTAATCTGAGGAAATAAATATGCCGCCCAACCATAATGGCCTGAAAAACTTTTTCCATATTTATCAATAATATCATCATAAATTCGTTTCATGTCTCCTAGCTCTGCTGCTGTTGGACCTTTTGCTTGAAGTCTGTCCTCATATTTATGGTGCTCATTCATTACATCATAAGAATCGATTATGTTATGAAAATGAAAGCGTTCTGCACACTCTTGCCCATGTTTAAAGATAAGCATGGCTGTAGCACTAAGCTCATGCAATGCTCTCCAACGTGAGTGAGCAGCATCAGGGAAACCATTTTTCAATAGACATAAAACTTCATTTGCAATATGACAGGCTCTAGCATGGTGACGTATTAATAAATCAAAAACCAAATCACTTTTTTCGACAGCTTTTTCTCGGTATTCTGAATTGATATTTTCTCCTGCTTCTGTGCAAATTGAAATATGAGTCTCCAGTAAGTCAAATCCTGATTGCCAAAGTTTAATGTTATCCGTAACAAATGAATCATATTCATCTCGTCGATTTGAAAGCATTTCAGTTGCCGACTTAGCTAATGAGTCTGAAATTATCTTTGTAAACTCAGGAAGTTGTTTCGATATTATTTTGTTAATATCAAGCTCTTTAGCTTTCTCTGGGTTTTCAGCTATTAAATCTTCAATTAACTTATCAAATTGATCTTGAATGACTCTCATAATCCTCCAGATTCATAGCATTTGTATTGTACGCATTATCTTATACCAGTCACATTAAATATCTAATCAGTTCAGAGCCTCACAGGTATTTCAATCCGAGACGCATTGACGCAGAAATGGTTATTCCCTTTTAAGTTAATGCAACACGGGAGTGGGATACCTGTGAGGCTCCCAAAGGGCGGCTGATTTAACTGCATGGCAACGCGCTTTATACTGCGTTTAAGGCTTTCGACAGAGCACCACTATGTCTTCAATCCTTCGCCTTCTCTAAAGCGCGTTGAACTCCCGCTGAATGAACAGATATTTAATACGATTGGTATTAGGTCACTTTACATGATAATTTTCAAATTACTGATTTTAAATGTAATTTACACGATAAAAAAATAATTATGGGTAGATAGTGTGTATGCGCATGATTTCTGATCGTTTTTTTTTACGAAGATAGGATATGCAAGACTTTTTTTAGATGTAAAGCCAACACAGAAGTTACAGGAGTTCACCTTCCCCTCGGAGTTGCCGCAGGGCATTTGCGTTCGTTGCGTGAGCGAGACATGGATGCCGAGATAGCGTCAGTCGAATCAGGGACGAGCGTCTGACGCGATAGCATAAGGACGCTAAATACCTAAGGGGTTTTCAACTCCGTTGGGGGCGTCTTGGAGCATCCAAGGAGGATAGGACGAGCAGTCCTCCTTGGTCGGGTGTGGGGTGAAGCCCCACGACTTTAAGTGTTATCGTGGGAAATAGAATATTTATCAGTTTGATACTACCAATTCAGCCTTTAGCGCAGAGCTTTCTAGCTTGGCACGATTAAGGTTTAGCGGGCTATTCAACCGATTAGCAACCTATTAGTTGTACTTTATATTCATCGCGATCAGCGGTTCGCGCGAGGCTTTTTCAGCACGTAGGCGGGCGAGGTATTTTTCCCATAGATCCACTTGGTGGGTGGCGAGATCGTAGAGCACTTTCCACGAGAATAAACCGGTGTCGTGGCCATCATCAAAGACGATTTTCACTGCGTAGTTACCGACGGGTTCTATGGCGCTGATGTTGACGTTTTTCTTGTGGGTGACCAGCTTAGGATTGCCGTGCCCATGTACTTCAGCCGAGGGCGAGTAGACTCTGAGCATTTCGCAGCTGAGTTGATGTTGCTCACCATTATCGAAACTGATTTCTAGAATGCGCGATTTACGTTTCAGTTTTAGGTCGGTGACATTGGGCGTTGCTGTGGTCATAGGTTGGCTACCAAAAAATGCTAAAAATAAGATAACGGCTCATTAAAATAATGCCTGATTACTGTAACCATTAACGGCTAAGGATACAAAGAGTATGCCTTAGCCGTGATCACAGTTTTGCCCTTGGATGGCTTGGTATTTAATGGCATACCAAACCTTTGCCTAGATTCAAGTTTTATCAACCTTACCGCTTAAAGGATAAAGCGACTGAGATCTTCGTCTTGGACTAAGTTATCTAAGTGAGCGCTAACATAATCGGCGTCGATAACAAAAGCAGAGCCTGATTTTTCCGATGCATCGTAAGAGATATCTTCCATCAGTTTTTCCATCACAGTGTGTAAACGGCGAGCACCAATGTTTTCGGTGCGCTCATTCACTTGCCATGCGGCTTTGGCAATGCTGTCGATACCCGATTCTGTGAACTCGATTTTCACGCCCTCAGTGCCCATTAACGCGATATATTGCTCGGTCAGTGATGCATGGGGTTCTGTAAGAATACGTTTAAAATCATTGGCTGATAACGCATCTAACTCGACACGAATCGGCAAACGACCCTGTAATTCAGGAATTAAATCTGACGGTTTAGACATCTGGAATGCACCAGAGGCGATAAACAAAATATGGTCGGTTTTCACCATGCCGTGCTTAGTGGTGACAGTACAGCCTTCAATCAGTGGCAGTAAATCACGTTGCACACCTTCACGGGAAACGTCGGGGCCAGAGGTTTCGCCGCGTTTACAGATTTTATCGATTTCGTCGATAAAAACGATACCATTTTGCTCAACCATCTCAATGGCTTGCTCTTTTAAATCTTCTTGGTTAACCAGCTTAGCCGCTTCTTCCTCTATTAATAACTTAAAGGCTTCTTTGATCTTCATCTTGCGACGTTTAGCAGGTGCTTGGCCCATGTTTTTAAACAGGCTTTGCAACTGGTTTGTCATTTCTTCCATACCCGGAGGCGACATGATTTCGACGCCGACCTGTGGCTGGGCCACGTCAATATCGATTTCTTTGTCGTCTAATAGACCTTCGCGAAGTTTTTTTAGAAATACTTGGCGGGTATTTGAGCCTGAGTCGGTTTCTGTGCTTTCCCAGTCATTTTTAGGCTTAGGTAACAGGGCATCGAGAATACGTTCTTCGGCGTGTTCTTCTGCAAGTTGGCGACACTTGCCCATTTGCTGTTCGCGGGTGAGCTTGATGGCGATATCGGTTAAATCGCGGATGATTTGCTCGACTTCTTTACCGACATAACCGACTTCGGTGTACTTAGTCGCTTCGACTTTAATAAATGGCGCGTTAGCTAACTTAGCTAAACGGCGGGCAATTTCAGTTTTACCTACGCCAGTTGGGCCAATCATGAGGATATTTTTTGGGGTGACTTCTTGACGGAAATCAGCATCCAATTGCATCCGGCGCCAGCGATTACGCAGGGCGACAGCAACAGAACGTTTGGCTTTTTGTTGGCCAATAATGTGTGCATCCAGCTCGTGGACAATCTCACGGGGGGTCATTTCAGACATATATTCCTCACGGGCTGTTTAGTAATTGAGTTCTTCAATCGTTTTAAATTGATTGGTAAATACGCAAATATCACCCGCTATAGTCAGGGATTTTTCAGCGATTTCTAAGGCCGACAATTCAGTGTTTTGCAATAAGGCCAACGCCGCGGCTTGGGCATAATTGCCGCCCGAACCGATAGCAACTAAATCGTATTCTGGCTGCACCACATCACCATTACCTGTGATGATAAGCGAGGTTTCGGCATCGGCGACAACGAGCAAAGCTTCGAGTTTTCGCAGCATACGGTCGGTACGCCAATCTTTGGCAAGCTCAACGGCCGAGCGCAATAAATGGCCTTGGTGCATTTCGAGTTTGGCCTCAAAACGCTCAAATAGAGTGAAAGCATCGGCGGTGCCGCCAGCAAAACCTGCCAGTACCTTGTTGTGATATAAGCGACGCACTTTTTTGGCGTTACCTTTCATCACAGTATTGCCTAGGGAGACTTGGCCATCGCCGGCGATGACAACTTGATTATTACGGCGTACTGATACGATAGTGGTCACAATGAATCCTCTTCTGGCCCGCAATGACAAATCACGCGGTGGATAATGGAGTAGATATGGGGATAGATGACAATAATTCAAGTTATAGCGAGAAAAGCCAAAGGAGTTTGCGATCTTTCGCGCGCCTTTGGCTGCAAAAATAAGCGCTTACAGGGAAAGGGTTGTACTGCTGATTTTGAGGCAGCATGGTCACCAAAATTTTAAAGGAGACTCGCAGGGATTAATTGAAACCGTGATATCTGGCTTGAAAAATACCCGAGGACATAGTTGCACTCGGGTGGAGGTTCAAAGCAGTGGATTTCTTGAGCGCCTGCGGGGCACAAAGGAAGGAACCTAATACACAAGTGTGCGGGTAGAGATAATATTTAACAAAGCCAAATGCACAAACTGCGACAGTTTGTCGCAGTTTACTCCGCCACATAGCGTGGCTTATGTGCAGTGAAAGGCGTGTTAATAGCTATAGTATTAAAGCTTGGGTTTTTAAAAGGCAAATAGCGGCAGGCACACTGTCTATTCCGCATTCTTGCAATGTTGCGCTCATACTTTTTACGAATTCAATCTTATGTTGTCTAACGACTTGATAAATCTGAAAACACATCACAATATCACTTTCTGATAACCCTTTATTTTTAAAGGCTATCGCAGATAAATAGCAACGGATCATAAAACAATCGAGCACGAGTAAACGAAATGCTTCCCAAGAGGGTTGTTGTGAGTCTAATAAAGGGAAGTGGTTGTGATAAATAGAATACAAAATATAGCGTTCAAAAAGTTCGCTATGCCCAGCCAGAGCCGGCGCCGCATGTTCTGTCCAAGCTTGATTCAACGCATCAATGTGATACTCATTTTCTTCATTACACAATACGCCAACCGCTTCATTTAGCGTGGTAAATCTTGCGCGTGCCCCTCTTGAGTGCGACTTACATAGTTCATTGTGAACCGTGATAAACGCATGCATCTGTGGCGGAGGTGTATAAGGTAACTTTTCATATTGCTCCGCCAACGCTCCTGACTCAGCATACAATTTCAGTTGTTGTAAGCGCTTATCGAGCTCTTCAATTGGCAGAGTATTTTGACGAACTTGGTCACATACTTTGATTAATAGTCCAATTGCCAGCAATGCTTGTTGCCAGCCTCCTTTCATATTCACCAATAGATCGATGCAGGATTCATGGGTTTTTTCTAACCATAGCGGGCTGGGTGATGATGACTGTTTTGTGCCACTTCTGTTGGTGTTAAATTGGAACGCATCAGGGTTGAATAGCACCAAGCGAGCGACTTCTGGGCAAGATAAATAGAGGCTTTCATGTTTATTGCCACCAATGACCTTGTGGATCCTTGGATATGTTTTACATGTGTGGCTCAGCGCCTGCACACCCGCTTTTGCATGGACATCACACAGCTTTTGTTCATTAACGAATGGGCATACACCTTGTTCATTGAGCCTTATATCGGCCCAATCATTAGCGCTTTTTTTTGTTTCAATAAAGGCCGTTTTTGCCGTTGTGGCGAGTAATGGATGTTTGATGGTGTTTTTATAGCTTTTTTTATCAAAAGATATGCGCCAATCGTTACAACAGCTGTCTTCACATTCTGGCCCAATACATTGGAATAATGTGACATAGCCTGGTTTTATGATGAGATTGTCCATCAGTAATTTCTTTATTCTTACAGTGAGTTAGATGAAATATAACAAATAAAACGGGCTAATGCCAGTTTAGTCAAACCGTGTTCAACAAAGTTAAATAGCTAACTTACAACCGTTATTATTGCTAAGCGGATGACTTACTTATGATTTAACGCCCTGTTTTATACGTAACTGATTCGGCGCCGCGAGGTTGAGTAGAGAGTAATTATGACTTATAGGATTGAGTTCAAATTACCTAAGTGCTGCACCAGTTCTGCCATATTATTGACTTCGAGTTTTTTGATGATTTTTGCGCGGTGCACTTCAATTGTGCGTAGCGATAAAAACATCACCTCCGAGATTTGTTTATTGGTCATGCCTTGGATGAGATGGGCTAACACTTGTTGTTCTCGTTCGGTGAGTCTTTCAAACTTTTGCTGCAAGCTTTGTTGTTCGAAGTTGGTCAGACTTTCTCGCTGTGCCTTTTCAATGGCTTGGACTAATGATTTACCTGACACTGGCTTTTGAAAAAAATCGCAGGCCCCTTTGCGAAAAGCACTTAATGCCATAGGTAAATCACCGTGACCCGTAAGAAATATCACCCCCAATGGGCTTTTAGTCTCCAGTAGTTTTTGTTGTATTTCCTGGCCGGTGATTTCAGGCATACGGCTATCTAAAATAACGCAACCTGCCTGAGATAATGCGCAGCGCTTGAGAAATTCATGGCCACTACTAAAGGTTTGCACTTGATAGCCAAATTGGCTGAGCATAAACCCCAAAGAATCGAGGATCGCAGCATCGTCATCAACTAAATACAATGGCAATTTGGTAAACATAGCTTTCCTGCTGGAGTTAGAGGGCATGAACAGCTTAAGCTGCAGAGGGACTTAGCTCAATTTTAAGCCTAGGTCTTGGGAGATATATCACTAAATTAGCCTTGTTCTATGATCTTAATGTCAGAGTTTGGCGGCATTTCACAGCAGCAATAATGGCGGTAAGTTATGGTCTTGGCATGTATTACAAGGCTCAGAAAGACAAACAATACCTATGAAAAAACATGAGTCCTTGAAGCGGTCTTCACTATTTAACACGTTTGCCTATTGGTTACTGCTGTGTGTGAGTGGGATGGCGTTATGCCATTCTAGCGTTAGCATCGCTGGCGAAGCGTTGAAAGAGCATCAATTTAGAGTTGGCGTGTTAGCTAATCACGGCGTATTACAGGCCAAACAGCGTTGGCAACCTATGATGGATTATCTCTCTGAGCAGGTGCCTAATAGCCATTTTGAGGTTGTGCCCGTTGATTTTAATGGCATGCGCAGCCAGTTACTCAGTCATGATTTGCAATTTATTATCACCAATCCTGGGCAGTATTTGCACTTAAGTAATCATTTCCCGCTGTCTTGGCTGGCGACTATGAAGAGCCGTAAACATCAGGGAAGCACTTTTACTATCGGCGCGACGATTATCGTGCGCGCCGATAGCCCTATCCGCACTCTGCGGGATTTGCGCGGGCGCAATGTCGTCGCCAGCGATCCGCAAGCCTTAGGCGGGTACCAAGCCGCCATGGGCTTGTTGTATAAAATGGGCTTTCTTTCTGAAGAGTTTTTTGGACAAGTGCGCTTTCTTGGGTTTCCGCTTGAGCCATTGGTCTATCAAGTACGCGATGGCAACGCCGATGCTGCCATTGTGCCTTTTTGTACCTTAGAGGAAATGATCGAAACGGGTCTGGTTAATCAAGCTGATTACCGAGTGATCCATCCGAATACGCCCGCTGGATATGATTGCGAGGTCAGCACTACATTATATCCCAACTGGTCATTTGCGGCGGCGGATACCGTTCCTCCTCAGCTCACAATGGCGATTACCCGCGCCTTATTTGATTTGCCTGCTGACCACGTGGCGGCGATTACGGCTGATACTTTAGGCTGGACTGCGCCGATAAGTCAGCTAAAAGTCATTGAGTTATTTAAGGAATTACAGCTACAGCGCGGATCGCCGCCACTTTATCAAACGGTTCATAAATGGATGGCAAAAAACAAAGAGTGGGGTGGTGCACTACTGCTAATTTTTATCATATCCACGATTTACCACTTATGGCTTGAGTATAAGTTTCGCCAGAAAAGTGAATTTTTACTCAACACAGAACGGCAATTAAAAGATAAAGCGCTGCAACTTGAACGCCTACAAAGCGCGGCGATTTTGGGGGAGATTGGCGCGGGTCTTGCTCATGAACTCAATCAACCCATTGCTGCCATCACTCAATACAGCGAAGGCGCTATGCTGCAGTTGGAGCGATTGGGGCAGGATAATCCAGAACTTTATGATGTGCTGGGTAAAATTAATGCTCAATCTATTCGTGCGGGCGCTGTTGTACACCGTATTCGCGGCTTACTGAAACGCCGTCAGGCAAAGGCTGAATCTTTAAATATTGTACTCGTAGTGAAAGAAGCCTTAGCTTTACTGCGGCGTGAGCTAGATCGTGCTCAAATACATAGCCATGTGAACGTTCATGGAGAATCCTTTGAATTAATGGGCGATAGCGTTGGTTTGAGCCAGATGTGGGTTAACTTGGTCAAAAATAGTTTAGATGCGCTAGATCTCTGCGGTGATAATCGTGTGCGTCAATTGTGGATCGATATTTATTATCAGCCCCATGAAATCAAAGTGTTAGTGATTGATAATGGCGAAGGGCTACTAGGGCAGGCGAGCGAGTTGATGGCTTCTTTCGCATCGACTAAAGATGAAGGTTTAGGGCTCGGCTTAGCTATTTGTAAAGATGTTGTCACTCGCCACCACGGCAGCATTCAAATCGAAAACTGCCAAGATTGCAGCAGTGAAGTGATATTACCTTGGCAGCAAGGTTGCGTTGTCACAGTGGTTTTACCTAAGGGATAAGATACTCAGATAACTTAAACTTAACGCATGGCTAATATGGCCCTGCGGCGAACTTGCTCTAGAATAATACCCACGGCAAGTCCGGCGGCAGCGTTGATTGCAAAGCAAGTGACAGCGGTAGATAAAATCACCAAGATACAAAAAGGTCTACCATCGATTAAGCGTTTCGACCACGCCAGTTGTAACCCCGCAATCGTCAGTAAGCTACCGAGGATCGCCATCGGAATTAAACTTAATAACCAAGCGATATTACTGCCCCAGCAGAGGGCGATAATCAAACAAGTACTGCCAAAAATAAGTGGTGCAAGATAAGTGCGTGCGCCAAAATGATATTGCACTGTGAGACCCCCTGCGCCGTGGCACATGGCTGAGGCGCCAAAGGGCGCGAGTAATAAATTGGCTAGGCCTGAGGTTATCGCAAGATTTTTTGGCGTGAGTTTAGCGGCATCTTCGGGAAATTTTTCCTGTGCCATCGCTGAAATGGCAATAACGGCATTGGTTAGCGTCAATGCCAGTTGCGGTACTACCAGTAAAAGGGCGGCGGAAGTCCATTCGACCGCTGTCGGCCAAGTTAACTGAAATGGCGTTGTCATTGCTTGAATATCAAGATTATTACTGGTTAAGCCTGTTTGTGTACTTGCCTGCCAAATCATCCCTGCTGTAATCACTAAAGGCATCGCTAAGTAGCGTAGCGGTAAAAATTTACTGACAAAGAGTAGTCCAAAAGCACCAAAACCTAATAACCAAAACTCACTCATCATTTTTACGCCCATCCACATCAGCTGTAGACCGATTGCGAGCTGGATACCGACACTCACGGCTTGAGAGAGTTGTTTAGCTAACCAAGTAATCGCACCGCTAAAGGCAAGAATAAGCAGTATTATCCCCATTAACATGGCGCTTGCTTGTAACATTCCAGGTGATAGCCCTTGGGCAATAACGAGTGCCGCGATGACTTTCATCGGTTGTACGGGAATTGGGCGGCGGTAAAATAACGCGCTTAGGATAGCGAATAGCCCAAAACCCAAAAATATTCCTTGGGCTGAAAATTGATTGAGGGCGATAAGCCCGAGTACCAAAGGTAAAAAAGTGCCGAGATCGGCAAACGCACCGCTGGTTTCTCCAAGTAAACGGTTAAATGACTGGTCACACACTTTTTTAGGGGAATTGCCCGAGAACATACACATTGCCGTAATTGAACACGATATGTTTACGCAAAATAAGTGCCAGAAAAATAAAGTTATTCGGGGGGTAAACTGAGTAAAACTACCCAATCTAGATGCGCGTCGGGACAATCTGGGGCAAGGTGGGCTGATGGCTGAGTCTAATTGTCTGTATCTGCGTACTTACGTTTGGTCTTGCTATCAGTATTGTTTTTGCGCTTAGAGTGTTGATATTACGAAGATATTGATGTCTCATCGCGCGAATGAATCGTTGTAAATGACTAGTCAATAATAGATGGCAATACAGACACGGTACTCTTACACAAATTCATTTTCAGTATGTGATTTAGAGGGCTAGTTTAATCAAGCACCCTAAATCATTAGCGTTATTGATGTTGTATGTGCACCTCTTTAATAGGGCACGCAATCTCTATTCCTGCCTGCTTAAGGGCGTTGTAGAGCGCTAAGTTCACCTTATATTTGTGTTGAAAATAGCTTTGCGTCGGCACCCAATAACGTACGCTCATTTCAATCCCGACAGCATTAAAACCATTGATGCCGATATTGGGCGTGGTCTCTTGATAAACATAGGGATTGTTGCTTAATAACTCAGTGAGCACACTAATGGCGTGTTCGGGATCTGTGCTGTAACTGAGATTAAATTGGGTTTCTACTAACTTATTACTGAAGGAATTATGCAGAATCTCACCAACAATATGTTTATTGGGGATATTAATTTGTTCGCCTTCTTCATTAGTGAGAATGGTCATGCCTAAATTAATACGTTTAACAACACCACTTTCTCCTTTAATTTCAATCGTGTTACCCACGACAAAAGGTCGCGTTACAATAATGGTTACGCCAGCAGCATAGTTCGCCAACATACCTTGCAGCGCTAAACCCGCGCCCAGAGAGATGGCACCGATTGCAGCCACCATAGGGGTCACGCTGATGCCGATTTTGCTCAGGGCAATAATCCCGACCATAACGATGATGAGAATACGGATAAGGTTACTGACAAAATTGCTGAGGGTGATATCTACATTGTGTTTTTTGAACTGTTTAGCCACTAAGCGCGATACTTTACTGGCGACCCATAGACCGAGTAAAAAGATCAGTAAGGCGCCCACGAGCTGGAAACTATAGGTGACTAAAAACTCTGTGACCAGTTGATAAACACCCTGTAATTGTTGTAATTCTTGATTGATTCCCGGTGTTATCATTATGATATCTCTGTAATAAATTTAACCGCATCAGTATAGTGTAGACGCCAGTACAAGTACTGATTCGCCATTCATCTGTGAAGCGTATCATGTAATCGCGGTTGGTTTAATGAGTGAATTGGGTGAGTCAGGTATGCTGTTAGCTTATCCAATTAAGGGAGTTGAGTGTTTATGAAAACGCTATTGTTATGCCTGTCTTGTCTATTGACCCCAGTATGGGCGCTTGCGGCAAGTTATGTTGCCGGAGATATGGTTAATTCTATTACACTGCTCGATCAGCATGATAAAGCCGTTACAGTGACGGATAAAACCCAAGTGTTACTCTTTAGCCGTAGTATGAAAGGTGGCGATATTATTAAAGAAACACTCACTCCTTTGAGTGAAACTCAAATGCCTACTGGCTTGGTTTATGTCGCCGATATTAGTGGCATGCCCTCTTTGATTGCTAAGTTTGTTGCTGTACCACAAATGAAAGATTTACCTTTTGCGATTGGCTTAGATAGAGAAGGGGAGATCAGTCGTTTATTACCAGACACTAAAGATATGGCCACTATGATATTGCTCAATCAACGTAACATTGTAGATATTGCCTATTTTGATTCCAGTGAGGCTTTGAGCCAAGCGCTCGCGAAACTTAACCAACCGCAGTAACCATTTAGTTAAATACCTCAGTATTAAGGCATCACATTCGCGTTATTTGGCGGTGTGATCGCCTCTTAAAACAAGTGACTTTGTGCTGGCTATTCTAGCCATCACGTGTCTATCTATTTCCCTTTTGTTCGCATTGTAACAATTCATTTTTGTTTGAATGATGAACGCTCGTTTGCCTTAGGGTTTATGTTTATAATCATTTGTTTTACAAATGCTTTTTTAAAGTAGTCTACCGCTAATTCACTTAAGAATAAAAAGTTATAAATTTGGCATAAAAATTCATTGCGTAAAGTAAGGAAATATCGTTTACTGCGCACGTTTTTAAGACATTATACTCACGTTTATTTATCTGACCCCAAGGAGACTCTGGCCCAATGAGCCAATTTCAATCTATTGATGTTGCTGATTATTATGACATGGATACCTTCAAGCGTATTGAAGCGTTTGCCAAAGACAAAGCAACCCCATTCGTCGTGATCGATACCAGTATCATAGCGAAACAATACGATGACATGGTTAATAGTTTTCCTTACGCCAACGTTTATTATGCAGTCAAGGCAAACCCAGCGGCCGAGGTCTTATCTTTGTTAAAAGATAAGGGATCAAATTTTGATATCGCCTCAATTTATGAGCTCGATATGGTGATGAATGTAGGTGTAACAACCGATCGCGTAAGCTACGGTAACACCATCAAAAAGCGCCAAGATGTACGTGCATTTTATGAACGCGGTGTGCGTATGTATGCATCCGACTCTGAAGCCGATTTGCGTATGATCGCCGAAGAAGCGCCAGGATCGCGTGTTTATGTGCGTATTCTGACCGAAGGCACAGATACAGCTGATTGGCCATTATCACGTAAATTTGGCTGCCAAAATGAAATGGCCTATGACTTATTAGTATTGGCGCAGGAATTAGGCTTAGAACCTTTTGGTATTTCGTTCCATGTAGGCTCTCAGCAACGCGATATTGGTGCTTGGGATTCCGCTATTGGTAAAGTGAAAAGCATTTTTGACCGTCTGCGTGATGAGCACAATATTACCTTGAAGATGATCAACATGGGCGGCGGTTTTCCTGCTAACTATATTGATAAAACTAATCAATTGGGTGTATATGCCGAGCAGATTACTCACTTCCTGAAGGAAGATTTTGGTGACGATTTACCGCAAATCATTCTGGAACCGGGCCGTTCGTTGATTTCTAACGCGGGAATTTTGGTTTCTGAAGTCGTACTGATCAGCAAAAAATCCTACACAGCGTTAGAGCGTTGGGTGTTTACCGATGTGGGTAAATTCTCAGGCTTGATTGAAACGATGGACGAGGCGATTAAGTTCCCGATTTATACCGATCGTCAAGGCGAGCTGGATAAATGCGTGATTGCTGGCCCAACCTGCGACAGTGCTGATATTATGTACGAGCACTACAGTTATGGTTTACCAAATGATTTAGCGATTGGTGATCGTATGTATTGGTTAACTGCTGGTGCTTATACAACGACCTATTCAGCAGTGTGTTTTAATGGGTTCCCCCCGCTGAAAGATTACTATCTGTAAGCGATTGAGGTTACGGTAATAAGGGCGTTTAGGCGCCCTTATTACTATCTAGAATGGTTATATAGAGAACGTTGAAGTTATCCGTGGGATTTGAGGATCTGATAAATTTCTTCTTTTAGGTGTAATTTCTTACTTTTAAGCTCCTTCACCGCGGGATTGAAATCACTGCCCACACGTTTTTCCAGCTGTTTGATTTCCTCATCTAATTGATTGTGTTCATCGAATTTACGTTGAAAATGAGCATCCTTGATCTTTAGGGTAGAAATTAATTCTCTGTATTCTGGAAACATCGGTATTCTCCTTATCGTCACTATTTCACAGTTAGTTTCGCTTTAACCCTAACCTTTATACTTAGCGATAAGAAGTCATTTTGCTCAAATTCTGCTCAGCGTTAGATTAATACTAAAGGCCGATTTATTTAAATCTAATATAAATCAGTAGACTACACATTATTAATCATAAGTGATGGCAGTTGAGCCGGATCTAGCTCACACTTTGTCTGGCACAAATCAGACTAACGTCCGTAACGCGAGTAAATTTGCTATCTTGTGATCAGATTTACATGCAATGAGTAATTTCATTACGACTAAACAATTACTTCTTGCCGATAATTCTGTGATCAAGTTAACCTTCACCGCTTCGATACTAGGTTAAAGTCGATTTAATAAGAATTTAATTATCAAAAATGAAAGGGGTTTTCACAATGGCTGATGTATTTCACTTAGGTTTGACTAAAGCGATGCTCGATGGTGCTACCTTGGCAATCGTGCCAGGTGATCCAGAGCGTGTAAAACGTATTGCCGAATTAATGGATAATGCGACGTTTCTTGCTAGCCACCGCGAATATACCAGCTATTTAGCGTATGCCGATGGTAAGCCTGTCGTCGTGTGTTCAACCGGTATCGGTGGTCCATCGACTTCTATTGCAGTAGAAGAACTTGCACAATTGGGTGTGAATACCTTTTTGCGTATTGGTACTACAGGCGCTATCCAACCTCATGTGAATGTAGGTGACGTGATTGTGACCCAAGCTTCAGTTCGTTTAGATGGCGCGAGCTTACATTTTGCACCTATGGAGTTTCCTGCGGTTGCCAACTTTGAATGTACTACCGCTATGGTTGCAGCGTGTCGTGATGCTGGCGTAGAACCACATATTGGTATTACCGCATCTTCTGATACTTTCTATCCAGGTCAAGAGCGTTACGACACTGTCAGTGGCCGTATAACACGTCGCTTTGCAGGATCAATGAAAGAGTGGCAAGACATGGGTGTGTTGAACTATGAGATGGAGTCATCCACCTTATTCACTATGTGCGCGACTCAAGGTTGGCGTGCAGCCTGTGTAGCAGGGGTTATTGTTAACCGCACTCAGCAAGAAATCCCTAATGAAACCACAATGAAGAAAACCGAAGTGGACGCGATTGCTATCGTGATTGCTGCGGCGAAAAAACTGCTCGCTTAAGGTTAATTCAGCTAAGCAGTGCTTCTCTGTAAAGGGACTGCTCAATAAAAAAGGTGCCTCAGGCCTGTCTCTTGATCACATCTCGTGCTCAAGAGACTGTGCCAATTCATAGCCTTCAAGGATAGTTTGCAGCTTGAACCATCCTTCCCATAACC
>NZ_JAKILU010000037.1 GCF_023283485.1 Shewanella glacialipiscicola
TCGGGCAGACGGAAGACTGGTCATATCAATACTGCAAACAGCTTTCAACGTTACAAACAAAGATAGGCATGAAACCTAATGCACGCCCTACTGCCGCTATGGTAAAGGTATTAATGTGTTTATGGTATAAGCATTTGTTTTTCAGTTAATTTCTGTAAAATCTGACATTGAGAAACGGTATCAAATTGACAAGAGTGGGCTAGTTTATTGAGGGTTTTTTCTAGTTGCTGTAGTTCTTTAATCCTATCGCGTACCTTTTCAAGCTGCTTGAGGATGATGTCATCTACCTCTAAACAAGATGATTGTTGATCTGTCTGTACATTGACAAGGATCATCAGCTCTTTTATTGGAATTTGTAATTCACGACAACGCCGAATAAAAATCAACCTTTCAATATCGGTATCGCCATACTCCCGGTAGCCATTTGCATTGCGGTTCGTCGGTGGCAGTAAACCCACTTCTTCGTAGTAACGAATCGTCTTGCTATTAATGTTAGAACGCTTAGCGGCATCGTTGATTTTCATTTAGGGTTGACCTTCTTGTCACTGGAAGGATTAAGCTAGCACAAATAACGTAAAACGGCTCAAATATCTATCTTTTTTTAGCGATTAATCATGGTGTTAATGGGTCTGGTCATCATCATTATGTCTGTTAATCGATACAAAATCTGATCACTCTATCTTCTGTAGCAATTGATATTGCTCTTGGGCGGTAAGTTAGCGGTAAAGCTGCGTTGAGCAAACCCGCTGCAGTAAGTTAAGCGAATATCTACTTAAGGTTATAAATACATGCGAAATAGTCATCATCCATCGCGGCGGCATAGGCGTTATTTATGTAGCTCATTATTTTTGCTGACGTTTTTATCAATTTGCGGCGCGTATGCAAAAGCCCCTGAACGTTTAACGTTAGAAAGTGCTGCCCAGCTAACGTTAAGTCGCCATCCACAGTTGCAAGTGTTCCAGTGGCGCAGCCAAGCATTAGCGGGGCAACGTTTAACTGCCAGCCAGTCACCGTCATACGAAATGGGTCTAGAAGCGGAAAACGTATCGGGAACAGGGGAATATTCAGGTATTGATGCCGCTGAGCTGACGTTAGCCTTATCATCATTTATTGAGCTGGGTGATAAACGATTAGCGCGCACTACGGTTGTTGATACCAGTTTTGCCTATGTTGAAGCGCAGAAAAAAGCCACCGCCTTAGATTTATTAAGTGAAGTGACGCAAACATTTATCACTACGCTTTCTTTACAAGAAAAACAATTGCTTGCCGAAAATGTCATCGCGTTAGCGCAAGCGACTTATCAGCAGGTTAACCAGCGGGTCCGCCAAGGCGCAGCGTCTCAAGCGGATGCACTGCGGGCAAAGGCGGCACTGGCTAATGCTCGTTTAAATGCGGCGGAAATCGCATCGCGTTATAACAGCAGTAAAGTGATTTTGGCGAGTTATTGGGGCGAATATCAGCCAACCTTTGCGTCATTAAGTGGCGATCTATTTGCCTTTAACGCGGTTGAGCCCTTTGAAACACTGTATCAACGCCTTGAAACCACCCCAGCGATTGAAGTGTATGCTAATGAGCAGCGCGTTCGTGAAGCGCAGTGGCAATTGGCTCGTAGCCAGTCCAGCAGTGATATTCGCTGGCAGATAGGCGTTAAGCACTTTGAGGTTTCTGGCGATAACGCGCTGACATTAGGCTTTTCGATGCCGTTATTTGCTGAGCAGCGTAATAGTGGCAATGTACAAGCGGCAAATTCGGCAATGAATGAGGTTAGTGCGCAAAAAGATGCGGCCTTATTAGCCTTAAGAGTGCGGTTATTTAAAGCTTATTCAAGTCGTCAGCAGCAATTTGAGGCGGTAGCACACCTACGGGATGAGATTATCCCCATCTTGTCTGAATCGCTTATTCACACCGAGAAAGCCTATGGAAAAGGCGCTTATCGTTATGCCGATTGGGTGTCTGCCCAGCAAGAGCTTCTTGATGCCCGTTTAGCCTTAATTGAAGCCGCAACCTCAGTGCTATTAAACCAAGCCTTGATTGAACAACTTACTGCGCAAGCATTACAGCAGCGTTAATCCAATGCTTTGCCATTAATGGAATAAAAATGGAAATCTCATCAATATGAAACAGTTACTTTTTCCTCTATGCCTTTTCTTTGCCTTTTCGAATCAAGCATGGTCATCGGACGATCACGGCCATAAGCCATCCCCAAAACATACTGAGCACAATGAGCAAGCTACCCATGTTGAACATGATAAGCATGACGAACATGAAAAACACGATGCGCACGGCGATGATGACAAACATGCTGAACACGATGAGCATGAAACTAATCATGTCACTATTACGGCTGCAATAGCCCAAAAAGTCGGTATTAAAACTACGCAAGCGGTAGCAGGCACCATAGCTCAAACCGTTAAAGCCTATGGCAGGCTGACACTGGCGGCGGATAATATCGCTAATATTACTGCGCGTTTCCCCGGTGTAGTGACCAACATCTACGTCAATATTGGCGATAAGGTTGAAAAGGGTCAGCGCTTAGCGCAAGTCGAGTCCAATGACAGCCTGCAAACTTATACTCTATCAGCACCTATTAGCGGTGTGGTGCAAGGTCGATATGTCAATGTGGGTGAAACGACTAGTAATGCCCCATTATTGCTAATTACCAATACCGCTATGTTGTGGGCTGAAATCCAGTTATTCCCCTCTGCTCGCGCCCAAGTAAAGGTGGGACAAGCGGTTACATTGCAGGGGAGTGGCAACTCATATCAAGGCTCGATTGCACATTTACTCCCCGCAGTTAATGGTGAAGCGGTGGTGGCTCGGGTGCGAGTTGATAATGTGACAGATAAGTTTGCCCCTAACGACATGCTGGCAGCCCATATTGAAATTGCCCATCTTGATGTGCCTTTAGTTGTAGCAAATCAAGCGCTACACAGTATGCGTAATCAAGACGTTGTTTTTGTAAAAGAAGGCGATCGTTACGAGCTAAGACCCGTTACCTTAGGTTATCGCGATGATAGCGACACCCAAGTGTTGTCAGGTCTTGCAGCGGGTGAACAATATGTGTTCGAAAACAGCTATTTGATTAAAGCCGATATTGAAAAATCTGGCGCAGCGCACGAGCACTAAGGAGAAACAGTATGTTTGAACAAATCGTACGTTTCTCTATTGAGCGACGCTTTTTGATGATGAGTCTCGTCTTGCTGCTGGTTGCGGCCGGGTTATGGAGTTATCAGCGTTTACCGATAGATGCTGTACCTGATATTACCAATGTACAGGTGCAAATTAACACTGAGGCTGCGGGGTTCTCGCCGTTAGAAACCGAGCAAAGAATCACTTTTCCGGTCGAGTCTGCGCTATATGGCTTGCCACATCTTAGCTATACACGCTCTATTTCCCGCTATGGCTTATCGCAAGTCACGGTTGTCTTTGAAGATGGCACCGATATTTATTTTGCTCGTAATCTGATTAATGAGCGCCTTGGGACAATTAAAGCCCAACTACCTCAAGGGCTTGAGCCAACAATGGGGCCGATTGCAACGGGCCTCAGTGAAATTTTCATGTACACATTGGAAACACTTCCGGGCGCTACGCAGGCTGATGGCTCACCGATGGACGCTATCGCCCTACGTGAAATCCAAGAATGGATTATTAAGCCGCAACTTGCGCAGGTTTCAGGCATTGTTGAGGTCAATACCTTTGGCGGCTTTAACAAGCAATACCATGTGTTACCTGATCCTAGGTTGTTGCTGCAATACGGTATATCGATGGAGCAAGTGGCTGATGCCCTGCGAACCAACAACAGCAACCGCGGCGCAGGTTATATCGAGAAGAACGGCCAGCAGTTATTAGTTCGTTCACCAGGGCAATTGGCAACGATTACAGATATAGAACAGATTGTTGTCGGGCGTAATGGTTCCCAGCCTATTTTAATCCGCGATGTAGCTGAAGTGGCAATCGGCAAAGAGCTACGCACCGGCGCTGCGACCCGTGACGGTAAAGAAAGCGTGCTTGGCATGGCGATGATGCTGATGGGGGAAAACTCCCGCACTGTTTCGCAGGCTGCTGCCGCTAAACTTGCAGCCATTAAGCCGTCACTGCCCGATGGTGTAACCGTTGATGTGGTTTATAACCGCACCACCTTAGTCGATAAAACCATTGATACCGTTAAAACCAACCTGTTAGAAGGCGCTTTACTGGTGGTTGTGGTGTTGTTTTTAATGCTGGGGAATTTTCGCGCCGCCTTGATTACCGCTGCAGTGATCCCTTTGTCTATGCTAGTGACGATTACGGGCATGGTGCAAACTGGTGTTTCAGCTAACTTGATGAGTTTAGGCGCGTTAGATTTTGGTTTAATCGTCGATGGTGCTGTGATCATCGTCGATAACTGTGTGCGGCGTTTATCCTTCGCGCAGCAGCATGGCGGTGGATTATTAGATTTACGCCAACGCTTACAATTAGTGTATGAGGCAACCACGGAAGTGATCCGCCCCAGTTTATTTGGCGTGGCTATTATCACTGTGGTGTACATCCCGATTTTTAGTTTGTCGGGTGTTGAGGGCAAAATGTTTCACCCTATGGCGATTACCGTCATCATGGCATTATTGGCGGCAATGGTACTTTCGATCACTTTAGTGCCCGCTGCGGTAGCGATTTTTCTGCGCGGTAAAATTAGTGAAAAAGAAAGTATCGTGGTTAAAGGCGCTAAGTCTTTGTATCGCCCGTTATTAGAATGGGTGCTTGAGTGGCGTTGGATTGTGGTTTCTTTTACCGCGGTGCTGGTGGGCGTATCTATTTGGTTACTGACTCAAATGGGCTCAGAGTTTGTCCCCGAACTTGATGAGGGCGATATCACTTTACATGCCATGCGTATTCCAGGAACGGGTATAGATCAAGCCATTGAGATGCAATCACAGGTTGAGCTGCGTTTATTGCAATTTCCTGAAGTCGCAAAAACCTTCGCTAAAATCGGCACACCCGATGTAGCAACAGATCCTATGCCACCCAATATTGCTGATAGTTTTGTGATTTTAAAGCCTCGCGATCAATGGCCTAACCCCAATAAACCTAAAAACGTGTTAGTTGAAGAACTCGAGGCCGCATTATTTGAATTGCCAGGCAATAACTACGAGTTTGCCCAGCCGATTCAAATGCGTTTTAACGAGTTAATTTCAGGGGTGCGCGCCGATTTAGGGATCAAAATATTTGGCGATTCGCTTGAGCAATTAGTCACTACCGCAAATGCCATCAGCGGAGTGATCAATAGCATTGATGGCGCTGCTGATACCAGTGTTGAGCAAGTGACGGGTCTGCCGATGTTATCGATCATTCCCAAACGCATGGCACTCTCGCGTTATGGATTAAACGTACAAATGTTACAGGATTTAGTCGCCACCAGTATTGGCGGTGAGACCGTCGGTCAACTTTATCAAGGCGATCGCCGCTTTGAATTAGTGGTACGTTTACCCGAAGCACTGCGTCTTGATATTGAAAACCTACAGTATTTGCCTGTGCCGCTGCCTAATGGGGGTTATGTGCCCTTAAATGAAGTCGCCACGTTAGAAAATAAACCCGCCCCAGCACAAATCAGCCGTGAAAACGGTAAACGTAGCATAGTCGTCACTGCCAACGTGCGAGACCGCGATCTCGGCAGCTTTGTTGCGGAGGTCAAGCAGCGTATTGCCAGCGACGTCAAGGTGCCAAGTGGTTATTGGTTAGATTACGGTGGCACCTTTGAGCAACTAGAATCGGCCAGTAATCGGCTCTCTATTGTTGTGCCAGTAACCTTAGCCATTATTTTTGGCTTATTAATGATGGCGTTTTCATCTTTTAAAGATTCGCTGGTCATTTTCACCGGTATTCCTTTAGCGTTAACCGGCGGCGTATTGTCGTTATGGCTACGTGACATGCCGTTGTCATTATCGGCGGGTATCGGCTTTATCGCGTTGTCTGGTGTTGCTGTACTTAACGGTTTGGTGATGGTGGAGTTTATTCGCCAGCGATGGTCTGAAACCGGTGATTTACGTAATGCGATTATTGATGGTGCGCTGCTACGCTTAAGGCCGGTATTAATGACGGCATTAGTCGCCAGCCTTGGTTTTATCCCAATGGCGCTCAATATCGGCACGGGAGCAGAAGTGCAGCGACCTTTAGCAACAGTGGTGATTGGCGGCATTATGTCGTCGACCTTACTGACATTACTGGTGTTGCCTGTGTTATATCATTGGATAAATAAACGGGGCCAGCCACCTCAAAGTAAAAAGCGATAATTTAATTACTAAGCAGAAAAGCAGCTCATAAGGACCGTATATAGCCCTTATGAGCTCAATCCTCACTGTCACAGTTCAGTCCCCCCTCAAATGCTATTTAACCATCTAATCTTTTATTATTTGTCAGTCAGGGCTCTACAATATTTAATAAAACCTTAAGTAGGTATTTTTTAACAAAAGCAATGTCTTAAAATAGTATTTTGTTCATTTTAAACATTGGGGGCCTCTTACATATTTCGTGATGTAATCCTGAAATATATAACGGATCATGAGGCTAGTTGGGTTTGTGGTCTACACTCAAGCGAGTAGCTAAGTGGATAGTTTATATCGCCTTTACAGTATGCACTAGGATGGTGCAACACAAAGCTTCAGTTTATGGCTGAGTATTACAGCTGAATGATTTGCACTATCTAGAACACTTATTTTTTAGGTAAAAAAACTATGTTTATACCAATACGAATTTCACAACGTCTCACTATGGGCAGTATTTTGTTATTGCTGTTGACTGGGCTGGCCGTTTTTGGCGTGATGTCACTTCGCGGACAACCCCGTGTTGTCGCGGTAAGTCAACAACTCATTGAACAGACGGGGAGCAGTATTGTCAGACAACTTGCACTTAAGCTCGCCAGTGTTGAAGGCATTACTCTCAGTCTCGCGCGCATTGCAGAGGTATTGCCCCGTGAACAGGCTCTCTATCTTAATTCTTTACCTAATGTGATTGATAATAATGGTGACCTCACTATCGCGGGAGGTGGCATTTGGCCAGAGCCGGATCAATTTGAAGTAGGAAGCCATCGGCACAGTTTCTTTTGGGCCCGTGGCCTTGATAATAAATTAACCTATTCAGATGAATATAATGCGGAGTCAGGACCTGGATACCAAAATGAGTCTTGGTATACCGGGGCTCGAGCTAGTTCACGATCGAAATGTTCATGGTCTGAAGCTTATCAAGACCCAGTATCAAAAGTGGCGATGGTCACTTGCAGCGTGCCGTACCATCTTTTAGCGCGTTTTGCTGGCGTTGCGACGGTTGATTTAAAGCTTGATAATGTCGCGCAGTTTTTGACAGAGCATGGCAATGTCACTGATGGCTATGCTTTTGCATTAGATCAAGCGGGTAATATTTTGCATTTCCCTGAGGCAAGCAAATCTGAGACGATGCAAAGTTTTAGTGATGTTGTGAGTCAGCAGCCTTGGTTAGCTCCCGTTGAGGCTGCCATTAAGCAAACATCGATTAATAATGTTATATCGGTGAGTTTAGCGCACGATGAAAAGCTGGATCAGGCCAGCGAGGTAAGTTTATTTGTAATGCCGGATACCGGATGGGTGATTGGACTTGCCACTCCTAAGACTCGGGTGACGGGCCTTGCGAATGCGCTGACTTTTGATATTTTATTATTTTTATTGCCGCTGTTAGCTATTTTATTATCCCTTGCTTGGTTTTCTGGTAAGAGATTACTCGCCCAATTACAAGAAACTACGGATCAAATCGCTTCCCTTGGTAGTGGTGAATCGGGATCACATGTCGAGTTACAAATCCAACGTGATGATGAAATTGGCGCATTGCGTCGTGCGGTTAACACCTATGCAGGAACGTTGCGTTCGATGCTTGATTTAATCACTCAAGAAGCAAAAAAAATCCAATATGAGGCTTCTCAATTGAGCGCTTTGAGCCGCAAATTAGCCCAGCGAGCTGAGCAGCAACGCCTTGAAAGTGCACAACTCGCTGCCGCGATAACACAAATGTCCTCAAGTGCGATAGAAGTGGCTAATAACACCAATGATTGCGCTGCAACGGCTCAATCTTCATTAGTGGTGGTTCGCGAAGGGCAATGTCGTGTTGCTGCTAGTAATGCTTCAATTGAAATACTGTCGTCAGAAATAGCTAATGCTACACAGGTTATTTCACAACTGGCTCAAGATAGTCAAAAAGTCGGTACGGTATTAGATGTGATTAAAGCTATTTCAGCTCAAACGAATCTATTAGCATTAAATGCTGCCATTGAAGCGGCGAGGGCGGGTGAGCAAGGTCGAGGTTTTGCTGTCGTAGCCGATGAAGTACGTACTTTAGCTGGTCGTACGCAAGATTCAGCCGATGAAATTAGTACCATGATCAATGCATTACAATCGGCTTCGCGGCTTGCTGTTCAGGCAATGCAAACCGGAGAGTCTCGCACAGTACAAGCGGTTGCTGAGGCAGAAGGAGCGGCGAGTTCGTTATCTAGTACTGTGCAAAGTTTTGATGATATTTCACAACGAGCTCAACAAATTGCATTAGCAGCTCAACAACAAAGCCTAGTGACTCAAGAGATAAACGAGTTAGCGGTGCGGATTAATAGTATCAGTGAAGATAATTCCCACGACGCTACCGCGCTTGATGCGTTAAGTCTTGAGATGCAAAACTTGTCTAATCGGTTAATTAATATTAATCGAACGTGATATCCCGTGGTGATGTTAGGCCCCGTTACTATTTTACCAACAATGATTGTCTGTGATGGGGATAATGTCGTGTTCGCCATAGTAAAGATGAACTGCTTGTATTTTTATAAAGCCAAATTATTTGTAATGCTATCGTTTACTCCAATGGTCATCTCCTAAAGAGACGCTAAAACACTTAGTTTTTTGCATTCACTTGTCAAATTGTTACCCGTCATTGTTAAAGCCGTTTAATCAGGTGTTTTTTCGCTTATATTACCGAGTTATCTTCAACGGTCTTTATTCTTAATGTTCCAATACATGTCTAAATCGCTTTTAATTTAACCGCTTGGCTATTAATTAGCCTTGTCTTATTAACACTAGATATTGATTAACGATGTTTAATTAACAACATCATCGCAGTCAATTTGACTGACTGAAATTAATGTTTAATTAATTATCCAGATTAACTCTTATAAATCATTGACTTAATCATTGGCATGACTATTGCTTTTTAATGGTGGAAATTAAAAATCAAGGAGTCGTTAATGGCTGAAAAATTTACAAAAAGTATGGCTCGTAATATTTATTACGGCGGCAGCTTTTTCTTTTTGTTATTGCTGTTGGGGTTGTCGGTAGATACTGTCCGTCAATTACCAAAGCGAGAACATAGGGAAGCGCTGACAGAGCATGTGATTGCAGGTAAAGGTTTATGGGAAACTAATAACTGCATAGGATGCCACAGTTTGATGGGTGAGGGAGCTTATTATGCACCAGAGCTTGCTAACGTGTTTGATCGCCGTGGTGCGGGTAACGAAGCTGCGTTTAAAAGTTACCTACGTGGATGGGTTAATGCTCAACCTCTCGCTATTCCTGAACGTCGTAAGATGCCGCAATTTAACTTAACCGATGCTGAAATCGATGACTTGGCAGATTTTTTAATCTGGACATCCAGGATCGACGATAACAATTGGCCACCGAATGTCGAAGGTTAAGGAGAGGAGCGAATTATGAAGTATGAATCTCAACGAATTGCAAAACCGTATTTTGTTTTTGCAATGATGTTATTTGCTGGCCAAATTTTGTTTGGTTTATTAATGGGGTTGCAGTACATCAATGGTGATGTCGGTTTTCCTTATATTCCTTTTAACGCAGCACGTATGGTGCACACCAACCTCCTGATTGTCTGGATGTTATTTGGATTCATGGGTGCGAGTTATTTTTTAGTCCCTGAGGAAGCTGAAACAGAGTTATATAGCCCATTATTGGCCAAAATTACCTTTTGGGTTTTTGTGGTGGCAGGCGTAGCAACTATTTTAGGTTACTTGCTTGTTCCTTACGCTGAACTTGCTCGGATCACTAAAAATGAACTATTCCCGACAATGGGCCGTGAGTTTTTAGAACAACCCACAATTACCAAAATTGGTATTGTATTAGTCTGTTTGTCCTTTGTGTTTAATATTGGTATGACCATATTGAGAGGCCGAAAGACGGTCATTAATATGGTGCTGATTACGGGGCTTATTGGCTTAGCCGTTTTCTATTTATTCTCTTTCTATAATCCTGACAGCTTAACATTAGATAAATATTTCTGGTGGTTTGTGGTGCATTTATGGGTTGAAGGCGTGTGGGAGCTTATTTTAGGTGCTCTATTAGCTTTCGTACTCATTAAAGTCACCGGTGTGGATCGCGAACATATTGAAAAATGGCTTTATGTGATTATTGCGATGGCGTTGATCTCCGGACTTATTGGTATGGGGCACCATTATTTTTGGGTTGGCCCACCTAAGTACTGGTTATGGATGGGATCTTTCTTCTCTGCTTTAGAGCCTGTACCTTTCTTTATGATGGTGGTATTTGCCTTTAAAATGGTCAAAGAGCGTCGTAGAGAACACAATAATAAGATCGCCACCACATGGGCTAAAGGCACTGCGGTTATGGCTTTCTTAGGTGCCGGTGTATGGGGGTTCTTGCATACGCTAGCCCCCGTTAACTACTACACGCATGGATCACAACTTACTGCTGCACACGGTCACTTAGCCTTCTTTGGCGCCTATGCTATGGTAGTTATGTGTATGATTTCATACTCTATGCCAGTAATGAACGGTCGCCCACAAGGCAACAGTGTGCAGGCACAAAAAGTCGAGCGAATTGGTTTTTGGTTAATGTGTATCGGCATGCTAGGTATTACCTTTGCGTTAACCGCAGCGGGAATTTGGCAAGTTGCATTACAACGCATCCCAGAAGCCGGTAAAGCATTAAGCTTTATGGCAACACAAGAGGTGCTGAAGCCTTTCTATATTGCGCGTCTTGGGTTTGGTTTAATCTTTACTGCGGGCGTTGCTGCTTATTTTGCAAGCTTTGTCGTCGCCAATAAAAATGGCAAACAATATCCTGATGCTAATGCGACGTTAGCTGAATAAAGGATTTGATAGTTAATGTGGCTGCGGCCTTTAGGTTACAGCCACATTAACTATATTTAACGCTATTCATATCAATCAATATTGTTTATCAGACTCTTAATGTTGATTTATTAGGTTACATTTATATCAATTTTAATGAATGTTACTTAATAATCGAATAGTAAAAAATACTATAAAATCTTAGTGTACATTTTCGTTATTTATCGATAACGAATTAATTAAAAATATCAGCATTCGTCATTATATTATTGAGGTAGCAATGGAAGAAGTCGTCGGCAAAATATGGGATAAATGGTTAACATCCCAAGTGACCACCGACCATGTCGCTGCTAAGGTTCATTTCAGTGAATTACAAACTCAACTATTAATTTATTACCGTGCTATGGGCGGTGATGGAGCTAAAAGCCTTGAAATAGCCGAAAAGCGTGATCTCAATATCCGTCGCAGTACGATGCAGAAAATCGCCGGCAGTCATAAACAGTTTTATTTAAGTTGGCAAGACGAACGCAGTGTAAGACTCCCGCCATTTATTGCGCTATTTGCTGAAAAAGATCTTAATCAATCATTATATTTTTGGCTAACTGCTTTAGCTGCCCAGTTAGATAAACAGAGCCGCAGTGGCCTGTCTTATAAAGACATGACCGATTGGTTTAATGACAATCAACAAGCCACTCGCCACTTAATTACTCAATACGCTGGACTGAGGCGTATATACAGTCAGTTAGCTCATGAAGTGTTAGGGCTACGAAACCTTGAGCTTGAAACTTTACTTGCTAAAGAGGCGACTAAAACAAAAGCGACTGAGTTTTTTAACCGTGATTTTTTCAGTCAAAAGGATGGGTTAACGCTAGCAGAAAAAGCCATTGCAACAGTAATCAAAATCCCCGGAGCTATGGATAAATACCCTCATAGCCATAAAGATGTGTTGCCTGTGCCACTGTGGCTTTATCCACCGCTAATAACTCAAGGCGCAGGTGCGGATTTTAAGCCAGCGGATGAAAAAAATAAAACCCAACCCAAGCGTAACGCGGGTGAAGTGCAGGAAATTGATCAACGTAAAAAAGCACAATATGTTGATGATAATCGTAAAACCGATGGACTACTGATTTTTCAAGCTGAAGCTTTGATGACGTGGACTGAGCAAATCAATCTAGATCGTTGTCAAAGTGATGAGGATGACGATACCGATATTACCGAAATTGCAAAAGATCTCGATATTATTAGTTTATCGCGACACCGTAAGGCGAGTGCTGCCCGGATCCGTTTTGACTTAGATTTACCCGCAGCCGCCCAAGATGATTTGCGCTTAGGCGAAGGTATTTTATTACCTGAGTGGGACTATAAACAGCAACGCTTGGTTGATGACGCGTGCGTGCTGCAAACAATGATTAGTGATGAGGTTGAACCCATTGCGTTATCCAGCGAATATAAAAAGTTAAGCCAAGATATATTAGCGCTTTTTGCGCATTTAGGGTTAACGCCACACCGCAGAAAAGCTCAAAAAAGTGGTGATGAAATTGATCTCGATGCTTGGCTAGATGACTATGCTTTGCCTGTAAAAGATACCAGCAAACAAGCTTTTTATATTGATACCCAGCGACAGAATCGAGATGTCAATTGTTTGATTTTGGCTGATTTATCCCTATCAACAGAAGCCTATATTGATGATAAGCAACGGGTGATTGATGTTATCCGTGACAGCTTAATGGTTTTTAGCGAGGCGCTGACTCGCCTTGGTGATGAGTTTGCATTATATGGTTTTTCATCAGTGCGTAGCCAACATGTGCGTTATCACATCCTTAAAAATTTCGATATGCCGCATAGTGATCATGTCCGAGGCCGTATTGCCCGTATCGAGCCTGGCTACTACACCCGTATGGGCGCCGCGATTCGGCAATCTAGCCAATTACTAGCAGAACGAGGCGGAGCCAATAAAATATTGTTAATTATTACAGACGGTAAACCTAACGATTTAGACAAATACGAAGGTCGTTACGGTATTGAAGATACCCGTCAAGCCATTGTTGAAGCGAAACTTTTAGGCTTAGTGCCTTATTGCGTCACTATTGATAAAAAAGGCCATGACTATCTCCCATATCTTTTTGGGCATCATGGATTTTCTATTGTGAGTAACGCCAGTGAATTACCGCGAGTGCTACCTAAAATTTATCTACATCTTACTGCGATGCACTAATTCCCTTTGAGTTAATTTATCTATTTTGCGTGATAAGAGAGCCTGTTATGACCGAAGATACCAACAGTTGTTACTACCAAGTTCAAGATAACGAAGTCGAGATTTTTAATTTTGCCAAAGCACATAATTTACCGGTACTCATCAAGGGGCCTACCGGCTGCGGTAAAACCCGCTTTGTGGAATATATGGCACATAACCTTGGCCGTGAATTAGTGACCGTATCTTGCCATGATGATTTAACCGCAGCAGATTTGCTTGGGCGTCACTTAGTCAGTTCTGACGGCACTTTTTGGCAAGATGGCCCGTTAACGCGGGCAGTACGCCATGGCGGAATTTGTTACTTAGACGAAATTATTGAAGCCCGCAAAGACACTACGGTAGTACTGCATTCGCTATCGGATCACCGCCGTGAGCTTCATCTTGAGCGCACTGGAGAAGTCATTAAAGCCCATAAAGATTTTATGTTAGTGGTGTCCTATAACCCAGGTTATCAAAATATGATGAAAGGGCTTAAACCCAGCACTCGTCAGCGTTTTGTTGCTATGTCTTTTGATTATCCAAGCCCAGAAAACGAAGCAAACATTCTGGTGCATGAAGCCGGAATTAAGCTTGAACTTGCTAACACTTTAGTCAAATTAGGCGCTGATATTCGTCGCTTAAGTGATATTGATTTAAAGGCAGCGGTATCCACACGGTTATTGATTTATGCCGCGAAAATGATGTCCAGTGGATGTCATGCACAAATAGCCTGTTTGCATTGTATTATCGAGCCATTAACTGATGAGCCTGAAACAATTAAGGCTTTATCAAAGCTTGTTAATGCACATTTTTAAGTCGATAGCATGACTAACACTATGGCTAAATTTGATTTAAGTGTTGAATCCGAGGGTTTGGCTAATCAACATGATGCTGAGGTTAGTCAAAACTCAATAATGACACACACAAGCCAACATAAGGCTCCTGGCTCGCTTGCGGTATGGGTATTTATTTACGCAGAGCTAACCGAGTTTGGCTTGTTTTTTGTGTTATTTTTGGTTGCCAAAGCTTATTTCCCTGCGGATTTTAGCCAAGGGCCGCAAAAGCTCAGCACTCTTGCTGGCCTTAGTAATACCCTTATTTTACTCAGCAGTAGTTTATGTATTGTTAAAGCGATGGCGGCTATCAAAATAGGCAATATCAAGCGCACTATTCATTGGCTGCTTTTAACCATAGTCGCGGGTGGCTTGTATTGTGCGGTGAAATTTTGGGAGTATCAGCGCAATGGCGCGCTCGGTATTAATCCAAGGGATGATTACTTCATTGCGGGTTACTATTACATTGGTTTCAATCATTTACTACATGTATTGATTGGTATGGCTACCATAAGTGTGGTGACGATATTTACCGCACTGGGTTTTTATGATGCAAATAATCACGAGGGATTAGAAAGTGCGGCGACCTACTGGCATATGATTGATTTAGTCTGGATTGTCATCTTTCCGCTCTTATACGTATTACATTGATAGCATAGTGATGATAGAAAAATGCCATGTAATCAACCTGCGTTTTAGGATAAGCAGGGTAATTAACAGTATTCGTTCAACACTGATTATCTTGAGTTCACTTGAGGCTAGTTGTATGGCAAACCGCTTTATTAAACGCATTAATCTCCGACTAGCCTCGGTTTTTAAGGGTAACCATTGGCCTGTAATGGTGTGGTTGACCTTGGTAGTATTAACGCTTTTTAGTACCTTACTGGCAGAAGGGCCGCAGCAAAAGGTGGAGGGTGAACACTTAGCGCATATCAGCCAGCTAAGTGTATTATTGGTGGCAGGAATAGTACTTAGCAAGGGGACTTTAGTTATCGATCATTTCATGGGACTGAAGCACACCCAAGGTTGGCCCGTGAGAATAATGAAGGGCTTTTTAGTGTTAATGCTCGGATTAATTACGTTAAGTTGTTTTTATTATTAATAAGTGGGTTGTTGGTAATTTAGTCATTGATAATATTTAGCTTATTTAACAGTTCTTACCTATTTACGTTCGAGTAAAACCCAAGTTTAAATTGAGTTAATGCGCGTTTACGTTATCGCCGCGCATTAAACGATTAGCCCTAGACGTTTAGCTTGACGATGTAAGTTTCCCCTATCAAGTTGTAGTTGCCGCGCGGCTTTAGCCCAGACTTGATCATTATCCTCAAGACTTTGGCGTATGACTTGGCGTTGAAAATCGGCTACCAAATCATTAAAGGAATGCGATGTATCCACACGTGGTGAGGGTTGCGTCTCGTTAGTGAATGATGCCGTATCTAATATTGTACTTGCAGCAGTTGATGACTCTTCATCAGGTGAGCTTATTAAGGGTAACGATACATCGGTATTAGATGTTTTGGGGGATGGGCTGGACGTTACCATCGATGCCGCATTGAAAGTTGCTGTTGGGTTAAATCGCTCCCTTGCAAAACTTAAATGATGACGTTGAACAATGATAACTCCTTTACTTTCAGCGCTGGCTTTAAGCGCTGCACGCATCAATACATGCTGTAGTTCCCTGACATTTCCTGGCCATGAATAGGCAAGTAAAGTTTGCATTGCTTCTGCACTAAGGCGAATGCTTTTGGCATTGCTTAAGCCAATTTTGTGTTTAAAGTGAGTTAAAATATTACCGCAAAGTAGCGGAATGTCATCTGGACGTTCGCGAAGTGGCGGTACATGGAGTGGATAAACACAAAGTCTATAATACAAGTCTTCACGAAAACGTCCTTCATCAACCGCATTCAGTAAATTACGATTACTGGCAGCAATAATGCGCACATCTACATGGATATTTCGATCTAGCCCTAAACGTTGGATTTCGCCTTCTTGGATAAATCGTAATAATTTAGCTTGTAATCCGAGGGATAATTCCCCAACTTCATCTAAAAATAGTGTGCCCTGGTGGGCTAATTCAAACTTGCCCATTCTGTCTTTAGTGGCTCCGGTGAAGGCGCCTTTAATATGACCAAATAGCTCACTCTCTGCCAATGTTTCAGGCAATGCTGCACAGTTTAATTGTACAAAAATTTGCTGCTTACGTTTAGATTGCGCGTGCAGGCTGCGAGCGGCAACTTCTTTACCCACCCCCGTTTCGCCACTGATTAATACACATAGGTCTGAATTAGCGACAATTCGAATATCATCTTTAAGAGCCAGCATACAGGGCGTTTCACCAATAAAGTCTGACTTCTTTAATGGCTTTTGTTTAAAAGAGCTCTCTCTTTCATTAAGTCGATATTCTTCTTGGTGTGCTAGCTGGGTAAGTAAATTAACATTACGTATCGTGACAGCGGCAAGGGCGGCTAAGGTAGCAATACTAATATCACTAATGTTATCAAACGCGCCAACGTTGAGAGCATCTAAAGTGAGTACCCCAACTAGCGTGTCTTCTACATAAAGGCTGCAACCGATACATGCATGGACATCAAGCACTCTTTTGGGGTCAATCACTAAGAAACCATCATAGGGATCGGCAAGCTCTGAATCGGCATTAAAACGAATAGGGTGCCTTGAGCCCATAATAGTCTCAAGTCGAGGATGTTCATGGGGAGCAAAACCCATTCCGAGCACTTCTGGTAGTAACCCATCAACGGCGACAGGGACTAATTCATTACCTTGATATTCCAGTAGCGCTACAGCATCGCAGGGCATCACTTGATTGACAGCGGTCATAAAGCGTTGATAAAGGGCTTTTTTGGGTATGCTTTGGCTGAGATCTAAGGCGATATCCAGTAAAGTTTGCTCTAACATGACAGGCTCCAACGGGGAATATTGACAACAAATTAGGCAAAAGCCAAATTAACGTTGTCAATATATCAACATTGGTGTTTTTGTCTTGTTAGTACCGAATAAACTGTGATGAGTTGCACAAATATATGTGTAGCGACTTAATGGCAAACTGAGTTTATTTTTCAAATCTCTACAGTTTCATTAGACCATTACAAACCTATGCTAGCCTTTTAAAGATAGAGGATTAAAGCAAGCACAAGCGGGATGATAATGGGATAACTTAAGGCGAATCGGCGCCATTGTTTCGGCGTATCTCGCATCTCCATAAACACATCAACAATCTTTATGCCCTTAATCATGGTCATTAAAACAATAATAATGATGCTGAACAATCGTAACGAAGGATTGATATCTGTTAATGAGAGTGGGCTGGCAAACTTAAAAATGACAGGGGAGTAACTGATTGCCGTCGTTAGGCAAGTTAATCCAATTAAGATAATGGCAGCTAAGTGTATTGACTTAATATTTTTGTGAAATAACGGCATAAGTTTCTGTCCTCTAATCATCATAAATGGATAACTATTACCCTTAATGGGCAATGTAAATTAAGAAAAAAACTAAAATCCACACTAAATCCACCATATGCCAGTAAGCAGCAGCGGCTTCAAACCCTTGATGTTCATTCGGTCCATAAAATTGCTTGCGGCTTTGTTGATGTAAATAAAATAAAATGCCACAACCTAATATCACATGCATAAAGTGGAATGCAGTGATCAAGAAATACAAGGTAAAAAAGTCATTGGTAGATAGATCAAAACCAGCATTAATCAATAGGGTGTATTCATAACTTTTAGCGATAAGGTAAACAAAAGCCAAACATAAACTGCCACGGAGTAACTTGGCTACTTTAACGTTATTGCCTCGTTTTGCTTCATTAAGTGCCAAGGCCACTAAATAGCTACTGAGCAATAGGCTCAAGGTACAACCTAGGCCGATGGTGATGTGGATTGTGTGTTGGCCTTGTAGAAACATATCTGGTTCTAAACGCTTCATTACTGCAAAGCCGATAAAAAATAATGCAAATACAGTCAGCTCCATCATGATCACTAGCCACATGGCTATGTCACCGGGTAATTTACTTTGTGAAAGTTCGGATGGTTGTTGGCTGGGTTCATCAATAAGGGCGAGTTGTTGCATATACCACCTTTAGGTCAACATAATCAGTTTGATAACTAACCTATACAAAATATATGCCGATATAGAGCTTTTACTTTTATTTATTTATACCATTGAAATATATGGTTAATATTTATTTTCTGATTGCGGGAGATTGATGGTTAACTATGAGTGTGTTAAATGGACACGTTTTTACCCATAAGTCGATTTGAGCCGAACACCATCGCGATTGTTTTATGGAAATAATAGAAACATATACTGTAGTAGAGTACTAAATCACCACTTGAAAGATTATTCAAAAATTTAAGTTTACAGTGACAACAGAGATCGCTATTATCTCGCTCGTTCGGAGGGGTGGCAGAGTGGTTTAATGCACCGGTCTTGAAAACCGGCGTGGGTTTATAGCCCACCCAGGGTTCAAATCCCTGCTCCTCCGCCATATTTTACAGAAAAGGCTATCAGCAATGATGGCCTTTTTTGTTTGCGCGATTTGAACTTTACGTCTTAATTTAAGTTAAATGTTAGTGTGCTTATTTAATGATTTTAAGTTTAGTACCTTGTTATATTGAGTGAGCACATCATCAGTTAATCTACCCTCATGAGTTAATAATTTATATTCAGCTGAGTATGCATTTTTCTGCTGCAAAATTGCTCCCGATACGTTAATGCGGCCTAAAATCCTTCCTTTAAATATCATCTAGTTAACAATGTTCATTTTATGCTTTGCGAAACAGAGCGGTTGGGCTAAATTAGCCTCATGAACTCGGTGTCCGTTTGCTGTATTACGCTGTTTAATGCACGGTACGAGCTGTAAATTGTAGAGGTGGGTGTAAGTTGATATCGATATATCTAGTTGATGATCATGAGCTTGTGAGAACTGGGATCCGCCGCATATTAGAAGATGAACGTGGGATCAAAGTTATTGGTGAAGCTCCAGATGGTGAAACTGCGGTGCAGTGGTCTCGTCAGAATGAAGCCGACGTAATCTTAATGGACATGAATATGCCGGGGATGGGCGGGTTAGAAGCAACGCGCAAAATTTTACGATATCAGCCGCATGCAAAAATTATTGTCTTAACAGTGCACACTGAAGATCCGTTCCCAAGTAAAGTGATGCAAGCGGGCGCTTCTGGCTATTTAACTAAAGGTGCGACGCCACCTGAAGTATTACAGGCTATACGACAGGTTTCCCGTGGACAACGCTATTTATCGCCTGAGATTGCGCAACAAATGGCCCTGAGTCAGTTTAATCCCGCAGATGAGAACCCATTTAAGACATTGTCTGAACGTGAATTACAGATCATGTTGATGATCACTAATGGTGAGAAAGTGAGCGATATCTCTGAGCAGCTCAATTTAAGCCCTAAAACCGTTAACAGCTATCGTTACCGTTTATTTGCCAAGTTGGGGATCAGTGGCGATGTGGAACTCACACGCTTAGCGATTCGCTATAAGATGTTGGATACGGGTCATTTTTAATAGCCAATTAGTTACAAGAGTAGGTTGTATTATTTTATGTTGTTGGTGTTAAGTCTGCAAAACCGTGGGTGTGAATGATGTCGAGTGATTTTAATGCCTCAAGTTTTTTACGGACGGTTTCATCCTCTGCTGGCGTTTATCGTATGTATGATGCTAAAGATGACGTTATTTATGTGGGGAAGGCCAAAGACCTTAAAAAACGTCTTTCATCGTATTTTCGTAAAAACTTAGGCAATGTTAAAACTCAAGCCTTAGTCTCACATATCCATCATATTGATGTCACGCTTACGCACAGCGAAACCGATGCACTGTTGCTTGAAAACGATTACATCAAGCAATATATGCCTAAATACAATGTATTATTGCGTGATGACAAGTCTTATCCCTACATATTATTAAGTCAACATGAGCACCCAAGGCTTGCGTATCATCGCGGGCCTCAGCGAGAAAAAGGCCACTATTTTGGGCCTTATCCTAATGGTGGCGCGGTACGTGAAAGCCTGCATTTGATGCAGAAGCTATTTCCTATTCGCCAATGTGATGACCTTTACTACAAATCTCGCTCACGTCCTTGTTTACAATATCAACTCTCCCGTTGCAGCGCGCCCTGTGTGGGTAAAGTCAGCCATGCTGATTATGATGAGCAAGTTAAATTAGCCAGTTTGTTTTTGAAAGGTAAAGATCAACAAGTGATCACAGCCCTAGTTGACAAAATGGAGCAGGCTGCCGAGAACCAAGCCTATGAGCATGCCGCTCGGTTTCGCGACCAAATTATGGCACTGCGTAAAGTGGCTGAGCAGCAAGAAGTGTCGAATAATAAAGGCGATATGGATGTGATTGGCGTGCATTATGCGTCAGGCATTGCCTGTTTTCATTTGCTGTTTATTCGCGAGGGTAAAATTTTTGGTAGTCGCAGTTATTATCCTTCAGTGCCAGCTCAAACTGATATGGATGAGGTATTACGATCCTTTATTCTGCAGTTTTATTTAAATGTTGATATCCAACGCACTATCCCCAAGGAAGTGGTGATTAGCCATAATTTTGAAGAGTTACCCGAGCTCGAAGTGGCGGTGTCTACGGCGTTAGATAAAAAATTCTCAATTAAAACTAATGTGCGCGCCGATAGGGCAAGTTTTTTGCGCTTGGCAGTCACCAATGCGACCAATGCGGTGATGACACGTTTATCCCATAAGAATACAGTTGAACAACGCTTTGTATTATTAGAAGAAATTCTAGAGTTGAGTGCGCCTATCCTGCGAATGGAATGTTTCGATATTAGCCATACTATGGGAGAGAGCACGGTTGCCTCGTGTGTGGTGTTTAATCGCGAAGGGCCGCACAAAGCGGAGTACCGTCGTTATAACATCGACGGTATTACGCCAGGCGATGATTATGCCGCAATGAAGCAAGCGGTGACTCGCCGTTTCGATAAGATTGAGGCGGGCGGTAAAATTCCCGATATCCTGTTTATTGATGGTGGACTCGGGCAGTTACGTATTGCTCAAAAAATTGTGGATGAAAAGTTTGTTCATTTAGATAAAGCACCTCAACTGATTGGGGTGGCAAAAGGTGAGGGCCGTAAACCTGGGCTTGAAACGTTGATTTTCGGCGATACTGAAACCAGCTTTTCCCTCGAAGGTGATTCGCCTGCACTACATCTTATTCAGCATATTCGTGATGAGTCCCATCGGTTCGCGATTGCTGGGCATCGTAATCGCCGCCAAAAGACCCGTAACACCTCAACGCTCGAATCTATTGCCGGTATTGGCCCTAAACGCCGTAAAGCGTTGTTACAACATCTGGGTGGATTGCAGGAAGTGAAAGGGGCAAGTGTGGCAGAATTAGTCAAAGTACCGGGGATCAGCATAGAAATGGCACAAACCATTCATGATGCATTGCGAGGGTGATAAAATTAAGGCAAGATTGGCGCTGCTTTTGACTAACTGGTTTGAACATGCCGTTTAACGTACCTATAGCATTAACTCTTTTCAGGCTTTTTTTACTGCCCATTTTTGTGGTGCTGTTTTATTTACCCTATGACTGGACTCCTTTTGTTGCTGCGTTTACCTTTTGGCTCGCGGCGTTAACGGATGCATTAGATGGTTATGCTGCCCGTAAACTGAAGCAATTAACCCGTTTTGGTGCCTTCCTCGATCCAGTTGCTGATAAATTGATGGTCATCACAGCGTTAGTCTTATTGGTTGACCAATACACTAATATTTGGCTGACGATGCCAGCACTGTTTATGATCGGCCGCGAAATTGTGATTTCAGCCCTGAGGGAATGGATGGCAGAAATCGGTAAACGTGGCACTGTAGCGGTTTCTTGGATTGGAAAATATAAGACTGCAGCGCAAATGGTGGCGATTATTGGCTTGATTTGGCAATACAATCCGTTAATGACAACAGCAGCATTTGTGCTGTTATATATCGCGGCTGTATTAACTTTCTGGTCAATGATGAGTTACATTTTAGCCGCGTGGAAAGATCTCACCGCTGAATAGTGCAATAAAAAATCAAAGAGATTATTTAGTGTGCAAGCAGTGAGTTATCGTTAAAACAGCGGTTGACACCGGATGGTAAATCGGTAGAATGCCACCCCGTAGACAAGAGACTATGTATAAACAATGTTTTAACTCTACAGAATATTGAAGCGTGACATCAACTCAGTTTACTAAGGTAAAATACCTTAATAGAGTTGAAGATAAAGCAAAATGCGACATTAGCTCAGTTGGTAGAGCGATACCTTGCCAAGGTATAGGTCATCGGTTCGAACCCGATATGTCGCTCCAATATTTAAAGACTCATAGTTTTTTAATGAGTTAGCAAGTATGGCGCGATGGCAGAATGGCTATGCTGCGGATTGCAAATCCGCCGATCTCGGTTCGACTCCGGGTCGCGCCTCCACAATATAAAGTATTAATGACACGATTCCAGTTGTTAATATAAAGAGTTTGCCCGAGTGGTGGAATCGGTAGACACAAGGGATTTAAAATCCCTCGCTGGTAACAGCGTGCCAGTTCAAGTCTGGCCTCGG
>NZ_JAKILU010000038.1 GCF_023283485.1 Shewanella glacialipiscicola
GCGATCGTTTTAGAAATGAGTTTTTTAAACGCTTCTTGAGCTTCTCAGGATTGTTTTGGGTGCTTGGAGCGACTTGATTGGCCTATATGTTGTGATAGGAGAGCCTACTTTTGGTGTTCGTCGAGTTTACTTGCATTTGTCGAATTCATATTGGCTTTCAAGCCATCAATGCCCATATTTAAGTCGTTTTTAACCCATTTATTGACACTGCGACGACTGACCTTTAGTTGGCGAGCGACTTGAGCACGGTTGTGACATTCCAGGAAACAAGAAACTGCCGGTATGCGAATACGCATACCGGCGTCTTTTTATGATTTTGATAGCTTAATGAGCTCAACAGACGTGTAATTTTTCACAGTATAAAATGATGTGAAAATGGTAAGTGTTTTAGATGACAATTTTATACGGATTGGTATTACGTTAAAAATAATCCAATAAAAATGCCATTCACTTCACTGCGAATGGCATTAGTCTTATGATTGTTCTTTTACCACGCCGATATTCTAGGCTTCTTTAAGCCATTGAGCTGTGCGTTTTGCAAAGTAAGTTAATATGCCATCAGCACCTGCGCGTTTAAAACAAAGTAATGATTCCATTACAATGGCTTTTTCTGCTAACCAGCCATTCTGAATCGCGGCCATGTGCATGGCGTACTCGCCACTCACTTGATAGGCAAAAGTAGGTACTGCTAGTTCTGTTTTTACGCGATGGACGATATCTAAATACGGCATGCCCGGTTTCACCATCACCATGTCAGCGCCTTCTTGAATATCGAGTGCAACCTCGTGCAACGCTTCATCACTGTTCGCGGGGTCCATTTGATAGCTGTGTTTATTGCCCCCCTTCAGATTACCTGCTGAGCCTACTGCATCACGGAATGGCCCATAATAGCTTGAAGAGTATTTTGCTGAGTAAGCCATGATTTGGGTGTTTACATAGCCTGCCGCTTCTAATGCTAGACGGATAGCGCCAATACGGCCATCCATCATATCTGATGGCGCGATGATATCGGCACCAGCTTCAGCATGCGATAATGCTTGCTTCACTAGAATGTCGGTTGTGATGTCGTTAAGTATATAGCCCGTCTCATCGATAATCCCGTCTTGACCGTGAGTCGTGAAGGGGTCCAGTGCTACGTCGGTCATGATCCCAAGCTGTGGAAAGGCTTTTTTAAGTTCACGTACAGCACGTTGTACTAAAGCATTGGCGTTATATGCCTCTTCTGCCAATAATGTTTTTTTCTCGGCTGGCGTTACAGGGAATAATGCGATTAATGGGATACCTAGCTCGACGAGTTCTGCGGCTTCTTTTAACAATAAATCAATCGTATAGCGTTCTATGCCAGGCATAGACGTAATCTTTTCGCTGCGATTAGTCCCTTCAATGATAAACATAGGGTAAATTAAGTCATTCACACTTAAGTGGTTTTCAGCCATGAGTCTACGACTAAAATCATGTTTACGCATGCGGCGCATTCTACGCTGAGGAAAGGCACTGGTAATAATGTTCACATTTGACTCCTAATTAGATGCTGGTGTTGCTGCTGGCGAATACAGTCTTACTTGGTTACGCCCGCCATTTTTTGCCTGATAAAGTGCTTTATCGGCTTGTTCTAACAATTCTGTGCCGTGTTGTTCATGGGTGACGATATCAGCGCTGACCCCGATACTAATGGATAAAGGAATGACTTTCCCCTCCCATTCAAACTTAATGGCTGCTACGGCTTCTCTTATCGTTTCAGCAACTTGAATAGCACCTTCAGCCACCGTATTTGGCAGGATAATAGCAAATTCCTCACCGCCAAAACGTGATACTAGATCCGTTGGCCGCTTTAAATGTTGCTGTAAGGTTTGAGCAATAACGCGTAATGCCTGATCGCCTGCAAGGTGACCATATTGGTCGTTAATTGATTTAAACCGATCAATATCGAGCATGAGTAATGCGATTGGCGTTTCTTGGCGACGACTGATGCGGCTTTCTGCAATAAGACGTTTATCAAAAGCACTTCGATTTTTAACCCCAGTGAGACTATCAATAGTACTTTGTTCTGTTAGCTTGTGGTTTACCTCATGCAGTTCTCTAAGGGTGATTTCGAGCTCTAAAGTCCGTTCTTGTACCATTTGCTCAAGTTTTTGATTGCTCTCCGCTTCGGCTTTTAAGGCTTCTTCCCGTGCACTGCGAATTTTCTGGGCTTGCTTTAATGCTTCTTGCTGGATACGTATTTTTGCTTTTCGTTCATCGTTATAACGGATGGCGAGCACCAGTGACATGAAGATAATTTCAAAAGTAAGACCCAGCATTACCGGGGTTTGTGGCTTTACATTTAATTCGATAACATTCAAGTATAACAAGCTACTGATGCAGGCACCTGTAAGCATACTCATCCATCCAATCGTATACATTCGAGCGAGTTTATGGCCATTGATGGCCTGAATTATGGCAAAGAGCATAAGGACTAAGCTGATCACTGCTACTGAAATAATCTCAATATACAAGGCGTTGCCATAACGCATAAAAGGCGAGGCTAATCCGACGCAGAATATGTACAAAGCGCTATAGCGACAAATGAGTAACATGCGACGGCTCAAATATTTAAGCTGCAGTATTTTCTCAGTGAACATTAGTGCAAAGGCCATCACAACAGGTAGCAAAAATGGCACCATAATTTGTTGCAATACAGGCCAGTCTGGCCACAGATATCGGAAAGCAAAACCGTTAATTGTCGCAACGAGTAAGGTCATGCTGAGCACGTAGCCAGAGTAATAGCTGTAACTAAATGAACCGGATGCAAAGGCGATAAAAAGACTGAAAATACCAATTGCAGCGAGTATACCCAACTGGAAACCGTGTTCGACAGCAGTTGCTTCAGCTATTTGCGCTAAGTCGTTAGATGACCACAAATTTAGCGGTACTGCAGCGTTGCCTTCTGTTTGAATATGTAGATAGAAGGTGTGTGTATCATTCTTATTAATCTTAAAAGGATACAGGAAGATGTTACTTAAAAATGGACGTTCACTATAGGGGAAAATGTCACCCATGATGGTGGTATTGATGAGGCTGTTATCGACTAAATGGTAAATAGTGATCTTATCTAACAACGGATTATCTAAAGCTAAAATATGTGAAATTATTTTGTCTGGGCTAGTTAAGCTAAAGTTGAGCCAAAAATCGTGACCGCTGAGCTTTTGAATATCTGCGTTGGTAAAGCTGTGCCAGTCATTTTTAGGTAAGGCTTGTATGTCGGCTAAATTATTAGCCGACACTGGATGTGCCACCATTAGCCAAGGAGTCAGGTTTAGAGGGGTTGTCGTCGATTCATCAATACTGAGTAAGATTGCGCTTGTAGGCGATGAGCATATCCATAGCCCCAGCAATAATATTAATGAGAAAAAGTTTTTAAGCATGGAGCTGATCCAACTTAAAAAACGTTAGGCTATTTTGGTAGCAACGTTCTGCAAATTCATCTGCATTTTCACCACGTAAATCCGCGATATAGTTAGCGATGTAGGGAAGGTACTCGGGCTTGTTTTTACTCGATTTAGGTTTTGGTCGCATGCTACGAGGCAACAAAAACGGGCTATCAGTTTCAATTAATATACGGTTTTGCGGAATGTATGGCACGAGCTGTGCTAATGACTGGCCGCGTCTTTCATCGCAAACCCAACCCGTAATACCTAAGTGTAAATCGAGGTCAATATAGGCTTCCATTTGCTCATGAGTGCCAGTGAAGCAATGTAATAATGCGCCTGTAAGCTGCGGGCGGTATTCACGTAATATAGCAATAAAGTCTTCATGGGCATCACGTTCGTGCATCAATATCGGCATTTGTAATTCAATCGCTAATTCAAGCTGGGCAATAAAAGTTTGGCGCTGAATAGGTCGAGGTGAAAAATCACGATTGTAGTCTAAGCCGCATTCGCCAACGGCAACGACTTGCGGTGCTTGGCAAAGCTCTGCTTGTTGTGTTCTTGAGTCAACATTCCAACCACTGGCATGATGTGGATGCACACCAGCAGTGCAGTAAAGGCGACGAGGGTATTGTTGGCAGAGGGCAATGGCAGCAGCACTCTCGGCTAAATCGCTGCCAATAACAATTAACGGCGAAACCCCTTGGTCCGCCGCCGCTTGTATGATTAACGCTATATCTGCTTCGAGCGCACTGCCAAGTAAATTGACTGCTACATCTATGTATGAGGGCATTATTTTAGGCGTTTCACTCGTGCCTTGGCATTGCGTTCATCAGTACCTAGCAAGAAAGAGCCTAATGCAGCTTTTTCAATATAGACAGTGTCGCCTTGCTTTAAGGTAAACTTACGATTGTCAGTTTGTTTCCAAACTTGGCCATTGGTGAAAGTCACTTTAATGGCTCCGTAGGCATCTTCTTCAATCGATTGAACTTCTAAATAAATCTTATCAACAGCATTGTCATCCACACGCTTGGCTTCCATACCAAAATTATCAGTTGCTGATGCTTTGGAAGCCGTGGTAACTACCGCGGTTGTTGCCGCTACGGTTGTAACTGCTGCTGGTGTTATTTGGGGGCTCGTGATGTTAGCAACATTATCTTTTACACTTGCGGCTAACTTATCGAAGCAAATTAATCGTTCGAGCTTATCTGCTGTACCGGCACATTGGGATAATTGCTGTTCAATACTGGCATTTGCTTGAGCTGATACGAGTATTATTGCCGCTGTAATAAGAGTTAAGCGCATGAGGGTCTTCCTTATTATTATATTTTTCTAACGTCCTGTTAGAACGTTAGCTGTTCGTTTTTTCGGTTTCGTCGTCAGACTCATCATCAGGCTTACTGTAGAAACGAGCGGCGAATAAACCTGCTTCAAACAATAACAGCATTGGCACAGCAAGCATAGTCTGAGAGATAACATCAGGTGGGGTTAACAACATACCGACAACGAAGGCACCTACAACGATATAAGGGCGTTTTTGTTTGAGCTCTTCAGGCGTCGTCACCCCCGCCCAGCACAGTAAAACTACGGCGATGGGGATTTCAAAGGACAGGCCAAAAGCAAAGAAAAGCTTCAATACAAAATCAAGATAGCTACTGATATCGGTAGCAACTTGTACTCCTTCGGGTGCTGTATTGGCGAAAAAGCCAAAAACAACCGGGAATACAATGTAATAAGCGAAAGCAATCCCTAAATAAAACAAGAGGGTACTGCTAAAGAGGAGCGGCATAACCAAACGTTTTTCATGCTTGTATAACCCCGGTGCGACGAAGGACCAGATTTGGAACAACACGTAGGGCACGGCGACAAAAAAAGATAATACTAAGGTTAATTTAAACGGGGCGAAAAAAGGCGCAGCGACGTCAGTCGCAATCATGCTGCCACCAGTAGGTAAAGACTGCATTAATGGTATTGCCATGTAGTGGTAGATATCATTTGCCCAATATACACTGCAAATGAATACTAATAATACACTGCTAATTGATTTAAGCAGCTTGGACCTAAGTTCAAGCAAGTGGCTGATGAGTGGCTGCTGTGGCGACATTGATTATCCGTTAGCTTTCGGGTTAGAAGCGGTATCCGCACTCTGAGATGACTCACTTGATGCTGCGGAAGATACTGATGTTGGACTCGCCTCTACAACTGGGTTTGAATGAGCTTTAGTCGTTTCAACTGGGCTATGAATTTGATTCTCTGGAGCTGGCGTGTCTTTCGACGGTTCCTGAACCTGATAAGGACGATTCACCGATTGCGCCGCTTGCTTTAGTTGCTCAATGGATTCTTTAAGCTCAGGTGAAAGGTTTGATAACCCTTTGCTCTCGGCTTTTTTAAGATCCGCATGCAATTGCTCAATCTTCAGCTCCTGCTCAAGTTCTTCTTTTACCGAGTTAGCCATGCGTTTCATCGCACGTATCCAACCCGTTATTGAACGCACCGCGACCGGTAGACGTTCGGGGCCAAGTACCACTAGCCCCAAAACACCGATCAGCAGCAGCTCCATAAAGCCGATACCGTCAAACATAAAGAGTTACACCTGTTCTTTGTTGGACTCAGGTTTCTTTTCAGTCGCCTGTTGGGTCGTTTGTGCTGTTTTAGCCGCTTCGGTGTCTTCTAATGCCTTTTTATCTTCTTCAGAAGACATGGCATTTTTAAAGCCTTTCACCGCACCACCTAAATCACCGCCCAACGAGCGTAATTTTTTTGTTCCGAACAACAACACCACGATTAACGCAACGATAAGAAGTTGCCAAATACTAATACCACCCATAAAGGTATCCTCTTAATTGATATCGGTTCTATTATGAACCTCTGATTTATTAGTGCTAGCTAAAATTTGCGATTCTTTGGCCTAGATCGCCATCCGACAAACCATAATATAATGCCTGAGATGAGACATATATAAGGGGTCCATAGTGTAGCGTCTCTATTGATCAATAACGTGCCGCAGATCAATAAAATAGCAGAAGTGATAAGCAAGTAATTACTCTTATGTGCTTGCTGTTGATATTTCAAATATTTATCTAGCATTTGTTGCTGAGAGCTCAGCAATTTCCTGCCTAACTTAAGATTATCGTAAATCAGTTCAGGGAATTCTGGCAGTTTATCAGCCCAATATGGCAGTTTTGTGGATACCTTTTTAAACATGGCTTTAGGGCCCACTTGCTCGGCCATCCACTGCTCTAAAAACGGTTTAGCGGTTTGCCATAAATCCAACTGTGGGTATAACTGACGGCCTAGACCTTCAATGTAAAGTAAGGTTTTTTCCAGCAGTACCAACTGTGGTTGCACCACAATATCGAAGTGACGCGCGGTGCGAAATAGTTCGAGTAGCACATGGCCAAAGGAGATTTCGTCGAGCGGTTTGTTAAACATAGGTTCACATACCACTTTAACCGCTTGTTCAAAGGCTTGCAGATCGGTTTTTTCTGATACCCAGCCAGATTCAATATAGAGCTGGGCAATTCGATGGTAATCGCGATTAAAGAAGGCGAGGAAATTCTCGGCTAGATAGCGTTTATCGACATCGCTGAGCGTGCCCATAATGCCGCAGTCTAACCCGATGTAATAGGGGTTTTCTGGATGGTCACGGGAAATAAAGATATTGCCTGGATGCATGTCAGCATGGAAAAAGTTATCGCGAAACACTTGGGTGAAAAATAGCTCAACACCGCGCTCAGCTAATAGCTTGAAATTGGTGCCTTGCGCGGTTAATGCCGCGATATCAGACACAGGAATACCGTAAATACGCTCCATAACCATTAGGCGCGGGTAACAGAACTCCTCATACACATAAGGTACATAGAGCGCATCTGAGCCGAGGAAGTTATTACGCAGCTTTATGGCGTTTAAGGCTTCGAGTTTAAGGTTTAGTTCACCTAAAATTGTCACGCGATAATCTTCAATCACTTCAGCTGGACGTAGGCGGTTACCTTCACCGAGGAGATATTCAATCAACTTGGCGGTTTGCGACATTAACTGCAGATCCGCTTTGATTTTATCTTCCACATTTGGGCGCAATACTTTTAGAACAATATCTTTGCCGTTTGATCTTAAGGTTGCGGTATGCACCTGAGAAATAGAGGCTGAGGCCAGTGGCGTTTCATTAAAGTCATCGAATAGCGATTCAATTGGCGCTTTTAGTTCTGCCTCAATCGCTTGGCGTGCCAGAGCACCATCAAATGGCGGGACTTTATCCTGTAGCATGGCCAATTCACTGGCCCATTCATCGCTTAGTAAATCGCGGCGAGTCGACAACATTTGCCCGAGTTTAATATACACAGGCCCCAGTTCTTGCATCGCCAGCTTTAAGCGTTCGCCACCGGGTTTTTGTTTATGTTTATTGCGGATCCAAAACAGGCTATTACGGGCGAGTTTAAAGTACCAAGGTGTCATCTTTGGCGGCAATACGTCATCTAATCCGTATTGAAGTAAGGTCTTGATGACGTGGTAGCCGCGGCGGACACTGGCAAAGGTCATGGCTTAATTTGATCTCTTAATTGGGCTATCCGTTGTTCAATCGCGCGGGTATCGGCAACTAAATCATCCATTTGATCGCGAAAATGAATTAACTCAATCCGATGTGGCGCGAGGCGATACTCTTCTACTGCGAGTTGCCCTAAATGCGAGCGTGTTTTACATAACACCTCAAGCGCGAAGTTTTTGGCTTGCCGCCCTGAACTGATGAGCTTATGCGTGGGACCATCACCTAAATAGCGGGATATTGGTTCGGCAAAGTCAAACTCAATACCGCGTAGATAATGGCTAAAGCTTTGTAATAAATTGAGGTCGCCCTCAAGTTTGAGCTTATCTTGTTTAATCAATTCGGTGAGGTTTGCGCCTTCACTCACGCGATAAAGCGTAGTTACATCGGCGTGTAGACTGACATCAACGTCACCTTCATAGCGGCTCAATACTTGGATTTCTTTGGCAAAAATCAAATAGATTGGCCAGCTGAGCTGCGACAATTGGATGCGAAACACTTTGCCATGCAGTTGGCGCTGGCGCGAATAGTCGTCACCCGCTTGAGCCTGAATTTTTTTCAGGCCCGTTTCAATAGCGGCGCAAATGAGCAGTACCACTTCTTGCGGCATCATTAGAATTTATAACCACGGTGTAATGCAACAATGCCGTCAGTCATGTTGGTGTAATCGCATTGCTCAAAGCCTGCATCTACCATCATTTGCTTCAGCGTGTCTTGGTCTGGGTGCATGCGAATAGATTCAGCTAGATATTCGTAGCTGTCGGCATCTTTAGTGATGAACTCACCCATCTTAGGTAAAACTTTGAAGCTATATAAATCATACACTTTACGCATGATTTCATGCTGAGGCTTAGAAAACTCTAGCACTAATAGTTTACCGCCTGGCTTAAGGACGCGGTTCATTGAACGTAGCGCTGCATCTTTATCGGTTACGTTACGTAAACCAAAAGCGATGGTAATGATGTCGAAGTGATTATCGGGAAACGGCAGCGCTTCAGCATTTGCTTGTACATAACTGACATTGTTCACTATGCCCTTGTCACGCAGCTTAGTGCGGCCGACTTTCAACATAGAATCGTTAATATCGGCTAAAACCACTTCACCTTTATCACCCACTAAGTGAGAGAATTTTGCGGTTAAGTCGCCTGTGCCGCCAGCTAAGTCGAGCACTTTCATGCCAGGGCGGGCGCCAGACACTTCAATGGTGTAGCGCTTCCAGTAGCGGTGAATGCCGAATGACATCACATCATTCATTATGTCGTATTTCGCGGCAACAGAATGAAACACGCCGGCAACGAGTTCGGCTTTTTTATCAGCTTCTACGGTTTTGTAACCAAAGTGGGTACTTTTAGATTCGCCCTCAGACATCAATGTGTTCCTATTTGTTTTGCAATGTATTAGCTGCGAGTGTAAGCCATCGCCTGCATTTGCTGAATCTTTGATCTATCACTCTGTGATCGAGCTAATAAACTAACTTCAATACCTTAGCTTAAGGCAGACTCCATCAGGCTTTGGATGAAGTGCTCATAGACCACATAAATGGACTGGCATTAGACCACAATATCAGGATTTGGTGAATAGCTTAGCGCTTTGTTGGATGCTAAGTGGTAGATTACTGTGTTAAAAATGCTGTGCGCGCTTGTATATAGGCGTAGATAAGCTCGCTTAAACTCTGGCCTACGTCCCTTAATCCAGCTTCAATTCCTGCCTCGTGGCAACTTGGTGCAGCTTCGGCTAAATGCAAATAAGCGCAAGGGCAGTGACGGGCAATATAACTGACATAATGCGCGGCATCGAGCAAGGGCACACCGGCTATGGTTGAGGCGCTACTGGGCATTTTAGCAATTGCATCGACGTCCAGTTCTAACCCAACAGGCAAACCTTTATCATTCAGTTTGGCGGCAATATCAACTAAAGCCTCGCTAAGGCTGAGTTCGCGGCGAATCCAAATTTGCTGCAAACTATGCCAAGTACCACCAAATTCTGTGAGTTGACTTAGATTCGTTTCACTGTTTTTTAATTCGTGTAAACCCAGCACATGGTAATAACCTAAGGCGCCGCGATCGGCTGCGTAACTAAAACCATTGCCGCTGTGACGACCTTCGAGCAGCCTAAAATCAGAGTGGGGATCGAGATTTACCGCCGCCACTTGGCGCTGATAATGGCTGTAAGTCGCCATTAATAAGCCATAGGCATTGTTGTGGCCACCGCCGATGAGTATGGGCTCTAAACCTGCTGTTAAAATAGCTCTGACGATGCGAATAACGCGCTCGTCTAATTGCTCAACCGCATCGCGTAATTCACCTAAGGTGACGTCAGTCTTATCTGCTGTGTTACTTGTGGTTTGTTGCTGTAAATCGGCAGTATTCACTTGGCCTAATACTAGGCATTCAGTACCAGATAAGAAGCGATTAGATTGTAGATTAAGCCATTGGCGCATGCTGGCAGTAAAAGCATCGGTTGCGCCGCCGCGGCCTAAATTGGCACGTGGGCCGATATCTTCGCTCACGCCAATAATGGCAAAGCGTGCACCGTGTGCTCTTGCCGTTGCGAGAATCGTCTCTAAAGAATGTTCGTGATTGGCCAAATGGACGCATTGGCCTAATTTAGTTTCACCGTTTCTTACGCTGACGAGCGAGGCTATATCGGTGTGGGTAAAGGGAATTAATTCAGGCATAGATGGGTATGCTTATTCGGCCAGAGTCAAGCTATTGTGGCGCAGTGTGGGGCGAGGATTCAATGGGTAAATGCTGAAAATAGTGAATAAAAAAGCCAGCTTAGCTGGCTTTCTTGGCTAGGCAGTGAGATTACTCAATGTCCAGAGGTTCAGGTGATAAAATCACACCTGTGTTATCTGCATAGATATGATCGCCAGGTAAGAAAGTCACGCCGCCAAAGTTGACCGGAATTTCGACTTCACCTACTGAATTACCATCAGCACCGACTGGAATTGAAGCAATGGCTTGAATTCCGATATCTAATTCTTCCAACGCGTCTACATCGCGTACAGAACCGTAAACGATAATGCCTTCCCAGTTATTTCTGACCGCAAGCTCTGCAATAGCACCATCGATCAGCGCACGGCGTAATGAACCACCACCGTCAATGAGTAAGACTTTACCTTGGCCGTCTTCTTGTAAGACATCGACGATAAGGCCGTTGTCTTCAAAGCACTTGATGGTGCTGATAGAGCCGCCAAAAGAGCTACAACCACCGTAGTTACTGAACATGGGCTCGACTACATCTACGACATCTAAGTACATGTCACATAGTTCTGAGGTGTTGTATTCCATATTTACACTCCTATTGATCCGCGTTGCGTACAGTTTAGCGAGTTTACGCCAGTATAAAAGGGATTATTGAAAAGAAAAGTGTTATCAATCACGGTATTGTTGCTACTTGATTGTTAATCCTTCAGCGATAAAACTTTGGCAGCTAATGGAATTATCGGCTAAGGCTGACTAGCCGCGATTCCGTCACGGCTTTTTATGACGTTCTAAAGTGGTATTTTAGCAATGTTTTACAGCGTTTCATTAACTTAATTTGCCTTGGGAGAGTTGATACGCCATTATATTTATACACGATAAGAGCCTACAAGAGACATCATGGAAGCTATCAATGCGGTTGAAATTATTGGTTATTTTGCTTCCATCATGGTGGCTATCTCTCTGACAATGAAAAATATTATTTGGTTGCGATGGCTCAATTTTGTAGGTTGTACTTTGTTTGTTATTTACGGCGTATTTATTTCAGCTTGGCCCGTTGCCGGCATGAATGCATTTGTTGCTTTGATTAATATCTATCATTTAATTAAAATTTATCGTACTAAAGCAAATTCTACCGCCGCTTAAGTTTTGTATTGTTGTGGCTCTAACGTTTGCCCTCAGCGGTCAATTTGTTACTAGCTGGGAGAACACGCTTAGCGTATAATTTTCGCACTTTTGCTGTTAGTCCCTTTCAGCACGTCTATATTGGCCTAGTCTGGCCGTTAATTATGTTGTTATAAATGAGCCTGAAAAAATTTACTCAGTACAAACTACTGTTTTTAATGTTGCTATCGCTTTGTGTTCTACTTCCTTTTATCCCCGATCAGGCTTATCACATTCCTGGCTCTGATATCGCTAAGCAAAACTTTCATGTCATTGAGTTTAATGATCAAGGCCAGGCCCATGACGACAGGCAATGGCAAGGTTTAGATGCGCGCATTTTACAGCCAAATAATGGTACGCCCCCAGAGTTGCTGATTTTTGTTCACGGTTGGCACCATAGTGCGCAGCCGCACGATGAAAATTATATCGCTTTTGAGCAATTTTATCAGGAGATGGCAAAATCCGATACTCAACGCAACTTACTGGGCTTATATATTGGTTGGCGTGGCGACAAATACGATCCTTTTTGGCTTGATGGCTCCGAAGATGCAACTAGTTGGATTGAACCCTTAGATTTCCCTACCATTTTACAGCGTAAACGTGTTGCTAAACGCATAGGCCAAGAAGGGTTATCTCAGCTATTAGATAAGCTAGATAGCTTAGTTACACAACATAAATTGCTGCGTTATACGGTAGTGGGTCATAGCTTGGGCGGCTCAGTAGTATTACATGCCAGTAAAAATCGCATTAAAGCTGCGATTGATCATCAGCAGGATAACCCTAATTTATTCTTATTGTTAAACCCTGCTGTGCCCGCCAAAGATTATCAGCCATTAGATACCTTGGTCAGCCTCGACAGGCAAAAGCCTAGTATGGTGGTGTTACAGTCCAAGGGTGATTTTGCAGTAAAAGAAGCCTTTAATTACATTAAAGATGGTGAGCGGGCGGTCGGTAATTCTTGGGCAATTACCCATGACATCGATAGATGCTCTGGCGGTAACTGTAATACACCGATGAAAATGCCTTCAGCTTTGATGGCACACGATAAAATTCCTGGCTGTATGATGACACTACCGCATTCAGGCTGGAAAGTTCGTGCTCGCTTGCAAGCTCGTCGTACCGTACAAACCTGTCCTGACGCGAATATGCAAGCAGTATGGGTGCTGGCAGTGTCGGATGAAATTGTCTCTGGGCACAATGGTATTCTGACACCTGCGCATGCTAAAGCCTTATCAGAGGTGATGACTATGATTGATCTATATCGAAACCAGCTCCCTAAAGATGCGGTTGAAACTCCTGCGAACCAAGATCTGGGTGCTTTAGCGCCAAAGACGGAAGATACCAGTGCTACAGCTGAAAAGGCTACGCCAGCCCAGCCTGTGGTGATTGTTGAACCATTGGCTGAGCAAACGGCAGAATCCAATCCATCTGCTGAGCCGTTAACTAAACCGCAAATTATTGAAGCGCCAAAGGCATTAATTGCTCCAGAATTAGAGCGAGAACTAGAACCGGAGCGAGAGGTTAAGTCGAATGACGCTGTAGAGCCTCAACCTAAGCTTGAGACTGAGCAGAGATAATACTGACTCACATTCTATCCTTGAGAGTTTTATAGCTTGTAGCTGTTGAGAATGAGAGTAAATGGGTTAGTGATTAGATTAAGGTTGCGAGAAATATGCGAGCGGTATTAAGGGCAAAAATCATTGAGGTGTGTCATAAAAAAATTGCAGCAAAAGGCGATAATGTCGGTGTTTCATTTTACGCATTTTTTGCCAATAAAAATGATAACCCAGCATTGTTGATGGAGGCTGCAACGTGGTGGATCCACACCCATCAATTAGACCATTTCGTCAAAGCTCATAAAATCATTGAGATAATTAAAGGTGAAATGGAATAATCGGTAACTTGTTATTTATTGTGTTTTTTTGAGCTGCCATTTACGCCAAATAAAGACCAGTAATGCGGCGAGTAATAAGCTAATAATGGCCCATGTGGGGTATTTATGTTGATGATAAAATGCCAATATAGGTGTTATTTCATCACGGATTAATACTGGGCCCAAGCCAAATAATGTTACCCAAATGCTGGTGGCAAGGCTATTGCCAATAATAAACTGCTTAAGCGGCATTTTAGCGAGGCCGCAGCCGATAAACATGAATTGTTTTAAGCCCTCAACAAATCGGCTCAACACTAACGCCGCAATACCATATTGACTAATAACGCTGTGAATTTTGTCTTCAAGTTGCGGTTTTATCCAGCCTTTTTTGAGTAACACATCGCCAAAGCGCCAACCGATAAAATAGCCCAAACTATTACCACTGAGTGCGCCACACGCGGCAACGATCAGTACCAATGGCAATGACATTTGTCCTGTGGCCGCTAATAAACTGGCGACAATTAATAACGATTGTCCTGGGGCGGGAATACCAAACCCTTCTACCGCGATGGCGACAAACAGCAAAAAATAGCCATATTCCTGTAGCCAAGGTGTGAGTTCAGTGATGATGTGTTGCAGTGCTTCGGGCATAACCTCTGAATAGTCTCTAAAAGATTCGCAGAATAATGGCTCATCATACCTGCGAAACTTAACGTCTGGGTAGCCCTGTGAATAAAGTTTCATGCCTGTTTGAGCTGACTCGCTAAGCACTAAATAGCTGCAGTGGATACGATATTCAAGTAATAGCATTTATAAAAAAGCCGAACTGAGTTCGGCTTTTAGACTTGTGCTTATTTATTTGTGCTTAGATTAGCTCGATCAAGCAAATGCGGCTTGTAGCTGCGGTACAACTTGTTTTTTACGGCTTAATACGCCATCTAGCCACACTTTGCCATCGACGGTGGGTTTACCGTAGGCACGTTGGGTTAGGTCACTATCATCGGAGATGATTAATAGCTCAGAGCCTTCTTTCATAATGTCTGTCAGTAGCAATAATACGCTGTGGCGATTGCCTTCAACTTTTAATGCTTTGATATCGGCTTCTAACTCGGCTTTGATATCATCAAATACCGATAGATCAATGACTTCTAATTGGCCGATGCCGACTAAGTGGCCGTTCATGTTGAAGTCTTTAAAGTCACGCATTACTAAATCGCGTGCTGGCGTACCTTGAACAGCAGATTTCACTTTGAACATTTCCATGCCCAACTCTTTAAAATCTTCAATGCCCGCGATTTCAGCTAACGCTTCAACGCAGCGAATATCAGCTGTGGTGCAAGTGGGTGACTTGAAAATCACGGTATCGCTCAGAATGGCGCACATCATGATACCCGCAATATTTTTAGGGATCGCGACTTGGTAAAAATCGTACATCATTTTAATAATGGTGTTGCTACAGCCTACTGGACGGATCCAGCATTCTAGCGGCGTGTCAGTGGTCAGATCGCCTAGCTTGTGATGATCGACAATACCAACGATAGTTGCTTTGGCGATATCATCCGGTGCTTGAGTTAGCTCTGAATGGTCAACAATATACACTTGCTCGCCCGCATAGCTGGTTTTGTACTCTGGCGCTTCAAGACCAAAACGTTGCAGAATAAAGGCGGTTTCGGGTGACAATTCACCTAAACGTGCGGCAACGGCTTCTTCACCGATTTGGTTTTTTAAATAGGCTAATGCGATAGCGCCGCAGATTGAATCAGAATCAGGAATTTTGTGACCGACAACGTAAATGGGCATTTCAGGAACTCTCCTTTAAATTTGTGGCAATTTTAGCAATATTTAGCGCGATTCGGAAATAGCCAAAGCGTATATCACAGCGCGCTTAAGTCGCTATTGTGCTAAAAATATTCTGCTTAGTTTGGCTAAATATGGCTCAAAACTTAGATTTTTACTTTTATCACGACTTTGCGAACCGCGGTGGCAACATCACCAGCACCGGGCATATGTATGTCACCGGGGAAAAATAGCGCAAACATACCCGCTTTAAGTTGCACAAAAGAGGCGTCGGCTTTATTGGTCTGGTAATCAAACTCAGCGTAATCGTGCTTCTCAAAATAAGCTTTTGAGGGAGTTTGATCCGCTAAAGGTAAGTAACCAAACTCTTCTTCACCGCTAACAACATATTGAACATCGATATATTTTTGATGAACTTCAAAGGGTTTTGTTGATTTAGGTTCAGTTTGATAGTCATTAACTATGACAAAAATATTATCGCCATCGAGGGGATAATTACCCACGGGTAACTGACTAAAGTCGGTTGTTGCTAAATGGGCTAACGCAGTAGCAAGGCGAGGACTTAAAGACTGATAAATATGACGGTTAGCTAAGGTATCAACAATCATGGGTTACTCGATATGGCAAAAGTGAAAGGAGTGCATGGTAAGGATTATAATCAGATTACTGCCATTAAGACATAAAAAAACAGGCCGTATAATGGTCTGTTTTTGCATCAAGCACCACTGTCTTAGGTTACTGAGTCAGTGAATTTAGTGGCTAAGAAGTTGTCGTCATTAAAGCTAAATGCCGTGTTAGTTAATGGAAAGGCGAAGATGCCGAGGTAGTTATTGTCATGGGGCATTTTTTGGATAAACACCCAATATGTTTTGTACTCCCGCAGTGAAGCTCAGTTCATCGTCGCTGCATGCCTGACAAGTAATCCTATCACTCACTGATCGCTATAATTCATATCACTCGTTGGTTCGGAACAGCCGACAATGTCATCGCCAAAATTACTGAGACGGATATTGCTTTAAGGTCACCCAACCCTAAGCTACCCCAAGAGTCGATATCACAATCTTGGTTCACCACAAGTTGACCTGAGTTTGCCTGAGCCTGTTAATTTGTTTTTACTCTCAGTGGCTTTAGGAAGGAAATAATTTCAGCTGCTACACTTCTAAGCTAATAGGGAGTGCGAATGTGTTGAGGTTCGTTTCCTTCTATTTGAGGCGCTGGAGGTTGTAATGCAAACACGAGAAATGGCGTTACTAATGCGCGATGGTTTGTTGCTGCCACAGGGGCGGGTGGAGGTGCGTATTGTCGACCCTGGCCATTTACGTATGGTAGCCGATATCTTTAAGGGCAAATATGCGCTTGCATTTGCGACAATGCGCTCCAGTGGTAATCCACCCTGTTATCCTACCGCTACCCAGTGCGACATTATCGATTTTAATCAGCTTGAAGATGGCTCTTTGAGTCTTGTGCTTGAGGGCCGACAAAGGATTAGTGTTCTCTCGGCAGTGCAGGCTAAAGATAAATTATGGATAGCACGAACGTTACCTTGCCGTAACTGGCAACAAGAGCCGATTAAAGGGGAGTTTGAACTGATCAGTGCTGCATTAGAGCAGTTTTATCTGGTGAACCCTGATTTGTTTGAACTGTACTCCGATGTGTATTTAAAAGATGCGGCTTGGGTCAGCCAGCGCTGGCTTGAAGTCTTACCTATGTACAACCAAGACAAACTCGTGCTGGTTAATCAACCTGATTGTCATAAAACCATGGATTTTGTACTGCAGCTTATTAAGTCCCATGTGGACTGAAAAACCCCATAAAAGGTAGAATAGCGACTAACAGTCAGTAGCCGCTATTTTTAATGATATGACCGCATCAGCTCGCGCCGCCCAACCGTCCCACATAGTGCTCCCCGTGGATACCATAGATAAAACCACAGTGTTTGCCTTCCTCGTACAGCATTTTTCCCGCATAGGTGAAGAGGTGTGGCGCCAACGTATTTTGGACGGAAAAGTGCACTGGCGAGATGGCAGTTTGATTGCGTTGGATACGGAATATCGCCCAGTTGCGCGGGTGTATTACTATCGTGAAGTCCCCGTAGAGACAAAAATTCCGTTTGTGGAGCAGATCCTGTTTCAAGATGACAATATTATTTTGGCTTATAAACCACACTTTTTACCTGTGACCCCAAGCGGTAATTATGTGAACGAATGTTTGGTCCATAGGTTGAGATTGCGAACCGGCATAGACACGATAGCCCCTGCTCATCGACTCGACCGTGAAACCGCAGGCGTGATCTTAATGACGGTTTCCCCTGAAACCCGTGCCCGTTATCATCAACTCTTTATCGATGGTGCGATACGTAAAGATTATCAAGCGATTGCAAAGCTTACTCCAGATATTATTAAACAATATCAAAATGGTAGCTTAACTTTGCCCTTGCATTGGACGATCAAAAACCGTATGCAGCCCAGTGAGCCTAGCTTTACTATGGAGATAGTGACAGGTGAGGCAAATACCCACTCTGAAATCAGTCTGGTGGCGATAAAAGGCAATCTCGGTTTATTTCATTTAAGCCCCATTACAGGCAAAACCCATCAACTGCGGGTGCATATGCAAAGTTTAGCCATGCCACTGTTAAATGACCGTTTTTATCCAAACTTACTCGATAGGGGGCCAGATAACTTTGCTGCGCCATTGAAGCTTATGGCGCAACGTTTACGCTTTATTGATCCTGTGAGCGGTATTTCGCACGATATTCAATGTGAGGGATTTGCCTTTTAACTCATGGTTTAGGGGATTACATAGTGTTTCACGCATATCGCGATACCCTCTGGCAGTGTTGGTCGGTGTGCCTTGTCACTAATGCCAGAATTTTCCGCTAATACCTCATCCTATGCTCTAAATCCTATGCCACTGTCTCAAGAAATTAATCATGCAAGGCTAACTCGTTTTACTATTTCGCCACGCTGCCGACAATGGTTACGTTTAGCCAGTAAATGAAGCGCTGGCAATGGCTTAAGTTGTGATGCATCAGAGTAAATAATCTAAACTCGGGATAGTGGCTGTAATAACTGATTAACTTTATTACCTTATCCACAAAATTAACTCTACAGAGGTAGTTTTTCGGTTATTAAGGCAAATTTGCGTACCTAACACAGGCTATTAGTCGCAAAGTTAACGCAGATAAAGGCAAAAATAACCTGTAGATACGCAGAGCTTATTCCGTATATGGACTCCACCTGTTTAGCAATTGCTTTGACAAAAAGATTAGATGCGCACGTATATACGGTTTTTTATTG
>NZ_JAKILU010000039.1 GCF_023283485.1 Shewanella glacialipiscicola
GATATTATTGTAGGCTTACTCATGTATGGACTCCTTTTGTTTTGGTCGATACCAACTTACGACTGTAGGTTGGTGGAGTCCATACATCGAGCTCAGGTTATTTAACCTAAAATAAAAAACCCGAAGCTATGTGGCTTCGGGTTTTGCTAAGGCTTAACTATCTGTGCCTAGACATCATTTGAGGTGCTAACACTAAGGTGAGAGGTGGTTGTTATAGTAATGATTCAAATAACAAATCATTAAAAATCTCTATCAGCCTTAAATTATCTAATAACCAAACTTAGCCACGGGATGCCAGTTTTTATTGATTTCTTCTTCAATAAACTTCTGTTTTTCTTTAACTAAGTCAGCCTCAACTATGCCTATCGCTTGCTGGGCTTTTTGTTTGGTGCTGATATCTGGATAACTCACTTGAGTAACGTTAAGTTGTTTTAATATCCCTGCGAGTTGCTTGCGCGCATCACTTGCTTGCTCAAAAGCTTTATCTAACAGCTGCTTACCTTCGGTGGGATTATGGGCATATAAACCATGTGAAGACATGGCAAAATCCCATCGCCATTGGCCGTGGCGTATTCCCATAATAGGCGCATTCATTTGCTCCCATTTGGCACCAGCATCCCAAGCAGCTTTGGCTTCGTAATGAGCCTTAACTAACAAGCCTTCTACTTCACGGGCTTTGGTTTCAATCGTTAATTTATTGGCCGCTAGCTTAGCTTCAATTTTTGTTTTACTGCTATGGCAACTGCTGCAAGTGCTATCAAAATGCGGTAAGGCTTTATCCACTTTATGGCTGGTAAATTCAACGCCTTTGGCATCTTTCTGGGTTGGCATGTGGCAAGTAATACAAGTTACCCCCACTTCTGCGTGTTTACTGCGGCTCCAGTGTTCAAAGTCCGGATGACGCGCCTTGAGTATTGGCGTTCTTGATATGGGATGGATCCATTCGAAGAAACGACGAGTATCGTAATATTTTTCAATGTCATCGGCGGTGCTGCCAAAAATCCACGGAATATTGACCACATTACTTTTTTCTGGACGGAAATAATAAGTCACATGGCACTGACCACATACCTGAGCGCCCTGCATGTTGGTATCTTGTTTGTCAAAAGGTAGCTGAATTTTAGCCATCGCATCTTGGGCATGGGGACGCGGTAAGGCTAATTTTTTATTGCCAGATTCATGACAGTCACTGCAATAAACAACACTTTGGATCTCTTTGCCAAGATCGGTAAAATTTTTGGCTGAGTATCCTTCAAAACCTAACTCTTCAATTAATCGAGGCGCGTCAGGCGTTTTACAGGTCCAGCAACTGGCAGATAAACCTTTTTCACCGGGTTCTGGTGCCACACCTGTGCGTAAAGTGTGTGCTACATCGGCAACAGCAAATTGATGTCCACGTGGGCTATGATACTCTTTTGCAAAAGAAGAACCCGCCCACAGTATGATGCTGGCAGGATAATTGGCGAGCATATCCTCGCGCTCAACCTGCTCAGATGTCGCCTGCCAAGATTGATATTGATTAGGAAATTGTTGTTGATTGCTCGCATCAGAGGCGGCCAAAGCGGTAAATGTCGCCATGGCCAGCGAGCCAATCAAATAAACCTTTATTTTTGACGATATGACTGTTTTAAAATGAATTTCCACTATATCTCCTTTATCCTAATCTCAATTTTAACCTGGTCGCCCATCAATACGGGGGCGGGTGAGTATGGGTATGTAATGCCATACAAACATAGCAAATGCGATAAACCAGCAACTAGCAGCTAACCATAACCAGACTTGGGTTTCAGCCGGAAACCAGATAGGCATTAATGCTCTGAATACTGCCGCTAAAGGCAAACAAATAAAGGCCAATATCATTTTGGGGCCCTCATAAATATTTCGGCTCGTATGCCCAAGTGACACCCTAGAAATCATTGAAAGACACAAGGTAGCCATACAACCTATCGCAAATAGGTGCAGTAAACTGCGATAAGCATATTCATTATCGAGATACCAACTCATAGCTAATAAACTGACGGGAAGCATAAAATAGGCAACATGTAAGGACCACAACATAGGTTCCTTTAGTGTTTTATGAGGTAACCAACGGGCAAATCGGATTAACTGTAATAGCCCTGCGATCAACAATAAACTTCGCTCTATTTCCAAAGGGAGTAGTTCAAAAAGAGCTTGGGTCACCAGCAAAATCATCACCGCAAGCAGCGGATATTCAACCCAAGGCAAAGGTTCGGCTTTTGTCGCCTTAATGCGCATTGCGGTAAAAAAGGGGATCACCCGGCCACCCACTATGGTGATCAGTAACGCAAACCACCACAACATTGCCTGCCAGATCTGATGGGCAAAGATAAAGTCTCGTTCAAATAGAGCGTAGTAACTGACATTGTTAATGACTAACGCGACCAACAACATGATTGGAAAGCCAATATTACGCCATTGCCTTACTTTATAAATGCTACGCCATAGGGCAAGACTTGCCATACCGAGAAATAATGAATCAAACAATGCCGGTAAAATCAGTGGCACTTGCATTGGAAGTAACAGTAACAATCGTGCCAATAACCAGCAACTAAACGTCAGCGCAAGTGGCCAGCCTTTTAATGCCGGTTGATTAGTCCAGCTTTGAACGGCCGTCAGTAAAAAGCCACACACAATCGCCATCGCAAAACCAAACAGCAGCTCATGGGGATGCCACCATAACGGCAAGATAATGGCCCAGAAATTGGGCGGAAAAAAACTATATTGCGGAGTAAACCAAGTTAATAACCACAGCGGAATATAGAGTGCGGCTAATATGGCTCCTCCCAAAAAAAAGGGTCTAAAGGCTAATCGCCACAGCGCGGGAATGCGTTCAATTTGTTTAGGATCATCAATATTTAGCATCGTTATTAACCCAGTGGCTTAGTTATCGCGAGCACACTTAAGATGTTTTTTATATAGCCCTTATACTGTACTGAAATCTTATTTAATTCAAACTAGGTCTTAGGTTTTGGAACTCATGTCCCAAAGATCAACATTTTCAAATTTAAGACAGCTGCATTTTACGGCGATATGACTCACATTAAAAACTTTTACAGCGCAACAATAGGCGGTAGAGTTTTTGTATTATTAACGACTGAGTTTACGGATACACAATACAAACTTATAAAGTCAGCACCCTAAAATTTTACGACTTTTTTACGCGCTATCTTAAAATAGCTTTGTTAGAGTAAAACTAACTTCTATTACACCATTATCAACTCCATGACATTGTTAACAACGGCAGCTTTGACCCAGTACTGGCGTGCCCGCCCCGCTTTATTTACCTTCATTGTGTTAGTGATTGCAATTTTTAGCAGTGTGTTTATCGACTATTTTTCAGCATCGACCATCGCCGTACTGCTCGTTTTACAATTGGCCGTGGTCGCGGTAGCGCTACAATGTAATGCCAACTTTGCCTATTTTGCGGCAGTGTTTGAGGCGACTAGCTTTAATTTTCTGTTTACCACGCCGCGCTACTCGCTACAAATGTTCAATCTTGAGGACATTCTTAATCTAACGGTGTTTTTACTGGTCGCCCTCACCACCAGCAAATTGGCTGAACATTACCGCCGCCAGCAAGATGCACTCGAACAGGCTCAGTTACGCAACAGCATTTTGTTGTCAGTTTCACATGATTTACGTACACCACTGGCAACCATAATCGGCACGCTGACAACACTGAAGGAATACATGCCTAAGCTCAGTGCGTCGCAAAAGGATGAATTAATTGATAGTGCCGCCAGTGAAAGCCATCGTCTGCATCAATATATCGAAAACCTTTTACAAGCCACTAAGTTACAACACGGTGCGCTTAAATTTAGCCTCAGTGAACACACAATTATCAATGTATTACACCAAGCAATTGGCCGTTTCGCCGCAGCCCAGCCACGAATCATTATCGACAGCGAGGCAGAATTGCCAGCATTAATGATCAGCAGCTCATTGATTGAACAGGCCATTTTTAATGTACTGGATAACGCACTGCGCTATTCTCCCTTAGATAAACCCGTCACAGTAACGGCTTACCAACAGGGCGATATGTTGCAGTTAGATATTCAAGATGAGGGCGTAGGCATTGCCCCCGCAGAGGCGCAGGCTATTTTTGAACTGTTTTATCGCCAGCATCCCTCAACTGATGGCGGCGCGGGTCTTGGATTGGCTGTCGCTAAAGGCATTATTACCGCCCATGGCGGCCAGATCAGCGCCGAACCCGCCTCCAAGGGCAGCCTTATTCGCATCGTTTTACCGATTAAAAAAAGAGAGCAATAAATGGCTTATAAGGTGCTGGTTGTTGATGACGAAGCGCAAATCCACACTTTTATGCGCATATCTTTAGAAGCGGAAGGCTTTGAATATTTCGGCGCCGCATCAATTGCCTCAGCCCTAGCGCAATATCAGGCACAGCAGCCACACATATTAGTGCTAGACCTTGGCTTACCCGACGGCGACGGCATCACCTTACTGCAAACCCTACGTCAGAGTAACAAAGTGCCAGTACTTATCTTAACCGCCCGCGATCAAGAGGAAGAGAAAATCCGTCTGTTAGAAGCAGGCGCAAATGATTATCTCAGTAAGCCATTTGGGATCAGAGAGTTAATCGCACGCATCAAGGTATTAGTTCGCGACTTAGTAGATGAATCCCCCCTGAGTGATGTACTGCTGTTTGGCGCACTTAAGCTGCAAAAAAGTACCCACCAGCTTTGGTTCAATGAACAAGAAATCGCCTTAACCAAAAAGGAATTTGCGCTGATTGAGACCTTAATGTCCCGCCCGAGTCAGTTAGTTAAACAAACCGAATTATTACGGGATATTTGGGGTGAAACCCATCAACAAGACAGCCACTATCTGCGGATTTTAGTCAGTCAGTTACGTAAAAAGCTCAACGATAGCACTGAACAACAACTCATAAAGACTGAAGCAGGCTTAGGGTATCGCTTAACTGACACGAGTCAGTCATAAATCTTTTCTCATCAAAAACTTTCAAAAAATCGTAAAAGGATGTTTGTATGGCACACTTTACCGTTATTGGCTTAGGGCGATTTGGCGTCGCGGCAAGCCATGAGTTGATCCACTTAGGTCACACAGTCACAGGCGTAGACAGTGACTCCAAGATGGTCGAAAAGTACGTTGAAAGTCTAACCGAAGCAGTGATTTGCGACTGCTCCGACGAAACTGCATTACGGGAGTTAGACCTTGCCAGCAGTGACGTGGTGCTAGTCGCCATTGGCGAAGATATGCAATCTAGCTTGCTATGCACTTTGGCACTTAAGAATTTGGGCGTAAATGTCATTTGGGTCAAAGCCAGCACTAAAGCGCACCATACAATTGTGTCTAAACTCGGCGTAGATCGCATCATACATCCAGAAGAGGAAATGGGTATACGCGTTGCCCAGTCGCTTAATTATCCTATGGTAAGTAATTTCTTGCCGATCGGTGATGGTCTTTATGTGGTTGAAATCCATATTAAAGCGCACCTAGACCAAACTGTTCTATCCAAGCTACTGGGGACGACCCTCGATGACAGTACCGATGATAGCCAAACGAATGTAGAGCGTAATCCTAAGGGCAAAGTGACGGCCGTGATGGTGAAGCGAGATCTGGCGGTATTTAGTAAGCTTGATGGCAATTTTGTGCTACAAACCAATGATGCTTTACTGCTTTGTGGCAGCCGTAGTGAACTTAAATACCTCGCACCAAGGTTGGTGTAAAGTGGTTCAATGGCATCCCTCAATCACGGCAATTGAGCACAAACCTAAAGCGGGCAAAAAGCTTTTAGGTGCGCCGCCGTTTATTTTAAGCATCAGTTTTGCCCTGTTGATCATGCTCGGCACGTGTTTACTCAAACTGCCGATAGCGACCGAATCACCGATTACTTGGCTACAAAGCCTGTTCACGGCAACCTCAGCAGTCACAGTAACAGGGCTGGTTGTTGTAGATACTGGCAGCGTTTTTACGCCCTTTGGTCAAATCGTCATTGCACTGCTAATCCAATGCGGCGGGCTGGGGCTGATGACCTTTGCCATTGTCACCCTTATCGCCCTTGGCGGTAAGATTGGCTTTCTACAACAAACAGTCGCAAAAGAGGCTTTTAATCAAACCGATACATCAACATTAGTCTCAACCGCAAAAGCAGTATTAATATTTTCGCTGCTGGTTGAAGCCATAGGAATGCTGATTTTATCCGCGCATTGGAGCCATGAACTTGGCTGGCAAACCAGCTTATTCTACGGTTTTTTCTATACCATTAGCGCCTTCAACAACGCAGGTTTTGCCCTCAGTGCCGACAGCCTGATGCCTTACGTAGCCGATCCCGTTATCAATCTAACGATCACAGCTTTGCTTATTATCGGTGGTTTAGGATTTTCGGTGTGGATAGATCTGCGTAGGAACAAACGTTGGTCAAAACTCAGCGTTTACAGCCGCATGATGATCATCGGCACTATTGTTATCAACGCCGTTGCCGTGATTGCGCTTTACTTTATTGAGTACAACAACCCCAATACCTTGGCCCCCTTAAGCGAACTCGGCAAATGGTTAGCCTCATGGTTTCAAGCCGTTACACCGCGCACCGCAGGCTTTAATACCCTAGCAATTGACCAACTCGAAGACGCCAGCACCTTGCTCATACTCGTGCTGATGTTTATCGGCGGCGGCTCATTAAGCACCGCCAGCGGCATTAAAGTCGTCACCTTTATGGTGCTGATTTTGGCCACTTATGGTTATTTACGTCGCGACGAAGCCATCTATGTGTTTAAACGAGAAATCCCCAAAGATACCGTCAGCAAAGCCTTGGCGCTGACCATCATCTCTTTGGTTGTATCTTGGCTGGCCATCTTCATACTGGTATTAAGCGAGAAAGCGCCGTTAATCGATATCGTCTTCGAGGCCATATCCGCACTGGGCACAGTCGGATTATCGCGCGGATTAACTGGCAACCTCACCACTCTAGGCCAAGCTATCATCATCTTTATGATGTTCATGGGTCGCCTCGGCCCACTCATGCTCGCCTACTTCCTCGCGAATCCAAGGATGAAAAAACTGCGCTACGCAGAAACCAGACTGGCGATTGGGTAAATAGATGGGTTAGATGGCCGCAGGAACGGCGCAAAACACCATAGTTACAATCCGTTTAGCTATGGGCGATCAGCAACTAGCACAAGGGGGTATTAATGTAATAATTAACGCGCCCCATTTTTTGTTTCGCTAAAAATCCGCACTCGACCAGTTGCTCTAAATATTTAGTGGCACCAGTAGCAAGTAAAACAAACGAGTCTATATAGATAAATTTCGCTCTTTTTTATACTTAAGAGATTCAATATGTATAATTTTCCTCAAAAATTATACATGACGGAGAAAACATGTATCGTTTTTCAAGTTTTCTATGCATGACATCTATGTAGTTCAACTCATTGATAAGTTTGTTAACCACTGACTACTTCTTAAAAATCAGCCTCTTTGCGCAATGTTATAGCTACGTAATCGCTGTAGCTTCTTAATTTAGGATGTTCATGGGTAGCCTCAGCCCACTAATGTTCGCCTACTTCCTCGTCAATCCAAAGGTGAAAAACAGCGCTACGCAGAAACTAAATTAGCGATAGCCCAACCTCAATTTCATTAATAAGTCTCCGTGGAGGAGATGGCACAACATCAAATAACCACGTATACATAACGATTTGTAAAGAAAATAAAACTAAAGCACAACGTTTAGACCTTAGTAGAAATACGTTTGGTGATAATTCCGTAGGTGTTGTAGTTTATGTTATCGCTGGCTTTAATCTCATTAAAACTCATATTGGGGCGCTGATGTCACTACATGAAACAATTATTACTTTTGAAGAGTTACAACAACTAGACCTTGCTGAAATACTGTCGGAAGTTAAAGAAAATTCATACCAAAATATTGAGTCTGCACTGGCAGCTCAAAAAGAAAACGTTCCAGCTCATTTTTTAGCAGCGGTATGTTCAATGCACTTTAATCCCAAAGATCCTAGGGCACCGTTTCAACCCAAATTTATCTTTGAAGACCGCAGAGGTGTGGTAGCAAGCGACTTTAATCAAGAATCGCTGATCGCACTAAAAGATTTCTGTCCAGTGGTTGAAAGCCATGAGCTACGTGCACGGCTGGCCGATATAGTTTGGATTACAAAGTCAGGAACTGTTGAGCATGCTTATATAGCGATAGAGGCTTACTTAGAATCTGCTAAAAAACTGACCGAAGAATCTGAATCATGGTTTTTACCATACGAACGAATTGAGCGAGCACTTCGCTTGAGCTGCATGTTCCAAAGAGCTAATCAACGTCCTGATTTATTTGAAAGTGTGTCGCAATTTCTCCTAGAGCAACTTGAAACGAACAAAGACTTCGAACAATGCTTTTACTCACAGCGCTTACTAACTCTGTGTCTTGAGTTTAGTATCAAAGACAATGAGTGGATTTACCAACAAGCCCTTGAACTAGCTAGAATACAGTTCGAAAAAGGTAATTATGATATCTCCATTAACTCTAATGAAATTGCACTCGATGCAGCGGTGTCAATGCGAGATAAAATCAAACAAATTGGTATTTGGCAGTCTATATCAGATTGTCATGTAAAAGCTGCAAAGCATCATCAACAAGGAATGATTGCAGCTGGTCGCTTGCTAAAAGCCATTGATGCTTTATCTAAAGTACCAGGGACAAAAGAACGACGATTAGCACTGTATGAAGAAATGAGGGAACTGCAAATTGAGTCTTTGCACGAACTTGGTCTTATTGTTACAGAAGGGGAAGATATTAGTAAAATTGTGAATAATGCCATTGCAAGTATGCAAAGTATCGATTTGTTTGATGCCATTTTCAGACTGGGAGCTATCACTAGACCATCACATATTGAGCAGTTGCGAGAGCATGCGACCGAACAAATGCAATCTAGTTTTGCGTGGATCTTCGGTACAACTCATCTTGATCATGAAGGCATAACTACAGCATTAATTCCAGCCGGTCTTGGAATTGATGATGATGAAAATGGCCTACGTTGTTGGAGTGTTATGATGCGCAATATTGGTATTGAGCATCAGTTATCTGTACAAGGAAGAATTATTCCTGCTCTTAATGAGGTTACAACCAAGTATGTAGTTACAAAGGATGTAATAGAACAAATATGCTCTAACCATCCATTCATTCCATATGGTCATGAAGAATTTTTTGTGAAAGGCTTATTAGCTGGTTTTAATAGGGATTTTATGACCGCTTGTCATTTGCTAGTACCACAAATAGAGAACTCTCTACGCTATCTTGCTCGTCAGAAAGGAGAAGAGCCATCGACGTTACATGGAGATGGTTCACAAGAGCGAAATGGTATTAAAGTTTTATTGGGACATGAAGCAATTATCGATACATTAGGTACCGATCTAACGACGAATTTACAAGTTGTATTACTTGATAAAATTTATGGCGACCTGAGAAATCAGTTATCTCATGGTTATGTACCAGCATCAACCTACTGTGGTGTAGCTCCAAAGTTCTTTTGGTGGCTTATACTCCACATTGTAATGATTCCATATGCAAGACAGTGGAAAGAGCGCTATCAACCAGAAGAACTTAAAAAGTAGCTAAATGGTAAGTAAGAATACGACTGCACATAGCTACAACAACTACACCGCTTGTCCTGCTGCGACGCCAGACGACCAAGCAAATTGGAAATTAAACCCGCCTAACCAACCACTTACGTCAATTACTTCACCGATAAAGTAGAGTCCTGTAACTTTGCTGGCTTCCATGGTTTTGGATGACAGCTCATTACTATCAACGCCCCCCAAAGTCACTTCGGCGGTGCGGTAGCCTTCGGTGCCATTCATCAATAATGTCCAGCGGTGTATATCATCGACCAATTTTGCGCGCTCGGCGTGCACTAGCTGATTTAACGCTTTGTTTAGCAAAGCTTCATCGAACAACACTTCGACCAGCCGTTTAGGCAACCATTGGCTGAGAGTGTTGCGCAGGCTTTGCTTGGGATGCGCGGCGAGCTGTTGCTCTAGCAATTGCGCTAAATCCATATTCGGCAATAGATCGATTTCTATGGTTTCGCCCGCTTTCCAATAGTTGGAAATCTGCAAAATGGCAGGGCCAGATAAGCCGCGGTGAGTGAATAGCAGCGCTTCGCTAAATGCAGTGCCATCTTTGGCGGTAATGCGGCTCGGTACGGCTATGCCCGACAAAGGTTCGAAACGAATTTTATCTTCACTGTGCCATGTAAAAGGCACCAGACCTGCGTGAGTGGGTAATACTTTGAGGCCAAACTGCTCGGCTAGTTGATAACCGTAAGGCGTAGCGCCGAGTTTAGGCATGGATAAACCGCCGGTGGCGATAACCAGTGAGTCGCAGCTCAATTCGCCGTTAGAGGTATTGAGCTCAAAGCGCCCTGCCTCGGTCTTTTTAACGGCCAGAATATCGGTGCGCAGCTTAATGGTCACGCCTGCCAATTCACACTCGGTCAATAGCATAGTGACTATCTCTTTGGCCGAGTCATTACAGAACAATTGGCCGTGATCGCGTTCGTGGTATTCAATGCCGTGCCGCTCGACCAGTTCAATAAACTGCTGCGACGGATAACGCGCCAGCGCCGACTTAACAAAGTGGGGATTACCACAGAGGAAGTTTGCGGGCTCGACTTTAAGGTTCGTGAAGTTACAACGCCCGCCGCCGCTGATGAGAATTTTACGCCCAGCTTGCTTGGCATTATCGAGTACGAGTACATCACGGCCTCGGTAACCCGCGGTCGCTGCACACATTAATCCCGCGGCGCCGGCTCCAATAATAATGACATCATGATGTTTCACGCTCTTACTCCACACAGATAAATTGATTGGTATTGGCTGCCAACGGGCAATTTGATGACTCGCGAACATTTAGCAAGCAAGTCATACAACAGCTAAACGGAGCAAGGATAAGCTCAAACGTTAGGTACAAATCCCCTCTTTCACCATCCCTGGCGACCGGGGATAAATACTTCCGTGTATAAATCCTCTCTTTCACCATCTGACCTCCAGGGATGGAGGAAATGCCCGTCTGATGTTGGGAACATCAAGGGCCCTGGCGATCGGGGATACATCTTGCACACCAGAAGTCCGAGCATAAAAAAGGGCGCTATATTAGCACCCTTTCTTTTATTCAGCATCATCACGGCTCGCGGTTTATTGCGGCGGCGTTTCTGATTTTTTCTCTCTGCTGAGCAATTCTTTAGCAGCATCGACGGGCGATTTACCTTGGTACAAGACTTGGTAAATTTGCTCAGTGATTGGCATTTCAACCCCAAGACGTTTCGCAAGCGTAAACACTTCTTTGGTATTGCGATAACCTTCAACCACTTGGCCGATTTCAGCCTGCGCTGTTATCACATCGCTGCCTTTACCTAAAGCTAAACCGAAACGACGGTTACGGGATTGGTTGTCGGTACAGGTCAACACTAAGTCGCCTAATCCCGCCATTCCCATAAAGGTGGCCGAATTGGCCCCTAAGGCTTCGCCTAAACGCGTCAATTCGACTAAACCACGGGTAATCAGGGCTGTTCTGGCATTGGCACCAAAGCCGATACCGTCGGACATGCCCGCACCAATCGCAATTACGTTCTTTACTGCGCCACCCAGTTGGATGCCGGTAAAGTCGTCGTTGGCGTAAACCCGCAAATGTTTTGGACTATGTAATAGTTCAATTAATTCATGGGTAAACTTAGGGCAAGTGCCTGCAACTGCAATAGCAGTGGGTAATCCCATGGCCAATTCTTTCGCAAATGTTGGCCCAGATAACACCGCAAGCGGATATTGCTCACCTAAGACATCACGGGCCACATCTTGCAACAAACGTCCGGTTTCAGGCTCAAGCCCTTTCGTCGCCCATACAATGCGCGCATCGCTACGGAGCAAAGGTTGAGCTTGCTTTAGCACAGTGCCAAACACATGGCTTGGCACTACCACTAACACGTTGTTACTGGCAGCTAAGGCGGTCGCTAAATCGGCTTCAATTTGTAGACAGTCAGGAAATGCAATGTCTGGCAAAAATGCTTGGTTACACCTGTCTTGCGCCAGCGTTTGCATGTGGACAGGATTATGTCCCCATAACAAGGTCTTATGACCATTGCTAGCCAAAGAAATGGCAAGGGCGGTGCCATAAGAGCCCGCCCCTAGTACCGTGATATCGGCAGTGTTTTTCATATGATTAAGCGTTAGCTTCTTCAGTCGCTGGTGCAGTCGCAGCGGTTTGGCGTTGCTGCACATATTGAGCAAACAGCGCATCAAAGTTAACTGGTGCTAAGTTAAGTTGTGGGAAAGTACCACGACCGACTAAGCTGCCCACGGTTTCGCGAGCATATGGGAATAGGATGTTAGGGCAATATGCGCCTAATGAGTGGGCCAATTGTGGCTCAGTCAGACCCGTGATAGAGAAAATACCCGCTTGCTGTACTTCACATAGGAAAGCAGTTTCGCCTTCATTTTGTGCCGTCACAGTTAAAGACAAGATAACTTCATACACGTCATCAGCTAATTTAGTGCTGCGAGTGTCTAAATCTAACTTAACTTCTGGGTTCCATTCTTTTTGGAATACCGCAGGGCTGTTAGGCGTTTCGAAAGACACGTCTTTAGTGTAAACACGTTGGATATTGAATTGTGGGGCTTGTTGTTCGTTGTTTGCTACTTCAGCCATAATTTCCTACTTATCCTATCAATGTTGTTTCGGCTTTTCGTTGAAAGCCAATTATTATTTGAAAGCCAATTATTATTTAAACATAAATTGGCTCGTGGCTTATCTTATCCAAGACGTGTATTAGCTCTTAGTATCATGCCAATTTGTACCCAGATTCGGGTATCGATCAAACCTGCCCAACAACTTATTTAAGCCATTAGTCACTGTAGGATCAGTATGCCAAGCATTGATGATCCAATACTGCGGTATCCAAAAATAACATGCAGTTTAAATCATCATTGCCGCCGACAACTTATCTTTTGCTTTTTGAAACAGGCATATTGGCTGCCTGCCATTCACCCATACCACCTTTTAAGTTATACAGGTTTTCAAAACCTTGTTGACCTAAAAGCTGAGCGGCTTGAGACGAGGTCATGCCAGCATTGCATACTAATATAATGGGACTGGCTTTATACTTTTCAAGGGCGGATATCTGATTATTTTTAATATCAGCTAGCGTAACGTTAAGTGCATCAACAATATGGCCCTTGCGGAACTCGTCGTTCGAACGCACATCAACCACTTTTGCATCTTGTCTATTGACCATAATAGTCAATTCTTGATGGGAAATACTTTTGATTTTTGACATGCTTGATTTGATGAGACTCGCAACGAGCACAACAAATAATCCCACCCAAGCTAGACTTAACATTGAGTGAGCTTTAAAAAATTCGATATATTCTTGCATGATGATTGCCCGCATAAATGGCGAAAATTCGATAAGGGCACAGAGTATACCGATTGCCTTGGCAGATTGCAGCAGTTTAGTCACAGTTCCAGATCGCACTTTTAGCGTAATTCACTCCGTGTTTGCCACAAGTAGGCCAGCGAATCGAACGAATTAGCTATTCGATGACCTTAATCGGGGTAAAGCGCTTTTTCATCCCCCACTAACGTAGTAATATTTGACCAATTTCAGATTTCTATCGCTTCTATAAAACTTAAGGAATCACCATGACGACAGCTAAACGTCCACTCGCGTTGTTGATCCTCGATGGCTGGGGCTACCGAGAAAACACGCATAATAATGCGATTTTTCACGCAAAGACTCCTGTACTCGACCATCTCAATGCCCAATATCCCCACAGTTTGATTTCAGGTTCTGGTTTAGATGTTGGCTTACCTGATGGTCAAATGGGTAACTCTGAAGTTGGCCACATTAACTTAGGCTCTGGCCGTGTGGTTTATCAAGAGCTCACACGCATTAGTAAAGCCATTGCAGATCATGAGTTTGAGAAAAACGCAGTCCTATGTGATGCAATAGACTCAGCTATTAAAGCCAACGGCGCCGTACACATTATGGGGTTACTTTCTGCCGGTGGCGTTCACAGCCATGAAGAGCATATCGAAGCAATGTGCCGCATGGCAGTAGCTCGCGGCGCAACTAAGGTTTATTTGCATGCTTTCCTCGATGGCCGCGATACACCACCACGCAGTGCAAAGGGCAGCTTGAGCCATTTTGATGATCTGTTTACTACATTAGGCCATGGCCGTATCGCCTCGATTATTGGTCGTTACTTTGCAATGGACAGGGATAATCGTTGGGATCGTGTGTCGCAAGCCTACGATTTAATCACCCAAGGCAAGGCAAAATTCCAATTCAACAACGCAGTTACTGCATTAGAAGCGGCCTACGAGCGTAACGAGAACGACGAATTCGTATCTTCATCAGCCATCACCGATGCCGACGGTCAAGTTACGACCTTGCAAGATGGCGATGCACTGATATTTATGAATTTCCGTGCCGACCGTGCCCGTCAAATTACCCGTAGCTTTATTAACCCCGACTTTGATGGTTTTGAGCGCTCTATCGTGCCTAAAATGCACTTTGTCACTTTGACTGAGTACGCTGGCGACATCACAGCACCTATCGCTTACCCGTCTGAAAACCTAGTGAATACCTTAGGTGAAGTGCTTGAAAAGCAAGGCTGCACTCAACTGCGCATCTCTGAAACAGAAAAATATGCCCATGTGACCTTCTTCTTCAACGGCGGTAAAGAAGAGCCATTTAAAGGTGAAGATCGCATCCTAATCAACTCACCTAAAGTCGCGACCTACGACTTACAGCCTGAGATGAGTTCAGCCGAGCTGACCGACAAGTTAGTGGCGGCGATTGAGTCAACCAAGTACGACGTGATCATCTGTAACTACCCTAATGGTGACATGGTTGGCCATACGGGTAATTTCGATGCCGCCGTTAAAGCCTGTGAAGCCGTCGATGCGTGTATTGGACGTGTGGTTGATGCACTGGCAAAAGTGGGTGGCGAATGCATTATTACCGCCGATCACGGCAACGCCGAGCAAATGACCGATGAAACTACTGGTCAGGCGCACACAGCGCACACCAGTGAATTAGTGCCATTTATCTTTGTGGGACGCGATGCAACTATCGATACCGGTGGTAAGCTAAGCGACGTTGCACCGACTATCTTGAACTTGATAGGCGAAGCCATTCCAGCAGAGATGACAGGTAAGCCCTTAATCCACATTAAAGAGTAACCGTTACCTAGTGAGCATTCGACTCCTTGTTAAAGCCAGCATTATTGCTGGCTTTATGATGTTATGTTTTTCGGCAAACGCTTCTGATTTAGCGAAGCGTCAGTCCGAGTTGAAATCAATCCAAACGCAAATAAATAAACAAAAAAGTGCGTTAAAAACTACCGATAAACAAAGAGAGAAATTACTGTCATTGCTACGAAGCGATGAAGAGGCGATTGCGTCTGCGGCTAAAAAGGTCAACAGCACTAAAAATAATTTAGCGCAGATAGACACGACACTCGCAGAGTTAAAAACACGCCAAGAAGCATTAGAAGTTCTTAAGGTTACGCAGCAGAAAACGCTATCTAAACAGTTATCTAGCGCCTACCTTGCTGGCAACCATGATTACACTAAGATGGTACTCAATCAACAAAGCCCCGCTACTATCGAGCGTATGTTGGCCTATTACCAATACCTCAACAAAGCGCGGATGAAGTCGATTAATGAATTAAAGCAAACCTTAACTGAGCTAGATGAAATCAAGGTTACACAAACGAGTAAACAACAACAGTTAACTCAGCTTGTGAGCGAGCAGCAAGTACAAGCTAAACGCCTGAGCCAAGAGCAAAATCAGCGTCAACTAACCATTAATGAACTACAACGAACCTTAAACTCTAAGGGGGCTGAGCTTGAACAGATGCAAATTGAAGAGGCCAGCTTAAAGCGTGTCGTTGAGCAAGCGTTGCGGGCGATGAAAGATAATCCATCCATGGAAGGTTTTGGTAAACAAAGTGGCAAACTCAAATGGCCCACTAAGGGTCGTGTCAGTGCCGGCTTTGGCAGCCAACGTTCTGGTCAAGTGGTTTGGAAAGGCACCATGCTCTCTGCGCCTGAGGGACAAAATATTCGTGCAGTATCCGGTGGTAAGGTTATTTATGCTGACTGGTTACGCGGTTTTGGTTTAGTGATGGTTATCGACCATGGTAAGGGTTATATGAGCCTTTATGGCCATGCCCAAACCCTATTAAGAAAACCTGGCGACATGGTTAAAACGGGTGAGGAGATAGCTTTAGTCGGACGCTCAGGTGGGCAAAGTGAGCCAGGCTTATACTTCGAAATAAGGCACAAAGGCAAAGCCGTCGATCCAGCGAGATACTGCCGCTAGTCGGTATTACCTATCACCACAGGTGTGCGGACACTTTATCAATAGCGTTGGATTAGGCTCAGTTACGAGCCTAATCCTTTAGCTTTATAGCTAACCCCGTTAATGTAAATACCTAAGTCAATTTAAACAACGGGTTCAGGCAATAAAATTATCGCTATAATCGATACCCTATCAGCCCATGCTATCAATCAAAATCGCTTAGTTTTTAATATGAGTATTGATATAGCATCATGACTAATAAGAAGACATTGTGCGTTTATTTTATTCATTACTTCTATTAACCCTAAATACCTCTCAAAGTTATGCCGCTCAAAGTTATGCCGCTCAAATTGCCCTCATTATTGATGACATTGGTTATCGTCATAGTGATGAAACTGTATTAGCGTTACCGAGTACGGTGACACTCTCAGTATTGCCTCACACACCACTAGGTAAACAGCTCGCCAAGACTGCCCATGAAAAAGGCCATGAAATTATGCTGCATTTACCCATGCAAGCACTGAACGGCAAAACATTAGGGCTGGGCGGATTAACCAATACTATGAGTGAAGCACAAATTCGCAACACTGTTATACCAATTACTTTAATTATATGATCTAATAAGTCGTCACTTTCTAACCTTACAAAGTATGAACAAGCCCAATATCCTAGCCCTAGTTAAA
>NZ_JAKILU010000040.1 GCF_023283485.1 Shewanella glacialipiscicola
CGCCACCATAAGTCTTAGCCAGTACTGCTGAAATAGCTGCAGTTAGAGTGGTTTTACCATGGTCAACGTGACCAATGGTGCCCACGTTTACGTGAGGCTTAATACGTTCAAATTTAGCTTTTGCCACGATATATTCCTTTCTTTTCAGAATAGTCCAGTCAGTGCTGGACCATAATAACATTTATGTCGTAACTGAATTAGCTACGAGATTCAATAATCGCTTTCGCAATGTTTTGCGGTGCATCAGAGTACTTCAAAAACTCCATAGAGTATGAAGCGCGTCCCTGAGTCGCAGATCGCAAATCAGTTGCATAACCAAACATTTCAGCGAGAGGAACTACTGCATGGACTATCTTGATGCCACCAAAGCCATCATCCATCCCTTCGATTAGGCCACGACGACGGTTTAAATCACCGACGACATCACCCATGTAATTTTCAGGAGTAGTTACTTCTACTTTCATGCAGGGTTCGAGTAACGCAGGATTCGCTTCAAGCGCGCCCTTTTTGAAGCCCATAGAACCTGCAATTTTGAACGCCATTTCATTCGAGTCCACATCATGATACGAACCGTCGAACAAAGTGACCTTCACGTCCAACACAGGGAAGCCGGCGAGAACGCCATTCTTCATCTGTTCTTGGATACCTTTATCAACCGCGGGAATGTATTCACGAGGAATCACTCCTCCCACAACAGCATTGACAAATTCGTAACCAGCGCCTTCTTCATTAGGCTCTAGTTTTAACCAAACATGGCCGAATTGTCCACGACCACCTGATTGGCGTATAAATTTACCTTCAGCTTCTACTGTAGCTCGGATAGTTTCGCGGTAAGCCACTTGAGGCTTACCAACGTTACATTCGACACCAAATTCGCGACGCATACGGTCAACGATAATGTCTAAGTGTAACTCACCCATACCCGAAATCAGAATCTGTGATGATTCTTCGTCAGTTTCAACTCGGAATGATGGGTCTTCGGCTGCAAGCTTTTGCAACGCGATACCCATTTTATCTTGGTCGGCTTTTGACTTAGGCTCAACGGCAATGGTAATTACTGGCTCTGGGAACTCCATGCGTTCCAAGATCACTCTATGATCGTTATCACAAAGTGTATCACCCGTAGTCACTTCTTTTAAACCAATAGCCGCGGCAATATCACCAGCACGGACTTCTTTCAGTTCAGTTCGATCGTTTGCGTGCATTTGCACCATGCGACCTACACGTTCACGCTTCTGTTTCACAGAATTGTAAACGCCTGAACCTGATTCGAGTACGCCTGAGTACACGCGAATAAAGGTTAACGTTCCTACGAATGGGTCAGTAGCAATCTTAAATGCCAATGCAGCAAAAGGCGCATTGTCATCTGATGGGCGTTCTACTTCTTGCTCGTTTTCATCGATACCCTTAATTGGAGGCACATCGACTGGCGCTGGCAAGAAATCAATCACCGCATCAAGTACCGCTTGAACGCCCTTGTTCTTAAATGCAGAACCACAAGTCGCTAAAACGATTTCATTATTTATAGTACGCCGACGTAGTGCCTTTTTAATCTCGTCTTCTGATAGCGTACCTTCTTCAAGGTACTTATCCATCAGCTCATCCGAAGATTCGGCTGCTACTTCAACCAGATACTCATGCATTTCAGCCGCTTTAGCCGCTAACTCTGCCGGGATCTCCTCATAAGTAAAAGTCATTCCCTGGTCCGCTTCGTTCCAGTTAATCGCTTTCATCTTAATTAAGTCAATCACACCCTTGAAGTGCTCTTCTGCACCAATATTCAATTGAATAGGTACGCAAGTTGCTCCGAGGCGAGTCCCAATTTGCTTCACTACACGTTCAAAGTCTGCACCTGCACGGTCCATTTTGTTGACAAATACTAAGCGTGGAACGCGATATTTATCAGCTTGACGCCAAACGGTTTCGGACTGAGGTTCAACACCAGAAGAACCACAGAAAACCACAACGGCACCATCAAGAACACGCAGAGACCGTTCAACTTCAATAGTAAAGTCAACGTGACCAGGGGTATCGATGATATTGATGCGGTGTTCGGTGAATTGAGCGTTCATACCACGCCAGAATGTCGTTACAGCAGCTGAGGTGATAGTAATACCACGCTCTTGCTCTTGAACCATCCAGTCTGTGGTAGCAGCGCCGTCATGCACCTCACCGATTTTATGAGACAAACCGGTATAGAACAGAACTCGTTCTGTTGTGGTAGTTTTACCTGCGTCAACATGAGCACAAATACCGATATTACGATAGCGCTCAATTGGGGTTGTACGAGCCACGATTATACCCTCTCCACCAAGACCTGAGTCTTGGCAATATCAACAACTATGGTGTGGGCCTAAGCCCACACCATCATATTACCAACGGTAATGAGCAAAGGCTTTGTTAGCTTCAGCCATGCGATGCACGTCTTCACGCTTCTTAACAGCAGTACCTTTGTTTTCAGACGCATCCAGCATTTCACCTGCCAGACGTAGAGCCATAGATTTTTCGCCACGCTTACGAGCAGCTTCAACTAACCAGCGCATCGCCAGTGCGTTACGACGCACAGGACGAACTTCACATGGTACCTGGTACGTAGAACCACCAACGCGACGAGATTTAACTTCGACTGATGGGCGAACGTTGTCCAGGGCTGCTTCAAGGATTGTCAAATGTGCTTCGCTTTTCTTTTCAGCGACAACATCTAATGCCTTGTAGATAATTTTTTCTGCAGTCGACTTTTTGCCGTCCTGCATAATGACGTTGATGAACTTAGCCAACAACTCACTGTGAAACTTTGGATCTGGTAGGATTTTACGTTGTCCTACAACGCGACGTCTTGGCATAACAATTCTCCGTATGCTTCAGGGACTTCCAAAACTGGAATTCTCAAAATAAAACTAGCTTGGCCTTACTTAACGGATAAGTTAAGACTTAGGACGCTTAGCACCGTACTTAGAACGGCTTTGGCGACGTGAAGTCACGCCTGCACAGTCTAATGCGCCACGAATAGTGTGATAACGCACACCTGGTAAGTCTTTAACACGACCACCACGGATTAGGATCACGCTATGTTCCTGCAGGTTGTGGCCTTCACCGCCGATGTACGAAGTGACTTCGAAACCGTTAGTTAGACGCACACGAGCTACTTTACGTAATGCAGAGTTAGGTTTTTTAGGGGTAGTTGTGTACACACGTGTACAAACACCACGTTTTTGCGGGCACGCATTCAACGCAGGCACGTTAGTCTTGTCGACTTTTGGCGCGCGTGGCTTACGTACCAACTGGTTTACAGTTGCCATGTATAGCTCCGAGTCAGTTGAATCAAACTCAACGATAAGGTGTGAAAAATCTATATCCCACAATGGTGGGACGCGGAATTTTAGAAAGGTAATGCCTAACTGTCAAGAAATAGCCAACTTTTGCGGCATATTCCAAGAAAAAAGGCGCCTAAGGCGCCTTTTTATAACAAACTAGTTACTTAATCTTGGCTACCAGCCAGGTTTAAGAGATCGGCCAAGTTCTGTTCGGCTTCACTTGCAGTGATCTTATTCACTACTACAGGTTCGTTTTTCTTCGCTCGCGCTTCATTACGAGTCTTGTGATAAGCGTAACCAGTACCGGCTGGGATCAGTCGGCCAACTATAACGTTTTCTTTCAGACCACGTAATTGATCGCTCTTACCACCTACGGCGGCTTCGGTCAGTACGCGCGTTGTTTCTTGGAACGATGCTGCTGAGATAAAGGACTCTGTTGCTAGAGATGCTTTAGTAATACCCAGTAGTTCACGCTCAAACGTTGCAGGCACTTTACCTTGAGCGATCAGTTCGCGGTTAGCGATCTTCACACGTGACACTTCAGCTTGTTCCCCTTCGAGGAAATCAGCATCACCGGCAGAAGTGATCAGACACTTACGCAGCATTTGACGGATGATCACTTCGATATGCTTATCGTTGATCTTCACGCCTTGCAAACGGTAGACGTCCTGCACTTCGTTCACAATGTAGTTTGCTACATTATGTATACCACGAAGACGCAGAATGTCGTGTGCCGCTTCTGGACCGTCAGCAATAACTTCACCACGTTCGACTTTTTCACCTTCGAACACGTTTAAGTTACGCCACTTAGGGATCATCTCTTCATAATGATCGCCGCCATCAGCAGGTGTAATCACCAAGCGCCGCTTACCTTTGGTCTCTTTACCAAACGAGATGGTACCTGAGATTTCCGCCAGAATAGCAGGCTCTTTTGGCTTACGTGCTTCAAACAAGTCAGCAACGCGTGGTAGACCACCGGTGATGTCGCGTGTTTTAGACGATTCCTGAGGAATACGAGCTAAAGCGTCACCCACGTTGATTTGGGCGTTATCTTCCAAGTTAACGATCGCACTACCAGGTAAGAAGTACTGTGCTGGCACTTCAGTACCTGGGATCATCAAATCGTTACCATTAGCGCCAAGCAGGCGGATCATTGGGCGCATTTCTTTACCCGCAGTACCACGCTGACCAACGTCAAGGATCACGATGGATGACAGACCCGTCAGTTCGTCTGTTTGACGTGTCATAGTGACACCATCAATCATGTGTTCGAACTTGATACTACCCGCCACTTCAGAAATGATTGGGTGAGTATGTGGATCCCAGTTAGCGATAACATCGCCAGCTTCAACAGCCGCTTCTTCTAACTTCTCAAGCACAGTACCGTATGGCACTTTATAACGCTCTTTCTCACGGCCCAGCTCATCGATGATGGCGAGCTCAGAAGAACGAGAAACGATAACAAGTTTGCCGTCACTGTTAGTAACATGCTTAGCATTGTGCAGTTTCAATGAACCTGAGTTTTTCACTTGGACATTGTTTTCTGCAGAAGCTCGAGACGCCGCACCACCGATGTGGAATGTACGCATCGTTAACTGTGTACCTGGTTCACCGATTGATTGTGCTGCCACAACACCGATTGCTTCACCGTGGTTAATAATATGACCACGAGCCAAGTCACGACCGTAACAAGCTGCACATACGCCGAAATCGGTATCACAAGAGATAACAGAACGTACAATCACTTCGTCGATTGAATGCTCTTCTAACTTGTCACACCATGCTTCGTCGAGTAGCGTGTTACGTGGAGCGAGTACATCTTCAGTGCCTGGATAGAACACATCAATTGCAACCACACGACCCAGTACGCGTTCACGTAACGGCTCAACCACATCACCACCTTCAATCAGCGGCTTCATGGTTAGACCTTCGTGAGTACCACAATCGTCTTCGATAACCACTAAATCTTGTGCAACGTCTACAAGACGACGAGTCAGGTAACCCGAGTTCGCTGTCTTCAATGCCGTATCGGCTAGACCTTTACGCGCACCGTGAGTAGAAATAAAGTACTGGAGTACGTTTAGACCTTCACGGAAGTTAGCGGTAATTGGCGTTTCGATGATTGAGCCATCTGGCTTAGCCATCAGACCACGCATACCCGCCAACTGACGGATCTGTGCGGCACTACCACGAGCACCTGAGTCAGCCATCATATAGATGCTGTTAAACGAGGCTTGTTTCTCTTCAACACCATCACGGTTAATTACTGTCTCAGTTGACAGGTTTTCCATCATAGCTTTAGAAACTTTTTCGTTGGCGCTTGCCCAGATATCGATAACTTTGTTGTAACGCTCACCAGCGGTTACTAGACCAGATTGGAACTGCTCTTGAATTTCAAGAACTTCCGCTTCTGCATCCGCAACTAAGGTGTATTTCTCGTCTGGAATAACCATGTCATCGATACCAACAGAGGCACCAGAGATGGTTGCAAAACGGAAACCGGTATACATCAATTGGTCAGCGAAGATAACAGTATCTTTCAGACCTAGTTGACGATAACAAGTGTTCAACAGTTTAGAGATCTGCTTTTTGCCCATGTTCTGGTTAACCAGATCAAATGACAAACCTGCTGGCAAAATAAGTGACAGCAGAGCACGACCCACAGTCGTATCTACGATACGACGAGCTTCAGAACGATCACCATTATCAGCAATGATAGTTTCAGTGATACGCACTTTAACGCGGGCATGCAGTTCAGCAGCGCCAGTTGCGTAAGCTTTTTCAACTTCAGCAACAGACATAAATGCCATACCTTCACCACGGCCGTTAATACGCTCACGGCTGGTGTAGTACAGACCCAATACCACGTCTTGAGACGGTGTGATAACAGGCTCGCCGTTGGCTGGTGACAGGATGTTGTTGGTAGACATCATCAGGGCACGGGCTTCAAGCTGCGCTTCCAGTGTTAACGGTACGTGTACCGCCATTTGGTCACCGTCGAAGTCGGCGTTGTATGCCGCACAAACGAGTGGGTGTAACTGGATTGCTTTACCTTCAATCAGTACAGGTTCAAACGCTTGGATACCCAGTCTGTGCAGTGTTGGTGCACGGTTGAGCATCACTGGATGTTCGCGGATCACTTCATCCAGAACGTCCCATACTTCCGCCACTTCACGTTCAACCATCTTCTTAGCCGCTTTGATGGTAGTAGCTAAGCCACGACCTTCTAGCTTGCCATAGATGAATGGCTTGAACAGTTCCAGTGCCATCTTCTTAGGAAGACCACATTGGTGCAGACGCAGAGTAGGACCTACGGTAATGACCGAACGACCAGAATAGTCGACGCGCTTACCCAATAAGTTCTGACGGAAACGACCTTGTTTACCTTTGATCATATCGGCCAAAGATTTCAGAGGACGTTTGTTAGAACCGGTAATAGCACGACCACGACGACCGTTATCTAATAGCGCATCAACAGACTCTTGTAACATACGCTTTTCGTTGCGTACGATAATGTCTGGCGCAGCTAAATCTAACAGACGCTTCAAACGGTTGTTACGGTTGATCACGCGGCGATACAGGTCGTTAAGATCTGAAGTCGCGAAGCGGCCGCCATCAAGCGGTACCAACGGACGTAAGTCTGGTGGTAACACAGGCAGTACTTTTAAGATCATCCACTCAGGCTTGTTGCCTGAGGTGTAGAATGCTTCCATTAACTTAAGACGCTTAGTCACTTTCTTGCGACGAGTCTCAGAGTTGATTGAAGGTAATTCTTCACGCATTTGTTCGATTTCTTTCGCTAAATCGATAGCACGTAACAGTTCAAGAACTGCTTCGGCACCCATTTTAGCTTCGAACTCATCACCGTATTCTTCTAATGCATCCAGATACGTTTCTTCTGTCAGCATTTGGCCACGCTCAAGGCTGGTCATGCCAGGCTCGATCACGACAAATGATTCAAAATACAGTACGCGTTCAATATCACGCAACGTCATATCGAGCATTAAACCAATACGTGACGGCAGCGATTTTAAGAACCAAATGTGCGCAACTGGACTAGCCAATTCGATATGACCCATACGCTCACGACGTACTTTAGTTTGGGTTACTTCAACGCCACACTTTTCACAAATAACACCACGGTGCTTCAAACGTTTGTACTTACCGCACAAACATTCGTAATCTTTGACTGGGCCAAAGATACGCGCACAGAACAGACCTTCACGCTCAGGCTTGAAGGTACGGTAGTTAATGGTTTCTGGCTTCTTAACTTCACCAAAAGACCAAGAACGGATCAGATCAGGCGATGCCAGACCAATTTTGATGCCGTTAAATTCTTCAGTCTTGCTTTGCTGTTTCAGAAACTTTAATAAGTCTTTCACGTTTCTCTCCTGAAGGAGTTAAACCGGGTGCTCCGTATACACGGAGCACCATGCTGTTGCTAAACGCGGCTAAAGGCCTGCGCTTATGCCTGATCCAACTCGATATTAATACCGAGCGAACGGATCTCCTTCAGTAACACGTTGAAGGACTCTGGCATGCCAGGTTGCATCTGATAATTACCGTCGACGATGTTCTTATACATCTGAGTACGGCCATTAACGTCATCCGATTTAACAGTGAGCATTTCTTGAAGCGTATAAGCAGCACCGTATGCTTCTAGTGCCCATACTTCCATCTCACCGAAACGCTGACCACCGAATTGAGCTTTACCGCCCAATGGTTGTTGAGTCACTAAGCTGTACGAACCGGTAGAACGGGCGTGCATCTTATCATCAACTAAGTGGTTCAGTTTGAGCATGTACATGTAACCCACGGTTACTTGACGCTCAAATTCGTTACCGGTACGACCATCAAACAACTTCAGCTGACCAGAGGTTGGCAAACCTGCAAGTTCAAGCATCTGCTTGATCTCTTTCTCTTTAGCACCATCGAATGCAGGAGTTGCAATCGGGATACCGCCTTTCAGGTTAGTCGCAAGACGTAATACTTCATCATCAGTGAATGAATCGATATCGACGCGCTGTTGCACTTCGTCACCTAATTCATAAACTTGTTTGATGTAGCCACGAACTTCAGCCAGCTCACGCTGTTCTTCAAGCATCGCAGTGATCTTGTTACCAATGCCTTTGGCAGCGGCGCCCATATGAACTTCAAGTACCTGACCAATGTTCATACGTGATGGAACACCTAACGGGTTCAATACGATGTCTACTGGGTTACCTTGTTCGTCATATGGCATGTCTTCGATTGGGCAAATCTTAGAGATAACACCCTTGTTACCGTGACGACCCGCCATCTTGTCACCAGGTTGGATAGTACGCTTAACCGCTAAGTAAACCTTAACAATCTTGAGTACGCCTGGTGCCAAATCATCACCTTGGGTGATCTTACGGCGTTTGATTTCAAACTTCTTATCGAAGTCAGCTTTCAGTTCATCATGTTGCTCAGCTAATTGCTCAAGTTCAGTTTGTTTAGTTTCATCGTCAATGACTTGAATCAAAACGTCTTTACGTGGCAATGCCGCAATTTGCGCATCGGTAAAACCAGCACCGGTTAACAAGTTACGTGCACGGCTCAATACGCCTTCTTCAAGGATCTTGAACTCTTCGCCTAAGTCTTTACGCGCTTGGGCAATGTGCATCTCTTCAATTTCAACTGCACGCTTGTCTTTCTCAACGCCGTCACGGGTAAATACCTGTACGTCGATGATAGTGCCCTTAACAGAGTTAGGTACACGCAATGAGCTGTCTTTAACGTCAGACGCTTTTTCACCGAAGATAGCACGGAGTAATTTCTCTTCTGGAGTCAGCTGTGTTTCGCCTTTTGGCGTCACTTTACCTACCAGAATGTCACCACCCTTCACTTCTGCACCAATGTAAACGATACCTGACTCGTCGAGTTTCGACAGAGCAGACTCACCTACGTTTGGAATATCAGCAGTGATTTCTTCGCTACCCAATTTAGTATCACGAGCAATACAAGACAGCTCCTGAATGTGGATAGTGGTGAAACGGTCTTCTTGCGCTACGCGCTCAGAAATTAAGATCGAGTCTTCGAAGTTGTAACCGTTCCAAGGCATGAACGCGATACGCATGTTCTGGCCAAGGGCTAAGTCACCTAAGTCAGTAGACGGACCGTCTGCTAACACGTCACCACGAACCACTGGCTCGCCAACAGCACAACAAGGGCGTTGGTTAATACAAGTGTTTTGGTTAGAACGGGTGTATTTAGTCAGGTTATAAATGTCGATACCAGCTTCGCCTGCGCGCAGCTCATCTTCATTTACTTTAACAACGATACGGCTTGCATCGACGTAGTCAACAAAACCACCACGCTTAGCAACAACCACAACACCAGAGTCAACAGCAAGAGTACGTTCAATACCAGTACCTACTAGCGGCTTTTCAGAGCGCAGTGTTGGCACGGCTTGACGTTGCATGTTCGCACCCATCAATGCACGGTTAGCATCGTCGTGTTCTAAGAACGGGATCAGTGAAGCTGCAACAGAAATAATCTGCTGTGGCGAAACGTCCATATACTGGATGTCAGCCGCACGCATAAAGGTTGATTCACCCTTATGACGACATGCAATCTGCTCTTCAACCATACGGCCGTTAGCATCAACTTCGATGTTCGCCTGTGCAATCACATAACGACCTTCTTCAATTGCTGACAAGTATTCCACTTCGTCAGTAATCACGCTGTCGATAACCTTGCGGTATGGCGTTTCTAAGAAGCCGTAAGAGTTAGTACGGGCAAAACTGGCTAATGAGTTGATTAGACCAATGTTTGGACCTTCTGGGGTCTCAATTGGGCATAAACGACCATAGTGAGTTGCGTGTACGTCTCGTACTTCAAAACCTGCACGTTCACGGGTTAAACCACCTGGGCCAAGAGCAGAAATACGACGCTTATGCGTTACTTCTGATAGCGGGTTGTTTTGGTCCATAAATTGTGACAGCTGAGAAGAACCGAAGAACTCTTTCACTGCAGCAGAAATTGGCTTAGCGTTAATTAAGTCTTGTGGCATCAGCTCGTTTAGATCGCCTAAAGATAGACGTTCACGCACGGCGCGCTCAACACGGACTAAACCAACACGGAATTGGTTTTCAGCCATTTCGCCGACGCTACGAATACGACGGTTACCCAAGTGATCGATATCATCGACTTCGTCAAAACCGTTACGGATATGAATAATGTTCTTCATTACCGCAACGATGTCTTCTTTAGACAATACGCCGCTACCTTCATCATCAGCAATGCTGAGACGACGGTTGAACTTCATACGACCTACTTTAGATAAGTCATAACGCTCTTCACTGAAGAACAAGTTCTGGAATAGGCCTTCGGCAGCATCTTTAGTTGGTGGCTCGCCAGGACGCATCATGCGATAAATTTCAACCAACGCTTCTAAGCGGTTAGTAGTTGAATCGATACGCAGCGTATCTGAAATATAAGCACCATGATCTAGCTCGTTAATATATAACGTGCTGATATCTTTAATACCGGCCAATGATAATTTAGCCAAATCTTCTAGGCTGATTTCACTGTTGGCAGAGACTAAGACTTCACCCGTATCTGGATCGATATAATCTTGAGCAGCATATTTGCCCACGATATATTCAACTGGCACTTCGAGTTCAGTGGTATTGGTTTTTTCTAACTGACGAATGTGGCGCGCAGTAATACGACGACCCGCTTCAACCAGAATAGAACCTTCAGCATCCTTAATATCATAGCTGGCAGTTTCGCCACGCAGACGATCAGGAACCAAAGCCATAACCAGAGTTTCTTTCTTAATCTTGAACTCAACGCGTTCAAAGAATAGATCGAGGATCTCTTGAGTAGAATATTCTAATGCACGTAACATGATGGTCGCAGGCAGTTTGCGGCGACGGTCAATACGTACAAATAGTGCATCTTTAGGATCGAATTCAAAGTCAAGCCATGAACCACGGTAAGGAATAATACGTGCGTTATACAGCACCTTACCTGATGAGTGGGTTTTACCACGGTCATGATCAAAGAACACGCCTGGGCTGCGGTGTAATTGAGATACGATTACACGCTCAGTACCGTTGATGACAAAAGTACCGTTATCCGTCATCAATGGGATATCACCCATGTAGACTTCTTGTTCTTTAATATCTTTTACTGTGCCCGCCGCTGCTTCACGGTCATACAACACCATGCGTAATTTAACGCGTAGTGGTGCTGAGTACGTAACACCGCGGATCTGACACTCTTTCACATCAAAAACAGGTTCGCCAAGCTTATAGCTGACGTATTGCAGTTCTGAATTACCAGAAAAGCTCTTGATGGGAAAAACGCTACGGAAGGCGGCTTCTAAACCGCGCTCACCGGTAGGATCTTGATCGGTGAACTTCTTAAAAGAGTCTAGCTGAATAGACAATAAATAAGGGATATCCAAAACTTTTGGACGCTTACCAAAGTCTTTGCGAATACGCTTCTTTTCAGAATAGGAGTAAACCATGGGTTCCCTCTGCTTACGAGATGTGACCAAGACTGAATAAATAACTTAAGTTATTGAATTCAGCACGTTTGCCCATCACCGTTGATGGCAAGAACCTAACCAGTAATCTCTGCTAGGGACTGCAATATATGGCGACAAACGGTGAAAAAAAATCGCCAACGCATATAGCGCAAAAAAGGCCGACGGTTAAAAAACCGCCAGCCTTCACCCAAGTGGCTTGGGTGAGTAAGCTAAATAGTAGCTTACTTAATTTCTACAGAAGCACCAGCTTCAGTAAGTTCTTTCTTCAGCGCTTCAGCTTCTTCTTTAGAAACGCCTTCTTTTACTGCTACTGGAGAAGCTTCAGACATAGCTTTAGCTTCTTTCAGGCCTAAACCAGTTGCGCTACGGATAGCCTTAATAACTGCAACTTTGTTTTCGCCATGAGCAGTCAGAATTACGTTGAATTCTGTTTGTTCTTCAACAGCAGCTGCTTCAGCGCCGCCAGAAACAACAGCAGCAGCGGCAGAAACACCGAACTTCTCTTCCATTGCTTCGATTAGTTCAACAACTTCCATTACAGACATAGCTGCAAAGGCTTCTAAGATTTGGTCTTTAGTGATAGACATAACAAATGTTTCCTATTGTTCTGAATTCAATTTTAATAAGTTGCCAGCTTAAAATTAAGCGGCTTCTTGTTTTTGATCGCGCAGGGCGGCCAGTGTACGAACGAACTTGCCAGCAGATGCTTCTTTCATAGTCATCATTAACTGAGCTAGTGCTTCGTCGTATGTTGGCAGTTTCGCCAAACGATCAATTTCAGCTGCAGGGATGAAATTCCCTTCAAAGGCTGCGCCTTTAACTTCGAAGTTAGCTTGTTCTTTAGCAAAGTCTTTTAACAGACGTGCTGCAGCACCTGGGTGCTCTAAAGAAAAAGCAATCAAAGTTGGGCCAGTGAACGTCTCTGCTAGGCACTCAAAAGCAGTACCTTCAACAGCACGACGAACCAATGTATTACGTACTACACGTACATAAACACCAGCTTCGCGCGCTTTTTTACGCAGACCGGTCATAGCACCTACAGTCACACCGCGAGAATCAGCGGCCACTGCAGATAGCGCACCTTTGGCAGCTTCGTTGACTTCAGCAACAATCGCTTTTTTGTCTTCGAGTCTTAATGCCATTGGCTTTACTCCTGGATTCTACCTAGGGTATTCCCTAGTATTTACCATACTAAATACTTATGTATTTAGTGACTTACGGTGCAGATGATCCAGTAAAAAATTTTAGCTGGGGCCTGACACCGTCTACGCAGGAAATTAAGTTAATTTTACAAAAAACACCTGCGGTCTTGGACGGAAACCCGAATTAAACACTGCCGAAACAGAGAGTAAAACTGGCTTCAACCCACAAAGTGCGCGCATTATAGACTAACGCGAGCACTTTGTAAAATTAGTTGATTGTTTCAAGCGTCGCCTGATCAACCGAAACACCTGCACCCATAGTGGTAGAGATGCTTACTTTTTTCACGTAGATGCCTTTAGCAACTGCAGGCTTAGCCTTTTTCAGTGCTGACACTAACGCTTCTAAGTTTTCTTTCAACTGAACTGGTGTGAAATCCACTTTACCGATAGTAGTGTGGATAATACCGTTCTTGTCGTTACGATAACGAACTTGACCCGCTTTGGCATTCTTAACAGCTTCAGCAACGTTTGGCGTTACTGTACCTGTTTTAGGGTTAGGCATTAAACCACGTGGGCCTAAGATTTGACCTAACATACCAACAACGCGCATTGCATCTGGAGATGCGATAACCACGTCAAAGTTCATTTCACCGGCTTTGATTTTCTCAGCCAGATCTTCCATACCAACAAGCTCAGCACCAGCAGCTTTAGCAGCTTCAGCATTTGCACCTTGTGTAAATACTGCAACGCGAACGTCACGACCTGTACCGTGTGGCAACACTGTTGCACCACGTACGTTTTGGTCAGATTTACGTGGGTCAATACCCAAGTTAACCGCTACGTCTACACTTTCAACGAATTTAGCTGTCGCTAATTCTTGTAACAAAGCAATAGCTTCGTTAATGTCGTAGTTTTTAGTAACGTCAGTTTTTTCGCGGATTACGCGCATGCGTTTAGTTAGTTTTGCCATTATATTAATCCTCTACAACCAAACCCATTGAACGCGCAGTACCTTCAATTGAACGAGTCATCGCTTCAATGTCAGCACCAGTCATATCGGCAGCTTTAAGTTCAGCAATTTCTTGAACTTTAGCGCGAGCGATAGTACCCACTTTCTGAGTGTTAGGACGTGGAGAACCTGATTTCAGGCCCGCAGCAGTCTTCAACAAATAAGCCGCTGGAGAGGTCTTAGTTTCAAAAGTGAATGAACGGTCACTGTATACAGTAATCACGACAGGAATAGGCATGCCTTTTTCCATTTTATCTGTACGGGCGTTAAACGCTTTACAGAATTCCATGATGTTCACACCTTTTTGACCCAAAGCTGGACCAACTGGTGGTGATGGGTTCGCAGAACCGGATTTTACTTGTAGCTTAATATAAGCATCAATCTTCTTTGCCATCTGACATTTCCTCAGTTTGGGTTCAAACGCGCATCAGCGACATGCTGACAGGCTCCCCCGAAAACAACGGCGCGAATTATATAGAATTTCACGGCCGTTGCCAAACGGATTTTGTGGTTTATTTAATCAGCCTTTTTCAACTTGACTAAAATCAAGTTCAACAGGCGTAGAACGACCAAAGATCATTACTGATACTTTTACGCGGCTCTTGTCATAATCGACTTCTTCAACAGTACCGTTAAAGTCAGCAAATGGACCATCACACACACGTACAAGTTCACCTGGCTCAAAAATCGTTCTATGAGTCGGTGACGCAGTCGTCTCTTGTAAGCGACGCAAAATAGCATCGGCTTCTTTATCTGAAATTGGCGCAGGACGATCAGACGTTCCGCCAATAAAGCCTAAAACACGCGGGATGCTTTTGACTAAATGCCAACTGTCATCGTTCATTTCCATCTGGACTAATACATAGCCAGGGAAAAACTTACGTTCGCTTTTGCGACGCTGACCTGCACGCATTTCAATGACTTCTTCGGTCGGAACTAATATTTCACCGAAGTAATCTTCCATGCCATGCATTTTAATGTATTCAATCAGTGATTTACAAACTCGGCCTTCATAGCCAGAGAATGCCTGCACGACATACCATCTTTTTTTAGCTTCTTTAGCTTCTTCAGTCATTCGAGGTGCCTATACGCCAGTGATAAAATTGACAATTCGCATTAACACAGCATCCATACCCCAAAGGATAAGAGCTAAGATACCTGTTGCAGCAAGGACAATAAACGTGGTGTTTAGCGCTTCTTGACGCGTAGGCCAAACAACCTTACGCACTTCGATATGCGATTCACGAGCAAAAGCTAATGCTTTTTTACCCTTTACGGTCTGAAGCGCAATAAAACCAGCAATAGCGAATGCAACGATAACACTAAGCGCACGTATTACGGCACTGGCTTCGCTAAACATTTGATTGCCAATAACAGCAGCGGCTAGCAATATAATCACTAAACCCCACTTCACGATATCCAGAGAATTGTTCTGGTTTTCAGTATTTGTTGTCATCGGTTTTTCCGTTACTCAATACGGCCTGAGCTTAGAGCATATAAATTTAGGGCACTATTCCCGCATCATACTCTGCATTTCCGAACACCCCTAGAAACGCAAAATAGCATAAACTCAGGGTCAAAAATCGGCCATAGATTGTATTCTTATTCGACTTCGTAAGCAAGGATGCCTATCCAGCGCAAACCACAAAACCTATGAAATAATCCACCTAAATAAAAAAGGAAGCCTTAGCTTCCTTTTTTGTGTGTTGCTAATCTTTGCTATTAAGCAAAAATTTTCGCTACTACACCAGCACCTACTG
>NZ_JAKILU010000041.1 GCF_023283485.1 Shewanella glacialipiscicola
CAGTAGGTGCTGGTGTAGTAGCGAAAATTTTTGCTTAATAGCAAAGATTAGCAACACACAAAAAAGGAAGCTAAGGCTTCCTTTTTTATTTCAGGGTTGGCGTCTTAAGTAAAAATGTGTAGAATGCGCCTCACTCTGAAGTTAAATAGTTATTTGATGACTATTTACACAGCGGGCTTGATATCCAGATTTACATAGGTATAATGGCCCCCTCGTCGACCTAGGTTGACGAATTAAATGATTAGTCAATTAAGTTAATCATTATCATAGCGGCTCCGATTGGGAGTCGAACGGTTAAATCATCTCGCTCTGCTTTTCCATCTGGAAGAAGCTAGAGGGTGATTTTTTATATGTCCATTTTAGGAGCTCTGGTCAATGCAGAACCAAAGAATCCGTATCCGCTTAAAGGGATTTGATCATCGTTTAATAGATCAGTCTACAGCGGAAATCGTTGAAACTGCTAAACGTACAGGCGCTCAAGTACGTGGTCCAATTCCACTACCTACGCGTAAAGAACGTTATACCATTTTGATCTCTCCGCACGTTAATAAAGATGCTCGTGACCAGTACGAATTACGTACACACAAGCGCCTGGTTGACATCGTAGAGCCAACTGAAAAGACTGTAGACGCGTTAATGCGTTTAGATCTTGCGGCTGGTGTCGACGTACAGATTAGCTTGGGTTAATTGAGATCCTAGTAAGAAGAGGTTTGAGAGATGGCTATCGGTCTTATTGGTCGTAAAGTTGGTATGACTCGCATCTTCACCGAAGATGGTGTTTCAATACCAGTTACTGTAATTGAAGTTGCAGGCAACCGTGTTACTCAAGTGAAAACTTTAGAAACTGACGGCTACCGTGCACTTCAAGTTACAACTGGCACCAAAAAAGCTAATCGCATCACTAAACCAGAAGCAGGTCACTTTGCTAAGAGCGGCGTTGAAGCCGGTCGTGGTTTGTGGGAAATGCGTTTGGTAGACGGTGAAGGCGAGGGCATTGAAGTTGGTGCTGAGCTAAATGTTGATATTTTCGCTGATGTAGCGAAAGTAGACGTTACTGGTCAATCAAAAGGTAAAGGCTTCCAAGGCGGCGTTAAGCGTTGGAACTTCCGTACTCAAGATATGACTCACGGTAACTCTTTGTCGCACCGCTCGAATGGTTCTATCGGTCAGAACCAAACGCCGGGTCGCGTATTCAAAGGCAAAAAAATGTCAGGCCATATGGGTGCTGAGCGTGTTACAACTCAAAATCTAGTTGTTGTTCGTGTAGATGTTGAGCGTAACCTGCTACTAGTCCGTGGCGCTGTTCCTGGCGCTACCAATGGCGACTTGATTATCAAGCCGGCCGTTAAAGCTTAAGGTCTGAGGAGATAGTAATGGAATTGGTATTGAAAGACGCGCAAAGCGCTCTTGAAGTTTCCGAAACTACCTTCGGCCGTGACTTTAACGAGGCACTGGTTCATCAGGTAGTTGTAGCGTACGCTGCAAACGCGCGTCAGGGCACTCGTGCTCAAAAGACTCGTGCGGAAGTAACTGGCTCAGGCAAAAAGCCTTGGCGCCAAAAAGGAACTGGCCGTGCTCGTGCTGGTTCTGTTAAAGGCCCAATCTGGCGTGGCGGTGGCGTAACATTCGCTGCTAAAACTCAAGATCATAGCCAAAAAGTTAACAAAAAGATGTACCGCGGAGCGCTGAGAAGCATTCTGTCTGAATTGGTACGTCAAGAGCGTCTGGTTGTTGTTGAATCATTCGGTGTTGAAGCTCCTAAAACTAAAGAGCTGAAAGCCAAATTAAAAGCAATGAACCTAGAAGACGTTCTAATTGTGACTGCAGAAGTTGATGAGAACTTATTCTTAGCAGCTCGTAACCTGTACAAGGTTGACGTTCGTGACGTAGCGGGTCTAGACCCAGTTAGTCTGATTGCGTTTAACACTGTGCTTGTGACTGCTGACGCAGTGAAGCAAATCGAGGAGATGCTAGCATGATGATCCGCGAAGAACGTTTGCTAAAAGTCATTCTCGCTCCACATATCTCTGAAAAGAGCACTGTGAACGCTGAGAAGCACAACACTGTTGTTTTCCGCGTAGCTATCGATGCAACTAAAGCTGAAATTAAAGCTGCTGTTGCTATGCTATTTGAAGTTGAAGTTGATTCAGTTCGCACTTTAGTCAGCAAAGGCAAAACTAAGCGCACAGGTGGCCGTACTGGTCGTCGTAGCGATTGGAAAAAAGCCTATGTGACTCTAGCTGCTGGTGCTGACATCGATTTCGTCGGCGGCGCTGAGTAAGCAAAGGAGAATTATCATGGCAGTTATTAAGTGTAAGCCAACCTCTCCAGGTCGTCGCCACGTAGTTAAAGTGGTGAACACTGACCTGCATAAGGGTAAACCCTTTGCTGGCCTGTTGGCGAAAAAATCTAAAAGTGGTGGCCGTAACAATACTGGCCGTATCACTGTCCGTCACGTAGGTGGTGGTCATAAGCAGCATTATCGTCTAATCGACTTCAAACGCGATAAAGATGGTATCCCTGCAAAGATTGAGCGTCTGGAATATGATCCAAACCGTACAGCTAACATCGCGTTAGTATTGTATGCGGATGGTGAACGTCGTTATATTCTTGCTGCCAAAGGCATGCAAGCTGGCGATAAGATCCAGTCTGGTGTTGACGCCGAAATCAAAACCGGTAACGCAATGCCACTGCGCAACGTGCCTGTTGGTTCTGTTGTACACGCAGTTGAAATGAAGCCTGGTAAAGGTGCTCAGATCGCTCGTTCAGCAGGTGCTTATGCACAAGTTGTTGCTCGTGATGGCGCATATGCCACTCTACGTCTTCGCTCTGGCGAAATGCGTAAAGTGCCAGTTGATTGCCGCGCGACATTTGGTGAAGTTGGTAATGCCGAACACATGCTACGCCAGTTAGGCAAAGCAGGTGCTAACCGCTGGAGAGGCATACGCCCTACAGTGCGTGGTGTTGCAATGAACCCAGTAGACCATCCACACGGTGGTGGTGAAGGCCGTACTTCTGGTGGTCGTCACCCAGTGACTCCATGGGGTGTGCCAACTAAGGGTTATAAAACTCGTAGTAACAAGCGCACTGACAAGTACATCGTACGTCGTCGTAATAAATAGTAAGAGGATTCGCCATGCCACGTTCTCTCAAGAAAGGTCCCTTCATTGACCTGCACTTGCTGAAGAAGGTAGAGAAAGCGATGGAAGCCGGTGACAAAAAGCCTATTAAGACTTGGTCACGTCGCTCTATGATCATTCCAAATATGATTGGTTTGACCATCGCTGTCCATAATGGTCGTCAGCACGTTCCTGTGTTCGTAACTGACGAAATGATTGGCCACAAACTTGGTGAATTTTCACCAACTCGCACTTATCGTGGCCATGCCGCTGATAAGAAAGCGAAGAAGCGTTAATACGGGAGGAATAAGATGGAAGTTTTAGCTAAACATCGTTTTGCCCGTACGTCTGCGCAGAAGGCCCGTCTGGTTGCTGATCAAATTCGTGGATTGCCTGTTGCTAAGGCCCTCGAAATTTTGACTTTCAGCCCCAAGAAAGCCGCCGTACTGGTTAAAAAAGTACTTGACTCAGCTATCGCAAACGCCGAACACAACGAAGGCGCGGATATTGATGAGCTTAAAGTAGGAGCCGTCTTCGTAGATGAAGGCCCAACTATGAAGCGTATCATGCCACGTGCCAAAGGCCGCGCTGATCGTATCATGAAGCGTACCAGCCACATTACTGTGGTTGTATCAGATCGCTAGGAGAGAGCAATGGGACAGAAAGTACATCCTAATGGTATCCGTTTGGGTATCACTAAGCCTTGGATCTCTACCTGGTACGCAGATAAGTCAGATTACGCAAATAATCTGAACAGCGACTGGGAAGTGCGTAAGTTTCTTGTAGAGAAATTACAAGCTGCTTCAGTATCTAAGATTGTTATCGAGCGTCCAGCGAAAAGCATCCGCGTTACGATTCACACTGCCCGTCCAGGCGTTGTGATTGGTAAGAAAGGTGAAGACGTTGAAGTATTGCGTGCTGCAGTTTCAAAACTTGCTGGCACTCCTGCTCAAATTAACATCGCTGAGATCCGTAAACCTGAGCTAGATGCCAAGTTAGTTGCTGACTCGATTGCACAGCAATTAGAGCGTCGCGTAATGTTCCGTCGTGCTATGAAGCGCGCAGTTCAAAACGCAATGCGTATTGGTGCTCAAGGTATCAAAGTACAAGTTAGTGGCCGTTTAGGCGGAGCTGAGATTGCGCGTGATGAGTGGTATCGTGAAGGTCGCGTACCTTTACATACTTTGCGTGCTGATATCGACTATTCAACATCTGAAAGTCACACCCAATACGGTGTGATCGGCGTTAAAGTTTGGATCTTCAAAGGTGAAGTTCTGGACGGGATGCTGCCACAGATTGAAGAGCCGAAGCAGCAGCAACCTAAGCGCAAGCCTCGTGGTAAATAGGAGAGCCGGCAATGCTGCAACCTAAACGTATGAAGTTTCGCAAGATGTTCAAAGGCCGTAACCGCGGTCTAGCGAACGGTACCGAAGTTAGCTTTGGTACTTTTGGTCTGAAAGCAGTCGGCCGTGGCCGTTTAACTGCACGTCAGATCGAATCTGCACGTCGTGCCATGACACGTCATATTAAGCGTCAGGGACAAATTTGGATTCGAGTTTTCCCGGACAAGCCAATTACCTCTAAGCCTCTTGAAGTGCGTATGGGTAAAGGTAAAGGTAACGTTGAATACTGGGTATGTCAGGTTCAACCTGGTAAGGTACTGTATGAGATGAATGGTGTTTCTGAAGTAATCGCTCGTGAAGCGTTTGCTTTGGCTGCTGCCAAGCTTCCAATCAAGACTACCTTCGTAACTAAGACGGTGATGTAATGAAAGCGAGCGAACTGAGAGAAAAGAGCGTTGAAGAACTGAACGCTGAACTACTTGGTCTGCTGCGTGAGCAGTTCAACCTGCGTATGCAACACGCCACTGGTCAGTTGACTCAGACTAATCAACTGAAATTAGTGCGCCGTAATATTGCGCGCGTTAAGACCATTATTACTTCTAAGGCGGGTGCGTAATGTCTGATAAAATCCGTACTTTGCAGGGTCGTGTAACTAGTAACAAAATGGACAAGTCCATTACTGTTGCTATCGAACGCCAAGTGAAACACCCAATTTATGGGAAATACATTAAGCGTACGACGAAGATCCATGCACATGACGAAACTAATCAGTGCAATGAAGGCGATTTAGTAGCGATTCGCGAATGTCGTCCTTTGTCTAAGACCAAGTCTTGGACCCTGGTTGAAGTAGTATCAAAGGCCTAAGTTAATTAGGTATTTAGGTAAACGGCTCCAGAATGTGGAGCCGTTTGTTTTTTAATACTATACATTCCACTTTTATGGTGTTATATTTGCGCGCCATTTTTGACTAAATTAATAGCAAAAATGAGTGTTTTTATTGTCCCATTGTGGGATTTGTGTAGTAACGATAGCGGAGCACTTAAAATGATCCAAATGCAATCGACTCTTGACGTTGCTTGTAACAGCGGCGCACGCAGAGTTCAGTGTATTAAGGTCTTGGGTGGCTCTCATCGTCGTTATGCCGGTATCGGCGACATCATCAAAGTTTCTGTTAAAGAAGCGATTCCTCGCGCTAAAGCGAAGAAAGGCGATGTGTATAACGCGGTGGTAGTCCGTACTAAGAAAGGCGTACGTCGTCCAGACGGTTCTGTCATTCGCTTCGATCGGAATGCAGCGGTATTGCTTAACGGCAACCTGCAGCCGATTGGTACTCGTATCTTTGGACCAGTGACACGTGAATTGCGCAATGAGCAATTTATGAAAATTGTCTCGCTGGCACCAGAAGTACTGTAAGGAGCTTCAAAATGGCAGCAAAAATACGTCGTGAAGACGAAATAATTGTATTAGCAGGCAAAGACAAGGGTAAACGTGCAAAAGTTTCTCAAGTCCTTCCTACTGGTAAATTAATTGTTGAAGGCATCAATCTTGTCAAAAAACACCAAAAGCCAAACCCACAATTGGGCGTAGCTGGCGGTATTGTTGAGAAAGAAGCACCGATACAAGCATCAAATGTAGCGATTTTCAACTCTGCCACTGGCAAAGCTGATCGCGTTGGTTTCCGCTTTGAAGACGGCAAAAAAGTGCGTTTCTTCAAATCGAACAGTGAACTCGTTAAGTAATTGGAGTAAACGATGGCGAAACTGCATGATAAATACAAAGAGACTGTTGTCGCTGAACTTGCTAAAAAGTTTGGTTATACCAGTGTCATGCAAGTCCCTCGGATTGATAAAATCACCCTAAACATGGGTGTTGGCGAAGCTGTTGCAGACAAAAAAGTTATGGACCATGCTGTCCGTGATATGACTGCAATTGCTGGTCAAAAGCCAGTAGTGACTGTTGCTCGTAAGTCAGTTGCTGGTTTTAAAATCCGTGAAGGCTACCCTATTGGCTGTAAAGTGACCCTACGCGGTGAGCGTATGTGGGAATTCTTAGAGCGTTTAGTCGATATCGCAATCCCACGTATTCGTGACTTCCGTGGCTTAAGCGCTAAAGCGTTTGACGGCCGTGGTAACTACGCAATGGGCGTGCGTGAGCAGATCATCTTCCCAGAAATCGATTACGATAAAATCGATAAGATTCGTGGTATGGATATTGTTATCACTACTACTGCGAAGAATGATGAAGAAGGTCGTGCTTTGTTAGACGCTTTTAACTTCCCATTCAAGAAATAAGGGTAGCGTAATGGCAAAAACATCAATGAAAGCACGTGAAGCTAAACGTGCACAGCTCGTGGCCAAGTACGCTGAAAAGCGTGCTGCTCTTAAGACTATCATTGCAAGTCCAGCTTCTTCTGACGAAGACCGTTGGGATGCAGTACTTAAGCTGCAAGCTCTACCACGTGATTCCAGCGCTGCGCGTCAACGCAATCGTTGTAATCAAACTGGTCGCCCTCATGGCTTCTTACGTAAATTCGGCTTAAGCCGTATCAAATTACGTGAAGCAACCATGCGTGGTGAAGTTCCTGGCCTGCGTAAGGCCAGCTGGTAAGCACTTGTCACGGAGTAAGCTAATATGAGCATGCAAGATCCTATTGCGGATATGTTAACCCGTATTCGTAACGGCCAAGCTGCTAACCACGTATCGGTGACGATGCCTTCTGCTAAGTTAAAAGTCGCAATTGCGAAACTACTTAAAGATGAAGGTTATATCGCTGATTACGCCGTAGCAGATCAAGCCAAGCCTGAACTGGAAGTTACTTTAAAGTATTTCCAAGGCCAACCAGTCGTTGAGACTATCCAGCGTGTAAGTCGCCCTGGTCTTCGTATTTACAAAGGTAAAAACGAACTTCCAAAGGTGATGGGCGGTCTGGGTGTCGCAATTGTGTCCACTTCTAAAGGCTTGATGACTGATCGTGCCGCCCGCCTTGCAGGCATGGGTGGCGAGGTTATCTGCTACGTAGCTTAAGGAGCTAGGAATGTCTCGTGTAGCAAAAGCACCAGTATCTATTCCAGCTGGCGTAGAGGTGACCTTGAACGAACAGACACTTACCGTCAAAGGCGGAAAAGGTAGTCTGACTCGAGTGATCAACAATGCGGTCAATGTTGTTATTGAAGCTGACGTAGTCAAGTTCCTCCCTGTTGAAGGCGTTGTTAACGCTTGGGCACAGGCTGGTACAACTCGTGCATTAGTAAACAATATGGTTGTTGGTGTATCTCAAGGTTTTGAGCGTAAATTAAAGTTAGTTGGCGTTGGCTACCGTGCGAAACTCGTCGGTACTGATATTGACCTTACTTTAGGTTTCTCTCATCCGTTAGTACACAAACTGCCCGCAGGCGTAACTGCAGAGTGTCCGAGCCAAACTGACATCGTCCTACGTGGCGTTGATAAACAGGTAATTGGCCAAGTCGCTGCTGAGATTCGCGGATATCGTCCACCAGAGCCATATAAAGGCAAAGGTGTTCGCTATGACGACGAAGTAGTACGCCGTAAAGAGGCTAAGAAGAAGTAGGTAACGCGATATGGATAAGAAAACATCTCGCTTACGTCGCGCTACCCGCGCTCGTAAGAAGATCCAAGAGCTGGGCGTGAATCGTCTGGTTGTACATCGTACACCGCGTCACATTTATGCTCAGGTGATTAATCCTGAAGCTCAGGTGTTGGCAGCTGCTTCAACCGTTGAAAAAGCGGTTAAAGAGCTACTGAAGAGTACCGGTAACGTAGACGCAGCGAAAGCAGTAGGTAAATTTGTTGCTGAGCGCGCGATCGAAAAAGGCGTGACTTCAGTTGCGTTCGATCGTTCTGGTTTCAAGTATCACGGTCGTGTAGCTGCTTTAGCAGATGCAGCTCGTGAAGCTGGCCTGAAGTTCTAAGGGGTTATAAAATGGCTAAATTAGAAGCTCAGCAAAAAGACGATCTGCAAGAGAAATTGATTGCAGTTAATCGTGTTTCTAAAGTAGTTAAAGGCGGTCGTATCTTTAGCTTCACAGCACTAACAGTAGTGGGTGACGGTAACGGTAAGATTGGCTACGGCTATGGTAAAGCACGTGAAGTTCCAGCAGCGATTCAAAAAGCTATGGAAAAAGCTCGTCGTAACATTGTGACCGTTGAGTTGAATGCAGGTACTCTGCATCACCCAGTTAAAGGTCGTCATACTGGTTCTCTTGTGTACATGCAACCTGCATCACAAGGTACTGGTATTATTGCCGGTGGCGCAATGCGTGCCGTATTGGAAGTAGCAGGCGTGCATAACGTCCTGTCAAAAGCATACGGTTCTACTAACCCGATCAACATCGTTCGCGCGACTGTAGATGCACTGGTGCACATGAAGTCACCTGCGCAAATCGCAGCTAAGCGTGGCCTGAATGTTGACGAAATTCGGGGGTAATGCACCATGGCAACTAAAACTGTAAAAGTTACTCAGACTAAAAGCGGTATCGGTCGTTTACCGAAACACCGTGCAACCCTAACGGGTCTTGGTCTGCGTCGCATTGGTCACACTGTTGAACTGGAAGATACTCCTTCAGTTCGCGGTATGATCAACAAGGTCTACTACATGGTTAAAGTGGAGGATTAATAGATGCGTTTAAATACTCTATCTCCAGCTGCAGGCTCTAAGCATGCGCCAAAGCGTGTAGGCCGTGGTATAGGCTCAGGTCTAGGTAAAACAGCGGGTCGTGGTCATAAAGGCCAAAAGTCTCGTTCTGGTGGCGGTGTACGCCCAGGATTTGAAGGTGGTCAAATGCCACTGAAAATCCGTTTACCTAAATTTGGTTTTACCTCGCGTCGCGCTATGGTAACAGCTGAAGTTCGTGTACTCGAACTAGCAAAAGTTAACGGTGATGTTATCGACTTAAACGCTCTGAAAGATGCGAACGTTATTACTCGCAACATCCAGTTTGCGAAAATTGTTCTTTCAGGTACCATTGAACGCCCTGTGACTGTTAAAGGTCTGAAGGTAACCAAAGGTGCACGTGCAGCTATTGAAGCTGCCGGCGGTAAGATCGAGGAATAATACGTCGATGGCAAAACCAGGACTTGATTTAAAAAGCGCGAAAGGTGGATTTTCTGAATTGAAAACTCGCCTCCTGTTCGTGATTGGTGCGATTATCGTCTTTAGGGCCGGTTCGTTTGTGCCAATTCCTGGTATTGACGCAGCTGTATTAGCAGAGCTGTTTGCTCAGCAAAAAGGGACCATTCTGGGCATGTTTAACATGTTCTCGGGTGGCGCCCTTTCGCGTGCCTCTATCTTTGCATTAGGAATTATGCCGTATATTTCGGCATCGATTATTATGCAACTGTTGACTGTCGTACATCCTGCACTCGCTGAATTGAAAAAAGAAGGCGAATCAGGACGTAAGAAAATCAGTCAATATACAAGATGGGGTACCCTAGTGCTGGGTACATTCCAGTCGATCGGTATTGCAACCGGGTTACCAAACTTAGTGCCAGGCCTTGTGGTCAACATTGGATTTGGATTTTACTTTGTTGCGGTTGTGAGTTTAGTTACTGGAACGATGTTCCTTATGTGGCTAGGTGAACAGATTACCGAACGTGGTATAGGTAATGGTATCTCGATATTGATTTTCGCAGGTATTGTTGCTGGATTACCTTCCGCTATCGGCCAAACGGCTGAGCAGGCGCGTCAAGGTGACTTGAATGTGTTAGTATTGTTGTTGCTCGCGGTAATTGTGTTTGCAGTGACTTATTTTGTAGTGTTTGTGGAACGTGGTCAGCGTCGAATCGTCGTTAACTATGCTAAGCGTCAGCAAGGCCGTAAGGTGTTTGCTGCGCAAAGTACCCATCTACCGCTTAAAATAAACATGGCAGGTGTTATTCCGCCAATTTTTGCGTCAAGCATCATTTTGTTTCCTGGAACACTGGCTCAGTGGTTCGGTCAAAATGAGTCTATGTCATGGTTAAGTGATTTTTCACTGGCTGTGTCACCAGGACAACCGCTTTACTCATTATTATATGCAACAGCGATTATCTTTTTCTGTTTCTTCTATACTGCGTTGGTGTTTAACCCACGTGAAACAGCAGATAACTTGAAGAAGAGTGGTGCATTCATCCCTGGGATCCGTCCTGGAGAACAGACTTCGCGTTACATTGATAAAGTTATGACCCGTTTGACATTGGCAGGCGCGTTATACATAACCTTTATCTGCTTAATTCCGGAGTTCATGTTAATCGCGTGGAAAGTACAGTTCTATTTTGGCGGTACTTCACTACTAATTATGGTAGTCGTGATCATGGACTTCATGGCTCAGGTTCAGACGCATATGATGTCTCATCAATATGAGTCTGTGATGAAGAAAGCTAACCTAGTAAACAAAGCGAATTTAGATCGTTTTGGTCGCTAAGTAGCTTTACGGAGTGATGAAATGAAAGTTCGAGCTTCCGTGAAGAAGATCTGCCGTAATTGCAAGATCGTCAAGCGTAGTGGTGTTGTACGCGTTATATGTGTTGAACCAAAACACAAACAGCGTCAAGGCTAAAAAGTAATTTGTTCAGCCCATGAATTGGGCTGAACAAAATTTTGTTTGCAAATCTGTTGACTGTCGAGTATCCTTTCGGGCTTTTCGCAGTTGGCCTTTAACTTTAAGGAGTGCATAGTGGCCCGTATCGCTGGCATTAACATTCCTGATCAAAAGCATACAGTCATCGCATTGACTGCAATTTTCGGCATCGGCCGTACTCGCGCTAGAGCAATATGCGCGGCTACAGCAATCGCTGAAACTGCTAAGATCAAGGAATTGAGCGAAGCTCAAATAGATATACTACGCGAAGAAGTCGCCAAATACATTGTAGAAGGTGACTTGCGTCGTGAGATTTCAATGAACATCAAGCGTCTTATGGATCTTGGTTGTTATCGTGGTCTCCGCCATCGTCGTAGCCTGCCTCTCCGTGGGCAACGTACTAAGACCAATGCGCGTACGCGTAAAGGTCCACGTAAACCCATTAGAAAGTAACGGGAAGGTAAAGCAATGGCTAAAGTTCCGTCACGTTCTCCGCGTAAGCGCGTACGTAAACAGGTTGCAGATGGCATGGCTCATATCCATGCATCTTTCAACAACACTATTGTCACCATTACAGATCGTCAAGGTAATGCGTTGTCATGGGCTACTTCAGGTGGTTCAGGTTTCCGTGGTTCACGTAAATCTACTCCATTTGCTGCACAGGTGGCTGCTGAGCGTGCAGGTGCTGCTGCTCAAGACTACGGTTTAAAAAACCTTGAAGTGTTTGTGAAGGGTCCAGGTCCAGGTCGTGAGTCAGCCATTCGTGCGCTGAACGCTGTTGGTTATAAAATAACTAACATTACCGATGTGACGCCGATCCCTCATAATGGTTGTCGTCCTCCTAAAAAGCGTCGTGTATAACGCCGTTTCGTTAGGATAGTTGGAGAAAGATCATGGCAAGATACTTGGGTCCCAAGCTCAAGCTCAGCCGCCGAGAAGGTACAGACCTTTTCTTAAAAAGCGGTGTGAGAGCAATCGATTCAAAGTGTAAACTGGAAACTGCACCTGGACAACATGGCGCTCGTAAGCCACGTTTATCAGAGTACGGCACTCAGTTGCGCGAAAAACAAAAAGTTCGTCGTATTTATGGCGTGTTAGAAAAACAATTCCGTAACTACTACAAAGATGCTGCACGTACTAAAGGCAACACAGGTCAAAACCTGCTTCAGCTTTTAGAAATCCGTCTCGATAACGTCGTTTATCGTATGGGCTTCGGTGCAACTCGTGCAGAATCACGTCAGCTAGTAAGCCATAAATCAATTATGGTTAACGGTCGTGTTGTTAACATTCCATCATTCAAAGTGTCTGCGAATGATGTTGTAAGCATCCGCGAGAAGTCACGTACTCAAGCTCGTATTAAAGCGGCTTTAGAAGTGGCTGCTCAACGCGAGAAGCCTACATGGGTTGAAGTCGACAATGCGAAAATGGAAGGTGCTTTCAAGCGCGTTCCAGAACGTAGCGATTTGTCTGCGGAAATTAACGAACAGCTGATCGTCGAGCTTTACTCTAAGTAAAGCTAACAAACAAGAGAGGACACAATGCAGGGTTCTGTTACAGAATTTCTTAAACCGCGTCTCGTTGATATCGAGCAGGTTAACTCAACACGTGCCAAGGTTACATTGGAACCACTTGAGCGTGGTTTCGGCCACACTTTAGGTAACGCGTTGCGTCGCATCCTATTGTCGTCTATGCCCGGCTGCGCGGTTACCGAAGTCGAGATTGACGGTGTACTGCACGAATACAGCAGTAAGGAAGGCGTTCAAGAAGATATCCTTGAAATACTGTTAAACCTGAAAGGGTTAGCAGTGACTATCGAGGGTAAAGACGAGGCTATGCTTACGTTGAGCAAGTCCGGCGCAGGCCCTGTCATCGCAGCAGATATCACGCATGATGGTGATGTCACTATCGTGAATCCTGATCATATTATCTGTCATCTGACAGGTAATAATGATATCAGCATGCGTATTCGCGTTGAGCGTGGTCGTGGCTATGTACCAGCATCTGCTCGTGCACAGACTGAAGACGATGATCGCCCAATCGGCCGTTTGCTGGTTGATGCTTCTTTCTCGCCAGTTGCACGTATTGCCTACAATGTAGAAGCAGCACGTGTAGAACAGCGTACTGACTTAGATAAACTTGTTATCGATATGACCACAAACGGTACTATCGATCCTGAGGAAGCTATCCGTCGTTCTGCAACTATTCTGGCTGAACAGCTAGATGCATTTGTTGAACTACGTGACGTGTCTGAGCCAGAGTTGAAAGAAGAGAAACCGGAGTTCGATCCGATTCTGCTGCGTCCTGTCGACGATTTAGAGCTAACTGTACGTTCGGCTAACTGCTTGAAAGCCGAAGCGATTCATTACATCGGAGATCTGGTACAGCGTACTGAAGTTGAGTTGCTGAAGACCCCTAACTTAGGTAAGAAATCTCTTACTGAAATTAAGGACGTTTTAGCTTCTCGCGGACTGTCGTTAGGTATGCGTCTGGAAAACTGGCCTCCAGCTAGTTTAGCAGATGACCTATAAGTCTCAGGTTTGTACAGATTTAGGTTATAAGGATTAGGTCATGCGCCATCGTAAGAGTGGTCGTCAACTAAACCGTAACAGCAGTCATCGCCAAGCCATGTTTCGCAACATGGCCGGTTCACTAGTTCGTCATGAGATCATCAAGACAACTGTGGCCAAAGCGAAAGAACTGCGTCGCGTAGTTGAGCCTCTGATAACACTTGCTAAGAGTGACAGCGTTGCAAATCGTCGTTTAGCGTTTGCACGTACTCGCGACGCTGAAGTCGTCGGTAAGTTATTTACTGAGTTGGGTCCACGTTACCAGGAACGTCCTGGTGGCTATACCCGTATCCTTAAGTGCGGTTTACGTGCTGGTGATAAAGCCCCTATGGCTTACATCGAGCTAGTTGGTCGCCCAGAAGCTGCTCAAGCTGTTGATGTTGAAGCTGAGTAAGTTAAGGTTACACTTCTAAAAAGCCGGGCATAGCCCGGCTTTTTTATTTCTTTTTTTCATGACTCAATCCCGAATTAAATCCAAACTCCATTTATACCAATCGTATTGGCTATGTTCACGTTAATTGTTCCTGCATAGCTAATATGCTATTTTCATTCGGATTATCATGGGTTTCAAAGAATCTAAACCAGCCTAAGTAGTTCGGAAGATATTTAGTTGCTACGCCCCGAAAGGTATTTATCCATAAATGCAGTCGGCTATGGTAAGCATTGACGTTTTGAATATGAAAAACACCCTCTTTGACTCGCCTGCCATGACTTGCATTGAGTATCTTATGCTCTACTTTCATATCCTGAGTCATTTTTAGGTAGGAAAGAAAGCCATCGCTACACACCACTGAATCCGCAGCTATTTTATTTTCTAGCAACCCTAATAATGTGACACTATCGGCGCTATCGAGGCATTCATCGAATACCTGTTTGTTTCTATCTCTGGCCACAAGGACCGCGACCCAATCACCTTTCTTGCGTCCGCGACCAGCACAATCTCCACCTCTCTTATGGGCTTTACGTGAGAGTGTGCGACTGCCTTTCTCTGAATAACGAAATAAGGTCTCATCGATTTCAACGATACCAGACAAACTTTGCGCTCTTTCTTATAGGAAGGCTGTCTAGCATGCATGTGAAGTATGGCAGCTATTTTTCTAAGAACCGCATTCTATAGAAGGGTGTGTTAATGGTGCTCATGAACGTTTTATGACAAGCATGACAGCGATATCGCTGACGGCCATTAGGTTTTCCATGGCGTTTAATGTGACAGGCGTGACAATGAGGGCATTGGGGTTTGATGGTGAAATTCGCCTCAGGCATATTAATGCATGAACCACTATCAAGTTGTTGCTGTAAAAAGAAATGAGTAAACGTTGCTGTTCAATGGGTAACTCTGCCGCTTGTTGCTCGAGGTCTAACAAACATGAAGTCATGTCTGGAACTCCTATAGAGAGCTGCACAGAATTACAGTGTAGCAACACTTAACTAAAACATAGCCGATGTAATTGGTATTAGACTGAAGAGCAGAATCGAGACGCTTCTATTAACAGGTCGCTCTGAGTAAATAGACTTTTTGGCTGCATAGCTGCATAAAAACTATTTAGCTTATCATAGTTAGATTTTCGGTCCCTTAATTATATGGATTAAGCCATTTCGGCAGACTCTCTTGTCATCGTTTTTGAATTGGATTGTGGATAAGTCTGGGGGTAAGCGGTGGGTAGGGTGTGGCTAGTACAGATATCGGTAATTAACGGATAATTTAGCGAAAAAGGGGTTGCACAAAATCTCCTGCTGCCTATAATGCGCATCCACTGACACGGCAGACAGCATTAAGCAGCCTGATGTGACAGTTCATCGATGAGTTTACTGATTGATGAGTGTTGAG
>NZ_JAKILU010000042.1 GCF_023283485.1 Shewanella glacialipiscicola
AAACTCATCGATGAACTGTCACATCAGGCTGCTTAATGCTGTCTGCCGTGTCAGTGGATGCGCATTATAGGGAGATTGAGAAAGTGCGCAAGGGCTTTTTAATGAAAAAAGATCGCATGGCGATCTTTTACACAGCGGTGTTTATTTTGCGTGCAAAGTGGCGATTAATCAGGCTTTTTAGTGCCTTTATCAATAAAACCTTGGATTAGCGAAGTTGCTTTGGCATCGTCCCAATCAACATAAGTTCGAACAAAGGCAATCAATTGACCCTGTTGATCTAAGATAAAGGTCGCAGGAATAGTATCGAGTGGAAAAACGTCCCCAAGACTTTGTGGCTGATCGTAGTAAGAGTTGAAATTCGCCATGCCCAACGAACTTAAGAACGGCTGCACCTGCTGTTTGCCTTCAGCATCAATAGAAATAGGCAATACTACAAAGTCTTCAGCTTTGAACTTAGTTGCGAGTCTTTCGATTGCGGGTAGCTCTCTTACGCAAGGCGGACACCAGGTCGCCCACATGTTTACCATAATGACCTTGCCTTTAAATTGACTGAAGTCGATGGGCTTACCATCGACGTCATTAAAAGGAACTGGCTCAATAGGAAACGTCTTTGGCAATACATTGATCAGATCAACGGTAGATTCAATCGGTTTAGCCGCTTGCTGCATGCCGGGATAAGCGTGGGCTATACCGCCAGCAACAAACGAAAACACAGATGATAAGATTAATATTACTGCGATGTTATGCTTCATTTCTGATTACGCTTCAGCAAAGAATCTAACTCACGTTGGTCTTCAGCACTTATTTCATTCGGAACATTACCGACAATACGCTGCTTTCGAATGAAGATAAAACCAATGATTAAACCCATGAACAATAAACCAATCGGACCTAACCAGAGAACATAGGTTTTGGTTTCCATTTTAGGCTTATACAATACAAACTCACCATAACGGCTGGTCATAAACTCGATGATCTCGTTGTCACCTTTACCTTCATCGACCATTTTGAAGACTTCAAGGCGCAGATCTCGAGCTACCGGTGAATTAGAGTCGATCAAATTCTGGTTTTGACACTGTGGACAACGTAACTCATGGGCCAAAGACAAACCACGCTTTTGATTTTCAGGTGTTTTGAATTCATAAGTATCAACGGGGGTTGCCATGACAGCGGTCGTCATGCTGAATAACAGCACTAGACCACCGATAATTTTTGTCAGCATTCTCATGATGCGCCATCCTTCGTCGCTTCAGCTTGTAATTGTTGGATCATAGGATAAAGCGTTTCACTCCAGACACGTTGGTCGATTGGACCAGCATAGCGAAAACGGATAATACCATTGTGATCAACTATAAAGCTTTCTGGTGCGCCATAAACGCCAAGGTCTAATCCTAAACGGCCATCTTTATCATAAATATTGACGTTATAAGGATCGCCCTGACGTGTTAACTCCTCTAATGCAGGAGCACGCTCGTCACGATAGTTGATCCCGTATATTGGCAGAAGATTTTTACGCTTTAACATCACTAAGAAAGGATGCTCATACTTACAAGATGGGCACCAAGTCGCCCATACGTTAAATAGTGCGACCTTACCCTTTAACTGCTCATTCGTAATAATCTCAGCTGATGTTTCTAAGCTTTCCAGTTGGAAAGCCGGCATCGGCTTTCCTTCCAGTGCTGAATCCAATTGCTGCGGATTCAAAAATAGCCCTTTATAAAGAAATACCCCCATGGCGAGAAATATAACCAATGGGATAAACAGAACCAACTTCTTCATACATTCCCCAATTAGTGAGCCGTTGCTAATTTTACTTTTTCGGCCAGAGGCGCAACTGTAGCAGTGGCTTTTGCACGATAGCGTTTATCAGATGCGGCTAAGAACCCGCCAACCATCATGAAAATAGCTCCAAACCATAACCAACGAACAAATGGCTTATAGTTCAAACGAACTGCAAATTCAGTGCTGGTAATCGGATCGCCCATAGTAACGTACAAGTCACGGAACAGACCCCAGTCGATACCCGCTTCTGTCATGTCCATTGTACGCACATTATATTGACGGCGATCTGGCTTGAGCAATGTCAGTAGCTCATCACCTTTGTAGACTTCTATCTGTCCCTGCATCGCAGTGTAGTTAGGACCGACTACGTTTTTGGTCTCAAGATACTTAAAAGTATAACCCGCGAGTTCTTGGCTTATGCCAGGCCCCATGCGGACACTTTTCTCAATCGAGTAATTTGATACCATAGTGGCGCCAATCACTGAGACTGCAATACCAAGATGCGCGCAGATCATACCGAGCTGGCTACGACCTATGCGGTTAATACTGATATCACCTTCTTTCGACTTAACCATATTGTAAGCCGCACGCGCTGTTGCCAGTACGATCCAAGTTGCCGCAGTAATACCCAAGGTAACCCAAATATTGAACACACCATCAACGATGAAAGGAGTGACCACACCGATTGCCACAGCAACCATTGCAGGGATCAATAGCTGGCGTCTCAACTCACCCGCTTTAGATTTTTTCCAGCGGATAATTGGACCTATGCCCATAAAACCAAATAAGACTAAAACAATAGGCACAAACACAGCGTTAAAGTATGGCGGTCCAACGGAGATCTTACCCATCCCGAGCGCATCGATAAGCAATGGATATAACGTACCCAAGAGCACGGTACCAGCGGCAACCGTGAGTAAAACGTTACAAACCAATAGCATGGTTTCTTTAGATTTCAACTCAAAACGGGCTGGACTGCTCATTTCGCTGGCACGGAAGGCAAACAGAGTCAGCGAACCACCAATGGCTAAGCCAAGTAACAACAGAATAAACATACCGCGGCTTGGATCAGCTGCAAATGAGTGTACTGAAGTTAATACGCCAGAACGAACAATGAAGGTACCTAACAAACTTAATGAGAAAGCAAAAATCGATAGCAATACAGTCCAGTTACGGAAGGCACCACGTTTTTCGGTCACGATCAAAGAGTGAACAAGAGCCGTACCGACTAACCACGGCATGAAGGAGGCATTCTCAACCGGATCCCAGAACCACCATCCTCCCCAACCTAACTCATAATATGCCCACCAAGAACCGAGGGCGATCCCCCCCGTAAGGAAGGTCCACGCCGCTAATGTCCAAGGACGAGACCAGCGAGCCCAAGCGGAATCGAGACGGCCACTCATCAGTGCGGCAATCGCAAACGCAAAACTCACTGAAAAGCCCACATAACCTAAATACAGCATCGGCGGATGGAAGATTAATCCCACATCCTGCAGCATTGGGTTTAAATCTCGACCTTCAACAGGTATTGGGAATAAACGTTCAAATGGACTAGAGGTAAGTACCATAAATAGGCCAAAGCCCATAATAATCATTGCCAATACTGCCAATACGCGGGCAGTAAATACTTCCTCTAAGCCTTTACTAAATAAAGCTACCGAAGCAGCCCAAGTCGATAAAGCAAACACCCAAAATAACAGTGACCCTTCATGACCGCCCCATACGGCCGCGATCTTAAAGAAGATAGGTAACTGGGAGTTAGAGTGGTGTGCTACATAAGCGACTGAGAAATCATCGACGGCAAAGCTATAGCCCAGCACAACAACGGATAAAGTGATAAAAAAGAACATTCCGTACGTTAACGGCCAAGCATACCTAACAAGGTATTGATCTTTTCGGGCAACACCTATCAGGGGGACGCTGATCAGTAAGAAGGCAAATGCCATTCCTATTATCAACGCAAAGTGTCCAAGTTCTGGGATCATGGGTTTTCCTCAGTCTTCAATAATATGTTGATTTAGAAAGACTCTATATCAACGCACAACATGTTATTATCACGCAAATGCACAAAAATTTGCTCATTTTAGTATTTGCTATTGTTCCTGTCTGCCTCTTTCGTACAAAACTGGGTTACTTGTCTCATTCTCAATTTTTAAGGTCAATAATTGTCGCGAAAGAGTTACAGTTCTGCATGTGACCAACTAATGGCACTTAAGTTTCATGTAGAATTTACCCGAAGAATTAATTTGTGAACCAGTGCCCAACTATAAGCTTTCGGTACAAGGATTACCTTATATTACTGTTCAATGAAGCATCTTTACGTATAATCTTGCTTCCAAGCCTAGCGGTTACCCCGCTTTCTGCAAACTAAAGTGAATATAGAAACAAACATATGACAACATTTTGGATTTTTATTGCGCTTGTTCTATTCGTTGGCCTGATGCTGATTTGGATCCCGCACTTCAGACAGCAAAAATTGCTAATAGCAGAAGAAGCCGGAGTACGTAGACAGACGAACCTTGAATTGTTCAATGAACGGCTAGCTGTGCTTGAAAAAGAATTTCATGAAGAGTTATTAGATGAAGCTGAATTTAATGCTTTAAAGAAAGAACTAGAGATCAGCCTCCTCCAAGACATCAAACAAGCAAGTGATGACTCTCTGGTTAACTCAATAAAGCCGAAGACTATTCTATGGCCATCTATGATGTCTATCTGTTTAGTTGCCATTTCAGGCTACATGTACCAACACTTAGGTAACTTCCAAAATATAGGCAATGTCGAATCAGCGAATCCACGCGCTGGTATGGATGCGGCACAAATTATGGCGCAACGCGTACAGATGATGGAAGCACAAGTGAAGGCTGAACCTGAAAATAGCCAAGCTTGGTTTACCCTAGGCCATGCATATGTGTCAGCAAATCAATATGACAAAGCCATTGCTGCCTTTGATAAAGTCATAGCCTTGGTTGGCAAGCAAGCTGAATTGCTAGGTCCAAAAGCGACTGCGATGTATTACAAAGCAGGCCAACAGATGACACCACAAATCCAAGCTATTATCGATGAATCATTAGCTATGGATGCTCAAGACCCTTCAACATTATTGCTCGTCGGTATGGATGCTTTCTTTGCGGCAGACTACAAGAAGGCTATTGCCTCTTGGCAAGCTATTTTAGATAGCGATCGCACCGATGTTGACCGTACTGCACTGATGAATGCAATTGAAACAGCAAACTTGCGTATGCAGTCTGAAACTGCAGGGATGCCAGATGATGATGCTCATAAACAAGTGAAAGCCAGCAGCGTTAAATCGGTAAATATCACAATATCTATCGCAGCAGAACTTGCAGCGAAAGCTAGTCCAGAAGACACTATCTTTATCTTTGCTCGTGCAACTGAAGGGCCAAAAGTGCCATTAGCGGCAACAAAAGTGAGCGCTGAGTCTTTACCAATTACAGTGACGTTAGATGACAGTAGCGGTATGAGTGGGGACACAAAGTTAAGTGATGCAGCGAATGTTGAAGTGATAGCTGTACTTTCTAAGCACGGTAATATCAAGCCACAGACAGGTGATATTCAAGGAAAGATTAATACAGTTGCTGTGGGTAGTAGTGCAAGTCTAGTGCTCGATACTCAAGTGCAATAATTTATTAATCATTGCAGATTTTAGATATAAAAAAACCGGCTTTGCCGGTTTTTTTATCAGCTAAAAATTACTTAGCTTTCGACATAAATTCGATAGCTGCTTTGTAATCTTCATCAGTACAATCAGTACACATACCGCCTGGTGGCATAGCATTTAAACCGGTTTTCACACTTTTCACTAGAGCATCAACACCCTTCGCTAGGCGTGGTTCCCATTCGGCAACATTGTGTACTTTTGGCGCTCCAGCAACACCCATGCTGTGGCATACGGTACATGCCTTATTGTAGATAGCTTCAGCTTCTTGAGCTGATACGTTGACTGACATAGTCAAAGCAGCGACTGCAGTTATTGCTAACAGTTTTTTCATCTTCGTGTTCCTAATGCAAATACGTACAAAGCTCGGCGCTGCCCTTACTAAGGCAGACTCATTATAACGAGCTAAGATTACTACAAACTTCAATAAATCTCATCTTTTTGTGATTAGAATCTCAACACAAAATGAATCAGGCGACAAGGATGGTAAATTCGTTAATATATTAGCAAATCGTAAAAAAGTTCGATAAATATTGCTGTTATTGGAACCACATCAAATTGCTGACATCTAGTGCAAACCAAAGGTAAACGTACAATAACGTTTGTGTTAGAATGACTTGTGTTTCCTTCCGGCTTGAGATAGAGGGTTCAGTGGCAAATATAACAACAAAAACATTAGTATCAGCAAATAAGCTGACCTGTATCCGCGAAGAACGCATCCTTTTTGATGAATTAAGTTTTGATATCCATGCTGGTGACATAGTACAAATTGAAGGCCCTAACGGCGCTGGAAAAACCAGTTTATTACGCATATTAGCGGGTCTTTCCCGTCCATACGCGGGACACACTTTTTATATCGATGAAGACATTAATCGCTGCCGCGACGAATATAACCAAGATCTATTGTATTTAGGCCACCTAGCGGGAGTGAAATGCGAGCTGACCGCCGAAGAAAACCTTAATTTCAATTTAAGAATCAGTGGTTATGATGACTTTGATACCACAGCCATTTTAGCCAAAGTGAATTTAACTGGCTTTGAAGAGGCGCTTGCGGGGCATTTATCCGCAGGCCAACATCGCAGAACAGCACTCTCGAGACTGTGGCACAGCAACTGCAAAATTTGGATCCTTGATGAGCCTTTTACTGCGATTGATAAAAAAGGTGTCGAGGAACTGGAACAATTATTTATTCAGCATGCTGATAATGGGGGGTGCGTGATCCTCACAACTCACCAAGATATGGGCATTATCAAAGATGATCGGCTTCGTAAAATTCGTCTAGATTATCGCTTCATATAAGGTCAGAAAAAATGAAAAGAGGCATCAGTTTTACGCAGGCGTTTTTCACCTTGTTACAGCGAGACCTTAAAATTGCTATTCGTCATCGTGGAGATATTTTTAACCCGCTTTTATTCTTCATTATGGTTGTGACCTTGTTCCCTCTCGGAATAGGCCCTGAGCCACAAATGTTAGCTCGTGTGGCACCAGGAATCATATGGGTGGCGGCATTATTAGCATCAATGTTATCACTTGAAAGACTCTTTAAAGCGGACTTCAGTGATGGCAGCTTAGAGCAAATGCTGTTGAGCCCACAGCCTTTAGCTATTTTAGTATTAGCTAAAGTTTTAGCCCATTGGATTTTAACCGGCGTGCCATTGATTATTATCGCGCCCTTGTTAGCGGTATTACTTAATTTAGATGGCAATAGCTATGGTGCGTTAATATCGACCCTAGCACTAGGTACACCTGTATTATCTTTATTAGGAGCCATAGGTGTGGCATTAACTGTCGGCCTTAGAAAAGGCGGTGTGTTACTCAGCCTACTTATTTTGCCCTTATATATCCCAGTTCTCATTTTTGCAACGAGTGCCATCGATGCCGCTGGAATGAATTTACCCTATGACGGTCAGCTCGCTATAATAGGCGCCATGCTGGTCGGATCGTTAACCTTAGCACCTTTTGCAATTGGTGCATCTCTGCGAGTGAGTACTAACTAAAATGTGGAAATGGTTACACCCTTACGCGGATCCTGAACGCGCCTATAAGTTATCAGGAACATTATTTCCATGGTTTGCGACCTTAGCGGGTCTGCTTATCGCTGTGGGCACCATATGGGGACTCGCTTTCGCACCTACTGATTATCAGCAGGGTGATAGCTACCGTATTATCTTTATTCATGTTCCGGCCGCTTCTATGTCAATGGCGGCGTATATGGGTATGGCAACAGCAGCATTTATTGGGCTAGTGTGGCAGATCAAACTTGCCGACTGGGCTGCGGCTTCTATTGCGCCTATTGGTGCAGTTATTACCTTTATAGCCCTATTCACTGGTGCCGCATGGGGAAAACCTATGTGGGGCGCATGGTGGGTTTGGGATGCACGCTTAACCTCTGAGCTAGTATTACTGTTCCTATATTTAGGTGTTATCTCACTCTATGCCTCATTTGAGGATAAAGTACTCGCAGCTCGTGCTGCAGGGATCCTAGCGATCGTCGGTGTAATTAACATCCCTATCATCAAATACTCAGTTGAATGGTGGAGCTCATTACATCAGCCATCTACTATCCGTATTACTGAGAAATCGACCATGTCGACAGAAATGCTCTATCCACTGCTAATCAATATAGCCGGATTTGGCCTTATGATAGGCGCAATTACTATCATACGATTTAGAGCGGAGATTTTGGCAAGAAATGGCATGCGCCCTTGGGTACGTGAACTTGCTAAGGCTGAGGAGGTCAAATAATGCAATTCGATACTATCAGTGATTTTTTTAATATGGGCGGCTATGCATTTTATGTATGGCTATCCTACGGAGTGACTTTCTTCTGCCTTTCAACGCTTATCATTAGCAGCGCACGCCAAAAGCGTAAGGTGTTAATTGAAATAGCGAAAAAGATGGATAGAGAAGAACGCCTAAAAGAGACCAGGAGTACTAAATAGTGAACCCAAGACGCAAAAAAAGACTAACGTTAGCTGTAGCATTAATCGGTGGTGTTGCCGCGATTACTTCGCTTTTGCTCTATGCACTGAACTCCAACTTAAACTTATTTTATACCCCATCTGAAATTGTCCATGGCAAGACAGATACCGGCGTTAGACCTGAAGTTGGTCAACGTATCCGTGTCGGTGGTATGGTAACGGTTGGCTCTATGGTACGCGATCCAAACAGCTTGCATGTCCAGTTTGCTGTGCATGACTCTCTAGGCGGCGAAGTCCTCGTCACCTATGATGATCTACTGCCAGATCTCTTCCGTGAAGGCCAAGGAATTGTAGCGCAGGGCGTGCTCAGTGCTGATGGCAAACTAGCGGCGACTGAAGTACTAGCCAAGCATGATGAGAACTATATGCCGCCAGAAGTTGCTGAAGCCATGGGGCAAACCCATGAAAAATTAGATTACAGCCAGCAGAAGGCAGCGGATACGAAGTAACTTTTAGTTAATTCGTAAAGCATACACACTAAGCCTCCTAACTTAATAATTAGTGAGGCTTTTTTATTCTATCACTCACATAATTATAGTTGAAATATACTCAAGGCTGTACCTGCATCGAATACCAATCCGCATTATATTTTACCCATGTTAGCCCAGTCTCGTGTGCACAAACTTTTTACCTGTCCTTGCACTGAATAAACGTATTCCAAGCATCGCAACACTGCTCAACAATATCGTTATAACCGTCAAAACACCTATTTGCCAAACAGTGCTGTCTTAGCCATTGCCATACAGGTTCTATCGGCTCCAACTTCGGAGAGTAAGGCGGTAATTTAAGGACCGATAAATGACTGAATTCTTTTGCTATATTATCCGTATGCCAGCGCCATCAATTATAACAAGTACATATCTATCAGAATGAATTGCCCCTGATATTTGCGTTAAGTGTTGCCTCATTGCATCTTGATTAACGAAAGGCGTGACCAAAGCTTCTGTTGCCCCCGTCGCTGAGCACACAGCACCAAAGAGATAAAAATACTCAAATTGCTGTTGTCTTACTGCCCTTGGTCTTGAGCCTTTTGCTGCCCATAGCCGCGTGGTAGTATTTTGTTAACCAAATCTGGCTTCATCTTGAAACCAAATATCGACAGGGAACGTGGCGATCGTTTTAGAAATGAGTTTTTTAAACGCTTCTTGAGCTTCTCAGGATTGTTTTGGGTGCTTGGAGCGACTTGATTGGCCTATATGTTTTGATAGAGAGCCTACTTTTGGTGTTCGTCGAGTTTGCTCGCATTTGTCGAATTCATATTGGCTTTCAAGCCATCAATGCCCATATTTAAGTCGTTTTTAACCCATTCATTGACACTTCGACGACTAACCTTTAGTTGGTGGCGAGCGACTTGAGCACGATTGTGACATTCCAGAAAACAAGAAACGGCCAATATGCGAATGCGCATACGGGCATCTTTTTCTGACTTTGATAGCTTTATGAGCTCAACAGACGTGTAATTTTTCACAGTATGAAATGATGTGGAAATAGTAAGTGTATTAGATCACAACTTAATGCGGATGGTATAATACCAATCGTATAATACCAATCGTATAATACCAATCGTATTATACCAATTACTTTAATTATATGATCTAATAAGTCGTCACTTTCTAACCTTACAAAGTATGAACAAGCCCAATATCCTAGCCCTAGTTA
>NZ_JAKILU010000043.1 GCF_023283485.1 Shewanella glacialipiscicola
GAGCCCGACGAGCTACCATACTGCTCCATCCCGCGTCCGATTGTTGCTGTTGATGACTGTTTTAATTCTGTCATCTAAGAATTGGTTGCGGAAGCCGGATTTAAACCTGCGACCTTCGCCTCTTATTTATAAAGAGTTGAGCCCGATAAGCTGTTTCTCATTATCAACACATATAGAAAGTGGTTGCGGGAGCCGGATTTGAACCGACGACCTTCGGGTTATGAGCCCGACGAGCTACCATACTGCTCCATCCCGCGTCCGATTGTTGCTGTTGATGACTGTTTTAATTCTGTCATCTAAGAATTGGTTGCGGGAGCCGGATTTGAACCGACGACCTTCGGGTTATGAGCCCGACGAGCTACCATACTGCTCCATCCCGCGTCCGATATCTATCTGTATTACTTCACTATTTACTTTTAAATGGTTGCGGGAGCAGGATTTGAACCTACGACCTTCGGGTTATGAGCCCGACGAGCTACCATGCTGCTCCATCCCGCGTCCGTCTTCAAAGCGGGGCAGACTATAACGGCAGAGCGCTGGCAATGCAAGGACGAAGATTGAAAAAGGTGGTGAACGCTTAAATATAAAGCGAGGTGGGGGGCTTTTATACGATTTCAACATAAGTTGGCGATTTTTCGTCGATGATCTTAGACCAATTTCGTCGATGATCTTAGACCAATACAGTGACTAAATGGGGCATTGCTTAATAACTGTTTATCTTTTATGTATCCGAGCAGGTATAATGTCGCTTTGATTTTGACTGCGTACTGATATCCCATGTTTAATTTTTTTGCTGCCGCCCCTAAGGGCTTTGAATATAGCTTAGCCCAAGAGCTGATAGAATTTGGTGCGACTGAAGTAAAAGAGAGTGTTGCAGGTGTGTATTTCACTGCCCCCTTAGCTTTAGCGTATCGTATTACTTTATGGACACGCTTAGCCAGCCGTATTGTGTTGGTTATCTATAAAGGTAGCTGCGAGTCGGCAGAGCAACTCTATAACGCAGCCTATTGTGTCGACTGGCCTGCACATTTTTCGAATAAATGCACTTTTAGTATCGATTTTCACGGTACGGGTGGCTTTATCAATAATACCCAGTTTGGTGCTTTAAAGATTAAGGATGCGGTGGTTGACCGTTTTCGTGACGATGATATCGAACGTCCAAACGTGTCGCGCGTCGACGCTGACTTTAAGATCGATGCACATTTCCGTAATGGCGTAATCACCATCGCAATAAACTTTTCCGGCCCATCGTTACATCAACGTGGTTATCGTTCAACTACGGGTGAGGCGCCCTTGAAGGAAAATTTAGCTGCCAATATGCTAGTGCGCAGTGGCTGGCAAGCAGCGCCTTCGACGTTACTCGATCCTTTTTGTGGTAGCGGAACTGTGCTAATTGAAGCGGCGTTAATGGCAGCGGATATTGCCCCAGGTTTACAGCGTAGTCGTTTTGGTTTTGAACACTGGCGTCGCCATGATAAAGCGGTGTGGCAAAACGTTGTTGAAGAAGCCAAAGCACGTGCTTCAGTCGGCCTTGAACGTTGTGGCATTAAATTTTATGGCTCAGATGTTGATGCGCATTTAATTGGCGTTGCCAAACGTAACGCTGAAAATGCTGGTGTACTGCAATTAATTGATTTTAAAGTCGCCGATGCGTTGACGATAGAGCCTCCTGCCGCAACGGGATATTTGATCACTAACCCACCTTATGGTGAGCGTTTAGGTAATGTGTCTGAGTTATTGCAATTGTACTATCAGCTCGGTGACAAGTTTAAAAAAGAGTTTGGCGGCTGGAAAGTGGCCATGCTATGTAGCGATATTGAACTGATTTCATCACTCAAGCTTAAAGCTGATAAACAGATGAAGATGTTCAACGGCGCCTTAGAATGCGTGTTTAACATCTATACCTTGCATGCCAATAGCACCCGCCGTGACACACCTGTGCTACCCGATGGCGTAGACATTGCCGATATTGCCCCTGCGTTTGCTAACCGCATTAAAAAGAATGCCAAGCTATTAGAGAAATGGGCCCAAAAAGAAGGTATCGATAGCTATCGTATTTATGATGCTGATATTCCTGAATATAATGTCGCGGTAGATAAATATCTAGATTACGTGATTATTCAAGAATATATGGCGCCAGCGACCATACCTGAAGCTGTGACTAAACGTCGCTTAAGCGATGTATTGCTGGCACTGCCGTCGGCGATTGGCATCAACCCGAACAAGATGATCATGAAGACTCGTGAACGTCAAAAGGGCGCGAGTCAGTATCAAAAGCTGGATGAGCGTAAATTAGAGCTCATTACCACTGAATATGGCGCTAAGTTCAAATTGAACTTAACGGGTTATTTGGATACAGGTTTGTTCCTCGATCACCGCTTAACACGTCGTTTAGTGGGACAAAAATCTAAGGGGCGCCGCGTACTTAATTTGTTTTCTTATACCGGTTCTGCTTCAGTGCATGCGGCGCTTGGCGGTGCTAAATCAGTAACAACCGTCGATATGTCAAATACTTATATCACATGGGCAAAGGACAACTTTGCACTCAATGGTTTGCAAGGCAAACAATATGAGTTTGTGCAGTCTGATTGCATGCAGTGGATTAGAGATTGTCGTGAGCAATACGATCTGATTTTTATCGATCCACCGACGTTTTCTAACTCTAAAAGGATGGAAGACTCCTTTGATGTACAGCGCGACCATGTAAACTTGCTGGCATCTTTAGTCAAACTGCTTAGTCCAGCAGGTGAGTTAGTGTTCTCTAACAATAAACGCAAGTTTAAGATGGACATAGAGACACTGACAAAGATGAATATCAAGGTGACTAACATTGATGACATCACGTTACCGATGGATTACAAACGCAACCCGCATATCCATAACACCTGGTTGCTAACCCATGCCTGAGTTGACTCAAACAGAGTTAGATAACAGGCCTTATCTGCTATATCACACCGACGGTTGCCATCTGTGTGAACTGGCCGCGGCGTTATTGGACGCGGCCGACATTAACTATCATGCCATCGATATATGTGATGATGCATACCTCGCGCAGCGTTATGGCGTATCGATTCCTGTGCTGAAAGCCAGGAACGATAACGAGTTACATTGGCCATTTAACGCAACGCAATTACAAGAGTTTACAGGAGCTTAGTTTGAGTCTGGTTCGTATCAATAGTGGCTCTTTAGCCTATGGTTACACTCCGTTATTACAAAAAGCGGATTTTACTATTCAACGCGGCGAGCGCGTGTGTATTGTTGGCCGAAATGGTGCTGGCAAGTCGAGTTTATTAAAGGTGTTGTCTGGTGATGTGTTGCTGGATGAAGGTGAATTTAACATCGCTGGTAATGTTACTGTTAGCCGCCTACAGCAAGATCCCCCAAAAGCTGAGCAAGGTACTGTGTACGCTTATATTGCTGCGGGCTTAAAAGAAGTCGGACAGGCGCTTGAGCGATATCATCAACTGTCTCACGATGTTGCCCATGCTTCGCCTGAGCAAATGGATCGTATGCTCAATGAGATGCAAGGCCTGCAAGAGACGTTAGATCACTACAACGGTTGGCAATTAGATTCACGTATTCAACAAAATTGTGAGTTATTAAGTCTAGATCCCGACAAATTATTAAGTGAGTTATCGGGTGGTTGGCAACGTAAAGTGGCCTTAGCAAGAGCATTGGTCAGCGAGCCTGATTTGCTATTACTCGATGAGCCGACTAACCATTTAGACATAGATACCATTGAATGGCTTGAAAAGTTTTTACTTGATTATCAAGGTGCTATTGTTTTTATCAGCCATGATAGGGGCTTTATTGCTCGTATGGCGACGCGTATTGTCGATTTAGACCGTGGCGTTGTGACATCATGGCCGGGCAACTATCAAGCTTATCTTGATGGTAAGCAAGAATGGCTACGTGTCGAAGCTGAAAAAAATGCCTTATTTGACAAACGCCTAGCCGATGAAGAAGTATGGATCCGTCAAGGTGTTAAAGCCCGCCGTACCCGTAACGAAGGTCGAGTGCGCGCGCTTAAAGCCCTACGTGACGAACGCAGTGAGCGTTTGAATCGCCAAGGTAACGCTAAAATGGCGGTGTCGGATACTGAGCGTTCAGGTAAGTTAGTGTTTGATGTTAAAGATCTAAATTTCAATTTACCAGACAAAAATCTGGTTAAGAATTTCAATACTACAGTGATCCGTGGTGACCGTATTGCGCTGATTGGTCCGAACGGTTGTGGTAAATCGACGTTGATTAAACTATTAATCGAGAAGTTACAGCCACAATCTGGCGAGATTAAAGTTGGGACTAAGTTAGATATCGCTTATTTTGACCAATATCGTGAGGCGTTAGATCCTGAACAAACGGTTGAGGAAAACGTCGGCGAAGGTAAAAAAACCATCACGATTAACGGTCAAGACCGTCATATTTTAAGTTACTTACAGGACTTCTTGTTCTCACCAATGCGCGCGCGAACGCCAGTTAAAGCGTTATCGGGTGGCGAGAAGAACCGTCTGTTACTGGCTAAGCTACTCATTCGTCCAGCAAACTTAATCATACTCGACGAACCAACCAACGATCTTGATATTGAGACCCTAGAATTGTTAGAGTCGCTGCTAACTGAGTATCAAGGCACGCTTTTATTGGTGAGCCATGATAGGGCATTTATCGACAATACCGTCACCAGTAGTTGGTGGTATGCGGGTAATGGCCATTGGAGCGAGTATGTGGGTGGTTATCAAGATGCGGTGAACCAAGGAGCAAAATTTTATTCTGAGGAACCTAGTGCACAAAAGGCGGTCGAAGCACCTGCAGTTGAAACTAAACCAGTAGAAGTAAAACTTGCTGAGCCAGTTCAAACAGTAAAAAAATTGTCATACAAGTTACAGCGTGAGTTAGAGTCATTACCCAGTATGATGGAGCAGCTAGAAGCGGATATCCTCGCGCTACAAACCACCATTGGTCACGCAAACTTCTATAGCCAGACGCAAGATAAAGTGAATCAAGTGCTAAGCCAATTAGCAGATAAAGAAAAGCAGTTGGAAGTTTGCTTCGAGCGATGGGAAGAGCTTGAGTCACTGAAGTAAACCAATAATAAAAATGGGAATAGAATTAATGAAGTCAACGTTGGATAAAGCCCTTTCCTTGGTAGCCTTAGGTGTCCTTGGTGTATTGAATAGTGCTCATGCTGCACCTGTGTATGAAATTGTTAACCTAGATAACTATGATTTACTCGGTACTCTTGAGGGGACGCGTAATGGCTATGCTTTAGGCATCAATGCCAATGATGAGTTAGTCGGTATTTCTAAGGGTAAGAAAAAGCTCAGCACTTCTGATGTAGAAGATGGCATCATTGATATTGAAGATGGCATCGCTCCCGAAGAAACCATCACCTATTCAATTACCGAGGCAATAGTTGCGAATAACTTTGCCTTTACTGCCGCGCAAAATGGTGCAACAGGTGCTTGGTTACCAACGTTTGACAGTATTAATGGCACTACACAGCCAAGCGATACCACAGTCATTAACTCGGTTGATACCTTTTATTATGGTATCAATGATGCGGGCATCAAAGTCGGTAATATGACGGCGCCTGAAAAGAAAGTCGACAATACTGCAACGACTAATGTCGCTGATGATTACTGGTATTACCGTGACTATGAGTTTCGCGGTATTGCGAAACAGGGTGACACCGAAATTCCATTAATCCCTCCTTATACGCAATTTGTTAAGGACGATAAAACGGTTGAGCTTGGCGGTTGGTCAGCAGCATCTGCGGTAAATAACAATAATTTAGTCGCGGGTTATGCTAGTACTGCTATCAGCAAATACGGCAGCGATCGTGTGACTAATTGTTTAGGCACAGATAATACCTTGCCGTTGGATATTTGTGTGCAACGTGAGCAATATCCTAATGCTTCAGGGACACGTAATATTCAATATCAAACCCGTGCTTATGTGTGGCAAATTGATAACAATATCGCGATAGGCACTCCGTTACCCTTAGGCTTTACGCCTGCGGCAGATGATACAGTTACTTATACTGCCCAGGCTATTGGGTTAAATAATGCCGGTGTCGCCGTTGGGCGCTCGCACGTTTACCGTTATGGTGATACAAGAAATTTACGCCAAGATGCCGCTTACTGGGCTAAAGATGCTAATGGCGAATATCAATATCACTGGATCCCAGTTCGTGACAATGATGTTAATAGCTCTACAGCTTATGCTATTAATGATAATGGCCTCGTGGTGGGAAGTTATCGTAGTTACATACAAGGTTATGCACGGGATAAGTTCTTCTATTTTGATTCAACTCAAGCAGATGCAACCATAGTAACGCCAAATGACTTTGCAGCAAAAACGAGTGATCTTTCAAGCAAGCCAAAAGATATTAATAATAAAGGTCAAGTGGTTGGTTATATTGAAACCACGTATGACAAAGAAAAACCGCGGCCTAAAGCGGGTTTTTTGTATGATAAACCAACAGATGAGTTCAGTAATATTAATACATTATTGACCTGTGAATCTAAGGGTTACGAGAAAAATAGTGATGGAAACTGGGCTCGTCATCAGGTAGAAATACAGGACGGTTCGGGTAAGCAACTGCAATACAACGCAGATATTGTGGTTGTTGAAGGTGCTAGCATCAACGAAGAAGGAACCATTGTCGGTACCGCTTTTATTCGCAAACCTGCTTACCAATTTGATAAAAATGGGAAAGTGATAATTGGTGATAATGGCTTGCCGTTATTTGAGTTAAATGGAAATGGCGATCCTGTAACGGCATATCTCCCACGCATGGTTGTGCTTAAACCAGCAACAAGTGGCGTGGCTTGTACTGTTGAAGATAATGCCGATAAGGGTAATTATGAACGTAAAGGCGCTGCATCCTTAGCTTGGTTATTTGCCTTGCCATTATTGTGGTTCCGTCGTCGAATTCGTTAACTTTTAAGATTCAATTCAGACTAAAAAAATCGAGGCTAAATGCTTCGATTTTTTTTAGCTAAGATCTCAGTAGCTTAATAAATAGTCAGTAAAATGGCCGATTTTTTGATTGATCTTGGGGTCAAAAAGCACTATTCCTATGGGTGAAGCTTTTGCTTCTATTTTATGTAGAACAGAGGACGCTTGCATGAAAAGACAAAAACGAGATCGTTTAGACAGAGCTTTTTCAAAAGGATTCCAAGCTGGTGTGGGTGGGCGCTCTAAGGAGCTCTGTCCTTATGCAAATCTTGATTCGCGATCGCAGTGGTTAGGTGGTTGGCGTGAAGGTGTGGATGGCCGAGTTAATGGGCTATTTAATAAATAAGTGAGCCTAAGCTCATTAATTAAATAGTCCAGAACACGCAAAGTAATGCAGCATATTGCCCTCAGTCGAGGGCAATTTTATCTATCACAAAGCTGATATTGCAGACTAGGGGATTAAAACGTAGAAGTGTCGCTAAATACACCAACTTTAAGATCTGTAGCGCTATAAATCTGACGTCCATCGACTTCGAGAACCGCATCAGCAATACCCATAACCAGCTTACGATGAATAGTGCGCTTGATATTGAGCTTGTAAGTCACTTTTTTTGCACCAGGCAATACTTGGCCTGTGAACTTCACTTCACCTACGCCGAGTGCACGGCCTTTACCTTCAGCTCCTTCCCAGCCCAAATAGAAGCCAACTAACTGCCACATGGCATCTAGGCCTAAACAACCGGGCATCACAGGGTCGGTAATGAAATGGCAGTCAAAAAACCATAAGTCTGGATTAATATCGAGTTCAGCGACAATTTCACCTTTGCCAAATTCACCGCCATTATCATTGATGGTGACGATTCTATCTATCATCAGCATGTTGTCGACAGGAAGACGGGGTGAGTTCGGGCTAAATAATTTCCCATGACCACAGGCTATGAGTTCTTCTTTATTGAAACTGTTTGCTTTATTCATTATTTTACTACTCCAGCAATAAGAGGGGCCAAGATTAGCGAACACGTGTAAGCTAAACAACTCCGATCAGCTAATTAACGGCGAAAAAATCCTAATTTTGCGAGTAATCTCGTAATTAGGCCGATTTCCTCTTCACCATTCCCTGCAAGTTTGTCTAATCTCTCCTGCACTAGGCCATATAATGAGTCGTGTGGAAAATCATTATCTTCATCGGCGACACCCGCTGGCATTTGCATTAATAGTTCAACCGCCTGATCCATATGCTCAATGGCATAGATGTGAAATAGGCCTTTGCTTACAGCTGTAATCACTTTGGGATTAAGATTAAGCTGTAATATGTTCGATTTGGGCATAATCACACCTTGCTCGCCCGTTAGACCTCGTCTTTCGCATAGGTTAAAGAAACCTTCAATTTTCTCATTGATGCCGCCAATCGCTTGTACATTACCAAATTGATCCAAGGCACCGGTAATCGCCAGTGACTGAATAATCGGTTGTTCGGCAATCGCTGACATCAAACAGCAGTATTCAGCGAGTGATGCGCTATCACCATCAATTTCTTGATAGGACTGCTCAAAAACGATATTTGCATTTAGGTGTAATGGTGCGTCTCGTCCAAAAATACGATACAAGCAGGCCGAGAGGATCATCATTCCTTTGGCATGTATATTGCCACCAAGTTCAGATTTTCTTTCAATATCGGCTACTTCGCCATCACCATAATGGACTGAGGCTGTGATACGTGCCGGCTCGCCATAACTGTAATCGATGGCATCGATCACGGTTAGACCATTAATCTGACCGACCATAGCCCCAGACGTTGGCAGATTGATGAAGTTATCATCAAAGCTCTGGCCTGAATATTCTTCAGAACTATTATGGCGATAGTTGGCTTGGATTAACGCGTGTTCAATGCTGTTGGCATCGATACTTGTTTTGCCGCTATATGCCTTAGCCTGTGCCATAAGTTGAGCAAACTCGAGCATAGACAAGCTGAGGCGACGCTGGTGCTCGGTTAATCGTGTGCTGTAACTGAATAGTGGCGCTAAACTCGATTGTTCTAAGGTAACATCAACACTTTGGGCTACAGCCTGTAGCCATGCAACGTATTGTGATTCCTTATAACGGATCAAATCGATTTCACTGGCAAGCTCAGCTAACAGCGTAAAGTGACGTTGAAATTGCCAATCTTCCGTTCTCACTTGACTATAAATCATCCCTGCGCCCACTAAGACAATTTTACAATTTAGTGGAATAGGGCTTAAGGTATTACTAATCTGGTATTGTTTATGGGTGAGGATTTGCATCACTAAATCCCATAAACTTTCACGTTTCCACAGCGATTCGGCACAAATAAACACATAATGACATTGTGCTAGAGCACCTGCTTGATATTGACTCGTCGTCCCTGTTTGTAGCATGCGACCTATGAGATCAACGCGACGAATATTACCGCTTAGATAACGATAGTTAGTCGTTTTTTCGGTAATCATTTTTTGATTATCCAGCGGTTTCTCTAATTGCCATTGAAATTTTACCGCGTTATCAATCTGGCTGGGTGCCACTAGATACATTGCCGGTAAGGGAGCTAGGCTATTAACGCAGGCTTGGATCATCAGCTGGCGGTCAATGCCGGGATAATCGGCCAAATAAAGCTGCTGGTCAATAATGGCATGGTGGAGTTTAAACGCATCCACAGCACGTTCTTGGCCTAAGAGTAATGCGCTTAGATTGGCAGCCGTTTCAGAAATAGGTGGCAGGCTAAATTCAGGTGCGAGTGAAGACGAGGGTATCAAGAGTGAATTCATATAAGCATTTACCATGAAAAGTTAATCTGATTTTACCATACCCAAACGACAAGTCTCTCACTGTATAGATATTTTTGTGCCTGTTTTGCCGATTATTCACCAAAGTTAACGAGAAATTTGCCGTAAAAAACATCGAGCTGGCCATAAGATGAGCATTTGATTCAATAATTTTAAATTGAGGTTTACAATGCCCTACGATGCTTATATTATTTGCAGCGTTCGGAGGGGTGGCAGAGTGGTTTAATGCACCGGTCTTGAAAACCGGCGTGGGTTTATAGCCCACCTAGGGTTCAAATCCCTACTCCTC
>NZ_JAKILU010000044.1 GCF_023283485.1 Shewanella glacialipiscicola
AATGGTGAAATGGTGAAATGGTGAAATGGTGAAATGGTGAAATGGTGAAATGGTGAAATGGTGAAATGGTGAAATGGTGAAATGGTGAAATTATTTTGATTGTGTACCATTATTTCTAATAAATATAAATCAGAGATGTTTTAATGTTGAGCTTTTAAGTGCTTTTGCTTTTACCACAGATAAGGCTTTTGCTCTTATTGTATTAGATATGATTAATGTTTCTCGTTACTATTAATTAAATAAATTGATCTAACATTTTAAAAATTCAGGGCGATGATTTTATATTTTCTTATTTTTATAACTTATATGTGTTTTTTCATAACTTATCAGGTATAGTTTTCAACTATTTTTTAGTTTTAAATCAATTACTTGCATTTTGGTTGGTGTTCTGCTAAACGCCTTTTGTGTTTTCTTAAACGCCCAAGATATTCTCTTAAACGCCTATTTTGTTCTCTTAAACGCCTTTTATATTCTCTTAAACGCCTTCCTGAAAAAAAGTTCAAGGGGCTATTGAAACATTATTTTTTTATGCGACAGTATAAATATGAGCACGTTAGCGAGGAAAATATGCAAAAAATTAGAACTAGAAATGGCAAAGAGTACTATGTGAATATTGACGCTGGTGAGTTTGAGATCCCGCAGCTATTTTTGGAGACACCGCTTTTCTTACCCGAAAGTAGAAAGAAAAAGGATCAAATTGGGATTGGCTATAGTGATGATCAAAGGAGATATCAAGATGTTGAGCATGATGTTTCCCTTTCTAACGGCTTAGAAACGATGACAATTAGTGGTCCACAGTTGAATCTGTTACGAGATTACCCTGTTTTTCATTACATATTTTCTCAAATTGACAGTTTTAGTGAGCATAGCGGTAAGTTAAGTTTTTCTGCATCTAAACTCATCAAAGCCTGCTGGCCAAGGCATAAAGTTAACGACACACCTGTCAAGATGCGCCAGTCATTCAGGAATGAGCTTAGAGATGTACTTCTAAAGCTCAATAAATGCCAAATTAGCTATAGACTAAATGACGATAGTTGGGGAGCAATGACTCTCATTTCTGATTTTCACTATGACTCTCAGAGTGATAATTGCACCATACATGTATCGCCAAAATTACAAGTTCTTGCGCAACTTGCTAAAAAGCAGAAGTCTAGTTTGACAACTTTTTTATCTATTAACTCACAAGCAGGACGGTTCGCTTACTTAACTTACGTTTCTAACAATTGGAAAACGAACAACAAAAAAGCTTCAGTGAATGAGTTTACCCTCAGTGTTGCAACGATTTTGAAATCTTTTGGTAAAGAATTATTGCTTACAGATAAGGAGTTGAAAGACCTTGATGAGAAGCGAAGTAAGAAAGACTTAAAAGTAGTCAATTGCAGTAATGAAAAAGCAGAGTTAACTTACAACCGTAATAATATAAAGTTGTTTAAACGAGGACTGAAAGAGCTTCAGGATCTAGGTATGATCCACAGTTTTGAACATATTGATCAAAGCTGTGAAATTGATGGGAAAATCAAGATTATTCGTAAAAAAATAGGTTAATGTACCCTAAGAGAATTATGTTAAAAAAACGGGGTAGGACTGTCAAATGACACGTTTCTGCCCCAAAATCAGTTTCATCTACAAATACCTCTTCACTTCTAATGTTACATAAATATTCAATATATTGAGTTCACACTATTTCAAAAACTAGTTAGCAATTTTAGCTAATTTTGCTAGAATATTAGGCCATGTCTATGAATCGATTTGAGTGTTTTATGAACAAGGTGATAATAGAAGCGATCAAGCAAGCTCTTGCTTCTGCTCCACGTAACGGATTTATGGCTGAACTTCACTTGCAGTCAATCAAATATGCTGACGAACTAGGCAATATTACTGCAAGAGAATTTTGTGAAGCATTAGATCTCAAACCTAGCTATGGCACAGAATTTAGTAAGATGAGAAACCTTACGACTCGACTCAAGGCTGCTGGTCTAGTTACGGAGAGAATCTAATCACTATGCTGATTGATAACGTAACAACAAAAGTCTCAAACACTCTTTCCGACTCGATTCAATATAACGATAAGCTTTCCGTCATGACTGGGCTTTTCTCTATCTATGCCTTTGATCATCTGAAAGCCTCACTGGGTAAAGTTGAATCTGCTCGTTTGTTGTTCTCAAAAGCTAAAGGGTTCGACCTGCTACCTGATGAGATGAACTGCTCACCTTTTGGTAGCCTTAACGGCGGTAAGTTAGAAACCAAGTTTCGTAACCTGCTTAATCAAAAAGTCATAGCTCAAGAATTCGCACACTGGTTGGAAAAAAAGGCGTTAGTACGCTTGGTTGAGCAAGTTGGCGTAGTTCAACAACACGTTACCCACTTAGATAAAAGCTCTACGGCTATACAAGGCGCTCAGTTTGATGGTCAAGGATTGGGGTTAACTCAAACTAGTGGCTTTGACATGATTAGCCTTGCTAAAGCTGATCAAGCCAACGAGCTTCTGGGGTTCTTCAATCGAGTCTGGGGAAGTAAGGCTCAAGTCAAAGACGCTAAAGCACTTTTACAAGCAGAGCTTGCCAAACTAACTTCAGATCAAACACCACAATTTATCTACTTCATTACTTTGTATAATATTTTCAAAGACTTTATTGGTGATCTTCAAGAAGATAACATCATTAGAACTAAAACAGGTTTTAAAGATACGTTAGTCTGGAATAAATTATATAAATTTCAAAAGGATGGTGTTTTAGGTGCAATTGATAAGCTTGAAAAGTTCAATGGTTGTATCATTGCAGATAGTGTGGGTTTAGGTAAAACATTTGAAGCTTTAGCCGTAATTAAATACTACGAACTTCGTAATGATAAGGTTCTGGTTCTTGCGCCTAAAAAGCTGCGTGATAACTGGCTTATTTACACACAAAACGACAAGCGTAATCTACTCGCAAGTGACCGTTTTAACTACGATGTACTTAACCATACCGATATGAGTCGTACTGCTGGGTTTTCAGGTGATATAAACCTTGAAACCATAAATTGGGGTAACTACGATCTTGTTGTGATCGATGAGTCTCATAACTTCCGTAACAATAACCCTAAAAAAGATGGTCGAAATCGTTACCAGAGGCTACTCGAAGATATTATTCAAGCTGGTGTAAAAACTAAGGTTTTGATGCTTTCTGCTACACCTGTGAATAATCGATTGAATGATATGAAGAACCAAGTGGCTTTCATAACAGAAGCAAACGACCAAGCCTTGGTAGAGCATGGAATTAAAAGCATTGAGGGCACGTTAAAACAAGCTCAAACAAGGTTCTCAAAATGGGCAGAACAAGATCCATATGTGAGAACATCTAAAGAATTGCTCGATTCTATGAATTTCGACTACTTCAAATTACTCGATATTTATACCATTGCACGATCACGAAAGCATATTGAAAAATATTACGGCACAGCCGACATTGGTAAGTTCCCTACACGCCTCTTACCTATAAACTTGAAGGCTTCTATTGATCTTAAAGACCAGTTTCCCCCACTGGAAGAAGTGAACAAAACCATAAGAAGGCTATCGCTCGCGTTTTACTCACCGATGAAATACGTGAGAATGGATAAGAAAGTGGAATATGCGAGACGATATGACCAAGAAGTAAAAGGAGGGAAGAGCGTATTCAAACAGGTAGACCGTGAAGAAAGTTTGATTCACTTAATACGCATTAACTTGCTTAAACGTATGGAAAGTTCAATCAACTCTTTCACCCTAACATCAGAAAAATTATTAACTCAGGTCGATGCATTACTAGCAAAAATTCATAATTTCAATGCGAATATAAAACCTAATTTAACTGATGACCTTACGGATGAGTTCGTTGCGCCACCGATCGAAGAGATTGATGATCTTGAGTTTAACTCACCCGAGCTTGCTCCTTATCTTATTGGGAATAAAACAAAAGTTCGTATTCAAGATATGGACTTAATCCGATTTTCACAAGATCTAGAAGCTGACAGAGTATTTCTTCAAGAAATAGTAAAAGAATCAAAAAGTATAGATGCAGTACGTGACGCAAAATTATCAATGTTAATGCAAGCTTATAGTGATAAATGTAAAAAAACGATTAATGGTAATAACAAAAAAGTGATCATTTTTACTGCATTTGCTGATACGGCTGAATATTTATACAAAAATATAGCTCCATGGGCAGAAAAAGAACTTGGCCTTCACTCTGCTGTTATAACTGGGCAGCGAACAGAGACAACGTTACGCACTCCTAGCCAAAATGGAAAAGAAGGTAAAAGGCTTACAGCAGACTTGAATAGTCTACTTACTCACTTCTCCCCCAAGTCTAAAGAACGAGAGAAGGTTTACCCTGAATACAAAGAAGAAGTTGATATTTTGATCGCAACAGACTGTATTTCAGAAGGTCAGAACCTGCAAGACTGTGACTATCTCATAAACTATGATATTCACTGGAATCCTGTGCGTATTATTCAGCGCTTTGGACGTATTGACCGATTAGGTTCAATCAATGATGTTATTCAGTTGGTTAATTTTTGGCCTAATATGGAATTGGACGAGTATATCAACCTAGAAGCTAGGGTGAGTGGAAGAATGGTGTTGCTAGATATTTCAGCAACAGGTGAAGAGAATTTGATTGAAACCGATAGTGAACAAAATTCAAAGAAAAACAAGGGGATGAATGATTTAGAGTACCGCAGGAAGCAACTGGAACAGCTTCAAAATGCCGTGGTAGACCTTGAAGAGATTGCAGGAGGTGTATCTATAACAGATTTGACGCTTAATGATTTTAGAATGGATCTATCTGGCTTTCTTAGTAGCAAAGAGCAAGATAATTCAGCGTTATTAGAGCAATCCCCGATGGGGTTATTTGCCCCAGTCTTCATTTCTAACTCAAGTCAATTCACTCGCCAATTCTCGCAAGTAAGTGATGAGATTCAATCAGGGGTCGTTTTCTGCCTAAAAGATATTAAAGACAAAGTTCAGGTTGAAGAAAGCTATTCACTTGCACCTTACTATCTTGTTTATATCTCTGATGTAGGAGAGATTTTACTTTCGTTTACTCAGTCAAAACAAATACTCGATTTATGCAAAAAGTTAGGCTCAGAGCTAACCGACATCCAACAATCAGCCGAGGCCTATCATCAGTTTGCTAATCGCACTCAAAACGGTCAAAAAATGCACCATTATCAACATCTTTTAGCAAAAGCGGTAGAGAACATAGCGGGTAAAAGTGAAGAGATTGGTGCTACAAGCCTGTTTACTAGAGGTGGTACAGTCTTATCTGCATCTAGCACTCAAAACGTGAACGATTTTGAAGTCGTTAGTTATATAGTCATCTTGTAATGGAAAAAATGATAGAGCTGATTGATTTTCGTCTAGTAGATGATGCAAATCCAGACGGACTAGCGGATAAGGTGCATCAGCATTTAGGACTGCCAGACTCAACGTTTCTAGGCACTCGTATCACCAAGAAAATGCTTATAGATAACAATGAGCTGAGCAGCCATGACAAAAAGTTAGTAACGGATGTTATTCAATCTACCGAGTGGTTAAACACACTTAAGCCAGAAACGCTCAATATCCCTGTTTATGTCACTGATACCGTTGAATACATAGAAATAGCTGTGATCCGAGTTGTTCTAAAAAACGCAGAAAATTCAACAAATAGTAAGAATATGGGCAAGCTCAGCTCTTCGTCTTTAAGTAAGGTAAGCAAGCTTTTGCATACTTTGATCCCTTATCCAGTGATTTTATTCTTGGAACTAGGTGAAGAGCTCGCGATAAGTCTAGCTGATAAGCGTATCAATCAAGCTGATAAAAGTAAGTTGGTTATTGAGCATATTTACAATAGTGATTGGTTAAGCTCAGCAGGCTTAACGAGAAATGAAAATGAATTTCTTAATAATTTTTCTCTGAAAAATGTCTCAAACCTTAACTACTTTGAGCTTTATCAAGGCTTAATTTCAATACTTATAGGTCTGGAGCTAAGCAAGGTTTCTGGGTACGATTTATCTAAAAACTGTTTATCTAAAAATAGATCATCTTTTAGTGATAAGAGCAATGAAGATAAAACAGCTTTGCTCAAGGAGCTTAGAGGTTTAGAAGCAGAGCTGGGTAGCATCAGAAATAAAATTAAAACAGAGACACAAATGAATACCAAAATGCGCCTCAATGTAGACGCAAAAAATATAAAACAAGCAATTGCAGCGATTAAAAATCAGATAGCATAGATCAATTTTCGAGAACTATTTGAATACTGCATTTGACATAAATTTAAGACTTAGAAGGTAAACGTAATGAGCCATTCCGAAATTAATCAGTTAGAAAAAATCACAGGTAATAGCCCTGAAGCAAAAAGCTTAGATATTACACAGCAAAACATTGAACAGCTTAAGCAGCTTTTCCCTGATGTTTTTTCTGAAAACAAGATTGATTTTGAAGCGTTGAAAGCAGTGTTAGGTGAAGCAGTTGACGATTCAGAAGAACGTTACAACTTTACGTGGAATGGCAAAACTAAAGCTCGACAAATCGCTCAAACACCATCTACAGGCACATTGCGCCCTTGTAAACAAGAAAGTGTCAATTGGGATACCACAGAAAACTTGTTCATCGAGGGCGATAACCTTGAAGTACTTAAGTTGCTTCAAAAGTCTTACCATAAAAAAGTAAAGATGATTTATATAGATCCACCTTACAACACAGGACGAGATTTTGTTTATAAAGATAACTTCCATGATAATATTAAAAACTATTTGGATGTTACAGGCCAATTAGACATTTCTGGAAAGAAGATAAGTACTAATTTAGAGACATCTGGTCGATTCCATTCAGACTGGTTAAATATGTTTTATCCTAGATTAAAACTAGCTAGGAACCTTTTAAAAGATGATGGTGTAGTATTCATATCTATTGATGATAATGAACTATCAAGTCTTTTGAAAATATCTCATGAAATATTTGGTGAGGATAACTTCATTGGTATAATTTCACGTTCTACTGGAACTAGGATGGGTACTGGTAGTAAAGGATTAGCAAGGGAGCTTGATTACATAGTTGCATACTCAAAATCTTCTGAGTTTGGACTTTATAAACTGGCAATGACGAATGATGAAGCATCAATTTACAATGAAAAGGATGATAAAGGGCGATATTTACTACGCTCTCTCAGAAGGACTGGAGGAGAAAATCGCAGAGAAGACAGACCTACGATGTTTTATCCAGTAACTAGTCCTGACAATGAAGATGTTTATCCTCTTGCACCAGAAGGCTGGGAAAGTCGGTGGGTATGCGGAAAAGATACCTATGAGCAATTACTTGCGAACAACGAAATTGAGTGGAAAAAAGTAAAAAAAGCTGGTGTTGAAAAATGGCAGGTATATCAGAAGCACTATATAAGTGATGCAGGCCGAGAAGTGTCAGATCTTTGGATTAAAGAGGATGGGAACAAAAAAGCGACTAAAGAAGTTAATTCATTGTTTGATGGTTTTAAAATCTTCGATCATCCTAAACCTGTCCAATTAATCAGAAAGCTAATCCAATTAGGGACTAAACCTAGCGAGGGAGATATAGTCTTAGACTTTTTTGCAGGTTCTGCAACTACAGGGCAAGCAGTGTTAGAGCAAAATATTGAAGATGAAGGCAATAGGAAGTTCATCCTTGTTCAACTTCGTGAGCCGATAAAACAAACAGTTGCAACAAAAAAATTCAACTTTAAATTTATTTCAGAATTAAGCTTCGATCGAATTAAAAGAGCTATTAATAATTTATCTACGAAGATTAATGACAATATAGATTCTGGTGTTAAATTATTCAAACTTGATGAAACCAACATCCGCCCTTGGGATGCAAACTTTGAAAATCTTGAGCTGGTTCTTCAACAAGCTACTAAGTCAATCAAAGACGGCCGTTCAAGCGAAGACGTGCTGTATGAAATATTTCTAAAATATGGTTATGACTTAACCACACCTGTAAAAACTGAAACCGTAAACGGAAAAACAGTCTACATCGTTGGTGCAGGTGCTTTGATTGTTTGTCTAGATGATGAAATTACCGCTGAAGTGGTCGAAGGTATCGCCAAGCTCAAAGAAAAACTAGATCCTGAAACGACCCAAGTTGTATTCAAAGATGCTGGATTTGCTGATAGTAATGTAAAAACCAATGCCATTCAGATTTTAAAACAGGCTGGTATTGATGATGTTAAAAGCATTTAAGGGGTAAATGATGTCTGAAATGAAGATTAAGTTTGACCCTGATTTGACTCACCAAAAAGATGCGATTAACGCAGTTGTTGGTGTTTTTGAAGGACAAGAAACATTTCAATCCAACTTCTCAGTATCAAACGCTGTTCAAGCAGATATGTTTGAGAAAAATGACGGTATTGGTGTTGCGAATGCGCTGAGCTTGTTACCTGAAGAGTTATATGAAAATACCCGTAATGTTCAGTTAGTGAATGGTTTGCCCCAAACAGAAACAAAGAAACAAGCTCTTCCAAGCCTTGATTTTACCATTGAGATGGAAACAGGGACGGGTAAAACCTACGTTTACCTACGTAGTGCGTTTGAGCTGAATCAACGTTATGGGTTGACAAAATTCATTATCGTAGTCCCATCCGTTGCAATTAAAGAAGGCGTTTATAAATCGCTGCAAATGACAGAAGATCATTTCAGAAAAGAATATAAAAACGTTCAATATGATTACTTCGTTTATGACTCGTCAAAACGCGAGCAAGTAAGAAACTTTGCCACTAATGATTATATTCAGATCATGGTGATTAACATTGACGCCTTTAGCAAAGCGTTCGATGACCCTGATAAAGAATCAACGGCTAACTTGATCCATCGTACCGATGATCGCTTAAACGGGCTAAAGCCGATTGAGTTTATTCAAGCAACACATCCTGTTGTTTTGATAGATGAACCTCAATCTGTTGCTTCAACTGCAAATCGAAAAAAAGCGATTGCTAGTTTAAATCCATTGTGTACGTTTCGTTATTCTGCGACCTTGACCGAAAATTTGAACATGCTTTATAAGCTAGATTCAATCGATGCTTATGCGCGCAAGCTGGTTAAGCAGATTGAGGTCGCGTCGATAGAAGTTCAAGACAATCACAATCAAGCGTATATCAAGTTGATCAGTGTCGATAACAAGAAATCACCAATCACAGCAAAAATTGAAATTGACGCTCAAACAAAGACTGGAAAGCTACAACCACGTATATCAATCACTGTTAAGAGCGGGACTGATTTATTTGAAGCTTCTGGTGGCCGCACTGTTTATGAAGGTTATGTAATCAACGACATTTATTGTGAGGAGGGTAATGAATATATCGACTTTACCAGTCGTGATGACATTATCGGGTTAGGCCAATCCATTGGAGAAGTTGACCAAGATACTTACAAACGACTTCAAGTATCCAAAACGGTTGAAGAGCACTTAGAAAAAGAACTGAAGTTCTATAAAAAAATTACTACTGGTGTGGACATCATGGATCACTCCAAGATTATCAGCCAGAAAGGGATCAAAGTTCTGAGTTTGTTCTTTATTGACAAAGTCGCCAATTATCGTGGGTATTCTATAGATGGAGTACCAGTTCAGGGTAAATTTGCATTTTGGTTTGAAGAAGAATTCACTCAACAGCTTAGAAAGCCAAAGTATCGAATTTTATACCCTAGTGTTTGGGATAAAAATGGTGACAAGTTTACAATTAATGGGCAAGCGCTCAAAGAATTGGCTAGTTCTGTCCATAATGGTTACTTTGCCCAAGATAAGAAAAAAGATGCATCTGGCAATCCATTATTTGCAGAGTCAAAGCTATCAGCTAAAGGTGAAGGTCGGTGTTTTTCAAGATAGTTGTCACTCTTTGTTTAAATATTAAGCTGCATTTATTACGCCTTCTTCTGGTGCCTTATCTGGGTTGAGTGTT
>NZ_JAKILU010000045.1 GCF_023283485.1 Shewanella glacialipiscicola
AACACTCAACCCAGATAAGGCACCAGAAGAAGGCGTAATAAATGCAGCTTAATATTTAAACAAAGAGTGACAACTATCTTGAAAAACACCGCGTCCCTTCGCGGTTGGCTTTTAAAATACCTGGCATTAACTCTGTCTGACAAAAGTCGCGAGCCATATCTCTAATGATACGTTGCTCTTCAGTTAGCTGTTTATCCAGTAATAGAATGTCTTCCCATATCCCTAATGTTGAGTTAGCCACAAGGTAAATCTCTTCATCTTAATTTAACTCAATACTAGATGAAGCGAAGTTTACATTGGCTGATATTTGTCAATTCAGAACCATTTAAAAATCAGTACAATCGATTATTAAAATCGGCTGACTAAAACAACGTTTATTTCCCAGCTATTTTAATCTGCGAGTTAAGCATCTGACGTTACAAAATACTTAATTGAAATTGATGAAGTATCTGAGGCCGATCTAGCCTAAGCGGTGATTAATGACTACCAGGCGTTGCCATAGTGAGCGTATATATTAAAAAATATTGAAGCCGTACTAAAGTCTTTAACCAATAGGTTACCCACGACAGCTGCTACGCAGTAAATTAAATTTTTATTAAAATATCCTACTAGTGTGTTCATTCAAATGTAATACAGATGCTGAAATACGGCTATTTGCGATTTATCAATGGTAAATTTCGCCAGCGGTTTAGCATCAAGAGTAAGATTAATAATATAGGTAAATCACTATGGAACTGAAAGATAGAATGCCCGTCTTGTATCGTCACTTAGGTGTTTGGGATGGATATTATCGTTATTTTGATAAAGATGGTGTAAAAATCGACGAGCACAAATCACGGTTACTATGTCGCTTTCCTACTGAGCACACTTATCACCAAACTAACTTTTATTTTTGGCAAGATGGTAAAAAAGAAACTCGCGATTTTCCAACCAAAATTGAAAATAATAAAATTATTTTTTACACCGAAGTCAGCGGTTGGGCAGCGGAAGTCACGTTAGATGAGTTTAACAGAACCGTCATGCTATATTGGGTAAGAACCAATGAAGAAAACTTACATTTATATGAAATGATTCAAATTTCTGACTGTGGTAAATATCGCTCACGGGTATGGCAATGGTTTAAAAATGGACGCTTATTACAGCGCACTTTAATTGATGAAGAGTTTGTCACTACCGACTGGCAGTCTTATGAAAATTTACAGCCAGAATATGCCGATATCGCATAGTTGCCAGGTTAATTTATAAAAAGGTAAAGCCATCATGTCATTTAGTGTTAGTCCATTTTCTGAAGCACTATGTAGTGTTGTTGATTTTGAGCCTTTTAGGCTGTTATTTTGTGATATTGCTGGTTGGAAGCTAATCCATCAAGGCTTGGTAGATGCGTCTGTTGTCAAAGCGTATCAGTTAGGGCCAGAAACCAGCGTCGAAGAAATGTTGCTGGCTAACCCTAAAACGGATGCCGGTTTTTTACGGCTGTATAAATATAATAACGTGCCACAACAAGTGATGCGTAGTAACGATCAAAGCTGGGATACTGGTGGTATTTTTGACTACAACGTTCGGATAAAGTCTATGGCCGAATTGTTTCCTCAGCTACAAAGACTTGGCTGGCGTGGCGCGACTCCGCCAGTCAGCTTTAAATTGGGTGAATCAGACGTTATTGAATGGATTGCCATGAATCACCATGTGCGCATTGCTTTTATTGAGCGAGTGGCACCAAAATTGGTGGGTTGGGAACAAATAAACCCAGTAAGTCAGATGTTTAACTCTAGTCAAATAGTAACAAACATAGATGAATCATTAGCCTTTTACTGCGACTTCTTAGGTTTTAAACTCGCGATTAAAGCCGGTAATTTAAATAAAGAAGCCGGTGCTAATCCACTGGGTATTCCATTAAATCGCGCACATATTGAAGACTATGAACTGGCAATAGTGCAACCAGGCGACGCTATGATAGGTTCAGTTGAGTTAGTGAAATTCAACTCTTTACAAGGCCACGACTTTAGCGCGAACAATCAGCCACCGAACTTAGGTATGCAAGGGCTACGTTTTAAGGTCAGTGATGCACAAGCATTGTCTGACAAAGCTCTACAGCAACAAGTCACTATTCTCAGCCCGTTGCAAGACGTTTATATTGCTGGTTTAGGTAACTATTCAGAGTACGGTTTAGCTAACGTAAAACTACTCACCCTGCAATCGCCCGATGGCGCTTGGCTAGAGTTTTATCAGCCACTAGATGCAGCAATTTAAGAGTAAAAAACTTATGCCATTACTGAATAAAAGTACGCTAACAGAAAAATTAATAGTGGTTCTTGGGGCTAGTGCAGTAAAAACAGACCAGGACTCTTGCGTTTTATACTCCCAAGATGTTTATGCCAAAGATAAGCCCTGCGCCATTGTTATTAAACCTAGCTGTGCGAAAAAACTATCGCAAGCTGTCAGCATTATCACCCAAGGCGGCTACTCAGTAGTCGCTCGGGGTGGCGGCATGTCTTATACCGGCGGTTATGTGCCCAAAGAGGAACATTCCGTTGTGGTTGATATGTCGGCACTAAACAATGTATTAGAAGTGAATACCAAAGACATGTATGTCACGGTAGAGTCTGGTTGTAGCTGGGAAAAACTGTATTTAACCTTAAAAGAACATAAATTAAGAACTCCATTTTGGGGCACTTTATCGGGTCGCTTTGCCACTGTGGGCGGAAGTTTATCGCAAAATGGTATTTTTTGGGGTTCTGCTCAACATGGTTTTGCCGTTGACTCGGTTTTATCACTAGACGTTATTTTAAGTGACGGCACAACCCTCACAACGGGCTCAGCTGCTAAAAAAGGCACCCAGCCTTTTGCTCGGCATTTTGGCCCCGATCTTACCGGTTTATTTTGTAATGACAGTGCTACTTTGGGTATTAAAACTAAAGCCACTATCCGCTTGATTCCAGAGGCTTTACACAAAGGCTCTACGTCTATTAGTTTTACCGAGTTTAACCATCAAGCCGAACTGATGAGCGAAGTAGCCAGACAAGGCTTAGCCAGTGAATGTTTTGGCTTTGATCCTTTCTTACAAAGCCAGCGCCTGCAGCGTGAGAGCTTAGGCAAAGATATTAAATCACTGTTTGGCGTAATGAAAGCCGCCGGAAGCGTGGGGAAAGCTTTAAAAGCGGGGTCTAAAATTGCTTTAGCTGGTCGTGACTTTATTGAAAGTGAATGCTGGTCAGTGCACTTTTTAGTTGAAGACTGGACCGAACAAGGTGTTGAATTAAAGCTTAATAAAATTAACCAGCTAGCAGAAAACTTACAAGGTAAAGTAGTTGAAAACACCATACCTAAAGTGATGAGTGCTAACCCCTTTGGTCCAGTTAATAATATGGTTGGCCCTAAAGGCGAGCGTTGGGTACCTATTCATGCCCTAGTGCCCCACTCTAAGGTGCAAGAAGCTTATTTAGCCACAGAGGCGGTATTTAACAAGCACGCAGCCTTAATTGAACAATGTAATATTGGCATCGGTTACTTATTAGCCACAGTATCAAGCACCGTATTTGTATTAGAGCCGGTGTTCTTTTGGCCAGAAGCGCTAAATGAATTGCACAAACATGCCCTTGAACCCGCCCATTTAAAACGCTTACCCGGCTTTGCCGCAAACCCAGTAGCCAGTAATGCGATGGCCGTAATTAGAGCAGATTTAATCAGTAAATATGCTGAATCTGGCTATATCCATATGCAACTCGGTAAGTCTTATCAATTTAAACAAGTGCTTGATGCAGAGAATTATCAATTACTCACTGATATTAAAAAGCGACTTGATCCTAATAACCGCTTAAATCCAGGTTGTTTAGGCTTTGATTAGCCACTAAATAGTGTTAGGTTTGTAGACGAATAAAGCGGCTGAATAGCCGCTTTATTGTTGAACAATATAAATTTTATAAACGAGTAATCACACCGTGATTATTGTTGAAGTTTAACGTTATTAATATACCAAAGTGAGTCATTAGTCATGCTGGCATCTGCGCCTGATTTTAAGCGCAGTGCAAATCAGTACGACAACATGCGCTTGTTATGTATTTTGCTTATAAATAACTTGAAAACGTTTGTATAACTTATTACTCAGATTTCTTAATGGGTAGTATTTTAATGCTTTATGATGACCCAAGTCGGAGGGTATATCATCAAGGGACAGAGTCATTTGAATAACCATGTTCCCAAAAGTGTGTGCTATTCCAGTTTCGTACATGACATTCAGATTTTTACCCGTAAAATCAATCGCTATTACTTTTAAAAACAGGATAGCCCTTTGCTATCTCTATCCTATTGCTAAACTACTGCTTTATGCTCTTTAGTGCGGGTGAGTACCACAATGACTAATGCGGTTAGCATTAACATAGTAAAAGGTAACGGCGTGCCATTATGCAGTACTAACAGTAAAGGCCCTGCTAATGCGCCAGAACCAAAGCGTAAGGCACCTATGGTGGCGGCTGCGCTGCCAGTGTGCTCTTTAAAGCGCATCAGCACTAAAGCATCTGAGTTGGTGGCGATAAGTGATAGTGAACTCATTAAAGGCCCTAGTAATAGCATGGTATAAATAAACGGCATCTCGAACCAGGTTACTAAACATAACAGTACCGCAACACAGACACCAAAAAACATACCCAATGTAAGCATTTTAACCGCACCAAGACGAACAGATAACCGACTATTAATAATATTGGCTAAAATAACGAACGACACATTAAACGCAAAATAAAATGGGAAGGCTTGTATGCTAACTGCATAGTATTCTAAATATACAAAGGGTATCGCGGTGATATAACAAAAGAAGGAAAACGACGACAACATAGTGCCTATTAAAAATGGCCGTGCCTGTTTATTAGAAAATATTAACCGATAGCCATCTAATATATCGCGTTTACGTCGGCGCAGTGTCGGCTTAGGTGCATTGGGCAAAAAACGTATGGCCAGTAACACCATGATCATCGCATAGCCCCCTAAAAAGATAAAAATAGCCCGCCAAGAATGTAGCTGCAGTAATAGGCTGCCAATGCCAGGTGCTAATAACGGTGCTATCATCATGATCATCGACAAATACGACATACCTTTAGCGGTATTCTCACGGTAAATTTGCTGCACAATACCTGGAATAACGACTGAAAAAAACGCACCAAATAAAGCCTGCAAACTGCGAAAGATTAAAAATGACTCAATATTATCGGTCATTGCCAGCATATAGCTGGAAAAGCTAAAGCCCAACAAACCTATAAAAGCTAAGCGACGTCGGCCAATATGGTCGGCTAGCGGCCCAGCAATAACTTGAGAAATTGCATAGCAGAATAAGAAGATACTAATGGATTGTTGAACATGACTAAGATCAGAACCAAGCTGAGCTGCAATGACTGGCATTGCAGGTAAATACATATCAATAGCTAAAGGGGTAGTAGCGATAATAGCAGCCAATAAAAAGATAAGTTTATTGGCTGCTAAGGATGTTTTGCTCATGGTCCGATTAAACGTGTTTTTTAACTTGGCTGATTAATAATAATGCGATAGTACAAAGTACTGCATAAATGATAAACGCATAGTAATAGCTACCATAGACATCAAATATAACACCAGTTAAATAAATACCTAAGCCCGCACCAATAGCATCGAGAATAGTAATAGTACCTAATATTTTACCAGACGCCTTTAAACCAAAATTATTAACCGCATTGAGCTGCAGTATGGTATAAAAACCACCCCAAGCAAAACCTATTAAGCCGATACTATACATCACAGTAGCTTGCGAACTCACAATTAATGCCACCAAGCCAATTAGCATCATGATTATATTACCGTAAAATAGTTTATTACCTTCAAATCTATCTGCAAAAACGCCGAATATAAACTTACCCACTAAGGCTGGAAGAAAAAGGACACTTAAACCGGCTGAGGCCGACTGAATATCAAAACCTAAATCTTGCAAATGCAGCACTAAATTAGCTTGTAGGCCCATTAAGGTATAGAAAGTACACATTGCTATAACTGTTATCGCCCAGAATGAACGAGTTCTGATCGCTTCACCATACTCTAAACCATGATTTGATAAATCGTCTTGTGACTGCTGAGAGTAATTCTCCGTACCATAAGGTTTTAAGCCGATAACAGAAGGTTTACTTCTAACCAAAAGTATTGTTAGCACTAATAATATAAATGGAATTATTGATGCATATTGGAATCCTTGGCGCCATGAAATACCTTCACTTAGCCAATAACCAAATAATGGTGCTAATACTGCCCCACCCAAAGAGGTGCCTAATATCGCAATGCCGATAGCGGTGCCACGATGTTTCACAAACCAATTTGAGACTAAAATCACGCCAACATTGAGGCCGCAACACACCATAACAATAGATAGGAAAATATGCAGAATATAAATATGACCGATATTTTCTACGTAGCCATAAGCATAATAGGTTGGCATTAAGATTAAACAACCAACAATCATTAAAGCTCTTACGCCGACCTTATCAATTAAAATGCCAAATATAGGTGCTAGAATACCCACACCAACCAAGGTTATGAGTTCACGTAGCTTTAAATCGCCTCGACTCCAGTCAGGAAATTCCGCCAAAATAGCGCTGTCAAAAGCGGTAATACCAGTAAAAACTAGACCGTTTGAGAGCATCAAACTGAGCATAGCGATAAAAACAATAGTCCAATGCATTCGTTTGCTAGACGTATTTTTTGATGCGGTCGAAATTGATTGCATGTATTTTTCCTAGAGCATTTTGTAGTATTTATGTTAACACTTATAAACGTTATAGTTGATAACGCAATTGATATTTATCAACCACAAAAGAATTCTAAAAAATATACATTTTAATTATCAGTAAGTGCTCGCTTAATAAATGTGGTGTTTTTTCGACTGCTACGGCCTTGTTTAACCCTGCTTTTGACCTCCTGCGCCACGATATGCTCGCTAATATCTAATTGCTTCATGCTGTCGATAAAGGTGTGCCTGAATGAGTAGGCTGTAGGGCGTGCATTAGGT
>NZ_JAKILU010000046.1 GCF_023283485.1 Shewanella glacialipiscicola
GCTTCAATATCCGCGGCAGATTGGCTGATTTGTGGCACAGATTTTCCCGTATGAGCTGCCAGTGCTGCTGACAATGCTATCAAGCGTTTGAAACGCCTTGCATCACCTAGGCTAGCGTGTTGGAAGAGATGTTGGGCCCATTGTGCTAGGTTGGAAATAAAATTCATAGAGTGCGCCTAAAGTTGTTTTGCAGATCAGATCAACAACATCAGCGCAAGTTCAAAAAAAATCCCCCGAATTTATCGGGGGATTTGTGTAGAAGAGATAGCCCATAGGCCCTTTAGTATCAAAGCAGATTATACTGCGTCTTCGTTCTCTTCACCGGTTCTTATACGGATAACACGCTCAACATCAGTTACAAAAATTTTACCGTCACCAATTTTTCCGGTACGGGCAGTTTCAACTATAACATCAATTGCTTGCTCAAGTAGATCATCTTGAATCACTAATTCAATTTTAACTTTAGGCAAAAAATCCACCATATACTCAGCACCACGGTAGAGTTCAGTATGACCTTTCTGACGACCAAAGCCTTTAACTTCGAGCACTGTCATGCCAGTTATGCCTATTTCTGCAAGTGATTCGCGCACGTCATCTAATTTAAATGGTTTAATAATAGCTTCAACTTTTTTCATCAGAATCTCTCATATCTTGCATTAATATAAATAAACAGAATAACGCTAGCTTACACGGGGTGAGGATAATGTTGAAGCGAATGTGATGCTTAGCGCATAAAACACAGTTTCTACAATATTGCTGTTAGTCCATAACAATCTAAAAAAAGTGCCTTACTTTTAGTATCTGATTTTATACTTACATTCTTGATCTATTATTAACTCGCTCGCAGGATGCCAGCGTATGAATAACAAGGAAGTGTATGAAAACTCACAAGCAAGGTTTTAGCCTCATTGAACTTATCATTACACTATCTGTATCAGCAATTTTACTGGCTATTGGAGTGCCGTCATTAACTGATTTCTATACAAACTATAGAGCTGATAGCAGTATACGTATTATCCAGCAAACACTGCAATTAGCGCGTAACCAAGCTATTTCTTATAATAAAAAAGTTACCGTTTGCGCTATTGTTGACGAAAAGTGCGACTCTAACTGGCAGGTCGGATTAACCGTCTTCATTGATACTAACAATAATAGTCAACTCGATAGTAATGATAAAAAACTGTACACAACAAACGCATTCCACTCAAAAGACATTGTCCAATACAATCGAACTACAATTCGTTTCCAGCCAGATGGCTTAGCGTCAGGCACTAATGGAACACTAAAATATTGCCCATTATCTGTAACAAATCCTTACTCTAGAGCTATTATTGTCAATCAGGCAGGTAGAGTACGTTTTTCCACAGAAAACAACATAAAATGTAGTTAGTAAGAATAATGAGTAAAGCATCACTAAATTACATGATTAGGAGTTAGATTCGGTTCAATTATACTGAAACTGATATAATTCTCGCTTATACTTTACAGAATATAAGTAAGGATTAAAAATTATGCGCGATAAAAAAAAAGCCTTTACCTTAGTAGAGTTAATGGTCACGATTGCAATTGCTGCCATATTATTAACTATCGGGGTTCCGTCACTCATATCTATGTATGAAGGCTTTAGAGCAAATAGTAACATTGAAAAAATACATGACATTATGGCTTTTGCTCGAAACCAAGCGATAAACTATGGTGCTACCGTTAATGTCTGTCCATTTGCTAGCGTTTCTTCATGTGGAACAAACTGGAATAATGGTATTAGAGTTTATATTGGCGCCACTAAAAATTTACGTTCTATAGATAGCTTTAATACTAATGATAACGTTAAAGGACCTGAAAAAATTGCAGCTAACAGTGAAAATGGCGAACATATAACGTTTTCACCCGATGGTCTTTCCTCCGGAGGGGCTTTTATTTACTGCCCAGCAGGAAAAGCATCTGGTTCTCGTAGCATTAACATATCACCATCAGGGCTAATTAAGTTTGGAGCAAAAGATATGGAGTGCACGGAGAAATAGTATTTATCTTTTAAATACTACCTCAATGTTTGCAGATCTAGTTTTTTTGCGGTAGTTGAAACAAACTCCTTATCCATGGTGATACATTCATCAACAGTTTTAACAAAATACTTTTTATTCATTCGATCTGTTAATTGTGTTGCTGGTAATGCTGCCATATGTCGACGCACATTTTTATCTTTCCATTTAAAAAACACGATATATTCATTACCATATGAAGATTTAATATAGCACTTATAATCTTGAGCACTTTCAGCTGCACTGCAATTAAACCCGATTAATGCTGCAAAAGTACCATATATTAACTTATTCATTTCCAACACTCCTCTGACGGCCCTTTAACTCCATCACTAGTCAATGTAATAGTTGGACAAGCTGTGGCATCTCGAGATGCTTGGATACCTATTGCCTTTGCTGTCACTGTTGTCGTTGTTGTTCCATCTGACGTTACACTGTAGTGTCCATGTTCAGTAATAAACGGACTTTTATCTAGCCCTAATTTAGTCATATCGGTTGTATAAGTACGATTATCTAAATAATACTGCTCCTGCAAATTAGCAACTCGCATCACAGCAGCTACGCCTTCAGAACGCGCACTTTTAATGACATACTGCGTATAAGAAGGATAGGCAATAGAAGCAAGAATACCGACTATAACAACCGTAATCATTACCTCTATCAACGTAAAACCTTTATTTTCTTTCATACTCTCATCTACATTAATTCTCATCTATATGGTAATAAATTTTGTTGACCCCTAATCCTGAGCCTACATTTATTGTTCCGCTATATTCACCATCATCTCGCTTCTCACCTTTTCCAACACCAATAATATAAATATACGGGTCCTTTCCTGATTCAGGAGTGGGAATGACTATTTGCGGTGTATCCGGAACCCGCTCACCTAACTCATAATACACACTGGTGAGTGTACGAGTGCCTTTATGTAAATCAAAAACGTACAATCGACCTAAACCAGAAACCGTACATACTGTGTCTGATACTGACTGAGATGGGGGAACAAATGACGTAAAGTAAACTTTCCCGTCAACGATTAAACTGGCCGTTAGACTTTTTTCTCCCGCGGTTGGATAGTCATAATACCACCCTAGCTTCTTACCAAATGCGATGTTTTCAGTCTCCGTTTTCGGAGGTGCTGCAGTTACATTATACAAATTACCCAGCGTAATCGCTGCTGGTGCTACTGGATTACCACTACCGCCATAACTCTTAGTGATAACATTACGATCCTGAAGTACATAGTACATATCTTCAGTCGATTTAGATAAGGGGGTTGGTCTATTTCCACTACCTATAGCAATAGCGTCGTAAGGCACATTTTGATAATTCTTCGTCACTGCCTTAGAACCACTGACAGGATCTACGACAGACACCTCTGTTACATTATTAAATGTAGTTTGAGCGACCACTGGTTCAGCAAAGAAGCGTCGGTCAGAAGCTAAATCTCCTCCCAAAGATGCAAATTTATATGCTGTCCATGTAGAGGTCTTCGCACTAGGTAAATCCATACGCCAAACATTACCACCTGTATCTGTCGCATAAATTCGGTCAGTAACACCGTCATTGTTACTATCCAAAACCGCAACAGCATTAGGTATACTGTCAATAATTCCAGGTAACACGGTAGCGTTCGTGCCTGCTGAAGTGCCAAATGTGTGCAATAAAGTCCCTAACTTTGCATCAACGATATAAACATTTCTTCCTGAAGGAGTACTTGACGGAGTTGAGTCGTAGCTAACATCGTATCCACCACCAAAAATAAGTACGGGTGTGCTATGCCCAGGAATTAAGGTAATAATTGGTTCAGCCCATGTTTGTCCTAACTCAGAAAACCCAGATGTTTCAGGATTTATAGTCCACATTAAGCTAGGAGTATCTGGCGACTTTACATTCAGGGCATAATACGAAGAGCCACCCCGTCTCATTCCAGCAAAAACCCAAACATCACTTGGCTTAGAACCATCTATGCTGCTTTTTACATAAGCGACTGGAGATGCATCCATTCCATACACGTAATGACCGCCTGGTAGATTTGCACGCAATTTGGGTACGTTTGGCAGTAGCTCATAGGGCATAAATGCCCATGTTTCATCAACACTCACTCCTGAGTCTTTAAACATATGCAAGAGCCCGTGGTTAGTTCCTAAGAGAACTCTAATATCAGGGGCTGCACTCGTTCCAAAATTAATTGCTAGTGGTTTAGAGTGTAATGGATCTCCCATAATATCTTTACGATTGTCTGTGGTGCTTTTATCCCCATCTTCATCGTCCACATCTTCATCGTCCACATCTACACCCAATAGCCATTTGAATGTTGAATCAAGATCGATTTCATCAATGCTCATATAAGCAGCTAAATCAGCATTACTGCCATTGGCGGCATTAGCGATTGTAAGCTCCTCGAGTCCATTACCAATGCCGGTATTACTCAATACCTTTCTTTTAGTAAGCCCTTCCAGCATTTGTGTTACGCCACCGATTTCAACTTTATTACCATCGGTACCGCCACTGCAATTAGTCCAAAACGTACAGGCTTCTTTCTTAATATTACCATTGTCACCAATGGCGATACCTCCTTTAGCATCGATCAATGTGCCGCTTGCATTCACTTTTAACTTTTTAAGATTACCAGTCCACCGTGGTCCTTTACCGGGTAAAAACATCGCATAATATGCAGAATCAAAGGTTTGAGTACGATCGAAGTTATTACTTGCAATACTGGGTGAGGTAAAACTTGAATCGACCTCTAAAATTGAACTCAATGCATCCGACAATGCATTCGTTAACTGTAAGCTATCTTGCGCCGCAAAATATTTACCGCCCCCACGCTTTGCTGTCTCAATCAGTAAAGGTGCAGCATCGTCAGCGCCAGAGCTAAAACCAATTGTAAAGGTTCGCGCATTTTGCAATGGATTATCGTCATTATCATCAGTTTTATTAACTAAATCATTTTGATACATATAGCTAGCTAGCGCAGGAAGATAGCTACTTACTTTATTGTCTTTCTTAGGATCAGGTTTATACGAAAAAACGTCATAATTACCGAATTCACTCGCCCCTGAAGTCAACTTTTTTACAAGCCCATCAGCAGAACTATCGGAAGTTGGCGCACCATCAGTTACATAGATGACATATGCCATATCTGTACATATTTTAAGCGGGGAAATATAATTATTACTAGATTCAACACTTATATCCCACTTAGGGCTCGCAGTATCTTCATGGCCAAACTGCACCGCTCCACCAGATAAGTATCGATACGCCTCAAATAATGTCTCACATAATGGCGTGTTTGTTTCGGGATTCAACTGACCTATTTTTGTGAGTATATTATTTCTTGCTGCAATCCCTGGAGTCGTGCCCGGACTCATGTCCTGTATACCCGAAACAATTCTACCGCCTTCCTTGCGATTATTGGTGTTTTCGTTAAATACCGCTAAACCAAAATCAACAGAGGGTGTGGCTTTTATCACATCAGAAATCGCTTTTTTTGCAATATCAATACGCATTTTCGATACTATAGGAATTTTGCCATTTTTAATTAGCTTATTCCATAACAAGTAATTTTCAGAATAAAGAGTAACCGAGCTTAAACTACCTATCGTCGTCTTTTTAGCAATCTTTATTGCGCCATCCCAGTTTGTATCTGATGTACCTGAAACGACTGTATAAGGGGGATTACTAGAACTATTTTTTGGAAAGCCTGATTTACCATAGTTATTTGAGTTTATATGATCTTCTGCTGCTATATCCTCCCAACAATCTATATATCTCACACCAGCTAAGTTTTGCGTCGTTCTAAGAGCTTTCCAGTTACTAGAGTAAAACTCACTTACATGCCCTTTAAAAAAACCAACATCAGTTAAAGGCGCCCAACTTTGGTGACAACCATTATATTTACCTTCAAAATTCTGGGCTGAATCTAATAGCCACTCAAGATTAGTGTCCGATGTCGTTGAGAAATAAATAGTGTTTTTTATACTGCCAGAACCAAAGTAATTTGTTGATGGGTTATAGTCAGAATCATAGTCTGCTGGGGGAATAAAATCAGGATCCGGGATATTCTCCTTCGTATCCATACTGCCAGAGTTATCAAAGATAATCAGCACTTTGGGGCGTGCACCCGCATCAGTAGCGGTTTCAAATACATAAAGTTCAGTGTCATCGCCATGTGATTGACTTGATATACCAATCAAAACAAACACACAGATAAAGGTTAATATTTTCAACATTTTTAGCTCCCAGTAAGCACTTCTTGCTCAATACCTGCAACAACTTCTAATTGGCCTAAGTTTTCTCGACCAAATGCTCTAACACTTTCGACTTCAAGCCGACGACAGCTAATTAAATTGGCACCATTTGCTTTACTACTACGTTGGCAACTAACATCTTTTACCGTCCCATCCCATGGCATTGGCACCAAACGTTGTTTCCCACCAAGCAAACTATCTGGCTGAGAAACCATCATATTGGCAAATGCTGCACCTTTATATTTATTAATGACGCTATCTAGCGCACCATTTGCTATTGCATTAGCCTCAATACGTTCAGCGCCTGCACCTGCCATTCGCAGCGACTGTGTAGAATTCACAGCTAAAGCCACGCCAATTAAGGTCATAAGAATCAATACTATCAAGGCGAAGAATAGCACCACTCCTTTTTGATTTTTCATTGATTTATCTTTCATAGTTGCCTCAAGCTAGCTACGGATTAATAATGGATTTTCCAATACCACCGTTGTAGACATCACTTTGCGCCGAAAATGGTCATTAAGTGGATCAATTTTCTTATCACCTAATTGATAGGTCGCTTCATTGCCCCCTGTGTCAGGATTGTTGTCACCCCTAAATAATCATTATGTTTAAAGACAGGGTGCGGCAAAAGAGAACGATATGGCTCGGTATTCA
>NZ_JAKILU010000047.1 GCF_023283485.1 Shewanella glacialipiscicola
ACCGTAGAGTGCCAATCATAGCCACTCTCAGCAAATTCTGAGTGCGTTTACACGCCAAAATTTGCTCTCACAGCACCCGCAATCAGCCTGAGAAATGATGGAGTTCACTAGCTACATCATTTCTCAGACGCCATACCGAATCCTACGGGCGCAAATTAATCAAAAGTTTTGCTGAGAAAGTGAATTTTCATGTTTAAATAACCATGTTAAATCGCTTCGCACTCGGTGAGTGCGAAATAAAACTCACAAGTAAAACGCTAGTTTAAAACATGATCTAACTCAATCAGCAGTCTTAACTGCGCTGTAACCCACAGGGCACAAGCTATAGAGTAAAGCGAAAAAAAGGCTTCGCTCTCAGTGAGTGCGAAAAAGTATCGCGTAATCGTCAAAAAGCTAAGCGTAACACTACATGGCTTATGTAAGCGCAGACGAACACCTTAAAAGTCACATTGGCACACATCAAATAAGGCTATCGACACTGTTTCTATACTATTTGAACAATCAATTTGAATGATTAATCAGCCTCACGACCCCGAATAGGCTCTTGGTTGAGTAATTTTTCCTAAATTGCGGCCACAGAGTGTAAATAATGGCAATCGTTAGCAAAGTAACGGCAAAATTCACGCTCACAGCGCCAATAGTTAGTCTGAGAAATGAGAGAGCTTACCCGTCACAGTATTTCTCAGCCGCAAAACTGGCTTCTACGAGCGCAAATCAATTAAATATTTTGCTGAGAAAACGCATTTTCACGTTAATAGTGCAATTTTAAATCGCCCCGCACTCGGTGAGTGCGAAGCCAAAGCAGCCCACTAAATAAGTGGGGCTACAGCGTAACCCGGTACGCTTGTATCCCACTTTTTGTTCCAAAAAGGTCGGATACAAGCTCGGGCAAGGGGAGACCCCTTAACCCCCAAAGCCACATGCTGCGCATGTGAAGAAATCAAAAGCGTGAAAGATAAAATCAATATGCACACTTTTATGTGGTACGTACTGTTTTTATGTACAGTTATAATGGTATTTCATCGATTTACGCTAAAAATCGTTCTTTAGTTGTATAGTATTAAAAACAATAAAATCGTAATACTCTGATTTTATTGTCTTTAATTTTTAGTGTAGTGACCACAAATTCTACTTTACGCGCAAGCTCGGTTTGTTTTTGTCTGTTAGGCACAATAAGTTGCTTTACTTCAATAAGATAGCAAATGTAGGATGTTATTAATCAATAAGTTAAGGGACTGACTTTACAGCGCAAGCCCTTCAATAAGATGTTATATTTTTAGAGGTGAAGATGGTATTTCCAACAGATCGATTATATAAATTTGCGTCATTTAATGAAAATTCATTATCTGCATTAGCAGATCAAACTGTTTGGTTCTCCGATTTAGATTCTTTAAATGATCCTTTTGAAGTTTCAGTACGATACGAAGTTCCAAAGAACAAAGATGATAAAATAGTTCAATGCATTAAAGCTGGAGCCATCGATCGCGAGAAGGAATTAAATATTTCATCTGAAGAGGCTTTAGATTATGTAGAAAAGGTTTATAAACAAGATCCGGTAGGGTTTTTGAGTAAATTTGATAAAGGTATTGAGTTTGTGAAAAATGAACATACCAATTTATTAAATTCATTGAATATTTTTTCTACATCATTAGACGTTCATGAAGACACTTTTCATAGTGAAAATATGCTTATGTGGTCACGTTATGGAGTAGGTTTTACGGGATTCTGTCTTCAATTTTCTGCCAGTGAATTTCTTCAATCCATTAACGGGCTAAATACAGAAAGCAAAATTGGATTCTGTAAAGTTGAATATGTTACAGAAACACAAGTTGTAAACCCTATTAAATATGTACCTCATCCTGATGAATCATACTTTGATACAATTAAATTTAAGCATAACCAATGGGAATATGAAGGTGAATTACGCTTTATTAGCGGTAGCAAAGGCCTACATAAATATAGTAATGACGCATTGGAGAAAGTATTCATTGGTTTCAAAATGCCATTGAGTAAGCAAAAAGTACTTATAGCTATACTCCAGCAGTACTTCCCCAAGACTCAAATTTATCGAACTGAAATAGACAAAACTTCATATAAAATTGTAGCTAAAAAATATATTAAGGCATTTAAATGGAACAAAAATAGTTGGTTACGTTTCGCTTCGCTACACATTTTAACCCACTATTTTTGTCCGCTTAATGCGGCGTTAAATGGCTGATCACAAATCGATTTATATACCGTTAATAAGGTTAAAGTAAAATGATAATAGGACTGTTTTTAAAACATATTAAAGCTTATAAAGGTATAAACTTTGTGCCAATCGGTCGTACTTATAAGTTTGTTACTTATGTAGGTGAAAACGGTGCGGGTAAGAGTTCCATTTTAGAGACTTTAGATTCATTTTTTAATAATAAATCATACCCAATAAATAAAAGCGCATTAAGTGATGGAATAAATACAACGGGAAATGAACCTTTTGCGGCTCCTGTATTCCTAATTGAGAAGGCAAAAGTCAGAAGTCATAAAAGACTATTTGAGTTGTTAAGCCTATATTTTTGGAACGTGCAAAAAACAAGTTTACATGCTGGCGTGCAATCTTCCATGAAAGAATTTTTTGAACTAAGAGAACCTCTACTTACAGATGAAAATTATTCACAAGAAACACATTATTTTTTTGTTTTTGGGGAACAGAATTTAATTTCTACTCCTAAGCCATACTTCGCCAGTTTTCATGGTGAAGAAGGCTTCTTATTAAGTTTCTTGGAACTTGGAAGTGAAGTTTTTTTAGATATGGACGCTACTGAAAAAAGAAATAAAATTTCGGAATTACGTGATGAGTTAAATAAGAAAGTCGCACTGAAAGAGTGGAGAGATGTTTCATCTTATTTGAAAGAGATGTACTCATATGTTTATTTTCCAGTAGAAATTGAAGTTGAAAGCTTTACAAAAATTGAAACGAGAGAAATGCAGAAGATTTTTGATAAAAGGCTGAAAGATGAAATTGAAAGTGCTTTGACCTCAGTAAACTTTGTAAATCAAGGTGGAATTAACGACTCTCTAGATAGTTTTGTTTCAGAAATTGAAGAGATCTTAGAAAATAAGTACTGTTACGATACAGGTCAACGAAGAAATAATAGTGTTACGAAATCAGATATTGTTAATAAAATTTTAGAGGTTTACTTCCAAAAGAGGATATTAAATAAAAAAAGTGGTGGTGAGCTTACAAAAGTTAGTGAGTTAAGTGCAGGTGAGAAACGACAGGCGTTAATCAACTTAGTTTACGCTTTTCTTAAAAGGAATCCAGATAGAGAAACGATGGTGATTATTGCCATTGATGAACCTGAAAACTCTTTGCATACTGCACTTTGTTATGACCAATTTGAAAAGTTAAAAGAAGTCTCAGAATTAAATCAGATTTTAATAACAACACATTGGTATGGATTTTTACCAGTGGTAAGTGAAGGGTTTGGTCACTTCCTTAATGTTACGGATAATAAAATTGGGTTTGAAACTTACGATCTATACAATTACCGTTCGGAAATTCAAACTGCTATTTCAACTTCAAGAAATCAAATACCAAGTAATTTCATACTAAAGAGTACATATGATTTAGTTCAATCCATTTTTTATTCTTTAAAAAATGCAGAACCATATAATTGGATAATTTGTGAAGGTATTAGTGAAAAAATTTATTTTGAATATTTCTTTGCTGAAGAAATTATAACTAAAAGACTACGCATATTACCTATGGGTGGGCAAAGTAAAGTAATTAGACTCTATAAATATTTACAAAATCCAATATCAGAAGAAAGATGTTCAGGGAAAGTTTATTGTCTAATAGATACAGATCAAATTAGATGTGAAGAGATAAATAGAGGTTGCAATACCTTATCTATTCGGAGGTTAAGTAATGGAGGAAATTCTGATACTACTTCATTATTAACTTTGGATAATAATGACACTAGCGAAACAGATATCGAACGAGCATTAAATCCAATCCTATTCAAAACCACAATTGAAGCTTTAACGGATAACCCTGAATATCAAATAGATAGCACTGTTAACGAATCTGGTAATAGTGACTTTATTAGGAATTTTAGAAATGTTGATTTAGAAAATTACTTCAAAGAGGACGAAGGAAATAACAAAATTCTTTTCGCTAAGGAATATATAAAAATATGTGAAAGGGATGATCCTACAAAAGATATGATTCCTAACTGGGTTACTGATATCAAGGGTTATTTTTCTTAAAAGCCATTTAACAAGGTGTTTAAACGCAACAAAAACAGTGGGTTACGCTTCGCTATACATTATAACCCACAATTTTTGTCTGCTTAACGCGGCGTTAATCATTGACAATTTAACCGATAAATACTTAAATGTCATATATCGACTACGAATGTTCACTTTCTGAGATGTGACTTTTCGATTAGTTATTGATTATAATGAATTTTAGTTTTATTTTGTGGCTGATTGCTTGGGTTCAAATCCCTACTCCTCCGCCATTAAATACGAAAGAAGCCGTTGATTATCAACGGCTTTTTTTGTTGGTGGCGTTTGAGAGACTCTCCATAAGGATTGACTCAGACAATGTATCTTTATCGAGCCCCCAACAACGTGTACTTCACACGTATCTGTTTAGCCAAATCCTTACGCGATATCGGCTTTCCCTTTGACGTAAAAGTCTCCTTACTGACTCGTGACCGCTCTGAAGCGGTTATTCGTAACATTGATGTCGCTGGAACCCTCAAAAAACTGATTAAATCGATTGATGAGCACACACGCATTAATGATTTTATTCGCTACGTTGATGAGGTGATTAATCAGCTACGCACACAGTTCGCACAAATAGACCGTCCTAGCTCGATAATACCTCAACGGCAGAGCAAATTAACGCCTGCGCGCGAGGTGGAGTTGATTCCGCCTAAACCTCAAATCTGCTTCAACGAGGCTCTCACGCAGT
>NZ_JAKILU010000048.1 GCF_023283485.1 Shewanella glacialipiscicola
TTCAGAGCTGAACCTTGAATAACAGGTAAATCATCACCTGGGAAGTCGTATTCTGACAGAAGTTCGCGCACTTCCATCTCTACTAATTCCAGTAATTCTTCGTCATCAACCATGTCACACTTGTTCATGAACACGATGATATATGGTACGCCAACTTGACGAGAAAGCAGGATGTGCTCACGTGTCTGTGGCATTGGGCCGTCTGTTGAAGCCACAACCAAAATAGCGCCGTCCATCTGTGCAGCACCAGTGATCATGTTTTTAACATAGTCGGCGTGACCTGGGCAGTCTACGTGTGCGTAGTGACGTGCTGGTGTGTCATATTCGATGTGAGAAGTATTAATAGTAATACCGCGCTCACGCTCTTCTGGAGCGTTATCGATTTGAGCAAAGTTTTTCACTTCGCCACCATAAGTCTTAGCCAGTACTGCTGAAATAGCTGCAGTTAGAGTGGTTTTACCATGGTCAACGTGACCAATGGTGCCCACGTTTACATGGGGCTTAATACGTTCAAATTTAGCTTTAGCCATGGTAATGCCTCAGTCCAAGAATCTTGGTGATGAAAACTAACATATAGAAAAAATCCGATGCATTAAAATGACATCGAACCGTTTATGTTTAGGTGCAGGAGCTAACTTTAGAGAGGCTGGTGCTGATAGGCAGATTCGAACTGCCGACCTCACCCTTACCAAGGGTGTGCTCTACCAACTGAGCCATATCAGCAACTAATTTGGAGCGGACAGCGGGAATCGAACCCGCGTTATCAGCTTGGAAGGCTGGAGTAATACCATTATACGATGTCCGCGCAACCTAACTTAGGCTACCTAACTACCTAGAAAAAGTGGTGGAGGGAGAAGGATTCGAACCTTCGAAGGCTGAGCCGTCAGATTTACAGTCTGATCCCTTTGGCCACTCGGGAACCCCTCCACAGAAATATGGTGCCGGCACCAAGAGTCGAACTCGGGACCTACTGATTACAAGTCAGTTGCTCTACCAACTGAGCTATGCCGGCACATCATTTCGGAACGGGATATTAGGTAAATGTGCCGTCAAGTGCAAGTAAAAAAACACCTAATTATGTAAAAAAGTGCTTAAACGGTGTTTTTTTACGCGCAACTCATCTTCCTCGTGCAATTTAACAGCAAATACACCAAACGATAGCGGAAACACGATGGCTATCCTCTATTTTGTATTGTTCCGAATAATTCCATAGTGTACTGTGCCTTTCCTAAGCTGAGGAAAGCCAATGACGTCTAAAAATTCAATTCAAAAAGCACTCTATCTCGCCTTTGAGCGCCTGCAATGGTCTGATCTGCGAAACTCAGTGCCGCTTACGCTAAGTGAGCAAGATTTGGAGAACCTTAGAGGCATTAATGAGAAGATATCTTTATCAGAAGTAACCGATATTTATCTTCCGCTGAGTCGATTACTTAATTTAATCGTCAAGGCTAAGCAGCAACGTGGTTTGGTGGTAGATGAATTTCTAGGTCAAAAGCCCTCAAAGAGCCCTTACATTATTAGTATTGCGGGTAGCGTCGCTGTAGGCAAAAGTACTACCGCGCGTATTTTACAGGCATTACTGCGACACTGGCCCGAACATCCAAAAGTGGATCTCGTCACCACTGACGGTTTTCTTTATCCACTGGCGGATTTAAAACGTAAAGGGCTATTGCAGCGAAAAGGGTTTCCAGAAAGCTACGATATGAAAATGCTGGTTGAGTTTATTTCTGCAGTCAAATCTGGCCGGCAACATGTTAAGGCCCCGATTTATTCACACGTGACCTATGATCGCGTCAAAAATCAGCAACAGACAGTCTCTCAGCCAGATATTTTAATTTTAGAAGGCTTAAATGTATTACAAACAGGACTAGACTCACCTGTCGATACACGTCGCCCTTTTGTATCTGACTTTGTTGATTTTTCAATCTATGTCGATGCTGAAGAACCACTTTTAAAACAGTGGTATAAAGAACGCTTCTTGCAATTCCGCTCTGGCGCTTTTAGCGATAAAAAATCTTATTTCCACCATTACTCGACGCTCACTGATGATGAAGCAAATACCATAGCCGCCAATATTTGGGATACGATCAACGGACCAAACCTGCAACTCAATATTCAACCCACCCGTGAGCGGGCTCATTTAATTCTAAAGAAAGGCCAAGATCATTTAATGTCACATGTACTGATGCGAAAATAGCTCTACATCGTTATTCTCGAGCCCTTAAGCTAATTTCTCCGCCGATAAAGGCTCTAGTACCTTCGGCGGTTTCAAGGAGTACCGCACCCTGCTCATCAACACCACGGCAAACTCCCTCGACCGTGTTTTCACCTATCAGTAAGCGTATTTCACGACCATAAAATAAGTCAGCGGCTTGCCATCGCATCTTGAAAGCGCCTAGCCCTTCACGCTCAAATAACTGAATATCACGTTTTAGTTGCTTCTGTAGCACAATAACAAGGTCTGTCTTGTTTGGCATAGTCGCCAATGCCGATAAATCACTCCAAGGCTGATCGATACCTTTGCCTTGTTCTTCTGACATTGCCATATTAATGCCAACACCGATGATCAGCTGGCACTCACTATCCACTTGTCCTGACATCTCAATCAAGATCCCAGCAAGTTTCTTATGATCTAAATAGATATCGTTCGGCCACTTAACGCCAATATTTTCCACTCCGAAGGATTTAAGCACCTCCACCAAAGTACAAGCAACGACTAAACTTAATCCCATTGCCTGCGTCATGCCCTGTGGAAATGACCAAAAAAGTGAAAAGTATAAATGATGTCCGTAAGGTGATAGCCAAGTGCGACCACGGCGACCACGGCCTGCTGATTGATACTCTGCCACGCACACATCACCATTTTTTAGCTCGGCGGTGTGGCCCAACATAAAGCCATTGGTACTCGTTATCTCATCAAAATAAAAACAACGATCATCAATAGATTTCACTAAACGTGATGCATCAATCAACGAGATAGGGCTTGCCAACTTATAACCTCGACCTTTCACGCTATAAATTGCCACACCGTAGCTTTCTAGAGCATCAACATGTTTATTCACTGCGGCGCGCGAAATACCTAGTTCACTGGCTAACCACTCGCCTGAAACAAATTGCCCACTAGATAATAAAGCTAATATCTGCCGTTTTCTTCCCCAATGATCAGACATATAGATCTCCTTCACCATCGGCTCCCATGATTCTAGGTTCGGCTTCTAGCACAACACCAAATTTGCCCTGCACTTGCGCAATAACGTGCAGCGCTAAACGACAAATATCTCGCCCCGTCGCTCCACCACGATTTACCAGCACTAACGCCTGCTTGTCGTGTACAGCCGCATTACCTAGTTCAAACCCCTTCAATCCAGCTTGTTCAATCAACCAACCCGCAGCTAGTTTCACTGTCGTATTTGCCTGTGCATAACCCACTATCGTCGGGAACCGCTGTGCTAAATCAACATAACAAGCAGCACTAACAATCGGATTTTTAAAGAAACTGCCAGCATTACCCAGCACCGCAGGATCAGGGAGCTTCTCATTTCGTACCTGACAAACTCTATCAAAAATCTCACGGGCTGAAATAGTTGCAGGATCAAATGATTGCAATGGACCATAGCCTAAACGTGGTTGCCAATCTTTTGCTAAACGAAATCCGACAGCAGTGACTACGGCAAGATTACGTAACTTATTTTTGAAAATAGATTCTCGATAGGCAAACTGGCACTCGGCTGCACTGATACGCACAAAATCACCCGAGGCGAAATCCAGATACTCAACCCAGTTGCACACATCGCATAGCTCAACACCATAAGCACCAATATTCTGGATCGGTGCAGCGCCAACCGTACCTGGAATCAATGCCATGTTCTCTAATCCAAAAATGCCATGTTCAAGCGTAAATTGAATTAATTCGTGCCAATTCTCACCAGCCTCAACCTCGAGGTAAAACGCCTCTTCATCTTCAGATACTTTCATCCCTTTAGATAAAACTCTGACAACAGTGCCATAAAAGTCCTGTGTAAAGACCAGATTGCTACCTCCCCCCAACACCAGCATAGGCGCTTGTTGTCGCCATAGTGGCAGACAAACTGCCTTAATAGCCTCTTTTGAGTGAACCTCAACAAGATCCGCGCAAGACTGTGCTAAACCAAAGGAATTTAATGACTTAAGACTATGAAGTAGAGACATATGTTTGATCAATGACCATAAAAATACATTGTAACCGCTAAAAGTGATGATTGCAGCAAATGAGGAAACGCACAGATGAAGTCGCACAAAAGGCTGCACCTTTAATGCAAAAAATACACTATTTCTGCCAAATTGCAGACGTAAAAAAGCCAGCTTATTCAGCTGGCTTTTTTACATCTCATCGAGATAATTAGGCGCTTGGCGATGACC
>NZ_JAKILU010000049.1 GCF_023283485.1 Shewanella glacialipiscicola
ACCGTAGAGTGCCAATCATAGCCACTCTCAGCAAATTCTGAGTGCGTTTACACGCCAAAATTTGCTCTCACAGCACCCGCAATCAGCCTGAAAAAGCACATTTTCATGTTTAAACTGCCATTTCAAATCGCTTCGCACTCGGTGAGTGCGAAATAAAACTCACAAATAAAACGGTAGTTTAAAACATAAGCGAACTCACTCAGCAGTCTTAAATGCGCTGTAACCCACAGGGCACAGGCTATAGAGTAAAGCGAAAAAAAGGCTTCGCTCTCAGTGAGTGCGAAAAAGTATCGCGTAATCGTCAAAAAACTAAGCGTAACACTACATGACTTATGCAAGCGCAGACGAGCACCTTAGAAGTTACATTGGCACTCATCAAATAAGACTATCGACACTGTTTCTATACTATTTGAACAATCGAACAATCAATTTGAATGGTTAATCAGTCTCACGCCCCCGAATAGGCTCTTAATCAGGTAATTTGTCCTAAATTGCGGCCACAGAATGTGAATAATGACAATCGTTAGCAAAGTAACGGCAAAATTCACGCTCACAGCGCCAATAGTTAGTCTGAGAAATGAGAGAGCTTATCCATCACATCATTTCTCAGCCGCAAAACTGGCTCCTACAAGCGCAAATCAATTAAATATTTTGTTGAGAAAACGCATTTTCACGTTAATAGTGCAATTTTAAATCGCCCCGCACTCGGTGAGTGCGAAGCCAAAGCAGCCCACTAAATAAGTGGGGCTACAGCGTAACCCGGTACGCTTGTATCCCACTTTTTGTTCCAAAAAGGTCGGATACAAGCTCGGGCAAGGGGAGACCCCTTAACCCCAAAAGCCACATGCTGCGCATGTGAAGAAATCAAAAGCGTGAAAGACAAAATCAGTATGAACACTTCTCTGTGTCATGTACTGATTTTTGAACAGTTATAATGATGTCAAAAACGATTTAAAATCGTTCTTTAGTTGTGTCGCTTGAAAAATAGAGAAAGCGTAATACTCTGATTTTATTGCCTTTAATTTTTAGCGTGCTGAGTACAAATTCTACTTTACGCGCAAGCTCGGTTTGTTTTTGTCTGTTAGACATTCAATAAGATAGCAAATGTAGGATGATATTTATCAATAACTTAAACGGCCGACTTTAAATTTATTTGGCCCTTTAATAAACTGTTATGTTTAATATTGGAGTGTCACATGTATAAAGAAAAACTAGGTATCCCTGTACAACATGAATTTGTTAGAACAAATAGCAAAAGTGAGCAACGTAAAGGCAGAGATACAGATATTTATGAGTACGATGAAATAAGTGCAGAGGGAGATCTAATCGCAAAATATATTGTTCGAGATAGTATGAGTATTTACCCTCCTCAATCTACAACAGTATCCTTTGTAAAATATAACTCTACTGGTTCTGAAGTAGATTCAGGCAATTTATAAAATAGGTGTTTTAGTGAAAAAGTATTCGTTCGTTGCCATTTTGATTGTTAGTTTGATCGTCATGTCATTAATAGCCTATTTTAAAGCCGAATCTGGTTTTTTTGTGGGTAACATAATTCCAGAAATGATTGGTGTATGTGTTGAATTACTAGTTATTATTTTTGTGTTAGACAAATGGCAAAAAAAAGAAGAGAAGAATAAAAGCATTAAAGTAGAGAGGCGCTTACGTGAGTTCCTTATTTTCTTTTTAAAGCATAACTTCAAAGACTTCCCCCCATCCTGCCAACCTGGGAATTTTTATGGTACTGATCATCAACAAAACCAAGAATGTATTTCTAATTTGATTTCTGATATCGAGCAAAATGGATTGAAAGAAAGTGTTGTTTTACAAGTCCAAATTTATTGTGAAAGTGAAAAAGAAATATTCAATAATTTAATCCCTGTAGCATCTGACCTTACAAATGACCATTTTAAATCATGGGTGAGAATAGCATTTTTCATGAATGCCATTTCAGCTAAAAGTGAAACGACAAGTCATGCATCTATTAAAATTCTTCAAAACATAAAAAGATTTGATGATGAATCGCATAAAAGTGGTTTGTATGTTGGTGCGTAATAAACATTACAAGTTGCTTAAACGGAATAAAAACAGTTGGCCATCGCTTAGCGATTTTAACCAACCATTTTTATCCGCTTAGCAAGGCGTTAAGCGGACATGGAGTTAGAGTCTACCTATGAATTTTAATCAAAGATTGGAATGTAATACTTGTAAAACATACGTGGATTGCCGTATAGGCATGTCTAATAGAGATGTTCAGCCAATTAGTTTTGCTTGCCCAACCTGCGGAGAAGGCATTCTAATTGAGTTAAATTTAGATAAAGGCTTTAAGTATACAGGGGCTAAATCCATTCACTTTGATGGACCTTTTACAAATGAAAATCCATTTGTAGATCTACATTTAGATTTTCCAGTGATTTTTGGCGAATATAAAATGGGACATACCCCATTTATGAAGGCTATTGGGCGGATTGGACATGAAAACTTTAAAACTCACAATGCAAGACTAAATGCTCTAAATTTTCTCTATCCTAAGTTGGAAGATTTTAAGCGTATTCTCCGCCTTTACTCTAAAAACAAAAAATTATTCGGGCAACTATGTGAGTCAAAATTTGGAGAGAAATTACGTTCTGAAAAACCGGAGGACTTAAATCTAGCCCTTTATTGCGTTATTGCAAAAGTGTTTTTTCCCTTCTCAATGCAAGAAGAAAACGCAGACTCTGTTAAATTACACATGCAAGCTATGCACGATGCATTAAACAAAGATAAAGTTGGCTTTGATGCATTTATAAATGAACTGTTTGATACCGATTTTTTGCACAATATCCAACAAGACTGCCTCGAACTTTACCCGCAAATACTTGCAGGTGAACTTGCGTTTCGTCCTGCATTATTTCTAGACTTTGATGCTAACTATGAGAAAGAACTCGTAGCATTTAGAGTATCTGCACATGACTTTCAAAGATACAAAGATCTTTATAAAGATATATCTGAAGTTATGTCTCGTGAGTTGATTTTGGTTGCAGGACTTAATAACTTGATTCATCGGGGTGATTTTAATAAGTTTAAAAATACCGGAAAAAATACACCAAAGTCATTGCATGCATATGCTGATCTTCCTTATGGCTTTAAAACTAGCCATCTTGATGACTGTTGGTATAGTATTGGTGATGGAGCGGTAAATAACCAACTTAGAAATTCGATTGCTCACGGTAAAGTAGAATATGATGAGATCACTCAACAGATCACATATTTTCCGAAGAAAGAAGGAATTAAACAAGAAAAGTCAGAAAGCATTTACTTTCTTGATTTCATGAGGAGTATATTAATATCCTATAGGGAGATGCATAGAATGCATCAGCTAATTAAGTGCCTATTTAATTATTATTATTTGATTCATCAAAAGCCCGCTTAATCGGGTAGCCGGAGGTATCTAGCCTCCAGCCCCACACCACCTTGCATGCGGCTCCGCAAAGGGTGGTTCATTTAGAACACCTAACTCACTTTCTGGTTAGGATAATGAACTGCGATCCATCCATCACTTAGTGAACATAAAACCGCTTTCTGGAGATACTCATTACTCAGCGCTTGCTGTATCCCTAGTATAGTCGTTAACGTTCAATAACAATATGTTATTTAAACGGTGACCTTCCTGGAGAGGGCTTTCACCTCATTAGTTCACCCCCATGCTGGGCGTACACAAACAAAGTCAGCATAACCACAGCCCATGCAAAGTAACGGATGGGCTGGACTCGCTCCGCTCGCCGCTTTGGGCGTTAATCATTGACAACCTAACCGATAAATATTTAAATGTCATATATCGACTACGAATGTTCACTTTCTGAGATGTGATTTTTCGATTAGTTATTGATTATAATGAATTTTAGTTTTATTTTGTGGCTGATTTCTTGGGTTCAAATCCCTACTCCTCCGCCATATTAAATACGAAAGAAGCCGTTGATTATCAACGGCTTTTTTTGTTTTTGGCGTTTGAGAGACTCTCCATGAGGATTGACTCAGACAATGTATCTTTATCGCGCTCCCAACAACGTGTACTTCACTCGTATCTGTTTAG
>NZ_JAKILU010000050.1 GCF_023283485.1 Shewanella glacialipiscicola
AATTAGGCGCTTGGCGATGACCTACTCTCACATGGGGAGACCCCACACTACCATCGGCGCGTTTGCGTTTCACTGCTGAGTTCGGGATGGGATCAGGTGGTTCCACAAGGCTATTGTCACCAAGCAAATTCTGTTTATTACCGTGTCCATCGCTGGCTCACGTTAATAATAATTCGGAAAGCTGATTTCTTGCTTGAGTTCGACAAGTACAAGGATGTACTTGATGTCATAAATGCAAGAGCATTTTATCACCACTTCATTAAGTGTCACTATTCGTCTAAGGCCATGCAAAACCCATCTGGGTTGTATGGTTAAGCCTCTCGAGTCATTAGTACATGTTAGCTCAACGCCTCACAACGCTTACACACCATGCCTATCAACGTCCTAGTCTCGAACGGCTCTTTAGAGGAATTAAATTCCTAGGGATGACTCATCTCAGGGCTCGCTTCCCGCTTAGATGCTTTCAGCGGTTATCGATTCCGAACGTAGCTACCGGGCAATGCCATTGGCATGACAACCCGAACACCAGCGGTTCGTCCACTCCGGTCCTCTCGTACTAGGAGCAGCTCCCTTCAATCATCCAACGCCCACGGCAGATAGGGACCGAACTGTCTCACGACGTTCTGAACCCAGCTCGCGTACCACTTTAAATGGCGAACAGCCATACCCTTGGGACCGACTTCAGCCCCAGGATGTGATGAGCCGACATCGAGGTGCCAAACACCGCCGTCGATATGAACTCTTGGGCGGTATCAGCCTGTTATCCCCGGAGTACCTTTTATCCGTTGAGCGATGGCCCTTCCATTCAGAACCACCGGATCACTATGACCTACTTTCGTACCTGCTCGACGTGTATGTCTCGCAGTTAAGCTGGCTTATGCCATTGCACTAACCGTACGATGTCCGACCGTACTTAGCCAACCTTCGTGCTCCTCCGTTACTCTTTGGGAGGAGACCGCCCCAGTCAAACTACCCACCAGGCACTGTCCCGAACCCCGATAAGGGGCCGCGGTTAGAACATCAAAACTACAAGGGTGGTATTTCAAGGACGACTCCATCATGACTAGCGTCACAACTTCATAGTCTCCCACCTATCCTACACATGTAGGTTCAATGTTCAGTGCCAAGCTATAGTAAAGGTTCACGGGGTCTTTCCGTCTAGCCGCGGGTATACGGCATCTTCACCGCAATTTCAACTTCACTGAGTCTCGGCTGGAGACAGCGTGGCCATCATTACGCCATTCGTGCAGGTCGGAACTTACCCGACAAGGAATTTCGCTACCTTAGGACCGTTATAGTTACGGCCGCCGTTTACCGGGGCTTCGATCATGAGCTTCTCTTGCGATAACCCAATCAATTAACCTTCCGGCACCGGGCAGGCGTCACACCGTATACGTCCTCTTGCGAGTTTGCACAGTGCTGTGTTTTTGATAAACAGTTGCAGCCACCTGGTATCTGCGACTCCCGTCAGCTTAGAGAGCAAGTCTCATCACCAACAGGAGCGTACCTTCTCCCGAAGTTACGGTACCATTTTGCCTAGTTCCTTCAGCCGAGTTCTCTCAAGCGCCTTGGTATTCTCTACCCGACCACCTGTGTCGGTTTGGGGTACGATTCCCACTAACCTGAAGCTTAGAAGATTTTCCTGGAAGCATGGCATCAACTACTTCAGTCCCTTAGGACCTCGTCATCAGCTCTCAGTCTGCACACTAAAGTGCGATTTCCCGGATTTGCCTAAGAAATCAACCTACCACCTTAAACGCGGACTACCAACGCCGCGCTAGCCTAGCCTTCTCCGTCTCTCCATCGCAGTTAGCGGAAGTACAGAAATATTAATCTGTTTCCCATCGATTACGCCTTTCGGCCTCACCTTAGGGGTCGACTCACCCTGCCCCGATTAACGTTGGACAGGAACCCTTGGTCTTCCGGCGAGGGGGTTTTTCACCCCCTTTATCGTTACTCATGTCAGCATTCGCACTTCTGATACCTCCAGCGTGGGTTACCCCTTCACCTTCAACGGCTTACAGAACGCTCCTCTACCGCGCAGTCCTAATGGACCGCACCCGTAGCTTCGGTGACTAGCTTAGCCCCGTTACATCTTCCGCGCAGGCCGACTCGACTAGTGAGCTATTACGCTTTCTTTAAATGATGGCTGCTTCTAAGCCAACATCCTAGCTGTCTAAGCCTTCCCACATCGTTTCCCACTTAGCTAGTACTTTGGGACCTTAGCTGACGGTCTGGGTTGTTTCCCTTTTGACAACGGACGTTAGCACCCGCTGTCTGTCTCCCGAGTAGTACTCACTGGTATTCGGAGTTTGCAAAGGGTTGGTAAGTCGGGATGACCCCCTAGCCTTAACAGTGCTCTACCCCCAGTGGTATTCGCTCGAGGCGCTACCTAAATAGCTTTCGAGGAGAACCAGATATCTCCGAGTTTGATTGGCCTTTCACCCCCAGCCACAAGTCATCCGCTAATTTTTCAACATTAGTCGGTTCGGTCCTCCAGTTGATGTTACTCAACCTTCAACCTGCCCATGGCTAGATCACTCGGTTTCGGGTCTACACCTTGCAACTAAACGCGCAGTTAACACTCGGTTTCCCTACGGCTCCGCTATTCGCTTAACCTCGCTACAAAATGTAAGTCGCTGACCCATTATACAAAAGGTACGCAGTCACGGTCTCAAGAACCGCTCCCACTGCTTGTACGTATACGGTTTCAGGTTCTATTTCACTCCCCTCACAGGGGTTCTTTTCGCCTTTCCCTCACGGTACTGGTTCACTATCGGTCAGTCAGGAGTATTTAGCCTTGGAGGATGGTCCCCCCATATTCAAACAGGATGTCACGTGTCCCGCCTTACTCGTTTTCATCTATGGTTAGTTTTCATGTACGGGGCTATCACCCTGTGCCGCTGAGCTTTCCAACTCATTCCACTAACACCCCATAGACTTAAGGGCTAATCCCCGTTCGCTCGCCGCTACTAGGGGAATCTCGGTTGATTTCTTTTCCTAAGGGTACTTAGATGTTTCAGTTCCCCTCGTTCGCCTCTGCACACTATGTATTCATGTGCAGATAACAGCTTATGCTGCTGGGTTCCCCCATTCGGACATCGTTAGCTCAAATGCTTGTTACTAGCTCGCCAACGCTTTTCGCAAGTTACTACGTCCTTCATCGCCTCTGACTGCCAAGGCATCCACCGTATACGCTTAGTCGCTTAACCATACAACCCAAATGAGTTTCACTCATCTGCGCCGCATTGCGACCAGCTTGGTTTTACTTGTCTCACTCCCGACCAGGAAGTGGACGCGCCTTAGACGTGAAATACTCTGCCACCACAGCAAAATACCTCACTTTGAATATTCAAGACACTTAATAAAGTGTTTGAGAACTCATGATGCAAGTGTTTCCACACTTACATCGGTTTGCAATTAACACAACGACAGACATCATCATGTTAAT
>NZ_JAKILU010000051.1 GCF_023283485.1 Shewanella glacialipiscicola
AAAAATAGATGGTATCCCCTAGGGGATTCGAACCCCTGTTACCGCCGTGAAAGGGCGGTGTCCTAGGCCTCTAGACGAAGGGGACCCGGACATATTAATTTGAACCTAACGTTCCCGTTTAACATCTACGGTCTCATATGCACCCACTTCTAAAGAAATAAAAGTGCCATTTGTGTATTAATTTAAACTTTCGTTTCAGCTTAATAAGACTGTAAATTGGTGGAGCTACACGGGATCGAACCGTGGACCTCTTGCATGCCATGCAAGCGCTCTCCCAGCTGAGCTATAGCCCCAAATCTTTGTCAACACACTAAGCTTTATCGGCCTGTACATCAGCAGAAATTTAGATTTTGTTCTTATCAAACAACACGTTGTCATTTGCTAGGAACCAATATTTGGTATCCCCTAGGGGATTCGAACCCCTGTTACCGCCGTGAAAGGGCGGTGTCCTAGGCCTCTAGACGAAGGGGACCCGGACATATTAATTTGAACTTAACGTTCCCGTTTAACATCTACGGTGTCCTAGGCACTCTCATCTAAAAAACGAAGGGCCGGACATATTAATTTGAACTCATGTTCCTGCTTAACATCTGCAGTAAGTTTGGTGGAGCTACACGGGATCGAACCGTGGACCTCTTGCATGCCATGCAAGCGCTCTCCCAGCTGAGCTATAACCCCAAACTTATCTAACGACATTTAAGTGCACTGCAAGCATTAGCTCGACTGTGTCTCAACTGCGTGGCGCATTCTATGCAGCGCACCTAAAAGTGTCAACTCGTTTTTTTAGGAATTTATTCTATCTGCTACAAATTCAATCGCTTTGGATATTCTTTGCTCAGAACGGCTTCTTCCAATTAAAAATAGCGTGATATCTAAGCCTGGAGACTGCCCTGCCCCTGTTACTGCAACGCGTAAAGGCATACCAACCTTACCCATACCCACATCTAATTCAGTTGCAGTATCTTCAATTGCCTGATGAATAGCTTCGGCCGTCCACTCTGTTAATGCAGTTAATTTTTGTTGCACCAGTTGCAATGGCTCTAACGCAACACCGCGTAAATGCTTTTTCGCCTGGGCTTCATCAAACTCAGCAAAGTCTTCATAGAAATAGCGACTAGATGCTGCTAATTCTTTTAGTGTTTTTGCGCGTTCAGCTAATGCAGTGACCACTTCAGCTAATGCAGGACCATTTGACAGATCAATTTTTTGATCGTCCATATGCCATTGTAAGTGTGTTGCCACATATTCTGGCGCCAGGCTCTTTATATAGTGTTGGTTGAGCCACACCAGCTTATCGGTATTAAAGGCAGAAGCGGCTTTGTTGATATCGCCCAATTTAAAATATTGCTTCATTTCTTCTAATGAGAATATTTCTTGGTCACCATGTGACCAACCTAAACGCACTAGGTAATTCAACAGTGCTTCAGGTAAATAACCATCGTCACGATATTGCATTACGCTCACAGCGCCATGACGTTTAGATAATTTAGCGCCGTCATCACCTAAAATCATCGATACGTGTGCATATTCTGGGATCGGCGCCCCTAATGCTTTAAGAATATTTATTTGACGCGGCGTATTGTTGATATGATCTTCACCACGGACCACACAAGTGATCCCCATATCCCAATCGTCAACCACTACACAGAAGTTATAAGTTGGCACACCGTCAGTACGGGCGATGATCAAGTCATCTAATGCATCATTTGAAAATTCAATACGGCCACGTACATGGTCGTCAAATACCACTGAGCCACCAATAGGGTTTTTAAAGCGCACCACAAATGGTTCATCGGTGTCACGGGCAGGTAAATCACGGCAGCAACCATCGTATTTTTGCGCTTCACCGTTCGCCGCTTGTGTTTCTCTTAAGACATCAATGCGCTCACGTGAGCAATAGCATTTATAGGCAGTGCCCTTTTCTAACATTTGCGCAATAATTTCGTTATAACGATCAAAACGCTTAGTTTGGTAGTACGGCCCCTCGTCCCAAGTCAAACCTAACCAGTTCATACCTTCTAAAATCGCATCACAGGCAGCTTGAGTCGAACGTTCAATATCAGTGTCTTCAATACGCAGTACAAACTCACCGTTATTTGCACGAGCTTGTAACCAAGAATAAAGTGCAGTACGGGCACCACCAACATGCAAGAAACCTGTAGGACTAGGGGCAAAACGCGTCTTAGTTGTCATAATGGGACACTAACCTATATAAAGTCGTCTAGATAAAGACAATCACGTAAAAAAGTGGGCTTATTCTAACAGCCAAAGCGAGTGCTGCAAATGGGACAAGTAGGGTCTGTTCACTTATCGCATTAAAATCACTGCTCTACATGTTAAATAATCCTGTTGGTGTAGAATTGGCCGTAAAAAAGTCTTAGCTACCTGCCTCAGAAGACATCTAAAAAAGCTGTTCCAGTCCAGCATCGACTTAAACCTCTAATTTAAGTCAGCTTTGAAGGTTTAGATACCGTCCTTAGACAGCGTCACGATTCTATCGAGCCACACAGCCCCCCAATTAAGCATCAATAATTGACTAATTAACTAACACTTTGATCCGCAGGATGAATAGCATTAAGTCAATACGAACAAAAATAACGCGACCAATGTTTTTTTCACTAAAAAGCGTTGACACTCGATCGAACCTCCCTATAATACGGCTCCACACAGCGAGGTCGATTAGCTCAGCTGGGAGAGCACCTCCCTTACAAGGAGGGGGTCACTGGTTCGAGCCCAGTATCGACCACCATATTTTTTGCAAATAATTTATGGCTGTACAAAATAGTTATATCCCAGGTCGCTTAGCTCAGCTGGGAGAGCACCTCCCTTACAAGGAGGGGGTCACTGGTTCGAGCCCAGTAGCGACCACCATATAACTTGATGTACAAAAATGTGTGTAGTCATTCCCAGGTCGCTTAGCTCAGCTGGGAGAGCACCTCCCTTACAAGGAGGGGGTCACTGGTTCGAGCCCAGTAGCGACCACCATTCTTTAGTGAATAATGACTTTCGATTTATCTAGTATCAGAATTCCCAGGTCGCTTAGCTCAGCTGGGAGAGCACCTCCCTTACAAGGAGGGGGTCACTGGTTCGAGCCCAGTAGCGACCACCATAATTCTGCAA
>NZ_JAKILU010000052.1 GCF_023283485.1 Shewanella glacialipiscicola
TAACAGTGGACTCTACTGTCATTTTGACCGTCTCGCGAAGCGTTCGGGTTCTAGTGACACCCGAACTTTACCATGATAAGCCATGGTTTTAACCTATTTTTCTTTTTCTAATTTTCTGTGTGGTTTAGGTACTTTTGATGGCTTGCATCTCGTCCTTGTTGCAGCGTGGAGGAAGGGGGAGGCAAGCGAAGCGCCCCCGACCGAAACAGACTTTTTAGGTTTGGGTTCCTGTTACACCCAAACTAACTGCGGACTTCCGCATATTCACTTGTCATGAAATTGCTCTGCAACTTCACGAGTCATCATGTGCATGGCCTCTTCTGAAGTTACTATCTTGGTTTGACCCCAGTCTTTAGACTGGTTGTCCTGCAGTATGTCTTTATCTTCTTTTTTAATAGCGTTTAGGTCTGCAAAGTAAGCCTCGTGGTCAGGAATATGCTCCCAATACTTTAAGGTCTCCAGCTCACTTCTAACTGGATGTTTCATCATCTCGTAAATGAAATCCTCTAATGAATAGCGTTTAGTTAATTTACCTACGCAGATTTCATTTGGCGTAATCCCTAAAACCTTGGCCAATGCTGCAACTTGAGAGGCTTTAGGTTCTGTCGCACCATTTTCCCATTTTAGATATGTTTGCTTAGCAACCTTGATAAGACTCGCAACCTCCTCCTGCTTTAACCCTTTACGTGTCCTAGCCTCTTTAAGTACGTCATGAATCATTATTTCAGCCCTCAGGTATATATTTATTTAACTATAACACCATATTTTAACACTCATCAGTTGAATTAACGATTGATATACATTAAGGTACGTAAAAATGTACTTGACAGGGTTTTTAGCGAATTGTTTTTCATCGACCGTTTATTCATGCAACAAGACTATCCAGAGGGCAATTTGCCGCTGGTCGGTCGGCATGTAATTGAACGGTTCGAACTCGAAACGGGTGAGTATTTACCACCATCGGTTAATCAGAAAATCCTCGAAGGTTCTTACAGCACCAAATTAACCATCCGTTGTGATGGTCAGCGGGTGAGGGTGGAAGGCAATCCGTCACGCTGGCAACGCATGGATAACCTTTTTGGTTTGCAAACGCTTGATGAATGCGTGGCGATTTTTAATCACGTTTTAGCGCAATACGGTTTACCTCCGTTCACCAAAAATACTCAGATTTCACACCGTCAAACGCCCGATGGGAAAGCCACACAATTAGTCGGTAATGGTGCCGAGATTACCGCTATCGACTGGACGGTTAATCATCAAGTAGGCAAGGGCAAAGAGGCCTCATTTATCCGTGGTATGTCGTCAATGCAAATCGGTCGAGGTCGTAAACCCAAGCTTTATCCAGATGGCCACACTTGTAACTGGGGCGAAGGTTCTACATGGATAATGACCAAGCTTTATAACAAAGCTATTGAATTACAAAGACATCTTAATAAGGAAATCCGTAAAAAAGCCGGTGTTCCTATCGATAGACTTAACTACCTAGAAAACCTCATTAAATACTGTGAAAGCACAGGTGTTGTACGCGAAGAACATAGCTTAAGACAGGCCTTACTTAAACGTCATACGTTGCAATTTTATGGCCGAGTCACTGAACAAGACTTTTACCCACACCTAAAAGAGATCGAGACCGCCATGAACACCATCCATATATCGCATGATGAGCATCAAAGCATCGCAGACCAACTTATCAGCCAAGGCGTGGTAAAGAGCCGTCAAGCGGCTAATGCAACGCAGAGCTACGCCATTTTATGGCAACACGGGACTGATTTACGGAACCCCAACGTCCTATCAGAACGTCAGTTCTACGAACATAAAGCCCGTTTAAAAGTCATCGGTATCGATATCGGCCAGCAATTCGATGTGAGTCGTATGTGCCCAACACTAAGACGCTCAGAAGTTATTGAAGTTAAACCGCTAATCGTCCCGCACTGGTATCAATTACCGATAGTTGCACAATCCAATATTTTACCGTTCAAAGCCTACGCATAGGAGCTATAACCATGTTGAAAATTGAAATATTTCAAGAAGATGTAACCGTAACAGCCCGAAACATGCCACCGAAAGACGGAAAGCCTGGGCGAACCATTTACGAGCAAAGAGCTTACGCATATTTAGGCGGAAAATTTCCTGTTCAGATGAAGCTGCAAGTCGAAGATCCAACTAAGACGTATCAAGCCGGAGAATATGAAATAGATAGCTCAAGCTTTGTCGTAAACAACTTTGGCGGCCTTGAACTAAAACGCTTTGGCTTAACGATCACAGCTATCGGTAAAGCTGCGACAACAGCACCTAAAAGTAACTTTTAATCAGGAGCCATCATCATGGATGAATCACTAATCAATAGCGCAATCCAGCTACGTAACGACATACAGGCTATCAATGATTTTTTACTGAAAGGCTTAGCGCCTGAAGATGCTCAACTGCAATTAATCGCTAAATCTTGCGTGTTACTGGGCGAACTTGACGACACACTAGAACAACTTAAGGACACAGCATCATGCAAATAATCCTTTATGATGGCGGCTACAGCATGGTTGAACGCCAAGACAAACCCGAGCTGCAATGTAACAACTGTAATAAGCCTTGGTGGTATGATGATTTTGACTCGATATTTATCCAGTGCCCACATTGCCAAGGCGAACTGCGTAGAGTCACACCAGAGGAACCATTTAGACATCGCTAAGGCATAGTAAGGAATGCCGACGAGCGAAGCCTGAGCCGAGGAGAAATGACGCGCTAATGCCGATAACGACACTTATCGGCACATCTAATCCCTTCCATACAAAGCTGCGCACAATGTA
>NZ_JAKILU010000053.1 GCF_023283485.1 Shewanella glacialipiscicola
CAAACATTAAGTTAGTCGTATAGGTAAGGAGGTGATCCAGCCCCAGGTTCCCCTAGGGCTACCTTGTTACGACTTCACCCCAGTCATGAACCACAAAGTGGTGAGCGCCCCCCCGAAGGTTAAGCTACCCACTTCTTTTGCAGCCCACTCCCATGGTGTGACGGGCGGTGTGTACAAGGCCCGGGAACGTATTCACCGTGACATTCTGATTCACGATTACTAGCGATTCCGACTTCATGGAGTCGAGTTGCAGACTCCAATCCGGACTACGACGAGCTTTGTGAGATTAGCTCCACCTCGCGGCTTTGCAACCCTCTGTACTCGCCATTGTAGCACGTGTGTAGCCCTACTCGTAAGGGCCATGATGACTTGACGTCGTCCCCACCTTCCTCCGGTTTATCACCGGCAGTCTCCCTAGAGTTCCCACCATTACGTGCTGGCAAATAAGGATAGGGGTTGCGCTCGTTGCGGGACTTAACCCAACATTTCACAACACGAGCTGACGACAGCCATGCAGCACCTGTCTCACAGTTCCCGAAGGCACACCTGTATCTCTACTGGCTTCTGTGGATGTCAAGAGTAGGTAAGGTTCTTCGCGTTGCATCGAATTAAACCACATGCTCCACCGCTTGTGCGGGCCCCCGTCAATTCATTTGAGTTTTAACCTTGCGGCCGTACTCCCCAGGCGGTCTACTTAATGCGTTAGCTTGAGAGCCCAGTGTTCAAGACACCAAACTCCGAGTAGACATCGTTTACGGCGTGGACTACCAGGGTATCTAATCCTGTTTGCTCCCCACGCTTTCGTGCCTGAGCGTCAGTCTTTGTCCAGGGGGCCGCCTTCGCCACCGGTATTCCTCCAGATCTCTACGCATTTCACCGCTACACCTGGAATTCTACCCCCCTCTACAAGACTCTAGTTTGCCAGTTCAAAATGCAATTCCCAGGTTGAGCCCGGGGCTTTCACATCTTGCTTAACAAACCGCCTGCGCACGCTTTACGCCCAGTAATTCCGATTAACGCTCGGACCCTCCGTATTACCGCGGCTGCTGGCACGGAGTTAGCCGGTCCTTCTTCTGTAGGTAACGTCACAGTAATAACGTATTAAGTTATTACCTTTCCTCCCTACTGAAAGTGCTTTACAACCCGAAGGCCTTCTTCACACACGCGGCATGGCTGGATCAGGGTTGCCCCCATTGTCCAATATTCCCCACTGCTGCCTCCCGTAGGAGTCTGGGCCGTGTCTCAGTCCCAGTGTGGCTGATCATCCTCTCAGAACAGCTAGGGATCGTCGCCTTGGTGAGCCATTACCTCACCAACTAGCTAATCCCACCTAGGTTCATCCAATCGCGAAAGGCCCGAAGGTCCCCTTCTTTCCCCCGTAGGGCGTATGCGGTATTAGCAGTCGTTTCCAACTGTTATCCCCCTCGACTGGGCAGATCCCTAGGTATTACTCACCCGTCCGCCGCTCGCCGCCTCAGGAGTAAACTCCCTTGCGCTGCCGCTCGACTTGCATGTGTTAGGCCTGCCGCCAGCGTTCAATCTGAGCCATGATCAAACTCTTCAATTAAAGTTTTTTTGCTTCTCAACTTCTTATAAATAAGAAGCTAATCAGCGGCTCAATGAATTCTGATTTTTTTGTTTCTGCTACAGAAACAAACTGTACATATTGCTATGAACACTCATTGTTACATTGATTTAAATTTTTGACTGC
>NZ_JAKILU010000054.1 GCF_023283485.1 Shewanella glacialipiscicola
CGGTGTTTTTCAAGATAGTTGTCACTCTTTGTTTAAATATTAAGCTGCATTTATTACGCCTTCTTCTGGTGCCTTATCTGGGTTGAGTGTTACAGCGCCAACCGCTTCACAATTTCTGATCTCTGTAGACCAACGCATCGGTTTTCTTTCCTTCGCCGCCTCAAGCACTTTCTTGCGCTTCGCTAAAATAGCGCCATCTTGCAGTGCATGACGTTGCCCTGGTGAGACAAAATTTAGCTGGCTGTGTTTATGCTCATCGTTGTACCAGGTTACAAACTTTTCCACCCATTCTCTTGCTGTTGCTAAGCAGCTAAAACCTGATGCCGGCCACTGTGGGCGGTATTTCAACGTTTTAAATAACGACTCTGAAAAGGGGTTGTCATTACTCACCCTCGGCCGACTTAATGATGCCGTAATACCAAGCTCTTCCAGCTTGGCTTTCATGGTCAGTGACTTCATCGGCGCCCCATTATCAGAATGCAGCACTAATGGCGTGTTAAAGCATTGCTCGCGTAACAGACAGCGTTGGATTAGCGCAGCGGCATATTCCCCACTTTCTTGCTCATGAACTTCGTAACCCACTATTTTTCTACTGTAAATATCTTCAAACAGGTACAAATAGTAGAACTGGCCTTTGACGATTGAGGCTAAATAAGTGATGTCCCATGACCACACTTGATTCGGCCCATCTGCCCGATAACTCAACGGTTTGCTTCGATTGACCGCAGCCTGAGTGCGGCCACGATGGTTAAGTTGACCATGAGCATTTAACACTCTGTAGAAGCTGGATTCCGAGGCGATATAAATCCCGTTATCTAATAATGTTGGCACAATTTGCGACGGGGGTAAGCTGGCGTACTCCGTTTGATTACACACGCTTAATATCTGTTGTCGCTCATGTTCTTCGAGTTTATTGGCCGGCTCTGGTCGAGCTGCTGTCGGCCTTAAATCAGCTTGTACTTGACCTTCTCGATACCAACGTCGATAGGTACGCTTACTGAGGCCCGTTTCTGCACAAGCCTTATAAAGGCGAGCACCATTGGTATAGGCCTCTTGGATTAAGGCAATCAATGCTATGCGCTCAGGCAAAGGGGTTAGCTCTCCTCGCTGTCGTCCCCCCAGAGCGCATTGAGCTTTTTTCTGAGCACCAGTAACGCAGCAGCTTCAGCCAGCGCTTTCTCCTTATAGCGCAATTCCCGTTGCAGCGATTTGATTTCGGCTTTGTCAGCCTTAGCCTGCTGTTTAATGGTTTTAGTTTGTACTTCTGAGGTTTGAAAACCAGCTAAACAATCCTGTTTCCACTGCTGTACTTGCTCGCGGAACAAGCCCTTTTCACGGCAATACTGGTTTATCTCCGCTTCCGACAGCGGCGCTGTTTCAATAATCACGGCAAGTTTTGCTTCAGCCGACCAATCATCGGCTGTTAATGTTTTACCTGGCACGGGGCGACCTTCTTTTCTGGCAATATCTCGCCAATGATACAAGGTTTGCACCGCGATGCCTTCTTCCCGAGCGACCTCTGCGACCGTTAAGTTGTGAGGAGGTAATAATTTTTTAAGGATCGCCTCTTTACGTTCTGGTGAATACCGAGCCATATCGTTCTCTTTTGCCGCACCCTGTCTTTAAACATAATGATTATTTAGGGGTGACAACAATCCTGACACAGGGGG
>NZ_JAKILU010000055.1 GCF_023283485.1 Shewanella glacialipiscicola
TTAAAGGAGCGGTAGTTCAGTTGGTTAGAATACCGGCCTGTCACGCCGGGGGTCGCGGGTTCGAGTCCCGTCCGCTCCGCCAACATAAAGAGATAAGCCTCATCGGAAGATGAGGCTTTTTTCGTTTTGTTTTTTAATAGTTAATTTACGAAATTATCCGATTTTTATGTCGTATATTAATACTATTGCCTTTATAAGCAGCCCATCTTGTTCCGTGAGCCTCAGTAGTATTGAACCACGCCACAGATTTCGGGCTAATTAAGCGTTATAATGCTTCACATTTTTGATGAGTAGCGTAAATGAATTGTCGTCTCGGATGCGGTGCTTGCTGTATTGCACCTTCAATCAGTAGCAAAATTCCTGGTATGCCAGATGGTAAGGCCGCTGGTGAGCGTTGTGTACAATTGAGTGATGCCAATTTATGTTTGATTTTCGGCTCACCTGATCGCCCCACTGTTTGCAGTGATTTTGATGCATCTGTAGATGTATGTGGTCATACGAACGATGAGGCACTTTGGTTAATTACCCAACTCGAATCTCAAACGGCTCATTAAGTTTATCGCGGACAGGTGAAATATGCAGTTAACTCGTTATACCGATTTTGGCGTTCGAACCCTAATGTATTTGGCTGTTCAGCCAGATAGGACTACTTTATTTAGAATTGCTGAAATTACGCAGGTATTTGATTTATCTCCAAACCATGTCTCTAAAATAGTACATCATTTAGGGAAGTTGGGTTATCTCGAAACTATTCGCGGTAAGATGGGCGGTTTTCGTTTAGGTAAGCCTGCGACTGAAATTAATCTGGGTCAGTTAGTGCGAGTGTTAGAAAACTCGTTAGCGCCGATTGATTGCAGTAAGCCTTACTGTCGATTCACACCAGCATGTAAGCTGAAAGGCGTGCTTGCCCAAGCGGTTGATGCCTATTTGAATGTACTCGATCAATATACTCTACTGGATATTGTGAGTAATCGTGATGAATTACTTGCTCTTTTGCCTGATTTATCTATCTCAGTGTTGCAGTTGGATTAGTCCCTCCGGCTGGTGAAATATCGATAGAGAGTAAGCTTGATGCTGGCACTAGATCAATCCCTTCTATTTCTAGCCTTTGTAGATTAGCTTTAAGGAAGCGTATCGTTTCTGGATAAGGGTGTGCAATCGCCACGAGATTACCTTCTATATGTGCTTGACTGATCATTACGCTAAATTGTTTTTCGAGTGCACTGGCACTGGTATCATTGTCTAAAAAAAGTTGGCGTTTTAGCAAAGGAACGCCTAATTGATCGGCCTTATCTCCCGCCTTAGTGAATCTTGTTGTCATACTATCGACAAAATACAGCTGTTTTTGTTTAAGGGTTTCCATAATCCATAACATGGGGTTGTCGAGCTGCGTCAGTAGGCTACCCATATGATTATTAGCGCCTTTAGCGAAAGGGACACTGTCAATTGCATCAATAATACCAACTCCATTAATTAACTGGTCAGCATTGCCCATCGTCTAGAGCACAACTTACTCACCCTTTCTTTATTCTCTACGAAGCTATTCCA
>NZ_JAKILU010000056.1 GCF_023283485.1 Shewanella glacialipiscicola
GTCGTTAATGGTTTGCGGTCTTGCGACATATATCCGGCGTCTGTTGCGCCCTAATGAGATCCAAATTGACGTCTTACCCTCCTAGGCAGCCACATGACCTCGAAGGCCACTGTCCTCGTCAGGTTTTGGGTAAGACAAACCGTTTAACTCATTAATACCATTACCGCTGTTGTGCTTTGATGGACGTTATCTACTTTTATTCATGCTTTAAATTGATACCCTTAGGCCGCCATTTTACACGCCTTATTCATATCAAATGCTTGTCCGCTGCTCATCACCACAAACACCATCCGCGCCATCTTATTGGCCAAGGCGACCGTCACTTTGCAAACATGTTGGCGCTGTTTAAGCCGTTGGAGCCACAGGCTTAGTGAGTCGTCTTTTTTATCGCACCAGTTCACCACGGTTCTTGCACCATGGATAAGCAATCGCCGGAGCGTTTGATTACCGCGCTTGGTTATCTTGCCGAGTCGATTAGTCGTACCGCTACTGTATTGTGAAGGGGTTAGTCCTAGCCATGCTGCTAATTGCCGGCCATTTTTAAAATCATTCACTTCATTAATACTGGCTAATAATGTGGATGCGACGATAGGACCTACACCGGGGATGGTTAGCAATAATGGATACTGTGGCATGGCTTGAGCAAGGGTTAATATTTCCTCTGCAACCTGGTCTATTTGTTCATTTAAATACAACTGAAACTCATAGAGTCGTTGAATAAACCCTCTGGCAACCGTGGATAATTCGTTGTCAGCATCTTCAAGAATGAGCGGAATGGCTAACATCAACTGGCGGCGAGTCTTTGCGACAATCAGGCCGTATTCCGCGAGAAAACCACGCAGTTGATTGCAGTTCGCTGTGCGATTCTCCACCAAGCGCTCACGAATGCGCAGCAAAGATTGAATGTCCTGCTGCTCGACCGTTTTAGGGCGAAGTAGACTCACTTTAGGACGGCCAGCCGTTTCTCCGATGGCAATCGCATCATTGGCGTCATTTTTATTACCAACCAGCATGGCTTTCACCATTCTGGCGGGGATAAGCTTGACGGTATGGCCGAGCTTTTCGATAGCACGCCCCCAGTAATTAGCACTGTAGCAGGCTTCCATCACCACGAGCGTATGCTCGCATTGCCTGAGCGTACTAAGTAATGCTGGGCGATTGATTTTACGGTTAAAAGCAATAGTGTTATCTGGGTTAAATGCTGCCACTTGGAAGACTGTTTTTGCCAAATCAATGCTGATAAGTTTATAGTTCATATCGGTCACCTCGAGTCAGATTTTGTGCACCTAAATCATGGCACATTGCGATGCCGAGGCCGAGGTGACCATCTCAGCAG
>NZ_JAKILU010000057.1 GCF_023283485.1 Shewanella glacialipiscicola
CATGGATAATGGAATGGACCCATCCACTTTTAATCGGCCTCGCAATGGGCCACGATGTAGTCGCTAAACTCATCAGAAAGAGGACGGGTCCATTTATGAAGATTACTACAATCGGTTTAGATATCGCAAAGTCTGTTTTTCATCTTGTTGGTGTCGATAAAACGGGTAAGTTACTCAAAAAGAAAATGCTTAGACGCAAAGATTTGCTCCCCTTTATTGCTCAAATTGAGGCGTGTCTGATTGTGATGGAAGCCTGTGGTGGGGCAAATTATTGGGCCAGAGAATTTGAGCTGTTGGGCCATAACGTCAAGCTAATAGCACCTCAATTTGTGGTGCCTTTCCGGCAAGGTAATAAAAATGACTACAACGATGCCTTAGCCATCGCTGAAGCTGCGCAGCGACCCAACATGCGGTTTGTAAAACCCAAAAGCGTTGAGCAGCAAGATGTGCAACTGCTCCACCGTATGCGCGAACGATTAACTAAACAATCAACCGCCTTAATCAATCAAGTCAGAGGGATGCTAGCGGAATACGGCATTGTGATAACCAAAAGTAAATCGGCTTTTAAAGTACAGTTCCCAGATATTTTAGCGGATGAAACCAATGCGCTGACCACCAAAGGTCGGGCCATTTTTTATCAGTTATATGAAGAGTTTAGTGATATAGAAAAACGGCTTAAGGGTTGTGACGTTCAAGTGCTCACTGAAACTAAAAACAATGTGATTTGCCAGCGTTTAGAAACTATCCCAGGTATTGGTCCTGTCACCGCTACCGCCTTTTATGCCGCCGCAGGTGATGGTAAAGACTTCACTAATGGCAGGCACTTTTCTGCTTGGTGTGGCTTAGTTCCCAAGCAACACAGCAGTGGAGGTAAAGATAACCTCCTTGGGATAAGCAAGCGGGGAAATGCTTACTTACGTACCCTGTTCATCCACGGCGCCAGAGCTGTGTTACAGCACAGTTGTCATAAACAGGATAAATTTAGTTGCTGGGCAATCCAGTTAGCAGAACGCCGAGGTTTTAACCGAGCCTGTGTAGCCGTCGCCAATAAACTCGCGAGAATGGCATGGGTTATCGCGGCGCATGACGAAGAATATCGACTTCCAGTATAGTGCTGAATAGATTCAATAAACGTTAATAATTAACCAACCAGCAAGTTGCTAAGACACTTGATTTGATGATGAGACAGTCAGACTGATCTACTGAAAACCTTAGCTCGGCATAGGCTCATAATGAAGCCGCAAGGATGATAAGGACAGTAGAAGCAGATATCCATCAGGGCCAGAGGAATCCCTCAACAACAGGCCGGATATATGGGTGCAATGAACTCTT
>NZ_JAKILU010000058.1 GCF_023283485.1 Shewanella glacialipiscicola
AGGCTTTATGGCAACCCAGCAAGCAGCCTTAACATTTGACACCTTACTGGCACTGGAATATACCAGTTCGCTCAATTTCTCCCACAAAGGAGTCCGTGATGAACTGGGGCATATTACGTCTCATCTATCGAGCCGTGGATTTCAAGCACACTCGGTATTGCTGTACGCGCCGTTACAGAAGCAAGTGGTTGGTTTAATTGAACAACATCTGTGGACTCGCGACATAGCAACGATGGGAAAGCACAAAAATGCAACCCAAAGACCTTACAGGGAAAAAGAGAGTTTTAAATGGCAGCAGGCCTCCCAACATGTCGCTAATCGTTTGGGTCAACACATGACACATGTGGTCAGTGTCTGTGACTGGGAAGCGGATTTAATTGAGTCTCTGCAATATAAACTCGAGCACCAGCAACGGTTTGTGGTGCGCTTAATGATAAGTCGGCATATCTAAGAAGCCGAAGGTAAGTTACATCTGTACGGCCATTCGTTGCACAGTGCGGGGGAACGAATGGTAGAGGTGGTACAAAAAGGTGGCCGCAAAGCCAGAGTCGCCACCTGTGAAGTTCGTTTTGCACCGGTGCCCCTGAAAATGCCAAGCAATAAAGTCGGTGAAAGTACGCCGTTGTTCTATGTTAGTTGTATTGAAAAAGACAACCCAGATGGGTTGTGCTGGCACCTGCTGACGTCGGAACCTGTCACTACGGCGGAGCAAGCAGTGACGATTCTGTGCTGGTATGAAAAGCGCTGGCTGATAGAGGATTTCCATAAATCCTGGAAAAGCGGCGGGACTCAGGTTGAAGATTTGCGCTTACAAAGCAAAGGGAATTTGGAGCGTATGATAGTTATTCTGGCGTTTATTGCGGTGCGAGTTCAGCAGTTGCGCCATCTTGGGTTACAACCAGAATTGGCAGAACAACAAAGCTGCGAAACCTTACTCGGCAGTAAAGCGTGGAAATTACAGTGGCTGAAAGTAGAAAAATGCAAACCACCCCAAAAAGCACCCAGTGTGCATTGGGCTTATCTAAGTTTAGGGAAATTAGCGGGTTGGCACGATAGTAAACGAACAGGAATCGTCGGTTGGGAGCGGTTATGGGAAGGATGGTTCAAGCTGCAAACTATCCTTGAAGGCTATGAATTGGCACAGTCTCTTGAGCACGAGATGTGATCAAGAGACAG
>NZ_JAKILU010000059.1 GCF_023283485.1 Shewanella glacialipiscicola
CTCGATGTATGGACTCCACCAACCTACAGTCGTAAGTTGGTATCGACCAAAACAAAAGGAGTCCATACATGAGTAAGCCTACAATAATATCTCTCGACCTTGCAAAAAAAGTCATTCAAGTTTGTAAAGTGAATCCATATGGTGAGCTGTTATTCAATAAAGCCATGTCACCACAAAAAACCAAAGACCTTCTTGCCAACTCTCCGCCTTGTGTCGTTGCTATGGAAGGCTGTGCCAGTTTTCACTACTGGGCTCGAGTCGCACAATCATTTGGCCATGAAGTCAGAGGGATGGCACCTAAAAAAGTAAAACCCTATATCAGCAATCAAAAAACAGACGCTAATGATGCTATCGGTATTGCCATCGCTTCAACACAGTTAGGAATGACTTTCTGCCAGGTTAAAAACCTATCACAACAGAATATTCAGGCGATTCAAGTCAGCCGGAAATAGTTTGACCGAACAATCACATCACTGGGTAACCACATGCGAGCGTTATGCTTTGAATATGGCGCTACCATCGCGCTAGGTAAAAAGTCATTAAGGCAAGCCATCACTCAGTTTAATTCGCCAGAATCAAAAGACTTACCTGAGCAAATCAAACCATTGCTTATGATTTTATGGTAACAATATCAAACAACAGAAGAGCACTACAAAGCGGTAACGTTACAGTTAAAGCAATGGGTCACTCAATCAGAACCTTGTAAACGCTTGATGAAACTCGAAGGCGTTAGCCATATTGGTGCAGCTGGTTTACTGGCTTGCTTAGGTGACGGTCAAGGTTTTAAGAATGGCCGGCATGCGGCTGTCTTCGTTGGTGTTACCCCTAAACAACATAGCAGTGGAGGTAAGGTTGTTATGATTGGAATAGATAAGCATGGTGGCGATAAATACCTGCGTTCAATCCTCTATCAAGGCGCACTCTCTGTTATATCAAGACTGCCAGTAGAGGCAAAAACCTATAAACAGCAATGGCTTATCAATTTAGTCAGGCGAGT
>NZ_JAKILU010000060.1 GCF_023283485.1 Shewanella glacialipiscicola
TGTTCTGGTCTAATCCCATCGGACACTTAATTTTGAGACAGTATGGTCAATAAATTATAAATTAAGAGGTCTATATGAGTTTAAAAAAATCACATAAGAGTTATCCGCAGGCATTTAAAGATGAAGCCGTCTTGATGGTGCTAGAACAAGGTTATAGCGTTGCCGATGCGGCAAAGTCTCTTGGAGTTAGCACGAGCCTGCTTTACAACTGGAAAGAAAAACACGAAGCCCTGAAACAAGGTATCACCTTAGAAGAGTCTGAGCGGGATGAATTGAAGCGATTGCGTAGAGAAAACAAAGAATTACGCATGGAGAAAGAAATTCTAAAAAAGGCAAGCGCCTTCTTTGCGAGAGAAATGAAGTAAGATTTCGTTTCATCAAACTGCAATCTCACCTGTTTCCCATAGCACTGTTATGTCGAGTAATGAGTGTCAGTAAGTCAGGCTATTACGATTGGCATAAACGCCCTGCAAACGTGATAAGCCTTGAAACACTGAAGCTTTATCGCCTTGTTCGACAGCTATTTAAGCAAAGTCGAGGCAGCTTAGGGAATCGTGAAATGGTGAAAAAATTGCGCAAGGAAGGCTACCAGGTTGGTCGCTATCTCGTTCGTAAAATTATGCACCGCCTTCGACTCAAAGCAACCCAGCGACGTGCTTATAAGGTGACTACGCAGCGAAAACACTCAGATGCAGTGGCTGATAACCTGTTAAATATGAACTTTAATCCAGTATCGGCTAATCAGGTCTGGGCGGGTGACGTGACCTATTTAAAGACGGGTGAAGGCTGGATGTATTTGGCTGTGGTGATGGATTTATATTCACGCCGGATTGTGGGATGGCACATAGACAAACGC
>NZ_JAKILU010000061.1 GCF_023283485.1 Shewanella glacialipiscicola
GCCAATCCGTTTGATGAAGTCACACTATCAAAGCCTTCAAATCTGGCTGGGCAGGATTTAGCGCGTCAGCGCTGGCAACCGCATCAACTTAAACACGTTCTGCAATCGCAAGACTTTATCGATAAACATCCCGACTTTAAGTGGATAACGCTGTTGATGCTCTATCATGGCCTACGCCCATCAGAGGCTTGTCAGCTCCATAGCCATGATATAACCGACATAGACGGCCTAGCTGTCATCCACGTCACCAATGAGGGCATCACTCAACAGCTCAAGACGGCGCAATCCAAGCGCACCGTTCCATTGCATAAAAAGCTAATTGAATTGGGCTTTATCGATTTCGTCAAAAGCCTTACTGACCGAACATCAAAAAATAAGCCCTTGTTTGGCTACCCACCCAGCAGTGACGGTGTTTGGTCGCACAAGTTCTGCCGTGAATTTTGCAAACTACTCGGCCAGCTCAACTTCATTGCCGGTAAACGACCAACCGCATATTCATTTCGGCACACCTTTATAGATGAACTCAAACAGCTGCAAATCGAAGAATCAATGGTGGCGCAAATTGTCGGACACGCTTATCACAACATCACTTATGGACGATACGGCAAGCAATATGATGTGAAAACACTCAAACCTGTGGTGGATAAAGTCGAATTCGCGCTGAACTTGTCCCAGATAATATAGAAAGTGGCATTGTATAAGAGGATTTCTGCTGAAAATATTAACCGTAGAGTGCCAATCATAGCCACTCTCAGCAAATTCTGAGTGCGTTTACACGCCAAAATTTGCTCTCACAGCACCCGCAATCAGCCTGA
>NZ_JAKILU010000062.1 GCF_023283485.1 Shewanella glacialipiscicola
TGGAATTAGTAGAGATGGAAGTGCGCGAACTTCTGTCAGAATACGACTTCCCAGGTGATGATTTACCTGTTATTCAAGGTTCAGCTCTGAAGGCCCTAGAAGGTCAACCAGAGTGGGAAGCAAAAATTCTTGAGCTGGCAGCAGCACTAGATTCTTACATTCCAGAACCACAACGTGATATCGATAAGCCGTTCCTACTGCCAATTGAAGACGTATTTTCAATTTCTGGCCGTGGTACAGTAGTTACTGGTCGTGTTGAGCGCGGTATTGTTCGCGTTGGTGACGAAGTTGAAATCGTTGGTATCCGCGACACGACTAAGACAACCTGTACTGGTGTAGAAATGTTCCGTAAACTGCTTGACGAAGGTCGTGCAGGCGAGAACTGTGGTGTGTTATTACGTGGTACTAAGCGTGATGACGTAGAACGTGGTCAAGTGTTGGCTAAACCAGGTTCAATCAACCCACACACGACTTTTGAATCAGAAATTTATGTTCTGTCAAAAGAAGAAGGCGGACGTCACACTCCATTCTTCAAGGGTTACCGTCCACAGTTCTACTTCCGTACAACAGACGTAACCGGTACTATCGAACTGCCAGAAGGCGTAGAGATGGTAATGCCTGGTGACAACATCAAGATGAAAGTGACCTTGATTTGCCCAATTGCGATGGACGAAGGTTTACGCTTCGCTATCCGTGAAGGTGGCCGTACAGTAGGTGCTGGTGTAGTAGCGAAAATTTTTGCTTAATAGCAAAGATTAGCAACACACAAAAAAGGAAGCTAAGGCTTCCTTTTTTATTT
>NZ_JAKILU010000063.1 GCF_023283485.1 Shewanella glacialipiscicola
GTTCATGACTGGGGTGAAGTCGTAACAAGGTAGCCCTAGGGGAACCTGGGGCTGGATCACCTCCTTACCTATACGACTAACTTAATGTTTGGTCGAAAAATGCTCCTGCATTTTCGACATTCGGTACATCCGTGTACCTTTTGAGTGTTCACACAGATTTGCTTGATAGAAGAAAGAGTAAAAGATGGACCTAGTTAAATAGGTTTATCAAAGATGGGTCTGTAGCTCAGCTGGTTAGAGCGCACCCCTGATAAGGGTGAGGTCGGTGGTTCAAGTCCACTCTGACCCACCAAATCTTTGTTCTCCTTTGTTAAATTAACACTTGTTTAGTGAACTAAACGTCGCGTTAATTTGCCGCGGATAACTTGATTTGGCAAACCAATCCTTTTAGAGGTTTGGAACATCTTACTTACTCGCACTGCATGTAAATGGGGCTATAGCTCAGCTGGGAGAGCGCCTGCCTTGCACGCAGGAGGTCTGCGGTTCGATCCCGCATAGCTCCACCATTTACTGCTTGTTTTGACTGGCTTATGCCGAAAACGAGTAATATGCATTATGGATAGAGATGCCAAAGATAAACTGAAAAATTATCTTTGGCTTTTTTAAGCCCGCTCTTTAACAATTTGGAAAGCTGATAGTAATTAACATGATGATGTCTGTCGTTGTGTTAATTGCAAACCGATGTAAGTGTGGAAACACTTGCATCATGAGTTCTCAAACACTTTATTAAG
>NZ_JAKILU010000064.1 GCF_023283485.1 Shewanella glacialipiscicola
AGCCTGAGCCGAGGAGAAATGACGCGCTAATGCCGATAACGACACTTATCGGCACATCTAATCCCTTCCATACAAAGCTGCGCACAATGTAACCTCACGTTATGTAAAACTGCTTTTTTTTGTAGCATCCGGACATAAAAAAACAGCCCTGAAAGGGCTGAGTTTTGCATAACTTGGATTGTGCGAAGTCTTTTTTATCCCACTAATTCAACACAGCGTGTGAATGATTGTGAGATAATTCCGTCAGCCCCGATGGAGCGTTCCCAAGATAGAGTATTGTTTGAATGGTCAATTAGAAACCCATCTTCTTTTAATTCATCTAATAGATTGTTGAACTGGGTTGTCTCAATGTCCATTTTTCGATAAATGTCACCAAGAGATAATCTCTTAGTTTCTTTCTCGTCTGCTAAATCTCTAATAACCTGCAGCAGCTCATTTTTCATGATAATTTCCTTTTTTATTAGCTGGTTAATCCCATTAAATCGATAAGTAAGGTATCAACGTTTTTTCAAAATTGATAGGGATTATTAAGGGACGTGTCCCTTAATGCCAAGCGCTCTTCATAGGGCGCTTTTAAGCCCGTTTATTTTCCCCGCCAGACTCTTTTCTTTAGCTGCTGACTTGCAGCGCGTTTATCGTCAAACGGTCGCAGACAAAACTAACTTGCAGCACTCAAAAGT
>NZ_JAKILU010000065.1 GCF_023283485.1 Shewanella glacialipiscicola
TAATTACCGATATCTGTACTAGCCACACCCTACCCACCGCTTACCCCCAGACTTATCCACAATCCAATTCAAAAACGATGACAAGAGAGTCAGCCGAAATGGCTTAATCCATATAATTAAGGGACCGAAAATCTAACTATAATAAGCTAAATAGTTTTTATGCAGCTATGCAGCCAAAAAGTCTATTTACTCAGAGCGACCTGTTAATAGAAGCGGTCTCGTTTATATTACTCATTTAAGTTTGAGCTCATCAATATTTATCGTTCCCTCCACCAACAGGGCTTCGTCTGGCTAATAACCCGCTACTGAGAGTAATACCAGTTACTTAATTATATGATCTAATAAGTCGTCACTTTCTAACCTTACAAAGTATGAACAAGCCCGATATCCTAGCCCTAGTTAAATCAGAAAAAGCGCACGTAAACGTATGCGCTATCTTGCCTTACTGCATTTCACCGAAGGACATTCTCGTACCGCTATTGCCACTATGCTGAAAGTCAGTAGAACCAGTGTTAATAAGTGGGTGACCACTTACCTTTCCCAAGGCCTATCCGGCCTAGATGACAAACCTAATCCAGGTCGTCCACCTCAATTGTCCTTGGCACAGCAAGCCAGTCTTAAAGCATTCGTACAGCAACGAAGCCTCTCTGAGCAAGGGG
>NZ_JAKILU010000066.1 GCF_023283485.1 Shewanella glacialipiscicola
GATTAGTCAGTTGCCAACAACCGAAACATCACTACAAGAAGGCTGGGCAGGAGCACGTCGCTATCCCCAATATACTCGAACGACAATTTGCTGTGGTTGAACCAAACACCGTTTGGTGTGGCGATGTCACTTATATTTGGGCGGGTAATCGCTGGTGCTATTTAGCGGTAGTACTGGACTTATTTTCCAGAAAAGCGGTGGGTTGGGCGATGTCATTTTCAGCAGATACTGAGTTAACAGCAAAAGCACTGGAAATGGCATTTGAATCACGGGGTAAGCCTAAAAACCTGATATTTCACTCAGACCAAGGCAGTCATTACACTAGCCTTAAATACCGTCAACGGCTGTGGAAATATCAAATAACTCAGAGCATGAGCCGTCGAGGTAACTGCTGGGATAATGCGCCAATGGAGCGATTTTTCAGGAGTTTAAAAACGGAATGGGTACCAACGCAAGGCTATAAGGGTTTTGTTGAAGCTAAACAAGATGTGACTGATTATATTATTGGTTATTACAGCCAAGTCAGGCCACATCATTACAATGCAGGATTAAGCCCAAATGAATCAGAGCGAAGATTTTGGGAAGATTCTAAAGCCGTGGCCAAATTTAGTTGACCACTTCATA
>NZ_JAKILU010000067.1 GCF_023283485.1 Shewanella glacialipiscicola
TAAGTTGATGCGGTTGCCAGCGCTGACGCGCTAAATCCTGCCCAGCCAGATTTGAAGGCTTTGATAGTGTGACTTCATCAAACGGATTGGCGCTGGTGTACTGCATCAATCGGCTCCATTTAAAGAACTGTGACACGGCAGCAAGATAGTCTTTATTACTCTTGTGGCTTCTGCCCTCCTCTAGCAAACAATCCTTGTATTCCATTGCTTCAGCGCTGGTTATGTCGACGACATCCTCTAAGTGGGTTCGCTCAATAAAGTGGCTAATACGTTGATTAAGCTGCTTTACCGTTAAGGCTGAGATGGACTGCTTCTGCTTGGAGGTAATAAACTTAGTCAGTGCATCCTGCAAAGTGATGTTACCCACTGATTTAGTTTGGTTTTTACTACCAGCATTATTTGATAATGCCAACGTTGTTTGTGGGGATGGATTGTCATCTGCCGAAGTAAATTGTATCGGCCGCATGGGAATAAACGCAGTCACTTCTCGAACTGGCTTAGCCTTATCATCCAGCGTATCTGTTACCCCAATAAAGCCTGCTCGGGCATCATTAATCAATTGATTAACGTGTGCTTTAAACGCATCAGGCATTGATTG
>NZ_JAKILU010000068.1 GCF_023283485.1 Shewanella glacialipiscicola
CTTTCTTTATTCTCTATGAAGCTATTCCATGCGATGGAACACTGCTCAACAATGTCGTCATAGCCGCTAAAGCAGCGATTGGCCAACACATTTTGGCGTAGCCATTGCCAGACTTGCTCTATGGGGTTGAGTTCGGGTGAGTAAGGAGGCAGCTTGAGGACGGTCAGATTATCAAAGTCGTCGGCTAACGCTTGTTGATGCCAACCAGCGCCGTCCATGATGATCAGGGCGTGGCGCCCAAATGCCGTTGCAGCAGAAATTAACTTCAAATGTTGGTACATGTATTCGCTGTTAGCATGCGGGGCAATAATCGCTTCTGTTGCGCCAGTTGCAGGACACACTGCGCCATATAAATACGCCGATTCAAACTGTTGCTGCCTTACCGCGCGTGGACGTGTCCCTTTCTTGGCCCAAATACGGGTGGTAGTATTTTGTTGACCAAATCTGGCTTCATCTTGAAACCAAACATCAATGCGATCGAGTGCAACATGCCCCGGGGTGTCACGGATCGTTGCCATTAGGAAGTTTTTTAAAAGCTTCTTGCAC
>NZ_JAKILU010000069.1 GCF_023283485.1 Shewanella glacialipiscicola
TAACTAGGGCTAGGATATTGGGCTTGTTCATACTTTGTAAGGTTAGAAAGTGACGACTTATTAGATCATATAATTAAAGTAATTGGTATAAATCGCTATTAACGGTTCACAATATCAGTATTGGGACTATTAGCATTAAGAGTAATAGCATTCAAAGTGTCAGACATTAAACAATCCGAAAGATTATTTTTAATAAAGGGTTAGCATAGAGTTAAGCAGGAAGGCGCCTTAATAAGTTTTATCGCGTGATTAAACAGAGTTACAGTATGCGGCCTTATTTATCGTCATGAGTGAATTGCATTAATGGATTACTTCGATGAATAACTCAGGGCGCATGACTTATAAATGAATCGAGTTAATTCTCAATTTCACACTCAAAATTTAGATACAAAAAAACCACCTTAAGGTGGTTTATTGTCTTTAACCAAAGTTTCGATAAACCTTGATTAAAATTGGTATCCCCTAGGGGATTCGAACCCCTGTTACCGCCGTGAAAGGGCGGTGTCCTAGGCCTCTAGACGAAGGGGACCCGGACTTATGATTT